>NZ_BOOP01000001.1 GCF_016863295.1 Planotetraspora phitsanulokensis
CCCGCCTGTCAGTTCCACAACCGCGACCGCTACCGCCGCCCCCACCACTACCAACGCCGGCAAACCGGCAAAGACCGCTGGGCCTTCAGCTACACCGGCCGACCCAACTACGGCGGCCGAAGGACACCCTCCACCCGGGACGCCACCACAGGCGACGCCCAGACCACCGCATCAACCGGCGGAAAGAAACCGAACGCGCCATGAAAGGACCGTCGAGAAAGGACCATCGCGCAAACGATCATCGCGGCGGCCGCCGCCGAAACGTGCTTCGTCGATGGCCGCCGCCCCTCGCCCACCGGCCGACGGCCGCTGATCGACCCTCTCGAGGTCGGACGGTCGTCGGCTCCCGTGCCCGGTCAGATCGCGACGGCCAGGCAGTGCGGGTTCAGCAGTGCGGGTTCAGCGGGCTCACTTGGCCCCAGGGACGCGCAACGGCGCCCGCCGGAACGTCGTCGGTCCAGCGGGCGCCGCGATGCGGTCTGCACTGCGATACAGCGAGCGTGCGACTCGGTTAGCGACTCGCGAACTCGCGCAGCACCGCGGCGAGCTGGTCGACCGCCCAGCCGAGGTCCTCTTCCGTGACGACGATGGGCGGAGCGAGCCGGATCGTGGAGCCGTGGGTGTCCTTGGCCAGCACACCCCGGCGCATGAGCGCCTCACTGACCTCACGGCCGGTGGCGAGCGAGGGGTCGATGTCGACGCCCGCCCACAGGCCGCGACCGCGGACGGCGACGACTGGCGCGACCCCGTCCTCACCCGGGACGGTCAGCTCGCGGAGCCTCGCGTGGAGGAACGCGCCGAGCTCGCGGGCCCTGGTCTGATACTCGCCCGTGCCGAGCAACGAGATGACGGCGTTGCCGACCGCGCACGCCAGGGGGTTGCCGCCGAACGTCGAGCCGTGCTGGCCCGGCTTGAGCACCCCCAGGATGTCGGCGTTCGCCGCCACGGCCGAGACGGGGACGACGCCGCCGCCCAGGGCCTTCCCGAGGACGTACATGTCCGGGACGACCCCTTCGTGGTCGCAGGCGAAGGTGTCGCCCGTGCGGCCGAGGCCCGACTGGATCTCGTCGGCGATGAACAGGACGTTGTTGTCCGAGCAGATCTCCTGGACCGCCGTCAGATAGCCGTCCGGCGGCACGAGCACGCCCGCCTCACCCTGGATCGGCTCGACGAGGACGGCCACCGTGTTCTCGTCGACGGCCTCCCTGATCGCCTCGGCCGAGCCGTACTTCACGATCCGGAAGCCGGGCGTGAACGGGCCGAAACCGCCCCGCGCGTCCGGGTCGGTGGAGAAGCCGACGATCGTGGTCGTACGCCCGTGGAAGTTGTCCTCCATGACGATGATGTTCGCCTGGTCGGCGGGCACGCCCTTGACCTCGTAGCCCCACTTGCGGGCGACCTTGATCGCGGTCTCCACGGCCTCGGCGCCGGTGTTCATGGGCAGAACCATGTCCTTGCCGCACAGGTCGGCAAGGCCGGAGACGAACGTCGCGAACTGGTCGTGCAGGAACGCGCGGCTGGTGAGCGTCAACCGGTCGAGCTGGTCGCGGGCGGCGGCGATGATCGCCGGGTTGCCGTGGCCGAAGTTCAGCGACGAGTAGCCGGCGAGGCAGTCGAGGTAGCGCTTGCCCTCGACGTCGGTCACCCAGGCGCCCTCCGCCGACCGGAGAACCACGGGCAGCGGGTGGTAGTTGTGCGCGCTGCGGCTCTCGCCGAGCCGGATGAGGTCCTCGGTGCTCATGGGCACGTTCGTCGGGGTGCTCATCGGCGGATCTCCAGGGTGCAGCACTTCGGGCCGCCGCCGGCCTTGCGCAGCTCGCTCAGGTCGACGGGGACGACCTCGTAGCCCCGGTTCTCCAGCTCCACCGACAGGTTCTTCGCCTCGGAGTTGATGACGACGTGCCGTCCGTCGCTGACCGCGTTGAGACCGAGGACCTCCGCGTCGGCGGCCTCGGCGATGACGGCGTCGGGGAACAGCCGCTCGAGCACCCGCCGGCTGCCCGCGGAGAACGCCTCGGGGTAGTAGGCCACGTTGCGCCCGTCGAGCGGGAACAGCGCCGTGTCGAGGTGGTAGAACCGCGGGTCGACCAGCCGCAGCGTGACGACCGGGCGACCGAGGAACTCCTGGGCCTCCATGTGGGCGGCCACGTCGGTGCGGAAGCCGGTGCCGGCGAGGATCATCTCGTCGAGCGTCAGGTAGTCGCCCTCACCCTCGTTGGTGAACGACGCCTCCAGCGCCTCGTAGCCGCGGTCGGTGAACCACCGCAGGTAGGCGGGCCCTTCCGCCGCCCGCTCCGGGTGGGTGAACCGTGCACCGTAGACGCGCCCGTCGACGACCAGCGCCCCGTTCGCGGCGAACACCATGTCGGGCAAGCCGGGGATCGGGTCGATCAGGTCGACCGTGTGGCCCAGGCTCTCGTAGGCGTCCCGGAGCCCCTCCCACTGCCGTACGGCAGTGGCCGTGTCGGCCCCCGCCAGCGGGTCCATCCACGGGTTGATGGCGTACGAGACGGCGAAGAACTCGGGGCGGCACATCAGGTAGTGCCGGGCCGTACCGGCTCGTTCACTACTCGTGGCCACGGCCAAGGGTGTGGTCATTCAGGCACTCCATGCGGAAAACCGGTCAACGGTCCCCTTAGCGTAAGAACGACGAAAGACCAGGCCAATCGGTGCGCGTTGCGCCTTGGCGTGGATTGATTGCGTCCTTCAGCCCGTTTGCGGTGATCCGTTAACCAGCCGGGAGAGCACGATGGCGCTCTTGGTCCGCACGACGAACGGCTCGGCCGCGAGGCGCTCGATGATGCGTTCCACATCCCGCACATCGGTCGCCCGGATGTGCAGCAGGGCGTCGGCCTCACCGGTCACCGTGCAGGCTGAGATGACCTCGGGGTGCCGAGCGGCGGCCGCGGCGATCTCGGCGGGGGAGGTCTTGCCTCGGCAGAACAATTCGACGTAGGCCTCGGTCGTCCAGCCGAGCGCCGACGGCGCGATCCTCGCGCTGAATCCCGTGATCGCGCCGGTGGCGACCAGCCGGTCGACCCGTCGCTTGACCGCTGGAGCGGACAATCCAACTTGAGCGCCTATTTCGGCATATGTAGCACGGGCATCCTCGACCAGGGCCCGGATGATGGTGCGATCCAGCTCGTCCAACTTCACGTGGACCTGTATACCGGGCTTCACCCCCGACACGGCTATCGCATGCGTCCCCCAGGCCCGTGTCCCCGTGATCTTCAGGTCTGGACCCGATCCGAGGCGACCTCGTCGCCCGTCGTCCCGGCCTTCTCGGCCTGGCGCAGGGCGTAGTCGCCCACGCCGTCCTCCAGCAGGTCGAACGCCAGTTCAGCGTCCAGTCGGATGTCCTCGAGGATCCTGCCGGTGTCCTCGCCGGCCATCTGGCGCATCGTGAAGCGCCGGATCAGGGTGCGGAGCGCCGCGTTCATCTGGCTTGCCACCAGCCACGGCGTGAGGTCGTCCGGGTCGGCGTCCGTCGCGTCGGCGAGCGCCTTCGCGAACTGCTCCTCCCTCCTGTAGTCCAGCAGGGTGAGGCGCGCGGACAGGGACGGGCTCTCCCGGACGCGGCGCGCGAACAGGTCGCTGCCCTCGTGCATCCCGTAGCGCCAGTCGCCGGTGTCGAGGGCGTCGAAGAAGTCGCGCCGCAGCGCCTGGACGGCCGTCTCGCCGGGCCGGCGCCCCTCGATGACCTTCCTCGGCAGGCTCTCGACCTCGTCGCTGCGATCGAGGAACAGGTCCTCCTTCGTCGGGAAGTAGTTGAAGACGGTGTTCACGGACACGTCGGCGGTCCTGGCGACCTCGGCGACGGTGACGTTGTCGAACCCGCGCTGCAGGAAGAGGCCCATCGCGATGTCGGCGATCCTCTGGCGCGTCTCCCGCTTCTTCCGTTCCCGCAGTCCCTCTTCGCCAGCACCCATACGGCCGATTCTAGTGGGCAGAGCAATTTTTCAGTGACACCAAAATTGGTGTTAATCTAAGAAACATGATTCATGTCAGAGGGCTCACCAGATCGTTCGGCGCCGTGGAGGCGGTCCGCGGCGTCGACATCGACGTCTCCAAGGGAGAGATCGTCGGCTTCGTCGGCCCCAACGGCGCCGGCAAGACGACCACGCTCCGCATGCTCACCACCCTGCTGCGCCCCGCGTCGGGCACCGCGACCGTGGCCGGGCGCGACCTGTTCGCCGATCCCGCCGGGGTCCGGCGGCGGATCGGCTACGTCGCCCAGGGCGGCACCGTCGGCCCGTTCTCCGAGGTGGGGGAGGAGCTTGTGCTCCAGGCCCGCCTGTACGGCCTGAGCCGGACAGAGGCCCGCGAGCGGGTCGCGGGGCTGCTGGAGGAGCTCGACCTGGCCGGTTGCGAGAAGCGGCCGGCCGGCCAGCTGTCCGGCGGTCAGAAGCGGCGGGTGGACATCGCCATGGGCCTGCTCCACCGGCCGGAGCTGCTCTTCCTGGACGAGCCGACCACCGGGCTCGACCCGCAGAGCCGCACGAACCTCTGGGGCCACGTCCGCAGGCTCCGCGAGGAGTCCGGGATGACGGTCTTCCTCACCACGCACTACCTGGAGGAGGCCGACGCCCTGTGCGACCGGATCCTCATCATCGACCATGGGCGGATCGTGGCGTCGGGCACGCCGTCCGAGCTCAAGGCCGTCCACGACGCGGGCACGCTCGACGAGGTCTTCCTCGCGGTCACGGGCCATGAGCTTCGCGAGGGAGCCGCCGCGTGACCGCCCTCGCCGCCCTCACGGGCTACTACCTGCGCACCTCCTTCACGAACAAGTTCGCGATCGTCTTCGGCGCCGTTCAGCCGCTGTTCTACCTGGTGATCTTCGGCCCGCTGTTCTCGCGCAGCGGTGTCGGATCCTGGGACACCCTGGTGCCCGGCCTCCTCGTCCAGCTCGGCCTGATGAGCTCCGGGCTCGTCGGGTTCGGCATCGTCTTCGACCAGCGGTTCGGAGTCCTCGAACGCCTGCGGGTCACGCCCACCGCGCGTTCGACGCTGCTGTTCGGCCGGGTGCTCAAGGACAGCGCCGTCCTGCTGGTGCAGGCGGCCGGGATCATCGTGCTGGGCTACGCGTTCGGGATGCGCGCGGGACCGGTGGGCGTCCTCCTCGGGCTGCTGCTGATCACCGTGCTCTCCATCGGGATGGCGGCCCTGTCGTACGCGGTGGCGCTGACGATCAGGATGGAGCTGTTCGCCCCCGTCATGTCGACGTTGGTGATCCCGCTGATGTTGCTCTCCGGCGCCCTGCTCCCCATGTCCCTCGCCCCGACGTGGCTCGACGTGGTGTCCAGGTTCACCCCGTTCCGCTACGCCGTCGAGGCGCTACGAGCGTTGTTCGCCGGTTCCTACACGTCACCCACGGTGTTGTGGGGAGTCCTGGTGACGCTGGTGTTCGTCGCCGCCGGGTTCACGATCGGCACGAAGGTGTACCAACGGGAAAACACCTGATCAAGGGCTGGAACGGTTCAGGCAATTCGTGGCCGCGCACCTGGGGGTTCCGGAGTCGGGAAGGAGCGCGGCGGTCACAATGGGTTGCGTGGCGGACGTCAATTTCACCCTCGTCCAGCTGCGTTACTTCGTAACGGCGGCCGAGCTCGGCAGCATGACCGCTGCCAGCAGGGAACTGATGGTGGCGCAGTCGGCGATCTCCGCCGCCATCGCCCAGGTCGAGCGTGAGCTCGGCGTGCAGCTGCTGATCCGCCATCACGCCAGAGGCCTGTCGCTGACCCGTTCAGGTGAGCGGTTCCTCGTCGAGGCGCGTGAGTTCCTCTCCCACGCGGCGGCGCTGGCCGCGTCCGCCCGAGGGCTGGCGGGCTCGCTGACGGGCGAGCTCGCCATCGGATGCGTCACGACGCTCGCGCCCTTCTATCTGTCACGGCTGTTGCGGGAGTTCTCCGCGCGACACCCGGGGGTGCGGGTCACCGTCGCGGAGGGGGAGGTCTCCGCGATGGAGAGCGCCCTGCTCGACGGGCGGTGCGAGGTGGCTCTGGTCTACGCGATCGATCTCGCTCTGGACCTCGACGTCCAGCCGCTGACCCAGGCCAAGCCGTGCGTGCTGCTGGCGCCGGGGCATCCGCTCGCCAGAGCTGACGCGGTGTCGCTCGCCGACCTTGCGTCCGAGCCCATGATCCTGCTCGATCTGCCACGCAGCCGCGACTACTTCCGCGCGCTGTACGCGGCCGAGCCGCGGGTGCGGTTCCGCACCTCGAGTTACGAGACGGCGCGGTCGCTGGTGGCGGGCGGGCACGGCTACTCGATACTCAACCAGCGGGCCATGACCGACCAGACCTACGACGGTGGTCAGGTGGTCTGCGTGCCGATCCGGGACGACGTGCCGCCGCTCGACGTCGTGCTGGCCTCCGTTCGCGGAGTCCGGCCGACCGCCAGGGCGAGCGCGTTCACCGCCACCTGCCAGGAGTTCTTCACCGCCCTCGCCGACGGGGATCCGGCACCCGAAGCCGGCACTTAGACCGGCTCTGATACCGGTACTGAAATCGGCGCCTGAAACCAGCACCTGAAAACCAGCACCTGAAATCTGCACGGAAACCGGCGTCCGAACCCGTAGCGGAGTCGGCATCACCCGTCACTCACCGTGACCGTGCAGGCCGGGGGCGAGGGGTTTCGGCCGCCGCAGGGGAAAATCGCCGACTGGCAACATTTGCACGTGCACACGCGCTTGCACACGCAAGGTACAGGGCAAGATACAGCGCGACAGGGTTAATCACATCATGTAGTGGGTGACGACCTGAGGGATTGGCGATGACCGCAGACCTGGCAGGCCCTGGAGCCGCGGCGGCGCCTCCATGGTTGACCTCGATGTTCGAACGGGACGACGTCGCCGACCTGCCCGTCCCGTCTCCGGTTCCGCTGTCGGCCACGTGCACCCTTCAGGGGAGGGTGACCTCCGCGGCAGCCGCCCGTGACTTCACCGCCACGACGCTGAACCAGTGGGGCTTTCCGTGCCTCATCGACGACGCGCAACTCGTGGTCTCCGAGCTGGTCACCAACGCCCTCAGGCACGCACGCGCCGATATCTCGGCCGGACCGCCCATCCAGCTCCGGCTGGTGAACCACCGGTTTCATATCGGCTGTGCCGTCCGTGACTCGAGTGAGCGCGTCCCGGCTCCGGCCGCGGGCGGCGACCTGTCCGAGACCGGGCGGGGCCTGCACCTGGTCGAGGCGCTGACCACCACCTGGGGATGGATCCTCATCGGCGGAAACGGCGGCGGCAGCGGAAACGGTGAAATCAGCGCAGGCGGCGGTGGGGGCAAGGTCGTCTGGGCGCTGTTTGAGGCCCGCGCCTCCTGAGCGCCACCCGAGTCCACGGTGCGATGAACACGCCAGAGGCCGCGGTGCGATGCGCCACCCGAGTCCACGGTGCGATGAACACGCCAGACGCCGGGGTGGGCTCCACCCCGGCGCCTGGCTCGGTTCCGATCTACGGCTGGTTCGAGGCCTGGTCCTACTTCTGGTTCGAGACCTGGCTCGGGGCCAGCGCGGCGGCCCTTTCGGCGGTCTGCGCGGACGCCTGGTCGTACAGGGCGTTGACGGCCGCGTTGAAACGGGTCATCGCGTCCGGCTGGTCCGGGCCGAGCAGGTGGGTCTTCAGCTTGCGCCGCGCCCCGGCCATGGTGTCCTCGGGCCTGTCGAGTTCCGCGATGATCTCAGGCAGCTCGCGCAGGTTGGGCCCCAGCAGGTACGCGGCGTCCGCGCTGGGGTAGCGCTCCTTGAACTCCTCCTCGGGGCGCCCGGCGACGTTGGTGACGACGTACGGCTTGCCGCTGGCGAGGAAGTCGGCCACCACGCTGGAGATGTCGCTGATCAGCAGGTCGGCCTCGTTGAAGCACTCGTAGAGGTGAGGCTCCGGGCCCGTCACGGTGCTGTGGTTCCCGCCGGCCGAGTTCAGCAGCGACATGATCTTCTTGTGTGCCGCGCCGGCGGCCGGGTCGCGGTGCCCGGTCAGCGGGTGGGGCTTGTAGATCACCCTGACGCCGGACTTCAGCAGCCTCTTCACGATCTTGGGGCCCATCGTGATGATCGAGGTGTGGAACAGGTCGTCCTGCCAGCCCTCCCAGGTGGGGGCGTACAGGACGGTCTGCTGCGACCCGCCGGGACGGGTGGTGGAGATCCCGGCGAGCTGCGGGCGGCCGACCTCGTCGACGTCCTCGTCGCGCACGCCGACGTTCGCCTTGATGTAGCGGTCGCGGCCCGCCTGCCCGGCCACCCAGACCTTGTCGTACACCTTGGTGAACGGGTTGAACGAGGCCTCCTTGTCGCTGTCGCCGTGCCCGATGAACACACTGCGGTGACCGGGAAGGCGCAACATGTGGATGTTCTTGCCGACGTTGGAGGCGAACAGCGTCACCCGGACGGAGTCGAGGCCGCGGAAGTTCATCAGGTCGGTGCCGGAGGGGATGCAGATGACCGGCAGCGTCGTCGGGCCGAGCTTGTCGACCATGCCGCGCTCACGCAGGACGATGACGGCCCGGCGGTCGATGCGGGCCAGCGTGTTCAGCCACATCGAGGCCTGGTACGCCGAGTCGAGCGACCCGGAGAAGTAGAGAGCCACCTCAGGGTCGTACGCGCGGACCTGCTCGTCCACGTGGGCGATCACCCGGTCGCGGTCGCGCAGCACCGCTGCCCGCCTGAAGTGGGGGAGCAGGGCCACGATGGACCCGGCGCAGCCCGCGAGCGCGAGCGCCGCGCCCGCGACGCCGAGCCAGGAGACGCCGGCCGCGAGACCGACGGCGGCACCGCCCACGGGGAGGATGTCCAGGTAGAGCAGCCGTGCGCCCTTGTAGCTGACGAGCGCCGCGGGGGGCGGCGGCGGGATCCGCAGGGCCGTCAGGTCCACGTTGCGGGTGACGGCCGGCAGCACGTTGACCCAGCGGTTGAGGTAGAACGCGAGCGTCGTCTGCACCGAACGCGCACCGTGCAGCAGGAACATCCCGGCCGCGAGCGCGATGAACCACGGGGAGTCGGCTCCCAGGACCCGACCCGCCAGCAGGAGGGTCGCGGTCTCCCGGAGCACGAAGCGGAGGGTGACCCCTAGGTGCACCTTGCTCAGGATTTCGTTGAGCGCGGGCGCGACCCGCGGAGTCTGGTTGTCGGCGAGGTAGGAGACGACCGCGACGACGACGAACGCCCAGGGCAGTGGCCACAGCGCGGTGACCATGAGCAGCGGGTAGGAGAGGAACAACGCGGCGGAGGTTGCGCGGCCGCGCCACGAGCTTGCTTGCATTAAGGCCCTTATCTGCGGATCCGGACGTCGATTACCTGACCTGTGAGATCGGAGACCAGCACGTCGAGGGAGGTCTCCGCGACGGCCCGCGACGTCAGCAGGGTGCCTTCCGGCTCCTCGCCGAACGCGCGCAGGCGCATGGGAGTGCTGGTCCGCTCGGGGTTGATGCAGTTGACGCGCACGCCGAACTCGGTCCACTCGTCTGCCAGGGCCTGGGTCAGGTTGACCACGGCGGCCTTGGCCGAGGAGTACAGGCTGTAGGTCGCCCGTCCCCGCGTGTAGGAGGAGGAGGTGTAGAGCAGCAGCTGACCGTGGCTCGCGCTGAGGTAGCGGATGGCGGCGCGCGCCACGTTGATCGGACCGAGGTAGTTGATGTTCATCGCCTCGGTGACCGTCGCGTCGTCGAGCTCGGCGAGCCTGCCGGTGTGCAGCACGCCCGCCGTGTTCACGACGTAGTCGATCGGCTCGCCCACCTTCTCGAACGCCGCCTCGACCGACGCCGCGTCCTCGACGCGTACGCCGTTCAGCGTGCGGGAGAAGCAGTGGACGCTCGCGCCGTGATCACGGGCGAGTGCGGCGACGTCGGCGCCGATGCCGGAGCTGCCCCCGAACACGACCACCGTCTTGCCGGCGAGCCCGGCGCGCAGCGCCTCCGGCGAGGCGGCCGGCGCTCCGGCGCTGCCCAGCTGGAAGAGCTTGTCGGCCAGGTAGACGTCGAGCGGGTGGGTCACCTTCATGTTGTGCTCGCTGCCGGGCACGATGGCGATCGGCTCGTCCGGCAGGTACCTCAGCATCACGCCGCAGTCGTCCGTCGGCGGGTGGAGCAGGAACTCCGGGTCGGCGAACGCCCGCTGGTAGGCCTCGCGGATCACCGACAGCCGGAAGCACTGCGGCGTCTGGCCGCGCCGGAGGAACGCCCGGTCCGGGATCTCCCGGATGACCTCGCCCTCCTCCGTCGGCTCCGCCACCACCACCGTGTCGGCGCTCGGGATCGCGACGTCGACCCCGGAGTAGGTCTCCAGCGCGCGGACGCACTCGGTGACGATCCGCTGCTCGAGCAGCGGCCGCACGGCGTCGTGCAGCAGGACGTTGCACTCGCGCTCGCCGAGCGCCTGTAAGGCCCGCCAGGTCGACTCCGTACGGCTGGCGCCGCCCTCGATGACCGTGCCGCCCTTGTCGAGGCGGGCGACCATCTTCTCGGCCTCGGCGGTGTGGCCCGGAGCCATGACGACGAGGATCTCGTCGATCTCGGGCGCGCCGTCGAACAGGGCGAGCGTGTGCTCCAGGATCGGCTTCCCGGCGATCTTCAGCAGTTGCTTGGGCGTGCGCAGGCCGACGCGCTGCCCGATGCCTCCCGCGAGTACCACTCCTACGACGGGCAAGCGCTCTTCCACAGTCATCTCTCCTCTTCGGACTCGGGGCTCGCCCGGTCAGTTGCGGTCGGCTCGGCCGGTGAGCTCCTCCGCCGCTTCCTCGGGTGACTGCTCGAGGTCCTGCTCGGCCCTGGCCTGCGCGGAGGCCTTGTCGAGACGGACCCAGCTGACCACGCTCTCGACCGAGAACAGCACGAGGAGGTACGCGGTCAGGATCGCGGCCACGACCGTGAGCAGGCCCGTGGCCGCGCCCACGCCGAGGATCAGCAGGCGGACCTCCCAGCCGAGCCCCGCCATGAAGACCCAGGCCGGGGGCCAGATGCCCTGCCGGGTCCGGTAGACGGTGTCGTAGGTGTGGTAGCCCACGATGTAGATGAGCACGAAGAGCAGCCACTTGGGCGTGTCCTCGGCCACCCCGAGCAGGATGATCGTGACGAACTCGGCCGCGCGGATCAGCGGCGGGGCCAGCCAGTCGAACCGGCCCAGATGGTCGCGCGTTCCGGTCGGCACGACCAGGACGACGAGCGCCAGCACGGGGACGAGCAGGATCGGCCCGTCGCTCAGCGTCCCCGTGACGGCGAGCGCCACGATGGCGGCCAACGCCACGAGGATCGCCGGGATCGGAGGCAGACCGGGGCCGATGCGTCCCCTGAGCACGCTGACGAGGGGGCCGTCGTCGCGGTAGGCGAGCAGCCGCTGGGTCTGCACGCGGCGCTGCTCCTCCTCGGGATCGGCGGCTGCGACGGCGGGAACACGCGGCTGGGTGATCATGCGAGAGACCTCAGGAGACGTCCGGTGAGGGTGTAGGTGGCCGCCACGCCGCCCCAGACGAGCAACGTGAGGAAGGTGACACGGGGATCGAAGAGGGCGGCGGTGATCGCGATGGCGGCGAAGCGCTCGCCGATGGGGAACACGATCATCTTTCTGGCCCAGTGCACGGACCGGAACCGGCCGGCGTCGGTCCAGAACTTGAGCAGGCCGCTGACGCCGCCGCGCTTGACGGCCTTGCGCCGGTCGAGTTCCTCGCGCAGGTTGACGTCGTCGGCGACCGTCAGGTCGAGGGTGGGCAGCGGTGCGGGAGGCTTGCGCCGGTTCGCCGCGCCGAAGGAGAAGTCCAGCAGGTGCCGTCCGGACTGCAGGGCGAGCGCGATCAGCGCCAGCGTCCACACGCCCTCGCCGTCGCCGAACTCGCCCGACACGGTGGCCCCGGCCGCCAGGCCGACGAAGACGGCGTACTCCTTGAACCGGTCGAAGGTGGCGTCCAGCCACGCGCCGAGGACGCCGAACTTCCGGGCGTATCTGGCGACCTGGCCGTCGACGCAGTCGAAGACGAACGCGAAGTAGATCAGCACCGCCCCGGCGACCGCGCCCCATCGGGTGCCGGTGGCGAAGGCGCCCGCCGACAACAACCCGAGAGCGATCGAGATCAGCGTGACCTGGTTGGGCGTCATCCCCCTGCGGGCCGCCCACCGGGCGATGAACCGGGAGTAGGTGCTGACGAAGAACGTGGTGAAGAAGCCGTCGGCGCCCTTGACCGCGTTGTCGAGGCGGACCCGGTCCTCGTCGTAGCCGGCCATCGCCATCTGCGCCTCGTCGGCCTCCCGCTGGTCGCGGACGCGGGAGTAGAACTCGCCGGCCCGCTCGTAGAGGCCGACGGAGACGCCCTTCCTGACCAGGCCCAGCACGATCAGTTCGGTGACGTCGTCCTCGGGCCCGAACAGGTGGGCCAGGTCGGCGAGCTCGCGGGCGGTCTCGGCGAGGAGCGCGGTGTGCCGCTGGTGAAGGTGCAGCGGGCCGAGCAGCGCCGCGTTCGGCCGGGTGACGGCGTGGTAGGCCGAGCCGACGGATATGACCCGGCCCAGGCCGACGCGCGTGCGCATCGGCAGGCCCTCCAGGGACCCGCCGCCGATCTCAGGACGGGCATCGCCGGATGACTCGTCGTCGGCGTCGGGATCATGGGCGATCATGGCGATGGCGGCGCGCTTGGCCTTGGTCAGCTGATAGATCAGCTCGTCGTGGGCGAGAGAGTCCGCCGGCATGATCAGCAGGTTCTCCGCGGCGCCCTCGGCCACGTCCGCCAGCGCGCGCAGGTCCCCTGCCAGATCCCGGCTCTCCACGACCTGCCCCGCGTGTTCGCGGTACGCCGGCGCGTCGTCGGGCCGGGCGATCGTCGTCGGTTGCGGGTCCAGCGAGGTGAGCTGTTCCAGCAGCCTGCCGTACACCGTGGGCGCTCCGGGCTGGGACGCCAGCGAGAGGTCGGTGGCGCGGACAGGCCGGCCGCCTGGCAGGGGAGAACCGATCGGGCCGGGCGGCGAGCCCAGCAGGACCACGCGGGTCATGGCACCCTTTCACATGGCGGGGGATCAGGCCGAAGGCGGCTTGTCCGGCGCGGGGGAGTCCGCCGGAGGTCAAAGCTTAGTGACCTTTCGGTGAAGCCGTTGCGTTCCAGGTTTACCGGATGTACACCTGATGTCCAGCTTGACAAGGCTTTTCACCCGGTCATCCTCTTCGGATCCTTACCGAAATTTCACCATTTCTGCTCTGTGGAAGGGCCTTACCGGACGGTGAACGCCCGTAAACCCCCTCGCTCTCCTACGATTGCCGTGTGAGTCTCTACCGGGATGAAGGCGTCGTGCTGCGGACCCAGAAGCTGGGTGAGGCCGACCGCATCATCACGATCCTCACCAAGCGGACGGGCAAGGTCCGGGGCGTCGCCAAAGGCGTGCGCAAGACGATGTCCCGATTCGGCGCGAGGCTCGAGCCGTTCTCTCACGTCGATCTGCAACTGCACACGGGCAGGTCGCTCGATGTGATCAACCAGGTCGAGACCCTCCGTCCGTACGGCGAGGCTCTCGTCTCTGACTACCCCCGTTACACCGCAGGAACCGCGATGCTGGAGACGGCCGACCGGCTGACCGTGGGGGAGAAGGAGCCGGCGCTGCGCCAGTTCCTGCTGCTCGTGGGCGGGCTGCGCACGCTCGTCGAGGGCGGGCACGAGGCCCGGCTGGTGCTCGACGCCTATTTCCTCCGTTCGCTGGCGGTCGCCGGGTACGCCCCCGCGCTGTCGGAGTGCGCCCGGTGCGGGGCGGAGGCCGTCCGTGCGTTCGCGATCGTGGCGGGCGGGGTGGTGTGCGGCGCGTGCCGTCCCGCGGGCGCGGCCGTGCCCTCGGCTGAGACGATCGCGCTGATGATCGCGCTGCTGCGCGGCGACTGGCAGGCGGCGGACGCGTCCGAGCCCCGCAACCGCGCCGAGTGCAGCGGCCTGGTCGCCGCCTACCTCCAATGGCACCTGGAACACGGCATCCGGTCCCTCAAGCACGTGGAGAGAGACCAGGCGGACCAGCCGGGCGGCGTGCGGGCCGGTGCGAAGTGGGGCACGCGGGAAGTGTGGGAATCAGCACAGGATCCGCACATCTCCCGCGCATGAGGACCGTCGGGCACCCAATACGCTCATGACATGGTCCGTCCTCCTGCTCCGCATCCGTCGGGCGCCACTCCGCCTCCCATCCCGCGTGACCTCGTGCCGCGCCATGTCGCGATCGTCATGGACGGCAACGGCCGCTGGGCCAAGGCCCGGGGGTTGCCGAGGACAGAGGGTCACAAGATGGGAGAGGCGTCGCTGTTCGACGTCATCGAGGGCGCGATCGAGATGGGCATCCCCTATCTGTCGACGTACGCCTTCTCCACGGAGAACTGGAAGCGCTCGCCCGACGAGGTCCGCTTCCTCATGGGCTTCAACCGCGACGTGATCCGCCGCCGGCGTGACCAGTTGGACGAGATGGGGGTCCGGGTCCGGTGGGCCGGGCGTCCGGGGCGTCTGTGGAAGAGCGTGATCAAGGAGCTCGAGGACGCCGAGCGGAGGACCGTGGGCAACTCCACGCTGACCCTGCAGTTCTGCGTCAACTACGGCGGCCGGGCCGAGATCGTCGACGCGGCCGTGAAGCTCGCGCAGGACATCGCCGCGGGCAAGGTCAAGCCCGCCAAGGTGTCGGAGAAGATCTTCGCCCGGTATCTCGACGAGCCCGAGATCCCCGAGGTCGACCTCTTCCTCCGCTCGTCGGGCGAGCAGCGGACCTCGAACTTCATGTTGTGGCAGTCGGCCTACGCCGAGATGGTCTTCCTCAACCAGTTGTGGCCCGACTTCGACCGCCGGGACCTGTGGGAGGCCTGCGATATCTACGCGAAGCGCGACAGAAGGTACGGCGGGGCCGTCCCGAACGCGGTCTGACCGCCTGCTGGAAGGACCGGGAGTGCTGGAAGGACCGGGAGGACCGTAAGCCGGAGGAGGACAGGGCGCGGGCCCGGGGCGGCCTTCGCGCTCAGGCTCGCCTGCGCGCCCGGTAGGCGGCGACGTGGATGCGGTTGCCGCACGTGCGGCTGTCGCAGTAGACCCGGGACCGGTTGCGCGACTCGTCGACGAACACGTGGGAGCAGTCGGGCGCCGCGCAGGTGCGCAGCCGCTCCCACTCGTCCTCGACCAGCACGTGGGCGAGGGCCACGCCGCAGTCGGCGGCCAGGTGCTCGGCGACCGAGGCGCCGGGCGCGAAGTAGTGGACGTGCAGCGGGAAGCCGTCGTGCTCGGTGAGGCTCGGCGTGATCCGCGTGCGGCCGAGCAGCGTGTTGAGCCGGGAGATCGCCGTCGTGCGGTCCGGCGCCGTGAAGACGGCGTGGAAGGCCTGCCGGAGCTCCACCACCTCGGCGAGGTCCCGCGGGGTCAGGGCCGCCACCCCGCTCACCTGGCGGAGCCGTACGAATGCCTCCAGGTCCGCGAGGTCGGCCAGCCCGTCGCGGTCGCCGGCCTCGGGCGAGGTGTTGATCAAGTCGACCACGGTGGCCAGCGAGTACACCATGTCATGACTGAACGGCACGGCATCTCCTTCCGTAGTGGCCTGTAGTGCCCTGTGTCGGTGCCTCGCAGTGACGCCGCGGCGACTTCGGTATGACTCCGCAATGACACCGCAATGGTGCCGCAGCGGAGTCTGCGCGCAGCGGCGATCGCGCTGACGGCGGCTGCGCCGGCGTCAGTCGCTCATGGCCGCCGTGCACGAGGCACAGGTGCCGAAGACCTCGACGGTGTGGGTGATCTGGGTGAAGCCGTGCTCGGCTCCGACCACCTCGGCCCATCGCTCCACATCGGGTCCTGCGACCTCGACCGTGGTCCCGCAGTGGCGGCAGACGAGATGGTGGTGGTGGGCCTGGCTCCGGCACGCACGGTAGACGGACTCGCCGTCGTCGTTGCGCAGGACGTCGACCCGGCCGTCGTCGCACAGCGACTGCAGCGCCCGGTAAACCGTCGTCAGGCCGATCTTGGCGCCGTCGGCCCGCATCTCCGTGAACACGTCCTGAGCGCTCCGGAACCCGGTGTTCTGGCGGAGGATCTCGTGGACGGCGTCGCGGCTCTTACTCATGAGGGACTCCTGTGTACGGCTTGCACTTCGAATCTACCGACCCTGGAGCCGATCGCGAACCATACATGATCCGCACGCGCCGAGGCCGCGTGCGCCCCCCCGAGCCGGGCTCAGAGGAGGCCGAACCGGGTGCCGGCGAACAGGACGAGGAAGACCAGGACCGCCACGCGCAGCAGGCGGCCGCGCAGTTCCAGCGACGGCCAGGACATGTAGGCGAGCCAGGCCACGAAGGCCATCACGGGAAGCAGGGCGACACCGCCGCGCCAGTCGGGCACCGCCAGACCCACCAGCAGCAACACCACCAGGACGACGGGCATGAGCCAGCGCGGCAGCTGGAACAGGAACACCAGGGGAGTCGCGCTCGCACGCTCGACCGTGCGCCTCAGGCCGGTCGCCCCCGGCGTGAAGAACTGCTCGCCCGCCGGCAGCGGGCGCCTCACCGGCCGCGCCGGGCCGGCTCCCGGGGCGGGTTTGCGCGCCAGGGGATGGCTCGGCACCCTCCGGCCCGGAGCCGGGGTGCCGCGCGTCGGATCGGATTCGCTACCCACGGGCCCGAGCCTAGCCATTCCCCGCCCGGCTCGCCGCGCCGCCACGGACGGATGGCATTCTGGGCGGCATGTTCGCCCTGATCCGCTACTCGGTCCCCGACGCCCAGACGGAGGAGTTCGCCGCGCAGGCGCGCGAGATCCTCGACGTGCTCGCGGGCCAGCCCGGTTACGTGAGAGGGCGGGTCGGCAGATCCGTCGACGAGCCCGCCCTGTGGGCGCTGGTCACCGAATGGGAGGGCGCCGGCTTCTACCGCAGGGCGCTGTCGGCCGCCCGCATGGCGATGTACCCGCTGATGATCCTCATGATCAACGAGCCGAGCGCGTTCGAGATCGTGGACGGCGGCCCGGGGGATTCCGAGCGTAGTCGTGAAGGGACTGTGGGCAACGCCTGAGCGAGCCGCCGGGGGATTCCCCTAAGCTTGAGGGCGGATCAGGGCGGGTGCCGGAGTCTCCGGCCGTCTCTGGCGTGGGGATCCCGCCGGAGCGCCTGATCCGTCCGAACCCCGATCTCAGGGCCGACACCCAGCCGGATGGAGCTCCACTGATGGCACGTCGCACCGACGTCTTGGAAACGATCGTCAGCCTCGCCAAACGGCGTGGGCTGGTCTTCCCGTCGAGCGAGATCTACGGAGGTCTGCGGGCGTCGTGGGACTACGGTCCCCTGGGAGTCGAGCTCAAGAACAACGTCAAGCGCGAGTGGTGGAAGGCCGTGGTGCAGGGCCGCGACGACGTCGTCGGCCTCGACTCGTCGGTGATCCTCTCCCGTGAGGTCTGGGAGGCCAGCGGCCACGTCAAGGAGTTCACCGACCCCCTGACGGAGTGCCAGTCCTGCCACAAGCGGTACCGCGCCGACCACCTGATCGAGGCGTACCAGGAGAAGCACGGCGGCAAGGAGCCGGAGAACGGCCTGGCCGACATCACCTGCGCGAACTGCGGCACCAAGGGCGCCTTCACTGACCCCCGCCAGTTCAGCGGCCTGCTGAAGACCTACCTCGGCCCGGTCGAGGACGAGTCGGGCCTGGCCTATCTCCGCCCGGAGACCGCGCAGGGCATCTTCATCAACTACCTCAACGTGCAGCAGTCGGCGCGTAAGAAGATCCCGTTCGGCATCGGCCAGATCGGCAAGTCGTTCCGCAACGAGATCACGCCGGGCAACTTCATCTTCCGCACCCGCGAGTTCGAGCAGATGGAGATGGAGTTCTTCGTCAAGCCGGGCACCGACGAGGAATGGCACCAGTACTGGATCGACGAGCGCCTGCGGTGGTACGTCGACCTGGGCATCAACAAGGACAACCTCCGCCTGTTCGAGCACACCAAGCTCGCCCACTACTCCAAGCGGACCGTCGACATCGAGTACCGGTTCAACTTCACCGGCACCGAGTGGGGCGAGCTCGAGGGCATCGCGAACCGCACCGACTACGACCTGTCGACGCACGCGGCGGCCTCCGGGACCGAGCTGTCCTTCTTCGACCAGGAGTCCGGCGACCGCTACGTGCCGTACGTCATCGAGCCGGCGGCCGGGGTCGACCGGGCCACGCTGACGTTCCTCCTCGACGCCTACACGGTCGACGAGGCGCCGAACGCGAAGGGCGTCATGGAGCAGCGCACGGTCATGCGCCTCGACCACCGGCTCGCGCCGGTCAAGGTCGCCGTGCTCCCGCTGTCGCGCAACGCCGACCTGTCGCCGATGGCCCGCGACCTGGCCGCGCAGTTGCGCCGCCGCTGGAACGTGGACTTCGACGACGCCGGCGCCATCGGCCGCCGTTACCGCCGCCAGGACGAGATCGGCACGCCGTTCGCGATCACGGTCGACTTCGACACCCTGGAGGACCAGGCTGTGACGATCCGCGAGCGCGACACGATGGCCCAGCAGCGGGTGTCCCTCGACCAGGTCGAGTCCTACCTCCGCCAGCACCTCAACGACTGAGCGGCGAGCGGGCCGCGGCTGAGCGGCGACCGAGCTCACGAGCGCGAAAGGCGCCTTCCCGAATTCCGGGAAGGCGCCTTTCTGCATTCACGGGGCTTCGAATAAAGCCGATTCGCTTTAAGCGTATGCGCTGAGAGTGAAATGTGCCCACGGCGAAAAGATCGGGCTTTTCGCCGGCATCCGGCGTTACTGTCGCCTGGAGGATCGGCACTACCAGGGAGACCACATGACGGATCAGGGACGCCCGGGCGAGCGCAGGGAGCAGCTCGGAGACCGCCTGCGGGGTCAGCGCATCATCGTTCTCGGCCAGGAGGTGAACGACGAGATCGCCAACAAGATCTGTTCGGAGCTGCTCCTGCTGACGGCGGAGGATTCACGGCGTGACATCAGCCTCTACATCAATTCACCGGGCGGCTCGGTGTCGGCGGGGATGGCCATTTACGACGTGATGCAATATGTGCCGAACGACGTCGTCACCGTGGCGATGGGATTGGCCGCGTCGATGGGGCAGTTCCTGCTCTGCGCCGGCACCCCGGGCAAGCGGTACGCCCTGCCGCACGCCCGGATCGTGATGCACCAGCCCCTCGGCGGCATCGGCGGCACCGCGGCCGACATCGCGATCCAGGCCGAGCAGATGCGCTACACCAAGAAGCTGATGGCCGAGCGCATCGCCACCCACACGGGCCAGCCCGTGGAGCGGATCGAGCAGGACTCCGACCGCGACCGCTGGTTCACCGCGGCGGAGGCCAAGGAGTACGGGATCGTCGACCACGTGGTGGCGAGCCTCGCCGCCGCCCGGGCGACCTGACCCGACCCCCGGCGAGGCGACCTGCCCCCGGCGCCCCGGCTCGCCCCCGGACCCTGACCTCACCTTCCAGGCACTTGACCTGACCGCCTGACACTGACCCGACCCCGGACGCCCATGGACTCGCGAGGACCGGGCCCGGGTCAGCAGGTGAGGCCGTTGGCGGGGACCTTGCCGTCGTTCAGGTAGGCGTTGACGGCGGTGTCGATGCACGGGCTCTGGCCGTACGCGCCGTGGCCCTCGCCGTTCAGGGTGAGCAGCACGGCGGTGCGGAGCTGACCGGCGAGCCTGGGCGCCCACTGGTACGGCGTGGCCGGGTCGTGCGTGACGCCGACGACGACGATGGGGTTCGATCCCGTGGCGTTGACGTGCTTGTTGGTGTCCTCGCCCGGCGTCCGCCAGACGCTGCACATGCCCGCGCTGGCCGCGGTGGCGGCGAAGATCGGGGTGGGCTTCAGCAGCTGCCGCGCCAGCGTGTTCGCCTGGTCGACGGTCGGGCGCTCGGTCGTGTCCGCGCAGAGGATGGCGGGCAGGGACGACTGCAGCGTCGAGTAGGTCCCGTTCGGCTGGCGTCCCGCGTACTGGTCGGCGAGGGCGAGCAGGCCGACCGGATCGCCCTTCCTGGCGTCGGTCAGCGCGTCGGTGAGCAGGGGCCAGGTCAGCCTGCTGTACAGGGCCTGTGTGATGCCGGTCCTGGCGATTGTCGCGGTGACCTCGCGGTCCCCGACCTTCACGGGGCGGTTCCCCAGCTCGTCGAGGAGTGCGAGGACCGCGCCGTTCGCCGTGGCCTTGTCGGCGCCCAGCGTGCAGCTCTGCCTGGTCTTCGCGCAGTCGGCCAGATAGTCCTCGTAGGCCAGCTGGAAGCCCAGCGCCTGGGTCTTGGACATCTCGAGCATGCTCACCGAGGGGTCCAGCGCGGAGTCGAGCACCATCCGGCCCACGTTCTTGGGGTAGAGCGTGGCGTAAACGGCGCCGAGGTGGGTGCCGTAGGAGAAGCCGAAGTAGTTGAGGCGGGAGTCGCCCAGCGTGGCGCGGAGCATGTCCATGTCCCGCGCCGCGTTGACCGTGCCGATGTACGGAAGGATCTTCCCCGACCTCTGGTAGCAGGCGTTGGCGAACTCGACGTCGAGGTCGCGCTCCTTCACGGCGTTCAGATTGGGCTCCTCGGCGAGCCACTGGTCCATCCGCCTGTCGTCGAGGCACCTGACCCCGCTGCTGCGGTCCACGCCGCGGGGGTCGAAGCTGACGAGGTCGTAGCGCCGGCCGAGGACGGAGAAGGCGGAGGCCGCGTTGAGCAGCGTGGACACGCCTGATCCGCCCGGACCGCCGAAGTTGAACACGAGCGAGCCGAGCCGCCTGCTGGGATCGGTGGCCTTGAGCCGGATCAGGGCGATGCCGATCTGCTCGCCGTCGGGCTTGGCGTAGTCGAGCGGCACGTTCATCGTCGCGCACTCGAACCCGGAGGACGTCGAGACCTGCTCGCACTGCGACCACGAAAGAGGGTCGAGGCGGGTGGCACCGGCCGTGGCGGTCCCCTTGGAGCCGCAACCTGCCGCGCCGAGCCCCGCCGCGCCGAAACCCACGATCCCCGCCAGCGTGGCACGCCAGAGCCTTCGCGACACGTGTACCCTCCGTAATCGGTTGTATCGGGAGGGTTGCTTCTTTATACCGTACGGCCCCGTGTGATGTGAGCAGACTCACCGGAAACGGCGCCCGCCTGAGAAATGGTCTACACCAATTAACCCGGTCGAAACATGAAGTGAATCACCGGCGATGTCGTGAAATTGGTTTATACCACTTGCGTACCCCTGGAAAAATGATCGATTTTTACGTGACTATGCAGTGGATTAGACCTATACATACCTTCCCACCTGGGCATATGGCTTATTGGGAGGGGTGTGATGTTTCACCCTGATTTTTGTCGGTAGAGTCCGGGCATCTGCGCGTTGGATTTTGAAGTCGCGAAGGAGCTCACGTGCCCAAGTACGTTTACGACTTCACCGAGGGCAACAAGGACCTCAAAGATCTGCTCGGTGGTAAGGGCGCCAATCTGGCGGAAATGACCAATCTCGGTCTCCCCGTGCCGCCCGGCTTCACGATCACGACGGAGGCGTGCCGCCACTACCTCGGCCACGGCGGCATGCCGGACGGCCTCGCCGGCGAGGTGGCCGCTCATCTCACGGACCTCGAGACCCGGATGCGCAAGCGCCTGGGCGACTCCGACGACCCCCTGCTCGTCAGCGTCCGGTCCGGGGCGAAGTTCTCCATGCCCGGCATGATGGAGACGGTCCTCAACATCGGCCTCAACGACGAGTCCGTGCTCGGCCTGGCCAAGCAGTCGGGCAACGAGCGGTTCGCGTGGGACTCCTACCGCAGGCTGATCCAGATGTTCGGCAAGACCGTGCTGGACATCGACGGCGACCTGTTCGAGAACGCGATCGACGAGCTCAAGGGCGACAGGGAGGACACCGACCTCGAGGCGGCCGACCTCCAGCGGCTCGTCGAGACGTACAAGGGCATCGTCCGGGACAAGAGCGGCCGCGAATTCCCCGCCGACCCGCGCGAGCAGATGGACCTCGCGATCAGCGCCGTCTTCGACTCGTGGAACGCGCCCAGGGCCGTGCTCTACCGGCGGCAGGAGCGCATCCCCTCCGGGCTCGGCACCGCCGTCAACATCGTCGCGATGGTCTTCGGCAACCTCGGGGCGGACTCGGGCACCGGTGTCGCGTTCACCAGAGACCCCGGGTCGGGGCAGCAGGGCGTCTACGGCGACTACCTCCAGAACGCGCAGGGCGAGGACGTCGTCGCGGGGATCCGCAACACCGTGCCCCTGCAGGAGCTGGAAGGGATCGACACGGCCTCCTACCGTGAGCTGCTCGAGATCATGGCGACGCTGGAGGGCCACTACCGCGACCTGTGCGACATCGAGTTCACGGTCGAGCGTGGCAAGCTGTGGATGTTGCAGACCAGGGTCGGCAAGCGGACCGCGGAGGCGGCGTTCCGGATCGCGATCCAGCTCGTCGACGAGGGCCTGATCGACATGGACGAGGCCGTCACACGGGTGACCGGCGACCAGCTCGCCCAGCTCATGTTCCCCCGGTTCGCGACGCAGGAGGACGACCGGCGGCTGACGACGGGCATGAACGCCTCGCCGGGCGCCGCCGTCGGCAGGGCGGTGTTCACCTCCGCCAGGGCCGTCGAGCTGGCCGGGCGCGGCGAGGACGTCATCCTCGTGCGACGGGAGACCAACCCCGACGACCTGTCCGGCATGATCGCGGCGAGGGGCGTCCTCACCTCACGGGGAGGCAAGACGTCGCACGCCGCCGTGGTCGCCCGCGGCATGGGCAAGACCTGCGTGTGCGGCGCGGAGGAGCTCGAGGTGGACGTCGCCGCCCGGCGTTTCACCACTCCGGACGGCACGGTCGTCGAGGAGGGCGACGTGATCTCCATCGACGGCGGCGACGGCGCCGTCTACCTGGGCGAGGTCCCGGTCGTCGCGTCCCCCGTGGTGGAGTACTTCGAGGGGAGGCGCCCGGACGACGAACTGGTCGCCGCCGTCGACCGGATCATGGCCCACGCCGACTCCGTGCGTGCCCTCGGCGTGCGGGCCAACGCCGACACGCCGGAGGACGCCGCCAGGGCCAGGAGGTTCGGAGCTCAGGGGATCGGGCTGTGCCGTACCGAGCACATGTTCCTCGGCGACCGGCGCCGTCTCGTCGAGGACCTCATCCTGGCCGTCACGCCCGAGGAGCGGCAGGCCGCGCTCGACGCGCTCGAACCCCTCCAGACCGCCGACTTCACCGGGCTGTTCGAGGCCATGGATGGGCTTCCCGTGACCATCAGGC
The DNA here is from genome assembly GCF_016863295.1 of Planotetraspora phitsanulokensis. Taxonomy (GTDB): domain Bacteria; phylum Actinomycetota; class Actinomycetes; order Streptosporangiales; family Streptosporangiaceae; genus Planotetraspora; species Planotetraspora phitsanulokensis. Next base: position 23,163 of record NZ_BOOP01000001.1, read on the forward strand.
TGATCGACCCGCCCCTGCACGAGTTCCTGCCGGACATCACCGAGCTGTCGGTCCGGGTGGCCCTCGCCGGGGACGAGGCGCAGGACAAGGACCGCAGGCTGCTGGAGGCGGTGAAGCGGCTCCACGAGCAGAACCCGATGCTGGGCCTGCGCGGGGTACGGCTCGGCCTCACCATCCCCGGCCTGTTCGCCATGCAGGTGCGGGCGATCGCCACGGCCGCGAAGCGCACGGGTGCCCGGCACGCGGAGATCATGATTCCGTTGGTGGGGGCCGTGCAGGAGTTGGAGATCGTCCGCGAGGAGGCCCAGGCGATCCTCGCCGAAACAGGCGTCGACGCCCTCATCGGCACGATGATCGAAGTGCCGCGGGCGGCCTTAACCGCCGGCCAGATCGCCGAGGCGGCTCAGTTCTTCTCCTTCGGCACCAACGATCTGACCCAGATGAGCTGGGGTTTCTCCCGCGACGACGTCGAGAGCGCGTTCTTCGGCAGGTATCTCGACCTCGGGATCTTCGGCGTCTCGCCGTTCGAGACGATCGACAGGGACGGCGTCGGGCGGCTCATGCGGATCGCGGCGGAGGAGGGGCGGCGCACCCGGCCCGGACTCAAGCTCGGCATCTGCGGAGAGCACGGCGGCGATCCGGACAGTGTGCACTTCTGCCACGAGATCGGCCTGGACTACGTCTCCTGCTCGCCCTTCCGCGTGCCGGTCGCGCGGCTGGAGGCCGGGCGGGCGGCCCTCGCCTCGCCGGAGAGCGACACCCGCTGATTGTGAAGTTCCACAGATCCGCCGGATTCACTGTGGAAGGCCCTGGTCGGAAGTCCCGGACGACGGGAGGGTTGACGGAATGGGGCCGTGGATCCGGCGGCTCTTGATGGCCTGAATCTGTTTGATCACTCTACGTACCTACCTTCAGGGAGGGCGTGGAGTGAGAAGAGGCCTGTTCCTACCTTCATTAGGCATCCTGACGGTCCTGGCGGCCGTCCTCGTGGCCGGGCCGCCGGCGTCGTCAGCCACGGAGCCGCCCCCGTCGAAGCAGTACCAGGTCGACGGCCCGTCGAACGTCACCCAACGTTCCGCGGTGGCGCGCACGGGTGCGGCGATCGACGAGGTCCACGGCAGGAACGTGGTGGTCACGGCCAACCCCGAGGAGGTCAAGGCCATTCGCCGGCTCGGCTTCACCGTGACCGAGCTCCCCGCGGAGACCGACGACGGGCAGGTCCACACCCTGGACTTCCCGCCGGCCGACTCCGGCTATCACAACTACGCCGAGCTGACGGCCGTGGTGAACCAGCTCGTGGCCGATCACCCGGCCATCGCGAGCAAGTTCACCTACGGCACGTCGTACGAGGGAAGGGCGCTCATCGGCGTCAAGATCAGTGACAACGTGGGCACGGACGAGAACGAGCCCGAAGTGCTGTTCACCCACCACCAGCACGCCCGCGAGCATCTCACCGTCGAGATGGCGATCTACCTGATGAACCTGCTGACCGACTCCTACGGCAGCGACAGCCAGATCACCGATCTCGTGAACACGCGTGAGATCTGGATCCTGCCCGACCTCAACCCGGACGGCGGCGAGTACGACGTCGCGACCGGGTCGTACCGGTCATGGCGCAAGAACCGCCAGCCCAACTCCGGCTCCTCCAGCGTCGGCACCGACCTCAACCGCAACTGGGCCTACAACTGGGGCTGCTGCGGCGGCTCGTCGGGCAGCACCTCCAGCGAGACCTACCGCGGCTCGGCGGGCGAGTCGGCCCCCGAGGTGAGGGCCACCGCGAACTGGGTGCGCAGCCGGGTCGTCGGCGGCGTACAGCAGATCAAGACCAACATCGACTTCCACACCTACGGCGAGCTCGTGTTGTGGCCGTACGGGTACACGACCGCGGACACCGGGCCGGGCCTGACGGCCGACGACAGGAACGCCTTCGCCACGCTCGGCAGGAACATGGCGGCGACCAACGGCTACACCCCCGAGCAGGCGAGCGACCTCTACATCACCGACGGCTCCATCGACGACTGGTTGTGGGCCACCCAGAAGATCTTCAGCTACACGTTCGAGATGTATCCCGTCGCGAGCAACCCGGGCTTCTACCCGGGTGACGAGCAGATCGCGACGCAGACCGCGCGGAACAAGGCGGCCGTCCTCATGCTGCTGGAGTACTCGGACTGCGTCTACCGGGTGATCGGGAAGGAGTCGACGTACTGCGGCGGCGGCGGACCGGCGCCCACGACCGTCTACTCCGACACGTTCGAGACCGCCACCGGCTGGACCGCCAACCCCTCCGGCACCGACACGGCGACCTCCGGAGCCTGGGAGCGGGCCAACCCGGCCGACACCAACTCCAGCGGGGCCAAGCAGCTGGGGACGACGGCCGGCGGCAGCTTCGACCTGGTCACCGGCGCCGCGGCCGGGACGAGCGCGGGCGACTTCGACGTGGACGGCGGCGTGACCTCGATCCGATCCCCGCTGATCACGCTCCCGGCATCTGGCAACCTCACGTTGTCGTTCTCGTGGTACCTCGGCCACGGGTCCAACTCCTCCAGCGCCGACTACCTGCGCGTACGCGTCGTGGGCAACACGACGAGCACCGTCTTCCAGCAACTCGGCGCCGCCACCGACCGGGACGCCGCCTGGAGCACGGCCAGCGCCTCCATCAGCGGCTTCGCCGGGCAGCAGGTGCGGATCCTCGTGGACGCCGCCGACGCCTCCGGCGCCAGCCTCGTGGAGGCAGGCGTGGACGAGGTGAAGATCACCCAGTCCTGACCCGTCAGACCCACTCCCATCGGATCCCGCGGGCGCCCGGACGGGCGTCCGCGTCGATGAGATGGACCGTGCCGTACGCGTCGACGTGCAACTCGCCCGCGTCCCCCGGCTCCGCCCACGGGTCGGGGGACCAGGTGTGGAAGCAGCGGACCGGCAGCGCCGGGCCCTCGAACCGGACCTGCACGACGTGCTGCTGCACGGGGACGTGCAGGAGACGCACATGATGGTCCGCGTCGAGCGCGCCACCGGAGAATCCGGTCGAGTACTCGAGGACCCTCGTCTCCCCGGCGGCCAGCGGCCGATCGAAGATCAGTTCGTCGAGCGTGCGCGTCCCCGTCTCGTCCGGGCCGCTGCGCCCCGGCCGGCAGCAGTCGGTCCGGAGCAGCCGGATGCCCGGCGGATGCGCGATGACGCAACGGTCGGTGCCCGGCGCCGTCGCCCGCAGGACGATCCGGGCGCGGGCCAGCCGCCGCTTCCGGTCCGCGCCCACGACCACCTGCTCGTGCTGGCTGAGGACCGTGATCAGGCCGGGTGACGGGTCCGTACGGCGACCGCGCGGCCGGGGCGGTCCCAGCAGGCCGATCAGCGAGTACGGCGGGAGCGCCAGGATGGCCTCGAGCTCGCGCAGAGCGACGAGGGAGGCGGCGCGCTCGGGCCGCGACCGGCCCCGCTGCCAGTAGCTCAGGCTCGACAGGCTGATGCGCACGCCCCGCTCGCGCAGCCGGGCGTGGATGCGGTCGAGGCTCAGCCCCCGCGTCCGGATCGCCACCCGCAGGGCCTGCTCGAAGGGCCCGGACCGGAGGACCTCCACGAGCTCACGATCGGACACCGAAGCTCCTTGTCAGGCGTGACGAATCCCCGACCCATTCCCCGAGCTCCACTCATGGTGCTTGACCCGGGCAAAGTCATCAATGTCGAAATCCCTGTCGATCGACGCGCCTTCGCGGGTGGGCCCGACCTGAGTGCCCCGCAGTGTTCTCAGGCCGTTCGTCGTGAGGTGGGGATTCGCCGGGTACGGTTCTCTCCCCGCCTCCGGAGCAGGCGGAGCGCGGGAACAGTGTGGGAACGCTGTGGAACAGAGTGGAAACAGGGGAAAGGAGGGCGGATGACCCGCTACGACGAGCACGACCAGGCGCGCTGGGTGCCCGAGCCGCCGGGCAATCCCGAGCGGAGCGCGTTCGAGCGGGACAGGGCGCGGGTGCTGCACAGCGCGTCGCTGCGCCGCCTCGCGGCCAAGACCCAGGTCGTGACCCCGACCGACTCCGCCAGCATGCACAGCCCGCGCACCCGGCTCACCCACTCCCTCGAGTGCGCCCAGATCGGCCGCGAGATGGGCAAGGCCCTCGGCCGCGACCCCGATCTCGTGGAGACGGCCTGCCTGGCGCACGACCTCGGCCACCCGCCCTTCGGGCACAACGGCGAGATGGCGCTCGACCGCATGGCGGCCAAGTGCGGCGGCTTCCAGGGCAACGCGCAGAACCTGCGCCTGCTCACCCGCCTGGAGGCCAAGGTCGTGACGGAGGACGGCCGCAGCGCCGGGCTCAACCTGACCCGCGCGACGCTCGACGCGGTGTGCAAGTACCCCTGGACCAGCCACGCCTTCCAGGCCCCCGGCGTGCCCCACGCCCGCGAGGGCCGGCCGTACTGCGTCTATCCCGACGACCTCCCGGTGTTCCAGTGGATCCGGGAGGGCGCCCCCGCGGGCTCGGTCAGCTTCGAAGCGCAGATCATGGACTGGGCCGACGACGTCGCGTACTCCGTCCACGACCTGGAGGACGCCCTCACCTCCGGCCACGTCACCCTCGACGCGCTGCGCGACCCCGGGGAGCGGGCGGCGGTCTGCCGCCTGACGCGCGACTGGTACGTGCCCGACGCCGACCTGAACGAACTCGCCGAGATCTTCACCCGGCTGGTCGCCGACCCGCTCTGGCCGGGCCGGTTCGACGCCGGCCTGGTCGACCTCGCCGGGCTCAAGCGCCTCACCAGCGGGCTGATCGGGCGCTTCTGCACGTCCGCGCAGGACGCCACCCGGGACGTGTACGGCTCCGCCGCCGTCCGCGGGACGCGGGCCGGGGGAGAGCCGGCGGGTCGTCACACGATGGACCTCGTCGTGCCCGCGGCGACCCGGCTGGAGTGCGCGCTCCTCAAGGGGGTGACGGCCACGTACGTGATGTCCAGGGAGGACCACCACGCCACCCAGGCCAGGCAGCGCGAACTGATCGCGGAGCTCGGGTCGCTGATCATGCTGGGCGCTCCCGGGACGCTCGAGCCCGCCCTGCGCCCCCGGTTCGAGGAGGCCGCCGACGACGCGGGGCGCCTGCGCGCGGTCGTCGACCAGATCGCCTCGTTGACCGACGCCTCGGCCCCGGCCTGGCACCGGCGGCTGTCCGCCCGCGCGTGACCGACGCCTCTGTCCCGGCCTGGCACCGGCGGCTGTCCACCCGCATGTGACCGCGGCCCGATCGCGCCTGATCGGGCCTGTCGGGGTCTGATCGGGCCTGTCCGGGCCTGTCCGGGCCGGTCTGTGCCGCCTCGGTCGTCTGGGGGAAGCGCCGTGGGCATCCGACCGCCTGAGATAGCTTCGACGGCGTGTGGCCTGTGGCAGGCGGCACGAGGAGAGGTCAAGGAGGAACCATGCCCACCTTTGTGATCATCGGCGCCGGGCTGGCCGGGGCGAAGGCGGCTGAGACCCTTCGCGCCGAGGGGTTCACCGGGGACATCGTGCTCGTGGGAAGCGAGCGGGAGCGCCCGTACGAGCGTCCGCCGCTCTCCAAGGGCTATCTCCAGGGATCGACGGACCTGGCCAAGGTCTACGTCCACGAGCCTGAGTGGTACGACGTCCAGGGCGTCGACCTGCGGCTGGGGACCACGGCCACGAGCATCGACCCGAAGGCGCGCACGGTCACCCTGACCACGGGGGACGGGCGGGACGTCGTCGCGGCACAGCCGTACGACAAGCTGCTGATCGCGACCGGCGCGAGGCCGAGGACGCTCGGCGTGGAGGGCGCCGACCTCGACGGCGTGCACTACCTCAGGACCGTCGCCGACAGTCAGGCGCTGCGCACCGCGTTCGCGCGCGGGGGCGACGTGGTGATCGTCGGTGCGGGGTGGATCGGCCTGGAGACAGCGGCCGCCGCCCGGCAGGCGGGATGCGCGGTCACGGTCGTCGAGCCGGATTCCACCCCGCTCCACCGGACCTTCGGCCCGTCTGTCGGCGAGATCTTCGCCGCGCTGCACCGGACGCGAGGCGTCGAGTTCCGGCTGGGCGCCTCGGTCCAGGCGCTGCGCGGCACGTCAGGCCTCCAGGAGGTGGTCACCTCGGAGGGCGAGGTGCTGGCCGCGACCGACGTCGTCGTCGGCATCGGCGCCGCGCCCAACGTCGAGATCGGCAGGACCGCCGGGCTGGAGATCGCGGACGGGATCGTCGTCGACGCGTCGCTGCGCACCTCCGATCCGGACATCTACGCGGCCGGCGACGTGGCTGAGGCGGTCAACCCCCTGCTCGGGCGCCGGATCCGGGTGGAGCACTGGGCCAACGCGCTCAACGGAGGCCCGGCCGCGGCCCGTTCGATGCTGGGACAGGACGTCGTCTACGACCGCGTGCCGTACTTCTACACCGACCAGTTCGATCTCGGCATGGAGTTCTCCGGGGACGTCACCGGCCATGACCAGGTCGTGTACCGCGGCGACCCGGCGATCCACACGGGGGTCGCGCCCGAGTTCCTGGCCTTCTGGGTCAAGGAGGGCTGCGTGCTCGCCGGGATGAACGTCAACGTGTGGGACGTCACCCAGGAGATCCAGTCGCTCGTGCGGGCGGGACAGGAGGGCAGGGCCGTGGATCTCGGACGGCTCGCCGACCCCGAGGTCCCCCTCGGCGACCTGCTCGCCTGACCTGCCCGTGATCTAGGCGGCCGCGCCGTCGGCCGGCGGGCTCTGCGTGCTCTGCGGATCGGTCTTCTGCACCGGCCTGGGCACGCAGAGCACCGTGCACTTGGGGAGCGCGCCGACCCGCTTGCGCACGTTGATCACGGTCTGCTTGGGCGACAGCGTGCGGTTCCCGCTACGCCACGCGTCCAGGAAGGTCCACGGCTCGACCATGCCCCGGCGGATCCACCAGTACTTGGGGTCGGTCGGCCACGAGATGCCGAAGTAGAGGTTGGCCGCCGTGTCGAGCGCGTTGCCGGAGTTGCCGATCGACCCCAGCCGCTGCCCGGCCCTGACCTTGGCGCCCGGCTTCAGGCCCGGTGTGACGGAGTAGAGGTGGCCGCCCAGGTAGAGCACGCCGTCCTTGCCGAGGATCGTCACGAAGCGGCCTTCCCGGTCCGCGCCGACGTCCGTGTCCGGCTTCCACGTGCTCTCGGTGTTCACCTCGCGCACGACGCCGTCGACCGGCGCGACGAAGGCGCATCCCTTGCCCGCCCAGATCGTGCTCTTGGGCAGGCCGGCCAGCAGTTTGCGCGTATAGGTCGTCCGGCATCCCTTGACCGGGAACACGTAGGTGAAAGGCGACACCTTGGGCGGCAGGACCCGTACCGGGTCGCTCCCGGCGGGCTTCCCGTTCGCCGGCCGGGCGGTGGCGGCGGCTCCCGAGGGCGTGCCGGCCGCGGACGTGCCGCCTGTGGATGTGGATGTGGATGTGGCCGACGACGACGGTCGCGCCGCGGTCGCGGCGGCGTCTCCGGACGGCCCGCTGCAGGCGGCCGCAAGACATCCGGCACCCGCGAGGAGGGCCAATTTCCCCGATCGCATGATCTCCACCTGGTTGACCTTACTGAACTTCTCCTTTGTAACGGACCGCCGCATTCGTCACGACCTGTTCGTTGAAGTCGCCCGGCCCCGCCGTCCGGGGCGGCCGTACGGCGCCGCCGCCATACCGGCCGGATCCCGTCTGGGCGGGGGGAGCCCACCGCACCGCCGACAGGCCCTAAAATCGCCAGAGTGGCAGGGCGGATCAGTGACGAGGACATCGCGGTCGTTCGCGAACGATCACCGATCGCCGATGTGGTCGGTGAGCACATCCAGCTGCGCAACGCCGGTGGCGGCAATCTGAAGGGCCTGTGCCCCTTCCACGACGAGAAATCGCCCTCGTTCAACGTCACGCCCGCCCGCGGCTACTACTACTGCTTCGGCTGCGCCGAGGGCGGCGACGTGATCACGTTCGTCCGCAAGATCGAGAACTTGACGTTCACCGAAGCCGTCGAGCGGCTCGCACAGCGGGCCGGGATCCAGCTCCGCTACGAGCAGGGCGGATACGTGCCCGGCCGCGAGCAGGGAGAGCGGGTCCGCCTCATCGAGGCGCACCGGGCGGCCGCCGAGTTCTACGCCGAGCGTCTGGCCACGCCGGACGCCGCGCCGGGACGGCGGTTCCTGTCCGAGCGCGGCTTCGAGCGCGTCGACGCGGAGCGGTTCGGCGTCGGCTACGCGCCCGCCGAATGGGAGGCGCTGTCGCGGCACCTCATGGGCCGCGGGTTCACCGCACAGGAACTGATCCGGGGCGGCATCGCCCGGGAGGGCCGCAGGGGGCCGATCGACCGGTTCCGCGGCCGCCTCGTCTGGCCCATCAGGGACATCACCGGCGACGTCATCGGCTTCGGAGCGCGCAAGCTGCTCGAGTCCGACGACGGCCCGAAGTACCTGAACACCCCCGAGAGCCCGATCTATCACAAGAGCTCCGTCCTGTACGGCGTCGACCTGGCCAAGCGGGAGATCGCCAAGCGGTCCCAGGCGGTCATCGTCGAGGGTTACACCGACGTGATGGCCTGCCACCTCGCCGGGGTGCCGACGGCGGTCGCCACCTGCGGCACGTCGTTCGGCGAGGAGCACATCAAGGTCCTGCGCCGGCTCCTGCTCGACCAGGCGGAGTTCCGCGGTGAGGTGATCTTCACCTTCGACGGCGACTCCGCCGGGCAGAAGGCCGCGCTGCGGGCCTTTCAGGACGAGCAGAAGTTCGTCACCCAGACCTTCGTCGCCGTCCAGCCGGACGGGCTCGACCCCTGCGACCTGAGGGTCAAGCAGGGGGACGCGGCCGTGCGGGACCTGGTGGCCAGCCGGGAGCCGCTGTTCGCCTTCGCCATCCGCAGCGTCCTGTCCCGGTACGACCTCAACACCAACGAGGGACGTCTGGGCGCGCTCGACGCCGTCGCCCCCGTCGTGGCGGGCATCAAGGACCCCGGTCTGCGCAAGACGTACGTCGTCGACCTCGACCGCTGGCTCGGCTTCATGGACGAGGGCTTCGTCATCCGGAGGATCCAGCAGGTCATCGGACGGGACCGGGGCCCCGGCCAGGCGCGGGCGCCGAAGCAGGAGACGGTCGATCCCGCGGTGCGACTGGAGGCCGAGGTGCTCAAGCTCGCCGTCCAGCGACCGGCGCTGCTCGGGCCGGAGTTCGACGCGCTCGGCGCGGAGACCTTCACGCTCCCGGAGCACGTCGGCCTGTACGGGATGATCATCGGCGTCGGCGGGACCGTCACGGGAGGGCCGGGCGGTCGTGAATGGGTCGACCGGCTGCTCGAGCAGGCCGGCTCCGCCGGGGAGACGGGGGAGGCGGGGGCCGACCTCCGGTCGATGACGACCCGGTTCGCCGTCGAGGCGCTGCGCGCCGACACCGCCGTCGAGGAGCGGTACGCCGCGGCGATGCTGGCCAAGCTCCACGAGACCGCGGTCGGCCGGGCGCTGGCCCAGGTCAAGTCACGGTTGCAGCGGCTCAACCCGGTCGAGGAACAGCAGGAATACAAGCGGCTCTTCGGCGAACTGGTGGCTCTCGAACAGCAGCATCGCGTGCTCAGAGAACGCGCCGCCGGAGCCTGAAGAATTCTCCTTTCCACATCCCGTGACGGTCAAACATTATTTTTGATCTCAATACGGTATTGGATTCTGTCTTACCTTCAGTGACAAAAATAGGCCTGCCATTTTCCGGTATCCATATTGCAGACTGTGTTCCGTGGGTGCATCGGTGCTGCCAAGCAGGCCGCCATCGGTAGATCAGGTGGCGGAGCTCGTCGCTAAGGGAAGGGAACGCGGAAGCGTCACGATCGACGATGTGGCGTCCGCGCTCGACCGGTCCGAGCTGCCTGCCGACGCGCTTGAGCGCGTCGTGCGCATGCTCGCTGAGAACGGCGTTGAGGTCCTCGAACCGCAAGGGGATGAGGAGCCCAGCAAGCCCGACGAGGAGGACGTTTCCAAACGAGCTCCAACGAGTGACCTGGTCAGGATCTACCTGCGGGAGATCGGCCGCGTTCCGCTGCTGACGGCGGAGGAGGAGGTGGAGCTGGCCAAGGCCATCGAGGCCGGGCTCTTCGCCGAGGACAAGCTCTGCGAGAACACCGCCCTCCGGCTCGCCCGTCCCGAGTTCGAGGACCTCGTCTGGGAGGGCGTCAGGGCCAAGCAGCGGCTCATCGAGGCGAACCTCCGGCTGGTGGTCTCGATCGCCAAGCGGTACGTGGGCCGCGGAATGCTCTTTCTAGATCTCATCCAGGAGGGCAATCTCGGTCTCATCCGGGCGGTTGAGAAATTCGACTACACCAAGGGATATAAGTTCTCGACGTATGCCACGTGGTGGATTCGCCAGGCGATCACCAGGGCGATAGCGGACCAGGCGCGCACGATCCGAATTCCGGTCCACATGGTCGAAACGATCAACAAATTGGTCCGGGTGCAGCGCCAGCTCCACCAGGATCTCGGCCGGGAGCCCGCCCCCGAGGAGATCGCGGCGGAGATGGGCCTGCCCATCGACCGGGTGGTGGAGATCCAGCGGATCGCGCAGGAACCGGTCTCGCTGCAGTCGCCGATCGGTGAGGAGGACTCCGACCTCGGCGACTTCATCGAGGACGCCGACGCCGTGGTGCCGATCGAGGCGGCGGCGTTCATCATGCTGCAGGACCAGCTCGACGACATCCTCGCGACGCTGTCCGAACGTGAGCAGCGGATCATCCAGCTCCGGTTCGGCCTGGCCGACGGCCATCCGCGGACGCTGGAGGAGGTCGGCCGCGAGTTCGGCGTCACGCGGGAGCGGATCCGGCAGATCGAGTCCAAGACGCTGGCCAAGCTGCGCCACCCGACCCGGGCGCAGATGCTGCGGGACTACCTCGACTGACCACGTGCGGGGTCTCGCCTGTCTCAGGCGGGGCCCCGCGCCCTCGGTCCTCTTGATCCTCGGCGTGCGGCTGAGTGACCCTCGCGCGGTGCGGCCGCTTGGTTTCCGCGTGTTGCGGCCCCTTGATTTCCGTGGTGCGGCCCCTGGGGCGCGGGCGGATTCGTCCATGGGCCACGCGCCGGATAGCCTGCCGGTATCAATGGTCGTGCTCAGTGGCGGTGCTCGTTGGCTGGTTCGAAGTTGTCCCTTTTCGGCCTGACCGGCGGACGGCTCGGGTCCCGCCGTCTGCCCTCCGAAGTCCGTACGGCTCTCGCCCTGGAACCCCACGAGCGGGTGATCAGCCACGCGCTGATACCCGAAGGCGACTTCGCGGTGGCCACCACGCACGCGCTGCACCTGCCCGGCGGCCGGCGGCTCCCGTGGCACCTCATGGACAAGGCGGTCTGGGACGAGGAGGGCGTCACCGTCACGATGACCGACGGCGTCTCTCACCGGATTTCGCTGCCCGAGCCGGGCCTGCTGCCCGAAACGGTCCGTGAGCGCGTCACAGCCTCGATCGTGGCCAGCAGGAGGGTCCAGCTCGACGCGCGCGGGGGAGTGCGGCTGGTGGCCCGCAGGGTGCCGGGATACGACACGCCGCGATGGGAGTTCATCTTCGATCCGGGGCTCGATCCGAACGATCCCGGGCTGCGGGCGCTCGCGGAACAGGCCCTGGAAGAGGTACGGCGGAGCCTCGGGGTCTGAGGACCACGGGGGCGTCGGCTCCGGGTCTGAGGACCGCAGGCGCTCGGCTCCGGGTCTGAGAACACGGAGCCGGAGAATCTCCAAGCTTGGGAAGCCGCGGTCCGGGTGGGGCCGCCTGGGCCAGGTCCGGCGGATGGGCGGCCGGAGAAGCAGATCCACGCGGAGCCGGCCGGGAACGGCCGGGGTCGGGGAGGCGGAAGCCCCCGGCGTGGGCCAGGGGCTTGCGGTGCGGGGGATCGCTCAGGTGATCCGGTCGGGGTCGTTGCCGGGCCAGCCGGTGGCGACGCCCACCCTCTCGTCCTCCCAAGATCCCTGCTTCTTCAGGAACTTGCCGCTGAGCTTGTCGCCGGCCAGGTCCTTCGCCTTGCCCGCCACCTTCGAAGCCTGAGCGCCGACCAGGCCCGCCGCCTCCTGGACGCTCGGGCTGTCCGCCACCCGCTGAGCGGCGCGCTTGATCTGTTCGTAGCGCTCACGCCCGGCTCGGGTTCCCAGGACGTAGCCGATGGCCAGCCCGGCGGCGAACATCGCCTTGTACCGCATCTTCCACCTCCGCGCTCGTGCTCTCCGCCCCTTCTACCCCGGAGTCCTGCATCTATCCAAGCGGAATGGACGTGACAGAGTCCCCCAGGAGTGCGCTAATCTAGTTCCGCGCCGCAAGACGGGCCCGCAAGGCCCGATCAGGCGGTACAACGCAATCCCGTGTAGCTCAATCGGCAGAGCAGCCGGCTGTTAACCGGCAGGTTATAGGTTCGAGTCCTATCGCGGGAGCTTCAGTAAAGCTGAGGAACACACAGTTCAGGCCTCCTTCCCAGATCACGGGCAGGGGGCCTGAGTCGTTCCGGGAGCCAACCGGGTCTGGTCGCCGTTGCCGAACACCGTGTCCGTGGTGGTCCGGCAGTCCGCCTTCAAGGCGGTGTGTAGCTGAGCCGCGCAGCCCCGGCCGGTCTCATGGCCGGCCGGGACTGTGCGCGCCAGAACCGTCGGTGGCAGATCAGCGATCAGGCCGTACGGCGGGCAAGGAGGTGGGCCTGCGGGAAGCCTCGCTGGGGGTCCTCGCCAGGAGCGACGATCAGCCGGGCCACCTCGGCGAGCCCGACCTTGAGTAGCAGCTCGGCCACGCGGTCGGGCGAATACCGGTAGGCGAGGGACACCGTGTGGTCGAATGCCTCCGCAAGCTCGGCGGGGTCGTCGTATCCCTGGAAGGAGAGCAGCAGGTGGCCGCCGGGCGCGAGCACGCGGTGGAACTCGGCGAGCGTTTCGGGGAGCCGCTCAGGCGGGGTGTGGATGATCGAGTAGTTGGCGAGAACCCCGGCGAGGGAGGCGTCCTCCACATCGAGGGCGCCCATCAGCCCCACCTCGAAGCGGAGCTCTGGATGGGCGTCCCGGGCGAGCGCGATCATCTCCGGCGACAGGTCGATGCCGAAGGCGGTGACGCCGAGGGAGCGGAGATACGCGGTGACGTGGCCGGGGCCGCACCCCACGTCCGCCACCAGGCCGTCACCGGCGGCCCGGACCAACTCGGCGAAGAAGGAGATCATCACGCGGTGGACCGGGTTGGCAGGAAAGTGTTCGCCGATGAACTCGGCGTAACGGGCGGCGTTGGTGTCGTAGGCGGTGCGGGTGGCGGTGAGATAGTCCGGCTCGGTCATGGGGGGTCATGCTAGTGCCGCGACCGACGAGCACAGCGAGATACCCAAACTGCAGTGAGCTTGATCGCCGTTCCAGATGCGAGTGACAGGCGTGGGAGCGCCCCCGTTCCTCGCATCTGGAATAGTCACCAGGCGTATGACGACTGCCGCGTTGCCCGAGAGGATGACCATGGCTCCCACCAGCACGATGACCGCGGAAGCTGTTGCCCTGCAGCACTACCTCGACGCCCAGCGGGCCAGTGCGCTGATGATCCTCGACGGGCTCACCGACGAGCAGTTGCGGACCTCGGTCCTGCCCTCGGGGTGGACGCCGCTCGGGCTGATCAAGCATCTGGGTTATGCCGAGCACCACTGGTTCCAAAGGGTGTTCCGCGGAACCGCGGCCGATGTGCCATGGCCCGATGACGACGAGGAGCTGATGACCTCGGCGCATCCGGTTGCGGAGGTGTTCGCCTTCTATCGGGAGCAGTGCGAACGAGGCAACGCCCTGCTGGCCACCACGCCGCTGGACGCGAAGCCCGCCGGGCGGCACGGCAGTGACCCGGACGACGAAGTCGCCGATCTGCGCGGGATCGTTCTCCACATGATCGAAGAGACCGCCCGGCATCTCGGCCACCTCGACGCCGCGCGCGAGCTCCTCGACGGTCGCACTGGCCTCGGCCCGCGCTAAGGCAGGCCCGCATAAGTCCTGCCGTGGTCGGGAGCGGAATCGACAGGTGCAGAGGCGTGATCGGCTGAGCGTCCCAAGGGGAGCGGACCTGCGCTTTCGTCCTTTCAGCCGAGTTGAGGACGTTGGCATGGGGCGTTATTTCGATTGACACCGGGGCGGGGCGATCTGGAGGGTGGAGCGGTGTTCGACGATCTGCCGGTGGGTGTGCGAGCGGCCTTCGGGGTTTCGTCCGGGCCGGCGCGGCGGATACCCGGAGGAGGCGGCGCCTGCTGGCAGGCGGGTGGTCTGGTCCTCAAACCCGTCCAGCATCCGGTGGTGGCGTCGTGGCAGGCAGAGGTGTTCGCCGACCTGCACGGTCCGGGTTTCCGGGTGCCGCAGCCGGTGCGTGCGACTGACGGCTCATGGGTCGTCGGCGGGTGGGCGGCGTGGACCGCGGTCGAGGGCGTGCCGGCCCCAGTGGCGCGGTGGCCGGAACTCGTCGCGGCCAGCAGGGCTTTCCACGCGGCCCTGGCCGATGTCCCGGCGCCCGGCTGGCTGGGCCGCGGCCGAACCCGCTGGGACGTCGCCGAGCGGGTGGCGTGGGATCAGGCCGAGGTCGAGCTGGCGCCGGAGCTGTCGGATCTCGTGGACGGGTTGCGGGCCGCCACCCGGCCGGTGCGGTTGCCCAACCAGCTCGTGCACGGTGACATCGCGGGCAATGTGTTGTTCGAGGCTGGGCAGCCGCCGGCGGTCATCGACTTCTCACCGAGCTGGCGGCCCGCGGGGTATGCGTTGGCGGTCGCTGCCGTGGACCTGCTGGCCTGGTCCGGCGCACCGCCCGGCATCCTCGACGAACTCGCCTGCGAGGACGACATCGATCAGCTCTTGCTGCGCGCCTTGATATGGCGCCTGGTCACCGAGTCGCTCGGGCGGCCCGACCCGGACAGCAGGCAGGCAGTCCGCCGTGCCAACCAATCGGTGGTCGAACTGCTGCTGTCACGCGTGGCCGGCCGGCCCGCGACCACCGTGCCGCCGACCGACGCTGAGATCGCCGAATCGGCCGGCCGCGCACTCGGCAGCGAGATCGTCGGGCTGCGGCCGGTCACGGGCGGGCACAGCAGGTCCGTGGCGCGGATCGCCGACCGTGCCAAGGGCGGTTCGGTGTTCGTCAAGGTCGCCGAGATCGCCGATCGCGTCGAATTCGGCACGGAGTCGGCGGTGTACGAGGCGCTGGGCGACCGGCCGTTCCTGCCGCGGCTGCTGGCGAGCACACGCGAACCGCTGCAGATGCTCGTACTGGAAATGCTCGAGCCGGAGTACTGGCTCCGTGAGTGGACCCCCGGCCTCGTCGAGGCCACCCGCAAGCTCCTCCACGACGTGCACCTGCTGCCCGCGCCGCCCGGTGTGCCGGTGTTGCGGGCGAGGCCCAACCCCTGGGAGGCCATCGCCGCCGACCCGGCACGCCTGCTGCGTATGCACGTATGCTCCCAGCGATGGCTGGCCGACCACCTGGACACGCTGCACGGCGCGGCCGCCCAGGCACCCACTGAAGGGGACAGCCTGATCCACCGCGACGTACGCGCCGCGAACCTGTGGTGCCACGGCGGCCGCCTGGTGCTGGCCGACTGGGCGTCGGCGGCGATCGGCGATCCCTGGCTCGACCACCACCTGTGGCTCGTCGCCCTGCACGCCGAAGGCGGCCCCGCGCCGGACATCGACCAGGGACCGCACGCCACCGGCCATGCCGCCCTGATCGCCGGACAACAACCCCTGCTCACCCCGGCGCGCGACACGGACCCGATCCTGTTCGACCAACGCCGACGCCGCCTCACCGCCGCCCTGTCGTGGGCCGGCCGCCTCCTGGACATTCCGCCTCCGCAGCCGACGACCTGACACGTGATGCCACTCACGAATTCGCCCTCGTGCCGCGAGTCGCGCCCTTCTCAAACGGCGTCAGGAGCTCGGCCATCGATCACGCATGGCGGGATTCACCGAGATGGCGTCCGACCATGTGGCATCCATGCGGAGCGCCGCGCCGAAGGGTGCGGCCCCGGCAGTGATGTCCCGGCAGTGATGTCCCGCGTCCCAAGATTCGGCGAGGTAGGGTCCGGGGCAGAGACGCGATCTTGGCGGATGAACGCACCACAAGGGGGTGCCGCGATGGGCGCACTTGAAGTACGGCTGCGACCCGTGACGGAGGACGATCTCGCCCTGTTCCGGCGTTTCGCCACCGAGCCGGGATTGATCGGCCTGGACTGGACGGGGTTTCGCGATGCGCAGGCCGCGGCGCGGCGTTACGCCACCGACGGTTACCTGGGCGAAGACGACAGCAGGGTCATCGTCGAGGTGGACGGCACGGCCGCAGGCCTCATGAGCTGGTCGGTCCGAGGATTCGGGGTCTCGCGATACTGGGAGATAGGTATCGCCCTGCTTCCGGACTGGCGCGGGCGTGGCATCGGCTGGCGGGCTCAGGCGATGTTGTGCGACTACCTGTTCACTCACACTCCAGCCGAGCGCATCCAGGCGGCCACCCACCCGGAGAACATCGCAGAACAGAAGTCGCTGGAGAAGGCCGGCTTCACATTGGAGGGCGTTCTGCGCGCGGTGGAGTTCCGTGCCGGTCAGTGGCGTGACGGCTGGATGTACAGCAGACTGCGGAACGATCCGCCTCCGGCCGATCTCTGAGCGGCCTTCGCCGGCGCGATCGGGCCGCTGAACCAGATCACCTGCAGCGCGTCTGAGCAAGTCGGAACGCCCTCCCTGCCAAGAGGCCCTGTTCGGCCCTTTGTAGCGTTGGACTGAGCTGCGGAGGGGAGGCCTCCCGTGCGGGACGTGGCGTCGGCGGATGTGGTGGACCGGTTCTTCGCGGCCTGCAACGCCCACGATTCGGACCTGTTAGGCCGGTGCTTCGCCTCGAACGTCGCCGCGGTGGGGCCAGATGGGCAGGCCGAGAGCCGGGAGGAGGTCGTCTCCTACTACGCGGTCATCTGGACGGCAGTGCCCGACATGCGGTTCACGGTCTGGCAGACGATCGTGGAGGGGGAAGAGGTCGCGGCGACAGCCTTGGGCACCGGCACGCACACCGGTCCGCTCCTGATAACGGGAGGCGACTTGGTTCCCGGGACCGGGCGGCGGATCAGCATCCGCTGCTGCTGGGTCTTCACCGTGGAGCAAGGCCTGATCGTCAGCTATCACCTTTTCTATGATCAGTTGGAGATGTACGCCCAGCTCGGGCTGCCGATGCCGGGGGGCGGCACGCCCTGGTGAGCCCGGCCTCGGACTGGACGGCTCGTGCACTTCGGCCCAGCGACCCAGTCGTCCTAGAGCCGATCAGCAGGGAGCCGGCTCGGCCGGGCCATCGCCTCAATCTGCTCGCCACCGTCTGTCCAGGATGAACGATCTCCCCTGAGGTCCTTCGCCGCCGCCGTGCCTGGTCGGCGATCCCTCGGGCCCGTGCGACGGTCGGGGACATCCGGATGTTTCTCCCGAAGATTGCCCCCTTGTGGTCGAATGCGGGGACAAATCACGGGACTTCGCCGAAAATGTGAGTCGCTGCGCCTTTCCTGAGAAGTCGTGGCTGCCGCGGACCACAAACATCGCAGTGGGGTGAGGGCCACTGCGCAGAGGGCGCCATCGCCACCCCGGAACCGGCGTGACGTCCGTGAGTACGAAGTGTGTGGCGGTCGTGCTGACATGGTTCAGGTCCAAGCAGGTTACGGAAGCCGTACAGCAACAGGGATGCGAGGAGGGCATCGACAGGGGGGAGGCTGAGGACTTCATCCGGCTTTACCACGCCGAGAACCCGTCCGCCGGGTCGGTGAAGCCCCGGCTGCGCGAGGTCGCCCGAGAGATCTCCCAGACAGGTACCTATACGCATACGCCGGGCGAGCTCGCCTTCGGGGCTCGGGTGGCGTGGCGCAACAGCAACAAGTGCATCGGCCGGCTCTACTGGAAATCCCTCCGTGTCCGAGATCGGCGGCACGTCGACACGGCCGACGGCGTCGCGGAGGAGTGCGTGGAACACCTGCGGGTGGCCACCAACAAGGGCAAGATCCGGCCGACGGTCACCGTGTTCGCGCCGGACAGGCCGGGCGAGCAGGCCCCGGTGATCTGGAACGACCAGCTCATCCGGTACGCCGGGTACAGGCGGCCCGACGGGTCTGTCGTCGGCGACCCCGCGAACGTCGAGGTGACCGAGGCCGCCGTCCGGCTCGGCTGGCGAGGCCGTGGCACCAGGTTCGACGTCCTGCCCCTCATCATCGAGGCCAAGGGCACCCCTGCCCTGCGAGGACTGCCCGCCGAGGTCGTCCTCGAAGTTCCCCTCCGTCACCCGTCGTTCCGGTGGTTCGCCGATCTCGGGCTGAAATGGCATGCCGTACCGGTCATCTCGAACATGTGCCTCGAGATCGGCGGCATCCGCTATCCGTGCGCCCCCTTCAACGGGTGGTACATGGGCACGGAGATCGGCGCCCGCAACCTCGCGGACGCGGACCGGTACGACCAGCTCGCAGTGGTCGCAGAGCGGCTCGGGCTGGACATGTCGCACGACCGCACGCTCTGGCGCGACCAGGCGCTCGTCGAGCTGAACGTGGCCGTCCTGCACTCCTTCGAGGAGGACGGGGTGGCCGTCACCGACCATCACACCGAGGCCAGGCGGTTCATGCTCCACCTGGAGAAGGAGGAGCGCAGCGGTCGTGTCTGCCCGGCGGACTGGTCCTGGATCGTGCCGCCTCTGTCCGGCGCGGCCACACCGGTGTTCCACCGCTACTACGACGATGTGGAGCTGACTCCGGCGTTCGTCCGCCGAGACCGGAATCAGAGCCTCGAAAGGTTCACGGAAGGCCGCTGCCCGGTGTAGAACATAATTCGGTAGGGGAGGGCGACATGGTGGTGCTGTCCGAGAACGACGGCGGGGTGCGGATTCTCACGTTCAACCGGCCCGAACGGCTGAACGCGTGGACCGACGAGATGGGACGGCGCTACTTCGACCTCCTCGAGGAGGCCGAGCGGGATCCGTCGGTCAGGGTCATCGTGGTCACCGGCGCAGGCAGAGGCTTCTGCGCCGGGGCCGACTTCGCGACCCTGACCGCCATCCAGACCGGTGACTACGACGGCAAACCGGACACGCGGCCGAACACCTTCCCCGTGACGATCCGCAAGCCGGTGATCGCCGCGGTGAACGGCGCGTGCGCCGGGCTGGGGATGGTCCACGCCCTCGTGTGCGACCTCGTCTTCACGGCCGAGGACGCCAAGTGGACGACCGCCTTCTCCCGCCGGGGTCTCGTCGCCGAGTACGGCCTCGCCTGGATCCTGCCCAAGCTCGCCGGGCAGACCAAGGCGATGGACCTGCTGCTGTCCGGCCGCGTGTTCACGGGCGCGGAGGCCTGCGAGCTCGGTCTGGCGGCCCGGGCCGTACCGCGTGACCGGCTCATGGAGGAGACCCTGGCGTACGCGAGCGAGCTGGCCGAATGGTGCTCGCCCGCGTCGATGGAGGTCATGAAGCGGCAGGTCTGGGGTGACTGGAACGTGTCCCTCGACGAATCGAGGGAGACGGCACAGGAGTTGATGCGTGAGTCGTTCGAACGGCCCGACTTCGCCGAGGGGGTCGCCAGCTTCCTCGAGCACCGGCCGCCGGACTTCCCGCCGCTAGGCTGAGCGGTCCGGGGCCGGTCCGAGGAGTCTCTAGGCGAGCTTGCGGGCGCCCGCGGCGGCCGACGCCGGGTAGATGGTCGGAGCGGCCCAGCCGCGCTCTTCGTAGGCGCGTAGAACCTCTTCCCGAACCCGGTCGGCCTTCTCCTCGGCGACAAGGGCGATGGCGGAGCCGCCGAACCCGCCCCCGGTCATCCTGGCGCCCCTGGCGCCGCCCTTGACGGCCGCCTCGACCGCAACGTCCAGCTCCGCGCAGGAGACCTCGAACTGATCGCGCAGCGAGAGGTGGGAGGCGATCAGGAGCGCCCCGATCTCCTGTACGGCTCCCGCCCGCAGCAGCCCGATCAGAGCCTCGACCCGGTGGTTCTCCGTCACGACGTGCTGCGTCCGCTTGCGCTCGTCGCCCGTGAGCCGTTCGAGGGCGGCCGCGAGGTCGGTGACGTCTCTCAAGGAGGCGACGCCCAGGTGCTTGGCGGCGTTCTCGCAGTCCTGGCGGCGGCGGGCGTACTGGCCGTCGGCCAGCTCGTGATGCACGCCGGTGTTGATGATCAACAGCTGGAGTCCGTGCGCGGCCAGGTCGAGCGGGACGGCGCGGGAGGCCAGGGACCGGCAGTCGAGGAACAGCGCGTGACCCTCCTTGCTCAGGACGGACGCCGCCTGGTCCATGATCCCGCATGGCATGCCGACGAAGTCGTTCTCGGCCCGCTGCGCGATTCTGGCCAGCTCGATCTTGGGCCTGCCGAGGCCGTACAGGTCGTCGAGGGCGACCGCGACGGCGACCTCGAGGGCCGCGCTGGACGAAAGACCGGCCCCCTGGGGCACGTCACCGTCGATCATGACGTCGGCGCCGCGGATGGGAAGGCCCTCCTCGCGCATGACCCAGAAGACCCCAGCCGCGTATCGTGCCCAGCCCTCGGCCTGGTCGATCCGCTCGAGAACCTGGGGCTCGGAGTTCGCCTGAAGCGAGGCGAGACGGACCGTGTCGTCCTCGCGCGGGCGGACCGCGGCCGTGACGCCCCACGGCACGGCGAACGGCAGCACGAAGCCGTCGTTGTAGTCGGTGTGCTCCCCGATCAGGTTGACCCGGCCCGGCGCGTGCCACACCCCTGCGGGCTCGCCGCCAAAGGTCTGCCGGAAAGCATCAACAACGCGCACAATCCCACACTCCTGAACATTTTCGACCTTCCGTAGGTTACCGAGTCGCGACTCGATGGACCCACTCAGCGAGACGCCCCTTTACTGCCCGGGCATGTCGTCGGGCCGTACGCAGGGGGAGGTGGCGGCGAGATAGAGATGATCTCCTTCGGCCCAGCCCAGCGCCAGGATGAACCCATCCGGGCGCGTCTCGCCCGCGATATTGGGATGCCCGGACTCCATTCCTCCCGTGCCGATGATGATGTGCCCCTGCTGGACCCAGTGATCCCGAACCTGGTACGCGATGGCGAGGTTGTGCTTCGCGGGTATGTCGCGGAGCCAGTACGCGCGGCTGACCATCACCTGCTCGGAAGACTCCGTCGGACCGGGGTCGAGACATCGGGAGACGGTCGGAACGATGGCGTTGAGTTCCAGACGCGGTTCGGGGTCGAGGGCAGAGACGGTGTTCGCGAGGAGTTGTTCCACACGGGTCAGCGCCTGCGTCTGGGCGATCGTTGGGGGCATGGCAGACCTTGGTTCTGTGCAGCCGGCCAGGACGGCCAGCAAGAGGGCGCACGCCGAAGCATGATGTCGCGATGACGTCATTTGTTGAGCTCTCTCACCTCTGGGGGAGCGAGTTCGGGCATCAGCAACTGAGGCTGTTTCAGAGGCTCCGGCTTGATCAGGTAGTTGTATTGGCTGTTGGCGATCAACGCCATGTTCCGCAGGGAATCCGAATACGGGACCCAGTAGTTGGAGTGGGCTTCGGTGATCACGCTGCGCTCGACGAGGAATCGCCGGGCTCCGAAGCTCGCATCGCCGGGATCTGCCGTGAACCTGCCGAGGTACGCGACCGGATCGTTGCCCGCCTCACCCACCCAGACGTGGCCGGGACCCACCCCCAGATCGCTCGCGTGCTCGACGCCGACGCCGGGGCTGCCCACGAAGATGAGATCGTCGGCCAGCAGCCCGGGCCGCAGTACGGCGGCCTTCCCGGTGACCAGGGAGCCGTAGCTGTGCCCAAGCAGCACGTTCCTGGCGGACGCGGCAGGCGTGTGGGCGGCGTGCAGGCCGTCGACGAAGGCGGCCAGCGCGCCCGCGCCCCGGTCGGCGGCGCCTCCCATGGCGACCGAGCGGCCGGGGTACACGATCCCCGGATCGAGCTGAGGGGCGTCGTAGCCCAGCCAGGCGATCGAGGCGATCTGCCTGCCCCCCGCGGTCGTCTGGCACTGCTGCCAGAGCCGCCGGGCTCGCTCGACACCGCCGTCGAAGGTGTCCAGCCGCGTGCCGAGCCCGGGGACATAGGTGACGGTGGTGTCCGCCGTGTCGGGATCGCCCCAGGAGACGACGAGCCGGCCGAGCCCTGCGAGATTGAAGGAGAGCAGCAGGAGGGGCGGATGGCCTGCGACGCCGCCCAGCGCGAGCGTCCGCTCGATCATGTCGATCCGATTGAGCGCGCACAGGACGGCGTCGAGCGGCAGGAACATGGTGGCCTGGCCCGACTCCGCGATCTGGCGGGTGAGCCTGGCGGACTCGGTTCGCAGGCGGGCCTTCTCCACGGACAGGAACAACCGGTTGGCCCGGTCGCGGACCGAGGCGGGCAGGCCGTTGAGCGACCCCACCCCCTGCGGCGCGGCGGCGATCAGTTCCTCGCGCAGCCCTCGGGGGAGCCCGCGCCACCACGTGTGGACGCGGGCCGCCAGGCCGGGGTCCTGGCCCTGCTCCTGCAGCGCGACCACGGCCATGAGCGCGGTGTGGTCTCCCGCGGCGATCCGGCGCAGCAGCGCCGCCGCCATGCCGGGATCGGGGGCGAACGCCTCGAAGAGCCCGAAGCCGATCACGCCGGACGACACCACGCCGCCGTCCCAGCGGGTCCACGCGTCCGGCTCGGCCCGCTGGATCCAGGCCAGGCGCCGCTTCAGGTCACGGGCCTGCCCGCGGGCCCAGTCGGCGCTGTGCGCCACGTCCCATCCGGGGTCGGTCGGCAGGCAGAGCACGGCGAGTTCGGCGTGCAGCCGCACCGACAGGTCGGACATCCGCTCAGCGGCGCGTTCGAGCGAGCAGACCAGGGCGTTCATCGTCTCGACGTCCACGCCCCGGAAGGCGCTCGACGTGGCGGTCATGCTCGTCACCGACGTCTGGACGGAGGTCATGCCGGGCGGGAGCATGCCGTGCCGTACGACCAGGTGGGAGACCTCCGTCAGAGCGGTCTCCAGGCACGACTGCAGAATCGCGCGGTGTCTGGACAACTCGGCGGCGAAGCGGGGCGCGCCGCCGCCGACCCACGCGTGGGCGGCCATCAGGTGGACGGCCTGGTCGAGGTCGGCGCGGTGGTCGGCGACGAGCGCGGACACCCGGCGGAACGCCTCACGCACCTCACCCGTCTCAGACATGACGGTCAGCATGGCAGGGGCGAGACGCGGCCCACAGAGAATCGGCAGTTCACGGTGCTTTGTAGCGGTACGGGCCCCCGGCCGGGGTCTTATTCGCCGTGTTCCCCTTCGGGGACGCGGCCCTGGCCGGTTGATCGCTCGGGGTGTTCCGGCCCCTGTTCGCCGGGGTCTCCCGGGGCGGCGATCATGCTGGACAGCAGTGCCAGTCCCTGGGCGGTGGGACTTCCCGGCTCGGCGTGCTTGATGACCAGGAGCTGGCCGTTGCCGCCGCTGATCGAGAGTTTCTCGAAGCGGAGCTCCAGCGGCCCGACCTGGGGATGGTCGATGACGCTGGTCCCGCAACGCCGGGCCCGGACGTCGTGACGCGCCCACAGGCGGCGGAAGAGTTCGCTGCGGACGGAGAGCTCACCGACGAGATCGGTGAGCCGAGGGTCGTCGACGTCGGGCCCGGCGAGCTCGCGCAGGGCGCCCACGGTGCCTGAGGTGATCTTCTCCCAGTCTCGGTAGTACGCGCGGACGCCGGGGTCGAGGAACAGGGCGCGCAGGACGTTGACTCCGGGCCGGTAGACCGGAGACAGGGCGCAGGCCAGCGGGTTGGCGGCGAGCACGTCGAGAAAGCGGCTCTGGACGAACGCCGGGGTGTCCGACCACGTCTTGAGCAGTTGCCGGATGCCGGGCTGCACCCGCTCGGGGCGGTCGACGACGCGGCGGCGCCGCTGCCGGGGCCGGGCGAGCTGATGGAGATGCGCGGTGGCGTCGTCGTCCAGCTGCAGCGCCCGGGCCAGGGCTTCGAGGACCTGCTCGGAGGGATGCTGGTCGCGCCCCTGCTCCAGGCGCAGGTAGTAGTCGGTGCTGATGCCCGCCAGCATGGCGAGTTCCTCACGCCGGAGCCCGATGGCCCGCCGGCGTCCGAGATCGGAGAGGCCCACGTCTTCGGGACGCATCAACTCTCTCCGCGCGCGGAGGTAGTCCCCGAGCCGGCTGCCGGTCTCCATGCCCTCGACGATACGTGCGCGAGGGCGGGCTGACCTGGCCCTGTCACACCCAGGATGGAGATGCTATGCAGAGCGCGCTCCGCCTCCAGGTCCGCTCTCGACTCCGGCCTGATTTCCATTTATATGGGATATATCCGTTTTCTGGCTAATGTGCCTATTTGGCTTATGTGAAGGGGTTCGGAGCGATAATTTCCTGTTATTGGGAATGCTTCATCAATAATCCATTCAGGCCGGTTAAAGGCGGATCGGCGCTCGGGTAGGACGTGCGGCATGAGTCAGATGACCGCAGAGAGAAGCGCAAGTCCGGTCGTCGAGGTGGTCGTTCCCGTCTACAACGAGCAGCGTGTGCTGGACGACAGCATTCGCCGTCTCCACGACTACTTGGCGACGACATTTCCGTACGGATATCTCATAACGATTGCCGACAATGACAGCACCGACGGGACGTGGCCTCTCGCCGTGGACCTCGCGTGCGATTTGCCCAACGTCCGGGCGGTGCGCCTGGAGAAGAAGGGCCGGGGCCGGGCTCTGCGCAGAGTGTGGGCGGACAGCGACGCGGACGTCGTCGCCTACATGGACGTGGACCTGTCCACCGATTTGAACGCCTTCCTGCCGCTCGTCGCGCCCCTGTTGTCCGGGCACAGCGACCTGGCGATCGGCACCCGGCTGTCCCGCGGGTCGAACGTGACGCGTGGTGCGAAACGCGAGTTCATCTCGAGGGGCTACAACCTGCTTTTGCGGTCGACCCTGGGGGTGCGGTTCTCCGACGCCCAGTGCGGGTTCAAGGCCGTGCGCGCCGATGTCGCCCAGGTGCTGCTGCCGGCGGTCGAGGACGAGGAGTGGTTCTTCGACACCGAGCTGCTGCTGCTGGCCGAGCAGCACGGGCTGCGCATCCACGAGGTTCCCGTCGACTGGGTCGACGACCCCGACAGCCGGGTGGACATCCTCAGGACGGCCCGCGACGACCTGCGGGGAATGGTCCGGGTCGCCCGCAAGACCCTGTCCGGCGCGGCGCGGCTGCCGATCCCCGAGAAGGTGCAGCAGGCCAGGTTGCCGGCCGGCATGGCCCGCCAGTTGTCGAGCTTCGCGATCGTCGGGTTGATCAGCACGTTCGTCCACCTCTTGCTCTACATGGGCCTGCGGACGGTCATGGCCGCTGTCGCCGCCAACGGGCTGGCCCTCGCCGCCACCGCGGTCGCCAACACCGCGGCGAACCGGCGTTTCACCTTCCTGGTGACCGGCCGGGCCAGAGCCGTACGGCATCAGCTTCAAGGCGGGATCGCCTTCCTGGTGGGCCTGGTCCTGAGCACGGGCGGCCTCGCGCTGCTCCATCTGCTCGTGCCGGGGCCGTCGACTCACGCGGAACTATCCGCCGTGGTCGTGGCCAACGGGCTGGCCACGCTGGTCAGGTTCCTGCTGCTGCGCGCGTGGGTGTTCAACCCACGGCGGTCCCTCGAGGCCGTCGGCTGAGCGCGTCGTGAACCGGCACCCGATCCCCGGTGAGCCAGGTGAGAGCCGGCGAAGGCAGGTGAAGCCAGTGACGCCCGCTGAAGACGGGGGAAGCCCGATGAAGCTCCGGAGCCGCCGATGTCATCGATGCCACAGATGCCGCCGATGAAAGGAAGGGCGATGCCCGTCAGTCTCACCTTCTCCCGCCCGGCCACCCGACCCGGACGCCGACTCCGTGATCGGGTGCCCGTTGAGGTGGGCGCCGTGGGGGTGGTGGCACTGGCCCTCGCCGTGCTGATGACGTGGCCGGCCATGGCCCACCCGTCCCGCACCGTTCCGGGCGACTTCGGCGACCCGTTGTTCTTCGCGTGGGAGATCGCCTGGTACGGCCACGCGCTGCTGAGCCAGATCGGGCACCCGTTCGACGCGAACGCGTACTGGCCGCTGCCCCACACCGGAGTGTTCAGCGACACCCTGCTCGGCCTGGCCCCGTTCGGCATCGGCGTGTCCGACATGGGGGACGCCCTCGTCCGCTACAACGTGGCGTACGTCCTGGCTTCCGCCTTCGCCTTCGCGGGCGCGTACCTGCTCGCCCGTCAGCTCGGCAGCGGCCGGATCGGCGCCCTCGTCGCGGGGGCGGCCTTCGCCTTCAGCCCGTGGCGCCTGTCCCACGCGATCCACCTCAACATCCTCGTCAGCGGCGCCATCCCGCTGTCGATCGCGCTGCTGCTCAGGGGCAATGGGATCGGCAGGCGAGGCTGGTTCTCCGGACCGGCGCGGCCATGGCTGGTGGTCGCGGCCTGGGCGCTCGCGGCCTGGCAGCTCAGCCTGGGCTTCGCGATCGGGCTGCCCGCGCTGTACCTGCTCATCCTCGTCGTGACGGCGGGGGCCGTCGGCTGGCTGCGGGCCGGCCGGCCGAACCTGCCCCGAGGGCTGCTGATCGCCGACCTCGCGGGCGGCGCCGGGTTCGCGGCGGTCACGCTCGCCCTCGGCGCACTCTTCCTGCGGGTGGCGAAGGAGAATCCGCAGGTCGCCGAGTCGCGGAGCGAGAGGGCGCTCGCGTTCTTCTCGCCGCCGGTCCGGGCCTTCTGGGCCGCCCCCGACTACTCCGTCGTGTGGGGACGGCTGACCGCGGGCGCCCGTGCGGGCCTCACCTGGCCGATCGAGATGTGCCTGTTCCCCGGCCTGGTCGTGGTGCTCGTGGCGATCGCCGGGCTGGCGGTGACAACGTGGCGGCCGCGGACCCGGCTCCTGCTCCTGCTCGGCGTCGCGGGCACCCTGGTGCTGGCCCTCGGCACGACGTTCCTGGGCGGCGCGGTGACCTGGTTGCCCGCCCGGCACGTGCTTCCGGGGTTCGAGGCGCTGCGGACGCCGGGCAGGTTCGTGATGTACACCGTCCTCCTGCTCGGGCTGCTGGCCGCGGGAGCCCTGACCCGCCTGGCCGTACGGGCGGGGCGGTTCAGGCACGTCCTGCTGGTGGTTCCGCTGCTCGTCTGCGCCGAGGGGCTGCAGGCCGTCCCGAATCCGGAGGTTCCGCCGCCGCCCGCCGCGATGTCCCAGATCAGGGGCCCCGTGCTGACGCTTCCCGACGAGCAAGGCCAGGACGGCCTGTCCCTGATCTGGTCGGTCGGAAGGTTCTACCCGACGGTGAACGGGGAGGCCTCGTTCACCCCCGAGATGATGTCCGAGGTCATCGAGGTGACGAAGGCGTTCCCGGAGCCGTACTCGATCGGCTACCTGCGGAACATGGGAGTGCGGGAGGTCGTCGTCCCCCGCGATCGCGCCGCGGGGACGGCGTTCCAGAACGCGGTCGAACGCCCGGTCGACGGCCTCGGGGTGGAGCGGCGAGACCTGGGGGACAGCGTGCTGTACATCCTGCGCTGACGACTCCGGCCGGCGGGGGAGCCGCCCGCCGGGGCGTCAGACGAGGGTCTTGTCGAACACGTGCTCCCCGACCGTCTCGGGGTCGGCGGTCACGTCGAACAGCGGACGGTAGCCGCCCGCGAGATACAGGGCGATCGCCTCGGGCTGGCGCGGACCCGTGCTCAGGACGACCCGCTGGTAGCCGCAGGCGGCCGCCTCACGTTCCAGCTCCCGGACGACGAGGCGGGCGAGCCCGCGGCGGCGGTGGCCGGGATGCGTCCAGATGCGCTTGAGCTCGGCCGTGGTCTCGTCGTAGCGGCGGAAGGCGCCGCCCGCCGTGGTCTCGCCGTTCTCGACGAGGATCAGGAAGCCGCCGTCCGGCGGCGCGAAGTCGGAGTCGGGGAAGCGGGCCAGTTCGTCGTTGGGCCCGTAGCGGCGCTGGTACTCGATCGCGAGGTCGTCGAGTAGCGGGCGGAGGGCGGCGTCCCCGGGAGCGACCAGTCGGAACTCGTGCGTGTGCTCGATGGTCATCTGCTCTCTCAATGGGGAGGGACGGGATCTTCCCGCCGACGGGGCGTCAGGGAGCCGCATCCTATTGACCTCGTGGTTCTCCGCCGCGGACCGGCCCCTGCCAGCGTGGTCGTCCGGGGGACCGAGGGTGTTCTGTGACAGAATTCGTCGCGTCATGCGCGCCTATCCGCTCTCTCACGGCTCGCGGAAAGTGTGACGGCTCACGCGTTCGGAGTTGGTCCCATGAAGATCTCCGCCATCAAGGCGATGCTCGTCCTGTGCCTGGGGGGCGCGCTCGTGGCGGCGTTCGCATCGCCCGCTCTCGCCCACGACAGCCTGAAGAGCAGTTCACCCGCCAAGAACGCCGTGGTCTCCACCCTCGACCGGATCGAGCTGGAGTTCAGCGCGCACGTGACCTTCCCGGTCGTGATCCTCCACGACGCCGCCGGGCGCCGCTTCGAGTCCGGCAAGCCGCGTGCCGACGGGCCGAAGGTGACCCAGGACGTCGCCGGCCCGCTCCCGTCCGGGAGCTACGTCGTCGCGTGGCGGGTCGTCTCCTCCGACGGCCATCCCATCGAGGGGGAGATCCCCTTCACGGTGAAGGCCGCTTCCGGTGGGGCGGCGCCTTCGGCCGCCGCGGCTCCGCCGGCGGCGGGGGACACGGCAGGAGACACGGCGGGGGGCAAGGCGGCCGGGGACACGGGCTCGAACAATCCGCTGCTGCTCTGGGGCGGGTTCGCCCTGCTCGTGGTCGCCGGAGGCGCGGCCCTGTTCGGCCGCCGCAAGAAGCCCGAACATCCGGCGAGCCCCGACCACGCGGCGGGTCCCGGTCATTCGGGTCCCGACCATTCGGCCGGCCCCGACCGTCCGGGGGACACGGCCTGACCCCTGACCGCCCCGGCGTTCACCGCGGGAGCGGCGACGCCCGCGTTACCGCG
Source organism: Planotetraspora phitsanulokensis (assembly GCF_016863295.1). Classification (GTDB taxonomy): domain Bacteria; phylum Actinomycetota; class Actinomycetes; order Streptosporangiales; family Streptosporangiaceae; genus Planotetraspora; species Planotetraspora phitsanulokensis. The sequence continues at coordinate 51,994 of NZ_BOOP01000001.1, forward strand.
GGAGCGGGGTCGCCCCGCGTTGACCGCGGGAGTGGGACGCCGCGTCGACCGCGGGAGCGGGGTCGCCCCGCGTTCAGCGCAGGAGTGGGGACCTCCGCTTTCACCGCGGGGTGGGAGCTTCGCGCGGCGCGCCGCCTGGCCGTACCGACAGGCCCTCGACCGGAGGCAGAGGGGCCGGTGAGCCGCCGTAAGCCCGGCGATCGGCGACCGGCTGACGTGCCTGCTCACCGGGCCCCTCCACAGCTCAGAACCGGTGCGAGAGCACGGAGGCCGTCGGCCCGGCACCCCGTCGCACTTGCTCCGAATCTGGACTGTCAGGCGCAGTTAACATTGGATGTATTGGCCAGTCAATAGACGTCTCACGAGCCACCGTGTCAGCGGGACCGCTCCAAAAACGCGCCAGCGCCGCCGATCAGGCAGGATTTTTGTCGTTTCGAATTCGAAACTCAGAGATCTCGATCTCTGACACATCCGATGTATGAAGATCGATAACGGCCATCGAGATCGGTGTCGGACATCAGCGGCTCGAGCGCTCCGACGAATGTTGACGCTTTCGTTTGGATGTGCGAATCTTTCGTCGACGGCGACAAAAGTAAGCCGGTGGCCGTTGATTCTTTTTCACCAGGTGCGGCGGCGCGCTCCTCTTTCCCCAGAAGGAGTACCGCATGTGCCCATGTGTGCCCGCCGCCGTCCTTCTCCCGGTACCCCGGCCGGCGCCGGTGCCGTCCCGTCTCTCGTCCACCGATTGAGAGGGCCGGCTCATGCGTGTGATCATCCGGACCACTCTCGCTCTTCTCGTCGCTGCTGCGGCCGTCCTGACCGCTCAGGCCGCCGCCCTCTCCGCCCCGCTGACCAAGATCCTCGTCTTCTCCAAGACGGCGGGCTTCCGGCACTCCTCCATCCCGAACGGCATCGCGGCCATCCGGCAACTGGGTGCGGCCAACGGGTTCACGGTGGACGCCACCGAGGACGCGGCGGCGTTCACCACGGCGAACCTGGCGCAGTACCAGGCCGTCGTCTGGTTGTCGACGACCGGTGACGTCCTCAACGCCGCGCAGCAGACGGCGTTCCAGTCCTACATCGCGTCGGGCGGCGGATACGTCGGCGTGCACGCGGCCGCGGACACCGAGTACGACTGGCCCTGGTACGGCGGCCTGGTCGGGGCCTGGTTCAACTCGCATCCGGCGACCCAGCAGGCGGTCGTCCGGGTCGAGGACCGGGCCAACGTGTCCACGTCGCATCTTCCGCAGGCCTGGACGCGAACCGACGAGTGGTACAACTACCGCACCAATCCGCGGGCGAACGTGAAGGTGCTGGCCGGCCTCGACGAGTCCTCTTACTCGGGCGGGTCCATGGGCGACCATCCCATCACCTGGTGCCACGACTACATGGGTGGCCGCTCCTGGTACACCGGCCTCGGCCACACCGAGGAGTCCTACGCCGACCCCAACTTCACGAAGATGCTGCTCGGCGGCATCCAGATCGCCTCACGCGCCAGGCCGGCCGACTGCCGGCCGGAGACCGGCTACACCGCGCTCTTCGACGGCACCCAGGCGAGCCTCGACCGCTGGCGGATGGCCGGGCCCGGCGGCTTCACGCTGGCCGACGGCACGCTGACCTCCTTCGGCGGCATGGGGCTGCTCTGGTATCCGGTCACCACGTTCTCGAACTACTCCCTCAAGCTCGACTGGATGATGCCGGGCGACGACAACGGCGGCGTCTTCATCGGCTTCCCCGACCCGCAGGGCGACCCGTGGAAGCCGGTCGACCAGGGGCACGAGATCCAGATCGACGCCAGCGACGCCGATCCCACCCGTACCACCGGCAGCGTCTACAGCTTCAAGGCGCCGGACACCGCGCTGCGCGCCGCCGCGCTCAACCCGCCGGGATCCTGGAACACCTACGAGATCGCCGTCCACGGCCAGCACGTGGAGATCTTCCTCAACGGCGTCAAGATCAACGACTACACCAGCACCCGGAACATCGCGTCCGGATACATCGGCGTGCAGAACGACGGCGACGGCGCCGACATCAACTACCGCAACATCCGGATCAAGGGGGACGGAGGGCCTCCCGCGGCCACGGACCTCGCCCAGGGGCGCCCGACGGCGACCTCCAGCGTGCAGAGCGGCAGCACCCTGACCGGCTCGCTCGCGGTCGACGGCAACGCCTCCACCCGCTGGGGCAGCGCGTACGCGGACCCGCAGTGGATCTCGGTGGACCTCGGCGCCTCCTACGCGCTCAACCGGGTCCGCCTGAACTGGGAGGCGGCGTACGGCAGGGCGTACCAGATCCAGACGTCGCCGGACAACGCCACCTGGACGACCGTCTACTCGACCACCACGGGCGACGGCGGCGTCGACGACGTCACCCTGTCCGGCACCGGGCGCTATGTCCGGGTCTACGGCACGCAGAGAGGGCTCACGCAGTACGGCTACTCGTTGTGGGACCTCAACGTGTACGGCACGCCGGCCGGAACCGGGCCGACCCTGCTCTCGCAGGGGCGGCCGACGGCCACCTCCAGCGTCGAGACCGGCAACGTGCTGGTCGGGGCGAACGCCGTCGACGGCAACACGGCGACGCGCTGGGGAAGCCTGTACTCCGATCCGCAGTGGATCTCGGTCGACCTCGGCTCGTCCCGTTCGATCAGCCGGGTGGTGCTGAACTGGGAGGCCGCGTACGGCAAGGCCTACCAGGTGCAGACGTCGCCGGACAACGCGACCTGGACGACCGTCTACTCCACCACGACGAGTGACGGCGGAGTCGACGACCTGAACGTCACCGGCACCGGGCGCTACGTGCGGGTCTACGGCACCCAGCGGGGGTTGGCGCCCTACGGCTACTCGCTCTGGGAGCTGCAGGTCTACGGCACCTGAGCCCTCGCGACCCCCCGACAAGACGCCGGGGCTCCAGGTCTGCCGCAGACCTGGAGCCCCTGTGAGCTCGACGCACATCCGCCTCCGCACCCCCCAGGAGACCTCGTGGTCGGTTTCGCGCGCCTTCGGACAGCCGTCGGCGCCCTCATCCTCACGCTCGCGGCGACGGCGGTCGCGGGAGCCCCCGTCCCCGCCTCCGCCGCCCCCGCGGCACAGCCCCGGGCGGCCCTCGCTCCGCCTCCCACGAGCGGGTTCGAGAAGGTCAAGCTCGACGGCGGGCTCTCGATGGGCGAGCCCATCGAGTTGTCGGTCCTCCCCGACGGCAAGGTCCTCTACATCAACCGGGGCAGCAGCTCCGGCGGCGGCCAGGTACGCCTGTACAACCCCGTCACCAAGGCCACGACCGTGGCGCTGACGCTGCAGCTCGACGCCCGGTTCGAGGACGGGCTCATCGGCATCACGATCCACCCGCGGTTCGCCGCCAACCACTGGGTGTACCTCTTCTACTCGCCGAAGGTGACGCCGCTGGTCAACCGGATCTCCCGGTTCACCTTCAACACCGCGGCGGGCGTGCTGGACCCCGCCAGCGAGGACATGATCGTCGAGTGGCCGACCGAGCGTGACCTGTGCTGCCACTCGGCCGGCTCGATGACGTGGGACTCGAACGAGAACCTGTACTTCGCGGTGGGCGACAACACCAACTCCGGCGGCGACTCGGCGGGCATGGCGCCCATCGACGAGCGGCCGGCCAGCAACCCGCAGTACGACGCCCAGCGCACGGCGGGCAACACCAACGACCTGCGCGGGAAGATCAACCGGATCCACCCCGAGAACGACGGCACCTACACGATCCCGGCCGGCAACCTCTTCCCGCCGGGCACGGCGAAGACCCGGCCTGAGATCTACATCATGGGCGACCGCAACCCGTACCGGATCTGGGTCGACAAGAAGGCGAACAACACCCTCTACTGGGGCGAGGTCGGGCCCGACGCGGGCGCCACGATTCCCAACCGGGGACCGGCGGCCTACGACGAGTTCAACCGGGCGACCGGCCCGGGCAACTACGGCTGGCCGTACTGCGGCGGCCCGAACGTCGCCTACAACGACTGGGACTTCGCGGCCAACGCCCCGCGCGGCTGGTTCCCCTGCGGCGGCACGACCGGCCCGGTGAACAACTCGGCCCGCAACACCGGCCTGCAGCAGCTTCCCCCCACCAAACCCTCGCTGGTGTGGGAGCAGCACGGCGGCAGCAAGGAGTGGCCCGCCCTCGACAACCCGGGCGGCTGCGGCTCGCCCAACCACGCCGAGGTCTACCACTACGACCCGAACCTGGCCTCGGACGTGAAGTGGCCCGCGTACTACGACAACAAGTGGATCATCTCCGAGTACTGCCGCAACTGGATCAAGGAGGTCCAGTTCGACAACGGAAACCCCGCCACGGGGAACCCGACGGTCATCGAGCCGGTGCTCGCGGGGATGAACCTCGTCCACCCGATCGACATGGAGTTCGGGCCCGACGGATCGTTGTACCTGCTGGAGTACGGCAGCGGCTACTTCTCGGGCGCGGTGGACGCCGGACTCTACAAGATCAACTATGTCCAGGGCGGACGGTCGCCGGTCGCGGTGGCCACGGCGAACAAGGACAACGGCCTGACGCCGCTCGCGGTGACGTTCTCCAGCGCGGGATCGTCCGATCCCGACGGCGACCCCATCACCTATGCCTGGGACTTCGACGACAACGGCACCATCGACTCCACGGCCGCCAACCCGTCGTTCACCTACACCACCAACGGCGACAAGCGGGCGCGTCTGACCGTACGGGATCCCGCCGGTCACACGGGCACGGCGGTGATCCCCGTCGTGGTCGGCAACAACCGGCCGGCGGTCACGCTGGCGGGCATCCCGGCGGGCGGCATGTGGAGCTGGGGCGAGAACCTCACCACGACCGCGAGCGCCACCGACCCGCAGGACGGCACGGTCGGCTGCGCCGACGTCGTCATCCGGGCGGCGCTGGGGCACCAGGAGCACGCCCACGAGGAGGGACAGGGAACGGGCTGCGGGTTCACCGTCAACACCGGCCCCGTGCACGCCGGTCCCGACGCCGTGCAGTTCTTCGTCCTGCGGGCCTCCTACACCGACCGGGGCGCCCCCGGCACGGTCGCGCTGACAGGGGAGAAGGAGATCTCGGTCTGGCCGAAGCAGTGGCAGGCGGAGCACTTCGTCCAGCTCAACGGCCCGAAGGTCGTCGACCAGGCCGCGGCGGAGGGCGGCAGGCGCCTCGGCGACATCCAGAGCGGGGAGTGGGTGCGGCACCACGCGGTGAGCCTGAAGGGCATCACCGGGGTGAAGGCCCGCGTGTCCTCGGCCAACGCCGGCGGCACCCTCTCCTTCCGCTACGACTCGCCGACGGGTCCCGAGGTCGCGCGCCTCGCGGTCTCCGGCACGGGAGGCTGGGACAACTACGTCGAGCTGACCGCGCCGGTGACGAGGCCGGACGACGGCACGCACGACCTCTACCTGGTGTTCACCGGCAACAACACCGGCGCGAACGCGCTGTTCGACGTCGACAGCTACACATTCGTCGGCCCCGGCGTCAGCACGCCGCCGACCACCTCGAGCGACCTCGCTCAGGGCCGTCCGACGGCGACCTCCAGCGTGGAGCCCGACGCCGGCCGGGTGGGGTCGCTGGCGGTCGACGGCGACGCGGCGACGCGGTGGAGCAGCGCGTACAGCGACCCGCAGTGGATCTCGGTCGACCTCGGGGCCACCTACGCGCTCAACCGGGTGCGGCTGAACTGGGAGGCGGCGTACGGCAGGGCCTACCAGGTGCAGGCGTCCACGGACAACGCCACCTGGACGAACGTGTACTCCACCACCAGCGGCGACGGCGGTGTGGACGACCTCGTGGTCTCCGGCACCGGGCGGTACGTCCGGGTCTACGGCACGCAACGCGGGCTCACGCAGTACGGCTACTCGTTGTGGGACCTCAACGTCTACGGCACGCCCGTCTCCGGCGGAGGCACGCTGCTGTCGTCCGGCCGCCCGACGGCCACGTCCAGCGTGGAGCCGGACAACGGGCGGGTGGGGTCACTGGCGGTCGACGGCGACGCGGCGACGCGGTGGAGCAGCGCGTACAGCGACCCGCAGTGGATCTCGGTGGATCTGGGCGCGTCCCGTTCGATCAGCCGGGTGCGGCTGAACTGGGAGGCGGCGTACGGCAAGGCCTACCAGATCCAGACATCTCCCGATAACGCCACGTGGACGAACGTGTACTCCACCACCACCGGTGACGGCGGTGTGGACGACCTGGTCGTCTCCGGCACCGGGCGGTACGTCCGGATGTACGGCACGCAACGCGGGCTCACGCAGTACGGCTACTCGCTGTGGGAGTTCGAGGTCTACGGCACCTGAACGGCGACCGGGCCGGAGTCCCTCGCGGACCCCGGCCCGGTCGTGCGGCGCACGAGGAAACGCCAGTGCGAGGACGGCGGCCCGCCCGTGGAAGGCCAGCGGCGCGGCCCGCTCGGGGAAGGCAGCTCCCGGGTCCGGTGGCACGGTCCGCGCGACCCTGCCGGGCTCCACTCCAAGAAGATCCGATGTCCGCCTGACTCTTCCGCCTAACATGGCCGCTCGCCGTCGAGTTATCCGATGTATTCGTCCCGGAAACCTCTTGACTTGCACGCGACCAGCGGACATTCTTGGCGAAACATCGGATGTATTGGAGGCGTTGTGAAGCTGCTGCCGGTTGGTCCGGGTGGCCTCGCCCATCCACGCTCGGCCACGTCCATCGGCTTCTCGCAGCTCGATCACCGCCGTGCGGCGAGTTCTCCGGTGCCGGTGGCACCGGCCGCCCGCCCTGCTAGCCTCGTCGATCATGCGGAAGCCCTCGTGGGTGCCTCTTTCGGGGAGAATAACCCAAAGGCGTCCTTCGGGATGAAGGTGACGGCGTCCATTGGTCGGATGGATCGCTCCCACGAGTCCGTCGCCGTCCGGACGGCGGGACGGGCGTGAAGATCACCTCCCTGGAGACGTACGACGTCCGCTTCCCCACGTCGCGGGAGCGGGACGGCTCCGACGCCATGAACCCCGATCCCGACTACTCCGCCGCCTACGTGGTGCTCCGGACCGAGGACGGTCACGAGGGGCACGGGTTCGCCTTCACGATCGGCCGCGGCAACGACGTGCAGACGGCCGCGATCAGAGCCCTCGAGCCCTACGTGGTGGGGCGGGACTGCTCCGACATCGGCGCGCTGTCGCGCGGCATGGTGGGCGACTCGCAGCTGCGCTGGCTCGGCCCGGAGAAGGGCGTCATGCACATGGCGATCTCCGCGGTCGTCAACGCCCTGTGGGACCTCAAGGCCAAGCGGGAGGGCAAGCCGCTCTGGCTGCTGCTGGGCGAGTTGTCGCCCGAGGAGATCGTCGAGCTCGTCGACTTCCGTTACATCACCGACGCGCTCACCCCCGGCGAGGCGCTGGAGATCCTCCGCAAGGCCGAGCCCGGCCGGCAGGAGCGGATCGCCCGTCTCCAGGCGGACGGCTATCCCGCCTACGCGACCTCGCCCGGCTGGCTCGGCTACGACGACGACAAGCTGCGCCGCCTGTGCAAGGAGGCCCTGGCCGACGGCTTCACACAGATCAAGCTGAAGGTCGGCGCCGACCTCGACGACGACATCCGCCGCATGCGGGTCGCCCGCGAGGTGTGCGGCGTCGGATTCCCCATCGCCGTCGACGCCAACCAGCGCTGGGACGTGGACACGGCCGTCCAGTGGGTCGAGGCGCTGGCCGAGTTCGACCCGTGGTGGGTCGAGGAGCCGACCAGCCCCGACGACGTCCTCGGTCACGCCGCCATCGCGCGCAGGATCGCGCCCATCCCGGTCGCCACCGGCGAGCACGTGCAGAACCGCATGGTCTTCAAGCAGCTGCTCCAGGCGGGCGCGGTCTCCTACCTCCAGCTCGACGCGGCCAGGGTCGGCGGGGTGAACGAGAACCTCGCGATCCTGCTCCTCGCCGCCAAGTTCGGCGTGCCGGTCTGCCCGCACGCCGGGGGAGTCGGCCTGTGCGAACTGGTCCAGCACCTGGCGATGTTCGACTATGTCGCGGTGAGCGGGTCCATGGAGGGCCGGGTCATCGAGTACGTCGACCATCTGCACGAGCACTTCGTGGACCCCGTCGTCATCCGGGGCGGCAGATACGCCGCGCCCGCCGCGCCGGGCTTCGGCTCCACGATGCGCCCCGAGTCGATCGCCGAATTCTCCTACCCCGACGGTCCCGTCTGGAGGGGAGCCGATGGGTGAGTTCGGCGAGTCGTGTTCTCCGGCTGGACGCGACCCCGCACGGTCACGCCGGCCGGCCTGCTTGTCGGTGCCATCCAGGCACCTGACCGGCCGCGGGCGAGGACACCTCGTGTCCCCGCCTTCTACCCCCCACGTCATGAAAGGCCAGATGGCATGAGACATTTCCTCAGCGCGGCGGGCGTCGCCGCCCTCGCGCTCGCGCTCGCCGCATGCGGCTCGACCTCCGACACCCCGGCGTCCTCAGGCGGCGGCTCGACCGCGGCCGCGGGCGGCAAGATCGGCGTCGACTTCCCCCGCGCCGACTCCGACTTCTGGAACTCCTACAACAAGTACGTCCCGGAGATGGCCAAGGAGCTCGGCGTCGACCTGATGCCGCCGACCAACTCGCAGAACGACATCGCCAAGGTCGTGGCGAACACCCAGGCGCTCGTCAGCCAGGGTGCCAAGGCCATCGTGATGGCTCCGCAGGACACCGGCGCGATCGCCTCGACCCTGCAGTCGCTCGACAGCAAGAAGATCCCCGTCGTCTCGGTGGACACCCGGCCGGACACCGGCAAGGTCTACATGGTCGTCCGCGCCGACAACCGGGCGTACGGCCAGAAGGCGTGCGAGTTCCTCGGCGACAAGCTCGGCGGCAAGGGCAAGATCGTCGAGCTCATGGGCGCCCTTTCCTCGATCAACGGCCGTGACCGCGCCGAGGCGTTCCGCGAGTGCATGAAGACCAAGTTCCCCGGGATCACCGTCTTCGAGGAGCCCACGGAGTGGGACGGCACCAAGGCCGCGTCCATGCTCCAGACCCGCCTCGAGCAGAACCCGGACATCAAGGGCATCTACATGCACGCGGGCGGTGTGCACCTGGCCCCGACCCTGCAGGTGCTGAAGGCCAAGAACCTGATCGTCCCGCCGACGGACCCCAAGCACATCTTCGTCATCTCCAACGACGGCATCCCGCAGGAGTTCGCCGCGATCCGTGACGGCTCGATCGACGCCACCGTCTCGCAGCCGGCCGACCTGTACGCCAAGTACGCGCTCTTCTACGCCAAGGCCGCGGTCGAGGGCAAGACCTTCCAGCCCGGCCCGACGGACCACGACAGCACGATCATCCAGCTGCCCAACGGCCTCGAGGACCAGCTTCCGGCTCCGCTCGTGACCAAGGACAACGTGGACGACCCCGCGCTCTGGGGCAACCAGGTCAAGTAATGACAGTTACTGAACCGGCGGCGGTCGAAGCGCGTGGCATCACCAAGCGCTTCGGCCCCACCGTCGCCCTCAACGACGCCGGAATCGTGATCACCCCCGGAGAGACCCACGCGCTGGTGGGCCGGAACGGCGCGGGCAAGTCGACCCTCGTCTCGATCCTGACGGGGCTCCAGCGCGCCGACCTCGGTGAGGTGCTCTTCGCGGGCGAGCCGGCGCCGCCGCTGACCGACAGGGACGCCTGGCGGCGCCGTGTCGCGTGTGTGTACCAGAAGTCGACGATCATCCCCTCCCTGACCGTCGCCGAGAACCTCTTCATCAACCGGCAGACCGAGCGCGGCCCGATCAACTGGCGCGCCCTGCGCGCCCGCGCCCGGCAACTGCTCGACCAGTACGGCGTGGCGGTGGACGCCGACTCCCTCGCGGGAGATCTCAACGTCGAGGAACGGCAACTGGTGGAGATCGCCAGGGCGCTGTCCTTCGGCGCGAGGTTCATCATCCTCGACGAGCCCACGGCCCAGCTCGACGGCCCGGCCATCGAGCGGCTCTTCGAGCGGATGCGCGACCTGCGGAGCCAGGGCGTGACGATGATGTTCATCTCGCACCACCTGGAGGAGGTCTACCAGGTCTGCCAGAGCGTCACGGTCTTCCGCGACGCCCGGCACGTCGTCACCGCAGCGGTGGCCGATCTCCCGCACGACGAGCTGGTCAAGGCGATGACCGGCGAGGAGACCCAGGCGTACGAGTCGAAGGCCCGGGAGATCGGCGACACGGCGAAGGTCGTGCTCTCCGCGTCCGGACTGCGGCTGAAGGACCGTTACGAGGACATCGACCTCGCCGTGCGCTCGGGGGAGATCGTCGGGCTGGCGGGCTCCGGCAGCAGCGGGAAGGTCGGCCTGGCGGAGACGCTGGTGGGCCTGCGCAAGCCGGACGGCGGCGACGTCACGATCAACGGAACGGCCGTCCGCCCCGGAGACGTGTCCGCCGCGCTGAAGGCGGGCCTCGGGTTCGTCCCGCAGGACCGCCACCACGAGGGCTTCGTCCCGTTGTTGTCGATCGCGGAGAACGCGACCATGCCCATCGCGCACAAGCTGGGCAGGTTCGGCACGATCTCCTCCGAGCGGCGCCGGGACAGGGCCACGACGATGATCAAGGATCTCGACATCAAGACCACCGGGCCCGACCAGCCGGTGGGAGACCTGTCCGGCGGCAACGCGCAGAAGGTCGTGCTCGCCCGCGCGCTGGCGGACAACCCGGTCGCGCTCGTCGTGATCAACCCGACCGCCGGCGTCGACGTCAAGGCCAAGCAGTCCCTGCTGGGTGCGGTCGAGGACGCGACGGAGAGCGGAACGGGCGTCCTGCTGGTCTCCGACGAGCTGGACGACCTGCGGATCTGCGACCGGGTCCTGGTGATGTTCCACGGCAGGGTGGTCAAGGACGTGCCGCGAGGCTGGAGTGAGAACGACCTCGTGGCGGCAATGGAAGGTATCGACTCATGACCGAATCGGCCGTGCCCGACTCCCTGGCAGTCGGGTCACGCGGGGTGGGCTTGCGACTCGGCAGGTTCCGGGACCTCACGCTGGTGCCGGTGATCGTCCTGCTGCTCGTCGTGGGCGCGATCATCGACCCGGTCTTCCTGACGACCGGCAACCTGACCAACGTGCTCCAGCAGCAGTCGGCGCTCGCCCTCGTGGTGCTCGCCGAGGCGCTGATCCTCATCGCCGGGAAGTTCGACCTGTCGCTGGAGTCCACAGTCGGTCTGGCTCCGGCCCTCGCGGTGATGCTGGTCGTCCCGACGACGGCCGGCGGCTTCGGCATCGAGCTCCCCGTGGCGCTGGCGATCCCGTTGTGCCTGCTGATCGGCGCCGCGGTCGGCGCCTTCAACGGCTTCCTCATCCTGCGCTTCCAGTTGTCGGCGTTCATCGTCACGCTGGCGATGCTGATCGTCGTGCGCGGTCTCCAGACCGGCATCACCGGAGGCAAGAGCCTCTTCGCCCTGCCGCAGTCGTTCCTTTATCTCGGCAGCGCCACCTGGCTCGGCGTCCCGGCGGCCATCTGGATCACCGCCGTGCTCTTCGTCGGCGGCATCGTCGCGCTCCGCTATTTCCGGGTGGGCCGCTCGTTGTACGCGATCGGCGGCAACGCCGACGCGGCCAGGGCGGCGGGCATCCGGGTCGAGCGGGTGACCTGGGTGGTCTTCGTGATCGCCGGCACGCTGGCGGCCCTCGCGGGCCTGCTGGAGACCGGACGGCTCGGCGGCATCAGCGCCAACCAGGGCAACGGCTGGATCTTCATGGTCTTCGCCGCGGCCGTGATCGGCGGGGTCAGCATGGACGGCGGGAAGGGCACGATCCTCGGCGCCCTGACCGGTGTGCTGGTCATCGGCCTGGTGGAGAACATCCTCACACTCAAGGGTGTCCCCGGCGAGTGGAAGCAGCTCGTCTACGGCGGCATCATCCTGGTGGCGCTCATGATCAGTCGCCTGGCCGGAGGCAAGGCGCAAGATTGATCCCGACGCGGCGCCGCGATCGGGGCGCCGGCCGTACAGGCGGAAGGGCACCGGCGCCGGTCGAGGCGCCGGTGCCCTCGTCGTTTGGCACGGGCAGCCGGGACGGCCGTCAGGAGGCGTAGGCCTCCAGTTCGAAGATCCGGGCCGCCTTGTCGGTGTCGTTGGTCGGGGTGATCACGTTGACGCGCAGGTATCGCGCGTCGACGGGCGTGAACGTGTGCGTGGTGACGTCCGAGGTGTTGCCCCGCACCGACGCCACCGTCGTCCAGGTCGTGTCGTTGACACTCGTCTGAAGGTCGAAGTCGCGGGTGTTCCAGGCCGCCTTCTCACCTCCGGCGCCGGAGTGGCGTACGACCAGCCGCCCCACCTTGGTGGTCGACTGCAGGTCGACCCGCAGCCACTTGCTCGCGCCGAGCGAGCACCACTTGTCGGACGTGCCGCCCGTCCAGCTGCCGTTGACGGCCTTGGCCGGGGCCTCCGCCGCCGCGCACTGGCTGTCGGCGGTGGCCGGCCTGTTCAGCGCGAGGTTGGTCGTGGACGGCTGCGACGGCACGTACAGCCGGATGTCGGTCAGGCTCGCGCTGCCCTCGTAGACGTTGGTGTAGAGGTCGCCGATGACGAAGTAGTCGGGGTACTGCGAACCCGCCGGCCACTGGTCCGGCCACGTCGTGCTGCCGTGAGCGTCGTTCTGCACGAGGCTCGCGTTGTAACGGCCGTCGTACTCACCCGGCTTGACGTTGTAGTGCCAGATGGGGTCGTTGCCGACGATGAAGTTCCGGTGGAAGCGCAACGTCTTCTGGCCCGCCCTGGCGAAGTTGCCGCTGGCCTCCAGCGTGTAGCCGGTGGCGTCCCGCTCGATCGCGAACGTGTAGAACTGGTTCGGCATGAGCTCGGGCTGCAGCTCGGCGGCCGACGACAGCTGCTGCTCGGCGACGCCGTTCGAGCAGCTCGTCATGAACCACTGGGAGTTGCCCGCCAGGCCGCCGGGACCGGGACGCCAGTTGGGCAGCCCGCTGATCCACATGTTGACCGTGTTGAAGCTGCTGTCGCGGTAGTTGTAGTAGGTGTTGTTCGCCGAGTTGCAGACCCGGCCGCCGGTGCCGGTCCCGACCCGGTCGGGGTGCTGGGAGAAGGCGTCCATCAGCACCTTGCGGTGGTAGTGCCAGAAATGGTTGTTGCGCGGCGCGGGGTCGGCGAAGTCGACGATCGACAGGAAGTGGTAGCCGTTGTAGCCGTAGGTCCCCTCCCTGACGTTCTGCCACTGGCAGTAGGGCACCGACGCGTCGCCCGTCCAGCCGGGGGACCGGGACCCCTCACCCCAGGGGTGCTGGGTCTTACAGCCCTGGGCGGAGTACCCGTTGATCCTGCCGCCGTAGTTGATCGTGCCGTTGCGCTTGCCGCCGAAGTCGATGGTCTTGAGCTTGTACTCGATGCGGTACTGCTCGGGCAGCTTGCTGGTGGGGCGGAAGATGGCGCCACCGGTGGACTCCGGCACGTTCAGCACGGCGACGTGCTCGTTGCCGAGCGCCTGGGTGGTGATCGACGGCGGCGACTCCAGCACGCCGTCCTTGTTGAAGTCTCGGGCCGACAACGAGGCCGTCAGCCAGCCGTTCTGGCCGAGGGTGAACTCCTTGCGGTAGGTCGCGAAGGAGTTGAAGGCGGTGTTCCACGCCGGGCCGTAGTCGTTCTGGTACCACAGCCCCGAGTCGTCCATGATCGTGTCGAACGGCCGGCTGTAGGTCTCCTTGACCCACGGGGCGCCGGCGCCGGTGAGCGGTGCGGAGAAGTCCTCCGAGTAGAGCAGGGTCCACCCCGGGCGGGTGGGGTCGTCGGCCGAGGCGGGGACGCCCGCGGCGAACGTCGCGAGGCTGATGACGGTGGAGGCGGTCGCGGCGAAGGCCGTCGCGCGCACGACCCTCCTGGCTTTCCTTCCCATGGTGCTGCCCTTCGGTGGGGGAGTGTCGCTCCTGCGTGACGCCAGGAGGCGGGATGCGGCCGGTCGGGGGTGGCGTCGCCGCACGCCACCTGACCGCGGGCCGTCTGTCAGAAACTTCCGTCGGGGTTCTGGTACTGGGCCGCGTTCTCCTTGGTGATCATCGGAGAGGGCACCACGGTGTCCTTCTCGACCGTGGCCCCGCTCAGGATCTCCACCGCGCGGTCGAGCCCCATCGCGCCGATCACGTCGGCGTCGTTGAGGCCGGTCACCAAGTAGTTGGTGCCGTCCAGGATCGCCTTGAGCGCCTCTGCCTGCCCGTCCACTCCGGCGATGATGATCTGATCGGCCTTGCCGGCGTCCGCGATCGCGCGCTGGGCGCCCAGGCACATCGCGTCGTTCTCGCAGAAGACGGCCTTCAGGTCGGAGTCGGTCGCCAGCAGGCTCTCCATCACGGTCAGCCCGCCGTCGGACCCCCAGTTCCCGAAGTCGGGAGCCTCGACCAGGGTGATGCCGGCCTTGCCCTGGAGCACCGACTTGACACCGTTCGTGCGGGCCAGGCCGATGCTGTTGTCGGCGGGGCCGCCCTTGATGATGGCGACCTTGCCGCCGTCGGGCAGCTTCTGCGCGAGGAAGTCGCCGTTCTGCCGGCCGATCGCCTCGTTGTCCGGGCCGATCCAGCTTGTGTACTCGCCGGTCTGGAACTTGCGGTCCACCAGGACCACCGGCTTGCCCGCCGACTTGATGGCGTTGAGCGCCGCGGGCGCCGACTCGAGCGGACCGCCGGAGATGATCACCGCGTCGACGTTCTTGCTCAGCAGGTCCTCGACGTTGGAGGCGAGCTTGGCCGCGTCCCCGTTGGCGTCGGTGCTGATGATCTCGATCTTGCCCTTCTTCTTGGCCTCCGCGGCGATCGCCTTGTCCATGCCGCTGAAGTAGGGCCCGCCGAGCGTGAAGTTGGCCACGCCGATCGTGTAGGAGCCGTCGCCGCCGGCTGCGCCGGTCTCGCCGGACCCGGATGAGCAGCCGGCCAGCCCGACGGCGAGAACGCCGGCGACCAGCAGACCGCTGAGTTTCTTCCCGTTCATGCAAGGGCCTCCCATTGGTGGTGACTTATCAGGAGCGCACCCGGTTGGTGCGCTGGACGAGGATGACGGCGATGATGATCAGTCCCTTGAGGACCTGCTGCCAGAAGCTCTGCACGCCGTACAGGTTGAGCAGGTTGTTGATCAGCACGAGCACGAGCACGCCGCCGAACGTGGCGCGCACGGAACCGCGCCCGCCCGCCAGGCTCGCGCCGCCGATGACGCAGGCGGCGATCGCGTCGAGCTCGAACGCCACGCCCACGCTGGGCTGGGCGATGCCCACCCGGCTGGCCAGGACCACGCCCGCCAGCCCGGCGCACGCGCCGCTGATGGTGTAGGCCAGCACCACGTGCCGGCGCACGTTGATGCCGGCGAGCCGTACGGTCTCGGCGTTGCCGCCGATCGCCACGATGGATCGGCCCGGTGGAGTGCGGGTGAGGAAGACGCCTCCCACGGCGAAGACGGCGAGCATGATGAGGGTGCTCACCGGCACGGGCCCCAACGTCGCCGAGCCGAGCGTGAAGAACCCCGGGTCCTCGGGGGCGATGGGCACCTCGGAGTAGACGAAGGCGAGCCCGCGGATCGTCGTCAGCGCGGCCAGTGTGACGACGAACGGCGCCAGCTCGAACCTCGCGATCAGCGCGCCGTTGACCAGGCCGAAGCCGATGCCCGACACGACGCCCACCGCCATGGCGACCGGGATCGGAAGGCCGGAGACGAGCCCGGCGGTGACGATGCCGGAGAAGGCCACGATGGAGCCCACCGACAGGTCGATGCCGCCGGTGAGGATGACGACCAGCATCCCGAACGACAGCAGGCCGGTCGTCACCATCTGCTTGAGCAGGTTCGTCAGGTTGGTCGGGGTGAGGAACGTGTCCGCCGTCAGCGCGGCCACCACCACGAGCAGGGCGATGAGCGCGACGAACGCGGTCGCCACCGTGATGTCGCGTCCGGCGAGGACCAGGCGGGGGAGCCTGCGGGGGTCGGTCGGAGTGAGCGCCGGCTCGGTGAGCTGCCCGGTCATGCGGCCTGTCCAATCGCGTGCGCGAGGATCTCGTCCTCGGTGGTCCGGTCCGAGCGCAGCTCGCCGGTGACGCGGCCCTGGTTCATCACGAGGATCCGGTCGGTGGCGCCCAGCACCTCGGTGAGGTCGGAGGAGATGAGCAGGACGGCGAGGCCGCCGCGGGCGAGATCGTCGATCATGCGGTAGATCGCGATCCGGGTCGACATGTCCACGCCTCGCGTCGGCTCGTCGAGGATGAGCACCCGGGGCTCGGCCAGCAGCCACTTGGCCAGGACGGCCTTCTGCTGGTTGCCGCCGCTGAGGTTGACGACGCGCATCGAGGCGCAGTGTTCCGGCTGGATGCTCAGCCGCTCGATCATCTCGCCGACCCGCTCGCGTCGCCGCGCGGCGTCGATCAGCGGGCCGCGCCGCATGCCGTACATCGTGGTGAGGCCGATGTTGTCCAGCACGCTCATGCCGCCGACCAGGCCCGTGCGCTTGCGGTCCTCGGTCACCAGCGCGAGCCCGGCCGCGATCGCGTCGGACGGCGCGCGGAACCGCACGTCCCCGCCCGCGATCTTCACCTGGCCGGACGTCGCGGGCTCGGCGCCGAACACGCAGCGGGCCAGCTCGCTGCGGCCGGAGCCGACCAGGCCGAACAGTCCCACGATCTCCCCGGCGCGCAGGGCGAAGGAGACGTCCTCGAACTCACCCCGGCGGGTGAGTCCGTGGACGCTCAGCCTGACCTCGCCGGGATCGGCGCGGCG
Source organism: Planotetraspora phitsanulokensis (assembly GCF_016863295.1). Taxonomy (GTDB): domain Bacteria; phylum Actinomycetota; class Actinomycetes; order Streptosporangiales; family Streptosporangiaceae; genus Planotetraspora; species Planotetraspora phitsanulokensis. The sequence continues at coordinate 68,658 of NZ_BOOP01000001.1, forward strand.
GTCGGGGTAGATCTGCTCCAGCCGCCGTCCCGCCATGAGGCCGATCAGCTCGCTCTCGCTGGTCCGCGAGGGCTCGGTCGTCGCGATCACGCGGCCGTCCTTGACGACGACGATGGTCGTCGCCAGCTCCATCACCTCGGCGAGCCGGTGGGAGACGTAGATCACGAGCACTCCGCGCTCGCGCAGCCGCCGGACGAGCGCGAACAGCGACTCGAGGTCGCTTCCCGCGAGTACGGCGGACGGCTCGTCGAGCACCAGCACCCGGGGCTCGGCGACCAGGGCCTTCGCGATCTCCACCATCTGCTGCCTGGCCACCGACAGCCGCCCGGCGAGGGAACGCGGGTCGATCGCGCCGAACCCGATGCCGTCGAGCAGCTCCTTCGCGCGGGCGTGCGCCGCCGTCCAGTCGATCAGCCCGCGCCGCTTCGGAAAGCTCCCCATCAGCAGGTTCTCGGTGACCGAGAGGCCGGGGACGATGGACAGCTCCTGGTAGACGGTGCGGATGCCGCGGGCGTGCGCGTCGTGCGGGGTCCGCAACTCCACCGCCTCGCCGTTCAGCCGCATCTCGCCCGCGCTCATGGGCTGCGCACCCGAGAGGATCTTGATGAGCGTCGACTTGCCGGCCCCGTTCGCGCCGACCACGGCGAGCACCTCACCGGGACGTCCCACGAGGTCGACCCCGTGCAGCACCTCGACGCCGCCGTAGTCCTTGCGCACGCCCCGGAGCTCGAGGGTCATCCGAACGCCTCCATCACGAGCACCGTCTTCTGCCTGGTGAAGTCGAGGACCGTCTCGTGCAGACCCTCGCGGTGGCCGCCGGTGTCCTTGGTGCCGCCGAACGGCAGGTTCTCCGCGCGCAGCGCGGTCGAGCCGTTGATGACCACGCCGCCCACGTCGAGGTGTCTGGCCAGGGTGAACGCCCGGGAGACGTCCCGGGTGAACACCGCGGCGTGCAGGCCGTACGGCGACTCGTTGGCCATCCGCACCGCCTCGGCGGGATCGGCGAAGCGGGCGACGGGCGCCACCGGGCCGAAGATCTCCTCGGCGAACGCCGGGCTGGCCGCGGGGACGTCCACCAGCACGGAGGGGTCGACGAACGCCCCGCGCCTGGCGCCGCCCGCGACGAGCCGCGCGCCGTCCTCGACGAGCCTGCCGACCGCGGCCTCCACACGTTCGGCCGCCTCCTCGGTGATCAGAGGGCCGACGTCGGTCGACTTGAGCAACTGGTCGCCCACCGTGAGCTTCGCGGTCTGGGCGAGCAGCGAGGCGACGAAGGCGTCGTGCACGCCGTCCTGCACGTAGACCCGCTTGACCGCGCAGCAGATCTGGCCGTTGCCGCGGGCGAGCCGGCCGAGGACGACCGCCTGGGCGGCCTCGTCGACGTCGGCGTCGTCGCAGACGATGAGCGCGTCGTTGCCGCCGAGTTCCAGGAAGACCTTCTTCAGCGTGCCCGACGCCAGGCGGGCGATCTCGCGACCGGCGTGGGTGCTGCCGGTGAGGCTCACCGCCGCGACGCCGGGCGACTCCGCCAGAGCCTGGGACACCTCCACCCGGCCGGTGACGAGCCGGTGGGCGTGCGGTGGCGCCCCCGCCTGCTCCACGAGCTCGGCCACCCGGATCAGCGCGAGCGGGCAGTGCGCGGGCGGCTGGACCACGACGGCGTTCCCGGCCGCGAGCGCCGCGGCCGCCTTGTGCGCGTAGAGCTCGACGGGGTAGTTGAACGGCACGAGTGCCGCCACCACGCCCAGCGGCTCGCGCATGGTCACCGCCAGGTGCCGCTCCAGGCCCGGCACGGCGTCGAGTGGGATCTGCCGTCCGAACAGCCGGGTGGCCTCGCCCGCATATCCCCGGAAGATCCGGACCGCGGCCTCGACCTCGCCCCTCGTCTGCTGCACCGGCTTGCCGTTCTCCTCGGCGAGCAACGTGGCGAGGCTCTCCTGTTCCGCCTCGATGAGGCCGGCCACCCGGAACAACAGGGCGGCACGCTCGTGGGCGGGCATGGCGGCCATCGCGCGCTGCCCCTCCTGGGCGTCGCCGACGACCCCGGCCACCGCCTCCGGGGTCATGGCCTCCACTTCCCCGAGTGCTCGTCCTGTGCCGGGATTGCGGACGGTGATGGCCGGCCCCGCTGACGATTGGGACATCCTGGTCGACTCCTCAGATGAGTGTGCTGTCTCGTCCGTTGGGTGTTCTGGTGCCTGTTCTGGCGTCTGCTTTGGTGTGCCGGGGGATCACGTAGCCGATCCGGCGGCTGATGTCGGCGGCCATGGCGAGCGCGGTCGGCGCCAGGCGATGGCAGTCGTCGAGGCTGAACCGGTTGGCGGGGGCCGAGACGCTGAACGCGCCCACGGGCTGGCCGGAGGCGTTCATGAGGGGCAGCCCCACGCAGCGCACGCCCTCCTCGTTCTCCTCGTCGTCGATCGCGTAGCCGCGCTCGCGCACGACGCGCAGCTCGGCGAGCAGGGCGTCGCCGGTGAGCGTCCTCGGGGTACGCCGTTCCAGCGGGCCGGCCAGGATCTCCTCGGCCCGCCGCTCGTCGAGGGACAGGACGGCCTTGCCCATCGCGGTGCTGTGCAGCGGCGACGTGCTGCCGATCCGGGAGACCAGCCGGACGGACTTGGCGCTCTCGACCTTGTCGACGTAGACGATCTGATCGCCGACCGGGACGCCCAGATGGACCGTCTCGCCGCTCAGCTCGACCAGCTCGACCAGGTACGGCCGGGCCGCCGCACGCAGGCCGTCCTCTTCGAGGTACTGACCCGCGAGCGTGATCAGCGTGACGCCCAGGTGGTACGAGCCCGCCGCGTCGCGGTCGAGCACGCCCAGCTCGAGCAGCGACGTCACATATCTGTGCGCCGTGCTGACCGCGATGCGGGCCTGCCCGGCGAGCTCACCCAGCGAGACGCCGGCCGGGCCGGCTTCCGACACGGCATTGATGAGCTCGAAGGCCTTGTCGACACTCGAGGATTTCCGCCCGCTCTTCATTCGAGTAACTCGAATCCATTTTCATATTTCTGGAATATTTTGCGATGGTTACACCCGGAATCGGTCATGTCAACCCTTTGATGGCGGGGGTATTCGACCGGATATGAGGGGTGTCGCCGGCGGTGCCGTACAGGCCTGCTGAGCTGGGGGGACGATGTCGTGCGGAGATATGCGATCCGACCCGTCCACATGGTGGGCCGAATTTCTCCAAGCGACTGAATTATGTCGCTATGTACGATCTGTCATGGCGAGTGCGTTGATGAAATCGACCGTCCTCTGTGCTGCTGGATAATTACCCTCGGAACGTATGGTTTATGGCCGACCACTAAATTCGATAAATGGTGCCGCGCTTTCGGCTCGAGATCATCCGCAAGTTGTCGATCAAGAGGAAGATCTGATTCGGCGAGGGCATAATGGGCGACATGGCCATGCCGTTGCCCAGCCGATACGCCGATCTTCCTGACAGGGTTCCGGAGTCTCTGGCGGCACTGCACGGCCCAACTGAGGGCGTGGTCTCCCTGCCGATTCACCTGTGCTGGTCCGTCTACCGGACATCTGATGGACGTCTGGCCCAAACTGCGCAGGCTTCTCGGTCCCGCCTACCGAGACGTGTGGGAGAGCCGCTTTCCGGAGTTGCGAGAGATCGCTGAGGCGTGCGAACCCGAGCTGCGTGCAGAGCTTCACCGGGCACGTGAAGCCGTTCGCGAAGCGCTGACGACCTGATGGACATGCCGCCGGCGGGCTCGCCGGCGCATATGACGATCTGGGCTGAAGAGGCTCAGAGGCCCTCGGCGAGCAGGTGGCGGAGGTAGCGGTCGGGAGCGGCGAGGAAGTCGCGGGTCAGCGTGACGGGCAGCGACTCGTCGTAGACGACCGGCGCGATTCCTTCACCGTCCAACTGCAGGATCGTGGCACCGGGAAGGGCCAGCAGGATCGGGGAGTGGGTCGCGATGACGAACTGCGAACCCTGGCGAACCAGGTCGGCGATCCTTGCCAGTACGGCCATGCAGCCGCGTACCGAGAGCGCGGCCTCGGGCTCGTCGAGGATGTACAGGCCCTGCGGCCCGAATCGATGGGTGACCAGATCGAGGAACGACTCGCCATGAGAGCGCTCATGGGGGGATACGCCGCCGTACGACGGCAGCAGCGGTACCGGGCCGATCTCGTCGAGGCGCTCGATCTCCGTCGCGACGTTGTAGTAGGACTCGGCGCGCAGGAAGTATCCGGTCCGGGGTTTCCTCAGCCCCCAGCCGACGACGAGATGGTCCGCGAGTCGCGATTCGCTGGCCCGTGTCGCGAACTGGAAGGACTGCGAGCCGCCCTCCGCGTTGAAGCCGCAGGCCACGGCGACGGCCTCGACGAGTGTCGACTTGCCCGAGCCGTTCTCGCCGACCAGGAACGTGACGGCGGGTGAGACCTCCAGGCCGGGAGACCGTGCCAGCCAGGCGACCACGGGCAGGTCGAAGGGGTAGCCCTCGTGAATCCGTCCTGTGTCCAGACGGATGTCGCGGATGAATCCGGCGCCCTTCACCGTCACGAGGATAGCCACGCCGCGGCGGGCTGCCGAGGATCAGGGGACCCGCGTCCGGCGGCGCGCCCGGACCTCGATAATGCCCCGCGTGAACCTTCGCGGATTGTGCGTCCTCCTCCTCACGGCGCTGACAGCCGTATCCGTCTCCGGGTGCGGCGTCGCCTACCGGCTGACGGGACGAGAGGCGTTCGATATTCCCAGCATCTCGATGGAGCCGACGATCAAGAAGGGCGACCACGTCGTCGCGCGCCTCACAGACGGCGGCTACGCGCCCCACGAAGGGGACGTCATCATCTACAAGGCCCCGCCGTTCTGGGCACCCGCCATCCCGGGTGAGACGCACATCGCCCGAGTGATCGGCACGCCGGGCGTCGACGTGCGGTGTTGTGACGACGCAGGGCATCTCGATCTGGACGGCAGGCCGCTCGATGAGCCGTACATCGCGTCGGCGAAGGCGTCCGCCGCCGCGTTCGACGTCACCGTGCAGCCCGGGCATCTGTGGATCATGGCGGACAACCGCGACGTGGCCATCGATTCGCGCGCCCACCAGGCCGACGCGGACAAGGGCACGATTCCGCTGTCGGACGTCGTCGGCGTCGTCGACGTGCCCGATCAGGCGGGATGACGCCTACGCGAACGTGAGCGCAGCCCCTGTTCTGATCGACGTACGGGCGGCGGCGATCAGCCGCAGACAGGTGAACGACTCCACTCCGTAGCGCTGCCACCCTGCCGAGGGGTCGCTGACGTCGCCCTCCGCGGCGTCGCACACGGCGTCCGACCACGGGTCCAGGTCGTCGGGAAGCTCGAGCAGGCGCGCGAGCCGGAGACATTCGTCCAGCAGCCGATGGGACGAGCCGAGGTAATCGCCGACGACCCGTTCACCGATGATCACCGGCTGGAAGTCGAGGGGAACGTAGTACCCCTCGGCGTCGCTGTGGTGCACAAGGTGGTCGAAACCGCCGCGGGCGGCTTCCGGAGAGCCGACGACGGTCACGGTGTCCGCGACCACGACCGCGTGAGACGGGTCTCCCTCGTATGCCTGCAGTAGGAGGGGGTCGTGGCTCGCGTCCTCGCCGCCCGGGGGCGGCAGCACGCCTGTGGCGGCGACGTGCACGGCGAGCCTGCGCAGGTAGTGAAGGCCGCTGTACCCGTACATCTGCTCTTCGAAAGCGCCCGCCGGATCGACGGCCGGCTCGTGCCAAGCGGGGAGGCCGGCCGCCTTCAGCGTCGCCGTGACCATGGCGAGCTCGCCCCGATAGTGGTCGATGCCCTCCTCGTCGTCCAGATAAGTGAGGATGCCGACGAACACGTCCAGTCCCATGGCGCAGATCATGGCCGAGGCCACCGACAAATCGGGCCCGCACCGGATTAAGTGAATCCTTAGGTGCCCGTTGACAGTGCCGCCGCACGGGAGTCCACTTGGCCGACCACCCACAAGTCACAGGGGGTCCGCCATGCAGGTTCCCGCGCCGGTGGAGTACGAGCGCGCGACCAGCGTCGATCACGCCATCGGTCTGCTGGAGCGGCTGGGAGGCGCCGCCCGCATCGTCGCGGGCGGCCACAGCCTGCTCCCCATGATGAAGCTCCGGCTGGCGAGCCCGGAGTACCTGATCGACATCAACGACCTCCACGGCGAACTCGGGTACATCCGGGTCGAGCAGGCAGAGGTCCGCATCGGGGCGATGACCCGGCACCGGGAGCTCCTCGAGTCCGGCGAGCTCGCCGAGGTGTTCCCCGTCTTCCGGGACGCCGAGCGCGTCATCGCCGACCCGGTCGTCCGCAACCGCGGCACCCTGGGCGGCTCGCTGTGCCAGGCCGATCCGTCCGAGGACCTGTCGGCCGTCTGCACCACCCTCGGGGCGAGCTGCGTCATCCGGGGCGGCGCGGGGGAGCGGGTCGTGACGATGGAGGAGTTCTACCGCGGGCCGTACGAGACGGCCGTCGAGGACGCCGAGATGCTCGTCGAGATCCGCATCCCGGTACGGCCAGGCGGGTCCAGCGCGTACGAGAAGGTCGAGCGCCGCGCGGGGGACTGGGCGATCGTGTCCGCGGGAGCCGCGGTGTGGCTCGACGGCGGGCTGATCGCCGACGCGCGGGTCGGTCTGGCGGCGGTCGGGCCGAACACGACGGGTCTGCCGGCGGTGTCGGACGCCCTGCGCGGCAGGGAGCCGTCGGAGGAGCTCTACGAGCAGGCGGGCACCCTCGCGGCCGAGAACTGCAGCCCCGTCACCGACATGCGCGGCAGCGCCGACTACAAGCGGCACCTCGCCAAGGAGCTCACCGGCCGCGCCCTGCGCCGGTCCGTCGCCCGGATCAACGAGAGGGGCTGACATGCAGGTTTCCATGATCGTCAACGGTGAGGAAGTCACCAGGGAGATCGAGGGCCGGCTGCTCCTCGTGCACTTCCTGCGCGACCATCTCGGCCTGACCGGCACCCACTGGGGATGCGACACGAGCAACTGCGGCACCTGCGTGGTGTGGCTCGACGGAGAGCCGGTCAAGTCGTGCACCGTGCTCGCCGCGATGGCCGGAGGCCACGAGGTGCGCACGGTGGAGGACCTCGAGCGGGGTGGTGAGCTCGATCCCGTGCAGCGCGGCTTCATGGAGTGCCACGGCCTGCAGTGCGGATTCTGCACCCCCGGCATGATGATGACGGCCCGGGCCCTGCTCGACCGCAATCCGGATCCGTCGGAGGAGGAGATCCGCGAGGCCATCTCCGGGCAGATCTGCCGGTGCACCGGCTACGCCACCATCGTCCGCTCGGTGAAGTGGGCGGCCGCGCACGAGGCGAGCACACCCGCTGGAGGTGCGTCATGACCACCACCGACGAACGGCCGGCCGGATTCGAGAACAACGACCACAAGCCGATCGGCCACGGCCGGATGCTCCGCAAGGAGGACCCGAGGTTCATCCGCGGCAGGGGCAACTACGTCGACGACGTGCAGCTGCCGGGCATGCTGCACTGCGCGATCCTGCGCTCTCCCGTGGCGCACGCGAGGATCGTGAGCATCGACACCAGCGCGGCCGAGGCGCATCCCAAGGTCAAGGCGGTCGTCACCGGGGCCGCGCTGACGGAGCTGGGCCTGGCGTGGATGCCCACGTTGTCGGGCGACGTGCAGGCCGTGCTCGCGACGGACAAGGTGCGCTTCCAGGGGCAGGAGGTCGCGTTCGTCGTGGCGGAGGACCGTTACGCCGCGCGCGACGCGCTCGAGCTGATCGACGTCGAGTACGACGTGCTCGACCCCGTGGTCGACGTCCGCACGGCCCTCGACCCGAGCGCGCCGGTGATCCGCGACGACCTGGACGGAAAGCAGAACAACCACATCTTCGACTGGGAGACCGGTGACGAGGCGGCCACCGAGGCGGTGTTCGCGAGCGCGGACGTCGTCGTCAGCGAGGACATCGTCTACCCCCGTGTGCATCCCGCCCCCATGGAGACGTGCGGCTGCGTCGCCGAGTACGACCGCATCGACAGCCGGCTGACGTTGTGGTCCACGAGCCAGGCGCCCCACGCCCACCGGACGTTGTACGCGATCGTCGCCGGGCTGCCCGAGCACAAGATCAGGGTCATATCGCCCGACATCGGCGGAGGCTTCGGGGGCAAGGTCCCGATCTATCCCGGGTACGTCTGCGCGATCGTCGGATCGATCGTCACGGGCAAGCCGGTGAAGTGGATGGAGGACCGCTCGGAGAACCTCACGAGCACGGGCTTCGCCCGCGACTACATCATGCGGGGTGAGATCGCGGCCACCAGGGACGGGAGGATCCTGGCCGTCCGCACCAACGTGCTCGCCGACCACGGAGCCTTCAACGGGGTCGCCGCCCCGGTCAAGTACCCCGCCGGGTTCTTCGGCGTCTTCACCGGCAGCTACGACCTGCAGGCCGCGTACTGCAAGATGACGGCCGTCTACACCAACAAGGCGCCGGGCGGCGTGGCCTACGCGTGCTCGTTCCGCATCACCGAGGCGGTCTACCTCATCGAGCGCATCGTCGACTGCCTGGCGTACGAGCTCGAGATGGACCCGGTCGAGCTGCGCATCAAGAACTTCATCCAGCCCGACCAGTTCCCGTACCGGACCAAGACCGGGTGGGTGTACGACTCGGGCGACTACGAGCCCACCATGCGCAAGGCGCTGGAGCTCGCCGGGTACGAGGAGCTGCGCAGGGAGCAGGTCGAGCGGCGCGCCCGCGGCGAGCTGATGGGCATCGGCGTCTCGTTCTTCACCGAGGCGGTGGGTGCCGGTCCCCGCAAGGACATGGACATCCTGGGCCTCGGCATGGCCGACGGATGCGAGCTGCGGGTGCATCCGACCGGCAAGGCGGTCGTGCGGCTCTCGGTGCAGTCGCAGGGCCAGGGACACGAGACGACGTTCGCGCAGATCGTCGCGGAGGAGATCGGCATCCCGCCCGCCGACATCGACGTCGTGCACGGCGACACCGACCAGACCCCGTTCGGCCTGGGCACGTACGGCAGCCGATCCACCCCGGTGTCCGGCGCGGCGGCCGCCCTGGTCGCGCGCAAGGTGCGCGACAAGGCGCGGATCATCGCCTCCGGCATGCTGGAGGTGTCGGTCGCCGACCTCGAGTGGGTGAAGGGCGCCTTCCACGTCAAGGGCGACCCGGAGAAGTCCGTCACCATCCAGGACATCGCGATGAGGGCGCACGGCGCGGGCGACCTGCCCGAGGGGATCGAGGGCGGGCTGGAGGCGCAGATCTGCTACAACCCCGAGAACCTCACCTACCCGCACGGGGCCTACATCTGCGTCGTCGACATCGATCCCGGCACAGCCCAGGTCAAGGTCCGCCGGTTCGTCGCGGTGGACGACTGCGGCACCCGCATCAACCCGATGATCATCGAGGGACAGGTGCACCGCGGCCTGACCGACGGCGTGGGCATGGCGCTCATGGAGATGATCGCCTTCGACGAGGACGGCAACTGCCTGGGCGGATCCCTGATGGACTACCTCATCCCGACCGCGCTCGAGGTGCCGGACTGGGAGACCGGCTTCACCGTGACGCCGTCGCCGCATCACCCGATCGGCGCGAAGGGCGTCGGGGAGTCCGCCACCGTCGGCTCCCCACCGGCGATCGTCAACGCGGTCGTCGACGCGCTCAAACCCTTCGGCATCCGCCACGCCGACATGCCGCTCACCCCCTCCCGGGTGTGGGACGCCATGCGCGGCGTGCCGCGGCCGCCGGTCTGACCGGGCGGAGCACCGATGGCCCCCACCATTTCCGCTCGGATGAAGGAACTGACCGACGACCGGGTTCCCTTCGTCCACGCGGTCGTGGTCCGCGCCCAGTTCCCGACGGCCGTGAGCGCGGGCGACGACGCGATCGTCCTGCCCGACGGCTCCATCGAGGGGTTCGTCGGCGGCCAGTGCGCCGAGAGTTCCGTACGGACGGCGGCTCTCGGCGCGCTCCAGGACGGGCAATCCGTGCTGCTGAGGGTGCTTCCCGAGGATGATCTGGACTTTCCCGAGTCCCCGGGGGCCCGGATCGTGGTCAACCCCTGTCTGTCCGGAGGCGCCCTGGAGATCTTCCTCCAGCCCCAGTTGCCGCCGCCGGTGCTCTGGGTCGTCGGCGACTCGCCCATCGCCGAGGCGCTCGCCGCGCTCGCGCGCTCGCTGGACTTCTCCGTACGGAGGACCCGGGATGAGCGGGGGCCCGCCGGCGCGACCGCGGTCGTGGTGTCGAGTCACGGACGCGATGAGATCCCGGCCGTCCGCGCGGCCCTGGACGCCGGGGTCGGCTTCGTCGGGCTGGTGGCCAGCAGCAGGCGCGGCGCGGCCGTGCTCGCGGAGATGGGGCTGAGCGAGGCCGAGCGCCGGCGGATTCACACGCCCGTCGGTCTCAGGATCGGCGCCCGGACCGCGCAGGAGATCGCGCTGTCGGTCCTGGCGGAGATCGTCGCCGCCGTCCGGACCCAGGGGCTCGCCCCCGCCCACAGGGGCGGTCAGGCGGAGGCGCTGGAGCCCGGGCCCGCGTACGGCACGCAGGTGGTCGATCCGGTCTGCGGCATGACCGTGACGATCGCCGCGGACACGCCGCACCTGGTCGCCGATGGCGAGCACGTGTGGTTCTGCGGCACCGGTTGCCGCGACCGGTACGCGTCGTCCGGTGGCGGGCGGTAGGGACGTGGGGGATCGCGTCGTCGGCGACACCGCCGACATCAGGCGGCGGCTCGACGAGGTCGGGTACCTCGTCGACGAGGGCACGGCGTCGGCCCTGTTCCTCGCGCTCAGCCTCGGCAGGCCGCTCCTGCTCGAGGGTGAGCCGGGTGTGGGGAAGACGACGGCGGCCAAGGCGCTGGCCCGCGCCCTCGACACGCCGCTGATCCGGCTGCAGTGCTACGAGGGGCTGACGGTCGGCGAGGCGCTCTACGAGTGGAACCACCAGCGCCAGCTGCTCGCCATCCGGCTCGCCGAGTCGCGGCAGGACAGGCTCAGGGACGCCGACCTGTTCACCGCGGAGTTCCTGCAGGAGCGGCCGATCCTGCGGGCGGTCAGGCATGACGGGCCGGTCCCGCCGGTGCTGCTCATCGACGAGATCGACCGGGCCGACGACGAGTTCGAGGCGCTGTTGTTCGAGTTCCTCGGCGAGTCCGCGATCACGATCCCCGAACTCGGCACGTTCACCGCGAAGCGTCCGCCGATCGTCGTTTTGACCTCCAACCGCAGCAGGGACCTGCATGACGCGCTCCGGCGGCGTTGCCTGTACCACTGGATCGACTTCCCGTCGCCGGAGCGGACGGTGGAGATCCTCCGGCGTTCCGTGCCCGCCGCGAACGAGCCGCTGATCAGGTCGGCCGCCGAGTTCGTCGGCCGGGTGCGCGGCTACGACCTCGACAAGGCGCCGGGCATGGCGGAGGCCATCGACTGGGTCTCGGCCCTGTCCGCGCTCGGGGCCACCGAACTGGTCCGGGAGGACGTCGTCCGGACGCTCAGCGCCGTCGCCAAGACTCCGGACGATCGGGAGACGATCACCGGTGCGCTCGACCAACTGGTGGGAGGGGCCCGTGGCGCGACCGCCTGAGCGACGGCGCATCGGACGGGGCGGATCCGGACGTGGCGGATCCGGACGGGGCGGATCCGGGACGGGCGTCGCGGGAGAGGACTCACAGGAGATGCCGGGAGAAGGCACAGGGAGAGCTGCTCATGAAGATTGCCCATGACTTCACCGTCAGCGTTCCGATCGAGCGGGCGTGGGCGGTGCTGACCGATCTCGAGGCCGTCGCGCCCTGCATGCCCGGAGCCCAGCTGACCGGCGTGGACGGCGGGGTCTACTCCGGGAAGGTGAAGGTCAAGGTCGGCCCGGTCGTGTCCGAGTACGCCGGGACCGTCCGGTTCGCCGAGAAGGACGACGCCGGCCACCACGCCGTGATCGACGCCAAGGGGCGCGACTCGCGGGGTGCGGGAACCGCGGCGGCGGTCATCACCGCCCAGCTCACGGCCCAGGGCGAGCAGACCGTCGTCACCGTCGACACCGATCTGAAGATCTCCGGCAGGATCGCGCAGTTCGGCAGCGGGATGATCAAGGAGGTGTCGCAGAAGCTGCTCGGCCAGTTCGTCGAGCGGCTAGAGGACAAGCTCGCCACCGACCTCTCCACGGCCTCGGCCGATTCGGAGGGCATCCCGGCAGCAGCGGAGACCGTCTCCGCGGAGGGCGCGCCGCTAGAGCTCGGCACGGGGCAGGCCACCGAGGGCCGGCCTGCCGAGGGACAGATCGCCGAGGGAGGGCCTGCCGAGGGGCGGCCCGCTGAGGGGCGGCCCGCTGAGGGTTCGGCCACGCCGCCCGCCGGCGCCCCGTCCGGCGAGCCGGAGCGAACGGGCACGGCTCCCGGGAGCTCGGACTCCGGCGCGGCGGGCGCGGAACCCGGGACGACCGCCAGGCGGGTGGTCGCGCCGGAACCGGAGCCGCTCGACGTGATGAGCGTGGCGGGCGGGTCGCTCTACAAGCGGGCGATTCCCGTGCTCGTCGTGCTCATCATTGTCGTGGTCGTCGCCGTCTATCTCCTCGTCTCGTGAACCCGCCGGGCGGGCCCGAGCCGTACGGCGCCGCGTCGAAGGCGGTGCGCGAACCGGCGCGTCATGCCCGCTGACCGGCGGGCCGGCCTGTTGCCCGGCGTCGACCGCGCGGCGCTCGCCGTCGCGCTGGCGGACCGTCTCCGGCGACGGGGCGTCCCGGTGGGGTTCACGGCGACGGAAGACTTCGTCCGCGGGCTCGAGGTCTCGCCGCCGGACTCCGTTTCGGACCTTTACTGGACGGCGCGCATCACGTTCGTCCGGCGGCACACGGAGCTGGAGGCCTTCGACGCCGTGTTCGCGGCCGTGTTCGGCGGGGTGGTGACGGCGCTCGACCCGAACGCGCGGCGGCGCAGGGTCCCCGAGCCCGGTGGTGACGACGCCTTCGCCCCCGTCCCCGCGCCGTCCGCCGAGGTCGAAGGCGGGGGCGGGCTGCCGTGGGTGACGTTGCCGCCGGTGACCGCCGAGGCCGAGACGGCCTTCACCGCCCAGGCCGTGCCCGAACGGCTCCCCAGCGACGTCGAGGGGCTCGCCGACGTGCCGTTCGAACAGCTCGACGAGCGGGCGGCCGAGGTGCTCGGCGAGTGGCTGCGGGCGGCCGTGGCGGCCTGGCCCACCAGGCGCAGCAGGCGGACGGCGACGGGTCCCCGGGGACGCCGCGTCTCGGTGCGCGCCACGGCCGAGCGGTCCCGCCGCACCGGATGGGAGCCGTTCCACCTGGTGCGGGAGCGGCCCGTCGACAAACCGCGCCGGGTCGTCATGCTGTGCGACGTCAGCCAGTCGATGCAGGCGCAGGCGGCGGCCTACCTCCACATGATGCGTGCTCTGGCGCTGGTCGCCGGCGCGGAGGTGTTCGCGTTCGCGACGTCCCTGACCCGCCTGACCCCGGCGCTGACGCACCGGTCGGCGGCCGTCGCCGTCGAACAGGCCACGGAGAAGGTCGCCGACCGGTTCGGCGGGACCCGGATCGCCGCGAACGTCCACGCGCTGCTGGCCTCCCACCACGGGGCCAAGCTGCGCGGCGCCATCGTGATCATCGGTTCGGACGGATGGGACAGCGATGATCCGGAGTCCCTGGCGGCCGGGATGGCTCGGTTGCGCCGGCGCGCCCATCGCGTGATCTGGATGAACCCCCGGGCCTCCGCCCCCGGCTTCGAGCCGACCGTGGCGGGCATGGCGGCCGCCCTGCCGTACTGCGACCGGCTGCTGCCCGCCGACACCTTCCGGTCCTTGCGGCAGGTGATCGACGAGGTCTCCCGGATCCGCTGAGGGCCGTGATGGCAGGGCTGGTCGGCGCGATCGGCGCCATCGTCGTCTTCACGCTGGCGGTGTATCTCCCCTCCCCGGACCAGGCGTCCGTTGGCGCGACGACCCTCTCCGCCCCGCCCTCCCCGCCGGCGGGGCAGAAGACGCCGGACGAGCAGGAGCGGGAGCCGGAGGAGCAACGCTTCCCCGCGGGGACCGTGATCCCGCTTCCCATCGGCCGAGAGGTGCGCGACCAGCTGAGCGCCGCCGCGCGGGCGGTCGTCGACCCCTCGGGACCCGCGAAGGGAGCCGTGGACGTGGCGACGAGCGGCACGATCTATTTCGGGGTGGTCTACGGCGAGACCCCGGAAACCGACACACGCTACGTGTTCGCACAACTTGATCGAGAGTATCTCTGGAGCCAGGAAGGCGACCGCCCGTGGCGGTATCTGGGCGACCGGGACGGGAGCCGGTGCACTCGGACCGTCTCGTCGGTCTCGTTCGTCCCGCGTGTGGTCGCCAGAGCCTGGGGCCTCAATCTCGATCCCCCCGTACTCGACTGCTGACGGGTTCTAGCTCCACAGCGTGACGTGGATCGACGGGCGGAACCGTCCGATGTTGACCCCGGGGCCGCGCAACATGGCCTGCGTGGCGCGCGGGGTGGTGACGAACCGGACGAGCTCGTCGGCCGCCGTGGAGGCGCCGCGCTCATCGAGCGTCAGCGTGGCCCAGGAGCCGTCGAAGCGGAGCGACGGCCCGGCGAGCCGGACGAGGCGGCCGTTCGCCAGATCGCGGGACACCGCGAAGGAGACCGTCGGCGCGACGCCGTTGCCCCGCATGACCTCCTCGAGAGCCGCCGCGTGGCTCTGGAAGATCTGCTGGCGCGACTCGGGGACGTTGATCCGGCGCAGAACCGCGGGGATGGCGCCGATGTCCACCGCGGCCGACGGCCCGAGCAGCCACGTCTCGTCCCGCAGCCGGCGGGGGGTGACGTCGGTCTTGGCGAGTGGATGGTCGGGGGAGGCCACCACGATCACCTGGTAGTTGAGGAACGGCCGCCGGACCAGCGAGTCGTCGGCGTTCCCCGCGTTCGGGCCGATGGCCACGTCGACGGCCCGCGAGTTCAGCAGGGTGCCGAACTTCCGCGGGTCGTGCACGCTGAGCTCCACGTCGAGGTCGGCGGCCCGTCCGGCGAACAGGCCGATCAGCCCGGGCGCCGCGTGCTCGGCGAACAGGCTCGACGCGCCGATGCGCAGCAGTCGCCTGCCCCGTGAGGCCTGGCCGACCTCGATGATCGTGCGCTCCTGGAGGCTGAGCATCTCGGCCGCCCGGCTCGCGAGCCGCAGGCCGCCGGGAGTGAAGGCCAGCCCGGACGCGGTCCGTGCGTAGAGCTGGTCGCCCAGTTCCTTGCGCAACTGGCTGACGTGCAGGGAGACGGCGGCTTCCGACACCTCGAGCTCCGCCGCCGCGTGCTTGACCGATCCGAGCCTGACCACGGCGGCGAACGCGCGGAGCTGGGTGGGCGTCATGGGGCAAACGCTACGTCGTACGGCGGTCCGCGCTCTACTGGCTGATCGTTTTCCGCGGCCGCCCGCCAGGGGCCGGCGGGTCAGGCGAGTTCGGCGCGGGCGGCGTCGAGGAAGGCGACCTTGGGGCCCTGCAGGTGGTCCCAGATCGGCTCATCCGCCTGCTCCTCCCAGAGGATGTCGTTGATCGCGACGACGTAGGCGCGGGCGCGCTCGTGGAGGGACGCGCCGAACAGAACATGGATCATGCGTTCGCGGACCCACAGCTCGTCCATGACGTCCCTGGCGTCCGCGAGCCATTCGGGCGTGGGTGTGGCACGCCGTTCCTCGGCGGTGCGCTCGCCCTGCTGGGTGACCTGGATGAACCGGCGCAGCTCTTCGAGCCGCTCCGCCCTGCGCGCCTCGGCCGTCTGGGCGGTGGCGCGCCACTGCTCGGTACGGCCGGCATGACGCAGGGAGGTGATCTGGGCAAGGTAGGACAGGCCGCCGCCGAGGCCGACTCCGGCCAGGGACGCCACGGACACCAGAACGTCTGCCGCCATGAATGGTGCGTATCAAAGATCACAATGCCGCGCCAGTGGTCCGTCCGCGGGGCCCGCGGACGGGTGCGGTCAGGAGGCGGTGCGCCTGACCAGCGCCCAGGCGGCCATCGCCACGACCCCCGGCACCGCGACGTTGAGCAGGAAAACGGGGATCTCCTCGGCGACCGTGTATCCCGCGGCCCGCACCCCGATCACCAGGTTGACCAGGCACAGCAGCACCCACAGGGGGGCGAGGACGGCCGCCGCGGTCGCCGCGCTCCGGGCGGGGGACGGCTTCGGCGTAAGGAGACCGGCCAGGAGCAGGATGGCGCCCCACAGGGCCAGCCCGGCCGCGAACACGGCCGGAGCCCGGCCGGTCTGGATGACCGGGCCGCCGTCCCAGAGCGTCGAGGAGGCGAGCGCGCCGAGACCGGCGACGACGGCGGGGACGCCGAACACGGGAAGCAGGGCCAGTGCCTCCTCCGCGGGGCGGTAGCCCGCGGACACGACTCCGAGCCAGGTGTTGACCATCGAGACGACGAGCCAGACGACGAGGAAGACCGCGGCGGCCGTCACGCCGACCCCCTCGAAGGGGGCCCGGACGAACAGCGAGGTCAGCAGGAAGAGCGCGGCGAACAGTAGGACGCCGGCCAGGAGGAATCTCGGAAGGCGCACGCCTGTCCCGCTATGCCCGGATCGTCATGCGGGAGACGCGGTCACCCGCGACGCGGAAGGAGAAGTGGCTCGGGCCGTTGAAGCCGTTGCCGCCCACCTGCGCGGTGACCACGGTCTCGTCGCCGCGCCGCTCGACCCGCTCGACGGCCAGGGTGACCTGCTTGCCGATGAACTCCGCGTCGCTCCACGCCTGGATCCGGCTCGCTCCACGGAACTCGCGGCCCCAGTCGTCGACGACGCCGTCATCGGTGAAGCCCGCGAGGAACGCGGCGAGGTCGCCCTCGTTCGCGGCGTCCAGCAGCGCCTGGACCGCCGGTTCGACCTCGTACGTCATGTCGGTTCCCCTTCTTCTGACCGCCTTTCGGCGGGCGGTTGTGTTCCGTCGGCCTGACCGGCCGGTCCGGTGATCACCGGCCAGCGCCGCCAGATCGCAACATGCAGGATGATTCCCGCGCCGATGCCGTTGAGCGCCGCGAACGTGACCCATTCGTCGGGCGTCGCGTGTTGCCAGCCGACGCCCCGCGCGTATGCGGACAGCGCCCAGTACAGCAGGGCGGCGACGGCGCCCATGAGGGCCAGGGCGCAGGTGCGGCCGGGCAGTGGCCGCAACCTGGTCGCCGGCCAGGCCTCGAAGAGCATCCCAACAATGAGGACGGCGGTGATCACCGTACCGCAGAGCGCCGTGATCCGGCCGGGCTCCCACCCGAGGGGGTGACGCAGCACGGCGTAGGTCGCCCAGCCGAGGAGGATCACCGCCGCGTTGCCGGCGGCCAGCCGCGGTCCGCGCCGCCGGATGGCGGTGAACGGCCGGCCGCGCAGGGCCACGAAGAACACCATCTGCCAGACGCCGAGAGCCGTCAGCCAGGCGCCGTAGACCCCGGCGGGGAACGGCCCGCCCGGGTCGTGGAGGGATGTACCGGCCGCCGCCGCGTCGTCCACGTCGACGAGGAGCAGGTATCCGGCGGTGCCGACCACGTAGCACAGCACCACGGCCGCGAGGCCGGACCGGAAACGGCCGAGGCCGCGCAGCGGCCAGCCCTCCGACACCAGGGTCAGCTGGAGGATGGCCGTGAACACGCCGACGGCCAGCGGCATCGTGCTCGGGAACGTCGGGACGTGCCCGGCGCGCGGCCGGGCGTCCATGAGCACCCCCAGATCGACGCCGCTCACGATGGCCTGGCCGACCACGGTGAGGCACGCTCCGGCCGCGACCACGATGAGCGTGTCGGTGAGACCGGACCAGCCGGCGCGCAGCGCGCTGCCCGGCCAGTCCTCCCACCAGAACGCGATCATCGCGACGGCCGGCAGGGCGAACGTGGTGAGCGGCCCGAGCACCCGCAGCGACGCCTCCGCGCCACCCGCGCCGAAGGAGATCAGGAAGGAGAGCGGGATCACGAACGTCAGCCCCGCGAGGCCGAGCAAGGGCTGGACGCGTCCCTGTGCGGGTGCGGAAGCCGTTTCCGGAGCGCTCAGGGCCGGCTGCGCCGGCAGGGGCGCGGCGCCGCGGTAGGCGGGCCGGGAGGCGGTGCGAGATGGCACGACAGCAGGATGGCCGGTCGGGGTGGCCGGCTTCTTTCCTGAAGTTGCTCAAGGAGCCGGGAAAATTGCCCTCTGCCGGGCGCGGAAGGCGATGATCTCGGCCGGGCGCCGTCTCGGACCTCTCGTCAGACCTTCGGAGAAGGGAGGCGCCCGGGGTGCCCGGGCCGGCGTCAGAGGAGGGAGGCGCCCGGGGTGCCCGGGCTGTCGGCTTTCGCCCTGCCCGCCATCCCGGCGATCGATCGGGTGATGCTCGCGGATATGGCGTGCGCCGTCTTCCTGACCATTCCCGCGACCTCCGGGGTGACCGTGCTCACCGACGGCCCCGCCACGCCCACCGCCATGCAGATCCTGCCGTCGGGCCCGAAGACGGGAGCGGCGGCGCAGGCCACGCCTTCGGCGAACTCCTCCCGCGAGAAGGCGAGGCCGCTGCGCCGTACCGTCTGGAGTTCGCGGTCGAGGGCGGCCGGCCCGGCGAGCGTCCTGCGGGTCATCCTCTGCATGGCGCCGAGGTCGCGGAAGCTCGTATTGAGCTCGTTGTTGAACGCGAGGAGCACCTTGCCCGTGGCGGTGCAGTGCAGCGGCGCCCGATCGACGTCGTCCGAGGGCGAGCTCACACGGGTGTGACCGTAGACGCGCTCGACGTAGGCGACCTCCAGCCCCCGGGAGACGGCCAGGTTCACCGTCTGACGGGTCAGCTCGTATAAGCGGATCATGTACGGCAGGACGATGCGCCGGGTGCCCGGAATGGTCCGGGGCCCGGGGCCGGTCAGGCTGATCAGCTGGTCTCCGATGGCGTAGTCGATGCCGATCCGCCTGGCGAACCCCTTCCTGCACAGCACCCCGAGCAGGCGATGGGCGGTCGTCTTCGGCAGCCCCGTCCTCCTCGACAACTCCGCCAGGCTCACCGGCTGAAGAGCCGTGCTCAGCGACGTGATGATCGTTATGGCCTTCTCCAGACTGCTCGGCTGGTCAGGCATCAGATGTCGTGACAGTGGTGATTCCTCGTCGACTACGCTTCGCGGCATTCTTCGCTCGGCACCCGTCCGGTGATGGGAAGGCATGCTCCTGGTGCGGATCAGCCCTGTGGATCAGCAAAGCAAAGCATGACTACCCCCGGCAACGTAACACCACTCTCAGTAGTGGCGGGCCGGTCATGACATGTTCCGTTCTCCGGAATGGAACCTTCAACTTTCCGTAGTCAGTCAATAGCTTGCTGTGTGCATCGGATCTTCTTCGAGGAGGGCGAGCCATGACGGTGGGAATCGAGCAGGCGTCGAGCGAGCGGACCGCCGAGCGGGTGCGGGCGCTGGTCGACCACCATCTGGAGAGGTTCCTCGACGATCACGCCGCGCCGGTCGCCGACCCGGAGGTGACCGGGGCCTACCGTCTGCTGCGCCGGTTCATCCTGGGCGGCGGCAAGCGGATCCGCCCCCTGCTGTGCTACTGGGGATGGCGGGGCGCCGGCGGCGAGGAGTGCGACCAGATCATCTCGGCGGCCTCCGCCCTCGAGCTGTGCCACGCGGGACTGCTCATCCACGACGACATCATGGACGGCAGCGAACTGCGCCGCGGCAGCCCCACCATGCACCGCAGCCTGGCGGGCATGCACGAAGGGCCGGGGGCGAGGTCGTTCGGACGGGCGGCGGCGATCCTGATGGGCGTGCTCACGCTGGCCTGGTCCGACGAGCTGCTGTCGGCCGGAGACGTCGAACAGGCTCGCCTGCGCACCGCGCGCGGGCTGTTCGACCGGCTGCGCACCGAGGTGATCACGGGGCAGTACCTCGACATCCTCGCCCAGGTCCGTGACCTGTCCACGGTCGAGCAGGTCCTGACGGTGATCCGCTACAAGACGGCCAAGTACACCGTCGAGCGCCCGCTGCAGATCGGCGGCGCGCTGGCCGGAGCCGACCCCGTCCTTCTCGAGACCTACTCCCAGATCGGCCTTCCGCTGGGCGAGGCCTTCCAGCTCCGCGACGACGTCCTCGGCATGTTCGGCGACCCGGCCGTGACCGGCAAGTCGGTGCTCGACGACCTGAGAGAGGGCAAGCACACGATCCTCATCGCCCACGCCTTCCAGTACGCGTCGCCCGGCGAGGCGGACCATCTCCGCGCCTGGCACGGCAACGCCGAGCTGACCGAGCAGCGGGCGGCGGAGTTGCGGGAGATCGTGGTGACCACTGGAGCCCTGGCGCGGGTCGAGGCGATGATCGACGAACGCGCCCGCGACGCCCTCGGCGTCCTGTACGCCGCGCCGATCGGCCCCGAGTCCATGAGCGGCCTGGCGGTCCTGGCGGACGGACTCATCAACCGCACCCGGTGACCGCTCGCAGAGCCGGAGATCCGTGACACCGGTCAACTCAGGTAAGCCCAGGTAAGCCCGATAAACCGGACAAAGGGGAACCAGTTCATGGGGCGTGTACTGCTGGCTGCCCCGCGTGGCTACTGCGCGGGCGTCGAACGGGCCATCCTCACCGTGGAGGAGGCCTTACGGCGGCACGGTCCGCCGATCTACGTCCGAAGGCAGATCGTGCACAACACCTTCGTCGTGGACGACCTGTCCCGGCGGGGCGCCGTGTTCGTCGAAGAGCTCGACGAGGTGCCCGACGGCGCGATGGTCATCTTCTCCGCGCACGGCGTCTCCCCGGTGGTCAGGCGGGAGGCCGAGCAGCGAGGGCTCCGAGCGGTCGACGCCACCTGTCCGCTCGTCACCAAGGTTCACAAGGAGGCCGTCAGGTTCGCGGAGGCGGGCCACCGAATTCTCCTCATCGGCCACGCCGAGCACGAAGAGGTGGAGGGGACGCTCGGCGAGGCCGCCGACCGGATCCACGTCGTCGATCCCGCACGGCCGGACGACGTCCACCTGCCCGAGGGTGCGCCGGTGAGCTGGTTGTCCCAGACCACGCTGTCGGTCGACGAGACGATGGGCGCCGTCGCCCGCCTGCGCGAGCGGTTCCCCGGCCTGATCGACCCGCCCAGCGACGACATCTGCTACGCGAGCCAGAACCGGCAGGAGGCCGTGACCGCCATCGCGCCCCGGTGCCAGCTCGTCATCGTGGTCGGCTCGGCGAACTCCTCCAACTCCCAGCGGCTGGTCGACGTCGCCCTCGGCGCGGGCGCCGGCGCGGCTCATCTCGTCGACCGCGCCCACGACGCCGACGAGCGCTGGCTCGAGGGGGTGGACACCGTCGGCGTCAGCTCCGGCGCCTCGGTCCCCGAGCGTCTCGTCGTGGAACTGCTCGACTGGCTCGCCG
The DNA here is from genome assembly GCF_016863295.1 of Planotetraspora phitsanulokensis. Lineage (GTDB taxonomy): Bacteria > Actinomycetota > Actinomycetes > Streptosporangiales > Streptosporangiaceae > Planotetraspora > Planotetraspora phitsanulokensis. The sequence continues at coordinate 89,955 of NZ_BOOP01000001.1, forward strand.
CACGCGGATTCGCCGACACGACCCCGGTCACCCTCGCCGAGGAGACCCTGACGTTCTCCCTTCCCCCTGGGCTCCGCGACCGGAGCCGGTAGTCCACGCCGGGGCCACGCCTGGGCCCCGGCGGTCCCACCACGAGAGAAAAGGTGATTTCGTCATGACCGAAGCAGCCCCCACGAGTGAGCAGTCGCAGCTGAGCCTCGGTACGGCCGCCGCGCGCAATCTGGCGACGACGACCAAGTCGGTGCCGCAGATGCAGGAGATCACCTCACGTCATCTGCTGCGGGTGCTCCCCTGGGTGCAGGTGGTCGGCGGGGCGTACCGGGTGAACCGGCGGCTCAGCTACGGGGTGGGCGACGGGCGGATCACGTTCGTCTCCACGGGTGCGGAGGTCAGGGTCATCCCGGCCGAGCTCTGCGAGCTGGCGGCCCTGCGGCGGTTCGACGACACCGATGTGCTGTCGGCCCTGGCCCGGCGCTTCGTCCAGCGTGAGTTCGAGCCGGACGAGGTGATCGTCTCCGCGGGCACCCCGGTGGACCAGGTGGTCCTGATCGCCCACGGCAAGGTGAACAAGCTGGGGGCGGGCGCGTACGGGCACGAGTCGACCCTGGCGGTCCTGGCGGACGGCGACCACTTCGGCGAGCAGTTGCTGACCGAGGAGTCGGACACCTGGGACTTCACCGTGAGGGCCATCACCCCGTGCACGGTGCTGATCATGACGCGAGAGGCGTTCCAGGACGTCGCCGCCCAGTCGCCCGAACTGCGCGCCCACCTCGCGGAGCTCCGGTCGGGCTCCCACCGGGCCGCCAACGCCCACGGCGAGGCGGAGATCGAGTTGGCGGCGGGTCATGTGGGGGAGGTGACGTTGCCGGGGACGTTCGTGGATTACGAGGTGTCGCCTCGTGAGTATGAGCTGAGTGTGGCTCAGACGATTTTGCGGGTGCATTCGCGGGTGGCGGATCTGTACAACGAGCCGATGAATCAGACCGAGCAGCAGTTGCGGTTGACGATCGAGGCGTTGCGGGAGCGGCAGGAGCACGAGTTGGTGAACAACCGTGAGTTCGGGCTGCTGCACAACGCGGATCTGGGGCAGCGGATCCACACCCGGACCGGCCCGCCCACCCCCGACGACATGGACGCCCTGCTCGCCAAGGTGTGGAAGGAGCCGGCCTTCATCTTCGCCCACCCGAAGGCGATCGCCGCCTTCGCCCGGGAGTGCAACAGCCGGGGCCTTTACCCGCAGAGCACGGAGCTGAACGGCAACAGGGTCCCGGCCTGGCGCGGCGTACCGATCCTGCCGTGCAACAAGATCCCGGTCAGCGACCGCGGGCTGAGCTCGATCATGGCGATGCGGGTGGGCGAGGCCGAGCAGGGCGTCGTCGGCCTGCACCGCACCGGCCTGCCCGACGAGTACCAGCCGGGGCTGTCGGTCCGGTTCATGGGGATCAGCGACAAGGCGATCATCTCCTACCTGGTCACGACGTACTACTCGGCCGCCGTCCTGGTGCCCGACGCGCTCGGCGTCCTCGAGAGCGTCGAGATCGGCTAGCGGAGCGGATCATGCAACCCTTCACGCTTCCCGACTTCTACGTGCCGTATCCGGCCAGGCTCAATCCCCACCTGGAGACGGCCCGGGCGCACACGAGGCGATGGGCCCGTGGCATGGGCATGCTCGACCCCGGACTCGGCGTCTGGGACGAGGCGCAGCTCGACGCCATGGACTACGGGCTGATGTGCGCCTACACGCACCCGGACGCCCCCGCCCCCGAGCTCGACCTCATCACCGACTGGTACGTGTGGGTGTTCTTCTTCGACGACCACTTCCTGGAGCTCTTCAAACGCAGCGGGGACACGGAGGGCGCGAAGGAGTACCTGGACAGGCTGCCGGCCTTCATGCCCGCCGACCCCGGCTCGGACATGCCCGAGCCGGAGAACCCGGTGGAACGCGGCCTCGCCGACCTGTGGACCAGGACGGTGCCCGGCATGTCCGTGGACTGGCGGGTGCGCTTCGTCGAGAGCACCAAGAACCTGCTGGACGAGTCCCTGTGGGAGTTGTCCAACATCAACGCGGGCCGGGTCGCCAACCCGATGGAGTACATCGAGATGCGGCGACGGGTCGGCGGGGCGCCCTGGTCGGCCAACCTGGTCGAGCACGCCGTCGGCGCCCAGATCCCGGCCCGTGTGGCGCGGACCCGGCCGTTGTGCGTGCTCAGGGATGCCTTCTCCGACGCGGTGCATCTGCGCAACGACCTGTTCTCCTACCAGCGCGAGGTCGAGGAGGAGGGGGAGCTCAGCAACGGCGTCCTGGTGTTCGAGCGCTTCCTCGGCCTCGACACGCAGCAGGCCGCCGACGCCGTCAACGACCTGCTCACCTCGCGGCTGCACCAGTTCGAGAACACGACCCTCACCGAGCTGTCCCCCCTCTTCGACGAGCACGCGCTCGACCCGGGGGAGCGCCTCGCCGTACTCGCCTATGTCAAGGGACTGCAGGACTGGCAGTCCGGCGGCCACGAGTGGCACATGCGCTCCAGCCGGTACATGAACGGCGGCACCGCCGCCGACGAGCCCGTGCTCGGCGGGCCGACGGGACTGGGGACCTCGGCGGCGCGGATCAGACTGGCGGCGGGTCTGACCGGAGCCGGGGGCCCCCGGAACCACACCCACGTCCCCTACCAGGACGTGGGGCCGTTGCCCCTTCCCGAGATCGTCATGCCGTACGGCGTCAGGGTGAACCCGCACCTGGACGCGGCGCGGCGCGGCAGCTGGGAATGGGCGGGCCGGATGGGTTTCTACGACCCGTTGCCCCAGCTCGCGGGCGCCGGCCTGTGGACCGCCAGGAAGAACGAGGGCTTCGACTTCGCGTTGTGCGCCGCCGGGATAGATCCGGACGCGCCCGGCGAGGAGCTGACCCTGGCGGCCCAATGGCTCACCTGGGGGACCTACGCCGACGACTACTACCCAGCGGTCTTCGGGCCGTCCCGGGACATGGCGGGCGCGCGGGTGTTCACCGGGCGGCTGCCGCTGTTCATGCCGCTGGACCTCGGCGTCACGCCCGAGCCGGCCAATCCGGTGGAACGCGCCCTCGCGGACCTGTGGGCGCGGACCGCGTCGCCCATGACCCCCGAGGGCCGCGACCTGTTCCGCGCGGCGGTCGAGCAGATGACCGGCAGTTGGCAGTGGGAGCTGGCCAACCACATCCAGAACAGGATCCCCGATCCGATCGACTACATGGAGATGCGGCGCCTGACCTTCGGGTCGGACCTCACCAGGGCGCTGGCCCGTCTGGCGCACGGCCGGCACGTCCCCCGGGAGGTGTACGAGACCCGCACGATCCTTGGGCTCGAGAACGCGTCCGCCGACTACGCCTGCCTCGTCAACGACCTCTTCTCGTACCAGAAGGAGATCCAGTTCGAAGGTGAGCTGCACAACTGCGTCCTCGTCGTGCAGAGCTTCTTCGGCTGCGACGCCCTGCGGGCGGCCGACATCGTGGCCGACCTGATGACGTCCCGCATGCGGCAGTTCGAGCACCTCGTCACGGCCGAACTGCCCGTCCTGTTCGACGACCACGACCTGGACGCCGAGGCGAGACAGGTCCTCATCGACTACACCGAGGAGCTGAAGGACTGGATGGCCGCCGTCCTCCTGTGGCACCGGGAGACCAGCCGTTACGTCGAATCCGAGCTGGAACACGTTCGGGTGGCGCGGCCGGTCGGCGTTCCGAGCGGGCTCGGGACGGCGACGGCCCGGCTGGCCTGCCTCGCCGGCTCCGCGCGTCCCGGCGCCGGATCGGCGGTGTGCGCATGAGCGTGCCCGGCACGGAGGATCCCGCCCTGAGCTCCGCGCCCGATCCCGCCCTGAGTCTCGGTACGGCCGCCGCGCGCAATCTGGCGTCGACGACCAAGTCGGCGCCGCAGATGCAGGAGATCACCTCACGTCATCTGCTGCGCGCGCTGCCCTGGGTGGAGGTGAGCGGCGGCGCCTACCGGGTCAACCGCCGGCTGACCCACCGGGCCGGGTCCGGGCGCGTGGCGTTCGTCTCCACCGGGTCGCGGATCGACGTCGTCCCCGCGACCCTGGGGGAGTTGCCCGCGCTGCGGGGCTTCCCCGACGACGGCGTGCTGGGCGAGCTCGCGGAGCGGTTCGTCCAGCACGAGTTCCAGCCCGGCGAGCGGATCGTGTCAGCGGACACCCCGGTGGACGGGGTGGTCCTCCTCGCGCACGGCAGGGCCGACGCGACGGCGGCCGGGGAGTACGGGCGGAGCAGGGAACTGCGGGTCCTGGCCGACGGCGACCACCTCGGGCAGCAGGCGCTGACCGGGCCCACCATGAGGTGGGGGTTCACCGCGACGGCCATCACCCCCTGCACCGTCCTGATCCTCTCGCTGGGGGAGTTCCAGGAGGTGCGCGACCGGTCGGAGGCACTGGAGGCCCATGTCCGGCGGGCCGCGGCCGACGCCCGCGCACCTCAGAACAAGCACGGCGAGGCCGGGATCGAGTTGGCGGCGGGTCATGTGGGGGAGGTGACGTTGCCGGGGACGTTCGTGGATTACGAGGTGTCGCCTCGTGAGTATGAGCTGAGTGTGGCTCAGACGATTTTGCGGGTGCATTCGCGGGTGGCGGATCTGTACAACGAGCCGATGAATCAGACCGAGCAGCAGTTGCGGTTGACGGTCGAGGCGTTGCGGGAGCGGCAGGAGCACGAGTTGGTGAACAACCGTGAGTTCGGGTTGCTGCACAACGCGGATCTGGGGCAGCGGATCCACACCCGGACTGGCCCGCCCACCCCCGACGACCTCGACGAGCTGCTCTGCAGGCGAAGGAAGTCGCAGTTCTTCGTGGCGCATCCGGCGGCCATCGCCGCCTTCGCCCGGCAGTGCAACTGCAGGGGCGTCTATCCCGACACCGTGGACTTCGGGGGCTCCAGGGTGATGGGGTGGCGGGGGGTGCCGATCCTGCCGTGCGACAAGATCCCGGTCAGCCGCGAAGGACTCAGCTCGATCATGGTCATGCGGGTGGGGGAGGACGACCAGGGGGTGGTCGGCCTGCACCGCACCGGCCTGCCCGACGAGTACGAGCCGGGGCTGTCGGTCCGTTTCATGGGCATCGACGACAAGGCGATCACCTCCTATCTGGTCACGACGTACTACTCGGCCGCCGTCCTGGTGCCCGACGCGCTCGGCGTCCTCGAGAGCGTCGAGGTCGCCTAGCCTCCGTGCCGAGCAGGCGGACCGGTGGTCATCCCGCCGGTCCGCCTGCCGTTCTCAGGCGAACCCGTTCTCAGGCGAACCCGGTCTCAGGCGAACCCTGCGAGCTTGTAGAGGACGAGTGAGCCCGCGACCGCGACGTTGAGGCTCGCACCCGTGCCGATCATCGGGATCTCCACGACGGCGTCGAGGAGGTCGAGCGCCTCCGGCGGGATGCCCTCACGCTCGTGGCCGAGGACCGCGATCGTCGGCCTGCGGGCCATCGGCAGGTCGGCCAGCCGTACGGCCTCCTCGGCCAGTTCGACGCCCACCACGTGATGCCCCGCCTCACGCCGGCGTTCCAGCCAGCGCAGGGCGTTGCCCACCCAGTGCACGCAGGCGGGCCGGCGCAGCGTGTTCCCGCGTTCGAGCGCCTCGGGCACCCAGGGCAGGCGGGGTACGGCGAGGCAGGCCCCCACGGCGTCGCAGGTGCGCAGGAGGGTTCCCAGGTTGACGCCGTGCAGCGGCCACAAGGGAGCGACGGTCAGGTGGTCGAGGCAGCGGGGCGGACGGCGCCGACGCTCACCTCGGAGGTCCTTGCGGGTCCGGACCCGTACGGCGGGCCCGCTCATCGGGAATCGCGGAGGTCTCCCGCGAAGAGGTGAAGACACATGAACAAGGGCGCTTTCAGCGGCACGCCCGGGCCATCGGCGAATCGACGTTCGTGCCCAGGATAGAGGCACAGAGGAGGCACAGAGTAGAGGCGTGCGGCGCGCGAGGGGAACGCGCGGGAACGCGATATCGATCGAACCGCTTCGCCGGCCGCCGCTACGATCGTCGCCATGTTGGACGATAAGTCGGCCAAGTCGCATTCGTTCCAGGTTGATCTGCGCGGTCTCGTCGATCTCCTGTCGCACCACCTGTACTCGAGCCCCCGCGTCTACGTGCGGGAACTGCTGCAGAACGCGGTCGACGCGGTGACCGCGCGCCGGCGGATCGAGCCCGCCGCGCCCACGGCCATCCGGATCGCCGTGGACCGGTCGGGTCTGCGCATCGACGACCCGGGGATCGGCCTGACCGAGGCCGACGTCCACCGGTTCCTCGCGACGATCGGCCGCTCGTCCAAGCGCGACGATCTCGAGGGGGCCCGCAGGGAGTTCCTCGGGCAGTTCGGCATCGGCCTGCTCGCCTGCTTCACCGTCGCCGAGCGGATCCAGGTGCTCACGCGCCCCGCCACGAACCCTGAGGACCCGGGGGTCGAATGGCTGGCCGCGTCCGACGGGACGTACTCCGTACGGCGCCTCGAACCCGGCGAGCGCGCGGAACCGGGGACGACGGTGCGCCTGACGCCGAGGCCCGGGGCGGAGCGCTGGTTCGCGCCCGAGCTCGTGGCCGGGCTCGCCCGCGACTTCGGCGCGTTGCTGCCGTACGAGGTGACGGTCGAGGCGGACGGGCGGACCACCACGACGACCGACGGCGTTCCGGTGTGGGGTCGCACCCATTCCTCGCCCGCCGCCCGCAGGTCGGCGCTGATCGAGTACGGAGAGCAGGTGCTCGGCTTCACCGCGCTCGACGTCATCGAGCTCGACGTCGAGCTGGCGGGAGTACGGGGCGCCGCGTACGTGCTTCCGCGGGCCGCCAATCCGGCCGACAGCGGCCGGCACCGCGTGTACCTCAAGGGCATGCTGCTCAGCGACGTGACGACCGGCCTGCTGCCGGACTGGGCGTTCTTCGTCCGCTGCGTGATCGACACGGACACGCTCCGCCCGACCGCCTCCCGTGAGGGGCTGTACGAGGACGAGACGCTGGCGGCGGTCCGCGAGGCCCTCGGCGTCCGGGTGCGCGACTGGCTCACCGGGCTGGCCGCCCAGGACCCGGGCCGCCTTGCGGCGTTCCTGTCCGTCCACAGCCTCGGGGTCAAGGCGCTGGCCCGGCACGACAGGGACCTGTTCCGGATCATGTTGCCGTACCTCGCCTTCGAGACGACCGACGGGCGGGTCACCCTGGAGGAGTTCGCCAGGAAGCACCCCGTCGTCCGGGTGACGTCCACCGTCGAGGAGTTCCGCCAGATCGCGACGATCGCGTCCGCCCAGGGCGTCGGGGTCGTCAACGGCGGCTACACCTACGAGACCGAGCTGGTCGCCCTGCTCCCGGAGGTCATGCCCGGCGTGGCCGTCGAGGAGCTGGGCGCCGACGTGGTCACCGCGGCGCTCGATCCGGTGGACGGCGCCGACGAGCTCGCGATGGCCGGGTTCCTCGCGACGGCCCGCGCCACGCTCGATCCGCTGGGGTGCGACGTGATCCTCCGCGCGTTCTTCCCCGCGTCGGTGTCGGCCCTGCACCTGGACACCCGCGAGGCGCGCAACGAACGCACCCGGGCGGAGACGGCGGCCGACGCGGACGACCTCTGGGCGGAGATCCTCGGCGCCCTCAAGTCAGCCGAGCCGCGCGCGCAGCTCGTCCTCAACCACCGCAGCCCGGTCGTGCGCCGGCTCGCGGCGATCCGCGACCAGACGCTGCTCGTCTCCGCGATCGAGGCCCTGTACGGCCAGGCCCTGCTGATGACCCACAGACCCCTGCGGCCGGTCGACACCGCGCTGCTCAACCGGGCCTTCGACGAGCTGCTCGGCTGGGCCTCCCACAACCTGACCGAACCCCCCCAAGAGGATGACCAGGCATGAACGTCGCAGAGATCCGCGCCGGGCTCGACGAGAGCCACACGCTTCCCGACGGCCGTTTGAAGGCCGAACGCCTCGAGACGCTCGCCGCGGCCGCCCGCACCGCCGAGGACCGGGGCCTTGAGGCCGAGGTGCTGCTCAACCAGATCAAGGCGTACGCCTACGGCGGCGAACGCGACCGCATGCCCGTGGCCTTCGGACGGCTCCTGCGCATCTACGACGACCACCCGGCCGAGGTGGGCGGGTGGTCGCACTCCATCCACTGGACGCTCAAGTGGATGACCGCCAACCTGGTGAACAACCCGTCGGTGCCCCTAGCGACGGTCTACCGCTGGCTCGACGAGCTGGACGGCCGTTATCGGCAGCGCGGGTTCAGCACCCGGCCGGTGCTGGCGCTCCGCGCGCAGCTGGCCGAGCTCATCGGCGACGACGAGGGCGCCGCCACCGCGATGGAGGCGTCCATCACCGCGCCCCGCGACGAGATGGCCGACTGCGACGCCTGCGAGCGCAACACCTGGGGCTGGTGGCGGACGACCGTCGGCGACGACGACGGCGCGCTGGACTACTGGGCGCCCGTGCTCGACGGTGAACTGGCCTGTGCGGAGGAGCCGCACCATGTGCTGGCGCAGTCGCTGCTCCCCTTCCTGCGCACCGGGCGCGTCGAGGAGGCGCGCGGCGCCTTCCTCAAGGGGTACCGCCTCGTCCGTCACAACGTCAGCCTGCGCGCGTCCGTGGGCAGGCACATGGAGTTCTGCGCCCTGACCGGCAACGAGGCGCGCGGGCTCGAGATCTTCACCGAGCACGCCGCCTGGGTCACCGACCAGCACGAGGACGCGTCCCAGCGGGCCGGGTTCCTGTCGGGGGCCGCCGTCCTGCTGCGCCGCCTGGTAGCGCTCGGCCACGGGGACGTGCCCGTCGGCGCCGGCACGGTCGAGACCATGCTCGCCACGCTGGAGCGGGAGCTCGGGGACGTGTCCGCCCGTTACGACGCGCGTAACGGCACCACCGCCTACAGCGAGCAGCTCGCCCGGCGGCTCGCCCAGGAACCGCTGCTCGAACGGCTGCCGCTCGGCGTGCCGCTGACGTTGCCTGTCCCGCGGCCGTCCGAAGCCGTCGTGCCCGTCCCGGCGACCGGAACGACCCTGGACGAGATGGTCGCCGAGGCGCGGCGGCTGACCACCGTCCGCCACCCGCACGCGGAGCAGGCCTGGGACCGGGTCGCGGACAGCGGCGAGGAGTTGCCGGAGGACGTGGTCGCCGAGATCGAGCGCACCAGGGCGGGGGAGCTGATGGGCTCCGACCCCGGCCGGGCCCGTGACATGCTGCTGGCGTCGGCGGAGCGGTTCGCGCGGTTCACCCGCGTGGGGGACGCGCTGGAGGCGCGGGCGGTCGCCGCCGTGACACTGCTCATGGCGGGGGACCCGGCCGCGGCGGAGGCGTCGCTCGCGGGCGTCGTCGCGGAAGCGGAGCGCGAATACGCGGCCGGGGCGCTGACGCCCGCCGAGTACGCGGCCGTGCGGAAGGGCGGGCCGTTCTCCGCGATGAACGCTCTCGCGCTGCAGGAGGACCCGCCGGCCGCCGAGGTGGCGGCGGCGCGGGCGCTGATCGAGGCCGAGCTCGCCCTGACCGAGGAGCTCGGCGTCGCCGACCGCGCGTGCCGGTATCACGACATGCTCGCCCAGCTCTGCTTCCGGCTGGAGGACGGGGACGCCGCCCGCGCGCACCTGTCGTCCGCGCTGAACGGCTACGTCGACGCCGGGCAGCCGTGGTACGCCGCGAACCCGGCGGCCATGCTGGCGCAGCTCGCTCTCGGGGACGGCGACGTCAAGGCGGCGGAGGACCTCGCCTCGCGGGCGATCGAGTACGGCGGCGGCCTCCTCGACCGCGAACAGGCCGCGCATCTGAGCTCGCTGCTCGTCGAGGTGATCTCCCGTCAGGAGGGGCGTGAGCTCGAGCTCGTCACCGCGGCGCTCGCCGCCGCCGCACGCTGGGACGGCCTGTCCGAGCCGGACACTCTGCACAACACCTTCACGGCGGCGCGCGCCTATCACGTCCTCGAACGGCACGCGGAGGCCGCCGCGCTGTTCGAGGAGGCCATGCCGAGGGTGGAGATCCCGTACGACGCGCACGGCATCGCGAACACCCGCAGGCAGTACGGCGACTCGCTGGGCGCCGTCGGCCGTCACCACGAGGCGGCCGAGCAGTACCTCGAGGCCGCGCGGCTGTTCCAGGACGACCCGCAGAACCAGGTCCCGCACGCCCAGCTGGCCTGGGCGGCGGCGGAGGCGCTTCGGGACGCCGGGCAGGGTGAGGAGTCCCTGGCGGCGTACCGGCGTGCCGCCCTGCTCTGGGCCGAGATCGGCGCGGTCACGCCGCGCGTGCGCTGCCTGCGGTCGGCCGCGTGGTTGCTGAACGCGATGGACGACGCGGCCGCCGAGGAGGCCGGGACGACCCCCGACGCGACGGGGCCCGGGGTCGTCGCCATGCGGGCGGTGCTGAACGAGCTGGAGTCGCTCGCGCAGAGCGATCCCTCGGAGGAGGTTCTCGACGAGCTCGCGGAAACCAGGAGGCAACTCGGCGCCATGCTCGGCGAACCCGGCGACGAATAGTCCGGACAGCGGGGACAGTGAACCTGGTGGTTTCGGGCGACTTCGGGAGTATGTGATCTCATGGCACGGATTCACGACGTCGTGGTCGACTGCCGGCATCCGGCCTCTCTGGCCCGGTTCTGGGCGGCAGCACTCGACGGCTATGAGGTCGCCCCGTACGACCAGGCCGAGCTGGACCGCCTGCGCGGCGACGGCATCGACGATCCGGAAGACGATCCGAGCGTGCTGGTGGAGGCCGGACCGGGGGTCAGGCCGCGTTTCTTCTTCACGCTCGTACCCGAGTCGAAGGTCGTGAAGAACCGGATGCATCTGGACCTGACGGCCGACGACACGGACGCGGAGGTCCGGAGGCTGGTCGGGCTGGGCGCGCGTGTGCTGGCCGAGCACAAGGACTGGGTGACGATGGCTGATCCCGAGGGCAACGAGTTCTGCGTCATGCGCTGACCTCCAGGAAGCAGGACTGTTGATGAGAAAACTCACGGCCGGCGACGTGCCGATCGCGGCAGAAGACCTTGGCGGGCATGGCAGGGATGTCCTCCTGCTGCACGGCGGCGGGCGCACGCGCAGGGACTGGGACGTCTTCGCGGGGCTTCTCATCGACAACGGATTCCGCTCGACCAGGGGGAGTGGAGCCGGTAGCGCGGTCAGCCGACCGCGCCGCCCTGCAGGTCCTTCCGGCATGCGGTGAGGAACGCGTCGCCCGCGACACCGAGTCGGGCCACGCCCTCCCTGATCGTCCGAACCGGCTCCTCGGGAGCGGGATGGTCGATCGAGGGAAAGAGGTAGTCGTTCCCTGTGTCGCGCGCTGCCCGCCACAGGGTGAGCGCCTCCGCCCGGGCCTCGTCCGCCCCGAAGATGGCGACCTGGTTGTACGCCTTGCGCAGCTCGGTCCGAAGGAGCCGCCACTGGGCCGCGGCCTGTTCGCGCGCCTTCTCGTCGCCTGACGCCGCGATCTCGAGCAGGTCGTTCCGCATCCACTGCTGGACCTCTTCGCCGGCGATCGACATGCCGCTGTACGCCCTGTGACGCTCTTCGCGTAACCACTTGGCGTGCTCTGAGGTGACGCGATGGGTTTCGAGCTCGTGGCCGTCGTGCGCCCGCCGGCGCTCCAGGAACGCGTTCGCGAGCAGGGTCAGGACCACACCGCCCAACGTGGCGGACGCTGTGATCAGCTGAGTCGCGATGTCCGCTTGCATGGTTCCCCTCGTGATCGGCGGTAGCCGAAGAGCGGGACCGGGCCGGTGAATGCGGAAGCGGCCCTACGGTCCCTCAGGCGGGCCGATGACTCGGCGTCCACATCGGTTCGTAGACGCTTTCGCCCTCGTCGTGGTGGGCGATGGGCAGGAAGTCGGGAACGGTGCGGGACGCCGACGCGCGTAGGAGCGTGACCGCTTCCTCCGCGGCGGGCGGAGTGACGCCGAGAAGCTCTATGAGCCTGGCATGGGCGGGTGCGTAGTCAGGGTCGTCGTCACGGATCTCCTCCTCCAGCTCCTCGGCTGAGTGTCCGTGCAACATGTCCTGCCAGTAGGGGAACGCCGCGACCACAGTGAGCGCCTCCACCAGGTCGGCGGCCACCAAGGTGGCCTGGCCCTCGGAATCGGCGTACAGGACCGGGCGCGTGGTGCCGGGCGTTCCGCACAGGAAGTAGGTGCCCCCGCTGGCGTCTCCGGCTATCGGCGTCAGCGACAGTCCGGACGGCAGCCTCAACTGCTCGACGGGGTCACGCCGCTCGATGTCGAAGTCACCCGGCCACGACAGCAGATCGGCCAGCTCCGGGGTCGTCTCGACCCGCCGGAGAAGATCATCGGCTCCGCTCATGGGCGGACCATAGCGCACAAGAGCGGGTGGTCGCCGACCGTATGAGCACAAAAAGGGCATGCAAGTCAGCGCACCGGCCATGAACAATGGCGATGTGATCGATGTTCTGATCCGCCCCGCGCGTGCGGAGGAGGCGGATCTGCTCGGCGACCTGGCCCTCCGATCCAAGGGGTACTGGGGTTACGACCGTGACTTCATGGAGGCGTGCCGGGCGGAGTTGACCTTTCCGCCCGAACAGGTGCGAGCCCAACGGATTTCTGTCGCCGAGTCGGCCGGACGAGTACTGGGCTTCTACAGCCTCGCCGGCGAGCCGCCCGACGGCGAACTGGGCAACATGTGGGTCGAGCCCGACGCCATAGGCGGAGGAGTCGGGCGCCGTCTGTGGCACCACGCGATGCGAACGGCTCGAACGGCCGGCTTCACGAACCTGCGCATCGACGCCGACCCGTTCGCGGAGGGGTTCTACCTGGCGATGGGCGCCGAGCGCGTCGGCGAAACGCCATCGGGCTCGATACCCGGCCGCGTCCTGCCACTGCTGCGGATACGGGTCCCCTCGCAACCGTCATAGCCGATACCGCCGTTGCGGCGGGTCGCCTACTGCCGCCAAGCGCGCTGGGAACGTGTGATGTGTTCGAGGGCTGTTTTGAAGACCTGATAGACCTCGCTCCCCAACTCCTGGCGATGGCGCTGTTCGACCTGGGCGAGGATGGTGCGCGCCTTGTCGACCTCGTCCAGGCCGGCCTCGGTGGGGACGACGAGCTTCGCGCGCCGATCGGCCGGGTCGGCTTCTCTGCGCACATAGCCGAGCCGCTCCAGTTCGTCGACGATGACCCCGACGATCTGCTTGTGCTGCCCGGACCGCTGTGCGAGTTCGGTCGCCCGCGCGCCCGTGGCGGGCAGTACGGCCAGCACCGTGCCGTGCCGCGGCTGCACCTGCGGATGCCCCTGCTCGGCCAGGCGGGAGAACAGCTCCTCCTGCAGCGCGCGTCCCAGCTGCCCGACCAGCATCCCCAAGTCCGGCTCCCTGCTGTCGGCGTCCATCTCTGCTCCGAATTTAATCACGATCATTGACTATCAATGATCCGTACTATACCTTGAGATCAGTTGATCCCCCAACCCCCTGGCAGGGGTCAGACAAGGAGATGCGCCATGAGCACCGTCGGATACGACTACACCCTCACCCGCACCCTCGACGCCCCGGTCGACAAGGTCTGGGCCGCGTGGACCATCGCCGAACACTACGGCACGTGGGCCAGCGCCGAAGAAGTCGTCTTCGACGTCCGGCCCGGCGGCGCCTGGAGCTCGGTCATGGTCATCCCCGGCGGCACCCGCGTCCCGTTGTCGGGCGGCTACACCGAGGTCGTGGAGAACAAGCGCCTGGTGATGAGCATGAACGTGCCCGGTCGCGACGAGCCCGTCCTGATGGCCGTCGACCTGACCGACGACGGCGAGCGCACCCAGATCCGTCTTTCCCAGACGCTCGACACCGCCGAAGACCGCGACCAGGCCGAGCAGGGCAGCAACTTCCTGCTCGACGGCCTGGCCGCCCATCTCGCCACGGCCTGACCGGACGAGCTCCCCGCGGCCCCGCCCCGTCCAACGGGGCGGGGCCGCGTCGCGGCGGTAGACGCACTCATCGCCCACGAACAAGCCAGGCGAACCAACCTGCCCACGTCCCCGTGATTTCCTGCGGCCGGCCGTACGGGTCACGTGGAAGCAGAAACGGAACTGGAGAGGGTGGGTCTCCTGCTTCAGTGAGTGGCGTTTATTCGATTGCCGGGCGCGAGTGGCGGTGATCGTATGGTGCCCATGCTGGGTCTGGCAGATCTCAGTGACGAACGCGTGGTGGAAGCGCTGGGCAGCGCGCCTCGGACCAGTTCGGCCTACCGCCACCTGCTCAACCGCGGTCGAGCGGCCGTGCCGGCGATCCGAGCAGGTCTGCGCCACCCTGACCCCGTGGTCCGTGAGCAGTGCTGCAGATTGCTCGACCACCTTCTGGTGGAGGACGCGGTCGAGGAAATGATCGCCATGTTGGAGGACCCGGTCCCGTCGGTCCGGGTGGCCGCGGTGCACGCGCTGTCCTGCGACCGCTGCAAGACCGATGCGTGCCGACCCGATGAGGCGTCGGTGCTGGCGCCGGGCCTGCGCCTGCTGCGTCACGACCCTGACGCACACGTACGGGCCATGGCGGTGGAGTTGGTCGGGCGCTTCGTGCACGCGAACGCGGAGGCCGAGGCCGCTCTCACGCTCGCCCACAAGGCCGATCCGTCTCCCGCCGTACGCAAGAAGGCGGGCTGGTACGCGCCGGGCGGCACGATCCATCGCCGCACCTGAGAGTCGTTGCGGCTTGGACGGGCGTCTTGAAGAGGCCCCTCGATCGCGCGTGCCTTTGCGAGACCCCGCGAAAGGCCGCTTCCTGATCACTGTTGACCTTCTCGTCACGTCAACTTCTAGTGTCGTGAGTCCGGAGAGCACCGGCTCGGCGGTGGGCGAGGACGGGGGAGCAGTCATGTCATGGTCGATCGCGCAGGTGGCTCAGATGTCGGGAGTGACATCTCGGACACTGCGCCACTACGACCAGATCGGGCTGCTGCCGCCCGCACGCGTCGGCCGGAACGGCTACCGCTACTACGAGGAGGACCAGTTGCTGCGCCTGCAGCAGGTCCTGGTGCTGCGTGAGCTGGGCCTCGGACTGACCGAGATCAAGGAGATCGTCGAGCGGCACACCGATCCCATCGCGGCGCTGCGTGAGCACCACCAGCGCCTGCTGGCGGAGCGTGACCGTCTGGACGGGGTGGTCCGCATGGTGGAGCGGACCATCGCCGAACTTCAGGAGAACGAAGGGAAGCCGACCATGTCCAAGATCAGTAGGCCGGAGAACCTGTTCGATGGATTCGACAGTGCACGGTATGCGGCGGACGCCCGCGAGCGGTGGCCGGAGCACTGGCAGCAGAGCGGGCGGCAGGAGCTCCTGGACAGCCGGACCCCGCAGGCGCTTGAGCGGATGCAGCGGGAGGCGACGGCGGGGATGATCCGGATGGCCGAGCACATGCTCGCCGCCACCCCCGTCGACGCCCCAGCTGTCTTCGCCGAGCTCGACATCCACTATCGGCACCTGAGTGAGTTCTGGACGCCGACCGCGGAACAGTATGCACAGCTGGCCCGGATGCAGGCGGAGGAGGAGCAGTTCAGGGCGAACTACGAGCAGGTCGCCGAAGGCCTGGCCGAATACATGCGCGACGCCATGACCGCCTACGGGCAGGCCCGGCTGAGCTGAACCCACAGAAGTCCGAGAGGCGCCGCGCGTCCCGGGCGGCACCGCACTTCTCGCGCGCGGGGAAAACCGATGGCCCTCTGGGGGCGGTCATTCGCATCATGGAGACATGCGACTTGTGTTCACGCCGGCCGAGGGGGATCGCTGCCGCGTCGTCGTGCATCGACGCGACGGCGTGACCTTGGAGATGCGCTCCTACGACCGAAAATTCCGGGTGCCTCACGACCTTGCCCATGCCGTGACCGAGCGTGAGCTCCGGTTGGGCGCGGGAGTCTTCGGCTGCATCGCCGCCGGAGCCCTCTTCACCTCGATGCGGGTGCTCACGGGTTCGCCACGGCATGACGCGGCGGCCCGCAGCGCTCGCATCATCAAGGCCAACGCCCGCTCGATCACCACCGCCGAAGCGCTCAGCGGTGTCCTGCACGAGGCCGCCAACGGCACCCTGTCCAGGCCCTTGTTCACCAAGGTGCGTGAGGTATGGGGGATCGTGGAAGAGCGCACCTTCCCTTACGACGAAGCCACCGTCACCGCGACGGCGGAAACCCTGAGAACACTGGCCGATGTCTGGAGCGGACTCACCGTCGGCGAGGAGCTCGCCTTCATGTGGCCTCCCGCTCTCACCGCGCCGATCCCGACCACCCGCCGCTGAAAACCGATCACCTCGGCATACCTGCTGGAAAGACTCGCGTTCACAGGGTGAGCGCCCGAACGGCGCGGGCGAGGTGGCGTGACAGCTCTGTGTCGATCCCCTCCGACTCGGCCTCGTCGACGCCGGTGGAGCCCTCCTCTGCGTCGCCCGCTTCCAGAAGGGCGGCGCGCAGAGCGAGGGGCGGCTCCAGATCCCGCCAGCTCCGCTGCGCCAAGGAAGCCTCGCGCTGGGAGGTCACCGTTTCGCGGTCGACCTCCCCGGACCGCAGCACGGTTCGTCGGATTTCGCCGATCGTCTCTCCGCGCCGGGCCGCTGACAGGATGGGCGTGAAGCGACTTTCGGCCATCACGAGGGCGTCGAGGTAGTGGAGGACGGCGGGCGTCGACACGGCCCGCGCGGCCACCTGGTCGGCGTAGTAACGGGCAACCTGTGATTGACCCGACACCAGTCGCGTCAGCGCGAACTCGGCGAGGAACAGCGGCGAGCCCAGCGCTGCTCCCATGATCTTCCCTACGACCTGGGAGGCCGACCGCTCCGCGGGGAATGGGTGGCCGAACAACTCCACGACTGGGTCGCCGTACCAGCTGTACTGCTGGACACGCACGTTCAGGAGGGCATTGCGCCACTCGCCGGCAGTGAGGAGTGCCGAACGCACGAACAGGCCCCTGGCGGGATCGCGGCTGACGTCCTCGGCGCACGCGACGCCCAGCATGCCCGCTCGCTCGCGCGGCGAAATGGCGAGCAGGAGCGGCAGGCCGATGAGCAACGTGGGCCGTCGCCGCGCGCCGACCCGTAAGTGGGCGCAACTGAAGAGTCGGTCGTGCAGGTAGATGGCGGCCGGAGGGACCGCTCCGACCGCGCGGGCGATCCGGTCGGCGGCTTCGAACAGGGCAGGTGCCTCGGCTCTGATGACCTCCTCGGCGTCGTCCGGGAGCCGGAGCGCTCGCGGCCGGGACCAGATCGCGACGGTGGCGAGCCCGCAGCCGCACAGCCAGGCCAGGACGTTGTCGTAGGAGCTGATCACAATGACAAGGGCGGCGGCCATGAGGGCGGCGGGGATCGCCTGGATCGCGGCCGACAGTAGGTAAGCGAGGACCCGGGCGGTTTCCAAGCCCGGACGTTCCAGTCGACGGCCCCTCAGACGGGTGAATCTCTTGCGGACGTCCCGTCGAGCGAATCCGGTGCCGGATTCGGACGTGGCTGGAGGGGTGATCATGGTGCGGATTATCAGGCAGAGGCGTGCCCTCGTCGAGAGGAGAGGATGAAACGCCCCGCTCATTCCCCGTTCGTCTGACCTGCGTCTGACCTCCAAAACAGGCCCTGAGCTGGGATTCGCTGTTCCGGCAGTCGCCAACCGTTTCGGGCATCGCTCATGCCCCGGCGGAACAGAGGCGTAAGAGGGTGTCAGCCGTGTTCCTTGCGATGCCGGGCAGTCGTGACTTCCTTACCTTCACCCGAATGCCGTGCGTCTGACGGTGGAGCCGCCTTCCTGATCCGCCGTACCAGCCACGTGATGGCGACCACGAATCCGAGCACGGTAACCAGACCGGTGATCGCCAGAATTGTGAAGTTCGAGTTCTCGCCAGTCACAAGCGCTCTGGTCAGCCCCGGGCGGTGCAAAAGGATGGATACCCCGACGACGACACCCGCTCCGATGATCGCGAGGAGGTCGCTGTGAGTGATCGGTGTTGGGCCCTTCTGCGGGGCGACCTCGTCTGGATCAGGTTCACGGATGAGGGTGGCCCGTGTGACGGCGAGGAAGGCCAGGGCGAGCATGGCCAGCGTCATGTACCGATACCAAGCTGGGTAGAGCCGGACCTGGTAGTGGTCGATGGCGGCCTCGTTCTTTCCGGTCTGGAAGCATTCCTCGATCGTCCAGCGGGCGCCGGCCACCGTGACAAGCCGGCTCAGCGGCACGGGGATTGCGGACCGCGGCGATCGGCCCACGCGCACGAGACCCGATTCGACGGCGGCCCGGGATGCTTGACGCGTACGCCGCCGATCCCGCCGCGCGGTCGACGACCTTCCTGGTGATGGACTTCGTTATCTGCCCAGAGCGGCGTTTCACACAGAGAGCTCTTGCGCCTCCACCGCCCGGCAATAGTCGAGTTGCTGCTGCGCCAGCTTCCGGACTCGTTTCAGTGATGCGATCCGCTCGTCGATGAGGTTGATCTTGGACTGCAGGCTCTCTTGTGCTCGCGCGTGATCTAGCACGCCGTCGGTCATCTCCTGGGAGAAGGCCAGGATCTCGCGCAGGGAGAAACCTATCGATTTCCCGGAGGCGATGAGGTCGGCCGTTTCGATGTCCTTCTCGGTGTAATGCCGATAGCCGTTCTCGCTGCGGCTGCTGGAGAAGAAGCCCACCTTCCCGTAGAAGCGGATCGTGTCGGTGCTGACGCCGACGCGTTTGGCGAATTCGCCGATCAACATACGCTGAGCCTCCCTGTCGATCCGAGCGGAGTGGAGTGAGACGCGGATCACCCTGGACCTTGGAGCATACTCCAAGGTTTACGTTCGAGCCGACCGACAATCAAGGAGGCTCCGATGACTGTGACTCATCCCGAACCGGAAACTGCGGTAGACGGCCTGCACGGCTTCCACCACCGCTACGCCGAAGTGAACGGCACCCGCATCCACTACGTGATCGGCGGCGCCGGCCCGGCGGTCGTGCTGGTGCATGGCTTCCCGTTCACCTGGGCGGTATGGCGTGAGCTGATGCCGATGCTGGCGGCCCAGGGCTACACCGTGCTAGCCCCCGACCTGCGCGGCATGGGCGATTCCGACCCAGCCGAGAGCGACACCTTCGCCAAGACCAACGTCGCCGAGGACATCCGGCAGATCGTGCTCGGGCTGGGTCTCGGACCGATCAACCTGGTCGGCATGGACGTGGGCGGCATGGTGGTCTACGCGTACGCGTCACGGCACCCTGACGAGGTCCGCCGGCTGGTGCTCTCCGAGACGCTGATCCCCGGCTTCGGCCTTGAGGAGATGATGAACCCTTCCGTCGAGGGCGGCACCTATGGCTTCGGGTTCCACGGCCAGGTCGACCTCGCCACGTTCCTCACCCAGGGCAAGGAAACCGAATTCCTCACACCGTTCTACCGGCTGACCTCGGTGCGGCCGGACGCCGAGGAATACGGCGTTGCCCACTATCTGCCGCATTTCACCGGCCCGAACGGCATCCGCGGCGGCTTCCAGCACTACGGCGCCATGATCGAGGACGGCAAGGCCAACCGGGCCGAGTTCACGACCCGGCTCCCGATGCCGGTCCTGGTGCTCAACGGCGACCACGGCTACTATCGCGGCCAGCTGCTGGCCGGCGCCCGGCAGGTCGCCGAGAACATCGAAACCGATGTCATTGCGCAGGCCTCCCACGCGTACGCGTTCGACAACCCGCAGGCCACCGCCGAGCGATTCCGCCAGTTCTTCGCGGTGTCCGATACTGAGCGGCTGGTCATCGTCGACGAGATCCGCCAGTTCATGGCCCGGTACGCCTACTACGCCGACCACAAACAGTTCGACCAGCTCGCGCGGCTGTTCGCACCGGAGGCGACCTTCACGATCTATGACCCGCAAGGCGTCCAGGTTATGCAGATGACCGGCCCGAAGGAGATCGAGGACGTCATCACCACCAGCGTCGGCGACGCCACCGCGATCCACCACCTGTTCTCCTTCACTACCGAGGTCCACTCGCCGGTGGCTGCGTCCTCGACCATCAACATGGAGGACTGGATCGACGGCAGCACCCTCAAGGTGCGCGGCTACGGCCACTATCACGGCGAGTTCGCCAAGGTCGATGGCTCCTGGCGGATAGAGAAGTTCGTCCAGACCCGCCTGCGCACGGATGTGCTCCCGTGAGCGGGGTCTGTCCATTGAACGGCTCTGTCTCTCTTTCGGTGGTGACGGAGCGTTAGTACTCCAGTCGCACATCGGAATGGGCGCTGAGCTGGGGGATCACTTCGAGTGCTGCAGCACGCTGCTGTATGGATGACCGTGCTTGTCCATGCTCGTCCACGGACGTCCCCGCGTGAGAAGCAGACGGCCACCGCTGTGATCATTCAGGTGTGATGGAACTGAAGATCATGCGGTGGCCGCGATGGCCAGATTAGAACACCTCGGCGCTGCCCGCTTCAAAGCTGGGTTGGATGACGCGTTCGCGCTGGTCGCGGGCCGATTCAGAAGGCGTGAGGTACGCCTGCGCGCCCGAGCCTGCATCGAGGGCTTGCTGTCCGGGTTGGAGCGAAAGAACGGCTGGTCGCCGGCCGAATATGCCGGGGAGCTCACCCCCGATGGCATGCAGCGGCTGTTCAATGCCGCGACATGGGACGTCGACGGCGTCCGTGACGATGTCCGCGACTGCGCGATCGACCATCTGGGCGACGCCGACGGTGTTCTGGTCGGTGACGACACGGGGTTCGAGAAGAAGGGCGTCTGCTCGGCTGGCGTGCAACGGCAGTACACCGGCACCGCCGGGAAGATCACCAACTGTCAGATCGGGGTGTTCCTCGGCTACGCCAGCAGTAGTTCGCGTGCTCAGCCACCCAAGCACCGTGGTTCTCAAGGTCCTGCAGATAGAACTGACCGTGATCAGCCTCAACGGTGAGTTCGTGGATCTCAGGGGAGGCGTTCGGCCGCAAATTACCTTACGCAGCCCTGGGCGCCCGGCACCGGTCTGCCGGCCGCCTCCGGCGCCAAGCCGCGTAGCCAGACCCCGCGCACTGGCCACGGCTCCCCACACTGGTGCATCGTGCCAGGGTCAGGCCGCTTGCCGAACCGAGGAGCAACGCGCGATGACCGACGAGGCTTCCTTCCGGGTAGGACTTCGCGTCGAGGATGTGACCGAGGCGGCCACGTTCTATCAAGGGCTCGGGTTCGAGCAGGCCGGGTCGATATCCCATCCCGACGGCCAGACGATCATGGCGATCCTTCGACGCGGCGACCTCCAGCTGCTCGTCGATGCCCTGGTCGGCATGCCGTTTCCCGACAGCGATCGCGAGCGCATGACCAGAACCGGCCCGCGCGGCCTTGGCGTGGTCATCGGCGTTGAGGTGGCCGACGTCGACACGACTGCGGACTACTGCCGCTCGTCCGGATGCACGGTCACCACTGGACCGGTCGATGCACCGTGGGGCGAGCGATACGTCGAATGCCTCGATCCGTACGGGTATGCGTGGAAGTTCTTCCAGCTGCTCCCGGACCCGCCGCCAGACAGCTTGAGCACCGCGCGCGAGAGTTGGTTCGCCTGACCCACTACCTTGCTCCTTGTTACTCGGGTGCACGGTCTCTTCGGCAGCCTTCAGTTGAGCTGTTCGGCCAGTCCGACGATGATGCCCTCGGGGCCGCGGACGTAGCAGAGCCGATAGCTGTCCTCGTAGCGCGCCAGGTCGCCGACGAGTTCGGCGCCGTGGGTGCGCAGGCGGTCAACGACGTCTTCGATGTCGTCGACGGCGAACATGATGCGACGAATGCCCAGCGTGTTCGCCGGTGCGTCCTTCGGCTCGGCGCTGATCGCCTTCGGCGTGTGGAACATCGCCAGCTCGATTCGGCCGTGGCCGTCCGGGGTCCGCAGCATCGCGATGTCCTGTCGGACGTCGTCGATCCCGATGACACGCTCCACCCAACGTCCCTCGACTGGCGCCTTGCCCTCCAACTCCATGCCAAGTTCGACGAAGAACGAAATGACAGCGTCAAGGTCGTCGACAACGATGAGGACGTTGTCCATCCGCTGGATCGCCATGCTGGATCTCCTTGGTGTGGGGCGGGCACCGCTGGCCGCATCTGCACCTGAGACGGAGCTGCGAGGCCGTTGTCGACATCCTCTGCAAGGTCTTCTTCGGGAACCTCTTGACGTGGCAGTGCCGTCACGCGCCAGGGCGTCCCTCCGGGTCGCCTCTCAATCGGGGACCACTGTGGTTGCCGGTCGGATGAGCGCCTGACCCACGATCACGCGTTCACCGTTGAACGTCAGCGAAGGCGACCCGTGCAACTCGTAGCCGAGATCCAGCATCTCGCTGACTCTTCGGCAGAAGGCAGCGTCGTCGGGGCCGGTGAGGACGCGGTATCTCGGGAGATCTTCGGCGTGGGTCATGCCGCGATCCTAGAGTCAGGCGCAGCGGGCAGCGTCGGCGCTGTCAGCGTGGGAATCGGCTAGTGGCCCCCTCTCTGAGCTGGGAAACAGGGGGCTCAGGTCAGGGAAGGTCGAGTCCCCGTGGCTCCCCGTCAGTCCCCGCTGATAAGCCACGTCCGGCAAGTAGGCTGCCTGCGGTAGCGCGCGACGGCGAAGGAGCCGCTGATGACCACCGACCCAACGATGACCCGGATCGGCCAGGGGGTGGAGTTGCATCACCACCGAGGTCAGCGTGAAGCCGCTCGCGACTTGTTCGCGCAGATCTGGGACGACATCGGGGGCGAGCAAGGCGACCCGCTGCATGTTTGCGTCCTTGCCCACTCGATGGCCGATGTGCAGGACGACGTGCACCAGGAGCTGATGTGGGATCTGCGAGCGCTCGCCGCCGCTGATCTGGTCACCGATGAGCAGGTGGCGCACGTAGGGGTGACGTTTCCGGTGGCCGGCTTGTATCCGTCGTTGCACCTGAACGTGAGTGAGTGCTATCGCAAGCTGGGCGATCTCGGTCGCGCCCGTGAGCACCTCCAGCAGGCGCGGGCCGAGATCGGTGTGCTGGGCGACGACGAGTATGGGCGGCTCATCAAGGGGGGTCTGGAGCGGCTGGCCGAACAGTTGGGTGAGGCCATCTGACTGCGAGCCCGGCGAATTCCCGCCAACACCCCGACCCCGGCGACGGCGTCACCGACGCCTTCCTCCGGGTCGTCCACCGGCTCGGCGCAGCGGCCGAAGGTGATTTCGCCCAGTTCGCCCACCTCTGCGAACCCGTCCTCCGCTCCTCGTCGACTGTGCCGCCCTTGCCGAGCAGAAACGAGCCATGTACGCCGTACAGCTCGACGTAATGGGGACGCTCTGCTCGTGGGTCGAGAACGATCTATGAAGGATCTCCCCGGCGCACACAGCAGTCTCTTTCGAGATACGTACTCTTAAGAGATTGTTCGCCGTTTGGGCGGATTGGGCAGGTGGTGGGTAAGGGGGAACCGCCATGACAGCCAGCGACAACCTGGAGGACTGGGCGGGGTATGGGTTCAGCGGGGAACTCGTCAGAGCCCTGTTCCATGGTCTGCGCGTGGGTCTGTACGTGGTCAGCCATACGGGGAAGATCCTCTTGGTCAATCCGTATGCCGAGAGGCTGCTCGATCGTCCCGCACGGCAGTTGATCGGGGCCGACCCCCACGACCTGCTGCACCGCAACGCCGACGGAAGCCCGATGCCCCGGGAGGACTGCCAGATTCTGGCCGCGTTTTCCGAGGGGGTGTACATCCGTAGCGAGGAGGCGTGGTTCACTCGCGGATCCGGAGACCTGGTCCCGGTGGGCGTGATGGCGGCCCCGCTCCCGTTGGGCGGGGGGAAGGACATGGGCTCGGTGGTCCTGTTCTACGACCTGAGCCGGCACAAGGCCGTGGAACACAAGCAGGCGGCCGCCCTGGCGGCACTGGAGAAGCTGACCGACCGGTTGTCGCTGATGGCCGAGACCAGCACCGTGCTGGCCTCCACCCTGAAGGTGGATGAGGCGCTGCGGCGGCTGTCTCGTCTGGTGGTGCCCCGGCTGGCCGACTGGGCGGTGATCGACCTGCTCGGCCCCAACGGCGACGGGGTGGACAGGGTGGCGGTCGTGGTCGAGCAGGGCCAGAGCGGTGTCGAGTGCAAACAGTGGGAGGGGCCGCTTCCGGCGTTTCCGGAGACCTCCCAGGCGCCGATGGCGCGAGTGCTGCGCGGCGGCCCCGCGGTGCTGTTCGGCCCTAAGGATCTGGCCGAGCGATTTGACCCGGAGGAGTACAACGTCCAGCGGCGGCGGCCGTACGACGAGTTGGGTGCCCATTCGGTCATCGTCGCGCCGCTGCGTACGCCGCGCCGGGTGCTGGGTGCGCTCGTCCTGGCCCGGTACGAGACCTCCCCGGTGTACGACTCGGCCGACCTATCCCTTGTCGGCGACATCGCCAGCCGGGCCGGGCTCGCCGTGGACAACGCGGACATGTTCAAGGAGCAACGTCGGTTCGCCTCCTCCACCTCTCACGAGCTCAGAACGCCGCTTGCCGGTCTCCGCGCCCGGCTCGAGGAGGCGCTGCTCTACCCCGCCGACGTCGACCCGCACGAGACCATCAGGGAGGCGCTGGCGGTCACCGATCGGCTGGAGACGATCGTCGACGACCTGTTGGTGTTGGCTCGGCTCCGTGCCGGAGGGCCGGCCGCCTACGAGCCGATCGACGTCGGCGCGCTGGTGGCGAAGGAGGTGGCGGCCATGGCGGGTGGCGTGCCGGTCCACGTCGACGCGGGCCGGGATGTGAACGTTCTCGGCAACCGGATCCAGCTGATCCGGGTCATCGACAACCTCCTGGTCAACGCCCGGCGGCACGCGGACAAAAGGGTCGAGGTCACCGTGGGACGAGTGGAGGGCTCGGCCGTCATCACCGTGTGCGACGACGGTGCCGGAATCGCGCCGCAGGACCGAGAGCGCGTCTTCGAGCGCTTCGTCCGGTTGGACGAGGGCCGGCGCAGGGAGCCGGGAGGCAGCGGGCTCGGCCTGGCCATCTCGCGCGACATCGCCCACGCCCACCACGGGACCCTCACGATCGAAGACTCACCGCGTGGTGCCCGCTTCGTCCTCCGGCTTCCGCTGACAGACAGGCGTCCGTAGCCTTCGCGGACCTCCGGCCGTCCTCGAGCGGCGGCTCAGGCGTGGGTCGCCTTTACTTACGTGCAGCTCAGCCATGAGTCTCCGCCAGTCCTCGCTGAACGCCGTTCAATCCGGCATGCATCTGGCATGACGATCCACGTCAGGCTGTGCCGAGGTCTTGATCCGCGGTTGCGAGTAGCTCGCGGAGCCGTCGGATCTCGGCGATCAGGCGTGGAACTTCGTGACGGGCTTCGGCGATGAACTGGGCATTCTCGTCCCAGCGTTCGTCGGCGACATCGACATAGCGGGGGTGCTGGATGAGGGTGGCAGCGACGATCTCGTAGTGGTCGTAGTCCGGCCAGCGCCTCTGGCTGGAATCGAACCGGCGACCTCCTGCTCCGCAAGCACTGGTCATGATCCTGGGACCTGGCGTTTCTCCAGGTGAGGGCGCATGTTCAGTGCACGGATGTGCATCGACGGGCGAGGCTAGGCACCCCGGAAGTCACTCAGTTTGACACTCACTCGGGGCGGGGAGAGGCCTGTGAGGTTACGGTCCTCAACTATTCAGACCCTGTCGCTACCGTCGTGGATTGGACTCGATGACATAGCGGAGTTCTGCGGGCCGGCCCGTCGAGCGGAGTTTCACGACCTCGTATACGAGGCCTGGCCCCGGGGGCGTTCGGGGCGAAGCGTCGCTAGGTGTTCGCGGAAGGTAGTGCGTGCTGCGGTCACCGAGTTCGTTGATCGCGTAGGTGAGAGTGCCCTCAAGGGGCCCGTCGAGAAGGAGCCCAGCACAGAAATCGATCTTGGGCATGCGAGTGAGGCGGTTCAGCTCGAAGCGGTTCTTGATCTCTTCGTCGGTGAGAGCCGGATCGATGCGTTCGACGGCTCCATCGGAAATGGTCAGCAAGCAACGGCCGTGCGCGTCTAAGACGGCGCTGACGACACCGACCCGGTAAATCACCCTGTGATCATCGCATCCATGCGACTCCCGCCACGAGCGTGATCAGCTCATCCGGGCGGCGGAGCCGGGAAGTTGGGAGTCACGGGTGGCTCGTTGAACGAACTCCCGTCCGACCCCTCAGATGGACTCGGCGAGGATCTCAGCCTTCAGCCGGGTGTACTCCTCCACGGCGGCTCGTCCTCGACGAGAAGGCCACGGCCAGCACGTCCTCGTCGCCGCGGGCACCAACCTTCTCCGGCTTGCCGATCACGACATTCCGGGCGTCTACCCCCGACGGCGACTCGCTCTCTTCGACCGTTCGAACGCCTCATCCACGACCTGCCACCATCGTGAAGATCACCAACAGCATCCAGGGAAGGCGTCAGAGCCAAAATCGCGTAGTCCCATCACGTGGCCGGGGGCCGCAGGCCGAGCCACTGCTCGGCGTCCCAGGCCTGGAACCGCTCGACCTCGGTGAACCCCAGCTTTGCCGCGAGGCGCATCGAGCCGACGTTGGCGCTCTGGGTGGTGAGCACCACCGGCTCGCCGGGAAGGACGCCGTCGAACCAGTCGAGTGCCGCCGCGCACGCCTCGGCGGCGTACCCTTGCCCCCAGGCCTTCGGCAGGAACAGGTAACCGAGATCGGCCTTCCCCACGGCAGCCGGGCGACGGTGCCCGGCTGCTCTCCTGAGCAGGATCTGGCCGATCATCGCCCCGTCGAGCTCGACGACGAAACTCCCGGGCCATCGCTCGGGCACCTCAGGCGTCTCACGCTCAAGCTCGTCACGCGGGCGGGGACCGCCGAGGTAGGTGTGCACCTCTGGCGAGGCGAGCAGCTCGATGAACGTTGTACGGTCCCGCGCCTCGGGCTCACGGAGCACGAGCCGCTCGGTCCGGATCAGCTCCGGCGGCCAAGCCACATGTCCTAGATCTGACATGCGCGCACGCTAACAACCCTGTAGAACGACGTTCAACTTGGGCATGAACGTATGGCTCATCGGCCGAGCTATGGGCGCGGCTGGGTGAACAATCCCGGCTCGGGTGACGGGAATCGAACCCGCGCTGTCAGCTTGGGAATCGGCTAGTGATCTCCCCTCTCTGAGCTGGGAGACAGGGGGTGCAGCTCAGGTGTGGTCGAGTCCCTGTGACTTCCCGCCAGTCCTCGCTGAACGCCGTTCAAATCTGGCATGCATCTGACACGACGATCCACGTCAGGCTTCGCCGAGGTCTTGATCCGCGATTGCGAGTAGCTCGCGGAGCCGTCGGATCTCGGCGATCAGGCGTGGAACTTCGTGACGGGCCTCGGCGATGAACTGGGCGTTCTCGTCCCAGCGTTCGTCGGCGACATCGACATAGCGGGGGTGCTGGACGAGGGTGGCAGCGACGATCTCGTAGTGGTCGTAGTCCGGCCAGCGTTCACCGAGCCCGGTGTCGGGGGCGGTGCTGATGGCGACCAGGCTCATGGCGAAGTCGTCGTCGAGCCGACGCACATACCAGGGGCCCGGGGTCGCAGCGTTCGCCAGCGCCTCGATCTCGGCGAGATCCTCGTCGGTCATCGGTTCGGAGGTGTCCATCAGGCGGCGAGCTCCTCGCGTTCGACCGAACCGCATGCCTTGTTCGGCCACATCAGCACGACGACGAATGGTGGAACAAATGGGGTGACCGGTGGGACTCGAACCCACTTGCACCGGGATCACAACCCGGCCCCTCGTCCTCTTCGGGATCGGTCACAGTGCCTCTGGCTGGAATCGAACCGGCGACCTCCTGCTCCGCAAGCAGGCGCGCTTTCCACTGCGCCACAGAGGCGTGAACGAGTAGCGGGTGCGGGAATCGAACCCGCCGATAGCGGCGTATGAAACCGCCGGGCACACCAGCGCCCCCACCCGCCGGGAGCCCACCGGGTGAACGAGGCCGCTCAGGTCCGAGCCGGCTCCGCCACGGGGGCGTCACATATGGGTGTGGAAGGGCGTGCGCATTCGGCGAAGGACGCGGTGACCGCGACGACGGCAGTGATGGTGGCGCATGACCCGCTCCTTTCCGAAAGGTTCAATCGGTGTCCGCACTGAGCATTCCGTCCATCCGGCGCCGGGAGCAACGGGTTTTCCGGGTGGAGATCACGCGGCGGAAACCGGTTGAACGGGCTCGGCCCCCTGGGCATGCTCGACGCCATGAGGGAGCCGCGACAGCTCGCACCGGAGATCATGGACTACTACCTGAAGGGCCAGGAGGACGGCCGGCTGCGGTCGGGGCACCCTCGACTGGAGTTCTGGCGGACCCAGGATGTGCTGCGCCGCCTGCTGCCGGCCGTACCGGCGCGCATCCTGGACGTCGGCGGCGCCAGCGGGGTGCACGCCGAGTGGCTGGCCGCCGCCGGTCATCGGGTGGAACTGATCGACCCGGTGCCCGCGCACGTCGAGCAGGCGTCGGCCCTGCCCGGAGTGATCGCCCGTGTGGGCGACGCGCGGCACCTGGACGCGCCGGACGCATCCGCCGACGTGGTCCTGCTTCTCGGGCCCCTCTACCACCTGACCGAGCGGGCGGACCGGGTACGGGCGCTCACGGAGGCCCGCCGCGTCACCAGACCGGGAGGGCTGGTCGTGGCGGCGACGATCGCCCGGTGGGCGGCCGTGCACGACATGATCCTCAAGGGCCGCTACGTGGAGGAGCCCGTACGGCGGGTGGCCGACGAGTCGGCTCGTACGGGAGTGCTGAGGGGAGCGGCGGACACGGGCTTCACCACCGCCTATTTCCACGACCCCGCCGAGGTGCTCGCGGAGTTCGCCGACGCCGGTCTGCCGGGGGCGGAACGGTACGCGCTGGAAGGCGTCTTCGCCCTCTACGCGGAGGAATGGCTGGACGACCCCGAGCGCCGGGCCCTGCTCCTCGACGTCGCGCGCCGTACGGAGAACGAGCCGGCGCTGCTCGGATTCGGGCACATGCTCACCGTCGCGAGGGTCAGGTGAGGCTGGCGACCCGGGACCCCAGCTTGATCAGGGCCTGCTCCGACGTGCTGCCCGGCTCCGCCTGGAAGATGAACAGGTCCTGACCGGGACAGCTGTTCACGGTGAAGGCCTCGTACGAGAGGGTCAGGTCGCCGGCGAAGTGGTGATGGAAGCGCACCGAGTCGGTCGTCTTCGCCCGGACGTCATGGCGGGCCCACATGCGCCGGAAGTCCGCGCTCTCGCGGGAGAGCTCCTCGATCAGCTCGTGCAGGAGCGGATCGTCGTGGTCCGCCGCCGCGGCGGTGTGCAACTGGGCCGTCTTCGAGGCGGCGTCCTTCTCCCAGTCCCGGTAGAAGACCCGCGCATCGGGATTGAGAAAGGTCAGCCGCAGCAGGTTGTCGCTGTGATCGAGCCCTTCGTAGAGGGCGGCGCCCAGGGAGTTGCCGGCGAGCACGTCCAGCCGCCGATTCACGACGACCGCCGGGTTGTTCCGCCAGCTCAGCATCAGCCGTTCCAGGGTCGGGCTCACCCGGTCGACGGGCACGTCCGCCGCACGCCTGATCGCCTTCGGGCGGGCCAGCTCGTGGAGATGATCGGTGGCCCAGGCGTCGAGCTGGAGCACCTGTGCGAGGGCGTCGAGCACCTGATCCGACGGGTGGCGTTCTCTGCCCTGTTCCAGCCGGATGTAGTAGTCCGTGCTGACGCCCGCCAGCATGGCCACCTCTTCACGGCGCAACCCGGGTGTCCGGCGACGATGGTCGCCGGGGGGCAGTCCCACCTGGTCGAGGGTGGTGGTCTGGCGACGAGCACGGAGGAAGTCCCCAAGGAGCCTGTCCGCATCCATCCCCGCCAGGCTACGCGGTGGGCGGGCGGCGAACGTAGCCGTGATGCACCCATGCAGGCCGTCCGCCCCAGGACCCACACCGCCGAGCCCGGCCTGTGGACAACGGTGTGGACGGCGGCTGGGGACCTCCCAATAAATAGGCGGACATGCTGGGGATATCTCTGTGGAAAATATTCTTTGCAGTCGGCTCGTCGGGCATGTGTTGATGCCCGCAAAGTGCCTCTGACCAGGATCTTTACCGCTATGTCACGTTCTGGTCTCGCCGCTCGCGATCACTCGAGGTCCGCCCGATCCCATTGGTCTAGTAGCGCGTCCTGGCGCGCATGCACCGCTTGACGAACTGGTGCTCGCTGACGGCGTACGTGCAGCACCGGTACGGGCCCTGCCACCAGCAGCGTCGCGCGGTGGCGGAGGCGCCGGCCGGAACGCCGCTGATCGCGGACGCGGTGCCGGAGCAGGGCGGGGAGGCCGTGGACGCCTCGGCCGGTGTGATCGTGAGAACCGTGAGCAACGCCGTGCCGAGAAGCAGGAACCGAGGCTTGCTGCGCATGGGTGCCCCCTCCCGACCGATCGGGGTCACCCGTGGCGTCGCCTTCCGGCGACGGTTGACCCGAAACGGTCAAACGGGATATTCCCCTCCGGCGTTCGGGGATTCGAAACGCCGGCCAAGAGGATGGGGTCCCAACTGCGGCTTCCTGGGTGTGGCCGCGGTTTTTGCGTAGTCGCCACGGGCCGGACTCAAGATCTCCTAGGATGCTGATCAATCTGACAGATCATGACTTAGGGGATTAAGGGTGACGATGCTCAGCCGCAGGAATGCCCTCAAGGTGGCCGCTGGAACCGTTCCCGCTCTGGCCTTGGGCACCCTTCCCGCCCGGGCGGCGAGCGCACCGGTCACGGGGGTCGTTCCCGCGTCGCTGGCCGTGCTCGACAACGTGGTGAAGACGTACATCGCCGAGCGGACCATCGACTGCGCGCAGCTGGCGGTCGTCAAGAACGGCAAGCTCGTGCTCGCACGCGGCTACGGCTCCTACACGAGCACCGCGACGATCGGGGGGCAGCCCGTTCCCAGCCTCGTCCAGCCGACGAGCCTGTTCCGGATCGCCAGCCTGAGCAAGCACATCACCTCGGCCGCGATCCTGCGGCTCGTCCAGGACGGCAAGCTCAGCCTCTCGGCTCCGGTCACCACGTTGCTCGGTCTGTCCACGTCCGGCGACACCCGGCTGAAGGACGTCACCGTGCTCCGCCTGATGCAGCACCTCGGGGGCTGGGACAGGAACGTCAGCGGTGACCAGCTCTGGCTGGACCACACGATCTCCGCCGTGCTCGACGCCCCGCTGCCGATCAGCCACGCCGACATCATCGAGTACGCCACCGCCCGGCCCCTGGACTTCGCGCCGGGATCGAAGATGATCTACAGCAACTACGGCTACCTGCTGCTCGGCAGGATCATCGAAAAGGTCTCGGGCATGAGCTACGAGGCGTACGTGAAGCAGAAGCTGCTGACGCCCGTCGGCATCAGCCGCATGATGCTCGGGGGCAGCCTCAGGTCGGAGGCCCCGCCGTCCGAGGTGCCGTATTACTCCCAGTACACGAACAAGACCGTCCTGGACGGCTCCGGCATCGTGGTGCCGTACCCGTACGGCGGTTTCAACATGCCCAACCAGGACGCCAACGGCGGCTGGCTCGCGTCCGCCGTCGACCTCGTCAAGTTCGCCGGCGTCTTCGACGCGGCGGGCCCGGTGCTCAACTCCGCCTCGATCGCGACGATGACGGCCAAGCCGGAGATCGGGATCAGCGCGGACGGCTCGTGGTACGGCTGCGGCTGGTACGTCCGTCAGGTCACCGGCCACCTCAACACGTGGCATTCCGGCTCGATGCCCGGGACCTACACCTACCTGGCCAGGCTCCAGAACGGCATCACCTACGCCGCGCTCTTCAACCGGCGTGAGGAGACCGGCACCCTCGACTACGACGTGCTGAGCACACGCATGAACGAGGCCTGGAGCAAGGTCACCACCTGGCCGACGACCGATCTCTACTCGCAGTACTTCTGACGCCGGCGCATCGATTCCGGGGGAGTGGGAGCCGCGAGCGTATGCAGGGGCGCGGTTCCCTCTAGGAGTCGACCGGGAGACGGACGACGAAGCGTGCGCCTCGATCGCTGTCCTGGATGGTCAGCGTGCCGCCGTGCCGTTCGGCGATCTGCCTGGCGATGGGCAGGCCGAGGCCGATTCCTCCGGCGTCCCTGCTGCGGGCGGTGTCGAGCCGGGTGAAGCGCAGGAAGACCGTTTCCCTCTGGTCGGCGGCGATTCCGGTGCCGTCGTCGAGGACCTCGAGTTCCACCATGGCCGCTGCGGATCGCGGGTCGCCGCCCCCGTGCCGAAGCGTGACCGTGACGGTGGAGGAGGCATATCGCTGGGCGTTCTGGAGCAGGTTGCAGATCAACTGGCGCAACTGTGCCCGGTCGCCTCTGACGATCACGTCCGGTGTCAGACGACGGACGACCTTCCTGCTCATCTGGTGACTGTTCAGCTCCACGGCGACCAGTTCGGCCAGGTCGACCGCACGCAGCTCAGACGGCTCGTCGGCGTCGAACCGAGTGAGCGTCAACAGGTCGGCTGTGATCGATTGAAGCCGCTCCACGCTCGGCAGGATGTCGTCGCACAGCCTGTTCAGGTCGACGTCCTCGGGTGCCAGGAGGGCGTCCTCGATCTGGGTGCGGATCGCCGTGATCGGAGTGCGCAACTCGTGGGACGCGTCGGAGCAGAACCGTCGCTGCTGTTCGAGCATGCTCTCCAGCCGGTTCAGCGTCTCGTTGACGCTCCGTGCCAGGCGGTGGATCTCGTCCCTGGCCGTGGGGATCGGGACCCGGCGGCTCAGGTTGGTGCTCCGGATGTGGTCGAGTTGGGCCCGGATGGCGTCCACGGGTTGGAGTGACCTGGTGACGGTGTGCCGCGCCCCGTAGGCGACCGCGACGGTGAAGACGGCCGTTCCCACGATCAGGAGGGCCGCCACACCCGGATAGACGAAGAACGGCAGCGTCGGAGCGGCGCTGTAGATGGTCCAGTCGCCGTCGCGATACACCTGCTGCGCGACCACGATGTGGCAACCTCCGGACGGGAAGACGGAGTCGCAGACGACGCCACTGGCCACACGACCGGGGCTCTTCGGCCGGAAATGCGCCATGGGGGGCCGGTTCTGCAGATCATTGGTCGCCGCGACCACCTGTCCGCGCGGGTCGACCACCTGGACGGGACGGATCAGGTTGTGCGGGATGGGCGGAAGCGGATTGACGAGCTCTCCACGGTCCACGTAGTAGGCGGTCAACTCACCCACCGCGGTCACCTCCTTGGCGAGGTTCTGGGTGGCCATCCTGTTGATGGCGAACAACAGGACGATGGAGAACACAATGCAGAGCGCACCCACCGCCGTGCCGGTGAACAGCGCCAGGCGGGCTCGGATCGAGTAATTCTCAAACCTCATGACGACCCCGTCCCATTCGACCGGACGCGGGGCAGTCGCAGGACGAAACGTGCCCCGCCGACGGTGCTTTCTTCGACGCTGAGGGTGCCCTGATGGGCCTGAGCGATGTCGCGGGCGATGGCCAGGCCGAGCCCGCTGCCGTTGTGGTCGAGCCGGCGGGCGTCCTCCAGCCGGGTGAATCGGTTGAACACCCGCTCCCGGTCGGCCTCGGCGATCCCCGGCCCGTCATCGCTGACCACGAGTTCGACCGCGCCGGGGGTGGAACGCACCTCGACGCACACCAGATGCGCCGAGTGCCTCCGGGCGTTGTCCAGGAGGTTGGCGAACAGGCGGCTGATCTGGGACGGCACGGCGATGACGGTGGTGCCATGGGTGAGCCGGAGTCGACCGGGAAGTCGATCCGTGCGCTGGGCGATCTCGAACTGGACGAGGGCCGCGAGATCGAGTCGCCGCCGTTCGGCGGGTGGGCAGGCACGCACCCGCCCGAGGCACAGAAGGTCGTCGGTGATCGTCTGAAGCCGGTCGACCTGGCCCAGCAACTTTCTCAGCAATTCGGGCAGCAGGGTGCGGCCGGGATCCAGTTGCTCGGCTTCCAACTGCGCCCGCAGTCCCGCGATGGGAGAGCGCAGTTCGTGGGAGACGTCCGAGGCGAACTGCTGCTGGCGGCGCGAGGTCTCCTCGAGTTCCTCCATGGTCGTGTTCAGGCGTCCCAGAACCTTGTTGATCGCGTGGCACAGACGGGTGATCTCTCGCGCGTTCCGCGGTTCCGAGACACGGGTGGTCAGGTCGCTGAAGTCGATCTCGGAGAGTTCGGCGCTGACCTCCTCCACGGGACGCAGCAGCCGGCCGGTCACCTTCCAGGTGGTCCACGTGTTCAAGGTGATCAGCTCGGCGGTCTCGAGCGCCACGATCAACTCGAGGAATCGGGGCCATGCGAGACCCGGGTGCCCGGTGTCGACGGTCACCCGCGTGGCCGCGTAAACCGGCACATGGAGGCGGCCTGCGTGCGGCTCCGGAGCCCGGCGGCCGTGTGAAGGCGGCCGGGCCGCCGCCGCGGCGCCCGCGCCCCGGCTCGTCGAGGACTCCGCATGGCGGCCCGGGACCACGACTGCGGCCGGGCCGGCATCGCGGACGTGTGATCGCACCTGGCCGTGCGTCATCCTCGGATGGTTCTCGGCGCTCGCCTGGGCGGCGCTGTGCGGAGCGGCCCGCCATCGGGGCGCACACGTCCGGGCCAGGAGATAGATCCCCGTTCCCGTGGCGAGCAGGGTCAGGACGGTGATGACGGTGGCCAGCAGGGTGATCTGTCCTCGGAGCGACCGCGGTGCACACCGCTGCCGCATCGGCGACCGCGTGGAGGCCGGCTGTCGTGCCGGACTGGGATGTGGTGAGGGACGCCGGCCGTTTCCACACAGCGTGGGGTCGGGCGGCGTCGCTCCGGCAGGGGTGTGGGTCTGTGGTGCGGACCCGGCGCGGCCTTGGCCGGCGTCGTCCCGCTCGGCCGCCGGCGATCCGCCGGCCAGCAGGCGTGCGAGGCATTTGGCGACGACCATCCACGTGATCAGCGTGAACAGGGGCCACAGGAGTATCGGCCATTCACTGCGCACGTCCACCATCGCCATCCTTTCGAAAAGAGAGATTCGAGGGATGCCGGGCTTCTGAGAGGGCCAGGAGCCGCCGAAAGCGGTCTGCCGCCGCTGAGTCTCGGCCGGGCTCAGCCCGAGGGGGGCCGTCCTCGTTTCATCTCAAAGCAGAGATGTGTGAACGGATTCGAGCCTGAAGCGTGGAGAAGGACGCCGTATCGCACATATGTGTACCGTTGGGCGCCCGCGCCCGGCGCAGGTGATCAACCGTGTGGCCTCGCACGCGTGTTGCGGGACCGCGCGCGCCTGGTGTCTCATGGATTCATGGGGGAGAAATCCCACCTTGTTCAGGAAATGGCAGGTGGGCCCGGCTCCCGTGGGCCGTCGTGGCCTGGTTGGCGTGGCCGTACACGGGAGTGGGAGCTCGTCGCCGGCCTGTTCCGGGCAGCTCGAGTCGGCAGGGGCGGGGTCCTACTGGTCGAGGGCCGGTCGGGCGTCGGGAAGAGCCGCATGCTCGACGTGGCCGCCGACGCCGCAGCGAGGTGGGGATTCCGGGTGGCCCGGGGCTGCGCGGACGAGCTGACCCAGCTGATACCGCTGGCCCCGCTGATGGCGGCGCTCGGGGCATCCGACGACTCCTTCGTCACGGGCGATGACGCGGCTCTTCCGCGTTCGGCCGACCGGCGACTGCTGATGCTCGAGCAGTTGCGGGAACCACTGGAAACGCTGGTGGCTCATGGGCCTGTGCTTCTCACACTCGACGACTTGCAGTGGGCCGACCCGATGACCCTGCTGGCCCTGCGGTCACTGACGAGAGACCTCGCCTCGTCCCCGCTCATCTGGATGCTGGCGCGCACGTGCGGCGGCGACGCCCCCCGGCTCGACCGCCTGTTCCATCTGCTGGAACGTGACGGCGCGACACGCATCAGGCTGGAAGCTTTGGACGGGGAAGCCGTGGCCGAGGTGGTCACCGATGTCCTTGGGGCGGTACCCGAGCCGGACGTGCTGGCCCTGGCCGCCATAGCGGACGCCAACCCCTTCCTGCTCGTCGACCTCCTCGAGAAGCTCAAGAGCGAGGGCGGGTTCCAGGTCGCCGACGGCCGTGCGCGGGTGGTCTCGACGCAACTGCTGCCCCGGGCTCAGGCGGTCACACGAGAGCGCCTGGAGGAGTTGTCCGTACCGACCAGGCATCTGCTCCAGGTCGCCGCGATCCTCGGCCGTTCGTTCCCGGTGAACGACCTGGCCGAAATGCTCGGCGAATCGACGGGCGACCTGCTTCCCATGCTCGAGGAGGCGATGTCGGCGGGCATCATCGAGTCCGCCGGGCACGAGCTAGCCTTCCGGCACGACCTGCTCTGGGAGGCGGTGACGGGGACACTGTCCAGCGCCGTGCGACGAGCCCTGCACCACGAGGCGGGGGAGATGCTGCTCAGGCGAGGGGGGTCGGCCGTCCCGGCCGCCACGCACCTCATCCGCGGCGCCGGCCGCGGCGACGCATCCGCGCTGCTCGGACTGGACCGAGCGGCCCGGGAGGTGCTGCGGTTCTCCCCGCAGACCGCTGCCGACCTGGCCAAACGGGCTCTTGAGCTGACCGACTCCACCGATCCCGAGTGGGTCGGCCGTACCGCCACAGCGGTCGACGCCCTGACGGCCATCGGACGGCTATCCGAGGCGGCCGATCTCGCTCGTCCCGCGCTCAGCAGGGCCGCCCCGATGCTGGAGCGCCGCCTCCGATGCGCGCTGGCGTACATCCTGCTCCTGAGCGGACGGCCGGCGGACGCGGTGTCGGAGGCCGAAAGCCTGCTCTGCCAGCAGGACATCTCAGACGACCTGCGCGGCGTCGCCGAATGGACCGTGTTCTGGGGGCTCATCTCGCTCAATGACCTGCGGAAGGGGCAGTTGCGAGCAGAGTCCATCCTCGCCGACCGCGACCGGCATTCCGATGCGGCCGTCGTCGGGGCTCTGCTGATGCTCTCCCGGTTCGCCATGGTCGACGGGCGAGTCGCCGACTCGTTCGCGCACGTGCACGAAGCTCTGCGGATCGCGGACAGAGGCGCCGTCGAGGCCATCCAGCGCCCGTACGCGCGGCTGTTGCTGAGCCTCAACTTCAGGTGCATGTGTCAGTTCGAGGCGGCCGAAATGGCCATTCAGGCCGCCCAGGGAGACATCGAAACCCTCGGGGTGACCGTGCTCGCCGCACAACCCGCGTTGTTCCGCGCCAGGGTGAAACTGGCCACCGGCCGACTCGACGATGCCGCGGCGGAGGCCCAGACCGCGATGACGATCGCCGACGACATGGGCACTCAGGGGTTCATCCGCGTCGGGCTGTCGATACTCGCCTACATCGCCGTACGGCGCGGCGACCTCGAAGACGCGGTCCGGCACGTCGAGAGATACCTGTCCGAGCCCGGCGCGCCCGGGATGTTGTTCGGATCGGCGTGGGAGAGGTGGGTGGAGGCCGTGGTCGCCGAGGCCCGAGGCGATCGCGAACGGGCGATGGAGCTTCTCGCCCCCACCTACGCCGACACGGAGAAACAACGCTGGACGCTCATCACCGTGCCCCTCGCGGCCCCCTGGATGACCCGGCTGGCGCTGGCGGCGGGGAACCGTCCGTATGCGCAGACGATCGTGGACACGGCCGAGCACCTCGCCGGGAAGAACCCCGACTATCCCATCCTCGCCGCCGCGGCCGCCCACGCCCGCGGGCTGCTCAGCCGGGACCCCGCCGCTCTCGCCTTCGCCGCCGCCAATCACCCGCAACCATGGGAGCGCGCCTCGGCGGCCGAGGACCTCGGGGCTCTTCTGGCCACCACCTCTGACGACTCCGTTCACGAGCAGGCCGTCAACTGCCTGGATGAGGCGCTCGACTGCTACCAGCGCGTCGGTGCGCTCCGCGACGCGGCCCGTGTCCGGGCGAGACTGCGCGCATCGGGCGTGCGGCGCCGTCACTGGGTCCAACCGGAGCGGCCGGCCTTCGGATGGGACAGTCTCACCGACACCGAACGCACGGTGGCGGAGCTGATCGCCCGAGGATTGACCAATCGTCAGGCGGCCGCGCGAATGTTCCTGTCTCCGCACACGGTCTCCACGCACCTTCGCCGGATCTTCGCCAAGCTCGACATCGCGTCCCGGGCCGAGCTGGCCCGTATCTTCGCCGAGAAGTGCCCGGGCCTGCTCGGGGACTCGTAGCCGGCCGCGCGACCATCTGTTCCGCTCGTCACGTGGTGCTGTCGTAAAGGGTGGCGAGGCTTCCGCACATCACATTCGACGAGCCGATCCACAGGATCGTGAAGCGATAGCCGTTGCTTCTCCTGACGACGGCGTCGGCGCAGAAACGGGGGGCGATCTGGTCAGGTGCGACCCCTGCCGTGGGGAGGGGAAGTTCCAGTCTTTTCAGCAGCCAGCAGACTCCGCCGTCGACCAGTGCGTCGAGGTCTCCCCGGACGACCGCGACCACGCCGATCGACCATGGGGTGTCCTCATGGTGATAGGCCCCGATCGCCAGGTGATCGGTCTCATAGGCGCACTCCGCCGCGTCGTTGACGGCGTTCACCCTTCCGATGAACTGCTCGAGCCCGCCTCGGAATCTCTTGAATTCATCGGATTCGCCTTCGGGGATGAAACCGACGATATCGTCGGCCAGACCCGCGATGCTGATGCAGGGGTTCTGAATGATCACACTGACCCCGTCAGCGGAGGGGAAAGCGGGGAGCTGGGACCTCGTGATGGGGCCCGGCTGAGGACAGACCGGGCCTTTGGCTTCCTTGGACTTCTTGGGCTGCTGAACCTGCGCGTTCTTGGTCTCGGACGTATTCGAGCCTCCGCCGAACTCCTCGTCCAGGCAGGCTGTGGCGGATAAGGAAAGCGACAGGAGAACGACCAGAAATCCACGTGTGGCGGAACCACGAGCGGTGAATGCTGAAATACGAGAACGACGACGCATCGGGCTTCCCCACCCACCTGTTTCCGGTATTCGCCCCGGCCTGATTGCCACCGTCGCATTTTCATTCAGGCAGACCACCGAAGCGGCATTCCGGTTCGCTCAGCGGACCGCCCGCGACAGCCGTCGCGTGACCGTGGTCAGTGCAGGGCCGCGGTGACGGCCTTGCTCGTCCTGACCAGGTTCTGAGCGAGGTCCGCGAGTGGGCGTACGGCCTCGACCGGTGAGCAGATCGCGGCGACCAACGTGCCACTCCTGTCGAGCACCGGGGTCGCGACGCAGGAGACGCCCGGCGTGTTCTCCTCGCGATCGAAGGCGATCCCCGCGTCGCGGATCGTGGCCGCGTCCTTCCGCCATCGCGAAGACTCCAGCGCCAGCCCGGAGGCCTCCCGTGAGCAGACCGCCAGCACCTTCGCGACCGCCGTCGGCCAGCCCACCACCGCGCCCGGATGCGGAGGCCAGAAGTACGGGACCCGGCCGGGCGCACCGCCGACCGCTATCGTCTGCCCCGAGGACAGCAGGCACAGCCAGACCGCCGCTCCCGTCGTCCGGACGAAGTTGCGCATCGGCGTCTGAACCGCCTTCTCCAGAACCGGATCCGGCCGCCACGAATGCCCTAACCTGCGCATCCTCGGGCCGATGCGGTAGTGAGGTCCGACCTTCTCCGCGGCGCCCAGAACGGTCAGCTGCTCCAGCAACCGATACGCCGTCGCCTTGGGAAGGCCGCTGTCCGCCGCCAGCCGGGTCAGCCCCGCCTCACGTACCCGTTCCAAGCTGTCGAGTAGGGCGAAGGCGCCTTCGAGCACACCACGCCCGCCCGGCGGGCGTGCCTCGCCCTCGCCGCCGTTCATCGAAGTTTCCACCGCATCACCGGTTCTCAGCCATCGTCACCCGTTCCGCCACCTGCAAGACTGCTCGGCGATCGGGCTCCGATCAAGAGGGTGGATTTCGCCGCCGGTGAGGAACGAATGAGGGCTACGCCGAGAAGACGACGCGGTGGGGTTGCGATTCGTCGCCTTGCTGGTGATCGGTGAGATCGCGCAGGTGCCGGATCGGCGACGCCAGCAGGACCAGCGGGATGCAGGCGGCCGCGACGACGAAAATCATCAGGGTGGCCCGGCCGCCGAGGACGCCGGCGATCACTCCGGCGATCAACCCGCCGACCGGGATCGCGCCCCAGGAGACGAACCGGACCGTCGCCATCACCCTCGGCAGCAGTTCGGGCGGGCTGGCGATCTGCCGGTAGGTGCGGGTCACCACGCTGATCACCACCACACCGGCGGAGAAGACCACGTTGCCGACGGCGAAGGCGGCGAAGCCCCGCCATCCGGTGCCGAGGGGAACGACGGCCGCCCCTGCGACCGAGACGAATCCGGCGAAGATCAGGGCGCGGGCCGTCCCGAGCCTGGCCGTGATCCGGTTCGTCGAAGCCGCGCCGATCAGCGTGCCGACCCCGTCCGCCGCCAGGAGCAGGCCGACGAGACCGGGTCCGGCGTGCAACTCGCGTACGAGGTACAGCGCGTAGAGCGCGTGTTGTGCGCCGCAGACCGTGTTCGCCGCGGTGGCGGCCCACATGCACGGGCCCATCACGGGGTGGCGCACGACGAAACGCCGGCCTTCGCGGATCATCGCGCGCACCGGTGGCCGGCCGTCGGGGGCTTCGGCGCGGCGTTCGGGCAGGGTTCGCAGCAGCAGGGACGAGACCAGGTAGCCGGCCGCGTCGACGAGGAGCGTGGGCACCGCCCCGAGCACCTGGACGACGAGCCCGCCGACGGACGGCCCGCCGAGTTGAGTGGTGGCGTGGGTGCCGGAGGTCAGGCTGTTGCGGGACTGCAACTGCTCCCTGCTCACGATCGACGGCAGGAAGGTCGAGTTGGCGACGTCGAAGACGACGTCCGCGAAGCCGACCACGAGGGCCACGACCACCAACTGCGCGACCGTCAGGATGCCCGACCACCAGGCCAGCGGGATCGAGGCGATCGCCGCCGCACGGGCCAGGTCGGCCCAGATCTGAACTCTTCGCAGGGGTAGTCGCTGCACCATCACCCCGGCGGGCAGGCCGATCACGATCCAGGCGACGTAACCGGCGGCGACGATCATCCCCATCTCGAACGCGGAGGCGTCGAGCACCGTCAGCGCCGTCAGCGGTAGCGCCACCGCGCCCACCGCCGAGCCGACCGCGCTGGTCGTGCCGGCCGTCCACCACCTCCAGAAGCTCGCGCCACCCGCACCGCCGACTGCCATCCCCGCGCCTCCCAGTAAGTTTCAAAATGGAACGCACGTATTATGGACCACGTGAAGCGCGCTGATCTACCCGATTCCGACTGCGGCATCGCGCAAGCGCTCGGAGTGATCGGCGACTGGTGGACGTTCCTGGTGGTGCGGGACATCGCCGGAGGCACCACCCGTTTCGACGGCCTCCAGCGTGAGCTCGGCGTCAGCCGTCGAGCCCTGGCCGAGCGTCTGGCCAATCTCGTCGCACACGGGGTACTGGAGAAGCGGCCCTATTCCGATCACCCGCCGCGCTACGACTACCTGCTGACCGCGAAGGGCGAGGGCCTGCTGCCCGCGCTCATCGCGCTCCAGGACTGGGGCACCCGGCATGTGCTGGGCGACGGGGCCCTGACCGCGACCAGCGAGGAGGGGTCCGCCGAGGCACACCGGGCGCACGGGCTGGTCGATCGGAAAATGCCGGATGTCGTGCTGGAACGCCACGACGGCGAGCCGGTCGCGCCCGCCGCGGCGGGCGGCGCCTGGACCGTGCTCTACTTCTTCCCCGGCGCCTTCGCCCCCGGCGCACAGGGCTACCCGCCCGGTTGGGCCGACATCCCCGGCGCCCCGGGCTGCACTCTGGAGTCCCTCACCTACGCGTCACGGCAGGCCGACTTCGAGGCGTCCGGTGCCACGGT
Organism: Planotetraspora phitsanulokensis; assembly: GCF_016863295.1. Classification (GTDB taxonomy): domain Bacteria; phylum Actinomycetota; class Actinomycetes; order Streptosporangiales; family Streptosporangiaceae; genus Planotetraspora; species Planotetraspora phitsanulokensis. Next base: position 131,551 of record NZ_BOOP01000001.1, read on the forward strand.
CAGAGGTGTCAGCACGCAGCGGCCCGACCAACTGGCCGCCTTCGTCGAGCACGCGAGACTGCCTTTCCCTCTGCTGTCCGACCAGGACAGCAAGCTCGCGGCCGGACTGCTGCTGCCGACCTTCCGCGCGGCCGGCGTCGACCGCTTCAAGCGCCTCACCCTGCTGGTCGACCCCGACGCGATCATCCGGGCGGTGCAGTTTCCGATCAGTGATCCGGCCGGTTCGGTGGACGAGATGCTCGCCTTGGTCCGCCGTCGATCCGCCGATCCCGCCCGGACCTGAGGACGGCCGGGCGGACGACCGAAGGCCCTTCAGCGAGTCCGGTCCGGTGCCACGGCTCCGGTCACGGCAGCCTGCGGACACGGGCGTGAAGGTGCATGTCATGCCAGCCGTCCATGTGCAGTGCCGCGCCGCGGCGTACGCCCTCCGCTTCGAAGCCGGCCTTGGCCGCGACGCGGCAGGACGCCTGGTTGGCCGTCGAGTGTTCGAGTTCGAGGCGATGGAAGCCGCGGTGCTCCAGCGCCCAGTCGGACAACGTCGTGACCGCTCGGGTGCAGACGCCACCGCCGCGGGCCGCGGGCACCATCCAGTAGGCCACCTCGGCCGTGCCGTCCACCAGGTTCAGCGACTTCAGGGAGACGCGGCCCAGCAGTCCGTCGTTCTCTGATCCGGCCACTGCCCAGTGGCCGGCCGTCTCGCTGTGCCAGCCGCTCTGCCAGCCTTCGATCCACTCCCGTGCCTCGTTCCCCGAGTCGGCCCTGCGCACATGCCAGCGCTGGATCTCCGGGTCCTGGAACGCCTCCCGCACGGCTTCGGCGTCATCGAGCCGCCAGGGGCGCAGCCGCGCACCGTCCCCGAGCGACAGCGTCGGCTGGCCGGATGCGGCAAGGGTGCCGGCCGGTATGGCCGGAGTCACCAGGAGGGGCATGATCGACATTGTCCCTCGGGCCGGGTGAAGGCCCGGTGCCAGGCGGTTCCCTGGAGCATCCGGCGGTCGGCGTTCACCGTTTCTCCACTGGGACGGGCTGCGACTCCACCTCGCCTCCACCAGCCGCTTCACAACACTGTCCTCGTGGCTGACGTGTTCGTAGTGCTCGGAATCATCGGCTTCACGCTCGCGATGATGGGCCTGATCTGGGGGCTTGATCGCATATGAGCGTAAGCATCCTCTTACTCGGAATTTCTATCGCGGTGTTCGTTTACCTGGGCATCGCGCTCTTCAAAGCGGAGTGGTTCTAGTGGCCTTCGTGTGGACGATCGTCGCGATGGTCGTCGTTCTGGCGTTGTGCTGGCGGTACCTCGGCGCCTACATGGTCGCGGTGTACGAGGGCCGGGTCAGGTGGCTGGCCAAGGTCGAGCGGCCGATCTACCGAGTGATCGGAGCAGATCCGAAGGCCGAGCAGACCTGGAAGCGATACGCCTCATCAGTGATCGTCTTCTCGGCGATCGCGCTGCTGTTCAGTTACGGCATCTTCCGGCTGCAGGAGCATCTGCCGTTCAACCCGGAGCACATGCCCGGCGTCGAGTGGCATACGGCCTGGAACACCTCTGTGTCGTTCGTGACCAACACGAACTGGCAGTCGTACTCGGGCGAGACCACGATGTCGTACCTGTCGCAGATGGGCGCCCTGGCGGTGCAGAACTTCGTGTCCGCCGCGGTGGGCATGGCGGTCGCGGTCGCGCTGATCCGCGGGTTCGCCCGCAAGGGATCGAAGACGATCGGGAACTTCTGGGTCGACCTGGTGCGCGGCACCATCTACGTGCTGCTGCCGATCGCGTTCGTCGCCGCGATCGTGTTCATCTCGCAGGGTGCGCTGCAGACGCTGGCCGGACACGCTGAGGTCCACAACGCGCTCAACGGCGCGAGCCAGACGCTACCCCGCGGCCCCATCGCCTCCCAGGAGGTGATCAAGCAGCTGGGCACCAACGGCGGCGGGTTCTTCAACGCCAACGGCGCCGGACCGTTCGAGAACCCGACCGGGTTGACGAACTTCCTGTCCATCGTGCTGATCCTGTGCATCCCGGTGGCGCTCACCTACACCTTCGGCAAGATGGTGTTCAGCGTCCGCCAGGGCGTGGCGATCCTCGCCGTCATGACGGTGCTGTTCGGCGGGTGGCTCACGATGGCCGCGGTCGCCGAGCAGCAGGGCAACCCCGCTCTCGCCGAGACCGGAGTGTCGCAGCCCCTCGGCAACATGGAGGGCAAGGAGACCCGGTTCGGCGCGCTGTCGTCGTCTCTGTACAACGTGACCTCGACGCAGACCTCCACCGGAAGCGTGGACTCGGCGGCCGACTCCTACACGCCGATCGGCGGGATGGCGATGCTCACCGGGATGATGCTGGGTGAGGTCAGCCCGGGCGGCGTCGGAACGGGCGTCTACGGAATCCTGATGTTCGCGGTGATCACGGTGTTCATCGGCGGGTTGATGGTCGGGCGAACACCGGAGTATCTCGGCAAGAAGATCCAGGCCAAGGAGGTGAAACTCGCCGCCCTTGGAGTGCTGGTCATGCCGATCACGGTGCTGGTGCTCACCGCGATCGCCACGGCGGTGCAAGCCGGGAAGGCCGGCCCGCTCAACGCGGGGCCGCACGGGTTCTCCGAGATCCTCTACGCCTACACCTCGCAGACGAACAACAACGGCTCCGGGTTCGGCGGGCTGAGCGCGAACACCCCCTTCTACAACGTCACCGGGACGATCGGCCTGCTGCTGGGCCGGTTCGCGATCATCATCCCGGCGCTCGCGCTGGCGGGCAGTCTCGCGGAGAAGAACGCCGTGCCCACCTCGCTGGGGACCTTCCGCACCGACAAGCCGATGTTCGTCGGACTGCTCACAGGCGTGGTCCTCGTCATCGGCGGCCTGACCTTCCTCCCGGCGGTGGCCCTGGGCCCGATCGTGGAGCAGCTCAGTCACGGGATGTTCTGGTGATGTCCCACCTGGTGCCACTGAAGCAGGCTCGATTGGTGCCTGACGTGTTCACGTCTGTCTGTGAAAGGAAATCGTGATGCCGGACCTCAAGGTCCTCGACGCGGGCCACTCTGGCGCCCCCGATGAACTGGGTGTTCCAGGCGGGCGCGGCGTGGTGAGCCGGCGCAGCCTGTTCGACGGGCGGATCATGCGCGTTGCCGCTGTGGACGCACTGCGCAAACTCGATCCCCGTGTCCAGATCAAGAACCCGGTCATGTTCGTGGTGCTCGTCGGCACCGTGATCACGCTGTTTGAGGCGATCGCCCATCCCAGCGTCTTCTCGTGGTCGGTGATGATCTGGCTGCTGCTCACGGTGTTGTTCGCCAACTTCGCCGAGGCGATGGCCGAAGGGCGCGGCAAGGCGCAGGCGGACACGTTGCGCAAGACGCGCACCCAGACCGACGCGCGTCGGCTGCGGCCCGACGGCACCGAGCAGCGGGTGCCCGCCGCCGAACTGTCGCTGGGCGACGTGGTGGTCTGCGAGGCAGGCGACGTCATCCCCTCCGACGGTGAAATCGTCGAGGGAGCGGCCTCGGTCGACGAGTCCGCGATCACCGGCGAGTCCGCTCCGGTGATCCGGGAGTCCGGCGGTGACCGGTCCGCGGTGACCGGCGGCACCCGGGTGCTCTCCGACCGGATCGTGGTGCGGATCACCGCCGAGCCGGGGAAGACCTTCCTGGACCGGATGATCGGCCTGGTCGAGGGAGCGAAGCGGCAGAAGACGCCGAACGAGATCGCGCTGACGATCCTGCTCTCCGCGCTGACGCTCATCTTCATCCCGGTCGTGGTCGTGCTGCAGCCCTTCGCCGAGTTCGCCGGCGGTCAGGTGGAGGTGGTCATCCTCATCGCGCTGATCGTCTGCCTGATCCCGACCACCATCGGAGCGTTGCTGTCCGCGATCGGCATCGCCGGCATGGACCGGCTGGTGCAACACAACGTGCTGGCGATGAGCGGCCGTGCGGTCGAGGCCGCCGGCGACGTGCAGACGCTGCTGCTGGACAAGACCGGCACCATCACCATGGGCAACCGGATGGCCTCGGAGTTCTACCCGGTCGGGGGGTGCAGCGAGCAGGATCTCGCCGGCGCCGCCCAGTTGGCCTCCCTCGCCGACGAGACCCCGGAGGGACGCTCGATCGTCGTGCTCGCCAAGGAGCGCTTCGGGCTGCGCGAGCGCGACCTGGGACCCGATCACGTGTTCGTGCCGTTCAGCGCCAACACCCGCATGTCCGGCCTGGACACCGACGGCCGGTACATCCGCAAGGGAGCGGCCGACGCCGTCAAACGGTGGGCGACCGAGCAGGGTGGCACGCTGCCCGCCGAGCTCGACGCCATCGTCGAACGGATCTCTCGCGCCGGCGCCACCCCGCTCGTGGTGGCCGACCAGGCTCGCGTCTTCGGGGTGATCGAGCTCAAGGACGTCGTCAAGGAGGGCATCGCGGAGCGCTTCGCCGAACTGCGCGGGGTCGGCATCCGCACGGTCATGGTGACCGGCGACAACCCGCTGACCGCCGCCGCGATCGCGCAGGAGGCCGGGGTCGACGACTACCTCGCGGAGGCGACGCCGGACGCGAAGATGCGGCTGATCAAGGCTGAGCAGGAGGGAGGCAAGCTGGTCGCGATGACCGGTGACGGCACCAACGACGCGCCCGCGCTCGCGCAGGCCGACGTCGGGGTGGCGATGAACACCGGCACGTCGGCCGCCAAGGAGGCCGGCAACATGGTCGACCTCGACTCCAACCCGACCAAGCTCATCGAGATCGTCGAGATCGGCAAGCAGCTGCTCATGACCCGGGGCGCGCTGACGACCTTCTCGATCGCCAACGACATCGCCAAGTACTTCGCGATCATCCCGGCGCTGTTCATCAGCACCTATCCGCAGCTGGACGGCCTCAACATCATGAGGCTGCACAGCCCGCAGAGCGCGGTGCTCTCCGCGGTGATCTTCAACGCGCTGGTGATCATCGCGCTGATCCCGCTGGCGCTGCGCGGAGTCCGGTTCCGGCCCTCCGGAGCGACCGCGATCCTGCGCCGCAACGTGCTCGTCTACGGCCTGGGCGGACTGATCGTCCCGTTCGTAGGCATCAAGCTGATCGACCTGATCCTCACCGCGCTCGGAGCGTACTGATGTTGCTGGACCTGCGACGGGCGATCACCGTCTCGATCATCTTCTTCGTCATACTCGGCCTGGCCTACCCGCTGGTCGAGACCGGCATCGGGCAGGCGCTGTTCAACCACCAGGCCAACGGCTCGCTCTCCGCCAACGGCTCGGAGCAGATCGGGCAGACCTGGGACGGACCCCAGTGGTTCCACGGTCGCGCCGACGGGGACGACCCGACCGCCACCGGCGGGTCCAACCTCGGGCCCCGCTCGAAGGAACTGCTGGACAAGTACAAGGAGCGGATCGCCGGGCTGGAGAAGGAGGGCGTCACCCCGCATCAGGACCTGGTGTCCGCGTCGGGCAGCGGTGTCGACCCCGACATCAGCCCTGAGGCCGCCTACGCCCAGGTTCCGTCGGTGGCGAAGGCCCGCGGCAAGTCGGACGACCAGCTGCGCGCCCTGGTGGAGCGCCACGTGGAGGGGCCGCAGTTCGGATTCCTCGGCGCTTCCCACGTCAATGTGCTCGAGCTGAACGAGGAGCTCGCGACGTTGAGATGACGACTCAGCGCGCCAACGACGACTCTCGTGCCGAACCGTCCATCAGTTGCCCTGTCGACGACAGCCATGCCGGCGTCGAGGCGGCCGGACGGTTCCGGATCTACCTCGGCGCGGCGGCCGGCGTCGGCAAGACCTACGCCATGCTCGACGAGGCCCAAATCTGCAGGCGGCGCGGCGACGACGTGGTCGTCGCGCTGGTGGAGACACACGGCCGGCCCGGGACCGAAGCCCATCTGGCCGGCCTGGAAGTGGTGCCACGAAAGATCGTCGAATACCGGGGCGCACGATTCGAGGAGATGGACCTGGAGGCCGTGCTCGCCCGCCGGCCCCAGGTCGCCCTGATCGACGAACTCGCGCACACCAACGTCCCCGGCTCGGGGCGCAACGAAAAGCGCTGGCAGGACGTTCGCGACCTGCTCGCCGCCGACATCGATGTGATCACCAACATCAACGTCCAGCACATCGAAAGCCTTGCGGACGTGGTCGAGCGGATCACCGGCGTCGCAGTCAGGGAACGGGTTCCCGACGCGGTGATCCGCAGCGCCGACGAGATCGAACTCGTCGACTCCTCACCCGAACGACTGCGCCGCCGCCTGATGCACGAGAACATCTTCTCTCCCGACCGGGCCCGTGAGGCGCTGCGAGGGTTCTTCACGACCGAGACCCTCACTGTGCTGCGCGAACTGACGCTGCGGTTCCTCGCCGACGGGATGAGGGGCGATCCTTCCGGGCAGCACGGCCGTACCCGCACGCGAACGCGGTGGGAAACCGCCGAACGGGTGCTCGTCGGGGTGAGCACGGCGCCCGGAAGCGACGCGGTGCTGCGCCGTGCCGCCCGGTTCGCCGCCCGGCTCGAGGCCGATCTGAACGTCGCCCACGTGCTGGTCGGCGACGCCGATCCGCTCGACGTGAAGATCGACGCTCTGCGCCGTCTGGCGGATGGTCTCGGCGCCGACTGGACCGACCTGTTCGACGATGACCCCGCCGCGGCCCTCGTCGACTTCGCCGGGCAGCGGCAGATCACCCAGATCGTCGTGGGCCCGGGCCGGCGCAGCCGCCGGCTCGAGATGCTCGGTTCGGGCTCGACGATCCGGCGCCTCAACAGGCTGGCCGGCGACGCGGGCATCGACGTGCATGTCATCGCCCGTGCCGGGTCTTCGGCGACGAGTCCGCCGGAGGGAAAGCCGGACTCGGCCCGTCACCTGAGGGGACCGGCCGCGGACGGCGATCCCCGGGCGATGTGATGCCGACCTCAGGGGCGATGATGGACAGCACCATCACATGGCAGGAGGATCGCGAAACGAAGCCCGCTCGAAGGCTGACCATCGCCGGGTCGTCCGCGGCCCTGGCGACCATGGCCGTCCTCACTTTCGCCATGCTGCCGTTCAGGGGCGACCTGAGCATCGCCACCACCGCGCTGGTGCTGGTCGTGCCCGTCGTGGTCGGCGTCGTGATCGGCGGCTTCCAGGCCGGCGTGATCAGCGTCGTCGGCGGCTTCCTCGTCTACGACTTCTTCTTCATCCCGCCCTACCTGACGCTCGATGTCGGCGCGAGCGAGAACTGGGTCGCGCTCGGCGTGTACGCGGTGATCATGGTCCCCGTCGCTCGAGTGGTGGCCAGCATGAACGTCGCCCGCGCGCAGGCCCGGCAGCGGGCGGCGCAGATCCGGCAACTGTTCGAGCTGTCCGCGCTGCTGGTCGAGGACAAGCCGCTCGAGGAACTGCTCACGGTCATCGTGACCGCCCTGCGGGACGTCTTCGACGCCCACCAGGTGGCCCTGCTGCTGCCCCGCAACGACGACCTCGAGATCGCCGCCTCGGCCGGGGCCCCGCTCACCGAGGACGACCGGCGCAGGATCCAGCCCTCTCCGGGACGGCCGGCCAGCCTGGACGCCGAACGGCCCGACGGCGCCAACCCGTTCGGGATCGCCCTCGTCGCCGCCGGACGGCCGGTCGGCATGCTGACCGTCTCCGGCACCGAGATCACCGGCCGGCAGCGCGAACCGCTTCTGCTGTTCGCCAACCAGATCGCCCTGGCCGTCGAGCGCGCGCAGTTGCGCGAACACGCCCTGCGCGCCGGGCTGACCGAGGAGGTCGAACGGCTCGCCCGCACGCTCGTCGCCGCGGTCTCCCACGATCTGCGAGCCCCGCTGGCCTCGATCAAGGCGTCCTCGTCCATCCTCGCCGACCCGCAGCTGAGCGGCGGGCTCGACCACGACGCCCGGCACGAACTCGCGGTCCTGGTCGACACCCAGGTCGACCGGCTCGCCGCCCTGGTCACCAACCTGCTCGACATGAGCCGCGTCCAGGCCGGCATGCTCCAGCCCCGCGCCGCCATCACCCGCCTGCACGACCTCGTCGACACCGTCCTCGCCGACCTGCCGGCCGGCCGCCGCAACGGCCTGCCCGTCCTCGACCTGCCCGACGACCTTCCGCTCATCGACGTCGACGTCGTGCTCATCGCCCGGGTGCTCACCAACCTGCTGGAGAACGCCATCCGGCACTCGCCGAAGGACAGCCCGATCACCATCGCGGCCCGGCGCGCCGATCCCACAACGATCACCGTGTCCGTCGCCGACCACGGTCCCGGCATCAGCCCCGACCGGCGTGGAGAGATCTTCGGACTGTTCCTCCGCCGGCAGGGGGACTCCGGCTCAGGACTGGGACTGGCCATCGCCAAGACATTCATCGACGCCCACCGGCAGCGCATCTGGGTCGAAGACGCTCCGGGGGGCGGAGCACGCTTCTGCTTCACCCTGCCCGTCGCCGCGCCACTACAAGAGAGGTCCTGACATGCCGGCCGTGCTGATCATCGACGATGACATCGCGCTCCTGAACGCCTGCAGGGTCGGCTTGCAGGCACTCGGCCACGACGTCAGCACCGCTGAGACCGGCGGGGAGGGACTGTCCTCCGTCGCGTTACGGCGACCCGACGTCATCGTTCTCGACCTCGGGCTGCCCGACCTGGACGGAATGGACGTCTGCGCCCGTGTCCGCGGGTGGACCGACACCCCCATCGTCATCCTCTCCGCCGACGGCGCCGAGGACCGCAAGGTCGAAGCGCTCGACGGGGGCGCCGACGACTACATGACCAAGCCCTTCGGCATGCGCGAACTCGACGCCCGGCTGCGGGTCGCGCTGCGCCACCATCACAACGCCGGCGCCGGAAACGACCACGGCAGTCAGCTCGAGGTCGGAGCCCTCGTCCTCGACCTCCAGCACTGCGAGGCGACCTTCCACGGTGCGTCGCTCGACCTCACCCCCAAGGAGTTCGACTTCCTGGCGTACCTCGCCCGGCACGTCGGCAAGGTCTGCACCCGCCGTTTGATCATGGAGCACGTCTGGGGACCCGCGTACGCCAACGAGACCCACTACCTCAAGGTCTACGCCTACCGGATCCGCAAGAAGCTCGGCGACGAACAGGGCCGCTTCCTGCAGACCGACCCTTCTGTGGGCTATCGCCTCAAGGCCACCGACATCTGACGCGCCGTCGTGCCGGTGGGGCCGCGGCGGATGGTCTCGCGTTGACGGGATTCGCGTGCGTTGACGGGCGGAACTATTGAGATGCGAGCGCAGGGAACCGGCGCGTAGCGTCCCGGGCGTGGACGGAGAACACGCGGCTCGGCAACTACAGGCGATCGCCGAGGTGGTCGGCATCGCGGGGGAGATCGGCGTCCAGATCTGGCTCCGCGGCGGCTGGGCGATGGACTTCTACCTCGGTGAGATCACCCGCGACCACAGGGACGTCGACTGGTTCGCATGGGCCGAGGACGTGCCTGAGCTGGCCGGGAAGTTGATGGCGCGCGGTTTCGAACCGATGCCCGGACCGCCGCCCGATCAGCAACTCGACTTCGGCCGGGGCGACGTGGAGCTGAGCTTCGCCCTGCTGGCGAAGGACGGAGATGGGCGGGTGGTGGTCGGGGGCGGACCCTGGAAGGGGGAGCCCTGGCCGGCGGGGATGCTCGATGCGCCTCCCGGGTGGCTGAACGAGTTGCAGTGTCCGATCATCAGTCCCGCCGCGCAGATCGAGATCAAGCAGATGATGCCGGTGTGGGTCCCCGGGATGCCGCGCCGCGACAAGGATCTTGAGGACATCGCCCGGCTGCAAGCCGCGCTCCGCTGACCCACTCTGAACACGCTCGCGAAGCTGAAGGTCCGGGATCGCTCCGGATCTCCGGGTCGAGTCTCATCCCATGCAGGACCCGGAAACCGCGAAGATCGCCCCCGGAGGTGCCCACGTGAAGACCAGGATTCGGACATTGCGAATTGGCGATCAGGTATTCGCATGGACAGGGCGGGTGGGCCACACGACAGGCGATGGCGCCTGTCGGCGATATGTCCGCCTTCGTGTCTGGGGCGGAGGAAAGAACGGTCGACCGTTGCAGGCGGATCTCCTCTCCACCTTTGAGGGTGGCCCGTGGGGCTACTGCGCAACCGATACGGCGTTCCCAACCCCAAGGGACGTGCGAGTGGTCGTGGACCACGCCCTGGCGAGCGGCTGGGATCCTGCAGCTCGCGGCGGTGTCTTCCTCGTACAAGACAACCCTTCGGCCCTCACAGGCTTCGTGATCACTGACCGATGAGATGGCGGATGAGCGTCAGTCGCCGTCCAAGTGGAGTTCCGTCATCGGGTCGGCGGCGCACTCAGCCTGACTGACTCCCTCGCCGTCAGCACCGCGCTGCCGCAAGGGCGCTTCCCGTGAACGGCGGGCAACCTTTCTCTCTGATCACGCGTATATGAGGGCATGACCCGAGGAGCATTATGACCCCGTCCGCGGAGGGGTTCGCCGACTTCGTCGCGGCCAGGGCAACCGCTCTGTTGCGTACGGCATATCTGACCTGCGGATCGGCGGCCGACGCGGAAGACGTGCTGCAGAGCGCGCTCGAACGGGCCTACCGCAACTGGCACCGGCTGCACCGCGACGCCGATCCGGAACCGTACGTGCGGCGGATCATTGTCAACCTGGCCATTAACCGGGCCCGCCGCCGCGCGATCCTGCGGCTGATCCCCGTGCACGCCCCGCCCGACAGGCCCGCTCCCCGCGGGGACGTCGAGCTTCGTCAGGTGCTGCTCGACGCGCTTCGTGTGCTGCCGCCCCGTCAGCGGGCGGTGATGGTGCTGCGGTACTGGGAGGACATGACCGAGGCGCAGACGGCCCAGATCCTCGGGTGCTCGGTCGGGACGGTCAAGAGCCAGGCATCCAAGGCCCTGGCGCGGCTCCGCATGCTGCTGGACCGGGAGGTGGTCACGAATGTCGAGGCTTGAGAACGAACTGCGCGCGGCCATGGCGGAGGAAACCGCCACATTGCGGGCCGCATCCGATCTGGCCGACCGGGTCGTACGGCTCTCGCGCCGCCGCAAGTCCCGCCGCATGAAGCTGGTGGCCGCCGCTGCCGCCGCCGTCGTCGTCGCGGCGGGTGCTGTGCCGGCCTTCGTGACGCTGTCGCGATCCGACCGGTCTGTTTCTGACAGGGTCGTCGCGGAGGTTGATGGGGTCGAGGTGCACTATTTGCCCGGCGACATGGGCAAGCCGGAACGGCTGTCGCTGGAGGAGCGCGACCGCGGGGGCACGATCCGCCTTTGGGGCGAAGGGCTGACGTGGTCGGAGGGAGACCGGTTCGTCCAGGTGTCCGTCTACCGGCCCAAGGACAAGATCACCGATGTGATGGACATCTGGGCGCTGAACGTGCTGAGTGACGTGGACGAGTCGACGGGCAACCAGGGCTTCGCCAGCACCGTCGACCACACCGACCGGATATGGGTTGCCCAGCCGGGCGTCCTGCTGAGGGTCACCACCTCGGTATCGATGAAGGGCGAGCTCGACCGCATCGCCAAGGGACTGCGCGTGAGCCGGTCCTCCCCGAGCACGCAACCCACCGTCGCGCGGCCCCGCCGCGCCGAAGATCCCCGCTCGTTCGGAGGCATACGGCTCGGACGCCTGCCGGACGGCTTCACGGCCGAACAGGGGGATGCGTCCATGATCACCGACGGCATAGGCCGGTGGTTCAACCGCGGCGGCGGGAGCCTGTCGGTGGAGGTCGTCTGGGGCGACACGGCGCACGACCTTGGCAGCTTGCGCGAGGTCACGGCGTGGCCGACGGACGAGCGGCTTGTCAAGGTGCGCGAGACCGAGGTGCGCGAGATCGCCATGCGGGGCACGCGCGCGCTTGACGGGCGGGTCCTGTCGGCGAACGGGTTCGGGGACAAGGGCCGGATGCTCCTCTGGGTGATCCGGCCGGGCCTGGGCGTGCGGATATGGGCGTCACCGGATCTCGTGGACACCATGCCGGAGATCGCCCGCGGCATCGCCCCCATCGCGCCGCTGAAGGGAGACGCGGTCGACGAGGTGCGGGTGCCCTACGTACCAGAGGGGCTCCGCCTGGGCACGACGCGTTCGGCGACGGGACCCGACTGGGTCATGACGGCCCGGCGCTGGCGCTCGCCCGACGATCCGGCGCGCCAAGTGTCTGTGGAGGTGTATCACGGAGCCGCCGTCGAAAATCGGGACTGGGCGGGCGGCACCGCCGGCGTCGACGCGGAGCCGGACGTCATCGGCGGAGTCGAAGGCATGGTGTGGCGCTCGGCGCGGGAGCAGAGGTTCGCCTGGCGGGAGGACACGGGCCTGGGCGTCGCCGTCACCGTTGCGGCGGGTTCTCAACCCGAGCTGGCCCAGGTGGTCGAGGGCATTCACACGGGGGGCTGACGGCCGTCTTCGGCCTAGGCGGGAACATGGGCGTAATCGACAGGGCCCCCAGGCCGCGCGACTTTGGTAAGCCCAGTGCTCGTGAGTCTCGGAAAACGACCGTCTGCCGAGACCGCAGGTCCGTGTTCTGTTGGTGCTGCGAAGCTCCATCTGGGATGGAATCTTGCGGCCTGGCGGGATCGCGCCGGGAACCGCAATGCGACCTGCGGAAACGCGACCAACATCATCCCGCCTATGTTCCGCGACCACTGGCATATGGCTGCTTTTGGCGGCCTTCGGCTGCATGTCCCCGTAATGGAGATCAGGAGAGAATCCGCAGCTCACGCAAGGGATCCCTGATCAAACTTGGTAGGGCGGGTGGGACTTGAACCCACGACCCACGGATTATGAGTCCGATGCTCTGACCGGCTGAGCTACCGCCCCGCAGTGAACCCCGCAGTGAAGGAGTCTCTCACAACTTAGTCGGTGTGTGGATCGTCCCAAAGGAGGACGCGCGCTGATCGTTATCAGCCCGGGCCGACTCTGTCGTCCGAGGAAGAAGCGTCAGGAACCCGGCGTGGCGGCCGTACGGGCAATCGGGCGGGAGATCCGCCGGAAGCCGGATCCCGGACCGGCGGCCGCCCGGCTTCCGCCCACCGTGACGTTCGCCCGTCAAGGAGATCACCGGGATTCCCCCTCAGCTCGGCTGCCCGGAAGCCGCGGTTGCGCCGTGACTCGGGTGATCAGTGCCAAGAACGGCCCAGCGGGCGGCCTGCACGAGGTATGCGTGGGCGTTATGCGGCAAATGCTCGGGTACGGCCTGGAGTGACTGCTCTTGCGGCTACCTGGGGGTTTTGCTGTGGGGAGACAGGGGTTTCGCTTCGCGGTGCCAGGTGTCTTCCTCATCTTCCTCATCGGACTCGCGGCATGCGGTGCCCCACGGCCGCTCGGCGCGGTCGGCACGATCCACGAAGGCTTCAGGATCGGCCTGCTGCTTCCCGAGAAGGGCGAAAGCCGCTACGAGAAGTACGACCGGCCGTACATCACCAGGGCCCTGGCCGCCCTGTGCCCCCGGTGCGAGGTTGTCTACGCCAACGCGGGGCGCGACCACGTCCGGCAGGAACGGCAGATGGACGCGATGCTGGCCGAGGGGATCAAGGTGTTCATCCTCGGCGCCGTGGACGTGAACGCGATCGCGTCGGCCGTCGCCCGGGCCAAGTTCCACGGGGCGAAGGTCGTCGCCTACGACCGACTGGCCAACGGGCCGATCGACGCCTACGTCTCCTACGACGACCGCCAGATCGGCCGGATGCAGGGTCAGGCGCTGCTCGACGCGATCAGGGCCCGTGGCGACCTTCGCCGCGGCGCGATCGTGATGATCAACGGGTCGCCGGTCAACCGGGCCTCGGCCGACGTGAAGGCCGGCGCCCACGCGGTCCTGGACGGTCAGGTGATCATCGGGAGGGAGTACGACATTCCGTCCCGCAGCCCGGAGACGGCCGCCGCTGCCGCCGCGAACGCGTTCGCCGTCCTCGGCGCGCAGAAGGTGGTCGGCGTTTACGTGGCCGACGACCGCATGGCTGCGGGGGTGGCAGCGATCATGGTGCGGGCACGTCTGAGGCCCGGAACCCCGCTGACCGGTGAGGGTGCCGAGGCCGCGGCCGTCCAGCGCATCCTGGACGGCGCGCAGACGATGACCGTCTACAAGCCGGTCGCGCCGGAGGCCGGCAACGCGGCGCGGCTCGCCGTCGACCTCGGGGCAGGCCGGACGGTGTACGGCACGGCCACCGTCGTCAACGGGACCACGGTGGCGATCCCGGCGATGATCACCTCTCCGGTCGTGGTCACGAGCGCCAACGTCATCGCGACCGTCGTCAAGGACGGTCTCCTGGCTCCCGCCGAGGCCGTGCGCCGTCCGGCCGGGCCGGTGCGGCCGGCGAAGCCGGTCGTGGAGGCCACCCACTGATCGGCCCGTCCGGCTCCTCCTCCGGAGACACCGTGGACCTTCCGACCCGGCTAATACGGGACGTCGCCTTCCCGGACGTGACCGAGCACGCTCGGCGGGGATCAGCCATGTTCATCTGCCTTCCGGCTGATGGGCGCAGGTTGGGCCCGGGAGTGCCGCGTTAGCATGGGTGTCATATGAGCTGGTGACGCTCGCATCGGGGGGAGCGAAGATGATGATCACCGCTCGAGAGTTGAAAGATCGTGTGATCGACGCTCTGAACAAGCACGATCTCGAAGCGACCAAGCAGTGCTTCGCCCCAGACGCCGTCTATGTCGGCCCGGTGGGCACAGCTGAAGGGCACGAACAGATCGGCTGGTACTTCGAGCATCTACTCGAAGCCTTTCCAGATCTACATCTCACACCGTGGTGCAAGGTCCCTGTTTACGACCCGGCCGTCTCGGCCGTCTCCGAGTACGTCATGACGGGGACGCATCTCGGGCCGTTCCTGCTGCCCGGAGGGTCGGCGCTGCCCGCTACCGGGAATCGCATCGCGGTTCGCGCAGCCGGGATGTGCACCATCGAGGACGGACTGATCATCAGCGATCGCGAATACTACGATCAGCTGGAGTTGCTCAGTCAGCTCGGTCTTTGCCTGCCGGAGTCCGTCGCCTGACCGCCCTCAACCTCGACTGGCCGGCTTTGACCTGTCCGGCCCGTTCCTCTTACTGCGCGCCATCGGCGGCTACGCCGAGGAAGCGCGGCGCCAGGATCGTGTAGTCGAGGACGTCGACGCCGAGCCGCGGATCCGGCGCGTCGAGCACAAGGTGATCAGGCACGGGAGGCCGGCCCCCTCTCCCACCTGCCCCCGTCGAATCGTGTTGAGCAGGTGCCCGCCTGCTCAGATCTCTGGAAGGCGCTCCAGGACGACGACCGGGATCTCGCGCGGGGCGGCCGACTTCTCATGATCGGAGAAGAAGGAGTAGTCCCGCTTGGCGGCCGTCCAGAGGCGGTCCCGCTCCTCGCCCGACGTGACCGTGGCGGTCGCGATGTACACCTCCGGCCCGATCTCGACGGTGACCTTGGGCTCGGCGAGGAGGTTGTGGAACCAGTCCGTATGCGCGGCCGCGCCCGCGTTGGAGGCGAAGGCCACGAGCCTGTCGCCGTCCCGCATGTACATCATCGGGGTGGTGTGCGGCCTGCCGGTTCTGCGTCCGCGCGTGGTCAGCAGCAGGATCGGCCGGCCCTCGAAGGGCCCGCCGCCCTCATGGGCGCGAAAGTCGTCGATCGTCTTCCGGTTGATCTCACGGATGTCGTCCATGAGGGCATCCTGACCTGAATTCCTGTCACCATGTGTCAGGCGCGGCCTGCTTTCACGCGCTCCACACCGCGGCGACGGACTCGGCCAGCGTCTCGCTCTGGGCCAGCCCCGCCTTGTACGCCGGGCCCCACAACCCCGGATCAAGGACGTTGTCCCCGAAAACGGCCACGGTCGCCTCGTCCGGCTGGACCACGAGCGTCTGCGCCGTTCCGACGGCGAGCAACTCGGCCTCCAGCATGGCGCGGGGGGACATGGCGCCCAGCGGCTCCAGCACCAGCACGGTGCCGGCGCCGGAGGCCAGGTCGGCGTTCGTGGGGGAGCGCACCCCGCCGTCCACGTAGCGCCCGCCCGAGATCTCGACGGGCGGGTAGACCATGGGCACCGCGCAACTGGACGCGACGGCGAGCACCAGAGGGACGCCGGACTCCTTGTCCCAGACGACGAACTCGCCGGTCGCGGCGTTCACCGAGGTGATCAGGAGTTCGCGGTCGGGCCACTCCTTGATCGGAAGCCGGTCGCCGATCCTCTCGATGCGGGCGGTCGCGGGTCCGGTGGGTGCCGCGAGGGCCATCTGGCCGACCCTTCGCCGCGCCTCCTGGGGGTCGAGACTCGGGTCGAACAGGATGGCGAAGGCCTCCATGACGGCCTCGGAGGCGACCGTCGGGGCCGGTCCGGTGTCGACGTTCGCCTGGCGGCCGACGGCGGCCTCCAAGTCGGCTCCCGTGGCGAGGAGCGTGCCCGTGACCGAGCCCGCCGAGGTTCCGATGATCCGGTCGGCGGTGCCGAGGTCAACCCCGCGCTCGCGCAGGCCCACGACGACTCCGGCCTCCCAGGCGATCCCGGCGACTCCTCCGCCGCCGAGCACCAGTGCACTAGTCATATCCCGATTATGTGTGACGTGATCGCCGAAAACAGGGCTCCTCAACCTGTGAGTTCCGTGACGGCCGCCGTGAACAGCTCGGTGTGCAGGTCGACGTCCTCGGCGGTGGTCGAGGGGCACATCAGGGCCATGTTGTGGAAGGGCGTCATCAGCACGCCGCGGTTGTGCATGAACAGGTGGAAGTAGTCGTCCAGTTCGTCGTCCGACAGCGCCGCGGACTCGCCGCCGTTCTTCGGCGCTCCGAAGCGATATTCCGTACGGGCGCCGAGCTGCGTGACCGACCACGGCAGCCCCTCGATCGCCTTGGCCACGCCGTCCGTGAAGCGGGCCGCCAGCGTGGTCATGTACGCGAAGGCGTCCTCCGTGAGCACCTCCTCGAGGGTGGCCCGCGCGGCGGCGATGGACAGGGCGTTGCCCGCGAGCGTGCCGCCGACACCGCCCACGTCGACGAGGTCGGCGTCCTTCTCGGCGAGGATCCTGTCGGCGACCTCCCGCGTGACGCCGTACGCGCCGATGGGGACGCCCCCGGCGATCGACTTGCCGATGGTCACGATGTCGGGGTCGAGGTCCCACGCCCGGGTGCACCCTCCGGGGCCGGCCGAGAACGTGTGGGTCTCGTCGTTGATCAGCAGCGTCCCGTGCCGCCGGGTCAGTTCCCGTACGGCGGGCAGGAACCCCGGCTCCGGCAGAACGATGCCGATATTGGTCAGCGCGGGCTCCATCAGCACACAGGCGACGTCGCCGTGGGACAGCGCCCGGTCCAGCGCGTCCAGATCGTTGAACTCGACGACCCGGGTGGTCAGCGCGGGATCGACGGGCGGGCCGACGTTGCCGGGGCGGGGCAGTGTGACGCCGCCGGGGCCGAGCGTGACCACCGTCTCGTCCACGCTGCCGTGATAGCAGAAGTTGAACACCAGGATCTTGGGCCTGCCGGTGATCTGGCGCGCCAGCCGGATGGCCCACCGGTTGGCGTCGGTCGCGGTCAGGCTGAAGCTCCACAGGCCGACCTTGAACCGGCGGGTCAGCTCGGCTCCGACCCGCTCCGCGTCCTCGCTCGGGAGCATCGCGGTCAGCCCCAGCCGGTTCCGTACGGCGCGCATGACGGGCTCGGGGGAGTGGCCGGCCATCGCGCCGGTGTCGCCGAGGCAGAAGTCGACGTACTCGAAGCCGTCGATGTCGCGGACGCGTGCGCCGCGCGCCTCGTCGAGGTAGGCGGGGAACCGCCCGGCGGACTTGTTCATCCAGGTCATCGGCACACGACCGAGAAGGGAGCCGGCGTTGTCGTAGGCCGCCCGGCTGCGCGGCAGCCGGGTCTCGTAGGTCTGGCGCTCGCGTTCGAGCAGGACGTGGAGGCGGTTCCGGTCGAGCATGTAAGGCATGCTGCCTCACCCGAATCCGACAAATCCACCCCCCAATTATTTTGGCCGTGATCACGCACGGGTTTGGCCAGGTGGGGGAATGCTTCTTCGAACGCGTGCATGATCACGGCCGGGGTTGGCGCAGGTCGGGGCGTACCTTCCCGAACCCGTACATGATCACGGCCAGGGTTTGGGCGGGTCGGGGGGCACTTCTCCGAGCTCGTGCATGATCACGCGCGGGAGGGTGGGGCGTCATTATCCTTGTTTGTGGGGGGTGAGCCGTATGGCGACGACCGAGGAGCACGGCGGCACGGGGAAGGTCGTTCTAACGGAGGAGATGAGCTTTCTCGATCGCATACGTGCCACTCCGGCGGGCCGGCTGACACTGAAGATCGTCATCGGAGTGCTCGGCGCGGCCATCATCGTCACCGGGCTCATCATGGTGCCGTTTCCCGGCCCGGGCTGGCTCGTGGTCTTCGCGGGCCTCGCCCTGCTGGCCACGGAGTTCGCCTGGGCGTCGAGGCTGCTGCAGGTCGCCAAGGACAAGGTGATGGCGGCCACCGGCTGGTTGAAGCGGCAGAACTGGTTCGTCCGCATCGTGGCAGGGGGGCTGACCCTGATCGTGGCGGCCGCCATCGTGTGGGCGACGATCAAGTTCACCATGGGGATCGACCTGATCGAGGAGGCACGCGACCTGCTCGCGTGACTCAGGGGGACGCGGCAGGCCTCAGCCGCCGGCCAGGGCCAGCCGCCGCACGGCGAGTTCGGTGAACAGCGTGGCGCCGTCCGAGAGGACGGCGTCGTCGAACATCGCCTCGGGGGAGTGGTTGGCGGCCGCCGACGACGGGTCGCGGTCGGGCGGGCAGGCGCCGACGAGCAGGAAGGCGCCCGGCACCTCCTGGAGCACGTAGGAGAAGTCCTCCGAGCCCGGAGTCGCGTGCGGCAGCGGGAAGTAGCTGCCCTGCCCCAGGGTCTCCCGCACGGTCTGCGCCGCGAAGTCGGCCTCGGTGTGGTCGTTCACCGTCACGGGGTACCCGATGCCGAACTCGCACTCGACGGTGAGCCCGTGGGCCTCCCCGATGCCTCGCGCGAGCCGTACGAGCCCGTCCCTGACGCGGCCGCGGGCGTCGCCGGAGAAGGTCCGGATGGTCGTCGAGAACCGGGCCTCGTCGGGGATGACGTTGTCGGCCGTTCCGGCGTGGAAGCTGCCCACGGTGACCACCACAGGGTCGTACACGTCGAACGTCCGCGTCACGTGCGTCTGCATGGCCGTCACGATCTCGCAGGCCGCGGGGATGGGGTCGAGCGCGGCGTGCGGGCTTGAGCCGTGGCCGCCCCGACCGCGCACGGTGACGAAGAGCGTGTCGGCCGCCGCCATGATCGGCCCGCCCTTGGTGAGGACCAGGCCGTGGGGGATCGTCATCGAGAAGACGTGCATGCCGTACGCCGCGACGGGACGCGACCCGGACGCGTCGAGCACGCCCTCCTCGATCATGATCTTGGCGCCCTCCTGGCCCTCCTCGCCCGGCTGGAACATGAAGACGACGTCGCCGGCGAGGTCGGAGCGTCTTCCGGACAGCAGGCGGGCCGCGCCGGTCAGCATCGTCATGTGCAGGTCGTGGCCGCAGGCGTGCATCTGGCCGTCGATCACCGACCGGTACGGCACGTCGGCGTTCTCGTGCACGGGAAGCGCGTCCATGTCGGCCCTGAGCAAGACCGTCGGACCGGGTCGTCCACCCCGCAGGACGGCGGTCACCGACGTCAGCCGCTCACCCGTGGTGATCTCCAGAGGAAGGCCGTCGAGCGCGGAGAGGATCTTCTCCTGAGTGCGGGGGAGGTCCAGGCCCACTTCGGGCTCACGATGTAAGGCGTGGCGGAGCTCGGCCAGCTCATCCTGAAAAGTCATGGCACATCCTCATCAGAGCGGAAGGCGACCTTGTCGCCATCGTCACCCTAGTGCGCCGTGTACCACGGAGTAATCGCATGTGGCCGTGCGGCGAAGGGCGGGCGACACCTCCGTGTCGCCCGCCCCCATGTACGGCCCGCGGCCTCCGGCTCGGTCAGGAGACGCGCATCGGCGTGCCGAGGCGCCGCCGCGTCAGCCGGACCGATCGTCCCCGCCCCGTCGCGGGCGCGGGCCCGAGCACCACCTTCTCGGCCGCGTCCGGCATGAGACGGAGGTCGTGGGTGATCAGGATCGTGGTCCGCCCCGACATGAGCCGGCCCAGCGGCTCCATGATGCGAGCGGCCGTCGCCTCGTCGAGCCCTGTCATCGGCTCGTCCAGGATGAGCACGGGAGCGTCCCGGAGGACGGCGCGCGCTATGGCGATGCGCTGCCGCTGACCGCCGGACAGCAACCGGCCCTTCTGACCTACGGGTGTGTCGTAGCCCTCCGGGAGCCTGCGAATGAAATCGTGCGCGCCCGCCGTGACCGCGGCCCGCACGATCTCGGCCGGGTCCGCCCCGGACCTGCCGTACGCGATGTTGTCGCGGACGGTCCCGGAGAACAACATGTTCTCCTGGGTGAGCAGGGTGACGCGCTCGCGCAGGGTCCGGTGCGGCAGGTCGCGGATGTCCACTCCGTCGAGCAGGATGCGCCCGCCTGAGGGGTCGTAGAACCGCAGCAGCAGCTTGGCGATCGTCGACTTCCCCGCTCCGCTCGGGCCGGTGCACACGATCAGGTCACCCGGCCGCGCGGTGAACGACAGGCCGGCCAGAGTCGGCCGGGTCCGATTGGGATAGGTGAAGTGCACCCCGGCGAACTCGATGCGCCCACCGGTCTGGTGGACGGAGGGCTGCAGGGCCCCTCCCGCGACCGTGGCGGCGGTGCCCTGCCGATCCGCGGCCGTGCCGACCGTGCCGGACGCGGTGGTCGCGGTGGTCGTGCCGGCCTCTGTGCTCGTGATGGGCCGGTCGACGACGGTCGGCCGGGCGTCGAGCACCTCGAGGATGCGGTCCGAACCCGCGGCCGCCTCGGAGACGGTGAGCGCGGTCTCCCCGAGCCCGCGGACCTGCGGATAGAGGTAGGCCAGGTACGCGGCGAAGGCCAGCAGCCCGCCCAGCGTGAGCCGCCCGGAGGCGATCTCCCACGCGCCCACCCCGATGATGGTGAGCAGGCAGCCGGTCTCGATGACCTGTACGGCGGGGCCGTACAGGGCGGACAGCCGCGCCTGTGCGAGGTTGGCGCGCAGCCAGCCGCGCCCCGCGGTGTGAAGCCGCGCGGCCTCGGTCTCCTGACGGTTGTACGCCTGCACCAGCGCCTGGTTGGACAGCGCCTCCTCGATGGCGCTGTTCATGGCCCCGTTGCTGAGGCGTTCGCGTGCGGCGGCCTGCCGGAAGCGCCCGGCGAAGCCCTTGGACACCAGGACGAACGCCGGGATGAGCGCGAACGTCACCAGCGCCAGGTCCCACCGGATGAAGACGGCGGCCGTCGCGAAGAAGACCACGCTGATCAGCGCCGTGATCAGCTTGATCAGTCCGGAGACCACCAGTTCCTCGATGGCCTCGATGTCGTCGGTCAGCCTCGCCATGAGGTCGCCGAGTCTGCGGTTCTCGAAATAGTCGGGTGTCAGTGTCTGCAGGTGCTCGAACACGCCGTCACGCACACGCAGCAGGAACCGTTCTCCGCCGAGGGCGGCGGTGTAGGCGCTGGCGAAGGCGGCGCCACCGGCGAGCGCGGTGAGACCCAGCCAGGCCGCGGCGGGCGACCAGAACGCGGACAGGTCGCCGCTGCTGAGCACCTCGTCGGTGATGCGGCCGAACAGCGCGATGGCCGCGACCTCGCACGCCGTGCCCACCATCGCCGCGACCACCCCGACGGCGAACAACCGGCGCAGGCCCCGGGTGTAGGGCCAAAAGCGCCGGAATGTCGCCCTGATCGAGATGAACGGCGCGATATCGGCCGATGCGCTCGTTCGTCCCGACTCCGGGAAGCGGGGGAGCCGGCGGGTGACCCGCCGGCTCCCATCCTCTTGTGGCAGGGAACTCACCACCAGCACCGGCGCCGCCTGCAGCGCCAGCGTCGCCGGCACCCGCACCGTCGCCAGCCGCCGCCCCAGCTGCCCCAACTACTGGGGGTGCGAGCCCCCGTCGGGAAGACGTTGCTTATGCTCATCGATCCCTCCCTGTGGCAGTTTCTCTAACTATGACGATTCGGACAATACCCCCGATAACGGCATAAATCGCCGAATGAGCGCCGCTTGGCGGCTGTTTTTGTCCGTTCATTCCTTAGGCCACTTCAATACGACCGGAGAAACCGCCGGGACTGTACCCGGTTGGAGGTTTAGCCCTGGTGCAACAAAGCGGAGATCAAAGGGTGTTCACAACACGCTCGGTAATTTCGTGCCGGGCATTCGCCCGAGTAGGGAATGGGAGGCCCTGAATCCCCGTCCCGCGCGGGCCTCCCGCCTCTTGCCGGCCCCGCGGGCGCCGATCCGGCATCTCCCGCCCGCGCGTAATAGAGCCGGTCACCGCCTTGAAGACGAGTCGCCTGGCCGAACGCCGGAAGGGGGGACACGCTCATTCGCGCAGTTGTCACCGGCACGTAGTCCGACTTCCGTTAAGCCTGGCCACTCGGCGGCCCGGCCGCGAAAAAGCCGCTGTGGACGGGAAAGCGCTATACCGAAGCGCCCTGGTACGGCACGCGTCCGCATTCTAGAAACAGATTCGAATTCCACTCTTGGCGTCTAAACACCCGGAGGCGAGAGCGTGCCGCCAGAAGGCGCATGAGGATGAACGCCGGAGGCACGCCAGTCCGGTGAGCGGTCGCGGGGCATTGGGCGCGGGCGCAGGGAACGAGCGAAGCGTGGGGCGGGCATGGGTCCGGACGCAAGCCCACGGGCGCGTGGGCAGATGGGCGGGCGTCATGAGGCCTCCGCGATGCGGCCGAGGGGGCCTGTGCCTAGAGGTAGAGGCCGGTGCCGTGGTCGGTCTGCTGCGTGGCGACGGCGTGCAGGTCGCGCTCGCGCATCACGAGGTAGATCTGGCCCTGTACCTCGACCTCGAACTGCTCCTCGGGGTTGAACAGGACCTTGTCGCCGGCCTTGACCGCCCGGACACTGGAACCGGCGCCGCAGACCTCACCCCAGACGAGCCGGTTGGCCAGTTTGACGGTGGCGGGGATGACGATGCCCGCGCTGCTTCGCCGTTCCTCGGTCTCCGGCTCCACCCTGACCATCACGCGGTCGTGCAGCATCTGGATCTCGAACTTCGGGTCGGCCACGGTGGAAGTGTACGCGCGGCGGCCGCGGCGTCCGTCACGACGGTCAGGGCGCGGGGTGCGTCAGCCCCGACCCATCGCGAGGTCGTAGCCGGTGCCCGCGCCGCGGAAGACCCGGCCGGCCCCCCAGGAGAGCACCTGGAACCGGACGTGCACGCTGTTGGAGCGCGCACCGGTGAGGTCCGCCATCATCTCCGCGGACAGGTCGACGATGGCCGGGATGTCGTGCTGGGCGACGGCCCATTCCGCCGGGCCGAAGTCGTCGACGATCCCGATCGCGCTCCTGTCTCCGTAGGTGATCTTGACGGTGGTGCCGAGCGGCCAGTACGGGCTGGCGACCGTCTGGTACCGCATGGGCCGGCCCGACGCGGTCACACCGTCCCAGAACGAGGTGGCGGTCGCCGTACCGGACGGCAGAGCGGTGGGGGAGGGGGACGGTTGCGCGGCCGGGCCGGTCGCCGCGGCGTGCGCGGCCTGGGCCGTGCCGGCGGACAGGGCCGCGCAGCATGCCATCGCGGCCAACGTCTGAGAGGTTCGCTTCCGCATCGGGGGGCCTTTCGCTTCGATCGCAAGAGCCCGCGGGGGAGCGGGCGACCGTCGCGGAAAGCCTCCGGAGGGATCGGCGGGCGTTTCGGCGAGCGCCGTGTAGGCCTGAGTCGGGCGTACGGCCCCGCGCGAAAGACGCGGGCGGGTCACCGGCCGGGGCGGACACGTTCCCGTGGGGGTGGGAACACGACGGCTTTGCGATGTGGGGGATTACTTGACCGAAGCATGACTTCTGTCACAACAATAGCGAAAGATGGACGAAATAGTGCAAAGCACTCAAATGGTATAGTAGATCTTATTTGGTGCCATGCCTGGCCTGGTATCGCCGGCCTGCCCCATGGCAAGATCGCAGAATGTCATTCGACGCCTACAAGTGGATCAACGAGCCTCGCGACTGGGCCGCGGAAGACGGCCTGCGCGTGGTCGCGGACCCCGACACCGACCTGTGGCAGAAGGCCCACTACGGCTACTCCTTCGACAACGCCCACATGTTCGTCCGCGAGATCGAAGGGGACGCGCGCGTCACGGCGACCTTCTCCGCCGACTACGCCGACCAGTACGACCAGGCCGGCGCCATCCTGCGGATCGACGAGGAGAACTGGGTCAAGGCCGGAGTCGAGTTCGTCGACGGGGCGCACCAGCTCAGCGTGGTCGTCACCCGGGGCTACTCCGACTGGTCGGTCGTCCCCGCGCCGGGCACGCCGGAGTCGGTGACCATCGACATCGCGCGTGAGGGCGACACCGTCATCGTCCGGTACGGCCTCGACGGGGCCGAGCCGGTGCACATGCTCCGCCTCGCCTACTTCCCCCCGGAGGTCGCGGCGGTCGCGGGAGCGATGTGCTGCGCGCCGAGAGGCGGCGGCTTCGCGACCCGGTTCACCCGTCTGTCAGTGGTCTGACCCGCTCAAAGTGGTCTGACCCGCTCCACGGAACCCGTCTGACCCGGTCCGCGGAACGCGATGGCGACCCGAAAGTCGTACAGTCGCCGCATGAACGACGAAGCACCCGTAGACGCGCGTTCCGCGAGCGCGGAGGCGGCGGTCCTGAACGCCGTCGACGAGGCGGGCACCGTCCGCCTGCTCGCCGACCTGGTACGGGTGCCGAGCGTGACGGGCACGGACGCCGAGTCCGAACTCCAGGACGGGCTCGCCCGCATGCTGGCCGAATGCGACCTCGACGTCGACATGTGGAAGCTCGACCTCGCCGACCTCCGGTCCAGAGAGGGCTTCCCCGGCACCGAGGCGGAGCGGGCCGAGGGCTACGGCGTCGTCGGGGTCACCGAGGGGGAGGGAGCGCCCGCTCTCGTCCTCCAGGGCCACGCCGACGTCGTGCCGATCGGCGACCCCGCCAAATGGGAGGGGCAGGACCCGTTCGGCGCCCGCCTCACCGCCACGACCCTGCACGGCCGCGGCGCCTGCGACATGAAGGCGGGCCTCGCGGCCAACCTCGCCGTCGTCCGGGCGATCCGCCAGGCGGGGGTACGGCTCGCGCGCCCGCTCGCCCTGCACTGCGTGGTGAGCGAGGAGGACGGCGGGCTCGGCGCGTTCGCCACGCTCGCCCGCGGGCACACCGGCGAGGCCGCGGTCATCACCGAGCCCACGAGCGGGAAGGTCATCACGGCCAACGCCGGGGCGCTCACCTTCCGCATCGAGGTCCCGGGCCGGGCCGCCCACGGCGCGACCCGATACGAAGGGGTCAACGCGATCGAGGCGTTCTGGCCGGTCTTCCAGGCGATCCGCCGCCTGGAGGCGGAGCGCAACCGTGACGTCGACCCCCTGTTCGTCGGCAACCCGATGCCGTATCCGATCGAGATCGGCACCATACGGGCGGGCGACTGGGCGAGCAGCGTGCCCGACCTGCTGGTCGCGGAGGGCCGCCTCGGCGTGCGGCTCGACGAGGACCCCGCCGACGCCAGAGCCGCCCTGGAGGGCGCGCTGGCAGACCTCGGCGACCCGTGGCTGCGGGCGAACCCCGTCACGGTCACCTGGCCGGGGGGACAGTTCGCGAGCGGCCGCCTCCCGGAAGGGCACCCCCTTCTCGGCCAGCTCGGCCGGGCCGTCGCCGACGTGACGGGGGACCGGCTGGCCACGACGGCCGCGCCGTACGGGAGCGACCTGCGGCTGTACGCGGCGGGCGGGATTCCCACGCTGCACTACGGCCCGGGCGACGTGCGGTTCGCCCACGCGCCGCGCGAGCAGGTCGAACTGCGCGAGATGCACGAGGTCACGCGGGCGCTCGCCCTCCTCGTCCTGCGCCGCTGCGGCACGCTGTGACGCCTACGGCACGCCGGACTCCGGCGCGAGGTCAGCGAGGTCGGTGAGGTCAGTGCGGTCCGAGCGCGGTCAGTACGTGCTGGTGACGGAGGCGATCTCGTTGAGGGGGAACTCGAGGTAGTCGCCGGCCTCCTCGCACCAGGCGTCCAGCACCCCACTGCGCAGCTCGCCGTGGCTGATCGTCGCCGTGACGCCGTCGGACAGGGTGATCAGCGCGCGGACGTCCCGGTCGACCACGAAACCGAGCAGCGACTGCTGTGCGGTCGGCAGGCGGGTCGCCATCCGGCCGATGACGGCCCACGTCTGCCCGCCGGGCCCGGCGGAACCGCCGTTCACGAGCAGCCGCCTGGCGTGCTCGCGCGGATCGGGCGGCGGCTCGAGCAGCGAGGGCGGCGGGTCGAGTTCGGCCACCCGGCCGCCGGGAAGCAGGGTCAGACGGCCCGCGTTGGGCGCGCGCCGGATGGTGATCCCCGCGCCGTCGTCGACGGGCACCGGGGCGTAGCCCGCCTCGCGCAGCGCCGTCAGGACCGTCGCCGCAGGCGCGGATCCGGCGAGCACGGTCGGCGCGAGCAACCTCAGCCCGAGCTTGGCCAGCCTCCGGTGCGCGACGATCTCCGCCAGCAGAACCGGGTCGGAGCCCTGGATGATGCAGCCGACCGACGACACCGTGACCTCGCCGTGTCGCCTGGCCACGTCATGGACCAGATAGGTGAGCGGCTGGGGAAGGGTTCCGGCCGCGGACAGGTCGGCCAGCAGGGAGTCCGCGGTCTCTCCGGCGTCCAGCGCCCGCCGTACGCTCGCGGGGCTGAACCGCCACACCGACGCCGCGCCCCGCGACTCGCGGTCGGCGGCCCGGTCGAGCAGGGAGGAGAGCTCCACCGACGGCGGGCCGGTGACCACCGCCGTCAGGTCGGCGCCGAACAGAGCGGTGCGCTGCGCCCCGGCGAGGGCCGTCATCGAGCACTTGGCGAGGACCGGATCATGCTCTATCTGGGGCGCGGTCTCGTCGCTCTCGTTTCCTGCGATCGCGCCGAGGGCGGCCAGCGCCCGCCCGAGGTCGGTGAGCGTGTCGTGCGCGCACAGGCCGAGCAGCCGGGACTCCTCGATGATCGCGGGCGCGCAGTCGGCGAGGAGTTGCCTGTCGAGCAGCGGCGCACGCCAGTGGACCGACTGCACGAGCTCGGGGAGCGTGGCGAACCCGCGGCCTTCGGGGACCAGCGCGAGCGCGCCGAGCATGGCCCGGCGGATCCGGGCGATCGTCTCTCCCGCGGGGTCGTCGCCGAGCACGGTCGGATAGCGGTTCTCGGTCCGCCGCAGCGACGAGCGCTCCATGCGCCACCACGCCGCCAGCAGCACACGTAACCGCATCGAGGCGTCCTCCAGCCGCCAGGCGTCGAACCTGTCGGTAGGCACCAGCCCGCCGGCGCCGTCGTCGAGCGAGATCAGCCGGGCGACGGCGCAGATCTCCAGCAGCAGCCGGGTCTCCTCCTCGGAGCAGCCCGTCTCCCGGGCCACCCTCTTGACCTCGCGCACGCCGACGCCGCCGTTCTTCAGCAGCGGCAGCGGGGTCTTGTCGGTGTTCTCCAGCAGCGCGGTGGCGCGGTCGACGATGTGCGGAGCGGCGAGGCACATCGCGTGCTCGACGGCATCGGGGTCGATCCGCGTGGTTCCCAGGTCGGGCGGGTCGGGGGTGAAGGGGCCGTGATAGTCCGGCCCGCGTAGGGCGAGCGCCACCTCGCGCGGCATCTCCGCCACGTCCCACTGCGTGCGGAACAGCAGGCCGTGCTCGGCCGCCCACTTCTCCGGCTTCCCCACGGTGACGAAACGGTTGCCGTCGACGCTGCGCACCGGCCCGTCCCAGGCGAAGTCGTCGAGCATCTCCATCGTGCCGTCCGGCGCCCGGTCCACGAGGTCGGAGAGGCGTTCCGGGTCGCCCAGCAGCGCGGTGATCCGTACGGCCACCTGCCGCCTGCCGCCCTGGTACGGCAGGTCCAGGACGCGGCAGAGCCGCCGCAGCGCCTCGGTGTTGAGCATCCAGGAGTCCAGATAGACGGCCATCGGTTCGCCCAGCCCGCACGGCGCCGTCCACCACTGGGCGACCGCCTCGGCGAGGTCGATCCTGCCGTCGGGGGCCGGCCAGGCGAGGGCGTGGTCGTAGAGGCGGTCGAGCCACGGGATGACCTCGGAGGTGCTCACACCCAGGAAACGGGCCAGCTCGTCCTCCGTGGGCCGCCCGCCGATCACCAGGCACGCCTGCAGGATCTCCAGGGGCGGCAGCGGAAGGCCGCGCATGACCTCCATGAGGGCGAAGCCGTTCGTCAGCCGGTGCGCGAGGGCGTCCAGCCTGCGGGGCCACGGCGCGGCGATGGCGTCCGGGCGGTTGGCCAGGACACGAGCGAGCCGGTCTTCATCGAGAGCGGTCAGCCAGCGGACTAGGTGATCGTCCATCACAGATCTCTCGGAAGTCTCAGGAAACCACCGTAATGCGGATCACACTCTTGACGGGGGTCGCGAGCCAGGATACAGCGCGCGGTCACGAGCCCCGAGATCACGAAATTTCTCCATCGATCGCTGCGAAACGGCCATGCCGTTCGCCTATTACGGTTCGATCTCAGCACATCTGATGCCGCCGTGCCGAGCATTCGCGCCATCGGGCCGCCGGCCGAGGGGCGCTCCCGTGCATTCCGGGCTGCACGGGAGCGCTCCGCGGCAGGCGGACCGGGTCCGGCGTCACTGAGATATGACTGTCAGGACAGGCGCCGGGTTCGCTGCCGGGACAGTTGGCCGGGGCTCCGCGGAAGTGCGGATCGGAGCCGGGGCGTCGGGGACGGAGGGACGGAGGTCAGGCGGACAGGACGGCCCAGACCGCCTTGCCCTGAGGGGCGAGGGGGCACCAGCCCCAGCGCACGCTCAGCGATTCGACGATGTGCAGCCCCAGGCCGCCCGGCTCGAAGGGGGCCGGATCCCGCATCACCGGGGCCTGAGCTCCCGGGTCGGTGATCGCGCAGGTCACCAGGGTGCCCCTGCGGATCAGCGACAGCCGGATGACCTCCCTGTCACGGGCCGCGCTGAGGATCAGCCCGTGCCGCAGGGCGTTCGTCGTCAGCTCGGAGACGACCAGTTCCATGCTGTCGTGCAACTGGCTCATGTCCCAGCCGGAGAGGGTCCCCGCGGCGAAACTGCGTGCCGAGTGGACCGACTCCGCCTTCGGGGGAAGGGCGAAGGTGGCGCTCGTGGTGGTCGATCCGGGATCGAGGAGATCGCGGGCGGGCTCCGGCCACCAGCCGATCGGGGGCCACCAGTCGAGCCCCGACCACTGATTTCGGCCACGAGTCACGTTCGTGGACTGCACGAGATCATGATGCTGGACACTCCTGTGCATGTGCAAGAGCGAATGCACGTGCAAGCGGCTGTTGCAACCGCTACGGTTACCCGAAACAATCCTGGGACGAAGGGGGCGATCTTTGACAGACTGTGAACCAGTCCACAAAGCGGAGGAATAGCACGTGTCGATAGATCCGCCGGGATCAGGATCCACCGTTCGGCGAATCATGCTCGGTGCCAGCCTTCGCCGGTTGCGCGAGGCACAGGGACTCACGCGCGAGGTCGCCGGATTCCACATCCGGGCCTCGGAATCGAAGATCAGCAGGATGGAGCTCGGCCGAGTCGGGTTCAAGACACGTGACGTCGAGGACCTGCTCACGCTGTACGGCGTCAGTGACGACGCGGAACGGCGCGGGCTGCTGGAGATGGTCCGCGAGGCGAACACGCCGGGATGGTGGCACAAGTACGGCGAGGTGCTGCCGAACTGGTTCATCACCTACGTCGGCCTGGAAGAGGCGGCCAGCGTGATCCGCACCTACGAGGTGCAGTTCGTGCCGGGCCTGCTGCAGACGGCGGCGTACGCGCGGGCGGTGATCCAGCTGGGCTACCCCGACGCTCCGGACGGAGAGATCGAACAGCGCGTGCATCTGCGCATGCAGCGCCAGGAGCGGCTGACCCGCCCGGACGGCCCACGGCTCTGGGCCGTCGTGGACGAGGCGGCGCTCAAGCGTCCCATCGGAGGCGGAGGGATCATGCGGGAGCAGCTCCAGCACCTGCTAGAGGTCGCCACGCTGCCCAACATCACCCTGCAGGTGATGCCCTTCCGCTTCGGCATGCACGCGGCCGAGGGGGGCGCGTTCACGATCCTTCGTTTCCCGGAGTCCGACCTGTCCGACGTCGTCTACGTCGAACAGTTGTGGGGCGCCCTATACCTGGACAAGCGTGAGGACATCGATCCATACCTCACGGCCATGGAGCAGTTGTGCGTGGAGAGCACCACGCCCGGGGGCACCGCCGAGATTCTCGGCGAATTTCTCAGAGAGACATGATGCAGACTTATAACGGGATGCCCGCAAACAGCCTGACCGGGGTCACCTGGCGGAAGAGCGTCCACAGCAACTCGACCGGCAACTGCGTGGAGCTGGCCGAGCTCCCCGACGGCGGCGTGGCCGTCCGCAACTCGCGTTTCCCGGACGGGCCGGCCCTCATCTACACGCGCGACGAGATCCGGGCCCTGGTGCTCGGAGTCAAGGACGGCGAGTTTGACGGCCTGCTGGTTTAACCCGGTGTTTACACGCCGCGCACGCGTGTAACAGGCGCGCGCAGGCGGCGTAACACCGGTCCGGCAGATTTGGACCCTGAGAACGTTGAGGTATCAAGGGGGACCGCGGTGCTGGACCAGATGACTCTCTACCCGGTGGCCGACGACGTGCTGTTCGCACCCGGCGGCCGCGTGGTGATCCGCACGTACGGCGTCGCCTCCACGGCCGCCCCCGAGGAGGGGGAGCCGCGGAGCGTGGCGTACCGGACGTGGGTCACCGGAGTCCGCGACCAGCCTCGATGCTGGCGGTGGGGGCACTTCGAGGACGCACGGCGCGGCCACCACAGGGTCATGGAGTGGCTGACCGGCCGGGGCCCGCAGCCCCAGCCCGTCGCCGGCTGACCGGCCGCCGGGTCTTCCGGCGGCCCGCTGCGCGCCCGTCTCAGGCGGGGTCCTGAACGGGCGCGTTCCACCGCATCAGGACGGGCTCCTCGTGCTCGTAGCCCAGAACCGAGTAGGTGCCGGTGTCGAGGCGCAGATGCCGCCCCTCATCCGCCGGCAGCCCCAGCCAACGGGCGGCGAGCACACGCAGGAAGTGGCCGTGGGCGACGATCAGCACGTCGCCCTCCGCGGGCCGGACGTGGGCGATGACCCGGTCCGCGCGATCGCCCACGTGGCCGACCGTCTCACCCGGGTGCTCCGCGTCTCCCGGGATGATCCCGTCACGCCACAGGTACCACCCCGGACGGCTCTCGCGGATCTGCGGGGTGGTGATCCCCTCGTAGCCGCCGTAGTCCCATTCCCAAAGGTCCGGGTCCACGTCGTAGGAGGCGGCCCCGGCGAGCTCCGCCGTACGGCGTGCCCGCTGCGCGGGGCTGACGAGGGTCAGCGCGAACTGCCTGCCCTTGATCACTTTCGCCAGGGCGCGGGCCTGGTCCTCGCCCCTCTCGGTCAACGGCAGGTCGGTCCGGCCCGTGTGCCGCCCCGCCCTGCTCCACTCCGTCTCGCCGTGCCTCAGCAGAATGACTTCCATAGGACGACCATCATGCCCGTACGGCTTTCGCGAGCCAGTGGTGACCCTGTGGCGTTCGAGTACCCGCGTGCTGCAGTAAGGTCGCCGCGGAGGGTATGATGGAGCCGGTTTCGGTAGGTTTGGTCGGTGCGGGACCGTGGGCGGAGATGGTGCACGCCCCTGCGCTCGCGGCGGGGCCGCACACGCGGCTCGCGGGCGTGTGGGCGCGCAGGCCCCAGGCGGCCGACGAGCTCGCGGGCAAGCACAGGGTCCCCTCGTTCGAGCGGCTCGAGGAGCTGTTCGACCTCTGCGAGGCGGTCGCGTTCTGCGTGCCGCCGGGGGTGCAGGCCGAGCTCGGCGTCCTCGCGGCGAAGGCGGGCAAGGCGGTGCTGCTGGAAAAGCCCCTCGCGGCGGACCTCGACGGCGCCAGGCGCCTCGCCGACGCGATCGGTGAGGCCGGCGTGGCCTCCCAGATGTTGTTCACCTTCCGCTACGCCCCGGCGACGACGGCCTTCCTCGGCAGGGCCCGTGCGCTGCGGCCGTTCGGCGGCCGCGCCGCCGACACCTCGGGGGTGCTGTACGGCGGTCCGTTCGCCACGCCGTGGCGGCTCGAGCGGGGAGCCCTCCTCGACATCGGTCCGCACATGATCGACCTGCTGGACGCGGCCCTCGGGCCGGTCGTCTCGGTCAGGGCGCACGGCGACCCGCTGAAGTGGGTGGGCCTGCTGCTCGAACACGAGGGCGGCGCGGTGAGCGAGGCGTCGCTGACGATGGCGGCGGGCGGCGACCTGCCGCCCGCCCGCGTGGAGGTCTACGGGGTGGAGGGCAACGCCTCGCTCCTCGGGTCCGAGGTCGGCGACGACGCCTTCCCGGCCGTGGCGCGGGAGTTCGCCCGCACCGTCCGCAGCGGCGGCGGGCATCCGCTCGACGCCCGCCACGGGCTGCGGATCCAGGAGATCATCGCGGACGCCGAGCGACAGCTCGCCTGAGAGCCCTCCGGCCCGTCGCCGGGCCGTGAAGATCCACACCCCTGGGCGATGCCCCCACCCGGGCGATCCCTGAACTTTTCTGGCCCTTCGGCCTGGGTTCTCTTGATTTGGGGTCTCAGCCGGGAGCTGCCGCCGAGTCTTGCATGATCGCGACCGGGGTTCCGGAGACTCCGGGATCTTCGGCATGCCCGGGATTTCCGGCGTATCCGCCATCCCGGACGACCCATGGGTGGTCGCTCGATGGCGGCCATCGGTCCTCCGGCCCGTCGGCCGTGGGGTGACAGGGCCTCCTCGTCGCGGGTGACTTATCGGTGCATGCGTAGCCTTTGTGTATATTTTTGTGCAGATGGCGCAAAGTGCAGGAGATATTTCATGAGGGCATTCCCGTCAGTCCTGTTCGATGAGGCGCACAGCGAGGCATGGAGCATCAGGCGGGAAGTCGCCGAAGCCATGAATCCCGCGCATCCCGACGACAGCGGCTACTCGACGGCCGCCGCCATCCTGCGGCGGCTCGGCCAGACGGTCACCGCGCACACCCAGGGGCCGGTGACCACGTCCGTGCTCGACCCCCACGACGTGTTCGTGATCGCGCACCCGTCAGGGGATCACTGGGAGCGGACGACCGGCGCGGGCAGCCCTGTGTTCACCGACGCGGAACTCGACGCCGTCGAGGACTACGTGGCCGCCGGTGGGGGGCTCGTCGTGCTCGCCGAATGCGAGCAGGACAAGTACGGGAACAACCTCGCCGACCTGCTCGGCCGCTTCGGCGTCGGCATCGAGCACACCACCGTCCAGGACCCCTCCGGCTCCCACAACAAGGTCGCGACGTGGGTCCTCGGCGTCCGCGGGGCCGGTGCCGCCGACGGGCCGGGCCTGCGCCAGGACCTGCTCGCGGGCGTGCGGCAGGCCTGCTTCTACCGGGCCGGCACGCTCGTCGCCCCGGAGGGCGCGGAGGTCCTGTTCGAGACGTCGGGGACCGCCGATCCCGCGGGCCGTCCGCTGGCCCTGGCCGTACGGCACGGGCGCGGGCGGGTCGTGGCGCTCGCCGACTCCGACCTGTTCGGCGACGACTCGATCGGCGACTTCGACCACGCGCAACTCTGGACCGACCTCGTCACCTGGGCCGCCAGGATCCCGGACGTCGCCGCCGGCCACACGGCCGGCTCGGAGGCCCCGGAAGGCCTGGGCGCCGCGTGGGACGGGCTCAAGGCCGCCGTCGAGGCCCTGCGGCCGCTCCAGGCCAAGGACGGCTCCATCGCGGAGGACCGCGACCGCGCCGTCGAGCTGATCTCCGAGATCAGCGACAACGTCGTACGGCTCGCGCCCGGGTTCCCGCACGACAAGGACTACCTCGACGCGGTCGTGGCCGACCTGCGTAAGTGGGTGGCCGACGGGCTCGGCGTGCCCGACTTCCTCGACTCGCTGAACCTCTTCCACCCCGACGCCCAGCGGGTGGACGGGCTCGAGCACCTCGTCGTCTTCCCGATGTACACGCAGAACGGGAACCCGAACCGCAACGTCGAGGCGGTCTGGATCCGCGTCGTCTGGCCCGACTGGCTGGCCGAGCTGGAGCGGAACGGCTACGACAACCCGATGTTCGTGCCGATCGCCTTCGCGGACTTCACCTCCGGCTACGACACCAACTCGGCCGTGCTCTTCCCCGAGACCGTCGCCGTCCGCGAGACGCCGCCGCGGTTCACGTGGGGCGGCATCTTCTGCGACCGGGAGGCCGCGCGGTTCCGCGCCGTCAGCGAGGCGGCCGCCGCCACCCTCAAGCTGGCTCTGCCGCCGGACGCGGCCCGGCTGCTCGCATCGCAGGAACTTGCCCAGGACACCTTCGTCCTGTGGGATCTGGTCCACGACCGCACCCACAGCCACGGCGACCTGCCGTTCGACCCGTTCATGATCAAGCAGCGCATGCCGTACTGGCTCTACACGCTGGAGGAGCTGCGCTGCGACCTGACCGCGTTCGGCGAGGCGGTGAAGCTGGAGGTCGACGGCGTGCCGCACGCGCGGTACGTGCAGTACGCGATCCTGTTCGACCGGCTGTTCCGCTTCCCGATCACCGGTGAGCGGGTCCGGAACTACGACGGGCTCGGCGGGCAGCTGCTGTTCGCCTACCTGCACCGGCGCGGCATCGTCCGCTGGACCGACAACAGGCTCTTCGTCGACTGGGCCAAGGTCGCCGACGGGGTGGCCGACCTGCGGGGCGAGGTCGAGACCCTCTACCGCGACGGCATCGACAGGTCCAAGGTGGCCCACTGGCTCGCCGCCCACTCGCTCGTGGCCGCGTACGTCGCGCCGCATCCGGCGTCGGTGTGGAGCCAGGGCGTCCAGGCGCTGCCGGAGGAGCAGAAGGAGATGGTCAACGCCGTCCTGCCCGATGAGTTCCCCCTGAGCATGTTCTACGAGGCGCTGCGTCGTAAGCTCACCGACGTGGTCGAGTCCACGCGGGGCATCAGGGCGTGAACCCTGGCCCGTTCGAAAGGTGGGTCATCGTTTGAGCAGGGTCATTCTGGTCGCAGGCACGGGCAGCCCGTCGGGGCGGGCCGTCGTCCGGCGGTTCACCGAGCTGGGTGACACCGTCATCGCCGTGAACAGGTCGGGAGGCGACGGCGCCCTGGCCGTCGACCTCCAGGACGCGTCAGCCGTACGGAGGCTGGCGGAGCAGGTCGAGGCGGAGCACGGCCGGGTCGACGGGATCGTGCACCTCGTCGGGGGATGGCGCGGGTCCAAGACCTTCGCCGGCACCTCGCTGGAGGACTGGGACCTGCTGCACGGCCTGCTGATCCGGACCCTGCAGAACGTCTCGCTCGCGTTCGAGCCGTTGCTGCGGGCCAGCGAGAACGGCCGGTTCGTCATCGTCTCGGCGAAGGCCGCTCAGGCGCCGACGCGGACGAACGCGGCCTACGCGGCGGCCAAGGCGGCGGCCGAGGCGTGGACGCTGTCGCTCGCCGACGCCCTGAAGGGCACGTCGTCCGCGGCCGCGATCCTGGTGATCACCGCACTGGTGGACGATGGGATGAGGGCGGCGAACCCCGGCAAGGAGTACAAGGGGTTCACCGATGTGGACGATCTGGCGCGCTCCGTCGAGGCGCTCTGGGACAGGGATCCCGCCGAGGTCAACGGGCAGCGGATCGACCTCACCGCCTGACGTCTATTTTTTCGACTAAACGGAGATATTTCGTGACAACGGATGCCGTGCGGCGGCACGAGCCGGAGATCAAGACCTTCGCCAGCGACAACTACGCCGGGATCCACCCGGAGGTGCTGGAGGCCATCGCCCTGGCCAACGGCGGGCACCAGGTCAGCTACGGAGACGACGCCTACACCGAAGCCTTGCAGGGCGTCTTCCGGCGGCATTTCGGCGACCACGTCGAGGCCCTGCCGGTGTTCAACGGCACCGCCGCGAACGTGCTCTCGTTGCGTTCGATGTGCGCCCCGTGGGAAGCGGTGGTCTGCCCCGACAGCGCGCACATCAACACCGACGAGGGCGGCGCGCCGGAGGTCACCGGCGGTCTGAAGCTGCTCCCGGTGGCGACCCCGGACGGCAAGCTCACGCCCGAGCTGATCGACCAGCAGGCGTGGGGGTTCGGGGACGTGCACCGCGCGCAGCCACGGGTGGTCTCGATCTCCAACGCCACGGAGCTCGGCACGCTGTACACGCCAGCCGAGATCAAGGCCGTCTGCGACCACGCCCACGAACTGGGCATGTTCGTCCACCTGGACGGCTCCCGGATCACCAACGCGGCGGCTGCCCTCGACGTGCCCCTCCGCGCGCTGACCACGGACGCCGGGGTCGACATGTTGTCCTTCGGCGGCACCAAGATCGGGCTCATGCTGGGGGAGGCCGTCGTGGTCCTCAACCCCTCGGCCGCGAAGGGCCTGCCGTACCTGCGCAAGACCGGCATGCAGCTCGCCTCGAAGATGCGGTTCGTGTCCGTGCAGTTCGAGGCCCTGCTCGGCGGCGACCTGTGGCTGCGCAACGCCCGCCAGGCCAACGGGATGGCCAGGAGGCTGGCGGACGCCGTACGTGGTCTTCCGGGTGTCAGGGTGGCGCGCGAGGTGGAGGCCAACGCGGTCTTCGCGATCCTGCCGGGAGATGTGGCCGACCGGCTGCGCAAGCGGTTCCGGTTCTACAACTGGAACGAGCGGATCGGCGGCGGTGAGGTCGAGGTCCGCTGGATGTGCGCCTTCGACACCACCGAAGCCGACGTGGACGCCTTCGTCGCCGCCCTGACCCAAGAACTCCACGCCTGACCCTCCCTCTCCCGCGTGATCATGCACAGGCTCGGCGATGGTTGTACCGCCGAACCTGCGCATGATCACGGGCAAGGGGCGAGAGGTCAGACTTTTTGGTTGGTTTCCTTCTCGTAGGCGGTGAGCTGTTGCTCGAGGGCCTTCATCAGCTCGAACACCTGCGCCGGAGGCAGCCTGACCCGACTGACGATCCTGGTCGGCACGCTCACGTACCGGTCCCCGGAAAGAGGATCGTCGGCGAGCGCCGGCGGCCGTGTGATCACGGCGAAGTCCAGGACGAATCCATCTTGGGTGTGCCAGACCGAAGCGAAGTCGGCGTAGTGCCCTGACTCGACCTCAGGTGTGATGTGCACCTCGAGGCGGCTTTCCGGGTCGTCGTTCAATCTCTTCTCCTCTGGCCACGGCACCTCCATCGTGCCCCGGCCGGAGACCTTGTGCGCGCCTATCCCGCCGGACTCTGGAGGATGCTCGGCAACGGCTGCGCCCCACGCTCGGCCAGCAGACCCTTCATCAGCCTGATCTCCGCCGTCTGGCCGTCGACGATGTGCTGCGCCAGCGACCGCACCTCGGGACGGTCGGACAGTCGGAGCAGACCCTGCGCCATCTCCACGCCGCCCTCGTGATGGCGGATCATGAGCTGGAGGAAGAGGATCTCGGCGTCCTTGCCCTGCGCCGTCCGCAGCCGGTTCAGCTCCTCCTCCGAGGCCATGCCCGGCATGACGCCGGAGGTCGCGCCCGGGGCCGCGCCACCGTGGGCGTGCCCGGACATCCACGCCATCGGCGGCTGGGACGACGACTGGTCGAGGTTCCACTGCTGGAGCCAGCCCATGAAGATCCCGCGCTGGGCCGTCTGGGTGGTGATGATGTCGTACGACAACGTCCGAAGCGGACCGTCGGAGGTCTTGTCCCATACGACGAAGGCCATCTCGACCGCCTGGGAATGGTGGACGGCCATGTCCCTGGCGAACCCCGCCTCGGGCGAGGTGTCTCCCGGGGTCCCCGACCTGGTCGCGAACAGCACCAATGCGCCCGCGGCGAGGACGAGGGCGACCAGCGCCACGAGGGGAAACCGCCTCCTGGGCTGCGGCGTGGTGTCGAGCATGACGCTCGTCTCGGTGGTCATCGCCCCACAGGCTACCTGTCCTGTCTGACCGGGCTGAGCCAAAGGTGCATCTCACCCACTATTCTCCATACCGCAGCGGGGATGTCAGTGAACCGGTGGGTGGAGGGCTTGATGGCGAAGGGCAAGACGCAGGCGAGACGCGAGCACCTCGAGCGCATGCGTGCCGAGCAGAGGAGCAAGGAACGGCGTACCGCTTTTCTCATGTGGGGAGTCGGCGGTCTGGTCGTCCTCGCGGTGGTCGGTCTGGTCGGCTTCTACGTCGTCAACGACCGGTCGCAGAAGTCCCTGAGCGCGGTGAAGACCTACGACTACAAGGGCTCCGACCACGCCTGGACCAAGATCTCCTACAAGGAGAACCCCCCGGTGGGCGGCCAGCACAACTACTACTGGCAGAACTGCGGGATCTACGACAAGCCGATCCACAACGAGCACGGTGTCCACTCGCTGGAGCACGGCGCCGTCTGGATCACCTACAGCCCCGACCTGCCCGCCGCGGACGTTGCCAAGCTGAAGACGCTGGCCTCCTCCGACTACATGCTGCTCAGCCCGTACCCGGGCCTGCCGGGCAAGGTCGTCGCCAGCTCGTGGAACCACCAGATCGTCCTCGACGGGGCCTCCGACCCCCGCCTGTCCGAGTTCATCAAGAAGTACAAGCAGAACCCCACCTACACCCCGGAGTTCGGCGCGGCCTGCGACCAGGGCGTCAGCACGACGGCCGACCAGCCGCTGCCGCCTGAGCCGGCCCCCACGGCCAGCCCCAGCGCCGGCGCCTCCACGGAGCCGACCCCGACTCCGGCGGCCTCCTGACCCACGGTGGTGTACGGCCCGGCGGTGCGGCAGTGCACCGCCGGGCCGTACCGTCTTCGGGTCTTCTCGCGGACGCCAGGACGGACGGGCGCGGACGGAAGGTCAGGAGACGAGCACCCGCGTGACCGGCACCGCCTCGAGCCCGTGTGCCTCGGCCACGGGGCGGCTGGTCAGATGGCCCTCATGGGTGTTGAGTCCCAGAGCGAGCGCCGGATCGGCCGTGAGAGCCTCCCGCCAGCCCCGGTCGGCGATGGCCAGGGCGTACGGCAGGGTCACGTTCGTCAGCGCGTACGTCGAGGTGTGCGGCACCGCCCCCGGCATGTTGGCGACGCAGTAGAACACCGAGTCGTGCACCCGGTAGACCGGGTCGGCGTGGGTCGTGGGACGTGAGTCCTCGAAGCAGCCGCCCTGGTCGATCGAGATGTCGACCAGCACGGAACCCGTCTTCATCCGCCCGACGAGCGCGTTGCTGACGAGCGTCGGCGCTTTCGCGCCGGGCACGAGCACCGCGCCGACCACCAGATCGGCGTCCGTGACCGCACGCTCGATCTCGTACGCGTTGGACGCGACGGTCCCGACCTTCCCCTGGTAGATCATGTCCGCCTGACGGAGCCTGTCGACGTTCAGATCGAGCAGCAGCACCTGCGCCTGCATGCCCGCGGCGATCGCGGCGGCGTTCATCCCGGACACGCCCGCGCCGATGACGACCACCTTCGCGGGATAGACCCC
This sequence comes from Planotetraspora phitsanulokensis, assembly GCF_016863295.1. Classification (GTDB taxonomy): domain Bacteria; phylum Actinomycetota; class Actinomycetes; order Streptosporangiales; family Streptosporangiaceae; genus Planotetraspora; species Planotetraspora phitsanulokensis. Next base: position 170,901 of record NZ_BOOP01000001.1, read on the forward strand.
GGGCACGCCGCCCATCAGCACGCCGCGCCCTCCGCCCTGCCGCATCAGGTGGTACGCCCCGACCTGTGGGGCCAGCCTGCCCGCCACCTCGGACATGGGCGCGAGCAGCGGCAGGGCGCCGTCGGCCGTCTGCACGGTCTCGTAGGCGATCCCGGTGACCCCCGAGTCCAGCAGCGCCCTCGTGCACGACTCCGACGCCGCCAGGTGCAGGTAGGTGAACAGCACCTGCCCCTTGCGCATCCGGTGGTACTCGGCGGGCACGGGCTCCTTGACCTTGAGGATCAGGTCGCCTTCCGCCCAGACGTCGTCGGCCGAGTCGATGATCGTGGCGCCCGCGGCGGCGAAGTCGTCGTCGGGCACGGAGGACCCTCTGCCCGCGTCGTGCTCGACGAGGACCTGATGGCCCTTCCGTGCGAACTCGTGGACTCCCGCTGGTGTGAGCGCGACCCGGTACTCGTGGGTCTTGATCTCGCGGGGAACTCCGACCTTCATCCCTTCACTCTGGTTGGCCGCAAACGTCTACGTCAGGCGGCAACGCGCAAGCATTTGGCAGACATTCACGACAAATTGTCAATTGTTCCTGCAACTTACCTCGACATGATTGTCCGATTACCTGGCATTGGCATACCTGGGTAGGCTCTGCGATCGATGGCTGGGATCGAGGTAGGGATGCAGAACGCGGCCGTACCGGGTGACGGGCAGGCCGGTCCGCCGACTGGCGACGCCGGATCGTTCGAGGTGCCGGGCGGATCCGGATCCCCGGCCTCCGGGTCGACGGCGTCTTCCGGGTCCACGGCGTCTTCCGGAGCCGTGGCGTCTCCCGGGTCCACAAGGCCCGCCGAGTCCGGTGGGCAAGGGGCCGGCGCCGATGAGTCCCCGCGGCGCGAGCGCGACGGCGAGGCGCCGGGCGGCAGGCCTGCGGAGGGTTCCACCCCCGATGGACCGGGCGTGGCGAACCACGCGAACTCGAACACGTCGACGGCGGCGGGGCGCGAGGAATCGAAGAACGACGCGACCTCAGGCGAAGGCAATGGTGGCGGCGGTCGCCCCGCTGAAAACGGCCGACCGGGCGACCAGCTCGCCGAGAGCGGTCAATCGAGTGACAGTGGTCAATCAGGTGACAGCGGTCGGCCCGGTGGATCGGAAAGTGCCGGAGAGCCCGCAGAGGCCGTCGAGAAGCGCGGCAGATGGCGCGGTCGCCGTGGCAGTGGCCGCAATAAATCAGGCGATAACGCATCAATCCCCGACAAATCCGATAAACGGAAATGGGGACGCCGCAGGTCAGGCCCCGCCACGCCGGGCGTAGGCACAGGTGCGGCGGGTACGAGCGCCACAGGTGCTGCCGCGGGTGAGGCGACCACCGCCGCGCTGCCGTCGGTACCGAACGCCGCCCTGCAGCAGGCACCGTTCCCGGGGGTTCCCCTCCAGGGCGTCCCCCTTCAGCCGGCTCCCCTTCAGACACCGGATCCCCACGCGACGCGCCGGACGACGGTCATCCTCGTCATCGTCCTCATCGTGGTCCTCGCGCTGAGCGTCGTTCTCGGCGCGATCGCGGTCCTGAGCACCCAGAACCCCGACGCCCCTCCGCTGTCCGGGACGCCCGTCCTGAAGCTGAGCTCCCCGGTGCACTTCGCGCCGGTGACCGGCGTCCACGCGGCGCCCTGCGACGGCATGGAGGCCGTGCCCGACAACACCGGCACCACGTGTTACCAACTCGACCCCGGTGTGACGGTCACGACCGTGCAGAAGGTCGGATCCGTGGCCGAGCAGGACGGCACCTACTCCATCCGCCTGGTGTTGTCCCCGGTCAGCCGTCAGCAGATCGCCGATCTCACCCGCGAGACCGTGAGGCAGCAGCTGGCCATCGTCGTGGGGGACCAGGTGGTCGCGGCGCCCCGCGTCGCGCAGGCGATCACCCAGGACAGCCTCAGCATCGCCGGCTTCGACAAGGCGCAGGCGGACGCGCTCATGGCGCTGCTGTCAGGGCCCTCGTCCGGCCAGAGCCCCGCAGGCACCTCGCCGTCGCCGGGTCAGCCCACTCAGCCGGGGCAGCCCGGCCAACCCACTCAGCCGGGCCAGACGACCCCCGGAGCGCCGCTCCCTGGCCAGACCGGATCGTTCACGGACCCCGGCACGACGACGTTCACCACGCCGCCGGCGACCCCGCAGAGCTTCACCACACAGCCGGCTTCCAACGGGACGACGCCGGGGTCCGTGCGCTTCGCCGACTGCAGGCAGGCCAACGACAACGGCTACGGCCCGTACACCAGAGGCGTCCACCCGGAGTACTACTGGTACGTCGACGCCGACAACGACGGCGTCGCCTGCGACCCGGGCGACCTCGGCTGACCCGCGGGCCCCTAACGGCCCGGCGACCCCTCGACCCCAAGCGCCGCCCTCAGGCCCGAACCCGAGGCGTCCTCCGGCCGACCCTGAAGCGTCCTCAGCGGGCCGCCGGCACGAGCGCGATGTCCTCCGGGCGGATCGGGACGCGGGGCAGGTCCAGCCCCGTCGCCGCCCGCACGGCCGCGGCCACAGCGGGCGTCGAGGACAACGTCGGCGGCTCGCCCGCCCCGCGCAGGCCGTACGGGGCGTGCGGGTCGGGGTTCTCCAGGATCGACAGCCGCATGGGCGGCATGTCGAGGATGGTCGGGATCAGGTAGTCGGTGAACGAGGGGTTGAGCACCTTGCCATCCCTGACCTGGATCTCCTCCATGAGCGCCAGGCCGAGGCCCTGCGCGGTGCCTCCGTGGATCTGCCCTTCGAGAGCCAGGGGGTTGAGGATCCGCCCGACGTCCTGGACGGCCGCGAGTTCGACGACCTTGACCAGGCCCAGTTCGACGTCCACGTCGACGACGGCCCGGTGGACGCACAGCGCGAGCTGCACGTGCGAGTTCCCCTGCCCGGTGAGCGGGTCCATGGGGGACGTGGGCCGGTGGCGGTACTCCCGCGTCTCCTCGACCGGGCCGAACCGCTCCAGCAGCTCCTCGAGGGAGAGCCCGGGATGGGCGGCGCGCATCCGGTCGAGGCGTTCCCGCACGGCCTCGCAGGTGACCTTGACCGCGCCGCCCGTGACGTAGGACTGGCGGGACGCCGACGAGGAGCCCGCCGAGCCGACCGTGGTGTCGGCAGGAGCGACGGTCACCGTGTCGATGCCGAGCTCGGTGCGGGCGATCTGCGCCTTGACGGTGACGAGTCCCTGGCCCACCTCGGCGGCCGCGGTGTGCACCAGCACGTGCGGCTCACCCCCGAGGAGCTCCACGCGGACCCGGGCCGTCGAGTAGTCGTCGAAGCCCTCGGAGAAGCAGATGTTCTTGATCCCGACGCCGTACCCCACGCCCCGCCGCACGCCCTCGCCGTGCGTGGTCTGGGCGACGCCTCCGGGGAGGGACCGCAGGTCACTGACCGCCGGGGGCTCCCCGGGGCCCGGCATGGCGGCGAGCTGCCTCAGCATGTCGGCCAGGGGCGCGGGAGTGTCGATGATCTGGCCGGTGGCGAGTCTCGACCCCTGGGACACCGCGTTGCGGATCCTGATCTCGACGGGGGACAGGCCGCAGGCCTCGGCCAGCCGGTCCATCTGTGACTCGTACGCGTAGCACGCCTGCACGGCGCCGAACCCGCGCATGGCGCCGCAGGGCGGGTTGTTCGTGTACACGCCGTACGCGTCGATCATGATGTTGTCCACCTCGTACGGCCCGACGCCCAGAGAGGCGGCGTTGCCGACGACGGCGGGTGACGACGAGCAGTACGCCCCGCCGTCGAGGACGATCTCCGCCTTGACGTAGACGAGCCGGCCGTCGGCGGTCGCGCCGTGCTCGTACCGCATGCGCGCGGGATGGCGGTGCACATGCCCGAAGAACGACTCCTCGCGGCCGTACACGATCTTGACGGGCTTCCCGGTCCTGAGGGCCAGCATCGACGCGTGGATCTGCATCGACAGGTCCTCGCGGGCGCCGAACGCGCCGCCTACCCCGGCGAGCGACAGGCGCACCTTCTCCTTGGGCAGCGCGAGGCAGGGGGCGACCTGGTCCTGGTCGACGTGCAGCCACTGGGTGGCGATGTAGAGGTCCACGCCGCCGTCCTCGTCCGGTACGGCCAGGCCGGACTCGGGGCCGAGGAAGGCCTGGTCCTGCATGCCCACCTCGTACTCGCCCGTCACGACGACCGGCGCCTCGAAGGCCGACCCGACCCGGACGGGCTGGTGCCGCACGAGGTTGCCGTGGGGGTGGACGGGCGGGCAGGAGGGGTCGAAGGCGGCCCTGTGGGCGTCGACGACCGCCTCGCGGACCTCGTAGTCGACGACGATGGCGGCGGCGGCCCGGCGGGCGGTCTCCGGATGGTCGGCCGCCACGATCGCCACGGGCTCGCCCTGGTAGCGGACCTGGTCGATCGCGAGCACGGGCTGGTCCCTGTGGTCCAGGCCGTAGAACTTGTCGCCCGGCACGTCCTCGTGGGTCAGCACCGCGAACACTCCCGGCATGGCCAGCGCGGGGCCCACGTCGACGGAGCGGATCCACGCCGACGGATGCGGGCTGCGGAGCGTCGCCCCCCAGAGCATGCCGTCCAGCCACAGGTCCGAGGAGTACGCGAACTCCCCGGTCACCTTGAGCGTCCCGTCGGGCCGCAGCACGCTCTCGCCGACTCCCGAGCGAGATCCTGTCCTGATGACGGTCACAAGACGAAGTACATCAACCCAGGTCATCGAGGGCCTAGAGCCGGTGACATGAAACCGGAGCGCGGCAGATGCCGGTAATTGTAGGTTTCTCCAAATACGCTGTTTCATATGTTGCTGAGGGATTTGCTCGCCATGCCGGAGCTCCGGCTCAGCCTCCTCGTGGGCGAGTCGAGCCTCGACAGGGAGATCTCGGGCGCCCTCGTCACCGACCTGCCCGACCCGGGGCGGTATCTGGACGGCGGCGAGCTGGTGCTCACCGGCCTGATGTGGCGTCAGGGTCCCGCGGACTCCCCGGGGTTCGTCGACGTGCTGGTGCGCGCAGGGGTCTCCGCCCTGGGAGCGGGCGACGCCCGCCTCGGCCACATCCCGGATGACCTCGTCACCGCCTGCCGTGACAGGGGGCTTCCCCTCTTCAAGGTGCCCGTGGAGGTGTCCTTCGGCGCGGTGACGGAGATCGTGGGCACGGGACTCGCCACCGCCCAGGCGAGGGACCTGCGCGGGGCGCTCGGCCGGCGCCGCCGCATCGTGGCCGCGGTCGCCGAGGGGGCGGGCCTGGACGAGCTGGTCGCGCTCACGTCGGCCGAGCTGGGCGTCTCCGCCGCCGTGATCTCCGCGGCCGGGTCGGTCGTCGCCGGCGACCTCACCGAGGCCCATGCCGTACGGCTCGCACGCGACTTCCTCGGCGCGGAACGGCTACCCACGGTGATCACACGACCGGGGGAGGAGATCCGCACGCTCTTCGCGGTGGACCGTTCCCACCGCGCGTCCGGATGGGCCCTCGTGTGCCGGGGCGAGGTCGACGCGGAGACGGGCTTCGAGCTGGCCTCGTGCGTCGCGATGGAGCGCACGCGGATGGAGGAGGGCCGCCGGGTCGAACGGCGTCTGGCGGAGCAGCTCGTCGCCCTCGCCGGGTCGGGGGATGCGGACCCGTCCGAGTTGTCGGCGCGCCTGCGCACCTGCGGGATCGACACCGCCGAGCCGTACATCGTGGTGTCGGCGACGGCGGCGAGACGAGGGGCCGCCGACGGTCCCGGCCTTTCCGCACTCGGCGGACGGGTGCTGGAGGAGCTGCTCGATCGCCGGGTGGTCGCCGCCGCCGGCGAGGACGGGGCACTCTGCCTGGTCCCGCTCCGCGAGGAGACGGCGGAGGCCGTCGCCGCACGGTTGCGGCACCGGGTGGAGCTCCTCGCGGACGGACTGCCGGGCACCAGGGTGTCCATCGGCGTCAGCGGAGCCGTCGCGGGCGCCTCGGCCATCCGCGGTGGAACGGAGGAGGCCGGGCACGCGCGACGGATCGCCGACGCTCGTGGTGGGGGGGTGGTCACCAGCGACGAGATCTACACTCACGCCCTGCTGCTGGCGACGATGCCCGGGGACGTCCGCGCGTCATTCTCGCGGCGGCTGCTCGGGCCTTTGCTCGATTACGACCGTGCGCACCAGGCCGACCTGGTGCGCACGCTGAGTGTCTTCCTTGACTCCACAGGGTCGTGGAACGCGTGTGCGGAGCGCCTCCACGTCCATGTGAACACGGTTCGCTATCGGATTCGCCGGATCGAGGAACTGACCGGTAAGGATCTCACCAGCATGGCCGACCGGGTCGACCTGTTCCTCGCTCTACGCGCCGCCTGGTGATCTGTCAGGCGTCTGACGGAGTGTCACGCTTTGTAACAACTCAGCAGCACCAGACGTAGAAGATGGGCTTAGATGCAGACGTCTCTGCACTTGCGGCCGTAGCATTTCCTCCGACAGCCACGCTGGCTGCGAAAAGTACGGCTAGCAGAGAGACGATGAGGCGGGGGCGCATTGGTCGGCTCCTGTCGGTAATCGTCTAGCAGCGACATTCTTTCAGGGAGCGCCTGTGACCAGTCAAGATCTCGTCGGTCAGCGAATCAAGGCGATCCGTCGTCAGCGTGGTCTCTCCCAGGCTCAGCTGGCGCATCCTGAATTGTCGGACAGCTATGTGTCTCTTATCGAGAGTGGCAAGCGTACGCCCACCCCCGCGGTGCTGGAACTACTGGCCCAGAAGCTCGACTGCTCGCTCACCTATCTGATCAACGGCGTCACCGCCGAGCAGATGGAGGAGCTCCAGATGGGACTGCGGTTCGCGCAGCTCGCGCTGGAGAACGGCGAGGTCGACGAGGCGAGGCGGCGCTACGCGGACCTCCTCGCCGACAACAGCATCGCCGGGCTCTCCCAGCTCCGGCTGGACGCCGAGTACGGCTACGCGCGGGCCAGCGAGGCGAGCGGGGACCTCAGCGAGGCGATCACCGTGCTCAACCGCCTGATGGACGCCGAGGAGACCGCGGGCGCCACGGACCGGCGCGTCGCGATCGCCGTCGCCCTCAGCCGTTGCTACCGCGAGCGGGGCGACCTCGGGCTCGCCGTCGCGGTGGGGGAGAAGATCCTCGGCGACGCCGACCGCCCCGCGTGGACGGACGGCCTGGTGGAGCTCGGCGCGACCCTGCTCGCCGCCTACGGCGTGCGCGGCGACCTCCTGCGGGCGAGCCAGTTCGCGAACGAGTTGCTCGGCGCCGCGGACTCGCTCGGCACGCCCCGCGCGGTGGTCGCGGCGAACTGGAACGCCGCGAAGGTGGCCGAGCTCACCGGCCGGGGACAGGAGGCGATCGCGCTCGCCGAGCGGGCGCTCGCCATCCAGTCGGAGACCGGGGAGCCCCGCAACCTCTCGCGTCTGCGGCTCGCGTACGCCCTCATGCTCTTCAGCGTGCGGCCCGACGACGTGGAGCAGACCCGCGAGCTCCTCGTCCGCACGCATCGCGAACTCGCCGAGTCGGCGGCCAGCAAGGCGGACGTCGCCCGCTGCGCCGCGCTCCTCGCTCGCGCCGAACTGGCGCTCGGGCACCCGGAGCAGGCCGTGGAGCAGGCGCGGGCGGCGCAGGCCCTGCTCGACGACTCCATGCCCGAGCTCCGCGCCGAGGCCTACCTCGTGCTGGGCCAGGCCTACCGGCACCTCGGCCGCGAAGAAGAGGCGGAGACCGAGATCATCGCCGCGAGCACGTGGCTGGCGCAGGCGATTCCGTCCAGGACGGCGGCGTACGGCTGGCTGGAGGCGGGCGACGCGCACTATCAGATGGACGATCTCGAGGGCACCGTGGACGCCTACCGGAAGGCGCTCGCCTGCGCGGGCCTGTGAACTTCGGCTCACCTGCGCGCGCGGGGGCGTCCACACAGGATGGTATGGGCGCCCCGGGCCCCGCCGGCCGCTGAGATCGCCCGGGGTCGCGGGATCGGGGTGTGGACCGGCCACCCTCGTCGGTAGCCTTGGGGCTGTCATGAAAAGATCCCCGATTGCCGTAATGGCCGCGTTGCTGGTGACCGTCGTGCTGAGTCTGGGCCTGGCGGCTCCCGCTCAGGCGCACACCACGCTGAAGAGCAGCACACCGGCGAAGAACGCCGAGGTCGAGGGCCTCCGCAAGGTGACCCTCGAGTTCTCCGAGTCGGTGCGCTTCCCGACCCTGCTGGTACGCGGTGCGGGCGGCAAGCGCTACGAGAGCGGCCAGCCCGTCGTCAACGGGGTGAAGGTGAGCGTGGGCGTCGACGCGTCGATCCCCGCCGGCGCGTACACCATCGCCTGGCGGGTCGTCTCCGAGGACGGCCACCCGCTGACCGGGGAGATCCCCTTCACAGTGGCCGGCGAGTCGTCCCCGCCCGCCACGCGGACCCCGTCCGCGACGCCCACTCCCGCCGCGTCCGACACGGCGACCACGTCCGCCGCCCCCGCGCCGGCCGTCGCCGCCAGCCCCGCCGCGGACACTCAGCAGGACAAGCCGCTGATCCCCGGCTGGGTCTGGGTTGTCCTTTTCGGCGTCGGGGGGATCTTCCTCGGCATGTACATCAGCATGCGGAAGAAGAAGTGAACAGGACACTGCGGCTGACCGTCGCCGCCCTCTGCGCCGCGGCGGGAGCCCTCGTCATCGGGATGGTCGTAGGAGGCGCCGCCACCCCCCGCCTCATCCCGGGCCTGCCCGACCAGGGCACGCTGACGCGCTGGATGCTGCCCTTCTCGAAGCTGGGGATGGACGTCGCCGGCGTGCTGACCGTGGGCCTGCTGGCCATCGGCGCGGTCCTGCTGCCCAGTGACAAGGGCCTGCTCGGCAAGTCCGCGCAGGGGTATGTGAAGGCCGCCTCGTGGGCCGCGGTCGTCTGGGCCGTCGCCGCGGCCTCCGCGCTGGTCTTCAGCCTGTCGGAGACGCTGGGCGCGCCGGTGGGGGAGATCCTCGGCGGCAACGAGCTGACCAGCTACGCGAGCCAGGTTCCCCAGGGCATCGCGCTGACGCTTGTGGTGCTGTTCGCCGTCGCGATCGCCCTGTTCGCCCGTGGCGCGATCACCGCCGGATCCGCGGGGGGGCTGCTGGTCTTCGCCCTCGCGACGCTGCTGCCGCCCGCGCTGACCGGGCACTCGTCCTCCTCGCCCAACCACGGCCTGGCGACCACCTCGGTGGCCTTCCACCTGCTCTTCCTGGCGTTGTGGGTCGGCGGGCTCGGCATGCTCTGCGTCCACGCCCTGCGCGGCGAGCGTCAGCTCGACGTCGCCGCCGCCCGGTTCTCCCGCATGGCGTTGTGGTGCTTCGTCGGGGTGGGGATCTCGGGCGTCGCGAGCGTGCTCGCCCGCCTGTCGTCCATCGACCAGCTGTACACCTCGGCCTACGGGCTCATGCTGCTCGCCAAGACCGCCGCCTTCGTCGTCCTCGGGGTGATCGGCTGGCGCCACCGCGAGCGCACGCTGCCCCGGCTCGCATCGGGGGAGTCGCGGTCGTTCCTGCGCCTGACCCTCGGCGAGGTCGTGCTCATGACGGCCACCGTCGGGATCGCCGTGGCGCTGTCGCGCACCGCGCCGCCGCCGGCGAACGTCCCGATCGACCGGGCCTTCGACCTGCTCGGCTACCTGATGCCGCCCCCGGTCTCGCTGGCGAACCTGGTCACCCTGTGGTGGTTCGACCTGTTCTTCGCCGCGATCGCCGTCACGCTGGCGGGCCTGTACGCCGTCGGCGTGGTCCGGCTGCGCCGGCGGGGCGACTCATGGCCGTGGGGCCGGGTCGTCCTGTGGTTCACGGGCGTCGTCATCCTGGTCCTGGCGACGCAGAGCGGGATCGCGCGCTACGCGCCGGTCCTGTTCAGCGTCCACATGACCGAGCACATGATCCTTTCCATGCTGGTGCCGATCTTCCTGGTGCTGGGCGCCCCGGTCACCCTTGCGCTGCGCGCGCTCAAGCCGGCCGCACGGCGCGGCGACCGCGGGCCACGCGAATGGATCACGGTGATCCTGCACAGCCGGGTCATGAAGGTCGTCGCCCATCCGGCCATCGCCACGGCGATCTTCATCGTGTCGACGTACGCCCTGTACTTCACGCCGCTGTTCGCCTCCGCCATGGAGGAGCACATCGGGCACATCGCGATGACGCTGCACTTCCTGCTCAGCGGCTGCCTGTTCTTCTACGTGATCATCGGGGTCGATCCCGGGCCGCACAAGCTGCCGCATGTCGCCCGCCTGGTGCTCCTCCTGGTGACGATGCCGTTCCACGCCTTCTTCGGGGTCGCGCTGATGAGCATGGGCACGGTGCTCGCCTCCGACTGGTACGACCAGCTGGGCCGTACCTGGGGGGCGTCGTCGCTGTCCGACCAGGTCACCGGTGGGGGGATCGCCTGGTCCTTCGGCGAGGTCCCGACGATCATCGTGCTGCTCGCACTGGCGATCCAGTGGTGGCGCGACGACGACCGCATGGCCCGCCGCGAGGACAGGCGGGCCGACGCGGTCGCCGCGAAGACCGGCGGCACCGGGAACGCCGAGCTGGACGCCTACAACGACTACCTCGCCAAGCTGAACCAGCGGGACGCGGCCGCCGAGTAGCCCCCGGGAGCGGGCCGGGTCAGGGGAGCGTCAGGATCTCGTGGCCCGACTCGGTGACCACGATCGTGTGCTCGAACTGGGCGGTCCGCCTGCGGTCCTTGGTCACCGCGGTCCAGCCGTCGGGCCAGATGTCGTACTCGATCGTGCCGAGGGTGAGCATCGGCTCGATCGTGAACGTCATCCCGGGCACCAGGGTGACCGACAGCGACGGATCGTCGTAGTGGGGGACGATCAGGCCGGAGTGGAACGACGTCGAGATGCCGTGGCCGGTGAAGTCGCGGACGACGCCGTAGCCGAAGCGCCTGGCGTAGGCCTCGATCACGCGGCCCACGATGTTGAGCTGCCGCCCCGGGGCGACGGCCTTGATGGCCCGCATGGTGGCCTCGTGGGTGCGCTCGACCAGCAGGCGCGACTCCTCGTCGACGTCGCCCACGAGGAACGTCGCGTCGGTGTCCCCGTGCACCCCGCCGATGAACGCGGTGATGTCGACGTTGACGATGTCGCCGTCCCGCAGGACGGTGTCGTCCGGGATGCCGTGGCAGATGACCTCGTTGATCGAGGTGCACAGCGACTTGGGATAGCCCCGGTAGCCGAGGGTGGACGGGTAGGCGTCGTGGTCGCAGAGGAACTCGTGGCCGATCCGGTCCAGTTCGTCGGTGGTCACACCGGGCGCGACGTGCTTGCCGACCTCTTCCAGGGCCTGGGCGGCGATCCGGCCGGCGACGCGCATCTTCTCGATGGTCTCGGGGGTCTGCACATCCGAGCCGCCCTTCCTGGGCTCGGCTCTTCCCACGTACTCCGGGCGCTTGATGTGGGCGGGAACCTTGCGCGTGGGCGAGATTCGCCCGGGCCGGAGCAGCGTCGTCATGCCGCCAAGTCTAGTTGCGCTTCCACGGGGCACGATTAGCACGTGAGCGATCAATGGTGGTTCTGTCTCAAGCACATGCGCGTCGAGGGGGAGAAGGGATGCCCCAACAAGGACCGGCTCGGCCCCTACGAGTCCAAGGAGGCGGCTGAGCACGCCCTCCAGACCGCGTCCGAGCGGAACGAGGCCTGGAGGAAGCAGGACAAGGAGTGGGACGACGACTGACCGCCCGGGCCGACCGCGGTCAGGGCGCCGGCTCCAGCAGCGGGTGTCCCGGCTCCGCGGCCGGCTCGGGTTCGGGGGACCCCTTCCTGCGCGCGACCGCCCTGGCGGCGACGAGCCTGCCGAGGGTCACCACGCCGATGCCGCTCCAGACCATGTTGAGGATGGCGGACGGCCACGCCGAGTGGAAGCCGCTGTTGATCATCAGGGTGGCGGCGCCGCCGAAATTCAGGGCCTGGTACGGCAGGCCGTCGCCGGACATCTTCCCGGCCGACACCATCGCGTAGCCGTACAGCAGGGCGACGGCGCCGATGGTGCCGATGATGGTGATGAAAGTGGACATATGGTGCTACTCGCTATCAGTTACGTGGTTAATGCATCAATGATCCCGTTTGCTAGCAATGAAGTTCAAGTGAAGAAATCTTAAGTTGGGCGTAAGCTCTGCTGTATGGAAATCGACCCCCGGCGTCTGCGGATCCTGCACGAGGTGTCCCGCAGAGGCGGGGTCATGAAGGCGGCGGAGGCCCTCCATCTCACGCCCTCGGCGGTGTCCCAGCAGCTCGCGCAGCTCGAGCGGGAGGTCGGCCTCGCGCTGGTCGACCGGTCGCAGCGCCGGGCGACGCTGACCCCGGCCGGCCGGGTGCTCGCGGCCTACGCCGAGCGGATCGAGGAGCAGCTCGTCGAGGCCAGGCAGGAGCTCAACCGGTTCACCGAGCGGCTGTCCGGCCCCGTCACGGTCGCCGCCTTCCCCACGGTGATCCGCCACCTGCTCGTCTCCGCTCTGCGCACGCTGGCCGTACGGCATCCGCGCATCACCCCGGTCATCCACGAGCTGTTCGGCCCGGTCGCCGTGCAGGAGCTTCGCCTGGGCGGCGTCGACCTCGTCGTCACCGAGCGGGACATGAGCCAGCCAGCCGCGTCCCTGCCCTCGATGTCACGGCACCGGCTGTACGACGACGAGTACCGCATCGTCGCCCCGCCCGGCTGGGACGCCATTCCGGAGAGCGTCGACGACCTGGCCGGCCTGCCGTGGGTCGCTGGTGTGGCGGACCAGGCCTGCGGGCAGGCGCTGGAACGCCTGGCGCAGCTCCACGGGTTCGAACCCCGGCGGGTCCACGTCATCGCCGAGTTCCCCCCGACCCTCGGGCTCGTGTCGGCCGGTCACGGGGTGGCGATCGTGCCGTCCCTCGCCCTGCTCGACGTGCCTCCCGGCGAGGTCGTGGTGACCGAGATCCACGGGGTCGGCTCACGCCGGATCGAGGCGCTCACCCGCGTGAGCCGTACGACGTCGGGAGAGCCCGACCCGGTCCAGGGCGCCGTCATCGACGTCCTGCGCGAGGCCGCCGACGAGGTGGCCAAGCGCGTCGGAGAGCTCAGCCGGCCTCCGGAGCCGCGTGCGGGTTAGGCGATGGTCCCGCCTCAGCGCACCAGGTGCTGCACCAGATCCAGCAGCGTCCACTCTGGGCAGGTCGGCACCTGCACCTCGAGGCTGGGCGCGGAGGCGACCGCGGCCCGGAACGCGACCGACCGCTCGTCGATCAGCCGCAGCAGAACGGGGAGCTCCAGAGTCTTTGCCACGCTGACTGTCTAGCACCGTGCTCCGACAACGGGACAGCGATTTTCACAGCAGACGCGGCGGGCGCCGCGGCACTGGCCGCGCCCTCGGATGACGCGGTGTCCTCATTTTCGAACGATCAGTAAAGCGTGCGCCGGTCAGCAGCGCGCCGGTCAGGTCGTGGGGTCAGTCGCTCACCCGCGGGCCGGTGACCCGTTCGGCGAAACGGGCGAGCCGTTCGCGCAGCCCGGGGCGCCGGACGTCGCCGGCCGCCGAGCTCACCAGATGTTGCGCGGCGTCGAAGCTCACGAGCGCGTCATCGGGACGTACGGCTATCGCGTCGTGCGCCAGCGACTCGAGTTCGGGGTCGCCCCCGTCGACGGCGAGGATCGTGACACCGGTGCGCCGGGCGTCGTCGACCCGTTCGAGCAACGTGTCGGGTGCGCGCTGTTCCGCGATGACGAACAGGGTCTCGCCCCGGCCGGCCTCGCGGAGCCGGTCCATTCCCACCCGCAGATGGGCGGGCGCGGTCTCCGGCGGGGCCCAGCGGAGCAGGGTGGGGGTCAGCTGGGCGAGCCCCGACAACCGTGCCTCGTCGGACAGGTGCGCGGTCACGTGCCACGGCTCGTCGTCGGGGGTGCCGACGACGAGCAGCCCGCCGGGGGAGCGGGTGGTCCTGAGGGCCATGCCGAGCTGCCGGGTCTGCTCGAGCCACTCCGTCGAGGCGAGTATCTCGCGGAGCAGGCTCACCGACGCGGTGTCCATCCCGCAATGGTGCCTGACACCCGCCGGTGAAGTCCCGCGAATCAGGTCCTTGACAGCCCGTTACTCACGGGTAACGATCTGCCCACGGCGCCGTTCTTGGAAATTGATCCAATAGGCGAAGGGCAGCTCGATGAACCTGCGCGTTCGCGCCACCATGTCCATGATCGGGGCATTTCTCCTGCTGCCCGTGCTGGGCGGGACCGCACAGTCGACCACGGCCGGCGAACTCGTCGAGGCGAGTCCCACGACGGTCTACCTCGCGCCGGGAAGGCTCCTCGAGGTGCCCGTCAAGGCGTGGCACCTCCGTTATCGGTCGACGTCGGCGACGGGTACGGCGAACGTGGTGTCGGGCACGCTGCTCGTCCCCAGGACGCCCTATCCGTTCGGCAGGCGGCCCATCGCCGGGTACGCCGTGGGCACCCACGGCCTCGGCGACCGGTGCGCCCCGTCGAACGCGATGGCCCAGGGCACCGAGGCCGAACTGGCGATCATGAGCCTGATGCTGCTCAAGGGCTGGGCCGTCGCCGTGACCGACTACGAGGGTCTCGGCACGCCGGGAGATCACACGTACATGGCCGGCCTCTCGCAGGGCCACGCCGTGCTGGACTCGATCAGGGCGGCCACGCGCGTGGGCGAGGCGAAACTCTCCACCGAGGCTCCCGTCGTGGTGATGGGCTACTCGCAGGGCGGCTCGTCGGCCGCGTGGGCGGCGCAACTCCAGCCGTCGTACGCGCCCGAACTACGGCTCAAGGGGGTCGCGGCGGGCGGCGTGCCGGCCGACCTGCAGGCGGTCGCCGACAACCTCGACGGGACCTCCGACTTCGGCCTCGCGGCGGCGGCGGGACTGGGCCTGGACGCGGCCTACCCCGAGTTGTCGCTGGCGAGCCACCTGACCCCCGAAGGCTCGGCGCTGTTCACCGGCGCCCGCGACGACTGCGTCGCGGAGTTGCGGTCCGCGCTCTCCGGGCGGCGCCTGAGCGAGCTCACCACGGCCGACGTGATGCACCTGCCGGAGTGGCAGGCCCGACTGCGGGAGAACCGTCTCGGCGCGACCACCCCGCGCGTGCCGATGTACCTCTATCACGCGAAGGGCGACGAGATCATCCCGTACGGTGTGGGCGCGACGCTGAGGAAGGAGTACTGCGCCCAGGGCGCCAAGGTGCTCTGGACCGGCCTGCCGGCGGGAAGCCACGTCCTCGGCGCGGTCGAGGGAGGCCCGCTCGCCGTCGGGTGGCTGGCCGGCCGTGTCATCGGGCTCCCCGTCGTGAGCAACTGCTGAATTCCGGGAGGCCCGCGTCCGGCGCCCCGCCCACGCGGACGGCGCCGGACGCGGACCCGGCGGCTCAGGGGGTCGTCGCGGGCTGGCATGATCTGTCCCATGGCTGAGCGCACCGATTCCCCGCAGGCCCTTCCCGAGGTCTCCGCACTGTCGATCGGCATCCTGGGCGGCACGGGAGACCAGGGCAGAGGCCTGGCCCGCCGGTTCGCCCTCGCCGGGCACACGGTGCTGATCGGCTCCCGCAGCGCCCAGCGCGCGCAGGAGGCGGCCGAGGGCGTGGGCGCGCGGGGCGCGGAGAACGCGGTGGTCGCGGCGGAGGCCGACGTCGTGATCGTCGCGGTTCCGTGGGAGGGCCACAAGCAGTTGCTCGAGTCGCTCAGAGAGCCTCTCGACGGCAAGATCGTCGTGGACTGCGTGAACCCGCTCGGCTTCGACAAGCAGGGCGCCTACGCCCTGCCCGTGGAGGAGGGGAGCGCCGCACAGCAGGCGGCCGCCGTCCTCACCGGAAGCCGGGTCGTCGCCGCGTTCCACCACGTGTCGGCGGTGCTCCTGCTCGACCCCTCGGTGGACGAGGTCGACCTCGACGTGCTGGTGCTGGGCGACGACCGTGAGGCCACCGACGTCGTCCAGGCGCTGGCCTCCCGCATCGCCGGAGCGCGTGGCGTGTACGCAGGCCGGCTCCGCAACGCCGGGCAGGTCGAGGCGATGACGGCCAACCTGATCTCGATCAACCGCCGCTACAAGGTCCACGCGGGCCTGCGGGTCACGGACGTGTAGCACCGCGAGATGCCCATGACGGGCATCCGGCATTCACCCGATCTTCACCGGGAGTACGTAGGCGTTCATTACTTTCAGGCCCTATTGCCGAGTCTGAAAGGCATCAAGTGATACGTCCTTTGTCTGCCGGTCTGGCGCTCGCCGCGGCCCTTGTCATCCCCGCTACGGCGGCCACGGCCTCCACGCACCCCCACGGGGCCCACGACCCCAAGGGCCCGGTCGTCGTCTCCGACGTGACGATCCCCGCCCCCGCCCTCAAGCAGGTCCAGCGCTCGATCGCCGACGACCACGGCATCAAGCTCGGCGGCGTGGGCAGCGGGCTGTTCCCCGGCGACAAGCCGGGCGAGTTCTGGATGGTCACGGACCGCGGCCCGAACGGCCAGCCCACCGTCAACGGCGTGAAGGTCCGGACGTTCCCCGTGCCCGAGTTCGCCCCGGCGATCCTCAACGTCACCGTGAAGCACGGTAAGGCCGCGATCAAGGACTACCTGCCGATCGTGGGCGCGCACGGCAAGCCCGTGACGGGAATGTCCAACCAGAACGTCCACGACGAGACCCCGTTCACGTGGGACGGCCTGACGCAGCTGCCGTTCAACCCCAGCGGGCTCGACACCGAGGACCTGGTCCGCACCCGTGACGGCGACTTCTGGCTCGTCGACGAGTACAGCCCCTCACTGCTGCGCGTGTC
This sequence comes from Planotetraspora phitsanulokensis, assembly GCF_016863295.1. GTDB lineage: Bacteria > Actinomycetota > Actinomycetes > Streptosporangiales > Streptosporangiaceae > Planotetraspora > Planotetraspora phitsanulokensis. The sequence continues at coordinate 187,593 of NZ_BOOP01000001.1, forward strand.
GCGGACCGGCCGCGTCCTGGAGCGGTACGTGCCCAAGGGCCTGGGCCTCAAGGGCGCCGACTACCCCGTCATCGACACGCTGCCCGCGATCCTGGCCTCGCGTCAGCAGAACCGCGGCTTCGAGGGCCTGACCATGTCCTCCGACGAGCGCACGCTGTACCTCGCCGTGCAGAGCCCGCTCGCCAACCCCGACACGGCGACGGCCAAGACCTCCAAGATCTCCCGCATCCTCACCTTCGACCTGCGCTCGCGCAAGATCACGGGCGAGTACGCCTACAAGTTCGAGGACGTCACGACCTTCGACCCGAAGGTGAACGGCGACCAGAGCCAGATGAAGATCTCCGGTCTGGCCTACGCGGGCCGCGACCGCCTGCTCGTCGACGAGCGTACGGACAACGTCACGCGGGTCTACCAGATCAACCTGTCCCGGGCGAGCAACCTGCTCACGGGCGCGTACGACGACCCGAAGACCACGCCCTCCCTTGAGGCGCTGACCGACCTGTCCGCCGTCAGGCTTCCGGCCAAGTCGCTCGTCCTCGAGCCGAACGCCCTGGTCCCGTCGCTGCCCGGCAAGATCGAGGGCCTCGCCGTGCTCGACCGGTGGACCGTCGCGGTGGCCAACGACAACGACTTCGGCCTCGGCGACTTCGGTCCGGACGGCAAGCTGATCGACACGGGCGTGCCCAGCAGGCTCGTCACCATCAAGCTCGCCAAGCCGCTCGACCTGCACTGATCCGCCGGACGGCCGCCGGGTCCCCCGCAGGGCCGGCGGCCGTCCGCGTTCTTCATCCGGTGGCGGAGGCCACCAGCCAGTCGGCCACCTCGCCCGGAGCGCACACCTGGTGCAGGTGCTCACCCGGGATCCGGGCGACGGGCCAGCCGCGCTCCGCCGCCTCGGCCGCGATCGCGGCGTACGCGTCGCCGAACCACAGGTAGGCGCTTGTGAGGTGGTCCCAGCGTGAGGGCACGGGGATCTCCTCCAGGTAGTAGGCGAGCGGCAGCCGGGGCTGCTCGGTCACGACGACCCGCCGCGTGGCCTCGTCGGGGAACATCGCGGCCACGTCCTCCTCGGCCCACCAGTCCGTCCAGCGGGGCAGGACCCCTGACTCGTCCGTCATCGACCGCAGGAACGGCACGAACTCCGGCTCGGCCGCGGTGACCGTCCCCTGCCGTGGGGGCAGGGCAGCGTCGACGAACAGGCAGGTGGAGATCCGCCCGCGCAACGCGTCCGCGATGAGAGGGGCGAACAGGCCGGCGTTGCTGTGCGCCACGACCGTGACGGGCCCCTCGGGCGGCGCCGAGGCGACCGCCTCGTCCACCACACGCGGCCAGTACGGCCCCGGTCCTGCGGTCACGTCGACGAGCGAGGGCACCACGGCCCTGTGTCCCCGCGCGCGCAGCACCTCGGCCACGGGCGTCCATGTCGCGGGACCGACGGAGGGACTGTGGACGAGCAGGAAGGTGATGTCCATCACCACATTTTCGTCACCGTCGCGGGAGGGCGGCGTCGCGTGCGCTGCGGGCGTAACCCCCGATCCGGAGCCGCGATCAGCCCGTGCCCGAGGTCCCGCCGGCCTCGGGGGCGCTGAGGGGCGTGCGGCCGGCCCTACCGGCGGCGCCTCGACGTGGCCAATTCCACCGGATTGGATCTGACAATTTCCGCCCTCCTGGGTCATTCTGGTCGCTATGAGCTCTCTTCACCCGGAAACGCGAGTGGTCCACCTTCCCCTGCCGAAGCTGAACGGCAGCAGGCCGATTTCGGTGCCGATCTACCAGACCTCCGGGTTCGTCTTCGACGACCCTGCCGTCTTCGCCGACGGGATGGGCCGCCCCGACGGCGCCTTCGTCTACGGGCGGTTGTCGAACCCGACCGTCCGCTCGCTCGAGGAGGCCGTCGCCGGGCTCGAGGGCGGCGTGGGCGCGGTGGCGACCGGCTCCGGGATGGGCGCCATCAACACGGTTCTGCTGGGGCTGCTCCGGTCGGGCGACCACGTGATCGCCCAGACGGCGCTCTACGGCGGCACCGCCACCGTGTTCAAGGACCTGGAGGCGAGGTACGGCATCGCGGTCACCTATGTGCACGAAGCCGACCCCGCCGCGGTGCGCGCCGCGGTGCGGCCCGAGACGAAGCTGCTCTATCTCGAGACGATCGCCAACCCGATGACGCAGGTCGCCGACCTTCCGGGGATGAGCGCCGCCGCGCGGGAGGCCGGCCTGGTCACCGTCGTGGACAACACCTTCGCCTCGCCCCTGTTGTGCCGCCCGATCGAACTGGGCGCGGACGTGGTCGTGCACTCCACCACCAAGTACCTGTCCGGGCACACCGACGTTCTGGGCGGGATCGCGGTCGCCGCCACCGAAGAGTTGCACCGCAGGATCTGGACGCACTCGGTCGAACTGGGCGCGACCGCCGACCCGTTCGCCGCGTGGCTGACGCTGCGCGGCATGCAGACGCTGCCGCTGCGGATGGAACGCCACTGCTCCAACACCCGGCTGCTCGCGACCAGGCTCGCCGAGCACCCCGCCGTCGCCGCCGTGCACTGGCCGGGGCTGCCGTCGCACCCCTCCCACGAAGTGGCGGCCAAGCTGATGCCCGAGTTCGGCGGCGTCTTCTCCTTCGACCTGAAGGGCGGCCGGCCCGCCGGAGAGGCCTTCATGAAGGCCGTGCGGGTGGCGCTGCTGGCCCCGTCGCTCGGCGGCGTGGAGACGCTGATCCTGCACCCGGCCACCACCTCCCACCGGGGCCTCGACGTGGCGGGTCTGGCCGCCGCGGGCATCGGCGAGGGCACGGTCCGGGTGGCGGTCGGCATCGAGCACCCCGAGGACCTGTGGGCCGACTTCGAGCAGGCTCTCGACGGCCTGCCGCAGTGACCTGAGCGCGGATGTGGCGAGTCCCGGCGGCTTGGTGCTTCACTGACAGGCCGGCCGGGAGCGAAGTCCCGTACTGCGGTCCCCAGTGCCGTCGTACCCCGCCGGGGGGGATCGCGAGAAATGAGGAGACACCCATGACCGTCGTGCGACAGGACGTGGAGCGGGCCGCGGGGCGCATCGCCCCGCACGTCCGCAGGACGCCCCTTCTCCAGGCGGAGTCCCACCTCGTCCTGAAGCTCGAGAGCACGCAGCACTCGGGCTCCTTCAAGGCGCGCGGCGCGTTCAACCGCATCCTGGCGGCGGGGGAGGCCGCCGCGCTTCCCGCCGTCGGCGTCATCGCCGCGTCCGGCGGGAACCACGGCCTGGCCGTGGCGTACGCCGCCCGCGCCCTGGGCGTGCGGGCGGAGATCTTCGTGCCGGAGGTCAGCGCCCCGGTGAAGGTCGAGGGCCTGCGCCTGCTGGGCGCCCACGTCACCCAGGTGGGGGCGATCTACTCCGAGGCGTACGAGGCCTCGCAGAAGCGCGTGGCCGAGACCGGCGCGCTGGAGATCCACGCCTACGACCAGCCTGACGTGGTGGCGGGTGCGGGCACGGTCGCCGCCGAGTTGCTCGAGCAGGCCGACGTCGACACCGTCCTCGTGGCGGTCGGCGGGGGAGGCCTGGTCGCGGGGGTCGTGGCGGCGGTGGACGGCCGGGCCGAGGTCGTCGCGGTCGAGCCCGAGCGCATCCCCACACTGCACGCCGCCCTGGAGGCGGGCGAACCGGTCCAGGTGAGCGTGAGCGGTGTGGGCGCCGACGCGCTCGGGGCGAGCAGGGTTGGGCAGGTGGCCTTCGACACCGTCGCCGGACGGGTCTCCAGCGTTCTGGTGTCCGACGACGCCATCGTCGAGGCCCGCCGCGTGCTGTGGCGGGAGTCCCGGGTGGCGGCCGAATACGCCGGGGCGGCGGCGCTCGCCGCGCTGAGGTCCGGCGTGTACGTGCCGGCCGCGGGCGAGAGGGTCGCGGTCATCGTGTGCGGAGCCAACACCGACCCGGCGACGCTGGCCGGCTGACCGCACACGGATGCCCCGGGCACGGATGCCCGGGGCACGTGAGCGGGCCGCGGAGCCCTCCTCAGGCCACGTATGCGGTGGGGGAGGGCGGGGTCAGCGGTAGCTGTGCTCCGGCGCGGGGAACACGCCGGTGGACACCTCGTCGGCGAAGCTGCGCACCGCGCGCTCCATCTCGCCGGCCAGGTCGAAGTACTTCTTGACGAACTTCGCGGGGTGGGACGTGAGCCCCATGAGGTCCTGCCAGACGAGGACCTGCGCGTCGGTGCCGGGGCCGGCCCCGATGCCGATGGTGGGGATGCTCAGCGAGGCGGTGACCCGCTCGGCGAGTTCGCTCGGCACGCACTCCAGCACGACCGAGAACGCGCCCGCGTGCTCCAGCGCCTTGGCGTCGGCCATCAGCTCGTCGCCCGCCTGGCCGCGTCCCTGGACGCGATAACCCCCGAGCACGTTCACCGATTGCGGGGTCAGGCCGAGGTGGGCCATGACCGGGATCCCGGCCGACACGAGCATCTCCACCTGGGGGAGCACCCGGTGGCCGCCCTCGAGTTTCACGGCGTGCGCCCCCGACTCCTTCATGAAGCGGGCGGCCGTCTCCAAGGCCTGCTGCGGCGAGGCCTGGTAGGAGCCGAACGGCAGGTCGGCGACCACCATCGCCCGTGACGACCCGCGGACCACGGCGGCGGTGAGCGGGAGCAGGTCGTCGACCGTGACGGGCAGCGTCGAGTCGTAGCCGTACACCACCATGGCGGCCGAGTCGCCGACGAGCAGCACGGGGATGCCCGCGTCGTCGAAGACCCTGGCGGTCATGGCGTCGTACGCGGTGACCATCGGCCACCTCTCGTGCCGCTCCTTGGCGGCCGCGATGTCCCGGACGGTGACTCTGCGGCCGGACGATCCGCCGTAGAGCATGCCGGCCGAGCCGGACGCGGATGGGTTGCTGGGTACAGCGGAAACAGAGGACATGGCTACCTCCAAGGCCTCGTGGCGCCCCTATGGCGTCCCCGGACAGTCAGATCATCGCATGTCGCCTCTGCCTGGAACACCCCCGGCCGTACCGGTAATCCCGCGCTCGTCCGGGCCCCTGCCGGGCCGCCGCCGAGCCCGATCGTCGACCGGGTGTCCGGTCAGGGATCCGGTGTCGGAAATGTCGGGGGTGCAGTGCACAATGCCATGCGGAGGTAATCAACCAAGATGGCGATTGAACCTTACCGGCGGGTGCTGGCCCTGCCGGGCGTGCGTGCGTTGATGCTGGTGGGCCTGGTGGCCAGGATCCCGCTCACCGGCACGGGAATCACGCTGACGCTGCACGTGGTCAACAGCCTGCACCTCGGTTTCCTCGAGGCGGGGCTCGTCGGCGCGGCGAGCATGATCGGCTCCGCGGTCGGCTCCCCCCTCGCGGGGCGCATCGTCGACAGGCGGGGGCTGCGGCCGGTCATCGCCGTCACCACGGTCATCCAGTTGTGCTTCTGGTGCGTCGCGCCGTCGCTGCCCTACCACGCGCTGCTCGCGGGAGCGGCGGTCGCGGGGGTGTTCAGCCAGCCGGTCTTCGGGGCGATCAGGCAGTGTGTGGCGGCCATGGTCCCGGCGGAGGACCACAGGACCGGGTTCGCCCTGGACTCGATGGCCGTCGAGTTGTCCTTCATGGTCGGCCCCGCCCTCGCGGCCGCCGCGGTGACCTCCTTCTCCAGCACCGCCACGATGTACGCGGTGGGGGTCGGGCTGGTCGGCTCGGGGGTCGCGCTGTTCCTGCTCGACCCGCCGACGCGGTCGCCCGAGGAGGCGGACAGGGAGACGAAGGGGTCGGTGCCGTACCGGCAATGGGTCGGGTCGGGCCTGATCACGCTGCTGGTGATGGTGTCGGCGTTGACGTTCGTCCTCACCGCGACCGAGCTTTCGCTGGTCGCGACCATGCAGGAAAGCGGCGCCACCTCGTGGACGGGGCTGGTCATCGCCCTGTGGTGTGGCTACTCCCTGGTCGGCGGCTTCGTCTACGGCGGGCTGTCCCGGGGCCTTTCGCCGCTGGGCCTGATCGGCGGCCTGTGCGCGCTGACCGCGCCTCTCGGGCTCGTCGGAGGCGGGTGGTGGTGGTTGTGCCTCGCGCTGATCCCGGCCGGGTTCCTGTGCGCGCCCGCCCTGTCCGCCAGCGTCGACGCGGTCAACCGGCGTGTGCCCGCCACGGCCCGCGGCGAGGCGATGGGCCTCCACGGCACCGCGCTGACCGTCGGCGTCGCCTGCGCGGGGCCGATCGCGGGCGCCATCGTCGACGCCTACGGCCCGGGCTGGGCCTTCGCCGCCTCCGGCTCGGCCGGAGCCGTGCTGGTTCTCGCCGCACTGCCGTTCTGGCGTGATTCCGGCCACACCGCGACGGAGCCGATGCCCGCCTGACCAGGGGGTCCCCGTGTGGGCTGCCCCGCCAGATCCATAATATGAAACGACACCGTTGCGTATCGAAATAAACAACGCTACGCTGCCGTTGCGAAACTCTAGCGTATCGAAAATCTCAATGGGGGATCAGTGGACGCACACGCGGGGCATCCGCGTCGCTGGCAGATCCTCGGCGTGATGGTCTTCAGCCTTCTGGCCGTGGTTCTGGACAACACCATTCTCAACGTGGCGATCAAGACGATCGCCGACCCGGTCCAGGGCCTGGGTGCGACCCAGAGCCAGCTGGAATGGGCGATGAACTCCTACACCCTGGTCTTCGCCGGCCTGCTGTTCACCTTCGGAGTGCTCGGCGACCGGTTCGGCCGTAAGAAGATGCTGCTGATCGGCATGGTGCTGTTCGGCCTGGCATCGCTCGCCAGCGCGTACGCGCAGGACCCGACGCAGCTGATCGGCGCGCGGGCGCTCATGGGCCTCGGCGGCGCGGCCATCATGCCGGCGACCCTGGCGATCATCTCGAACGTCTTCCCCATTCACGAGCGCGGCAAGGCGATCGGCATCTGGGCGGGCGGCGTCGGCATCGCGGTCGCGATCGGCCCGATCACCGGCGGCATCCTGCTCGCGCACTTCTGGTGGGGTTCGGTCTTCCTGGTCAACGTTCCCATCGTGCTGATCGCCCTGGTGCTCAACACCGTGATCGTCCCGGACTCCAAGGACCCGAACAGGGGCGGCCTCGACCCCGTCGGCGTCCTGCTGTCGATCGTGGGCCTGATCGCCCTCGTCTACGGGATCGTCCGGATCAGCGACCTCGGCACCGTCGCCGACGTCTCGGTCATCGTGCCGACCCTGGTGGGCGTCGCGATCCTCGCAGGCTTCGTCTGGTACGAGCGGAAGATCACCCACCCCGCCTTCGACGTGCGGAACTTCCGCAACGCGGGCTTCTCCACCGCGATCGCCAGCGTCGGCCTGGTCTTCTTCGCCGCCATGGGCGTGATGTTCTTCCTCGCCTTCTACTGGCAGATCGTCCGCGGATACAGCCCGCTGCAGTCCGGCGCGCTGGTGCTCCCGTTCGCGGCGGCCCAGCTGATCTTCGCTCCGCAGAGCGCGAAGATGGTGCAGAAGTACGGCTCCAAGGCGGTCGGGACCGTGGCCATGCTCGTCATCGCCGCCGCGCTCGCCTGCTACGCGCTGGTGGACGTGGACACGCCCGTCTGGCTCATCCTCATCCTCGGCTTCGTCCAGGGCGCCGCGATGGCCAACATCCTTCCTCCGGCGACCACCGCCATCATGAACGCCCTGCCCCGGGAGAAGGCCGGCGTCGGCTCCTCGATGAGCAACGTCGTGCGGCAGGTCGGCGGCACGCTCGGCATCGCCGTCCTCGGCGCCGCCCTGTCGGCCAGCTACCGCGGCGACATGGAGGACAAGGTCTCGGCCCTGCCCGAGCAGCTCCGCGGTCCGGTCAGCGAGTCGATCTCCGGTGCGGCGGGCGTCGCCGAGCACCTGGGCGCGCAGGGGGCGAGCCTCATGAAGGCGGCCGACGCGGCGTTCGTCACCGGCATGCACTGGGCGGCCCTCGGGTCCGCGGTGGTGGCGCTGGTGGGGGTGATCGTTGTAGGACTGTGGATGCCCGGCCGTTCCGCGGAGGCTGCTCCGGTGACGGCGGGTGAGCCGGAGAAGAAGGAAGCGGCGGTAGCGTGATCGGGCGATGACGATGCAGCAGACGGATGGGGCGGTTCGTCCCGCGGGCCGCCCCCGCAGCGAGAAGGCGGAGAAGGCGATCATCGAGGCCGCCCTCGACATCCTCGGTGAGGGCAGCGGCGTGTCTGAGCTGTCCATCGAGGCGATCGCCGCCAGGGCGGGCGTCGGCAAGACGACGATCTACCGGCGCTGGTCCAACAAGGAGGATCTGGTGGTCGACGCGCTCGCGTCGCTCAAGCCGCCCATCGCTCCGCTCAAGGGCGAGTCCGTCCGCGACGACCTGGTCGCCTACCTGCAGGTGGTCCAGTCGGAGTCCAGCCATGTGCGGACCCGCTGCATCATGAACATCGCAATGAGCCAGTCGGACCGGCATCCCCGCGTGGCCGAGAGGTTCCACGAGATCGCCATCAAACCCCGCCAGGAGATGCTGAGCGCCGTCCTGGAGCGGGGCATGGCGAACGGCGAGCTCCGCGCCGACCTCGACGTTCCGATGGCGATGGCCATCTTGTCCGGCACGATGATGTGGCGGACGAAGTGGGCGGACGACACACTGCCGGCCGACCTCGCCGAGCAGATCGTCGACGAGGTGCTGCGCGGGTTCCGTCCGCGCTGAGACGAGCTGAGGTCAGGCCGCCCCAGGTCCAGGCCTCCGCACGAGCCCCCGCCTGGCGCGGGCTCGCCACCTGGCACCGACTCTCGGGCCCGGTCCGCTCAATGCGGCCGGGCCCTCGCCGTACGACGCCGAAGGCCCGGGCCCGTGCCGTACGGCGAGGCACTCAGAGCCGAGGGGCCGTGCCGTACGGCGAGGCGGCCGGGGTCACCCCAGGGTCTCGCGCCAGCGGTTGGTGATCGGGAGACGGCGGTCGCGCCCGAAGTTCTTGGGCGTGATCTTCGGTCCCGGGGGATACTGCCGACGCTTGTACTCGGCCAGGTCGACCAGCCGGATGATCCGCGTGACCAGCTCGGGGTCGTGTCCGGCGGCGACCAGCTCGTCGCGGCCCATGTCGTTTTCCACGTAGTCGCTCAGCAGCCGGTCGAGCACGTCGTACTCGGGGAGTGAGTCGGTGTCCCGCTGGTCCGGCCGGAGCTCGGCGCTGGGCTCCTTGGTGATGGAGTTCTCCGGGATCGGCGGCGGCCCCGGCTGGGCGTTGCGCCACTCGGAGAGCCTCCACACCATCGTCTTGAGCAGGTCCTTGATCGGCGCGTACCCTCCGGCGGAGTCACCGTAGAGCGTGGAGTAGCCGGTGGCCAGCTCGCTCTTGTTGCCGGTCGTCAGCACCAGGTGGCCGTGCTCGTTCGACAGGCTCATCAGCAGCATGCCGCGCACCCGGGCCTGCAGGTTCTCCGCTGCGAGGCCGTGGAGCTCGATCTCCTTCTCGAAGGCGGTGACGATGTCCGCGATCGGCACGATCCGCGCGTTGAGCCCCTGCCGGCGCACGAGCTCCTCGGCGTCGGTGATCGAGTGGTCCGACGAGTAGCGCGAGGGCATCAGCACCACGTTGACGCGTTCCGAACCGATGGCGTCGGTGGCGATCGTCGCGGTCAGAGCGGAGTCGATGCCGCCCGACAGGCCGAGGATGACCGACTGGAAGCCGTTCTTCCGCACGTAGTCCCGCACGCCGAGGACGAGGGCGTTGTAGACCTCGGCCAGGTCGTCCAGCCGCTCGGCGACCACCGGCGGCTCCGGGTCGTACGGCTCGACGGGCGTGGCCGACAGCAGCAGCCGCTCCACCGTCATGACCGTGCCGTCATGGGCGTCGACCGTGAGCTCGCCGAGCTCGCCGAAGGCCTCGGGCAGCTCGAGGTCGGTCACCAGGAGCTCCTCCGTGAACTGCGCCGCACGGGCGACCAGCTCTCCCGAGGCGTCCACGATGAGGGAGTCGCCGTCGAAGACCAGCTCGTCCTGCCCGCCGACCATGTTGACGTAGGCGAGCGCGCAGCCGGCCTCGCGGGCGCGGCGCGCGCACAGCTCCAGCCGGACGTCGTCCTTGTCCATCTCGTACGGCGAGCCGTTGGGCACCACGAGCAGCCCCGCGCCCGTCTCGGCCACGACCGACACCGGGCCGCCCTCCTGCCAGAGGTCCTCGCAGATCGCGATGGCCACGTCGACCCCGTGCAGCCGGATGACGGGCAGCCGGTCGCCGCGCACGAAGTAGCGGTACTCGTCGAAGACGCCGTAGTTGGGCAGGTGGTGCTTGGCGGACCTGATCACGACCCGGCCCTGGTACAGCACCGCCGCGGCGTCGAGCGGCGCGCCCTTGGGCTGGCCGACCCGGGGGGCGACATCGGCCCGGTCGAGGTAGCCCACCACCACGGGAAGCTCGCCGAGGCCCTCCTCCGCCAGCCGCTCCGCCACCGAGGACAACGTCGCGACCGACGCCTCGACGAACGAGGAGCGCAGCACCAGGTCCTCCGCCGGGTACCCGGTCAGGAACAGCTCGGTGAAGACCACGAGATGGGCACCCCGGTCGGCGGCCCGCCGGGTCCACTGGAGGAGCATGTCCGCGTTGCCGGAGAGGTCGCCGACAACAGGGTTGGTCTGGGCGAGGGCGATACGGAGTTGAGCCACGGTGACCAGCCTAGAACGTCCCGTTTGTTGTCGTCAAAGCGACGATAAGTGGATTTATCGTCATATGCGAGGGGTCATTCGGCCGGTGCGACCTCCTGGACGCGGGACCGGCGCCGGATGACCGGGCCGAGCACGAGCTGACCCGCGGCGGCGACCAGTGCCAGCCCTCCGACGACCAGCCAGAGGAGTATCGGGCTCACGGCGAGCAGGCGGGTTCCGGCGAGGGGCGCCAGCATGCCTCCGCCCGACCAGGCCAGGCCGTACAGACCCGAATAGCGGCCGCGCAGGTGGGCGGGGGCGAGCGTGGCGACGATCGCGCCGGCCACGCCCGCGGTGACGACCTCGCCCAGCGTCCAGACGGCGACCGTGACGGCGTAGCCGGGCGTGGAGGAGACGAACGCGGTGAGCGCGAGACCGACTCCGACGACCGAGAACCCGACGGCCAGCACGGCGCTGGGGTCCCGGCGGGACATCCAGGTGTTCGTCAGCGGCTGGACGATGACGATCAGCAGTCCGTTGACCGCCATCGCCATGCCGTACGCGCTGGTGGGCATGCCCTGCTCGCTCATGGCGAGCGGCAGGGTCGTGTACGCCTGGAGGTAGACGAACGCGAAGATCAGCGAGATGACGAAGAAGGCCACCATCGCCTTGTCGCGCAGCACGTCGGCGAACCGGCCGGGTGTGGCCTCCGACCGGTCGGGCCGCGTCTCGGGGATCGCCCGCCAGACCAGCACGCCGAAGATCAGGCAGGTGACGGCGTCGATCCAGAAGAGCGTGGTGAACCCCGCTTCGGCGAGCCAGCCGCCGGCGACCATCGCGATCGAGAAGCCGAGGTTGACGGCCCAGAACAGCAGTCCGAACGCGCGCGGCCGGTCCTCGGGGGAGACGAGGTCGGCGACCAGGGCCTGGGACGCGGGCCGGTAGGCGTCGACGACGAGGCCGAGCACCAGCATGGCCACCGTGATGCCGTGGACGCTGGTGGTGTACCCGAGGGCGATGAACGTGACGGCGGTGGCGACCATGGCTCCGGCCAGCGTCACCCGCCGGCCGAAGTGGTCGGCCAGCCAGCCCGCGAAGGGCTGCGACAGCAGCGACCCGACGCCGAACATGGTCATCACCAGGCCGGCGGCGGCGAGTGACATGCCGCGCGCCTGCGTGAGGTAGATGCCGATGAACGGCTCCACCATCGTGCCGAGGCGGTTCACGAGCGTCCCGGCGAAGAGCACCCAGAACGGGCGGGGGAGCCCGCCAGTCGCGGACCGGAGGAATCCGGGTGATTCGGTCACAGTAGTCACAGGTCAAGCCTTTGCCATCGGCCGCCGGAGATGCCAATCTTTTAGCGATGGCTAAATGGTCCGTTGGTGTGGGGGAGTGGCGGTGGCGATCGAGTGGCGGTTCACGCCGGACGACGTGGCCCGGCTGAGGTTCGCGTTCTCGCCCATGTGGGAGCTGGTGACCAGCCTGCGGGTTCTGCGGTCCCCGGCGCGCCACTCGCTGCACCTGCCGTGGCTCCGGGCCGTGCGGCCACGCCTGCGCGGCATGGACCTGACCGAGCTGTTCGCGCTGGTGCCGGTCAAGGGCTACATGCCCGACTTCCTGACGCCCCCGCCGGACACCCCGCTGCCCGACTTCATGGCCGAACTCGACCGGGTCAGGAACGTCCCTCCGCACACGGCGGCGGAAGAGGCGGCCTGGGTGCAGAGCGCCGACCCGGAGGCCGCCGCCCGGTTCCGTGACGATCCCGTCGCCGGCGTCCAGCGGGTGGCCGACCGGCTGCACGAGTACTGGAAGGCCGCCCTCGAGGAGTTCTGGCCGGCGATCCACGGGGTGCTCGAGGGCGACGTGATGTGGCGCTCGCGCAGGCTCGCCGCCGGGGGCGTCCGAGAGCTGTTCGAGGACCTCCACCCGTCGGTCGCCTGGCACGGGAACCGGCTGGTCACCGACAACCGCCACCACGACTACTCGGGCGACATCACCGGGGACGGCCTGGTGCTCGTCCCCAGCGCATTCAACTGGCGGGCGGTCTCGATCATGTACGAGCCGTACCAGCCGATGCTGAGCTATCCGGCGCGGGGGGTCGGCAACCTCTGGTCGGCCGGCGCTCCCTGCACGCCGAACGCGCTGTCGGCCCTCATCGGCCGGTCCCGGGCCCGGGTCCTCGTGGCGCTGGAGGACCCGGTGTCCACCACCGCCCTCGCCCGGCGGCTCGACCTCACCCCCGGAGCCGTGAGCCAGCACCTGACCGTCCTGTCCGACGGCGGCCTGGTGACCCGGCGGCGGCTGGGGCGCGAGGTGCTCTACCGCCGGACGGCCGTGGGCGACGCCCTCGCCTACGGCCCCTAGCCCGCACTTGGACGGATGGTCCGCTCACAATCCCTCGTAACCCCTGTGAAACACACAAGAGGCACACTGGTAGTCGACCCGACATGTGTCTCGAGAGGTATGCCTTGGACCGCCAGCAGGAGTTCGTTCTCCGCACGCTCGAAGAGCGCGATATCCGATTCATTCGGCTGTGGTTCTCGGATGTGCTCGGCTTCCTGAAATCGGTCGCGATCGCCCCGGCCGAGCTGGAGGGCGCCTTCGCCGAGGGCATCGGGTTCGACGGCTCGGCGATCGAGGGCTTCTCCCGGGTCTACGAATCAGACATGCTGGCCAAGCCCGACCCGTCCACGTTCCAGGTCCTGCCCTGGCGCAGCGAGTCCCCGGGTACGGCGCGCATGTTCTGCGACATCCTCATGCCGGACGGCTCGCCGTCCCACGCCGACCCCCGCTGGGTGCTCAAGCGCACGCTGGCCAAGGCGGCGGACATGGGCTTCACGTTCTACACGCACCCCGAGGTGGAGTTCTTCCTGCTGCGTGAGCGGCCGGAGCAGGGCGGCAAGCCGCAGCCGATCGACGAGGGCGGCTACTTCGACCACACCCCGCACAGCGCCGGGCACGACTTCCGCCGCCACGCGATCATGATGCTGGAGTCGATGGGGATCTCGGTGGAGTTCAGCCACCACGAGGGCGCCCCCGGCCAGCAGGAGATCGACCTGCGCTACGCCGACGCGCTGACGACCGCCGACAACATCATGACCTTCCGCCTGGTCATGAAGGAGGTCGCGCTGGAGCAGGGCGTCTGGGCCTCGTTCATGCCGAAGCCGTTCACCGAGTTCCCCGGCTCGGGCATGCACACGCACATGTCGCTCTTCGAGGGCGACCGTAACGCCTTCTACGAGCCGGGCGCCGACTACCAGCTCTCCAAGATCGGCCGATCCTTCATCGGCGGGCTGCTGAAGCACGCCTCCGAGGTCACGGCCGTCTGCAACCAGTGGGTCAACTCCTACAAGCGGCTCTGGGGCGGCGCGGAGGCCATCGCGGGGGCGGGCGGCGAGGCCCCCTCGTACGTCTGCTGGGGCCACAACAACCGTTCGGCCCTGGTTCGCGTGCCGATGTACAAGCCCCACAAGGGCGGCTCGACCCGGATCGAGTTCCGCTCGCTCGACTCCTCGTGCAACCCCTACCTGGCGTTCGCCGTGATCCTGGCGGCCGGGCTGAAGGGCATCGAGGAGGGCTACGAGATGCCTCCCGGCGCCGAGGACGACGTCTGGGCCTTGACCAGCGGGGAGCGGCGCGCCCTCGGCATCCAGCCGCTGCCGCAGTCGCTCGACGAGGCGATCTCGGTGATGGAGCACAGCGAACTGGTCGCCGAGACGCTGGGGGAGCACGTCTTCGACTTCTTCCTGCGCAACAAGCGGGCCGAGTGGGCGGAGTACCGCCGCCAGGTGACCGAGTACGAGCTCGGCCGCTACCTGCCGGTCCTGTAGTCCGCGGTCTTCCGCTTCCGGGACGGGCGTCCGCGCCCGTCCCGTGACATAGCCGTTCCCTGATGCGGCCGCTCCCCGGTGCCGGCCCTGGTGTCGAACTGTCATCACCACGACACAGCCCGCTAACGGCTGTGACATTCGTGGCTGATCTGCTGCGTTCGGACGGAAGAGTAAAATGTGGTCGTTTGTTATGCATGATGCGGATAGACCGTAATAAGACTCACATGGGCTGGGGGGCAGGGGGAGAGTGCGGCCTATTGACCTTCTCCCCTTCCTGGAGGGAAGGGGTTCCCACGGTCGCCCGTGGGAGTTCCTGCAGGTGGCGCAGCGCCTGCTGAAGCGGAACGCTGGACACCTCGTTGAGGAACGCCAGCTCCGGCGAACGCTTCCATTCGGTCAGCGCGGCCGACGACTGCACGTAGGAGACCCTGCGGCCTTCCATCGTGTAGGTGCGGGTCCGCTCTTCAAGTGCCTTGTTGTAGACGAGGCGGACGCAGCCGAACGTCCGGGCCAGCTCTTCAGCTTGCTCCGGGGTCGGGTAGAAGCGGAACTTGAACGCCCGCTTCACGGTCTGCGACATGCCCAACACTCTAAGACACGACCAGGCAACACTGAACGCGTGTTCGAGATTATTTCGTGCGGCACCACGCCGCGTTTCCTCCCCCGCCTGAAGGCAGGGGTTTCCACATTCAAGGAGATTTGATGACGGCAGTTGCGGGGTTGCGGACAGTGTTGTCCGTGCCGGAGCGCTTCCGAGGACCTGAGGGCACCGCCAACGGCGGGTGGATCGCGGGGACGTTGGCGAGTTCGCTCACCGGTGGTGGGCAGGACTCGGCGGTGGAGGTCACCCTGCACAAACCGGTCCCGCTCGAGACCGAGGTCACGATCGAGCACGTCGGCAACACCGTCACGTTGAACCTCGGTGACCAGCACCTGGCGGAGGCCATCCCGGTCGCGCTCGGCCGCGGCGCGGGAGGCGGCTCGGCGGAGGAGCTGACGCCGCCGCCGTTCGTGCCCTTCAACGACGCCGCGCGGGCGGAGGACGGGTTCCGCGGACGGTACCGGCACCCCATCGCGGGCTGCTTCGCCTGCGGCCTGCGCGAGCCGGGCGACGGGCTGCGGATCTTCCCCGGGCCGGTCGCGGGAACGGATCTCGTCGCCGCCGGCTGGCGGGTTCCCGTGGGGGTGACCGACGAGCACGGGGTCGTCCCCGACTCGATCATCTGGGCGGCTCTCGACTGCGCCACGGGCTGGGTCCAGTACGGCTCCTCCGAGGAGTCCGGGACGGGGTCCGTGCAGCCGGTGGAGTCCGCGCTGCTCGGCCGGCTGACCGGCCAGGTGTTCCGCCGGGTGTACCCCCTCGGCAGCTACTCCGTCGTGGCCCGGGCGATCGGGCGCGAGGGCCGCAAGCTCCACGGGGTGAGCGCGGTGTACGAGGTGGACGGCACCCTGGTGGCCGCCGCCAGGGCGACGTGGATCACCCCCCGCCCCGCCTGACCCTCCCGCGTGATCAAGCACACCTTCGGGCGCAGGCCATCCGGCCTGCGCCCTCCGTGTTTGTGATCATGCGCAAGGGCGGAGGTCAGCCGGTGGTGAGGTGGTCGGCCACCACCGCCGCGCACCGCGGCTCGAAGATGATCGTGTAGTGGTTGCAGTCCTCGACGAGCTCATGCCGCATCCGGGGGAGCCGCTCCCGCCATGTGGCGGTGATGTCGTCGGGAAGCAGACCCACCTCCTCGTTCAGCAGGCCCCGCGGCGCGCGCAGGAGGGTCAGCGGCGACTCGATCGCCTCGAGCGCCGCCCCGATCGTCTCGACCTCGATCCGGAGCCAGCGCCCGTCCTGCCGTACCGCGTCCTCGCGCGCCCGCGAGCGTACGGCGCCGTCGAGCCCCTCGCCGTCGGCGTCGTAGCGGACGTACTCCTCCACGTCGGGCGTCCAGTGGCCGACGAACCCGGGATGGGCGCGGAAGAAGTCGAGATAGGCCTCCACGCTCGGATAGGTCATCTGGAGCCGCGCGAGGGCGGGGCCGAGGCCGGCCTCCAGCGCCGCGTCGGCGTCCACCCCGAGCGGCAGGGGCAGCGGCAGCCCGCCGTCGACCAGCACGACCCGGGCGTAGCGGCGCCGCGCGCCGTGCAGGGTGGCGATGTACGCCCCCATGGAGTGACCGGTGAGCACGCTCGTCTCGTCTGCTCCCACGTGCTGCGCGATCAGCTCGAGGTCCTCGGCGTGCCGGGGCAGGCCGTACGGGCCGGGGACGTCCGCGCTGTGACCGCGCCCGCGCAGGTCGGGAGCGATGAGGGACCACCCGGGCGGGAGCGCGTCGGCCACCGTGCGCCAGGCCATGAGGGAGGCGGTGATGCCGTGCGCGGCGATGATCAGGCGCGGCCCCTCGCCGAACCTGGCGATCCGCAGGTGACCTCCCGGAACGGCCACATCATCAAATTTCATGATTCGGACTTTACGGCACGCCGTTCCCGGAGTGTCATGCCCTGAGCCCTGTCTCTAAGCTCGCCTCATGCGGGAACGAGTCACTGTCATCGAACACGAGGCCGAGGCGGGCCTCGGCTTCTTCGCCGACTGGTTGCGGGACGCCGGAATCGACTACGAGGTGGTCCGGCCGTACAAGGGCGACCCGGTCCCGGAGATCGCGGAGCGCGGGCTGGTCGTCCTCGGCGGTGAGGCGTCCGCGTGGGACGACGAGGGGTACGGCTGGCTGCCGGCCACGAGGGCGCTGCTCGCCCGCTCGGTCGAGGACGGCGTGCCGACCCTCGGCATCTGCCTGGGAGCCCAGCTCATGACCATCGCCTGCGGCGGCACGGTCGAGCGGGGCGACGCCGGCCTCGAGATCGGCCTGTGCGAGGTGGCGACGCTGCCCGAGGCCGCGGACGATCCCCTGTTCTCCGCGCTGCCCGCCCGGCCCCTGCGCGCGGTGCAGTATCACTACGACGCCATGACCGCGCTGCCTCCCGGCGCCGTACGGCTGGCGACCGGCGGCCAGTACCCCAACCAGGCCTACCGGCTGGGAGCGAACGCGTGGGCCGTGCAGTTCCACCCGGAGGCCACGGCGGCCGTCTTCGAGACCTGGACCAGCGGGGGCGACCTGCCCCCGTCCCAGGCCGGCGAGCTGAACGCCCAGGTGGGAGCGGGAGAGGAGGAACTGCGCGCGACCTGGCGTCCGCTCGCCGAGGCGTTCGCCGCGCAGATCCTCGAGCGGTCCGCCACGGGAGCGCGCGACGCCGCGGCGCCCTCGTCATGAGCGAACCGGTCGCGGGGAACACGCTCCGAGTGCGCGTGCATTCCGCGTGATGGGCTGATTACGCTGAGAAACCGCTAAGGACGGCGTGTGGGCTCGCGGGTTACCGTGTGCGCGGTTGCGAGCGCGGCTGATCCAGGCGAGGAGGCTTTCATCCCATGTGTACCGTTACGGGGAAAGCTCACCGCGGGAGGCCGGCGTGATCGACGCCGGCATCGAGGAAGGAACGGTTAACACGGCGCCCCGGATCCAGACCACAGCCGGCCGCCTGGCCGCCCTCGGCTTCGCCGACGGTGCGCGGGCCGAGCGGCTGCTCGACGCGCTCGGCCCCGAGGCCGTGGGCGACTTCGACCTGCTCGACGACCTCGTCGCGGCGGCCGACCCCGACCTCGCGCTGAGCTCGGTGGCCCGTCTCGTCGAGCGCGACCCGAGCGTGCTCGGCGCGTTCAGGGACGACCCGGTGCTGCGCCGCAGACTGTTCGGCGTCTTCGGGCTGAGCGCCGCCCTCGCCGACCACGTCGTCCGGCACCCCGGCTGCCTGCGGTTCGTCCAGGCCGCGGAGCGGCCCACCGACCGGGAGCTCCGGGAGGAGTTGCTGCTCGCCGTCGGCGCCGACCCGGAGGACGCCGAGCCGATCGCGGACGGCCCGCCGCCGTCGGCGCCCGAGGCCGGGACGGGAGACAAGGGCGCCGCCCTGGACGCGCTGCGCGTGGCCTACCGAAGCAGGCTTCTGCACATCGCCGGGCGGGACGTGGCGGGCGACGCGACGCTCGCCGAGACCGCCGCCACGCTCGCCGACCTGGCCGGCGCGGCCCTCGACGCCGCCCTCGCCATCGCGAGGGCGGAGACCCCCGACTCCGGCGACGTACGGCTGGCCGTGATCGGGATGGGCAAGTGCGGCGCACGCGAGCTGAACTACATCTCCGACGTGGACGTCGTGTTCGTGGCGGAGCCCAAGGACGGCGTCGACGAGACCAAGGCGCTGCAGACGGCCACCCGGCTCGCCCAGGCGATGATGAAGGCCTGCTCGACCAGCACGCCCGAAGGATCCCTGTGGGAGGTGGACGCCGGCCTGCGTCCCGAGGGGAAGATGGGCCCCCTCGTGCGGACCCTCGACAGCCACCTCGCGTACTACCGCCGATGGGCCAAGACCTGGGAGTTCCAGGCCCTGCTCAAGGCCAGGCCGATCGCGGGTGATCTGGAGCTGGGGCAGGCGTACGTCGCGGCCGTCAACGAGATGGTGTGGCAGGCCGCCGCCCGCCCCCACTTCGTCGAGGACGTCCAGGCGATGCGCCGCCGCGTCGAGGCCCACGTCCGGGCGAGCGAGGCGGAGCGCCAGATCAAGCTCGGGCCGGGAGGCCTGCGGGACATCGAGTTCGCCGTGCAGCTGCTCCAGCTCGTGCACGGCCGTTCGGAGCCCCTGCTGCGGCGCCGCGCGACGCTCTCCGCCCTGGCGGCCCTGTCCAGAGGCGGGTTCGTCGGCCGGGACGACGCCAAGGCGCTGGCCGAGGCGTACACCTTCCTCCGCCAGGTCGAGCACATGATCCAGCTCTACCGGCTGCGCCGTACACACGTGGTGCCCTCCGACACCGCCGATCTCCGCAGGATCGGCCGGGGCCTCGGCATGACCACCGACCCGGTCGGCGAGTTCACCACGACGTGGAAGCGGCACGCGCTCGAGGTGCGGCGGCTGCACGAGAAGCTGTTCTACCGCCCGCTCCTGCAGGCGGTCGCCCGGCTGCCGGAATCCGAGGCCCGCCTGTCGACCGCGGCCGCGACGGCCCGGCTCGAAGCCCTCGGCTACGCGGACCCGGAGGGCGCGCTGCGCCACATCGCCGGCCTGACCAGCGGGGTCTCCAGGCGTGCGGCCATCCAGCGCACACTGTTGCCGGTCATGCTGGGCTGGTTCGCCGACGCCCCCGATCCGGACGCCGGCCTGCTCGGCTTCCGGCAGGTCAGCGACAAGCTCGGGAGCACGCCCTGGTACCTGCGGCTGCTCCGGGACGAGACCGCCGTCGCGGAGCGCCTCGCCCGGGTGCTGGGTACCAGCCGCTACGTCACCGGCATGCTGCTCCACGCCCCCGAGGCGGTCGGGATGCTCGGCGAGACGAGCGAGCTCGCCGTACGGCCCGCGTCGACGATGGCGGGGGAGGCGGCGGCCGCCGTCAACCGCCACGGCGCAGACGCCGAGACCGCCGTCACCGCCATCCGGGCGCTGCGCCGCAAGGAGCTGCTGCGTACGGCTTGCGCCGACCTGTTCGGGCTGATCGACATCGAGGAGGTCGGCGGGGCGCTGTCGTCGCTGAACGACGTGACCATTCAGGCCGCCCTGGACGCGACCATCAACAAGGTCTGCCAGGGCAGGCGGGAGGACTTCCCCACCCGTCTGTCGGTGATCGCGATGGGCCGGCTGGGCGGGATGGAGAGCTCCTACGCCAGCGACGCCGACGTGATGTTCGTCCACGCCCCGCGCCCGGGGGTGGCGGAACGGGACGCCACGGTCGCGGCCCAGACGGTGGCCGAGGAGATGCGCCGGCTGCTCGCACAGCCCGCCCCCGACCCGCCGCTGCAGATCGACGCGGGGCTCCGGCCGGAGGGACGGCAGGGGCCGCTGGTCCGCACGATCGCCTCCTACCGGGCCTACTACGAGCGCTGGTCGTCTCACTGGGAGGCGCAGGCGCTCATGCGGGCCCGATTCTGCGCCGGAGACGCCGAGCTCGGCGCCGAGTTCATGGACCTCATCAACCCGATGCGGTATTCGCCTGAGGGCATCTCCATGGAGGCCGTCAGGGAGATGCGCAAGCTCAAGGCCCGGATGGAGGCCGAGCGGCTGCCCCGGGGCGCCGACCCGGCCCTCCACACCAAGCTCGGCAGGGGCGGGCTCAGCGACGTCGAGTGGGTGGCCCAGCTCATCCAGCTCAGGCACGCGGGCGCCGTACCGGCACTGCGGACGACGCGGACCCTCGACGCCCTGCGGGCCGCGGTGGCGGAGGGACTGCTGGATCAGGCCGACGAAGCCGTGCTCGCGGAGGCGTGGCGGTTCGCCTCGCGCGTCCGCGACGCCATCATGCTCGTGCGCGGCCGGGCCGCCGACAGCATTCCCGGAGCGGTGAAGGAGCGGGTTCTGATCTCCCGGGCGCTCGGATACCCGCCCGACGGATCCGAGGACTTCATCGAGGACTACCGCCGCGCCACCCGAAGGGCGCGGGCCGTCGCGGAACGCCTCCTGTACGAGGACTGAGCGGGCCGGCCTTTTCCCCAATACGCATTTTTCGGGAAATTGTCATGCGGCGTTCGCGTGTTCGTGGGACGATCCGTGAGATATGCGCCGAGCCCTTGGGGCCATCGGTGCCTAAGGGTCAGATCGTGATTATCTGAAGCGTTGCGCCCAGAGGTTGCCACGGTGTATCAACGGTGCGGGTGATCTCATTGATCTCGTATTACGTAGACCTGGCAATCGGTCTCATTCTCGCCTTCCTGTTGTTGTCGTTGCTGGTCAGCGGACTCAACGAGGGCATCGTCAGGCTGCTCGGAATTCGCAGCAAGTTCTTATGGGCATACCTTCGCGACACGCTCGACGGCGCTGAGACCGGGGAAAAGCCCTCACTCTTCATCCGGCTGCTGGAACGGCTGCTCGACATGCTGAAGGGTCTCGGGCGCAGGCTGCGGGCCCCGCTCATGGACCTGTTGCCGCCGTCGGGGGAGGGACGCTCGCGGCTGCCCGCGACCGTGCTCGGCGTGTTCGCCAAGCTGCCCTTCGGCACCGACCCGCGGCCCGCCTTCAGCCCGTTGCCGGCGCCGTCCCAGAGCCCGCCGCTCGCCGCCGCCCCCGACTCGGTCGCGGCGGCGGAGGCCGTCCAGGCGGATCCTGCTCCCGCGGGGGCACCGGCGGGCGCGGCCCCGCCCCAGACCGCCGTCTCCGGGCAGGCGTTGCCGGCGGACGGCACAGGCGACGGCGTCGTCACCGCCGAGATCGATCCGGCGGATCCCGCGCATGGAGCCGATCAGGCCGACGACGAGGAGCGGGCGCCCGCCGCGCAACCGACGGAGAGCGCCACCGCGGCAGCCGAGCCGATCACGGAGCCGGGGGAGAGCGCGGCCGAGCCGGTCGCGCAGCCGGGGGAGGGCGTCGCGGCCCAACCGGTCGCCCAGGTGGTGTCGCCCGGGCAGGGCAAGTCGATGGCAGAACTGCTCCACGAGCGGCTCCAGGAGATCGACCACTCCAGGCGCGGCAAGACCAGCATCGCCGACATCCCGCCGGCGCGCTTCGCCGTGGCGCTCATGGAGATCGCCACCGAGCACGGCGGCGTCGAGCCGCTGATGCGCGACCTCGACCAGCTCAAGAGCCCCCTCTACCGCCCGCTCAAGGCCGTCTGGGACAAGGCCGACGAGGACATGGAGGCATTCCGGCGCGGCGTCGAGGAGTGGTTCGACGGCGAGATGCAGCGGCTTTCCATGCTCTACAAGCGATACGTCCGCTGGGTCGTCGCGCTGCTGTCCCTGGTCGTGACGCTCGGGTTCAGCATGGACGCCCTCGAGTACGGCAAGACGCTGCTCAACGACAACGCCTACCGGAGCGCCGTGACGGCCTTCGCCCAGTCGGGGGAGCAGGCCCTCAAGCCCTTCCAGGACCAGTGCGCGCCGGGCCAGGACACCTACACGTGCGTGACCGAGGTGCTGAGCACCCCGGCCTTCGTCAAGATCTTCGCGAACGCGCCGGTGAGCGTGACCATGAGCAGCGGCGACGACGGCCCGCAGTGGGAGTGGCACGGCGGCGGCTGGTGGGACCGTCTCTCCTCACCCGGCCACTGGCCCGGATTCCTCCTCACCCTGGTTGCCGTCCTGTTCGGGGCCCCCTTCTGGTGGGACATGTTCCGGCGGGTCACCGGCCTCAAGTCCCGCGTCAGCGGCGCCGTCACCAAGCAGTAGGCCATCGCGTGCGGCGGCCGCTCTCCCAATGGGGGGCGGCCGTTTCGCCGGTCCGGGGCGACCACCTAACCGGGCGGAAGGGCAAGGGCGAGGAGTTCCCGGGCGAGGATCTCAGGGTGCGTCACCATCGCGAGGTGACCCACGCCCTCCAGTGTGATCACCTGGACACCGCGCCGACCGGCCAGTTCGGCGGTCTCGTCGAGGATCGGGAGGCCCGCGCAGTGCACGAAGGTCGCGGGAATGGCCTCGCGCGCGGCGTCGTCGACGGCGGGCAGCGGCTCCTCCACCGTACGCCTCGGCACGGGGGTGACCCGCTCCTCCACCCACCGGCGATCACTTTCGTCGTCCATGCCGAAAAGGGCGGGATCCACGGGTGAGGCCATCCAGGGCAGGCCGGGCGGAGACTGGCTGAAGTGCTCTCTCATGAGGGGGATCAGGTCGAACGCCGACTGGCCCGACCGCGGCAGGAGGGCGTCGACGTAGCACAGCCGCCCGATACGCCCGGGGATGAGCCCGCCCGCCCCGGCGATGACCATGCCTCCGTAGCTGTGCCCCACCAGGATCGCGTCGGTCACGTCCTGCTGCTCCATCAGGTCCACGATCTCGCGGATGTGGACCGACAGGCCAAGGTGGGGAGCGGCCAGGTGGCGGCGTTCGGCCATGCCGGCCAGGGTGGGCGCGAACACCCGATGCCCGGCCTCCTCGAGCGCGGGCCGCACGCGCTCCCAGCTCCACCCTCCGAGCCAGGAACCGTGTATCAGCACGTACGTCGCCATGCGTCCCTCATGACCGGTCGTTCCCTATGAGTGACGCATGGCCTACTTGGGGGCCGGTTCCGTCAGGCCCAGGCCGAGCTGGCTGAAGAGCTCGAGCTGGTCGAAGTATTCGCGATGGGTCTGGATCTTGCCGTTCTCGACGAAAGTGGAGCATGTGCTGCGAAGGGTGATGGGCCGGCCCGTGCCTTTCAGCTCACGCCCGTCCGGCAGGAGGAGGGGTCCGGTATGCGTCCCGGTCATGGTCCACTCCGTGACCGCGGGATTCTCGCAGTCGCCGAGTTCGAACCACGGCGTGAGGTGAAGGTCGGGGAAGCTCTTGAACAGCTGCTCGTAGATCCAGGAGATCTGCTCAAGCCCTTCTGCCACGCCTGACGGCGTCACGTAGACGGCGTCCGGACTGTAGCAGTCGAGCACCGCCTGCAGGTCGTGAGCGTTGATCGCCTTGCCCAAGCGGTGTTTGAGATCCCAGTAAGTAGCCATCGAATGCCCCTCGCCGGTGTCGGGGGCCGCCGGCGCCCGTCGATCGGATCGAGATCGGCGCTGCCCCAGCGCCCGATAGGCGCCCGGTTTGAACTAAAAATGACAAATTTATGCTAGCCAGCAGGGAGTCATAGGCAGATTATGGCGGCGTTAGCCGCATACCAAGGAAGATGTCTCGTTTTTCTCATTGGTCATGCCGGTCACATCTCCTCCGCCCACCTCGGTCTGCCGTCCGCGAAGCGCGTGCCCGCCACGGTCCCGGACGGAGACGAGGCATTCAATCCGTCTCGGACTCGGCGGGTGGTTGTTCGATCGGGAAGAAGATCGGGCTGAGCAGATATTGGGTGCGATCCGGCGCCGGCTCATTGGACAGCCAGGGGAGGAGGACGCGACGCAGGTCGCCGATCATCTGTTCCAGTTCGCCGCGGTCGAGCCAGACTGCGTGCTGCCGGTAGCCGACGAGATCCGCCGCCGGGTCGGAGTTCTCGCGGTCGAGGTAGGCGTTGAACTCGGCGGCGAGGACGGCCATCGAGGTGGCGAACACGCGCCGATGGTCGTCGGGCGACAGCGCCGCGACCGCGTCGGCGTCGACGACGATCCGATCGAGGCGGAGCCGGTATCGGCGTTCCACCGCGCCGCGCACACGTCTCTCACCGGCCACTTCCAGGATTCCGCCGGCCGTGAGGACGTCGACGTGCCGATAGACCATGGCCTTCGAGGCGTCGGGGATTCGGGCGCACAGCTGAGCGGTGGTGAGCTCCCGCCCCCCGCGCATCGCGTGCACGATGCGCAGCCGCACCGGATGAGCCAGCAGTTCCAGGCTTTCCACGTGCACAACATTCTCATACCGTGCTACCGTTCGCAAAAAATGAGAATGGTAGGGGCGGAATGACGAGGGAGACGGACCCGGTGGCGGTCGCCACGACGGTCGTCGAGATGGCGCAAAACGGGCGCTACGGGGAAATCGAGGAGGTGTTCGCTCCGCCCCTGCGTGCGGTGGTGTCCGCCGACACACTGCGAGTCGCCTGGGAGGCCCAGATCTCCACAATGGGACCCATCGTCTCGGTCGGGACGCCGATCAGCGAGCCGGCCAAGGCGGGGCTGGTCCGGGTGAGCATCCCGGTGGCGTACGAGCAGGGCGGGCTCACGGTGGTCACGTCGATCGACGAGGCGGGGCTGCTGCAGGGCCTGCAACTCGCCCCCGCACTGACCGCGGAATGGAGCCCGCCGCCCTACGCCCGCGGCAAGCGGTTCGACGAGCACGAGGTCACCGTGGGATCCGGCGCCATGGCCGTGCCCGGGACGATGAGCGTGCCGCGCGGACGCGGCCCCCGGCCCGCGGTGGTGCTGCTCAGCGGCGGCGGGCCATTCGACCAGGACGCCACCAGTGGCCCCAACAAGCCGCTCAAGGACCTGGCCTGGGGGCTGGCCAGTCGTGGCGTGGCGGTGCTGCGCTTCGACAAAGTGACCCACGCCCACGCCGATCAGGTGGCCGCGCAGCCCGGCTTCACCATTCGCGATGAGTACGTCCCGCACGCAGTGGCCGCCGTCCACCTGCTGCAACGCCACCCCGCCGTAGACGCCGCGCGGGTCTACGTGGCCGGCCACAGCGCAGGAGGCAAGGTCGCCCCGCGCGTCGCCGCCGCCGAACCGTCCGTGGCCGGCCTGGTGCTCCTGGCCGCGGACGCCGAGCCGATGCCCCAGGCCGCCGTCCGCGTCGTCCGCCACCTCGCCTCGCTGGATCCGGGTCCCGCCATGCAGGCCGCCGTCGAGATGATCACGCGCCAGGCCGCGATGACCGACAGCCCCGACCTGTCGCCTGACACCCCCGCCACGGACCTGCTGTTCGGCTACACGGCCGCGTACTACCTGGACCTGCGCGACTACGACCCGGTCGCGACCGCCTCCGCGCTCGACAGGCCCATGCTCATCCTCCAGGGCGGCCGCGACTTCCAGGTGACCGTCGCCGACGATCTTTCGCGGTGGCGGGCGGGCCTCGCTCACCGGCCGGACGTCACGATTCGCGTCCACGACGCCGACGACCACATGTTCTTCTCCGGCTCAGGCCCGTCCGCGCCCTCGGATTACGAGTCGCCCCAGCACGTCGATCCGGCCGTGGTCGCCGACATCGCCGGCTGGCTGGCTCCCCGGCAGGGGATGCTCGCCCGGCTCGCCTCCGTCGTCACCCGCTGACCTGTGGCGCCCCGGACGAAGAACCGGCGCGGGGCGTACCCGCCCGCGCCGGTGCGACCGCCTGATTCCGCCCCGAGTCAGCTCAGCGCCTTGCGCATGAGCGGGACGTCGACATAGGACTCCATGCGGACGATCTTGCCCTCGCGCACCTGCCACACGTGGACCTCGGGGACGTCGAAGGGGACGGAGCCGTTCGTGGTCGTTCCCGCGGTCCGGCCGACCTCCACGACGTGATCACCGGCTTCGATGAACCGCTCGAGGGTCACCTTGGAGTCGATGTGCTGGAGCAGCCCGGTGAAGAAGGTGACCGCTCCGTCGTGCCCCTTGTAGTTCCCGCCCCAGGGCAGCAGCTCCGACTGGTAGATCTCGACCTCGGTGTCGAAGAGCTCGGCGATCACGTTGAAGTCGTGCGTTTCGAAGGCGTCGTAGAGCCGCCTGATAATCTCGACGTTGTTTTCGGTCATGGCTGTCCCCCAAGAGAAAACGGGCTGAAGAGAAGACGGTGTAAGGGCCCGGAGAACCGTCACAAGAAGTCTTCAGATCGCCGTCAGGGCGCACAAGTGGGCTCGGGATTGTCGGAAGGAAGCAGCCGCGATGTTCGGAAAACCCGGGCGACCGGCCGAGGATCGGGTCGCCCGTCAGCAGGAGATCTTCCTCGCGGTGGCACCGCTGATCAGCGCGTACGGCGTCAAGGAGATCACCATGGCACGGGCGGCGCGGGCCGCGCGGATGTCGGTCGGCGGCCTGTACCACTACTTCCCGAACAAGCGGGAACTCCTGCTGTTCGGGCTCTCGCCCGCCAACCTCGAACGTCTCTGCTCGACGTTCCGTGACCGGAACGGCCACCTGGCCGAGACCGATCCGCAGGCCTATTTCGCGGCCAGCCTGGACTCGCTGACCGCCGCCGCAGGCGCCTTCGTCACCCCCTCGGTGCTCGCCGCCACCCATCTCGGCGTCGACACGTTCCGCGCCCTCCTCGACGAGGCGCTCGAGACCGAGATCATCGGTCTCGTCGACACCATCCGGATCGTTCATCCGGGCATCGACGACGCGTCCGCGGTCGCCCTCAACCGCGCCCTGCGCCGCCAGTGCGTCAGCGCGCTGCTCGATCCTCAGATCACTTCAGCGGAGCTGCGGGCCCAGCTCGAGGGCCTGGTCGTCGGGTTCGCCGGCATCGCCGGATCGGCCGCGTGAGGGTACGCCGCCGGACCTCCCCTTCGCGGTAGCCTGCACGCCTTGATCCGCGGCCGGTCGCAGGGGCAAGGGGAGAGGATGGGCATTCGCATCAACGGGATTGTCATGGACGCCAACGAACTCGACTCGCTCGCCCGCTTCTGGAGTGAGTTGCTGGACCTGCCGATCACCCGCCGGGAAGAGGACTGGATCAGCCTCGGCCCGGATCTCGCTCTCCAACGGGTCTCCGAGCCGAAGACCGTCAAGAACCGCGTTCATGTCGACCTCGTCGCCGACGATTTCACCGCGGCGACCGCCCGGGCAGCGGAGCTTGGAGCCACCCCGGCGGGAGACATCCAGGAGAACCTCTGGCAGGTCTGGCAGGACCCGGAAGGCAACGAATTCTGCATCTGCAGATCGTGACCTCCCACGACGATCCGGTACGGCCCCGCCGCGCTCGGCACACATCCGGGTAGCCGGGCACACCGGCAAGACGCCGCTCACGGACGACGACGGCGCCCAGACGGGCCCGTCGAAGCCGTCATTCCTAAGGAACTGGGTCCCTCTCCGACCGGTCAGTCGGGTGGGGAGACAATCCGGGACGTGTACTTCAGTGAGCAGGACGAGATGGCGGCCGAGCAATTGGCCGCCCAGGTGTACCGGAGATTGCGCGAGGGCGGCCTTCAGGCCGAGCCGGTAGTAGAGCTCGCCTGTCTGGTGGAGGAGTCCGGCTTGAGCGGCCCCGCCGTACGAGAGATCTTGGAGCGCCGGACGACGGAGCTGACTCCTGCCGATGTCGCCCGGCTCGGACGGGGTCTGCTTGACGCAATGGACTTCGAGCCAGGCTTCGACCTGGAGCCCGGCCGGTGGGCCACCCTGGAAACAGCATTGAAGATCGTGGAACGCGACCTCTACGCCTCAGGAATCGAGGGGGCACTGGGAATCACGATCCCGGACTGGGACGACAGCGGATGCGCGCGGGTGGAGTTCCGCGGCGCTTGCGGCTCACCTCCCATCCGGCCGAGCAGTGGTCGAGACGTCGACCTCGCGATTTCCGATGTCGCTGACGCGGCCCAGGACATCGTCATGGAGCTTGTGTGGGGTGTGTGGCCCACCTGTCCCGAGCATCGGCTTGGCTTACATGCCGCTCTGGTGGAGGGCGTCGCCGTATGGCAGTGCGCAGGTGCGGGCACTCACACTGCGGCCGCGATCGGCGACCTCGGCCTGGGCACTCGCCAGGCTCGTCGTGACCGGTCAAAGCAAGAACGGGCGTGAGACTCGGTCATGTGACCTGGGCCGCGCTGTCGCGACGCATTCTGCGATCTCGCCTCTGCGGCCGTGTCAGCACCCGATGTCCCGCTCACGGCTCGCCCTCACGCCAACGCTGTAGTCCGTCCCGGTGCCGGAGCTGTTGCTGTCAGAAACTCCCACGTTAAGGTACGCGTTGACACCATCAATTTCTTTGGTGAAGCAAGAGTATTCAAATGAGTGCGCGATCGGTTTCCACCCATCTGCCAGGGCGGCCTTTTCATAGAACGGCAGAATCGCGAAAGGCTCGGTTGAACGGTAACCCTGCCAGGCCTGTGCGAATCCGTCGTCGTCGTCGCATCCTGAGTCGCCGTCCGTAAATCTGAAGTCAGCTGGATGGACGTCAAGGATGGGCAGGGCTTTCAAGGTGCCAACGAGCTGTTCGTTGCCTGCTTGGCACCCGGGAACGAGGGTGTTGACGACGATAGCCGCGCTCGCCACCAGACCGGCCAGCACGATGGCGCTCGCAGCGACGATTGCGATGACGACGGGGGGTTTCATGGTCGGGATCGTAGTTGCACGCCGGTCCGGACCATGCTGCCTCTCCATCCCGTTTGGCATATCGACCCACCGCGGAGCGGCGACAGGCCGGCGACAGAGGCGTAAGCACAGCACGACGTGTCCCTGTGCCTGCACCGCGGCAATTGCCCGCCGGGGAAATCAGAGCTCCGGGCAGACGTATTGCCGCTACGTGCCTTGGCTCATGACACGCACACTACGGGCGTGAGTACTTGCCGTCCGGCGTTCCTTGCGCCGGGTCCGCCGGAGGGTGCAATGCGAAAAGCCCGTGGCAAGGTGCAGGACCTTCCCACGGGCTTCGATTTCACGACGTGCGGGGGCTGGGCGATCATCTTCGTCTTCAGGGAGTGATGTCCAGGTATCCGGGGCCTGTGGCAACCCTCGTGCTCATCGCGTTGACCTCGGCTCCAAGCCATCAGCTCTGGTCGTCGTCCGTCATTGTCGGTCGCCTCCGGACGGCCCGCAGACGGCCCACGGTCGGCCCTAGGAGATCCTGCGGCGGTAAGTGACCGTGGCGAAGATGTACGCGACGACGAGGATGCCGACGCACCAGGAGAGGGCGATCCAGATGTCGGTGCCGACCGGCTGCTGGGTGAACAGGTTGCGGATGGCGTTGACGATGGACGTCACCGGCTGGTTCTCGGCGAAGGCGCGCACCGGGCCGGGCATGGTGCCGGTGGGCACGAACGCCGAGCTGATGAACGGCAGGAAGATGAGCGGGTAGGAGAACGCGCTCGCGCCGTCCACACTCTTCGCGGTGAGGCCGGGGATGACGGCGATCCATGTCAACGCCAGGGTGAACAGGATGAGGATGCCGGCGACCGCGAGCCAGGCCAGCACTCCCGCCGACGAGCGGAAGCCCATGAGGAGGGCGACGAGCACGACGACCACGAGCGAGATCAGATTGGCGATCACTGAGGTCAGCACGTGCGCCCACAGGACGGACGACCGTGCGATCGGCATGGACTGGAATCGCTCGAAGATGCCGCCCTTCATATCCAGGAAGAGCCGGAATGCGGTGTAGGCGATGCCCGAAGCGATCGTGATGAGCAGAATGCCGGGCAGCAGGTAGTTCACATACGAATCCGACCCTGAGTTGATCGCGCCGCCGAACACGTAGACGAACAGCAGCATGAAGGCGATCGGCATGATCGTGGTCGTGATGATGGTGTCCATGCTGCGCGTGATGTGGCGCAGGGATCGTCCCAGCAGGACGGCGGTGTCGCCGAAGAAGTGCTTGCTCATCGCTGTTCCTCACTCATCCGTGCCGGCGTCGCGTCATCGTGGGCGTCGCTGTCCTTGCCGTCCTTGCCGCCGGTGCCGACGAGCGTGAGGAAGACGTCCTCGAGGGTCGGCTGCTTCTCGACGTATTCGACCTTGGCGGGCGGCAGCAGCTGCTTGAGCTCGGCCAGGGTGCCGTTCACGATGATCCGGCCCTCGTGGAGGATCGCGATCCGGTCGGCGAGCTGTTCGGCCTCGTCCAGGTACTGAGTGGTGAGCAGCACCGTCGTCCCCCGGCCGGCGAGTTCCTTGACGGCCTGCCACACCTCGATGCGCGCCTGGGGGTCGAGCCCGGTTGTCGGCTCGTCGAGGAAGATGACCGGCGGATTCCCGATGAGGCTCATCGCGATGTCGAGGCGGCGGCGCATGCCCCCCGAATACGTCGATACCTTCCGCGCACCCGCCTCGGTCAGCGAGAAACGCTCGAGCAGGTCGTCGGCGATCGTGCCCGGATTCTTGAGGTGCCGTAACCGGGCGACCAGCACGAGGTTCTCCCGACCGCTGAGGATCTCGTCGACGGCGGCGAACTGTCCGGTGAGGCTGATGGACTCCCGTACGTCCGCCGGTTGCGTGGCGACGTCGAAGCCGTTGACGCTGGCGGTCCCCGCGTCGGCCTTGAGCAGTGTGGACAGGATTTTCACGACCGTGGTCTTGCCCGCCCCGTTGGAGCCGAGCAGGGCGAAGATGCTGCCGCGCGCCACGTCGAAGTCCACCCCGCGCAGCACCCGCAGTTCCTTGTACGACTTCTCCAGGCCCTGCACGCGGATCGGGGGGCTCTGGACCTGATTGGTTGTCATCCGGATATCCGTTCTCTCGTTACGTTTCGTCGCCCGCGGCGCGATCGATGGCGTCGGTCAGCCGTTCCCGCTCCCGGCTGATCCACTGACCCTCGGGGTAGTTCCGGAGAAACTCCTCGGCGAAATCCACGGGGTTTTCTCCGACGACTTCGCGGATCGGGATCCCGTCCGCGGCGCTCTGCTCGAAGAGATCGGCGAGATCCTCCAGCATCGCCAGCAGGCTGTCCGCCTTCCCCGGCCCGAAGTACAACATGTACCGATGCAGCGCATCGATCGCCGTGTGATAGCTCGCGGGAAGCTGCTCCGTGCGCGCCTTGTACTGCCGGTAGCGCTTCTTGTCCTCGAGCGGCCCCGTGAGCACCTCCAGGTACTGCCGGTAGCGGCTCTTCGGCTCGTTCGACTCTTCGGCCATGGCTACTTGCCTCCTTCGCGGAGCTGTTCGAGCCGTTCCGTGAGGAAGCTCCAGGTCCTCCAGAACTCTTCGAGATGCTCCCGACCCTGAGCGTTCAGGGAGTACACCTTGCGCGGCGGCCCCTTCTCGGACGGGACCTTCTCCACGTCGACGAGGCCGCGCTGCTCGATCCTGACGAGCAGCGCGTAGACGGTGCCCTCGGCGATGTCGGAGAAGCCCTGATCCCGCAGCCACGCCGTGATCTCGTAGCCGTACGCGGACCGGCCGAGCAGGATCGCGAGGACCACGCCCTCCAGCGTTCCCTTGAGCATCTCCGTCAGCTGCTTGCCCATGGAACACCTCCCTTCAGCTACTCAGTAATAATGACTACTGGTACATAGTAACGCTGAATAGTGGCGGCGGCGCAAGCCCCACGTGAGACCCGAATGGAAACAGCGCCGGCGGCGCTAGGCTGCTGTGTCGTGCAGGAGACGCGTCTCGACACTGCTCGGATCCGGGCGGCTCGCCGGGTGATCGACCCGATTTTTCTCGACACTCCGCTGTACCGCTGTGAGGCGCTGGAGCCCGACCTCGGGTGCACGGTGAGCATCAAGCTTGAAACCGCGAACCCGGTCCGCAGCTTCAAGGCTCGCGGCACCGAGGTGGTCGCGAGCCTGCTCGCCGACAAGGGCTCGCCCGCCGTGGTGTGCGCCAGCGCGGGCAACCTCGGCCAAGCCCTCGCGTGGTCCGGTCGCGGCCGGGGGCTCGACGTCACCGTCGTGGCGTCCCGCTTTGCGCCTGCGGCCAAGCTCGATCGCATCCGCGGATTGGACGCCAGATTGGAACTGGTGGACGGCGACTTCGACATGGCTCGCGAGCGGGCGGCGGCCGTCGCGCTGTACAACGGCATCCGGCTGGTCGAAGACAGCCTGGACATCGAGACCTGCGAGGGTGCGGCGACCATCGGCCTGGAACTGGTGGACACCGTGCCGTCGTTCGACGCAGTCCTGATCGCTCTCGGCGGCGGGGCGCTGGCCACCGGCGTGGGTCATGTGGTGAAGGCCTGCGCGCCCGAAGTCGAGGTGATCTGCGTCCAGCCGCTGGGCGCACCGGCGATGACACACTCGTGGCGCCAACGGCGCGTCGTCACGACCGACTCGACCGACACCATCGCCGACGGAGTCGCCGGCCGGCGTCCCATCCCGGCCGTCCTGGACGACCTCCTCCTGGTCGCCGACGACGCCGTCCTGGTCCAGGAGGCGTCGATCATCGCCGGCATGCGGATGCTCCTCGACCACGCGGGCCTCGTCGTCGAACCGTCGGCCGCGCTCGGCATCGCGGCGATCCTCGAAGACCGTGACCGCTTCGCCGGCCGACACGTAGCCACCATCGTGTGCGGCAGCAACGTCGACATGGACGCCTATCACCGCTGGGTCGGTGCGGCTCCCATCCACAGGTGATCCCGGAACGGCTCGGGCCGTATCGAAAGTGGATGGAAAGTCGGGAGGACGGGTTCCATGCGCTCCGACTGCTTACCGATGGTGTCGATGTGTGGAGCCTCGCGGAGTTCACGGGCCGCACGGCTCAGGAGATCACACGTCGTAGTGGAGCTTGAGCTCGCACCTGCCACTTCGCCACATGCGCCGATGACGCCGAGTAGCGCCCTGACCAGGCAATACGGCTCTCAACGTCTCCCGTCGACTTCCGACGTTTACGGCCTCAAACGGAACTGAAACGGAACTGTCGGCGTCGACATTCGGGCTTCCTCAGGCCGAGCGCCCTTCGATGAAGTCGCCGACGGTAACAGCAGCAAGCCTTAGAGCCTGCTGACAAAGGATCTGGACGCTGAAGCCGGGACAGGGATGCCCTGGTCGAGCCCCTCTTCGAGCGATACGCCTGCGGACAGAGCGGGCTCCTGATAGCTGAGGTGTTCTTTACGCAACTCGGCAACCAGGAGCCCGCTACCGGTCTTGCCCAGTCCCGACCGGCGCGGCACGGTTCTGGAACTCCTGGCCGCCCGGCCCTGGCGTGCCTGGAGAGGGACCGAGTTGGCCGCCACCCTCAGAATCGAGAACATCAACTGCTTTCGCGCCCAACTGTCCCAATGGTCCCACCAGGGCTCCATCAACAAGATCGGGCCAGCCCTCTACGGTCCCATGCCCACGAGCACTTAAGCTTTCGTCAGCCGGCTCGGAGTCCTGGAGCTACGGCTAACCACCGCTCAGCTGATCAGTGGGTACGTCGGTGAGGTGCCAGGACCTATATACGGGTGATGCCGGGAGAGCCGCTACACTCCCGTGGCCCCATCGATGCGCTCCCGGATCAGGTCGGCGTGCCCGGTGTGCTGCGCGTACTCCTCCAGGAGGTGGATGTAGATCCAGCGGAGGCTGACCTTGCCGGTCGGCGCCCGGGGGTCGTCGGCCAGCTCCTCGAGGTCGATGTCCGCAACCGCGGCGTCGCAGGCAGCCGTCTCCGCGAGGAAGGCGGCGTAGTCCGCCTCGGCGTCGGCGTCGGCCACCAGGTCGAAGTCGCCGTCTTCGTACTCCTTCGTGATGTGCAGCTCGGGCAAGTTTTCGTGCAGGAACTTCTCCCGGAACCACCAGCGCTCGACTTCCGTCATGTGTCGCAGGAGGCCGAGCAGCGTCAGGTTGGACGGCTCCACGGAGGCGGTCTTCAGTTGCTCGGAGGTGAGGCCGGCGCATTTGCGCAGCAGGAACACCCGGCGGAGCTTCAACCAGTTATCCAGCATCTCGCGTTCGCCACAGGCCATGTCCGTCCGAGGTCCCCGCTCTACGTCAGGTGCTGTCCACGTCATGTCACCATCATGACGACCTGCGCAACCGATTTTGCGGGGTACGCGCGTATCTTGCCCGCCGCCGGGTGTATCGCTCGAAGATGGGGCTCGACCAGGGCATCCCTGTCTCGGGCCTCAGCGACCAAATCCTTTGTCAGCAGGCTCTTAGAGCGTGTTTGAGATGGGTGGCGGGTTTCAGCCGATGGTGTAGCGGGGCTGTCGGCGGGCGGGTTCGCCTCGGGTGATGCGACGGGTCATGCCAGCGATGGCGGCCCAACGGATAATGGCTTCGGAGACCTGGGGGTGGCGTTCGTAGTCGCGGGCTAGGCGTCGGCAGGCGGTGAGCCAGGCCAACGTCCGCTCGACAACCCACCTGCGGGCGATGACGTTGAATCCCCGCTGGTCGGCAGGCTTGCGGACGACCTCGATCGTGGTGCGCAGGGTCTCTTTCGCCCAGTCCACCAGACGGCCGGCGAAGCCCTGATCGGCGAACACGTACCGGATCGGCGTGGTCAGATACGCCCCCAGCAGGGCTGACTTGGCGCCATCGCGGTCTTGCCAACTGGCGGCCATCACCGCAACGGTGACCAGCAGTCCGGTGGTGTCGGTCACGATGAACCGTTTCCTGCCGTTGATCTTCTTTCCGGCGTCGTAGCCGCGGCTGTCTCGCCCGACGGTGTCGGCGCCTTTGACGCTCTGGGAGTCGATGATTCCCGCCGAGGGCTCGCCTTCGCGGCCCGCCTGCTGACGGGCCTTGATCCGTAGCTCGGCCAGCAATCTGGTGGTGACGCCTGCCTGTTCCCACTGGTTGAAGTACCAGTACACCGTCTGCCACGGCGGCAGGTCAGTAGGCAGATATCGCCACGGGCAACCGGACCGCACCACGTACAAGATGGCGTTGACGACCTCCCGGCGCGGATGCTTTTCCGGCCGGCCGCCGGAGTTCGGATCCGGCAGCAAGGGCTCGATTAACTCCCACTGCGCGTCGGTCAGGTCTGAGGGGTAACGACCAGGGGGCACTCGACCACCCTGGCGACAAATCGGACAGCCGTCACACCGCCACGCCGGAGATCAACGATCTTCTCAAACACGCTCTTAGAAGCCCCCTGAGTTCCAGGAGCACATGATCGACGACGGTATACGTGACGCGCACCGACCAGTGCTCAATCGCCGGATGGTCGCACGGGCAGGGGTAGACGGAGGACGAAGCGTGCGCCTCTGTCGCTGTCCTGGATCGTCAGTGTGCCACCGTGGCTTTCGGCGATCTGCCGTGCGAGGGGGAGGCCGAGGCCGGCTCCGCCGGCATCCCTGCTGCGGGCGGTGTCGAGCCGGGTGAACCGCTGAAATACCGTTTCTCGCTGATTCGTGGCGATTCCGGCGCCGTCGTCGATTACTTGGAGTTCCGCGACCTTCCCCTGGAGCGGCGGGTCGCTGTCCGCGTACCGTACGGAGACGGTGATCGTAGAGGAGGCGTGCCGCTGGGCGTTGTCGATCAGGCTGCCGACCAACTGGCGCAGCCGCGGCCGGTCACCTCTAACGATCACTCCCGGCTCCAGATCGCGGGCCATTTTCCTGCTCATCTGGTGATTGTTCAGCTCCGTGGTGACGAGTTCGGCCAAGTCCAAGATTTCCCGCTCGAGGGGTACGCCCGCGTCCAGTCGAGTGAGCGTCAGCAGGTTGGCGGCGATCGACTGGAGACGCTCGACGCTCGGAAGTACGGCGTTACACAGTGTGCTGAGGGCGACCTCTTCAGGTGCAAGGAGGGCGTCCTCGATCTGGGCGCGGATGGCGGTGATCGGGGTGCGCAACTCGTGGGAGGCGTCCGAGCAGAACCGCCGTTGCTGTTCCAGCACGTCCTCCAACCGGTCGAGGGTTTGATTGACGCTCCGGGCCAGCCGATAAATCTCGTCCTTGGGTACGGGGACCGGGACCCGGCGGCCCATGTTGGTGCTGCGGATGTGATCAAGCTGAGCCCGGATGGCATCCACGGGTCTGAGCGACCTTGTGACGGTGCGCCGCGCTCCGTAAGCCGCTGCGATCATGAAGAAGATCGTTCCCGCTACCAGGAGGGCCGTCACAACCGGATAGGCATAGAGCGGCAGAGTCGGCGCCGCACTGTAGATCGTCCAATCACCGTTGCGGTACACCTGCTGCGCGACGATGACGTGGCAGCCGCCGGATGGAAAGACGGAGTGGCAGACGACGGCGCTTGCCGCCTGGTGAGGGCTTTTCGGAAAGAAGTGCGCCATGACGGGCTGGTGTTGCATGTCCCGGGTCGCAGCGACCACCTTTCCGTGAGGATCAACCACCTGAACCGGACGGATCAGCTTGTTTGAGATTGGTGGCAGCGGATTGACCAACTCTCCACGATCGACGTAGTAGCCGACCACATCACCCACCGCGCTCACCTCATTGGTGAGATTCTGGGTGGCCACCTTGTTGATCACAAACAACAGGATGATGGAAAACAGAATGCAAAGCGCACCTACCGCCGTAGTGGTGAACAGCGCCAGGCGGGCTCTAAGCGAGCGCTCCTTCAGCATCGTGTCGCCTCATTTCGTGTGTTTGGACTGGTCGGCGAAGAAGGAGCACATCGGCCGTCCGTGTGGTGACGTCTCGCGCTCCCAAGTCCAGGGGCCTCTTTCTCGAACACCGCCCCGCGATGTATGGCAACGGCGAACAGGCAGATGATCATGTGCTGTCGAGGCCAAGGAGCTCGGTTCCATCTCCGGAGTCTGGAAGTCGGGGGTGCTTCGTCTCCAGAGCCGGCAGGCGAAGGACGAAGCGTGCACCTCGTGGCGAGTCTTCAACGTCTAACGTCCCTCGGTGGGCGGCGACGATCTCTCGCGAGATGGCAAGGCCCAGTCCGGTTCCGTTTGGATCTTTCTGGCGTCCGTCATCCAGGCGGACGAAGGGTTTGAAGATTCGTTCGCGGTTGCAAGGCGCGATTCCATCGCCATCGTCGGTCACCGACACGACGACGTGGCCGTCTACGCGTGTCGCGCTGACCTCGACCCGAGTGTCGGCGTGACGTTGTGCATTGACCACCAGGTTGTTCAGTACGGCGCTCAGTTGCGACCCGCTCCCCAAGACCTTCAGGTCATCCTCAATGCGGGTGAACACCGGTACGTCACGGCACGTAGTGATCAGTTTGTCGCGTATCAGCGCACAGACGTCGACGGGTTCAGGCGCAGCAGCTGTTCGGACCCTGGCGAACATCAACATGTCGTCGATCACTGTGCGTAATCTCTCGGTCGTCGACAGACTCCTGGTGATCGCCGCGCGCGGATCGACCTCGTCTGGATACAGCAGTGCCTCGTCGAGCTCAGCTTGCAGGGCGGTCAAGGGCGTTCGGAGTTCGTGGGAAACGAGCGAGGCGAAGTGCCGCTGATGCTCTACAGCCGCTTCCAGGCGGGCCAGCGTGTGATTGAAGGTGCGGGCCAGTTGTCCGATTTCGTCGTCTTGAGGCGGCTCGGGCACCCGCAGCTGCAGGTCCCTTACGGTGATCTCGGATACTTGGGCACGGATGTCCGCCACCGGGCGGAGTGTCTTGCCCACCACGACCCAGATGATCCACGTTGTCAGGATGATCGCTAACACGACCATAGTCAGAATGAGGAGCCCCAGCCGGGCGTGGGCCAGGATGAATGGCTCTAGCATTCCTGCGTAGACGACATGGGGATCGCCTCGCCAGAGCAGTAAGGCCTCCTGCGGTGAGACTCGGATCGCTGTCACCAGGATGCAGTGGCCGTGCAAGCATCGCTCGAGATGAAGAGCATGGTTGCTGTACATGGGACGGGCCTCGCTTAACGGTGACCACCCCAACGCCGCCGGAGAGGCCGCCTCAACGCGTCCGTGGGAGTCCACGAGCTGGAGGAGCGGGACGTTCACCGTCGAACGCGGCGCCGGCACGTGGCCAGGCTTCATTCGGGCGATCCAATCGCTCGCCGCGCGTGTCGTGAGCACCCACATCGGGCTTTCGATCGTCTTACTGATAGCGATGTCGAGGGCGACCCCGATCGCACTGAAGACGAGCAACGCGAAGAGCGCGGCCGCAGCCGTGAACCGTACGCGGATTGAGGAAAGTCGTTGATGAAGTCCCATTGATTCGTCCTCGAATCGTGGCCCCCGCTTCCGTGGCAACATCGCTACGCGACGTCCCCAGCGCCGGAGACACGTTCCGTACCTCTCGAAAGTCGTATGTGGGGCGGGCATCGATACATCAGGCGATCACCCGTCATGCGGACCTCGCCGATGAACACACCTGAGTCGTCAGCGCATCTGTCGTGCGGAACGCCGGCACGCTGATCATTTCTCGATGAACCTGCGGGCTACCTGCGGAAGTACATCGTCTGTTGTCGCGCTGCAGCTGGTATGAGTATACGGACTACAGCTTTCTGTATACATTCCAGCTGGCATGTAAACGGAGAGCCTGCTACCGGGAAACCTGCTGCAGCCCAGAACCGGGACCGTCCCCCCACCTGGGCCGGGACCTATGCGCGGATCTGTCTGGCGGCCTGGATGGCGGCGGCCTTCGTCGGCATGGTCTTCACACGGATGCGACGAACAGCGGAGGTCTGAAGCCTCGGCGTCGACGCCGAGCCTCACCCCTGTCCACCCCGTCTAAGACGTACAGAAAGTTCTCACAGAGTGTCGTCCGGATCGTCCCTCCAGGCAGTAGTGATCGGTGGAGTGATCCGAACGGAGGTCCTAGATGGCGAATGATTTCGCCGAGTACGTCGCACATCGACACGACCGGTTGTGCCGGACGGCGTACCTGCTCACCCGGGACTGGGCGGTGGCAGAGGATCTCGTGCAGACCTCACTGGCCAAGGCCTGGGCAGTGTGGCGCAGGATCGAGGGAGATCCCGACCGGTACGTCTACCGGATCATCGTCAACACGCACACCTCCTGGTGGCGGAGGAGATGGCGGAGAGAGGTGCCCACAGACGAGGTCCCAGAACGATCCGAACATGATTTCTCCGGGACCGTAGTCGACCGCGACACCCTGTGGGCGGCTATCGGCTCCTTATCGAAGCGGCAACGCACGGTGATCGTCCTGCACTATTTCGACGAGCTGACCATGCAACAAGTGGCCGACACTCTCGGATGCTCACTGGGAACCGTGAAGACGCAACTCAGCAGGGGACTGGCACGGCTACGCGTGACTCCAGAAGTCCAGGATCTGCTACCGGAGGCGACGAGATGAGGCACGTCACCGAGAACGACCTGCGCACCGTCCTGGCCGAACGCGGCGCCGATGGCCCGGGCCGGCCTTTTCACGTGGCCGAGATCGTGAAACAGGGACGCAGGATGCGCCTGCGCAAGCGCGTCGCCGCCGGCGCGACACTGGCCGGGATAGCCGCGGTCATCACTGGCATGTTCGGTATCGCCCTGCCCCTAATCGACAGGGAGACCACAGCG
Source organism: Planotetraspora phitsanulokensis (assembly GCF_016863295.1). GTDB lineage: Bacteria > Actinomycetota > Actinomycetes > Streptosporangiales > Streptosporangiaceae > Planotetraspora > Planotetraspora phitsanulokensis. Next base: position 227,293 of record NZ_BOOP01000001.1, read on the forward strand.
TCCCAGCCCTCCCTACGCTTGCCCGCCAGTGTCCAGATGCCCGAAAGAATGGAAGGAGCTTTGGGCATCTTGTCGCTGATCCATTCAGAGGCTCACCCGTTCGTGGGACAGAGGGTGAGGGTGACATTCCGGCCGACCAGCGACAACACCGGCAGGACCATTCGATGCGCCGACCCTAGGGACTGGGTGTTGGTAAGAACTGCGGACGGTGGGAGCGAGTTCGGCCGATGTGGTGCCCGGACCGGCGCCCAGGGCAGCGGTCTTGATACCCAACGATTTGAGACATCCTCGGGATGGGTGGGAGAAGCACAAAACATCGACATCTGGGTGTTCCCCGCTGACGCGCCGGTCGCCGAAGGTCCTACAGGCCCGCAGTACGGGAACTGCAAGGTCCATGACCCGAAGCAGGGCACGTGCGACGGCAGGTTCACGGCAAAGACGATCACCACGAACCCGGAACGGCTCGCGGCTGTGGTCGGCCGCCAACCAGGCCTGTGGTCCGTGGGGATCTACGACAAGGCGGAAGGTGACTAGCTACCGGAAGCCGGAGGATAACGACGGGCCGCGCACGACGGGATCATCTCTCGATCTCCTTGGTCTCGCAGAACGTCGCCGGGGCAGGGGAGCCGGCGACCGTACGTCGCCGCAACGGGTCAGGTGTGGGCCTAGCACGACGCGATGCCTGTGCGGCACCGGGTGGTGATTCTCCTCGGGGCGTTCGTCAGCCTTCGTGCCGCCGAGGTGTTCGGCCTACGCGTCGACTTCATGCGGGGGATCGTCCATCCGGCGGTGCAGTACCCAGCTGAGGCGCTCAAGACTGAGACCTCCCGGACGCCGGTCCCCAACCCGGCGTCCCTGGCGCTCGAACTCTCGGCCCACGTCAAGGCCGGCCACAGCGGCGAGACGCTGCTCACTGACGACGATGGTGCCCAGGTCGGCCCGTGGAAGCTTGAATGGGCAATGCGAAAAGCCCGTGGCAAGGTGCAGGACCTTCCCACGGGCTTTCGATTCCACGACTTGCTCCGACGAGTCGACGCGGGCCGCGATCGATGCGGTGATCGCCGCTCGGACGGAACCGAGGCAGAACCAGACCGGGACCGCGCGATGAACGTGCAGCTCATCGCGCGGTGACCGATCACACGTCGTAGTAGAGCTCGAACTCGTGCGGGTGCGGGCGCAGCCGGATCGGGTCGATCTCGTTCTCGCGCTTGTACGCGATCCACGTCTCGATCAGGTCGGGCGTGAAGACGCCGCCCTCGAGCAGGAACTCGTGGTCCGCCTCGAGGGCGTCCAGGACCTCCGGCAGCGAGCCGGGAACCTGCGGAACCTGGCCGGCCTCCTCCGGAGGAAGCTCGTACAGGTCCTTGTCGACCGGCTGCGGCGGCTCGATCTTGTTGCGGATGCCGTCGATGCCGGCCATGAGCTGCGCGGCGAACGCGAAGTACGGGTTGCACGACGGGTCCGGCACGCGGAACTCGATGCGCTTGGCCTTCGGGTTCGATCCCGTGATCGGGATGCGGATGCAGGCGGAACGGTTGCGCTGGGAGTAGACCAGGTTGACCGGCGCCTCGTAACCCGGCACCAGACGGTGGTAGGAGTTCACCGTCGGGTTGGTGAAGGCCAGCAGCGCGGGCGCGTGCTTGAGCAGACCACCGATGTAGTAGCGGGCGGTGTCCGACAGGCCCGCGTAGCCGACCTCGTCGTAGAAGAGCGGCTCGCCGTCCTTCCAGAGCGACTGGTGGCAGTGCATGCCTGAGCCGTTGTCACCGAAGAGCGGCTTCGGCATGAACGTGACCGTGTGACCGGCCTCGATCGCCGTGCTCTTGATGATGTACTTGTACAGCATCAGGTTGTCGGCCGTCTTCAGCAGCGTGCCGAACTTGAAGTCGATCTCGGCCTGACCCGCGGTGCCCACCTCGTGGTGCTGCATCTCGGTCTCGATGCCGGAGTCGATCAGGTTGCGGACCATCTGCGAGCGCAGGTCGGTGAAGTGGTCCATCGGCGGAACCGGAAAGTAGCCGCCCTTGTAACGAGGCTTGTAACCGAGGTTGCCGCCCTCGGAGGCCTTGCCGGTGTTCCAGGCACCCTCGATCGAGTCGATGTAGTAGTAGCCCGCGTTCTCTTTGGTCTCGAAGCGGACGTCGTCGAAGATGTAGAACTCGGCCTCAGGGCCGAAGAAGACGGTGTCCGCGATGCCGGTGCCCTTGAGGTACTCCTCAGCCTTGCGGGCGACGTTGCGCGGGTCGCGGCTGTAGGCTTCGCCGGTCAGCGGGTCGTGCACGAAGAAGTTGATGATCAGCGTCTTGTGCTGACGGAACGGGTCCAGCACCGCGGTCGACGGGTCGGGCAGCAGGAGCATGTCCGACTCGTGAATGGCCTGGAAGCCGCGAATGGAAGAACCGTCGAACATGAGACCGTCGGTGAAGACGTTTGCCCCGAAGTTCTCCACCGGGAAAGTGAAGTGGTGCGTCGTGCCCGGCAGGTCCGTGAACCTGACGTCGACGAACTGCACACCCTCCTCACGGATGAACTTGAGTACGTCATCGGCAGAGTTAAACACTCTTGAACCTCCCAAGGGCATGTGCTAGCAGACCCGAAAATAGGCGGGGGCCGTTTCCGCTCCGTGTCTCGATTGTTTCGTGGGTGTTAAGGGGAGCGCCCATCGACGCTAACCCCGGCGGCCCCGCGAAAGCCCTCGGACCCGCGCCGGTTGACCCACTCTTGCCCGACTGGCAAGGCGCATCCGAGCAGGTCAGGTGCCCGTCGTCGGTCGGCACCCGTGGCGGCCGGCCCCGCTCTCCCTCCGATCGTACGGGTCGGTCGGAGCGCCCGAGGGGCGGGCCTCCTCCGGGGATCCGGGGAGGCCGGGCCGGACGAAGCCGTCCCCGGCGCCGCCGCGGGCATCGCATCGGGCGCCGAAGACGCTCCGCGTGACGCCGTCCACCCAGACCACGAGCCGCCCGCCGTCCCGGCGGGCGGAGAAGCCGACCACGTAGTGGGCCACCACCCGCATCGTCGTCACCTGATCACCGGGCGGGCGCACCGCGTAGACGAACAGGTAGTCGGCCTTGATCGTGACGCCCCCGCGTCCCTTCGTGGCCGCCCCGGCACGGCCCCGGACCGCGGTGATCGTCGTCTTCCCGTCGACCTTGACGGTGTCTCCGTTCGGCTCCGCCGTACGGGGATCCAGGCTGAACACCCACGTCCGGGTGTCGGGAGTGCCCGCCTTGTCGAGGTGGCGCGCGAACCACCCGCGCTGCCCGGGATCGAGCAGCTTGACGAAGGCGTCCGGCTTCTTCCCGCGCACGGTGGCCGGGTCGAGGTACGCGACGGCGAGCAGCCTCCGGACACGGGCGAGCGCGGCCCCGACCTCCTCCTCGGTCAAGCCGCCCAGCGCCCTGGCCGGGGGCGTCACGAGCCCGGCCGTCCCGTCGGCGAACGCCGCCGCCGGAGACCCGGCGAAGGGATCGGCGAGGCGGGGCAACTCCTGCCCGGCTTCGTCGTCCTCGATGGGGGTGAGGATCGGATCGGCCCTCGCGACCGTGGGGGCCTCGCCGTACCGGGGGCTGGGCGTGTCGCCGGGACCGGGGTCGCCGAACATGTCCGGGCGAAGGCTGACGACCAGACCGATGAGCACGACCAGGCCGGACAGCACGATCACCACGACCGGGAGCATCCCCCGGCGGTCGAAACGCCGCGGGGGAGTGGCCGGGGGACGTTCGCCGGGCTCCTGCGGGGGATCCTCGGCGACGCCCTCGGCCTCCTCGACCAGCCGTCTGATCTCGTCCTTGTCGAACTGGGCGATCAGCGCTTCGAAACGCGCGTCGATGTCGTCGGGATCCTTCGGCCGCATCGTTCCCTCCCCATGGATGAAACAGGCGGAAATAAGCCGATCGCCGTGCCCATGATGAACGGCTTCGCCTCCGAGAGGAAGACCGATCACCGGCCCCGATACGCTGGGGCACCATGAGCGACCGGCAGCCTCGATGGACACAGACCTGGCTTGGGGGCGTCCGGGCGGCCGGAGCGGACTTCGGCTACCCGGGACAGCGTCTGGGCCTGCCGGAAGAGGGATCCGGCTCGGTCTCGGGCTTCGGCCGGAGGATCGCCGCGGTCGTGGTCGACTGGCTGCTGTGCACGGTGGCGATCGCCCGCGGCCTGCTCCACGCCGACCCGCGGAACCAGGGCTGGATCGGCCTGGCCGTCTTCGCCGCGGAGTACGTCCTGCTGGTCGGCACCGTGGGGATGACCCTGGGCATGCGGCTGTTCGGGATCCGGGTGGCCTCACTCGAGGGCGGCCGCCCCGCGTTCCTGTCCGTGCTGATCCGCACGTTCCTGCTGTGCCTCGCCGTGCCGGCGCTGATCTGGGACCGGGACCGCCGCGGTCTGCACGACCGCGCCGCCGGCACCGTTGTCGTCAAGATCTGACGCGCCCGTACGGCACTGCCGCCGCGTGTTCTGAGGCCGCGTCTACGGCCGGCGGCACTGGAAGATCGCGGTTCCGGGGAAGAGTCGGCCGCGAAGGGGGCTCCAGCCACCCCAGACCTGCGCGTGTCCTTCCGGCCACTCCGGCTCGACCAGCCCGGTCAGGGTGAGGCCCGACGACACGATCAGGGCCACCCAGTCGCCCATGGTCCGGTGATGTTCCACATACGACGGCACGCCGTCGTCGGAGAACTCGACGTACGGCGTCCGGTCGAAGTAGGGACGGTCGGCCGTGAGGCCCCCGGGCCCGGGGTCGTCGGGGAACGCCCACCGGATCGGATGGCTGACGGAGAACACGAACCGTCCACCCGGCCGCAACACCCGCCGGACCTCGGACAGCACCGCCCCGGCGTCCGCCACGAACGGCAACGCCCCGAAGGCCGAGCACGCGAGATCGAACGAGCCGTCCGCGAACGGCAGGACCTCGGCGTCGGCCTGCACGACGGGCAGGGCCGTGCCGGTCGACTGATCGATGCGGCGGGAGTGCTGCAACTGCCGGTGAGAGAGGTCGAACCCGGCCACCGCGGCGCCCTGGGCGGTCAGCCATCGGCCGCACTGCCCCGCCCCGCAGCCCACCTCCAGGACGCTCTTGCCCGCCACCTCGCCCAGGAGGTGCGCGTCGGCCTCGTCGAGCCCCTCCGGACACCAGATGAAACCGTCGTCACGGAGGAACTCGCCGTGCTCCGTCTGGTAGTCGTCGGCCTCGCCGTCCCACCAGCCACGGTTGGCCCGCGAGGCCTCCGCGCGCGAGACCGTTCTCCTGCCGACGTCCATCGAGCCCCTCGAACCTTCTACCGGCCCGTCCGCACGGGATCCAGGCGACCCGCGTGGATCAGCGGGGCCGCTGCGAACGCGGCATCGGGCCCTTCGGAATCGGCATCGCCGGGGTCAGCGCGCGAATGCGGTTGTTGACCTCGGAGACGACCGGCTTCTTCAGGTTGCGGGGGAGCTTCATCAGGTGCCGCTGGAGCTTCGCCAGCGGCACCTGGCCCTCACCGTTGCCGCACTGGATGTCGTAGACCGGGATGTCGATGGCGACCCGCTGGACGCGCTTCTTCTCCGCGACGAGCATCCGCTGCACCCGGTTCCCCGGTCCTTCGGAGACCAGGACCACGCCGGGATAGCCGACGACGCGGAACACCACGTCCTGGTCGCGGTTGATCGCCGCCGGCTTTTCGTCGACGTACCAGTTCCCCCGCATGTTCTTCATGACGGCGAGGCTCGCACCGGGCTGCCCGTCCATCATCGAGTACTGCGCGCGCTGCGACCTGCGGCCGAACAGGAACATGCCGACCAGGAGGGCGGCGAACACGCCTGTTACGTACCAGGTCCAGCCGAAGAACAGGCCCAGCACCACGAACACGACGAGCGTCCCGAGGGCCGATGCGTACACGATCGGCATGGCCTTGGGATCGCCCTGTTTGGTGATCTGGACCAGCATCCGGATCTGCTTGAGCCGTCCGGGAGCCGCAGGGTCTTTCGCCATGGTGTGAAGGATACAAATCTCAGGGTCGATTAATGAAAACGAGACCGATCAGAGAGTCTGCCGTGCTGCGATCGCCTGCTGGTACAGACGCCCGGCGCGGTAGGACGAGCGGACGAGCGGCCCGGACATGACGCCGGCGAAGCCGATCTCCTCGGCCTCCCGCTGCAGCTCGACGAACTCCTCCGGCTTCACCCACCGGTCCACCGGGTGGTGGCGCGGCGTGGGGCGGAGGTACTGCGTGATCGTCACCAGGTCGCATCCGGCGTCGTGCAGATCGCGGAGGGCCTGGGTGATCTCCTCGCGCTCCTCGCCCATGCCGAGGATGAGGTTCGACTTGGTGACCAGCCCGGCTTCACGGGCCATGGTGATGACCTGCATGGACCGGTCGTAGCGGAAGGCGGGCCTGATCCGCTTGAAGATCCGCGGCACGGTCTCGATGTTGTGGGCGAAGACCTCGGGCCGGGAGGAGAAGACCTCCTCGAGCTGCCCGCGGTCGCCGTTGAAGTCCGGCACCAGCAACTCGACGCCGCAGCCGGGGACCATCGCGTGGATCTGACGGGCGGTCTCCGCGTACAGCCAGGAGCCGCCGTCGGGCAGGTCGTCACGGGCGACCCCGGTCACCGTCGCGTAGCGCAGGCCCATCTGGGTCACCGACTCGGCGACGCGGCGCGGCTCGTCCCTGTCGTACTCGGCCGGCTTGCCGGTGTCGATCTGGCAGAAGTCGCAGCGCCGGGTGCACTGGTCACCGCCGATGAGGAAGGTGGCCTCCCGGTCCTCCCAGCACTCCGAGATGTTGGGACATCCGGCTTCCTGGCAGACCGTGTGCAGTCCCGCGCCCTGCACCAAGGATTTGATCTCGTTGAAGTTGGGGCCGTTGTGCAGCCGTGTCTTGATCCACGGCGGCTTCTTCTCTATGGGGGTCTGGCTGTTGCGCACCTCCAGGCGGAGGAGCTTGCGGCCTTCTGGTGCAACCGTCACCCGTTCAGCTTATTACCTCGGCCAAATCTTCCTCGTACAGGTCGTAGGCCTCGGCGCCGAGGGCTTCCGCCAGCCGTTTCCCCGCGACGGGGATGACCTGCTCGACGGTGATGCGCCGGCCGGTCTCCGCCGCCAGGGAGGTCACGCCGCCGTCGTCGGCGGGCAGGATGCGGCCGTACCAGCTCAGGTCGTTCACGCAGTTGAGCGCGAAACCGTGCATGGTCACGCCGCGGGACACCCGGATGCCGATGCTGCCGAGCCTGCGGTCGCCCAGGCCCCGGGCGGGATCGGCCGGCACCCACACCCCGCCCCGGCCGGGCACCCGGCTCGCCGCGACCCCGAAGTCGGCGCAGACCTGGATCAGCACCTCCTCGAGGAGACGGACGTACGCGGTGACGTCGTCGATCCGGAGGATGGGGTACCCGACGAGCTGGCCGGGGCCGTGCCAGGTCATGTTCCCGCCGCGGTCGACGTCGATGACCGGCGTCCCGTCGGCGGGCCGCTCGTGCGGACGAGTCCGCTTGCCCGCCGTGTAGACGGGAGCGTGCTCCAGCATGAGGCACAGATCGGAGATCCCGCCGGCCACCCGCCGTTCGTGTGCACGCCGTTGCGTGCTCCACGCCTGCTCGTACGGAACGTCGACACCCATCCGGACGATGGCCAAGCCCTTCACGCCCTAAAGCGTAGAGGCCAGCTGACGAGGTTCGATACGGAACTCCTTGACCCCGGCTCCGTCACGCTCGATGCGGTAGGCGTAACCGCTGGGGTCGACGGTGACCGCCTGGATGAATTCGGTGCCGACGTAGTGGAGGGCGACGCCCTCGTCCGCGGCGTATCCCTCGGGCAGTTCGCCGGCCGCCACTGACTCGTGCAGCAGCTTGCGGCGCTGGCCGTCGGAGTTGTAGTGCACGCCGCAGGAGTACGGCAGCAGGCTGAGGCCCTCGGCCCAGGGCCGCAGCGCGGGCCCGAAGGAGTCGGTGTTGCCGCCGACGTGCCAGCACAGGGCGCCCGCGCTCTGGCCGGACAGCACGACGCCGCCCCGCCAGGCCTCGGCGAACGCCTCGTCGAGGCCGTGCAGCCGCCACAGGGCGGCGAGGTTGGCGACGCTGCCGCCGCTGACGTAGATGGCGTCCTGGTCGAGGATCCACTCGCGGGGGTCGTCGACGTTCGGCATGGGGAAGACGGTCAGGTGGCTGACCTCGACGTCCCAGCGGCTGAACGCGCCGTACATCTTGAGCAGCCAGTCGGAGTCGTCACCGGTAGCGGTCGCGAGCAGGCCCAGCTTCGGGCGGTCCTCGCCGGTGAGGTCGAGCACGTAGCGCAGCAGACCGGTCGGCTCGATGAACCCGTACCGCTCGGTCTGCCGGAACGACCCTCCGCCGATCGCGACGATGTGCGACTGTCCGATCCGGCCCATTGTTCACTCCAGTGTCAGAAGAAGGACTCACTAGAGTACGGCCGCCAGTGCCTCTCCGAGGGTGGGATGGGCGAACCGGTGGCCGGCGTCGAGCAGACGCCGGGGGAGGGCGCGCTGGCCGATGAGGAGCCCCTCCTGCGCGAACTCCCCGAGCGCGAGCCGCAGCGCGAAGGCCGGGGCGGGGACGGGCATCGTCGGCCGGTGCAGCGCCTTGGCCAGTTCCCTGGTGAACTCGGCGTTCGTCACCGGCTCGGGCGCCGTCAGGTTGACGGGGCCGGACATCCCCTCGTGGTCCAGGAGGAAGCGGGCGGCGGACACCCAGTCGGGCAGGGAGATCCACGACATGTACTGCGTGCCGCTTCCCAGCACGGCGCCCGCTCCCATCCTGAAAATCGGAATCAACCGGCCGAGCGCCCCGCCGTGCCCGCTGACCACGAAGCCCGTCCGCAGGCGCACGACCCGGATGCCGGCTCTCTCCGCGGGCTTGGCCGCCTGCTCCCACTCCCGCGCGAGACCGGCGAGGAACCCTTGGCCCGCGGGCGCGGTCTCGTCCACGGCCTGGTCTCCGGTGTCGCCGTAGAACCCCACCGCGGAGCCGGACAGCAGGACCCGCGGCTTCTTGTCCAGTGCGGCGAGGGCCTTCGTCAGGGTGCGGGTCCCCGCCACCCGGCTGGCGAGAAGCTTGCGCTTGTACTCGGGCGTCCATCTCCGGTCGCCGACGCTCGCCCCCGCGAGATGGACGACCGCGTCCACGCCCTCGAGGACGGCGGGCGCAAGAACCCCTCCCGCCGGGTCCCAGAAGGCCTCATCCGGGTTTTGGGGGCACTGCCGTACAAGTCTGAGGATCCGGGTTCCCGCTCCCCGCAGGGACTCGATCAGAGCCGAGCCGAGCAGACCGGACGAGCCGGTCACCGCGATCGTCGTTTCGTCCACGGTAGGGCTTCTACCCCACCTCGCCCGCTGATGCGGGGTTTTCCGGGCGGGATCGGCCCTCCGGGGCCGACCGCCCGGACGCGCTCACCGCGTCGTGGCGACGTATAAGGCCGTCCAGGGGGGCGCCCGCGGAACGGCGGAAGCCGCCCCGCGACGGCGAGGCGGCTTCCGGACGGTCCACCCGGGCGCCGGGCGGACGTGAACCTGTCAGACGAGAACCGGACGAGGACCGGGCGAGGCCCTCGTCGGTTGAGGACCTTCTCAGGCGAGCCCGAGCTGGCCCTCGAAACGGCCCTCCTCGAGGCGGCGCTTGATCGTGGTGAGGAAGCGCGCGGCGTCGGCGCCGTCGACCAGGCGGTGGTCGTAGGTCAGCGCCAGGTACACCATCGAGCGGACCGCGATGACCTCGCCGTCGGGGGTGTCCACGACGACGGGGCGCTTCACGACCGAGCCGGTGCCGAGCATGCCGACCTGCGGCTTGTTCAGGATCGGCGTGTCGAACAGGGCGCCGCGGCTGCCGGTGTTGGTCAGCGTGAACGTCCCGCCGGTGAGCTCGTCCGGGCCGATCTTGTTGGTGCGGGTGCGCTCCGCAAGGTCGGCGATCTTGCGCGCCAGGCCGGCGATGTTCAGGTCGCCGGCGTTCTTGGCGACCGGGACGATGAGGCCGCGCTCGGTGTCGACCGCGATGCCGAGGTTCTCGACGTCGTGGTAGGTCACCTCGCTCGTCTCGTCGTTGATCACGGCGTTGAGCTTGGGGTGCACCTTCAGCGCCTCGACCGCGGCCAGGGCGAAGAACGGCATGAACGACAGCTTCACGCCCTCGCGGGCCTCGAACGCCGCCTTGGCGCGCGAGCGCAGCGTGGCGACCCGCGTCACGTCGACCTCGACGACCGTGGTGAGCTGCGCGGAGGTCTGCAGCGACTCCAGCATCCGGTCGGCGATGACCTTGCGCAGGCGCGTCATCTTCTGGGTGGTGCCCCGCAGGGTGGTGTCCACCTTGACCGGCTCGGGAGCCGGGGCCGGGGTGACCGCCGCCTGGACGGGAGCCGGAGCCGCGGGCGCCTGCGGAGCGGGCGCGGGAGCCGCCGCGGCGGCCTGCTCGCGCTGCACGCGGGCCGCCTCGATGACGTCCTGCTTGCGGATGCGGCCGCCGACACCGGTGCCGGTCAGCGCGTCCAGGTCCACACCGTGCTCGGCCGCGAGCTTGCGGACCAGCGGCGTGACGTACGGGCTCTCTCCCGTCGAGGGGAGCGGGGCCGGGGCCACGGCGGGCGTGGTGGCGATCGGCGTGACGGGAGCCGGGCTCGGCGCGGGCGCCGGAGCGGGCGGCGGCGTCACGACGGCCGGCGCGGGCTGCGGGATCGAGGAGATCGGCTGAGCCGGGGCCGGGGCCGGGGCGGGCGCCGGCGGCGCGGCCTGCACCGGCGCGGGGGCCGGCTCGGGCTCAGGGGCGGGCTCGGGCTCAGGCGCGGCGGCGGGAGCCTGCGGCGCGGCGGGTGCCGGAGCGGCGGCCGCGCCGTTGGAGTCGATCAGAGCGAGTTCGGCGCCGACCTCGACGGTCTCGTCCTCAGCAACAATGATCTTGGTGAGATAACCCGCCGAGGGCGAGGGGATCTCGGTGTCGACCTTGTCGGTCGACACCTCGAGAAGCGGCTCGTCCGCCTCGACGTGGTCGCCTTCGCTCTTCAGCCAGCGGGTGACGGTGCCCTCGGTAACGCTCTCACCGAGCTGGGGCATTGTTACGGAGACCGGCATGGTCCTTCTCTCTCGCGTTTCCTAGAGGGCTTCAGTTGTGTACGTGCAGCGGCTTGCCGGCCAAGGCCAGCATCGCCTCGCCGAGAGCCTCGGACTGGGTGGGGTGCGGGTGGATCAGCTGGGCGACGTCGGTGGGCGTGGCCTCCCAGTTGAAGATCAGCTGAGCCTCCGCGATGAGCTCGCCCACACGGCTGCCCACCATGTGCACACCCAGGACCCGGCCGTCGCGCTCGGAGACGACCTTGACCTCGCCCTGAGTCTGGAGGATCTTGCTCCTGCCGTTGCCCGCGAGGTTGTAGGTGAGCTCGACGACGTCGTGACCCCGCTCCCGGGCGACGGCCGTGCTGACGCCCACCGACGCAACCTCGGGCTCGGAGTAGGTGATGCGCGGCACGCCGTCGTAGTCGATCGGCACCGGGTTCAGGCCGGCGATGTGCTCGGCGACCAGGATGCCCTCGGCGAACCCGACGTGGGCCAGCTGCAGGGTGGGGATGAGGTCGCCCACCGCGTACACGCCCGGCACGTTGGTCTGGCAGTACTCGTTGACCGGCACGTAGCCGCGGTCGACCGCGACGCCCGCCTCCTCGTATCCGAGGCCGGCGGAGACCGGCCCGCGCCCGACGGCGACGAGCATGAGCTCGGCGTCGAGGGTCTTGCCGTTCTCCAGGGTGACGACCACGCCGGTGTCGGTGGTCTTGACGCTCTCGAACCGGACGCCCAGCTCGTACTTGATGCCGCGGCGGCGGAAGGCCCGCTCGAGCAGCTTGGAGTTGGACTCGTCCTCGAGCGGGAGCAGGTGGGGGAGCGCCTCGACGATCGTGACCTCGGCGCCGAAGGAGCGCCACACGCTGGCGAACTCCACGCCGATCACACCGCCGCCGAGCACGACGACCGAGGACGGCACGCGGTCGAGGACCAGCGCGTGCTCGCTGGAGATGACCTTGTCGCCGTCGATGTCGAGGCCGGGCAGCGACTTCGGCACGGAACCGGTCGCGAGCACGACGTTGCGACCCTCGAAGACCTGGTCGCCGACCGTGACGCGGTTGGGGCCGGACAGGCGGCCCTCACCCTCGACCACGGTGATCTTCTTGCTCTTGATGAGGCCGGCGAGACCCTTGTAGAGCCCGCTGACGACCTTGTCCTTGTAGGAGTGGACGCCGGGGACGTCGATGCCCTCGAGCTTGGTGCGGACGCCGAAGGCCTCGCCCTCGCGAGCCTGGTCGGCCAGCTCCGCCGCGTGCAGCAGGGCCTTGGTCGGGATACAGCCCCGGTGCAGACAGGTGCCGCCGACCTTGTCCTTCTCGATGAGGACGACGTTCAGGCCCAGCTCCGCCGCTCGCAGGGCGCAGGCGTAGCCGCCGCTACCGCCGCCCAGGATCACGATGTCGAAGGGGCCGCTGCCATCAGCCACTGGAATGCTCCTCGCTGGATTCACGCACCGCCGGATCGATCCGACAGCATCTTTTCATTTGTCTCTGAAGATCGGGGTTCAGTTGCCGGCGTAACGCTCGGCGATGCCGATCAGGGTGCGGGTGATGGCTCCGGTGCCGCCCTTGGGCGTGTACCCGTGCGGCTCGCCCTTGTTGAACGCGGGCCCCGCCATGTCGACATGTGCCCAACGGATGCCGTCCGGCACGAATTCCCGCAGGAAGATGCCCGCGGCGAGCATGCTGCCCCAGCGCTCGGGCTGGAGGTTGGCGATGTCGGCCACCGGGGAGTCGAGGCCCTTGCGCAGCTCCTCGGGGAGCGGCATGCCCCAGGCGCTCTCGCCCTGGCCGCCGGCGATCTCCACGACCTCCTCGCGCAGGGCGTCGTCGTTGGACATGACGCCGGCCGTACGCCATCCGAGCGCGACGATCTGCGCACCGGTGAGGGTGGCGACGTCCACGATCAGGTCCGGCGAGTCCTCCGCGGCGCGGGCGATGCCGTCGATCAGCACCAGGCGGCCCTCGGCGTCGGTGTCGAGGACCTCGACCGTCTTGCCGCTGTAGGTGTGGAGCACGTCGGAGGGGCGCTGGGCCGAACCGGACGGCATGTTCTCCGCGAGGCAGAGGTAGCCGACGGCGTTGACGGGCAGGCCGAGCCGGGAGACCGCGAGGAGGGCACCGAACACGGCGGCCGCGCCGCCCATGTCGGACTTCATCCAGTCCATCGAGGCGGCGGGCTTGAGCGAGAGGCCGCCCGAGTCGAACGTGATGCCCTTGCCGACGAAGGCGACGGTCTGGGTGGCCTCGGGGTGCGTGTAGCCGAGCCGTACGAGGCGGGGCGGCCTGATGGAGCCCTGGCCGACGCCGACGATGCCGCCGTAGCCGTTCTTCCTGAGCTCCTCGTCGTCGAGCACGTCGACGGTCAGGCCCGCCTCGGCCCCGACCTCCTGGGCGATCTCGGCGAACTTGCCGGGCCACAGGTCGGACGGGGGCGTGTTCACGAGGTCGCGGACCAGGCCGACGACGCCGGCCAGCGTGGTGGCGTGCCGCAGGGCCTCCTCGGCGCCGGCGGCGGTGGACGACACGGCGAGTTCGCCGACCGGGGCCTTCGCGTCGCCGTTGGTGCGGTACTTCGTGAAGGTGTACGCGCCCAGCAGGCCGCCGATCGCGACCGCCTCGGCCTGCTCGGCCGTGGCGGCGGGCAGGGCCAGGACGGCGGAGGCCGTGCCGGCGAGGGTCCTGGCGGCGGCTCCCGCGGCGCGGCGCAGGGTCTCCAGGTCATAGTCGCCGTCGGGGGCGGCACCCAGTCCCACGGCGATGACGACCGGTGCGGGCAACGCCCCGAACGTCGGGATCTTGGCGATCTCCTCGGCCTTGCCCGCGAACCCCACGGTGGTGAGGATTTCGGCGAGGCGGCCGTCGAAGGCCTGGTCGAGTCCGTCCGCACCAGGAGCCGTCCGGGGTCCTTCCGGAGTGGCGTGGAAGCCGACGATCAATGCATCGGTCTCGATGGAGACAGATTGAGAGGCGTTGAGGCGCACTGTGGTCACGTGAGCCGATGCTAGCCCTGCTTTCTCCCCCACGCATAAACGAGGGTTCGTCCTACGAATCCCCGCCCGCCCCCCACTCCCGCGTGATCATGCACAGGCTCGGCGAAATATGGCCTGACCGGCCCCGATCTCCCGCGTGATCATGCGGGTATTCGGTGATCACGTGTCTCGTCTGCGACGTCACGATTCGTGATCACGCAGGAATTCGCGAGGGCCGTCCGCGCCGGGAATCCGACCGCGAACCGGCCGTCAGAGCAGGACCCACACGAGCAGGGTGACGGTCGCGGAGGTCTCCACCAGTGCGCCGAGCACGTCGCCCGTGATGCCGCCCAGTCGCCGTACGGCACGCCGGCGCAGCAGGGCCGCGGCGCCGAGGCCCGCGGACGGCGCGAGCACCAGGGCGAGGCCGAGGGCGAGCGACGTGCTCGCGGGAGCGCCGATCGACTCGCACAGACCCGCCACCCATTGGTCCGGGGTGAACGGGCAGACGGACCGCGCCCCGGAGTTGATCGCGAGCGCGGCGAGGGCGAGGACGGCCGCCGTCGCCGCCGTCGCCGCGATCGCCTGACGTCGCCGTACGGCACCTGCGACGAGAGCCCCGAGGCCGTCGGGACGGGCGGGGGGAACGCCGTCGCGGCAGGCCCAGGTCGCGGCGAGCCTGCCGGCGGCGCAGGAGACCACGAGGGCGAGCGCTCCGGTGAAGGGCGGCGCGGCGGTCTGGATCTGCGCGAGCGAGCCGATCTGGACGAGAAGCGTGAAAATCAGCGTGACGACGCCGAACGGCCCGATGTCCGACTGCTTCATGATGTCGAGCGCCCGCTGTGACGGCGCGCGGCTGCCGAGCCCGTCGGCGAGGTCGGCCAGTCCGTCCAGGTGGAGTCCGCGGGTCAGCCAGGCCAGCGTCCCGACGGCGAGTGCCGCCGCGAGGAGCGCGGACCCCGACAGGCCGTCCGCGACGATGAGGACTCCCGCCGCGACGAGCCCCAGCATCATCCCGGCGAAGGGCGCCAGGGCCATGCCCCGGCCGGCGACCGCACGGTCGACCGTACCGGCGCGCACCGGGAAGACGGTCAGCATGCCGACCGCGAACCGCCATGCGGACAGGAGACCAGGCTGGCGCGGCGTTCCGGACACGACGGACGATCGTAGCGACCCGGACGGGCCGACTCAGAATGGCAGCGGAAGCACCCGTCCCGCGACGACCAGGGCCACGTCCTCGGACTCCTGCGCGAGCCGCTGGTTGAGCCGGCCGAGCGCGTCGCGGAACAGCCGTCCGCTCGCGGTGGCGGGGACGACCCCGAGCCCGACCTCGTCGCTCACCGCCACGACCCGGCCCGGGGCCCGCCGCCAGGCCGCCACGAGATCGTCGCACCGCCGCGCGACGCGGTCGGCCGCGGAGATCGCCGCGTCGCTCGCGGAAGCGGGCATGTCGTCTGCGGGAAGCGGCGCGCCGCCCGCGGAAGCCGAGTCGCCGCCTGCGGGAACGGGCGTGGCGTCCGCGGGGGCGGACTGGCCGGGCCATGCGCCGTACTCGTCGAAGACCGCCGCCAGCCAGGTGCCGAGCCCGTCGATCAGGAGCGTGCCCGGCGGATTCAGGAGCAGGGGGGCGAGATCGGTGGTCTCCACCGTCCGCCAGTGTGCGGGCCGCCGATCCCGGTGGGCCTGCACCCGGGCCAGCCAGGACGGGTCGTCGCCGACCGACGGTCCCGTCGCGACATAGGTGACGTCGGGATCGGCGGCCACCCGCAGCTCGGCCTCCGCCGACTTGCCGGAACGGGAGCCGCCGAGCAGGAGTGTGCGGCCACGCCGCGGGGAGGCCGCCTCGTACGGCAGGCCGCCGGCGGCCGTCTCGAGCGAGGTCCCGTCGGGCACGGCCTCGGCGTCCCAGAACGCGAGCCTCCTGCTCAGCTCGGCTTCTGAGGTGACTCGATGGTCGACCCCCACGGCGACCACCCGCGTGTGAGGGGTCACCAGCCCGCGGCGGCGCAGGTCGCCGAGGTGTTCGGGCCGGTCGAGGAGGTCGATGAGCACGAGGTCGAAGGGCTCCGTCGCGTACGGCTCCGAGCCGCCCCACCGGGAGGCGCCGGCGTGCAGGAGGCGACCTCCGTCAGGCGTGACGATCTCGTCCCCGTCGGGACCCCTCCTGAACCCGTATCCCTCCGGAAGCCCCGGCCCCGGGTGCGGGAGCCGTACGCGGCCGTCCAGCAGGATCGAGGCCGGTCCGCGGTGCCCGGGGGAGAGGCGTCCGCAGGACGCGCAGCCGCAGCCGGGGGCGGGCCAGCCCTCAAGCCCGGCCGTTCCCTCCAGGTAGACCTCCATGACACCTCCAGTTTCTTCACGGGCCGTATGGCCCGGCGTTCCCCGGCACGCGCCTCGGCCTCGCCGAGCCCCTGCCGATATGGGGCCGATATAGGGTCGGCTGGATCCCGCGAGGGGCAGACCCTCGTGGTGAGGACGGCGGAAGGGGCGTGCGGGAATGACATGGCGCTGGCGCTACGAGGACGCCAAGGGCGGCGAGCTGACGGACCGGCCGCTGCCGCGTGAGATCTTCTCCAGCCAGGCCGACGCCGAGTCGTGGCTGGGGGAGACCTGGCGCGACCTGCTCGAAACCGGTGTCGAGCAGGTCACGCTGATGGAGGACGAACGCGTCGAATACGCGGGGATGTCCCTGCGGCAGGCCTGATCGGGGTCGGGCCCGGCCCGCTTACGGGCGCCGGGCGGGGCTCACGGTCTTGGCGGGATCGCGTTCCACCACGGAGCCGAGCACTTCGTCGATCTTCTTCATGGTGTCCGCGTCGAGTATGACGCCCGACGCCTTGACGTTGTCCTTGACCTGCTCCGGACGGCTCGCGCCCACGATGGCGGACGAGACGTTGGGGTTCTGGAGCACCCAGGCCACGGCGAGCTGGGCCATCGTGAGGCCGTGGTCCGCGGCGATGGGCTGGAGGTCCTGGACCCGGGTGAGCACGTCGTCGTGGAGCAGGCGGCTGATGAAGTTGGCCCCGCCGGACTCGTCGGTCGCGCGCGATCCCGCGGGCGGCGGCTGGCCGGGCTGGTACTTGCCCGTGAGCACGCCCTGCGCGATCGGCGAGAAGACGACCTGGCCGATGCCCTCCTTCTCTGACAGGGGGACGACCTCGGCCTCGATGACCCGCCACAACATGGAGTACTGCGGCTGGTTGGAGACGATCCGGTCGAAGCCCATCTCGTCGGCGATCTTGAGTGCCCGGCCGATCTGCTCGGCCGTCCACTCGCTGACCCCGATGTACAGCACCTTGCCCTGCCGTACGAGGTCGTCGAAGGTCTTGAGGGTCTCCTCGAGCGGAGTTTCGGCGTCGTAGCGGTGCGCCTGGTAGAGGTCGACGTAGTCGGTCTGCAGACGCCGGAGCGACCCGTGGATCGACTCGGTGATGTGCTTGCGGGACAGGCCGCGGTCGTTGCGGCCGGGACCGGTCGGCCAGTAGACCTTGGTGAAGATCTCCAGCGACTCGCGGCGAAGGCCCTTCAGCGCCCGGCCGAGGACCTCCTCGGCCCTCGTCCCCGCGTAGACGTCGGCGGTGTCGAACGTGGTGATGCCCTCGTCGAGTGCCGCCTGCACGCACGCGCGCGCCGCGTCCTCCTCGACCTGGGAACCATGGGTGATCCAGTTGCCGTAGCTGATCTCGCTGACCATGAGACCGCTGCGGCCGAGATGGCGGTGTTCCATGATCCGACACACTAGAACAGATGCCGTCACATGTGCCCGTGGCTCCCGCGCATCGCCATCACCGCGTGCGGATAGACCACGAGCGGGCGCATCATGCCCTCGTCCTGGTGCTCCAGCAGGTGGCAGTGGTACGCGAAGCGCCCGGTGGCCCCCTCGAACCGGCCGGCGATGGTGACGACCTCGTTCACGCCCACCTGAATGACGTCCTTGAGCCCCTTCTCGCCTTCCTCGAGCACCCCGGCCTGCTTGTACGCGATGGGCTTGGTCGTGCCTCCCAGCGTCGCGTCGAATCCACTGATGTCGTAAATATCCCGAGAAAGGGCTTGGAAGCGCATCAGGTGGATGTGCATCGGGTGCGGGAAGTCGGTGGCGTTGATGAACGTCCAGAGCTCCCAGGCGCCCTCCATCGCGAAATAGTTGACGACGTCGTCCGGCCCGTTGGCGATGCGCCGGTAGGTGAGGACGTTGCCGTCGGCGGTCTTGAGCTGGACGATCCCGTCGGTCCCGAGATCGACGGAGTCGGGGCGCACCTTCTCCATCTCCCACATCTCGGAGTGCTTGCCCCCGCCGACCTTGGTGAGCACGACCCGGTGCGTCCGGTTCACCGGGAGGCTGTCGTGGGTGGTCCGCACGAAGGCGGGGGAGACGACACGCGGCAGGGTGAACGTGTCGCCGCCGCGTGCCCCCTCCTGCTCGCGGTGGCGCCCGGCGGCCGGCCGTCCGACGCGGAACTGCATGACCTGCGGGTACGGGATGCCCGCCGCGGGTTCGCCGGGCGTCGTTCCGGCGAGGGTGTTGACCAGGCGGAGGCGCTTGCCCTGGTGCGCGCTGAAGTCGATCAGCAGGTCGGCGCGCTCGCCCGAGGCGAGTGACAGGAACGGCTCGATCGGCACGGGAGCGTGCAACAGCCCGCCGTCGGTGCCGATCTGCTTGACCGCGCCGGTGACGGGTTTGCCGGTCGTCTCGTCTATCAGCGCGAGCCGGAACGTCCTCGAGTTGGACGCGTTGAGCACGCGGAAGCGGTACCAGCGGGGCTCGACGTCCAGGTAGGGCCAGATCACCCCGTTCACCAGCGTGAACGGCCCCTCGAACGGCCGCGTGATCGGCTGGATCTCGTTCCTGAACGTCACCTTGTGCAGGAGCCGGCCGGTGAGCAGGCCGTCGGAGTCGGTCTCGAAGTTCCGGTCGCACAGGACGAGGGGCAGCTCGTGGTCGCCCTTCGGCAGGTTGAGCGCGTCCTCCTCCTCGTCCCTGATCCAGTACATGCCGAACAGGCCGGCGAACAGGGTCCAGGTGGAGGTGTGCATCGCGTGGTCGTGGTACCACAGGGCCGCGGAGGGCTGCTTGTTCAGGTACTCCGAGTACTGCACCTCGCCCGCCAGGTGCCCGTTCTCCGACCAGCCGTCCTGGCCGCCCCCGGTGATCGCGCCGTGGAGGTGGACGACCAGCCAGGGCGGGATCCCCGCGACGTCGTCCCGGGGCACGGCGCCGCCGGCCCCGGGCAGCGTGTTCGGCAGCGTGGGCTTGCCGACCTCGGCGTACACCTGCACCGCCGTCACCGGGACGGTCTCGTTCTCGATCCGGTTGGCCCAGGCGACCCGCAGCCGCTGCTCGCGGCGCACCTCGATCGTCGGGCCGGGGAAGCTGCCCTCATAGGTCCACAGCCGGGTCGGCGGGAGCTGCGAGTGCAGGCGCCTGGCCACGGCGCGCATCTCGATCATCAGCTCCTCGCCCGCCGGCCTGATCAGGGCAGGGACGTAGAGGGGGTCGGCGAACGGCGTCAGCGTCGCCGTCACCGGCCGGTCCGCTCCCGCGAGGCTCGGGGCCTGCCCGCCTCCCGCGCCCGGCCTGGCCTCGCCCGCCACGGGCTCCGCGGTCGTCTCGGGAGCTCCCGAAGGCTCCGGCGACCCGGAGGGGACCGGCGTCCCGGGGACTCCGACGGCCTGCCCGGCGTTCGCGGCCGACGCGGGTGCCGTGACGCCCGCCACGGCGACGGCCGTCGCGAGCCCGAAGAACTTCCGCCTGCTGGTGTCCAATTGATTCCGCCCCTTGTCGAGATCGATTCGCCCCCCAGCGACCCGACGGCAAATCCCGGAGCGTAGCGGCGGAGACATCGAAGATCATCGTGAAACGCCAGGGCGGAGCGGAACTTGGCCGCACCTTGGCCCGGCCGGGGGTTCGGGACGACGGAACCCGGCCGGTCCGATGTGATTCGTGGGTGGACGCCGGTCTTGCGGTGAACAGAGGCGTCAGGGCGCATCTGGTCCGGTTCGCTCCGCATGCGACGAACGAACGACGACGGCGCCGGTGGCCGTGGAGGCCTCCGGCGCCGTCGTCGTGATCGAGCAGGCCGTGGCAGGTGAGCCGCGGCGGAAAGTGCGTGCTCCGCCGTACGGAATCAGACCTTGGGGGGAACGGGAGCGCCCCCGGGACGGACGGTGGGCTTCGGGTAGCGCAGCGGGCGCATCTGCAGCGCGCGCATCGCGGCATAGAAGCCGATGCCCTTGAGGTTCTCGCCGGGGAACTTCTCGGCAGCCGCCTTCTTGACCCGCAGCGCCATGAAGTACGACAGCGGCAGCAGAAGCACCATCACGGGCACCGAGTAGTTGTAGATGTAGAAGAAGAACGCCCTGATCTCCGTGGGGAACGGGATCACCGTGAGGATCAGCAGGGCGAGGATCGCCGGCAGGGCGTACGCCCAGGGGACCCGTCGCGAGTCGACCCAGTCCCGGGCGAACTTCCGCACCGGACCGCGGTCACGGGGCTGGAGGTACCGCTCCTCGCCGCGCAGTCGGCCCTCGCGCTCGCGCAGGCGTGCCGTCTTGTCGCGGTCGCGCTGGAGGCGGTAGGCCTCCTTGCGGTTGGAGGGAGCCGTCATGGGCATGCGGCGGCGCCCCTGTGACTCGCTCCGCTTGGGGGTGGGACGCCCCTTGCCCGGAGTCGCGTGGGGTTTAGGATCAGCTACAGGGACGGGGGAGTCGTCCGTAGGCATCTGGATACGGCGTCGGAACACGCCGCCCAGCCTACCGGGAGTGCAACTTAGTGACGCCCTCGCGCGTTATGCGTAGGGTGAACCCAGGCGGTTGAACCGCTTATCGGATGGCTGGAACGGCTGGGGTCACCCACGCACAACCTTGAGAAGGGGACGGCCGACGCGCATGAGCGTGATGAAGAGACTTTCCATGATCTTCAAGTCCAAGGCCAACAAGGCTTTGGACAAGATGGAAGATCCTCGGGAAACCCTTGACTATTCCTACCAGCGGCAGCTGGAGTTGCTCCAGAAGGTGCGCCGGGGCGTGGCGGACGTGGCCACCAGCCGCAAGCGGGTGGAGCTGCAGATCAACCAGCTTGAGGGTCAGGCCTCCAAGCTGGAGAACCAGGGCCGGCAGGCCCTGTCGGCCGGTCGCGAGGACCTGGCGCGCGAGGCGCTCAGCCGCCGCAACGGCGTGAACACGCAGATCGCCGATCTTCGCATCCAGTACGGCAACCTCCAGGGCGAGGAGGAGAAGCTCACCCTCGCCAGCCAGCGGCTGCAGACCAAGGTGGACTCCTTCCGCACGAAGAAGGAGACCATCAAGGCCACCTACACGGCCGCCGAGGCGCAGACGCGGATCAACGAGGCGTTCTCCGGCATCTCCGAGGAGATGGGCGACGTCGGCCTGGCGATCCAGCGCGCCGAGGACAAGACGGCCCAGATGCAGGCGCGCGCGGGCGCGATCGATGAGCTGCTCGCCAGCGGCGCCCTCGACGACTTCACCGGCCAGCGCGACGACATCCAGGCCGAGCTCGACCGTATGGGCGGCGGCTCGGACGTGGAGCTCGAGATCGCCAAGATGAAGGCCGAGCTGGGCCAGGGCCCGGCGCCGAAGAGCGCCATCGAGGCGGGCCAGCCCGGCCAGACCGGGCAGCCGGCGCAGCAGCCCACCCAGCAGTACCGCCAGGGGGAGGGACTGTGATCGTTCGCATCATGGGTGAGGGGCAGGTCGAGATCGGCGCGGCCGACATCGACGTCCTGAACACCCTGGACGTGGAGCTCGAGGCGGCCATCGAGTCCGATGACGAGGACGTCTTCCGCACCAAGCTGCACGCGCTGCTGGAGAAGGTCCGCCAGGTGGGCAAGGCCCTTCCCGACGACTCGCTCGAGCCGTCGGAGCTGATCCTTCCTCCCGCCGACGCTTCGATCGAGGAGGTGCGGGAGATGCTCGGGGACACCGGGCTCATCCCTGGCTGATGGCTCGCACCAGATTCGCGCCCGATCGCGGTCTGTCCGTGCGGATGACCGTGACGATGTTCCTGCTCGGCCTGCTCTACGTGATCTTCATGGCCGTCTTGATCTCGCTGGGTGTGCAGGCCGTCGCGGTCCTGGTGATCGCCGCGGGCCTCCTGCTCGTGCAGTACTTCTTCTCGGACAAGATCGCGTTGTTCGCGATGCACGGACGGGAGGTCTCCCCGCAGGAGGCGCCCGAGCTCCACGGCATCATCGACCGGCTCACGGCGATGGCCGACATGCCGAAGCCCCGGGTGGCGATCGCCGACTCGGACATGCCCAACGCCTTCGCCACCGGGCGGAACCAGAAGAACGCGGTCGTCTGCGTGACCACGGGGATCCTGCGCCGGCTGGACGCCAACGAGCTCGAGGGCGTCCTCGCCCACGAGATGTCCCACGTCGCCCACCGGGACGTCGCGGTGATGACGATCGCCTCGTTCCTCGGGATCGTCGCCGGGCTCATGACGCGGTTCGCGCTCCTCACCGGCCTCGGGGGTCGCCGGGACAGCAACAACGGGCCGCCCATCGGCCTGATCATCCTGCTCGTTTCCGGGCTCGTCTACGCCGTGAGCTTCCTGCTGACGCGGGCCCTGTCCCGGTACCGCGAGCTCGCCGCCGACCGGGCGGGGGCCTACCTCACGCAGCGGCCGTCGGCACTCGCGAGCGCCCTGGTGAAGGTCAGCGGGGAGATCGCCCGCATCCCCACGCGGGACCTGCGCGAGGCCCAGCCTTTCAACGCGTTCTACTTCACCCCCGCGCTGTCCGGCCAGAGCGTCGCCGCACTGTTCTCCACCCATCCGCCGCTGGAGCGACGGCTGGACCAGCTGGCGCAGATCTCCGCCGCTCTGGGCCGCTGATGGGCTGGCTCGACACGCTGCTCGGACGTTCCAAGCCCGCCCAGCCGGATCTCGACGCCCTGTTCGCGCTGCCGTCGGCGGCCGTGTCACTGCAGGCCGCCATGGGCTTCACGCCCACAGGCGCCGGCTCCGTGGCGTTCCGGGCCGCGGAGGGCGGCGCGTTCGCGCAGGTGGAGAAGGACGTCGAGGCCCTGCTGGGCAAGGTCGAGGTGTCCCAGGACTCCTACGGCTACACCTGGCTCCTGGTGCGCAACCCCGACGTGCCCGCCCTCGTCACCGACCTGCACGGCGTCAACTCGTCGCTGGAGGCCGCGGGCTTCGGGCCGTCGCTCCTGTGCTCGATCGTGACGTTCTCCGACCCGTCGGGCCGCACGCTCGCGATCGTGTACCTCTACAAGCAGGGCACGTTCTACCCCTTCGCCCCCACGCGGGGCACACAGCGCGACAACGCCCTGGAACTGCAGGTTCGCGGGGTCCTGGCAGGCGAGCTCAAGATCGAGTCCGACCTGTCCCGCTGGTTCCCCGTCTGGGGCGCCCCGGGCCTGTGAGCCGCCCCGCCGTACGGAGGTCCCGTACGGCGAGGCGTGCCGCTCGCTACGGAAGGGCGAGCATCCGGTCGAGCGCCACCTTCGCCCAATGTGTGGTGTCGGGATCGACGGTGATCTGGTTGACGACCTCACCGGCGGCCAGCGACTCGAGCGCCCAGACCAGGTGAGGCAGGTCGATCCGGTTCATGGTCGAGCAGTAGCACACGGTCCGGTCGAGGAAGGTGACCGTCTTGTCCGGGAACATCTGGCCGAGGCGCTTGACCAGGTTCAGCTCGGTGCCCACGGCCCACGCGGACCCGGCGGGGGCCTCCTGCAGGGTCCGGATGATGTACTCGGTCGAGCCCACGTAGTCGGCCTTCGTCACGACCTCGTGGCGGCATTCGGGATGCACGAGGACGTTGACGCCAGGAATGCGGCCGCGCACCTCGTCGACGCAGTCGGCCGTGAACCTGCCGTGGACCGAGCAGTGTCCCTTCCACAGGATCATCTTGGCGTTCTCGAGCTGTTCCCGGGTGAGCCCGCCGTTCGGCCGGTGCGGGTTGTAGACCACACAGTCGTCCAGGGACAGCCCCATCTCCAGCACCGCGGTGTTGCGCCCGAGATGCTGGTCGGGCAGGAACAGGACCTTCTCGCCCTGCTCGAAGGCCCATTCCAGCGCCCGCCTGGCGTTGGAGGAGGTGCACACGGCACCCCCGTGGCGCCCGCAGAAGGCCTTGATGTCCGCGCTGGAGTTCATGTAGGTGATCGGGACCACCCGCTCGGCGATCCCGGCGTCCTCCAGCGCGTCCCAGCAGTCCTCGACCTGGGTGAAGGTCGCCATGTCGGCCATCGAACAGCCGGCGGCCAGGTCGGGGAGGACGACCTTCTGGTCGTCTCCGGTCAGGATGTCGGCCGACTCGGCCATGAAGTGCACGCCGCAGAACACGATGTACTCGGCGCCGGGCCGCGCCGCGGCGTCACGGGCCAGTTTGAAGGAGTCTCCGGTCACGTCCGCGAACTGGATGACCTCGTCGCGCTGGTAGTGGTGCCCCAGCACGAACACGCGGTCGCCGAGCCGTTCCCTGGCCGCGCGGGCACGCTCGACCAGAGCCGGGTCGGAGGCGGGCGGGAGATCTCCCGGGCAGTCCACGCCACGCTCGCTGTGCGGGTCGGTGCCCTGGCCCAGGACGAACAGCGGAAGTCCGGTCTCAGCGATCGTCACGGACAACACCCCCTTCGGGGACTTATCGTCGAACTGACGACTAAGCATTGCACACGCGTCCGGCAGCCCCCGCCCGGGGTGGTGGAAAGGGGGCGGACGGGGGCCTCCGGGAACTCGGGGGCGCGGGCAGGAATGTGTATCGATCGGCGGGTGTTGGTAGCGTCTAAGTAGGACGTCGGAATCAATCGACCGCTCCGGGTGGGCGGTTGGCGCAGACGCGGGAGTCAGCACATGACGATTGAGAGCAGCGAGACGACGCAGCAGGGCCTCCTCCTGACTGACGCGGCCGCCGCCAAGGTCAAGAGCCTGCTGGAGCAGCAGGGCGAAGAGGGGCTGCAGCTGCGCGTCGCGGTCCAGCCGGGCGGCTGTTCCGGCCTTCGCTACCAGCTCTTCTTCGACGACCGCTCCATGGATGGAGACGTCGTCTCGGACTTCGGCGGCGTGGGCGTCGTCACCGACCGCATGAGCGCGCCGTACCTCGTCGGCGCGACGGTGGACTTCGTCGACACGATCGAGAAGCAGGGCTTCACGATCGACAACCCCAACGCGACGGGCTCCTGCGCCTGCGGCGACTCGTTCAGCTAAGCGCACCGCCTGGACGACCAGACGACTTACAGGGGCGACAGGGGCTCGGCAGAGCACACCTGAACCCGTGTGACCGGCCTCGTACGGATTCCCGTACGGGGCCGTCGTCGTGTCGACAGGGTACGCTCGACAGGTTCGGCAAGATTGCCACCTATCCCCAGATGCTGACAACGAGGAGAACGACCCCGTGCGCATCGCCATAACCGGCTCGATCGCTACCGACCATCTGATGACTTTCCCCGGTCGTTTCGGCGACCAGCTCATCGCAGAGCAGCTCGACCGGGTTTCGCTGTCGTTCCTCGTGGACGAGTTGCAGATCCGACGAGGCGGTTGCGCCGCCAACATCTCTTTCGGGATGGGCTGCCTCGGCCTGACGCCCGTCCTCGTGGGCGCCGTGGGCACCGACTTCGCCGACTACCGGTCATGGCTCGAGCGGCACGGCGTCGACTGTGATTCCGTGCACATCTCAGAGGTGCACCACACGGCCCGGTTCCTTTGCACCACCGACGAGGACCACAACCAGATCGCGTCGTTCTACACCGGCGCGATGGCCGAGGCCCGGGAGATCGAGCTCGGCCCGATCGCCGAGCGCGTCGGCGAGCTCGACCTGGTCCTGGTGGGCCCCAACGACCCCGACGCCATGCTCCGGCACACCGACGAGGCGCGCACCCGAGGGATCGCCTTCGCGGCCGACCCGTCGCAACAGCTCGCGCGGATGCCCGGTGAGGAGATCCGCCGGCTGGTCGACGGCGCGGCCTATCTGTTCAGCAACGACTACGAGCTCGGGCTGATCATCCAGAAGACCGGCTGGTCGAACGAGGAGATCCTCGACCGGGTCGGCGTCCGCGTCACCACCCTCGGCCCCAAGGGCGTCAGGATCGACCGCAAGGGCGAGCCGTCCCTGCACATCTCACCGGCCCCCGAGCTGGGCAAGGCCGACCCCACGGGCGTCGGCGACGCGTTCCGCGCGGGATTCCTGTCCGCGCTCGCCTGGGGGCTGTCGCTGGAGCGCTGCGGCCAGGTCGGCAACCTGACGGCCACCCACGTCCTCGAGCGGGTCGGCGGCCAGGAGTACGAGCTCGGCCAGAAGGTCTTCGTCGAGCGCTTCGCGGCCGCGTACGGCCAGGCCGCGGCGGACGAGGTCGCCGCCCACGCCCGCTGCCACTACGCCTGACACCCACAGCCGACCTGCAGTCGGAGGAACGCCGGTCGGGGCGTGCTGCCCGCATCCTGGGAGCCGCTCTCGATCGGCTGCTCCGGCATGCCCGGCCCGGGCACAGTCGCGCCCGATCGGCCCCTCCGGCGTGCCCGGCGACGGGCCGGGGTCAGTAGTTGCGGCGGACGTGGATCGACCAGCCGCCCCGCGGCAGGTCATAGGTGGCCACGTGCGCGTGCGACTTGAGACGGCACCAGGCGGGGATGTCGGTGAACGCGGCGGGATCGTCGGCGTGCACGGCGACCACCCCGCCGAGCGGCACGACGTTGATCTGCTCGGCGAGCATGATGATCGGGATGGGGCACTTGCGGCCCAGCGCGTCGATCATCAGGTCCGACGGGGGCTCCGTCTGCGTCTGACGCGTCTCCGGGGCCTCGGGGGCCTCACGGGTCTCGGCGGCGGATCCGCCGCCGTTCGACCGCCTGCGCCACATCAGTGAACCCCCAAGCTCGCCCGAATCCGCCGCACGATGTCCGGAAGCACGGCGAGAAAGCGATCGACGTCGCCCTCGGACACGCCACGGGGCAGCGATACCCGGACGTTCCCGTGTGTAAGCACTCCCATCGCCTCCAGAACATGCGATGGGCGAAGCGTACTCGCCGTACACGAACTTCCGGACGAGATGGCGAACCCGGCCTTGTCCAGTTCTGTCAGGAGCGCCTCACCCTCCACGTAGAGGCAGGAGAACGTCACGATGTGCGGCAGCCGGGCCACCGGGTCGCCGATGACCTCCACGTCGGGCACGAGGCGGGGGACCTCGCGGCGGATCCTGTCCACCAGCGCCGACAGGCGGGGGCCCTCCGCGGCCTCCTCGGCGGCCCTGGCGCGCAGCGCGGCGGCGGCTGCGACGATCGCGGGGACGTTCTCGAACCCGGGCACCCGGCGGCGCTCCCGCTCGTCCTCCGGGTACGGCGAGCGCCAGCGCGTGCCCTTGCGGACGGCCAGCACCCCGACGCCCGCCGGGCCTCCCCACTTGTGCGCGCTGGCCGTCAGCACCGACCAGCCGCCGGGGATCGGGAGGCGGCCCGCCGACTGCGCGGCGTCCACCAGGAGCGGCACGTCCGCGGCGGCGCACGCGGCGGCCACCTCCTCGACCGGCTGGAGGGTGCCCACCTCGTGGTTGGCGGTCTGGAGACAGGCCAGTGCCGTCCCCGGCCGGGAGACGGCCTCGGCGAAGGCGGCGGCGTCCGCGCGCCCGCTCCGGTCCACGCCGACGGTCTCCACCTCTCCGTCGTCGTGTTCGTGCACCGCGGCGGCGTTGAGCACGCTCGAGTGCTCGACGGCGTTCACCACCAGCCGCCGCCCCGCCCGGCGGCGTCCCCGCAGGGTTCCGAGGACCCCGAGATGCACGGCCTGCGTCCCCGACGACGTGAAGGAGACCTCGTCGGCCCGCGCCCCGACGATCTCGGCCACCTCTGCCCGCGCCTGATCCAGTAACATCTGGGCCCGGCGGGCCGTGCCGTACAGGCGGGCGGGGTCCGCCCAGCCGGAGTCCAGGGCGGTCATCAGCGCCTCACGGGCCGCCGGGTGCAGGGGTTCGGTGGAAGCCGCGTCCAGATAGGCCACGGTTAGGACACTAACGGGGGCTGCTCGGAGGGGCATGGCCGGTCCGCGCTAATGTGTCCCCCAGCGTGAAGTGACCAAGTAAAGGGGGGACCGGCGACAGGACAGTGCCGGTCGTCCCGAGAGCGCAAAATGTGAAAAACCGCCCAGGAGAAGGACTCTTGGGCTTCATTTGTGGGGTAGGCGATCCGTGAGTCCGACCCGCCGTACGACACGGCGACAGTTGGCCCGCCGCCGGTTGACCGGCGGCGTCGCCGCGGCGCTGCTGCTGGCGACCGCTACTGCGTGCAGCAGCGATGCCGTTGACCAGTGGAGCCGCGGAGGGATGCCGGAAGGCGTCACCAAGCAGTCGACCATCATCCAGACGCTCTGGAACGGAGCCTGGATCGCGGCACTCGCCACCGGCGTCGTCGTCTGGGCGTTGATCCTGTGGGCGGCGGCGTTCCATCGTAAGAAGAAGAACTCGGTCGACCAGCTTCCCCCGCAGGTGCGGTACAACCTGCCGATCGAGATCCTCTACACCGTCGTACCGGTGATCATGGTGGCGGTCTTCTTCTTCTTCACCGCGCGTGACGAGACCGCGATCATGAAGGTCGACGGCGACGCGCCGGTCAAGGTGGCCGTCGAGGGTTATCAGTGGAGCTGGCGCTTCACCACAGACTTCCAGGGCCAGAAGGCGGTCACCGCCGGCGTGCCCGTCGACCTGAGCAAGCAGAGCCTGCAGACCCCGCAGGGTCCCCAGCTCGTGCTGCCGGTCGACACCAAGATCCAGTTCGACCTGCACTCCCCGGACGTCATCCACTCCTTCTGGGTGCCGGCCTTCCTGTTCAAGCAGGACGTGTTCCCGGGGAACGTGCACAACAAGTTCGAGATCACGACGCTCAACCGGACGGGCGTCTTCTTCGGCCGATGCGCCGAGCTCTGCGGTGTCGATCACAGCAGGATGCTGTTCTCCGTGAAGCTCGTGCCGCAGGCCGAATTCGCCCAGTACATCAAGACCCAGGCGGGGAGTGCGCAGTGACCGCCATTCAGGAACCGGTTCGCGTCGCCGCGAGGCCGTACACCAAGGGCACGGTCGTCGCCAAGTGGCTGTCCTCGACCGACCACAAGGTGATCGGGCACCTCTACCTGATCACATCGTTCGTGTTCTTCCTGATCGGCGGCGTCATGGCGCTGGTCATGCGGGCCGAGCTCGCCCAGCCGGGCCTGCAGTTCGTGTCGAACGAGCAGTTCAACCAGCTGTTCACGATGCACGGCACGATCATGCTGCTGATGTTCGCGACGCCGCTGTTCGCGGGCTTCGCCAACGAGCTCATGCCGCTGCAGATCGGCGCGCCCGACGTGGCCTTCCCGCGGCTGAACATGGTGAGCTACTGGCTCTACCTGTTCGGCAGCACGATCGCGGTGAGCGGCTTCTTCACCCCGGGCGGCGCCGCGGCCTTCGGCTGGACGGCGTACGCGCCGCTGTCGAACGCGGTGACCTCGCCCGGCCTCGGCGGCGACCTGTGGGTCCTCGGACTGGCGCTGTCCGGTCTCGGCACGATCCTCGGCGCGGTCAACTTCATCACGACGATCATCACCATGCGGGCTCCCGGCATGACGATGTTCCGGATGCCGATCTTCACCTGGAACATCCTGCTCACCAGCATCCTGGTGCTGCTGGCCTTCCCGGTCCTCGCCGCCGCGCTGCTCGCGCTGGAGGCCGACCGCAAGCTGGGCGCCCACATCTTCGACTCGCCGACAGGCGGCCCGATGTTGTGGCAGCACCTGTTCTGGTTCTTCGGCCACCCCGAGGTGTACATCATCGCGTTGCCGTTCTTCGGCATCATCACCGAGGTCCTGCCGGTCTTCAGCCGTAAGCCCGTCTTCGGCTACATCGGCCTGGTCGGCGCGACCATCGCGATCGCCGGTCTGTCCGTGACGGTCTGGGCGCACCACATGTTCGTCACCGGTCAGGTGCTGCTCCCGTTCTTCTCGTTCATGACGTTCCTCATCGCGGTGCCCACCGGCGTGAAGTTCTTCAACTGGATCGGCACGATGTGGCGAGGCCATCTGGTCTTCCACACGCCGATGCTGTTCGCCGTCGGCTTCCTGGTGACCTTCCTGTTCGGTGGCCTGACCGGCGTCATCCTGGCCTCGCCGCCGCTGGACTTCCAGATCAGCGACAGCTACTTCGTCGTCGCCCACTTCCACTACGTGGTCTTCGGCACCGTCGTGTTCGCGATGTTCTCGGGCTTCTACTTCTGGTGGCCCAAGTTCACCGGCAAGATGCTCGACGACAAGCTGGGCAAGTTCCACTTCTGGACGCTGTTCTTCGGCTTCCACCTGACGTTCCTGGTGCAGCACTGGCTGGGCGTCATCGGCTTCCCGCGTCGGTACGCCGACTACTCGGCGGCCGACGGCTTCACCGACCTGAACATGATCTCCTCGGTGGGCGCGTTCCTGCTCGGCGCCTCCACGCTGCCGTTCCTCTACAACGTGTGGCGGACCTGGAAGAAGGCGCCCAAGGTCATGGTCGACGACCCGTGGGGCTTCGGCGGCTCGCTGGAATGGGCCACCTCGTGCCCGCCGCCGCGGCACAACTTCACGTCGCTGCCGCGGATCAGGTCCGAGCGTCCCGCGTTCGACCTCAAGTACCCGCACCTCGCGGCGAACAAGCCTGAGCTGGAGGATGTCCGATGAAGATCCAGGGCTGGATGTTCCTGCTCTGCGGCGTCTTCTTCGCCGCCGCCGACGTCGTGTACTGGTTCTGGTCCAAGGAGCCGACCGGCACCACGGCCATGGCGATCTCCGTCGGGCTCGCGTTCATGATCGGGTACTACCTGCTGTTCACGGCACGCCGCATCGGCGACCAGCCGGAGGACAACAAGGAGGCCGAAATCAGCGACGGCGCCGGCGAGCTGGGCTTCTTCAGCCCGCACAGCTGGTGGCCGCTGTTCGTGTGCCTCTCGGCCGCGCTGACGTTCTTCGGCTTCGCGATCGGCTGGTGGCTGTTCTTCATCGGGCTGTTCGCCACGATCATGAGCACCATCGGTTTCGTGTTCCAGTACTACCGGGGCAACTTCTCCCACTGACTCGGTGAGGCCTCACGTCGCGGCCGGTCGACCTCTGCGTCGACCGGCCGCGACGTCTTTTTTGCCGGGAATCAGGACGGCCCGGTACAGGCCCTGAACGTGCTCAGGGAATAACCCCGGGAAACTGATCACGGCCGGGGGGAGATCGACGTGCGCGCTGGTGCAGGGGCGCTGGCCCTACTCATGGCGACCGGCTGTTCCGCCGCGGTTGAGGACGGCTCGTCGTCCACGCCGAAGACGGCGATCAGCATCACTCCGCTCAACGGCGGGCAGGGGCTGTCCACGGAGACGCCCATCATGGTGGGCACCACGGTCGGAACGTTGAAGAACGTCACCGTAAGGGCCGGAGGGCAGCCTGTGGCGGGCGTTTACAGCGCCGACAGGACCCAGTGGCGCAGCGAGCGCCCGATGGCTCCTGGGCTCTCCTACAGCGTCACGGCTGTTGCGGCGGGACCCGACGGCGGAACCGTCGAGAAGACCAACACGTTCTCCACGGCCAAGGCGACCACGTCGTTCGGCATCGACACGCTGCTCCCCAACAAGGACACCGGCCTCACGGTGGGCGTGGGCATGCCGATCATGATCACGTTCGACAAGCCCGTGAAGGACAGGGTCTCGGTCGAGCGCAACCTCTCCGTCCAGGCGTCCAACCCCGTCGAGGGGGCCTGGCACTGGTTCGACGACAAGAACGTCGTCTTCCGGCCCAAGAACTACTGGCCGCCTCACACCAAGGTGCGCTTCGTCGCCAATCTCAAGGGCGTCAAGGGCGCCGACGGCATGTACGGCAAGCAGGACTACACCCGCGACTTCACGATCGGGCGGTCCCAGATCAGCGTCGCGAACACCCAGACCCACCACATGAAGATCGACCGTGACGGCACGCAGATCAAGAACTTCCCGATCAGCGCGGGCATGGGCGGCGTCATGCGGCACTACACGACCAGCGGCATCCACCTGGCGATGTCCCGCGAGGACGTGACCGTCATGACCTCGCCCGACGCCGGCCCCGGGCAGTCCGGCTACTACCAGACCACCGTGTACGACACCGTGCGGATCTCCAACAGCGGGGAGTACGTCCACGGGGCGCCGTGGTCGGTGGGGGACCAGGGCAACTCCAACGTCAGCCACGGCTGCATCAACGTCAGCCCCTCGAACGCGAAGTGGTTCAAGGAGAACACCCTGATCGGCGACCCCGTCATCGTCGAGGGCACGCCGCGGAAACTGGAGGCGACCAACGGCTGGGGCCACTGGCAGGAGTCCTGGAAGGACTGGCTCAAGTGGAGCCGCCTGCGGGCCGACATGACGGGCCCGCTCACGTAGGACGGCCGCCGGTGCGCGGAACGTGAAACGGCCCGGGTGGGGGATCCCACCCGGGCCGTTTCACGTGCGGGCGACCGTGCCGGCCGCCCCTGTTCTCAGTGCCCGTCCCGGTGACCGTCGGAGTGGTCTCCGGCACCGATGGCGGCGTGCTCGTCGTGGCCGTGTCCCTCCTCGAGGGGGACGTGGTCCGTGCCGTACGCCTCACTGGCCTTCGCGCGCAGGCGCCCGAGAGCCGTGCGGGCCCCCTTCGGCGGGATGCCCTCGCCGTCGACGCCGCTCTCGATGATCGGGATCTCCGCCTTGCCCCGGATGTGGTCGGCGATGTCCTGCGCCGCCGGGGTGTGGACCTCGATGTACTCACCGTGGGGCAGGCGCTTGATGACGCCCGACTCCACGCCGTGGGACAGCACCTCGGCGTCCTTGCGCTGGAGGCCGATGCAGATCCGGTACGCGACGACGTAGGCGATCGCCGGGACCAGGAAGATCGCGAAGCGCCCGAAGATCGTCGTCTCGTACAGGCTGATGTGGAAGTTGGCCGAGATCTCGTCGTTGGCTCCGAGCAGCCACAACACGCCGTAGAACGCGATACCGCTGAAGCCGATCGCGGTGCGGTGCGGGTTGTTGCGGGGACGGTCGGCGGTGTGGTGCTCCCGCCGGTCGCCCGTGACCCACTGCTCGATGAACGGATACAGCGCCAGGCCGGTCATGACGATGCCCAGCGGCACCAGGGCCGGGATCAGCACGCTCAGCGACACCGTGTGATCCAGGAAGTTGATCTCCCAGGCGGGCATCAACCGCAGCGAGCCCTCCAGGAATCCCATGTAGAAGTCGGGCTGGCTGCCCGCCGAGATGTCCGCCGGCGTGTAGGGACCGAACAGCCAGATCGGGTTGATCTGGGCGAAGGTTCCCAGCAGCGCGATGACACCGAACGTGAACAGGGTGAACGCGCCCGCCTTGGCCATGAAGGTCGGGTAGAAGGGCGCGCCGACGACGTTCTTCTCGGTGCGGCCGGTGCCCGGCATCTGCGTGTGCTTCTGCACCCACATGAGAACCAGGTGGGCCGAGATGAGCGCCAGGAGGATGCCCGGGATCAGCAGGATGTGGATCGTGAAGAACCGCGAGATCACGTCGTGCCCGGGGTACTCGCCCCCGAACAGCAGGAACGTGAGGTAGGTGCCGACCACCGGGATGCCCAGCATGACGCCCTCGGTGATCCGCAGGCCGGCGCCGGAGAGCAGGTCGTCGGGGAGGGAGTAGCCGGTCAGGCCCTCCAGCAGCGCCAGCGTGAGCAGGCCCACGCCGATGAGCCAGTTCAGCTCACGCGGCTTGCGGTACGCGCCGGTGAAGAACACCCGCAGCATGTGGACCATCATGCCCGCGATGAACAGCAACGCCGCCCAGTGGTGGATCTGCCGGATCAGCAGGCCGCCGCGGACGTCGAAGCTGATGTTCAGCGCCGAGGCGTAGGCCTCGGACATCTTGACGCCCACCAGAGGCTGGTAGGAGCCGGAGTACACGACTTCGCCCATGCTCGGCTTGAACCAGAACGTCAGGAACGTGCCGGTCAGCAGCAGGATGATGAACGAGTAGAGCGCGATCTCGCCCAGCAGGAACGACCAGTGGTCCGGGAAGATCTTCCGCAGGTTGCGCTTGAGGAAGTTGCCCGGCCCGATGCGGTCGTCGAGGAAGGTGGAGACTCCTGCGATGGCCTTGGGAGTGGTGTCCATCACGCCTTCTGCTCCCTTGCTTCCGCCTCGGCGTCGCCGCGCTCCCAGAAGCTGGGGCCGACGGGGACGTTGAAGTCGGACTTGGCGACGAGGTAGCCCTCGCTGTCGATCGCGATGGGCAGCTGAGGCAGCGGCCGGGCCGCGGGACCGAAGATGACCTTCGCGCCGTCGGCCGCGTCGAACGTCGACTGGTGGCACGGGCAGAGGATGTGGTGCGTCGTCTGCTCGTAGAGCGCGGCCGGGCAGCCCACGTGGGTGCAGATCTTGGAGTACGCGACGATGCCGTCGTGCGTCCAGTTCAGGTTGGTGCCGGACTTGATCTCGTCCGGGCGGAACTTGAGCAGGATCAGCGTGGCCTTGGCCAGCGCGTTCAGATCCTCCTCGTAGCCCTCGGGGATCACCGAGAGGATGCCGCCGGGAGAGTTGAAGTCGGCCGCGCGGATCGGTTGGCCCGTGCCCTCGACCACGAGGCGGCGTGGCTTGCCGTCCTTGGTCGGGACGCCCCACACCGTGTGCCGCAGCGCCGTGCCGGGCAGCGGGCCCATGTCCTTGAGCAGCACCAGCGGGGCAAGCCCCAGCGGCGCGGCGGCCAGCAGCAGCGTCCGGCGCAGCAGCTTGTGCTTGACGAAGCCGCTCTCGTTCGCACCCTGGAGGAACGTCTCCTCGACGTACTCCTTGGTGTCGGCGTCGGAGGCCATCGGGTGGCGCTCCTGCACGAGGTTGTACTTCGGCATGATCTGGCGGACCCACACCACGATGCCGGCCGCCAGCGAGAGCAGCGCGATGCTGAGCGAGCTGCCCAGCGCGTAGTTGGAGGCGGCCGTCCTGTCGATCGTGCCGACCTGGAAGATCACGTAGGACGCGATGAACGCCGCGCCCGCCAGGAAGGTGATCGTGAACAGCAGCGCGACGATCCGCTCCGCCCGCTTGGCGACGGCCGGGTCGGCGGGAATGACTCCGGGTACGCCCTTCTCCTCGTGGACGATCTCGTCCCCGAGGATGGGGCCGTTGGAGGGCGGGGTGCCGATGACGCGCGCAGGCACGCGGCCCTCAGGCTGATCGTTGATGTTGTCTGTCATGCGTGCGTCCGTCGCTTCTTCGCCGTGATCCAGATGGAGGCCAGGATGAGAAGGCTGAGACCCACGATCCACGCCACAAGGCCTTCGGTCACGGGCCCGATCCGGCCGAGACCGGAGCCTCCCGGGTCGACCTGCGACCGCACGTGGGTGATGTAGGCGATCATGTCCCGCTTCTGGTCGGGGGTGATCGTCGAGTCGTTGAAGACCGGCATCGCCTGCGGACCCGTTGCCATCGCCTCGTAGATCTGGGTCGGCGTGGCCGGGTTCAGCGGGGGAGCGTACTTGCCGTAGGTCAGCGCGCCGCCCGCGCCGACGAAGTTGTGACACTGGATGCAGTTCGCCCGGAACAGCTCACCGCCCTTCGCCGGATCGCCCTTGGCGGGATCGACCTGCTCGGCCGCGGGCCGGGTCGGTCCTCCGCCCAGCGACTGGACGTACGCCGCGAGGTCGCTGATCGCCTGCGGGGTGGCCCACTCGCCGAGAGGCTTGCGGGGCGCCTGCGGGCCCGCGTCCGCGGCCGGCATGCGGCCGGTGCTGACCTGGAAGTCCACGGCGGCCGCGCCCACGCCCACCAGGGTGGGAGCCTTGGCGCTGCCCTCGGCGTTCAGGCCGTGGCAGCTGGCGCAATGGGCCACGAACAGGCTCTTGCCCTGCGCCACGTCGTCGGCCTTGCCCGACGCGATCGCCGCGTCCGCGCTGCCGCCTCCCGGCGCGGCCACGGCGTAACCGCCGCCGAGCAGGCCGAGTGCGAGCGCCACGACGGCATATCGTGCGAGAGGATGGCGCCGTCGGGCGGTGATGGAGTTCACCGAATTTCCCGTTCCGATCATTTGATGATGTAGATGGTCGCGAAAAGGCCGATCCAGACCACGTCCACGAAGTGCCAGTAGTAGGACACGACGATCGCGGCGGTCTTCTGCTCAGTGGTCAGGCGCTTCGCGGCGTACGTGCGTCCCAGCAGGAACAGGAACGCGATCAGGCCACCCGTCACGTGCATGCCGTGGAAACCCGTGGTCAGGTAGAACACCGAGTCGTACGGCGAGTGCGAAAGGACGTGACCCTCGTGCGCGAGGTTCGCGTACTCCCAGAGCTGACCGCCCACGAAGAAGGCGCCCATCAGGAAGCTGATGAGGTACCACATACGCAGCTTCTTGACGTCACCCCGCTCCACTGCCCACACGCCAAGCTGGCAGGTGACACTCGACAGGACCAGGACGGTCGTGTTGAACGTCGCGAAGGGGATGTTGAGGTGCGCCTCAGGCCAGGGACTGTTCTCCCCGAGGCTGACCGACCGGATGGTGAAGTACATCGCGAACAGCGCCGCGAAGAACATGAGCTCAGAGGACAGCCACACGATCGTCCCGACCTGAACCAGGTTCGGCCGGTTGTACGCGTGTGGTCTCGTCGTCGTAGTAGTTGCGGATGCTGTCGCCACGGGCGCCATTATTGCGGTTCTGGAGGCCGGGTCGCCGCACGACCCCCCGTTAGGGCCCCATCCGGCGTCTAAAACGGGCATTGCACAGCAATAACCCCGCGACTACGCGCCTGGCGGCCACGCCGGTAGCATCACGATGACCATACCCCGCGATTCGACAGTGAGCGTGACATGAGGGTTCTCGTCTACAGCGACGACGCCGGCACCCGGGAGAAGGTGCGGCTGGCCATCGGGCGGCGTCCCGCCGCGGACGTGCCACTGGTCGAGATCGTCGAGTGCGCGACGCAGCCGGCGGTGATCAAACTGCTGGACGCCGGGGACATCGGCGTCGCGATCCTCGACGGCGAGGCCGTCCCCGCCGGGGGGATGGGCGTCAGCAGGCAGGCCAAGGACGAGGTCCACAACTGCCCGCCGATCCTGCTGCTCATCGCGCGCCGCGACGACCGCTGGCTCGCGAACTGGTCCCGGGCCGACGCCGTGGTCGCCCACCCGATCGACCCGGTGGTCCTCGCGGAGGCGGTCGCAGGCCTCATGCGCAGCCGCCTCAGCATCTCCGGCACGAACTCGACAAACCATTCCGTCTGACATCTGAGACCGCGGAGCCCACCATGGACACGCGCACCACATGGCCCTCGCTGCTGAACGCACTGATCTCCGGCGAACACCTGACGTCCGACGAGACGTCGTGGGCCATGGGCGAGATCATGTCCGGCAGGGCGACGTCCGCCCAGATCGCCGCCTTCGTGGTGGCCTTGCGGGCGAAGGGCGAGACGGTGGCCGAGGTGACCGGGCTCGCCCGCGCCATGCTCGACCGCGCGACCCCGCTCACCGTGGAGGGGCCGGTCGTGGACGTCGTCGGCACCGGCGGCGACCGGGCCCACACGGTCAACGTCTCGACCATGGCCGCCGTGGTCGCGGCCGCGGCGGGAGCGCGGGTCGTCAAGCACGGAAACCGGGCGGCCTCGTCCCTCTGCGGCGCGGCGGACGTCCTCGAGCACCTGGGCGTCACGCTCAACCTGCCCCCGGAGATCACGGCCAGGGTGGCCGTCGAGGCGGGCATCGCCTTCTGCTTCGCGCCCGTCTACCACCCCGCCCTGCGGTTCGTCGGCCCGGCGCGCAAGGAGATCGGCGTCCCGACGGTCTTCAACTTCCTCGGCCCGCTGACCAATCCGGCCAGGCCCGACGCCCAGGCGATCGGCGTCTACGACGCCCGGATGCTGCCGGTGATCGCCGGCGTGTTCGCCGAGCGCGGGGTCTCCGCCCTGGTGTTCCGGGGGGAGGACGGTCTCGACGAGTTGTCCACCGCCGCGCCGTCCACCGTCTACGTCGTCCGGGACGGCACCGCCACCCAGACCCTGTTCGACCCCGCGGAGATCGGCATCCCGCGCTCGCAGCCGGGAGATCTGCGCGGCGGTGACGTGGAGTTCAACGCGGCGGCCGTGCGCGACCTGGTGAACGGCAAGACCGGGCCCGTGCGTGACGCGGTGCTCCTGAACGCCGCCGCCGCGCTGGTCGCGCTCGAGCGGCCGGACGGCGACCTGGTCACGGTCATCGGCGCGGCCTTCGAACGCGCCGCCGACGCGGTCGACTCCGGCAGGGCCGCGTCGACGCTCGACCGGTGGGTCGAGGTCAGCCGGTCCCTGACCCCCTAGACCGTCCGAGGTGCACGCCGCCGACCGGGTGGCGCGCATCTCGGGTATCCGGTGTGGGTGCCGCGAGGGAGGGCCGTCGGCGCGTTTCGCACGTGGTGACGTCGCTCAGCGCCGGGCGGGCCACCGAGCTGTGGCGGGGCCACCGACCTGTGGTGGCGGTCGCCCTCCTGGCTACGTTCGACGCGGGAGGGTTTTCGGGGGTCAGTCGGATTCGCCCAGGCCGATGGAGAAGGCGGCCTCGAGGTCGTGACGTGAGTACGTCCGGAAGGCGATGTGCGTCTCGGTGTGGCTCACGCCGGGCACCTTGTTGACCCGGCCGGGGATCACTTCGGCGATCTCCTCGTACCGCTCGACCCGGACCATGGCCAGCAGGTCGAACTCGCCGGTGATCGAATAGACCTCGCTGACGCCCTCGATCTCGGCGATGGTCTGGGCGACCTCGGGGATCCGGTGGACATCGGCCTTGATGTGCACGATCGCGGTGACCATTGGGGTCTCTCCTGCTTTGTGGCGAGTACGGCTGTGGTCCCGACCCTAGCGTCATCGCAGCGGCCTGCCCTCACGCGGCTGGCGCGGATGCAATCCCTGGTAGGCGCGCTCGATGCGGTCCCGCAACCGGCCGGCGCCGTACGCGGGGACGCTCCAGGTGCCGTCGACCTGGACCAGCCGGACCCCGGGGGAGTCGAGCCAGCGCAGGACGCACTCGGTCTCCTCGGCGCTGGCCGCCGGGGTGGGCCCCGGTCCGGGGACGACCGTCTCCGCCGTGGCCACCAGCGCGTCCACATAGGGCGTGGGATGGGCGCCCCGCGGCATCACCCCGGCGGCGGCGAGCCTGCCGTACCGGATCACGTGGATGTCCCAGCCGCCGTCGAAGGCCGGGCTCGCCGCCACCATCTGGGAGATGGCCGTGAGCGATCTCAGCCGCTGCATGCGGGCCGCCGTCCTCACGTAGGAGGCGAGCCGGTCGCGGTCGATCGCGGCCTCCTCATACCGCTGCTCGGCGGACAGCCGGCGCATGCGGGCCTCCAGCGCGGAGAAGACCGCCTCGGCGTCGTGCTCCATGGCCCGCTTGGCGCCGCGGACGTGCCGCGCGTAGGCGTCCTCGCTCTCGCGGCCCTCACATGGGGCTCCGCACCGGCCCAGCTCGGCGAGCGTGCAGGCGTTTCGCAGGGTCCGAGGCGAGAGCCGCTCGGTGCACTGGCGCAGCGGCAGCGCCTCGTGCATGGCCGTCCTGGCGTCGTCGGCGGCGCGGCTGCTGCCGAACGGCCCGAGGTAGGTGGCGCCGTCGTCCTTGACCTCCCGGACGACGCTGAGCCGGGGGAACGGCTCGTTGGTGAGCTTGAGCCACACCGCGCGCTCGGGGAACCGGGATCTCTTGTTGTAGCGGGGCTTGGTGGATCCGATCATCCTGAGCTCGCGGATCTCGGCCTCGAGCCCGGTGGCGCAAATGATGGTTCTGACCCGCTCGGCGATGCCGACCATCTCGCGGATCCGGGAGCGCGTCTCGCTGGCGGTGAAGTAACTGCGGACGCGGTTGCGCAGATTGGAGCTCTTGCCGATGTAGAGGGCCTCGCCCCGCGAGTCCTCGAAGATGTAGACGCCCGGGGCGCTGGGAACCCCCTCGGCGAGGTGGCGCTTGCGCTGTTGCTCGGGCGTGGGCGTCCGGGCGAAGCTCCGCAGCTCCTCCAGCGTGTGGACGCCGAGCGAGCCGACCCGGGCGATGAGCCCGTGCAGGACGTCCACGGTGGCCTTGGCGTCGGCGAGCGCCCGGTGGCACGGCTCGGTGGTGCTGCGGAACAGCCGGGCCAGCGTGCCCAGCTTGCAGTTGGGCGTCTCGTCGCGGGTCAGCACCCGCCGCGCGAGGTCGGCGGTGTCGACGATCGGGTTCGCGGGCGGCGGGTATCCGCCGGCCGCGCAGGCGGCGCGGATGAACGACATGTCGAAGGGCGCGTTGTGGGCGACCAGCGTCGCCCCCTTGATGAACTCCAGAAAGCTCGGCAGGACCTGTGAGAACGGCGGAGCCGCCATGACCATGGCGTCGGTGATGCCGGTCAGCACGGAGATGAACGGGGGGATCGGGCCGCCGGGGTCGACGAGGGTCGCGAACTCGCCCAGCACCTCGCCGCCGCGGACCTTGACCGCGCCGATCTCGGTGATCGCGTGCTCGGCGGCCGACCCGCCGGTGGTCTCCAGGTCGAAGACCACGAAGGTGACCTCTCGCAGGGGAGTGCCGAGCTCGTCCAGGGTGCCCTGTACCGCGTCCACGGCCATGACCTTAGGGAGTCCGACCGACAATCGGCGCGATCACCCCGCTCAGTGCGGGTACGCCGACCCGTTGATCGGATATGGCCACCTTCCAGACTTCGGGTGGAGATCGAGTGTTTCGGGAAGGGCGGAGGGCGCGGCGCCGGCGGTCAGGGGCGGCCGGCTCTGATCGGCGACTCGGACAGGGGTCTGCCAGCCGTACCCTTGACGAAAGGACAAGTACAAGGAGCGACAGGATGAGTTCAGCCGGAGAGGGCCTGTCTCGTCCGTTGCCCGAGCAGGTCCGGTTACAGGTGGTGGAGCTCGCGGCCCAGGTGCTCGGTTCCATGTCCGCGACCACGGTGCCGGGGCCGTTGCGCGGGATCGCCAAGTTCGACCCCCGCAAGCGCGCCCGGCTCGGCAGCGCCCCGATCGCCGCACAGCTGGAGAACGACAAGGAGTTCCGCGAGCTGGTCGCCGAGACCCTGCAGGAGGCCTGGCCCGAGCTGGTGGCCGCCCTCTCGGAGGGCACGGCGCCCCCGGCGGCGGAGCCGGTGATGGTCGCGGCCGCGGCCTATCTGACGCGCCCGCCGGGATGGCCGGACCTGGTCGAGATGGCGCGGGCCGACATCGAGCACGCGGCGGCCGCCGGGTCCCAGCGCGAGCAGGCGGAGGTGCGGCTGCGTGAGCAGCTCGCGGCCCACCGGGCGGCGGCCAAGGAGGAGATCGAGCGGGTCCGCGAGCAGCTCAGGTCGGCGCGGGCGGAGAACGCGGAGCTGCGGCGCAAGCTGCACGACTCCCGTGAGCGGGTCAGGGCCGCCGAGGCCAGGTCGGCCGGGCTGCAGGCGGAGGCGGCCGAGGCGACGAGCAGGGCCGCCAGCGCGAGCGGCGCGGCGGAGACCGAGCTGCGGAGGCTGAAGGAGCGTCTCGCGGAGGCGGAGAGCCAGCTCGAGGAGGGCCGCCGCGCGGCGCGCGAGGGCCGCAGCGTCGAGGACACCCGCATCCGCGTGCTCATGGACGCCCTCCAGGACGCGGCCGCCGGCTTGCGCAAGGAGCTCGCCCTGCCCACCTCGATCACCCGGCCGGCCGACTACGTCAGCGGGGTCAAGCCGGGCGAGCCGGGGGTGAGCGCGGTGCCCGCCAGGGCGCTGGCCAGCGACGACCCCCAGCTGCTCGACCAGTTGCTGGCGATTCCCAACCTGCATCTGATCATCGACGGCTACAACGTGACCAAGACGGGATACCCGTCGCTCACCCTGGCCGACCAGCGGGCCCGGATCCTCACCGGGCTCGGCGGCCTCGCCGTGCAGGCGCGGGTCGAGGTGACGTGCGTCTTCGACGGCGCCGAGCTGAACGGCCCCGTCCACGTCTCCGCACCCCGGGGTGTCCGGGTGATGTTCAGTGCGCCCGGGGAGATCGCCGACGATCTCATCCGGCGCCTGGTGCGCGCCGAGCCCTCCGGGAGGGCGGTCGCGGTCGTCTCGTCCGACCGCGAGGTGGCCGAATCCGTGCGACGGATGGGGGCCCGGCCCGTGCCGTCGACCCTCCTGTTGCGCCGCCTCGGCCGGGCCTGATCCGGGGGCCGTCGGAGACGGGCCGGCGCATTGGACCGTGCCGCTGATCACCCTTCGAACGGTGTATGTCGCAATCTGTGACGATTGCCGTGAATAGCTGGGAATAGGTTGAAGCTCCAAGATCGCCCCAGTAAAGTCGCGCCCGCTGGTTAGGGTCGATCCCGAGGGAGCCTCGATGCGAGGGCGTGTACCGGTGGCCACTGGCTTGGCCGCCGCGGTTCTGCTGCTGCCGATCACGAGTGCGCAGGCGGATCCGAAACCCACGATCGCCGAGGCTCAGGCCAAGCTGAAGAAGCTCAACTCCAAGGCCGACAAGATCGTTGACGACTACAACGCCGCCAACGAGAAGTACAAGAAGGCCAAGAAGAAATACGACAGCGTCAACGACGACTACCAGAAGCAGTACCACCAGGTCGACGCGCTCAGGCAGTCCGTCGTGTCCATCGCCGTGAACAGCTACCAGACCGGCGACGTGGCGCTGATGGGAGGCGTCTTCTACAGCTCCGACCCGGAGTCGGCGCTCAGCGGCATGGCCGCGCTCGACCAGCTCTCGCAGGGGCGGGCCCAGCAGCTCGCCGAGTACGAGGCCGCGATCAAGGGGCTCAAGGACAAGCGGGACCAGCAGAAGACGGCCTACGACGACGCCGCCAAGACCAAGTCCGACCTGGGGAAGAAGAAGTCGGAGGCGGAGAAGCTCGTCAAGGAGCAGAAGTCGCTGCTCACCAAGCTCGGCGCGTACAACGCGGGCAACACCAACAGCGCCGGCATCACCTACACCGGCCCGGCGTCGGGCAACGCGCTGACCGCCCTCCAGTTCGCGTACAAGCAGGTCGGCAAGCCGTACCGGTACGGCGGCACCGGCCCGGGTTCGTGGGACTGCTCGGGCCTCACTCAGGCGGCCTGGGCCGCCGCCGGGGTGAGCCTGCCGCGCACCACCTACGAGCAGTGGTCGTGGGGGGCGAGCCGCCGGGTGTCGCTCAGCAAGCTCGAGCCCGGCGACCTGCTCTTCCACCCGGGCATCGGGCACGTCGGCATCTACGCGGGCGACGGCAAGGTCGTGCACGCGCCCCAGACGGGTGATGTCGTGAAGGTCGTCAGCCTGTCCGGCTACGGCAGCATCGCCGGCGCGGTCCGCCCCTGACCTCCTCGCATCCCGAGCGTGATCATGCACAGGTTCGGAGGCGCGGCCGGTGAGCTGCGCTTCCACCGATCGTGATCATGCACGTATTCGGGTGTGATGGTCTGGGCCAAGGCGTCTCCTCTTCGTGATCACGCGTGAGCTCGTCTCCCGGCTGCCGGGTGGAGGGCCGTACCCGCCGATCGCGATCACGGGATCGCGCTGAGGACGTCCTCGGAGGATCCAGGCTTTCTGTCGTGCTGCGCATGCACCGCTGCGTGCACTGCTCGTGTCCCGTGCACCGCCGCCGTAGCGGCTCCTGTGCGGCATGCGTCGTGCTGTTACGGCATCGTCTGTGCCTCGCGCGCCTGATTCGTGTCCTCGGACCTCGGCGCGCAGGCCGTTCGAGCTCTCTGTACGGCCAGGCATGCCGTATCGGTATGTATGCCGTTCGGTTATGCATGCCGCTTCCGTATGGCTGACCTGGTCCGCGCTTGCTGTAGCCCAGCCCCTCGGGGGGGATTCGGTACGCCGCCGTCCCCGATCGAGGCCCTCGTCGGGCCGGCCTGATCGCATCCCCGTGCCCCACGAAGATCACGAACTGGTGTGACGGATGTTACTGATGTGACGTCGTTCAGCATTTGTTTTATTAAGTGTGAGCAGAGTCACATTTAGCGTAGATATCCATTAGATATCCAGCAGTTTTGTTTTCGTGATCAGCAAAAGACGATCTACATTTTCATGTGCTGGTTTTGCCGAAACGCGCGATCGATGGATAGCTTCTGGCGTCGCGACGAGCACGCCATGCGCGTCGCAGGGGTCGGCGAGCCGATTCCGGAACCACCATCCATGCGTCGCCGTCGCCATCGACTCGATCACGCCTGGGCCCTGTGAGGCCCGCAGGCGGCGGTGACCTGCCGAGTCCGTGCAGTCAGGAGGCACGGAGCCGGG
This sequence comes from Planotetraspora phitsanulokensis, assembly GCF_016863295.1. Lineage (GTDB taxonomy): Bacteria > Actinomycetota > Actinomycetes > Streptosporangiales > Streptosporangiaceae > Planotetraspora > Planotetraspora phitsanulokensis. The sequence continues at coordinate 271,440 of NZ_BOOP01000001.1, forward strand.
GACCCATTCGACCTTCCGTGAAGGTCCGGGGTGAATCGGCGCCAAGTGCGCCGTAGGGCGACTTCCCCGCCCGAATCCGTCAGCTAACCCGGTAGGCGCAAGTGGAAGACCGTAGGAGAGATCCTGTCCAGCACTCCCGTAAGTCTGTCCCGTCGTGCCCTCGTCTCCCTTGGGGGCGTGGCGCTGACAGCCTCCGTCGGAGCCTTCTCCGCACCACCGGCGTCGGCCCAGACGGTGACGGCCGCCAAGGTGGCCACAGCGACGGTGGCGACGACCACCGCCGCCACCAGGACCGCCACGAAGGCCGTCAAGAAGAAGAAGCTGAGCAAGGCCGCCCTGCAGCAGGCCAAGGCCAGGCGGGCCATCTCGACCGCGAAGAAGCACATCGGCGACCCGTACCGCTGGGGAGCCACCGGACCTCACGCGTTCGACTGCTCGGGTCTGGTCAAGTACGCCTGGCGTAAGGCCGGCGTGAAACTGCCGCGGACGACCTACTCCCAGAAGAAGGCCGTCAAGAAGAAGGTGAGGTGGGGTCACTTCAAGATCGGTGACCTGATCTTCACCAGCGGCGGCGGCCACGTCGGCATGTACGTCGGGCACGGCAAGATGATCCACTCGCCGCACTCCGGTTCGCGGGTCCGGATCGACAAGCTGAACTCCTACCGCAAGCGGACGTTCGTGGGAGCGGTTCGGCCGGGTCTGTAGACCTGTAGGTTCTCAGCTCGGATGACCTTTCTCAGTGGAGATGTCCGCGACTTCTGGACATCTCCACTGAGAAGGGCGACCGGTTCCACGGTGCCTCGTGACGGATGTCTGAGAGGCTGTCACCGCGCTCAAGCGCTCGCTGGACCGCTTCGCAGTAGCTCTTCGCGCTCGTAGCCGACTCGTTCAGCGGTCTGCCGCGAGGCGGGTCCGAGCCGGAGTTCGGGGCCGCAGGTCACCGAGGCCGGTGGCCCTTTCTCTTACGGCCGGCTGGCGCGGCCCGGCGACCGGAGCCGCTCTGCGGGGGTTTTTGTGCCTGCCGCTGTGCAGGTTTCTCCGCAGGGGAGGCGGGGGTACGGCCCCGCGAGCTGTTCACTGTCCGGCCGCGGACGATGCCGATGAAATCTTCCACCAGGTCAGTGGTCGCGTCCGTGGGCCAGGTCAGCGCGACCTGAGACTGCGGCGCGTCCGGCACCGGCCGGTAAGTGAGATCCCTGCGGTGGTGGAGGCGTGCCAGCGACTGCGGAACCAGGAGAATCCCAGCGCCGGCCGCTACCAGTTCGACCGCGTCCGCCGTTGTCGCCGGGCGGGTGAACGCGGGCAGCCCGGGCCGGACCGTCCACTCGATGGGGTCGTCCAGAGGATGGAACACCTCGTCGTCGATGAGGTCGGCGATGGCCACTTCATCGGCGGCGGCCGCCGCATGGTCCTTAGGCACCACGACCACTGTGGTCTCCACGTAAAGAGGAATCACGCTGAGCCCGTCCCGGTCGACCGGCAGCCTGACGAGTCCGGCGTCGGCGCCGCCATTCCGCAGGAGTCCCACCACCTCGGCGGCGGGAACCGTGACGAGGCTAACCGGCACGCCGGGCATTCTCTCGGTCCAGATGTTGACCCATTTCGCGGGTGTCACCCCGGGCACGTACGCCAGCCGAAACACCCTGCCGGTCTCTCCGTCAGTCACTTCCTCAGGGTAGCGATGTCAGGGGAACCCGTTCCGACTGACTACTCTTGGCGCCATGACCTCGTCCAAACCAAAGAGCATCCAGACGATGAAGCCTGCGACCGCGGCCAAGAAGCTGGGTGTCCTCCTCTCGGCAACTCCCGCCGAGTTCCAGGAGGGTGTCGTCTCCAGGGACGAGCTGAACGAGTTGCAGTCGACGCCGCCCGCCTGGCTCGCTGACCTGCGTCGCAACGGCCCGCACCCCAAGCAGGTCATCGCCGCGAAGCTCAGGGTCTCCATTTCCGGCCTGATCAGAAGCGGGATCACCGGACCGCTCACCACTGCTGAGATCGATGCGCTGAAGACGGAGAACCCGGCGTGGCTTGAGCGCGAGCGGTCCATCCAGGCCGAGGCCCGCAAAGAAGCACTCCGCCTCAAGCAGCAACCCTAGATAGACGAGGTCCTGCGGGTCTCCGACCCCAGACGCGTCTCCAGCCTGCCGTCACCGCCCGACACCGTTCGTCACGGGGACGAGATCACCCGCGCTGCGGAGCTCGGCTGCCCGGGACGCGTGCCTCCCTTCATCCAGATGACGGAACCCGGCTTCTGGGCCTCGCGGCGGATCCTCGACACCGCGAACTTGCAGACCACCTCCTTGATCACCGCGCCCATGCGGCCGCCGACGTAGACGTTCACCGCGGTATCGTCCTTGCGGGCGACCTGTCGTACAGCGACGCGCCGGCCGAGGCTGACACACGCCCCCGAGAAGGCCAGGGTGATCAACGCCGGTTCGGTCCCCGCGATGCGGCTCAGCACGGTGTTGGCGGCCTGCGCCCCGAGCGGGCCGGCGGCGTAGCAGCTCATCCGCAGCGGCTGGCCCGACGGGGCGGCGGCGTCCCCGGCCGCGACAATGCGGTCGTCGTCGACGCTGGTCAGCGTCTCGTCGGTGAGCAGCCGGCCGAGCGCGTCGGTCTGCAGCCCGCTCGCGGCCGCCAAGTCCGGTACGCCGAAACCGGCCGCCCAGATGGTCAGTGCGCTCGCATGTACCGCACCGTCGGCGAAGACGACCGCGTCCGGCCGGACCTCGCTCACCACGTCCGCCTCCAGCACCGCGACACCGTGCCGGGACAGCCACGTGGCCACGGATCGGCGCCCCGGTGCGCTGAATGACGGCGCCAGGGTCCGGCCGCACACCAGCGTGACCGTGCGTCCTTGCTCGGCGAGCTCGGCGGCCGTCTCGATGCCGGTCAACCCGCCGCCGACCACGGTGACCGGAGCATCGGGGGGCAACTCCTCCAGCCTGGCGCGCAGCCGCTGCGCGGATTCGAATTCAGCGATGTCGAACGCGAATTCGGCCGCGCCGGGCACCGAGGACGGAATCGCCGCGGTGCTGCCGACCGCGTAGATGACGTAGTCATAGTCCAGCGCGCGGCCCGACGCCAGCTCCACCGTGCGGGCGGCGGTGTCGATGCGCGTGGCGTTGTCGACGACCAGCCGGACGCCCTCGCCGAGCAGCGTGCCGTAGTCAATCAGGGCCTCGCCGGTGCCGGCCACGAACTGGTGCAGCCGGACTCGTTCGACGAACTCCGGGCGTGGATTGACCAAAGTGATGTCGACGTCGGCGCGCATCCGCAGATGGTTGGCCGCGAGCGTTCCGGCGTAACCGCCACCGATGACGACGACCTTGTTGAGAGTGTGGTGCCCGGGCGTGGACATGGCGAGGTTTCCCTTCTCGATCTCAGCGAGGGTTTGAGGCCCTGCGACCAGGTGGAGTCAGTCCTCCGTCTGAAAGGGCCGGCCGCGGGGACGATCACGCGTCGGTTGACGGCTGTCCGCGTACCTGCCGGAGGTCGCTGAGCTTTCCTGCGTGGTGAATCGTGTCTCAGTAGTCGGACGGCACAATCGCTGGGAATAGGAGGCGACGCGTCGATCGTCATGCTGCGGAGGCCAGGCGAGTGAGCCTGTCTCCACGATCACGACCAGTGGTAGACCAGGTCCGCGGCTAGTGCGGCCACCGCAGTGGCGAAGAATCCGGCCCAGTTCGCGAGGTTGTGGGACTCCACTCGCAAGTGCGCAAGGAGCGCGCCGATGAAATACAGCACGAGGCCGGCGGCGGCCAATGTCCCCAGCATTGGCAGGGCGAACCCGCCCAACAGCCCCAAAGAGCCCGCCGCCAGCAACATGCCCAATACCGGCGCCCACGACCGTGGCAAGCGCTTCATGTCCAGCTGAGCCTTCGGAAATTCGTGGCCGATCAGGTAGACGACGGCGGCGCTGCCGTACAGCAGCGAGGCGAAGATGGTGATCGTCGCATAAACGGCGAACATAAGCCCTCCTGTGTAGTTGTTTGCTTCAAGAACTTCGGTTGGGAAAGCCGGCCAGGGCATCATTGATCGCTGCGCGTCTTCGGCAGGGCGAGGTCTCCCTTCTCGATCTCAGCGGTGTTCGAGCCTTGCGACCCGGTCTCCCAGTAGTCCGACGAAACGACTGCTGGGAATGTCAGGTGACGCGCCAACCGGAGAATCCGGGGCGCTGGCTGTTCGAACCGGTGAGGCGGGTGCGAGCAGGGCCCGCGGACTGGAGCAGGTTCGGCACCTGGTGTGCCTCAGTCGGACGGACGCCATTGGCCGCCCGCAGCGGCTCTCGGATGGCTGGAAATCCACTGCACCCAGCGCTGCGATCGCCCTTCGGTACGCGCTCACCCTCGGGACCGAGTTTCGACCGTCAGATTGTCGGGGCTAAGGCGTAGGTTTCCGATGAGTTCTTGATACGGAAGGGGTCTACACCGCTATGACTACGCAGATGCTCAAGACTCCCGATGTCGACCTCGCCTACGACGTCCACGGCCCGCTGCCGACCGCCGACGGACGCCCACCGCTGGTCATGATCGGGCAGCCCATGGACGCCAGCGGCTTCGGCACGTTGGCGTCGCTCTTCCCCGACCGCACGGTGGTCACCTACGACCCGCGCGGCCTCGGCCGCAGCACCCGCAAGGACGACCGGTTCGACCATGCGCCCACGATCCAGGCCGCCGACGTGCACGCCGTCATCGAGGCGCTCGGCGCGGGACCGGTCGAGATGTTCGCGAGCAGCGGCGGTGCGGTGACCGCGCTCGCCCTCGTCGCGGCGTACCCCGATGACGTGACCATCCTGGTGGCGCACGAGCCGCCGCTCATTCCGGTGCTCCCCGACGCCCAGGCCGCCGAGCGCGCCCGTGCCGAGGTCCGGGATGCGTACGAAGACAAGGGGTGGGGTGCCGGCATGGCGGCCTTCATCACGATGACGTCGTGGCGGGGCGAGTTCACCGACGACTACTTCGCCCAGCCCGTGCCGGATCCCGCCGCTTTCGGGATGCCGACCGAGGATGACGGCTCCCGTGAGGACCCGCTGCTCTCCGACCGCTCATGGGCGGTCAGCAGCTACCGGCCCGACGTCGACGCGCTTGCCGCCGCGCCGACGCGGATCGTGATCGCAGTGGGCGAGGAGTCCCTGGACACCTTCACCGGACGCACCGCGGTGGCGGCGGCCACGCTGTTCGGTCAGCAGCCGACGGTCTTCCCGAGCCACCACGGCGGCTTCATCGGTGGCGAGTTCGGCTACGCCGGGCAGCCTGAAGCCTTCGCGCGCAAGCTGCGCGAGGTTCTCGACGCCGCCGGCTGACGGTCGCCCTTCTCCTCGTCACGCGATGTTCGCCGGAACCTTGTGATCCGCGTCACCCCACATGTAACACTCGGACATGATCACGGAGAAAGGCGGTATCCGATGAACTCTCGTGGCTTCAAGGCCCGGCTCCTCGCCGGGGCGGCGACGGCCGTGACCGTCGCCGTACTCGGCCTCGCGGCAGCCCCCGTGGCCGCTGCGGCGGCCGGCAACGGCGGCCCGGTCATGCACACCGACGGCAACATCATGGGCAGCTAGCCCACCCGGGCGCGGGTCGTGACTGTTTCGGCAGCGGGGCGGCATCATGCCGTACCAGGTCGAGCTCGGCGCTCGCCGGGGGCGGCTCCTGCCGCAGACCGTGCGGCATGGCCCGCGCCCGGGTCTCCGCCCGGTATGGCTCAGCGTGATCGAGGCGGACCTGACATCGCCCATCCGGCGGCGGCTTGACGACGAGATCGGATCGTGGGCTGAGATCTGGCCGGGGTCAAGGTCGGCCGCATCGTTGACCGCGGAGTCCGTACGCTACGTCCCATGTCTACAGAAGGCCTGGGTTGTCGGTGCATCCTCTGCCACGACTACGGGGACCGTGACGAGTGGGACATGGGTGATCGGCGGGCCGTGGAGCACGTCCAGACTCGCGGCTGGAGCGTGTGGATGATCCCGGAGGACGACGTCGGACCGGGATTCTCCTACACGGTCGGTCTGTGGCATACCTACCGGTCGCCTGAGCTGGCCATGTTCGGTCTGGACGTTCATCTCATGCACGAGTTGTTGAACCGCCTCGGTGACGGGATCGCGGCGGGTGAGTTCGTCGCGGCGGAGCAGGAGCGGCGCGACCTCATCGAGCGTTATCCCGTCGTCCTCAAGCAGGTCGACATGAGGTGGTACCGCGAGTACTTCGGACGAGCGATCGCGTTCTATCGGCGCCCACCGTTCCCGATCCTGCAGGTCCTGTGGCCCGACGCCGATGGCCGATTCCTCTGGCACCCCGAGTACGCGGAGCGGTGTCGCGAGCTACAGCCTTCACTGTGGCTGTGGCCGGGTGACGAACGGGGTGAGTGATCGTCCGACGCGACGTCAGGGACGGCCGATCCTGGGGAGGGATTCCCAGGACGTCTTGACGGCGCCCCATCAGGACTACCTCCTCGGCCCTGCAAGCGGAGGCAAACCCCGGCTCGTCGGTCTCACCGCACCAGACGGTCGAGGCGGATGGGAAGGTCCCGCACCCGGATGCCGGTGGCGTGATGGACCGCGTTGGCGACGGCCGCGGCCGTGCCGACGATGCCGATCTCGCCGATGCCCTTGGAGCCCATCGGATTGATCTCCGGGTCCTCCTCATCGATCCAGTGGGCCTCGATGTCGGGCACGTCGGCGCACGCGGCGATGTGGTACTGGGCGAAGTCGTGGTTGAGGTAGTCGCCGAACTCCACGTCCATCACGCTCTCCTCCATCAACGCCATGCCGATTCCCATCGTCATGCCGCCGATGAACTGCGACCTCGCCGTCTTCGGGTTGATCACCCGGCCGACGGCGAAGACGCCGAGCATGCGGGACACCCGTACCTCGCCGGTGTCCATGTCGACCCCGACCTCGGCGAACTGCGCGCCGAAGGCGTGACGGGACAGCCGTGACTGCGACGCGATCTCGTCGGCCGTGTCGACGCGGACTTCGAGCGGCCGGACGCCGCTGCGGTCCATCTCCGCCAGCAGCGCCTCACAGGCCCGCACGACAGCCGTCCCCCATGAGGCGGTGCCCATGGACCCGCCGGCGATGGGCGCGGTGGGCAGGCGGCTGTCGCCGACCTCGACGCGAACGTGATCCGGGGAGACCCGCAGGGCGTCGGCGGCGATCTGGGTCAGCACCGTCCGCGCTCCCGTGCCGATGTCGGCGGCGGCGACGCCCACCGTGAACCGGCCGTCGGCCTCCACCCGGGCCGTGGCCTGCGACGGGCGGCGGATGACGGGGTACGTCGAGGAGGCCACGCCGGTCCCGACCAGCCGGCGACCGTCCCTGCGCACTCCCGGCGTGGGGTCGCGGTCCGCCCACCCGAACCTGGCCGCTCCCTCGCGCAGGCATGCGACGAGACCGCGGGAGCTGAACGGCAGGCCGGTCTCGGGGTGCAGCGCGGGTTCGTTGCGGACGCGCAGCTCGATCGGGTCCATCCCGCAGGCGATGGCCAGCTCGTCCATCGCCGACTCGAGGGCGAACATCCCCGGGCACTCGCCCGGCGCACGCATGAAGGTCGGAGTCGGCACGTCGAGGGCGGTCAGCCGGTGGGTCGTCCGCCGGTTGGGCGAGGCGTACATGACGCGGGTCGGGGTCGTCGTCTGCTCGGCGAACTCCTTGACGGTCGAGGTCTGCTCGAAGGCGTCGTGAATGATGGCCGTCAGCCCGCCGTCCCGGCCGGCGCCCAGGCGGACCCGCTGGATGATCGGCGTACGGTAGCCGACCAGGGAGAACATCTGCTGCCGCGTCGTCGCCACCTTCACCGCCCGGCCGGTCACCTTCGCGGCGATGGCGGCGAGGACCACCGGCGGATGGGGCGCCAGCTTGGACCCGAAGCCGCCGCCGACATGCGGGGCGATCACACGCACCCGGTCGGGAGGGAGCTCGAACAGCCTGGCCAGGACGTCGCGGACCGCCGACGAACCCTGGTTGGAGTCGTACAGCGTGAGGCCGCCGTCCTCCCAGACGGCCACCGTCGAGTGCGGCTCCATCGGGTTGTTGTGCTGCGCGGGAGTGGTGTAGGTCAGGTCGACGCTGACGGCGGCCTCCCGCAGCGCCGTGTCGGGGTCGCCGCGTTCGGTGTCGGTCGGGTAGTTGGGGGCCACCTTCGGCGGCTTGTACATCGTGGGGTCGTCGGCCCGCAGCACCACGTCGTGCCGCTCCTGCCGGTATTCGATCCGCACCTGACCGGCCGCCTCGCGGGCCGTCTCGATCGTCTCCGCGACCACCGCCGCCACGATCTGACCTCGGTACGCCACCCAGTTCGACTGGAAAAGGGCGAGTTCGCCGTCGTCCGAAGGGCCCAGGCGGGGCGCGTTGCCGTACCAGATCACCGCGATGACGCCCGGCAGGGTGAGCGTGGCGCCGGTGTCCACGCTGACGACCTCGCCCCGGGCGACGGCCGCCTGCACCGGCGCGGCGTAGGCGATGTCGCGGCCGGGTGCGTGCTCGAACGCGTAGCGGGCCGTCCCGGTGACCTTCTCCCGCGCCTCGATCCGGCTCAGGTGCGCCCCGACCGCCTGTGTCCCCGTGAGCGTCATGGGATCACCGGTCCGGCAGGAGGCCGCGTCGGTGGAGTTCGACCATCACGGGCGGATCTCTACCCTCGCGTCGGCAATCTCCATCTACAGGAAACCGTGAGCCTGTTTGACCTGAATGAGGGACGCCGCCCCGGTGGAGGCACCACGTCTCCACCGGGGCGGATCCACGGTCAGGCGCGGGTGGAGTAGGAATGGGCCCCGGCGCCGGCGAGACCCCCGCCCTGGACGATGAGGTACTCGTCGCGGATCGGCGTCCCGTCGAACCAGGCCTCGAGGATCTCCCGGGTACCGGCCGCGTAACGCGCCTGGGCGGACAGCGACGACCCCGAGATGTGCGGGGTCATGCCGTGGTGGGGCATGGTCCGCCAGGGGTGGTCGGCCGGAGCCGGCTGGGGGTACCAGACGTCGCCCGCGTACCCGGCCAGTTGCCCGCTCTCCAGCGCCCGGACGACGGAGTCGCGGTCGGCGATCTTCGCCCGGGCCGTGTTGATCAGGTACGCGCCGCGCTTCATGGTGGAGATGAGCTTGTCGTCGAACAACCCCTCGGTCTCGGGATGCAGCGGGGCGTTGACCGTCACCACGTCGCAGAACGGGACCATGTCCTGGGTGCTCTCGTGCCAGGTGAGGCCGAGCTCCTCCTCGATCTCACGGGGCAGCCTGTGCCGGTCGGTGTAGTGCAGGTGCACGTCGAACGGCTTCAGCCTGCGCAGCACGGCCAGGCCGATCCGCCCGGCGGCGACCGTGCCGATGTGCATGCCCTCGACGTCGTAGGAGCGGCTCACGCAGTCGGCGATGTTCCACCCTCCGTCGAGCACCACCTGGTAGGAGGGCAGGTAGTTGCGCACCTGCGACAGGATCATCATGACGACGTGCTCGGCGACGCTGATGCTGTTGCAGTACGTCACCTCGGCGACGGTGACGCCGTGCGCGATGGCCGCGTCGAGGTCCACGTGGTCGGAGCCGATTCCGGCGGTGACGGCGAGCTTCAGCTTCGGCGCCCTCGCGATGCGCTCGGCCGTGAGATAGGCCGGCCAGAACGGCTGGGAGATCACCACGTCCGCGTCGGGCAGTTCGCGGTCGAAGACCGAGTCCGCGCCTTCCTTGTCGGAGGTGACGACCAGGGTGTGGCCGCGCTCCTCGAGGAAGCGCCGCAGGCCGAGCTCGCCCGAGACGCTCCCGAGCAGGTGGCCGGGGGTGAAGTCGACGGCCTTGGGAGTCGGCAGGGTCTGGCCGCCGGGGTAGCCGTCGACGACCGGCAGGTCGTCCCTGGCATACGTGGCCGGGTATCCGCCGGTCGGGTCGTCGTACAGAACGCAGAGCACTTTCGCCATGATGTCGGCTCCTCGTCGAGGCCGGGGGCAGGTGCCCTCCACACTCCGCGCGGACGTATTCGCACGTCAAAGCGAAAGTTCCTATCGCGAGATAGGGCGCTTCTATGAGCTCTCCGCCCGCGCTCGCTCTGTGAGTTCTCCGCCTGCGCTCGCTCTGTGAGTTTCTCCGCCCGTGCCCGCTCTATGGGTTCTCCGTCCGCGCCCGCGGTGGCACGGCCGTCGGCAGCGGCGCGAGGGCGTCGCGCAGCAGCCGGTCCAGGGTGTCGCGCAGGTCCAGCCCGCGGGTGATTTCCAGCAGCGCGGTGGCGAGCACCGGTTCGGGGCTCCGATCCGCGACGACCAGGCCGACCCGTGGCACCTGCGCGGGCCGTTCCATCCGGACGATCCGCGTGCCTTCCGGCACGCCGAACATGTGCAGCCAGGCATGCGCGATGACGCTCGACCACCGGTGCGTGGCCACATGGGCGTACAGGGCCGAGACGGTGTCGGTCTCGATGGCGGGCACCACGACGGCGCCGGCGGCGCGGAAGATGCCGTCCAGGATGCGCCGGTTGCGCATCTCGGGAGCCAGCAGGCACAACGGCAGCGCGGCGACCTCCGCCCAGCGGACGACGTCCCGGCCGGCCAGCTCGCCGTCGTCAGGGGTGAGCAGCAGGTAGCGCTCCTCGTACAGCGGGGTCGCGCGCACGTTGCCGAGCTCCTCGTCGTCGAGGTACGTCATCGCCACGTCGAGCTCGAACTCCGCGAGTTGGCGGTTGATCTCGCGGGACGACAACGACGACAACGAGACCCTGGCGTGCGGGTGACGCTCGCAGAACGGCGTCGTCAGCAGCGATACGGCCGTCAGCGCGGTCGGTATCGCGCCCACGCGCAACGTGCCCGACAGGCTCTCGCGCATCACCGACAGGTCGTCCCGCAGCCCGTCGCACTCGGCCAGGATGCGGTGAGCCCACAACAACACGCGGTCGCCCTCGGGGGTCAGCCCGGCGAAACGCCGGCCCCGCCGTACGAGAGGCACGCCGAGCTCGCGCTCGAGCTTGCGGATGGCGGCCGACAACGACGGCTGTGAGACGTGACAGGCGGCGGCGGCACGGGCGAAGTGTCGTTCCCTCGCCAGGGCGACCAGATATTCCAACTGGCGTAACAGCACCCCCCACAGGATGGCGCGTCCGCCGCCGCCTCGTCTAGATCGTCACGGTCTCAGCGCCGGTCTCAGTGCCGGTCCGCCGCCGCGGTGCGAGGCAGCCACGGCAGGCACAACGCGCAGAGCACGGTCACGCCGAGTACGGCGAGCAGGACGGTGAACATGGCGGCACGCACGCCGTGTGCGGCGCCGACGGTCAGGAAGACCGCCGAGATGCCCGCCGCGCCGACGGAGTTGGAGAGTTGCTGGGCCGCGTTGAGTGTTCCGCCGGCGCTGCCGGATTCCTCCACGCCGACGTCGCCCAGCGCGACGGCGAAGACGGAGCCGAAGCAGCAGCCCATTCCCAGTCCACACAGGAACAGCGGCGCGGTCAGCGGCCAGATCGACCGGCCGTCGGCACCGAGGACGGCCAGGTAACAGAGCACTCCCGCGCCCGTCAGGGCCAGGCCCGCCGCCACCAGCCGGCGCCCGTGCCGTGCGATGAGGCCTCGTGCCGAGAACGAGGCGACGATGATGCCGACGGACAGGGGTGCCATCGTCTCCGCGGTCCGGAACGGCACGAGCCCCCGGCCGTCCTGCAGATACAGCGAGGTGACGTAGAGCAGCCCCGAGACGACCGAGGAGAACAGCGCGCCCAGCAGGACGCCGACGACGAAGCCCCGGTCGCGGAACAGCGCCCGGGCCAGCAGCGGGGTGGCGCTGCGGAGCTGGCGACGGGTGAACATGGCCAGCCCCGCGAGACCCGGGCCCACCGCGAGAAGCGACGGCCCGTCCCAGCCGTGGTCCGCGCTCCGGACGAGGCCGCCGAGCACGCCGAGGACGCCGAGCGTCAGCAGGACCGACGCAAGCGGATCGATCACCACAGCTCGCCGTCCCGGGTCCCGCGGCAGGACCCGGCCGCCGGCGAGGGCCACCGCGAGGCCGAGCCCGGCGTTGGCGGCGAAGACGCCCCGCCAGCCCAGCCCGAACGGGTCCGCCTGGATCAACAGCCCGCCCACGACCGGGCCGCTGATCGAGCACACGGCCATGAGCGGGCCGAAGAGGCCGAAGGCCCGGCCGACTTCGGCGCGGGGGAAGACGCGGAGCAGGATGCTGAAGCCCTGCGGGATCAGCAGGGCGCCGAACACGCCCTGCGTCAGCCGGGCGGCGACGAGGAACGCCGGGTTCCCGGCGAGCGCGCAAAGCAGCGCGGCGGCGGCGAACCCCGCGCCGCCGGCGAGGAACGACCGGCGGTGGCCGTACCTGTCGCCGATCCTGCCTCCGATCACCAAGACGGAGCCGAGCGTCAGGGCGTACGCCGACCCCAGCCAGGGCGCCAGAGTCGGGGGAGCGTGCAGGTCGCGCAGGATGGAGGGCGCGGCGATGTTGGTGACCGTCGTGCTCAGGAGATCGAGGACGTCGGCGACCAGGATGACGGTGAAGATCCACCATCGGAGGCAGGCGCGGACGATGGTGCCGGTTTCTGGCATGGCGAAGAACTCTCTGGTGAGAGAGACCTGACGTCACCTGTCGCGGTGACGTCGTGCCGGCCGGAGGTCCCGGCACGAGACCACGCCGTACGTGGCTCGCCGCACCTTGCGGATCAAGGGTAACGGGCCGGGCCGGTGTTCCGTACCCGCCGGGGTTCTGAGGCTCGGGCAATACCATGCTCGGCATGCGTGCTCTCGCACGGCCGAGGGCGGCACCCGTGCTGGCGGCCGTCCTGGTGGCGTTCGCCGTCGCCGGGCCGTCCTCCGCCGCTCCGCCCGACACCCTGCTGCCGGCGGCGCGTGCGATCGCGCGGGAGCATCCCGGCATGTGGACGCAGGCGGCCGTGGCCAGGGGCGAGCGGACCATCGTCATCGGCCGCTCCACGCGGCAGGTCGCGGAGATCGCCGCTGTCGCCGACCGGGCCGGCCGTACGGTGGCACGGGTCTGGGGGCCGGTCGACGCGGTCGTGCTGGTGCCCGGCACTGAGGCGCAGGCCGCGGAGCTGGCGGCGCCCGCGCACGTCGAGGGATTTGCGGCCTTCGCGGGAGTGGGGCGCGTCATCGTCGACCCGTCCGGCTTCGGGCGGCTCAGCGAGACCGGTCGGCAGGTGGTGCTCACCCATGAGCTGACCCACGTCGCCACCGGTGCCGCGCTCACGGGAGACATGCCTGCGTGGCTGGTTGAGGGGTTCGCCGACTACGTCGGGTACCTGGACGCCCCGCTGAGCGTGCGCGCCGTCGCGGCCGAGCTCGCCGAGGAGGTGCGCGCCGGGTCGCCGCCGCGTGAGCTGCCCGGGCGCGCGCGGTTCCAGGCCGGATCGGCACGGCTCGCGCAGGCGTACGAGGAGGCGTGGCTGGCGTGCCGGTACATCGCCGAGCGGTTCGGTGAGCACGCGCTCGTGAACTTGTATCGTGCCGCCCTGCGGTCCGGTGTAACGGCCGCGCTCGAGGACACGCTGGGCATGACGCTTCCCGCCCTGACCGAGGCGTGGCGGGGTTATGTGGTGCGCCAGCTCGGTCCTGCGGCCGCCTCGTGAGCGCGCGATCGCGGCACGACCGGTCCGGACACGGCGCGATCACGTGAGGGGTTCGCCCTGATGGGCGGGGGAGTTGCCGAAGGTGTGCATGATCACGCGAGATGAAGGGGCCGGTCAGAGGTGGTAATCCCGAATGTGCGCATGATCACGGGGAAGAGGGGGTGGTGATGGGGAGGACGCTGATCGTCACCAATGACTTCCCCCCGCGGGCCGGGGGGATCCAGGCGTTCGTCCATGGGCTCGCCTCGCGGCGGCCGGCGGACTCCGTGGTCGTCTACGCGCCCCGTTGGAGGGGATCGGACTCCTTCGACCGGGGGCAGCCGTACGAGGTGGTCAGGCACCCCGGGACCCTCATGCTTCCCACACGCGGCGTCGCGCGCAGGGCGGCCGAACTGGCCGGCGGCTGCGACACCGTGGTCTTCGGCGCCGCCGCCCCCTTGGGCGTGCTCGCGCCCGGCCTGCGCGCGGCCGGCGTGGGCCGGGTCGTGATGCTCACCCACGGGCACGAGGCGTCGTGGGCCCGGCTTCCCGTCGCCCGGGACGTGCTCCGCCGCATCGGCCGGGGCGCCGACGTGGTGACCTATCTCGGCGACTACACGCGGCGCAGGCTCGCGACGGTGATCCCGGAGTCCACGCTGGTGAGGCTGGCGCCCGGAGTGGACACGACGGCCTTCCACCCGGGCGGCGGCGGCGCCGGCGTCCGCAAGTCGCTGGGCCTGGGGGACCGGCCGGTGGTCGTGTGCGTCTCCCGGCTGGTGCCGCGCAAGGGCCAGGACATGCTGATCAGGGCCTGGCCGCGGGTGCTGCGCGCGGTCCCCGACGCCGTGCTGCTGCTCGTCGGCGGCGGCCCGTCCCGCAAGGCGCTCGAACGGTCGGCGGCCCGTGTCGCGAAGGGATCGGTCGTGTTCACCGGGTCGGTTCCGTGGGCGCGGCTCCCGGCCCACTATGACGCGGGCGACGTGTTCGCCATGCCGTGCCGCACCCGCCTGGCCGGGCTGGACATCGAAGGCCTCGGCATCGTCTACCTGGAGGCGTCGGCCACCGGGCTTCCCGTGGTCGCCGGCGCGTCGGGCGGCGCCCCCGACGCCGTACGGCACGGCGAGACCGGCCTGGTCGTCGACGGGACCTCGGAGGCGGAGATCGCCGAGGCGCTGACCGGGCTGCTGGCCGACCCGGACCGGGCCCGCGCGATGGGGGAGCGGGGCCGGGCCTGGGTCGAGGAGGAGTGGGGCTGGGACCGGGTCGCCGCCCGTTTCGCCGCCATCCTCACCCCGACCGAGACCTCGACCGAGACGTCGGCCGAGACGTCGGCCGAGACGGCGACCGCGACGGCGACGGCGACCGCGACGGGGACGAAGCCCGCCGCGGATCGCCGATGACGTAGCCGGTAACGGAGCCGGTGACGCCCTCGTGGACGGAGGGGGTCAGCCGTAGAGCTCGTCGATCTGCTTGGCGAAGTCGCGCATCACGAGCGCGCGCTTGACCTTCAGGGACGGCGTGAGGTGGCCGGTCTCCTCAGTCAGGTCGTTCTCCAGGATGACGAACTTCTTGATCTGCTCGGGCTTGGAGACCATGCGGTTGGCCACGTCGACGGCGCCCTGCACCTCGGCCAGCAGGGCGGGGTCGTCCGTCGAGTACCCGGTCCTGCCGTTGGCCTGCTTCCACTGCTCCATCGCCTCGGGATCGAGCGTGACGAGCGCGGCGATGAACGGCCGGTCGTCGCCGACCACCATGACCTGGCTGATCAGCCGGTGCGCGCGGATGGCGTCCTCGAGCGGGGCGGGCGCCACGTTCTTGCCGCCCGCGGTCACGAGGATCTCCTTCTTGCGGCCGGTGATCTTCAGATAGCCGTCCTCGTCGAGCTCGCCCACGTCGCCCGTGTGGAACCAGCCCTCGGCGTCGACGGCCTCCTTGGTGGCGCGCTCGTTGTTCCAGTAGCCGTCGAAGACGTGGCGCCCCTTGACCAGGATCTCGCGGTCGTCCGCGATCTTGATGCTCACGCCGGGGAACGGCTTGCCGACCGTCCCGATCTTGTTGGCGCCCGGGATGTTGACCGTCGAGGGCGCGCTCGTCTCGGTGAGGCCCCACCCCTCGAGCACCTCGATGCCGACGCCGCGGAAGAAGTGGCCGAGCCGCTCGCCGAGGGCCGAACCGCCGGAGACCGCCGTGTTCAGGGCGCCGCCGGTCGCCGCGCGCAGCTTGCCGTACACGAGCTTGTCGAACAGCGCGTGCTTGAGCCGGACGCCGAGCCCCGCGCCGCCCGAGCTCTCCGCGCGGCTCCAGTCGATCGCGGTGCGGACGGCGGCGTGGAAGATCTTGCCCTTGCCCTCGGACACCGCCTTCTGCTCGGCGGCGTTGTAGACCTTCTCGAACACGCGCGGCACGCCCAGCAGGAACGTGGGCTTGAACCCCTGCAGGTCGGGGGCGACGTTCTTCATGTTGGGGGTGTGCGCGAGGACCGTGCCCGTCTCGATCAGCACCACCTCGATGATCCGGGCGAAGCTGTGGGCGAGGGGCAGGAACAGCAGCGCCGCCCGGGCGTCCACGTCGAACATCGACTCGAGCGGACCGCGCGAGACGTTGCGCGCCGTGAAGAGCAGGTTGTCGTGGGTGAGCCGGCAGCCCTTCGGCATGCCCGTGGTGCCGGACGTGTAAATGATCGTGGCGAGGTCGCGGCCGCCCCTGCTCGCGCGGCGTTCGGCGAGGGTGTCGTCGGATACGCCGGACCCGAGGGTCTTCAGCTCGTCGAGCCCGCCGTCGTCGATCCGCCAGATCAGGGGGAAGTCCGGCAGGGCCTCCCGCACCGCCTCCTCGTGGGACGCCAGTTCGACGACGACGGCCTTGGCGCCGCTGTCGGACAGGATCCACTTCACCTGGTCGGGGGAGGAGGTCTCGTAGATCGGCACGCCCACGGCGCCGGCCGCCCAGATGGCGTAGTCGGTGACGGTCCACTCATAGCGGGTCCGGGACATCAGGCCCACCCGGTCGCCGGCCTCGACGCCGGCGGCGATCAGCCCCTTGGCGACGGCGGCGACGTCGGCGCGGAAGCCCGCGGCGGTGATGGGGGTCCAGGGGGCGTCCGCGGCGGTGCCGTCCTTGCGGCGGATCACGACGGTGTCCGGTTCGTCCACCGCGCGCTGGAACACCACGTCGGTGCAGTTGGCAGACGGGGGCACATCCACCAGCACGGGAACACTGAACTCGCGCACGGTCACTCCTCTGTCACGCTCCGCCGGTTCCGCGAGGCCGGAACGGCGGTCGCGGACGTCATCCCTGAGATCTCCCCGGACGTTACCGCGCAAAGTTACGGACCGGTAGATCCGTCATATAGGCGTTATCCCGGGTCAAGCGCACGCTATCAGTGTCGCTCGGACCGGGTGGGGACAAACGTCTGACCTGTGATCAAGCGCTTGGTTGGTCAGATCGGGGCGGTACTACGATGTCGACCATGCGGGTACATGTCGTCAGCGACGTCCACGGCCGGGTCGACGCCCTGGCCCGTGCGGGAGACGGCGCCGACGCGCTCGTCTGCCTGGGCGACCTGATCCTCTTCGTCGACTACCAGGATCACTCCCAGGGCATATTCGCCGACCTCTTCGGCCCGGAGAAGGCCACCGAGTTCATCGGCCTGCGCACGGCCGGCCGGTTCGACGACGCAAGGGCGATGTCGACGGCTCTGTGGTCCGAGCTCGGCGGCGACCCGCGCGGGCACATCGAGTCGGCGGTGCGTAAACAGTACGAGCAGATCTTCGCCGCCATGCCCGAGCCCGCGTACCTGACCTACGGCAACGTCGACCTGCCGCTTCTCTGGAAGGACTATCTGCGGGCGGGCCACCAGGTGCTCGACGGCACGAAGGTCGAGATCGGCGGGCTGACCTTCGGCTTCGTGGGCGGCGGCCTGCGCACCCGGTACCGCACGCCGTACGAGATCGACGACGAGGACTACGCGCGGAAGGTGGAGGCGGTCGGCCAGGTCGACGTCCTGTGCTGCCACATCCCGCCGGCCGTCCCGGAGTTGTTGTACGACGTCGTGGCCCGCCGCTTCGAGCGGGGCAGCGAGGCGACGCTGGAGGCGATCAAGGCCACCCAGCCCAGGTACGCCCTTTTCGGGCACGTGCACCAGCCCCTGGTCAGCAGGACGCGGATCGGCCGGACGGAGTGCGTGAACGTCGGCCATTTCCGCGGCCGCGGCACGCCTTTCGCCCTGGAATGGTGAAGTACGGTTAGCCCATGGCTGATCGCACCACCTCCAGTGTCACCATCCGCGCCGACCGACCGGCGATCATGGCCGTGATCGCGGACTTCCCCTCCTATCCCGAATGGGCAGGCCAGGTGAAGACCGCGGACGTCCTGGAGGTCGGGCAGGACGCCAAGCCCGCCAAGGTCCGGTTCGTCATCGACGCCGGCGTGATCAGCGACCAGTACGTCCTCGCCTACGACTGGGTCGACGACACGGTGGTCAGCTGGGAGATCGCCGAGGCGGGCCGGATGTTGTCCCGCCTGAGCGGCAGCTACCGCCTCGCCGACGGAGGCGACGGCACCGACGTGACGTACGAGCTCGCCGTGGAGCTCAAGGTCCCCATGATCGGCATGATCAAGCGCAAGGCGGAGAAGGTCCTCGTCGACACCGCGCTGAACGGGCTCAAGAAGCGCGTCGAGAGCCTATGAGGATCCTCCTCTTCACGGGGAAGGGGGGCGTCGGCAAGACCACCGTGGCCGCCGCCACCGCGACCCTCGCCGCGGCGCGCGGGCTGAAGACGCTGGTCGTGTCGACCGACACGGCCCACTCCCTGGCCGACGCCCTCGCCGTCCCCGCGTCGGAGGAGCCCGTCGAGGCCGCCCCCGGCCTCTTTCTCCAGCAGGTCGACACCCAGAAGTCGCTCGAACGGCACTGGGGCGAACTGCGGGACTACATCAGGAACCTGTTCGGTGAGCTGGGCCTCGACGAGATCACCTCCGAGGAGATCACCGTCCTCCCCGGGGCAGAGGAGATCATCGCCCTGCTCGAGCTGCGCGAGCAGGCCCGCACGGGCACCTGGGACGTCATCGTGGTCGACTGCGCGCCGACCGCGGAGACGTTGCGGCTGCTGGCCCTGCCCGAGGCGTTCGACTGGCACGTCAACCGCCTCCTCCCGGTCGGCCGGCGCGTGCTCAGGGCGGTCTCCCCGATGTTGCGGCACGTCGCGAAGGTGAGCGCCCCGCAGGGAGAGGTCATCTCGGCGGGGGAGCGGCTGCACCGCGCCCTGCTGGACATCCGCGAGCTGCTGACCGGCGGGGACGCCTCCGTCCGGCTGGTGCTCACGCCCGAGGCGGTCGTGGTCGCCGAGGCCCGCCGCACGCTGACGTCCCTCAGCCTGTACGGCTACCGCGTCGACGCCGTGATCGCCAACCGGGTCTTCCCCGCCGACGGCGCCGACGAGTGGCGCAGGGGCTGGGTCGAGGCGCAGGCCAGGCAGCTCACCGAGGTCCACGAGTCGTTCGCGCCGCTGTCCGTCAGGACCGTGCCGTACCTCGCCGCCGAACCGGTCGGCCCCGCCGCCCTCGCCGGCGTCGCGGAGGAGCTGTACGGCTCCGCCGACCCGTTCGCCCGGCCGCAGGCCGAGCCGCCGCTGCGCCTGACGGCCGACGAACTGGTGCTGGACCTGCCGCTCGCGGACAAGGCCGACGTCGACCTGGCCCGAAAGGGCGACGAGCTGATCGTCACGGCCGGTCCCTACCGGCGGGTGATCGCCCTGCCTTTGGCCCTCGCCCGGCGGGGTATCTCCTCCGCGACGCTCTCCGAGGGCCGCCTCCGGGTACGGTTCGAGGCAGGAGGGGCGAAATGACAGACGACAAGGACACCAGCGGAGCCGGCGCGAGTGGCGCGGGCCGGCGGCAGGACCCGCTCGGATCGGCCGCCGAAGAGGCGATGAAGCTGCTCGACGCGCTCCAGCAGCGAATGGGCCGCGAGTTCGGCAAGGGCGTCGTGAAGGGAAGCGCCAACGGGTTCGGGATCAACTTCGGCGGCGGCGACCGGCGGAACCGCGACCACGACGTGTGGGGCGAGGCGGTGTCGGAGCCGCACGGCGACGAGTACATCTGCCGCGCGTGCCCGGTGTGCCGGGTCATCGCCGCCCGCAAGGAGTCGGGCGGAGACGTCGCCGACCATCTGATCGCGGCGGGAGGAGAGCTGTTCGCCGCGGTGAGGCAGGCGTTCGACGCCCTGCAGCGGCCGTCGTCCGGGTCGCCGGGGTCGTCTTCGGGATCATCTGCGGGGTCGTCGGGCCCACGGCAGGGGGAACCCCGAGTGGAACACATCGATCTCGGCTGATTGGATCGGCTCGATCAGATTTGACCGGGCCTGGCTTCGGTCGGTTCCGGCGACGCGGTCTCCTGGCGAGGGCACTCCTCGTGCGGCCGTACGGTGTCTCGAAGACCTGTGCCGGTCCGTGCCGTGAGCCGGACGCCTGAGGGCGAGAGGAAGACACCATGGCGCTGACCATCGGCGTGGACGTAGGCGGCACCAAGATCGCATCTGGGGTCGTGGACGACGACGGGCGGATTCTCGAGCGGTGCCTCAGGCAGACTCCGGCGGACAACCCGGAGAAGGTGGCCGTGACGATCGCCGACGTGGTGTCGGAGCTGGCCGGACGGCATGAGGTCGAGGCCGTCGGCGTGGGCGCCGCCGGGTTCGTGGACGAGACGCGGTCGTTCGTCAGGTTCGCGCCGAACCTCGCCTGGCGCGAGGAGCCGCTGCAGGAGAAGGTCAGCGAGCTCGTCGGCCTGCCCGTGGTGGTCGAGAACGACGCCAACGCCATGGCGTGGGGCGAGTACCGCTTCGGCGCCGGCCGCGGCGAGACCCACGTGGTCTGCGTGACGGTCGGCACCGGCATCGGTGGCGGCGCCGTGTTCGGCGGCGAGCTCTACCGGGGGCGCTGGGGAATGGGCGCCGAGTGGGGTCACATGCAGGTGATCCCGGATGGCCGGCCCTGCGGCTGCGGCCACCGCGGTTGCTGGGAGAAGTACGCCAGCGGGAGTTCCCTGCTGATCGACGCCCGGGCGAGCGCCGAGGCCGACCCCTCGTCGGCCGTCCATCTGCTCGAGCTGGCCGGCTCCGTCGACGTCCTGCGGGGCGAGCACGTGACGGAGGCGGCGCGGAGGGGCGACCGGGCCGCCCTCGACGCGTTCGACTCCCTCGCGCAATGGCTGGCGCAGGGGCTGGCCGACCTGGCCGTGATCCTCGATCCCGGGCGGTACATCATCGGCGGGGGCGTCTCCGCCGCCGCGGACCTGTTCATGGACAAGGTTCGCGAGGCCTACGCGGAACGGCTGATCGGCCGGGGCCACCGTCCCCTCGCCGAGATCCGGGTGGCCGAGCTCGGCCCCTCGGCGGGCCTGGTCGGCGCGGCGGACCTGGCCCGGCAGCGCTGACGTGGACCTGGTCCCCTCGTGTCCGACGTGCTGACCGTCGTCTCCTACAACGTCCGGTCGCTGCGTGACGACCGCGACGCGCTGGTCCGCGTCATCCGGGCGGTGCGGCCCGACGTGTTGTGTCTGCAGGAGGTGCCACGCGGTCCCTCCTGGAGGCGTCGGCGGGAGGCGCTGGCCCACGACGCCGGGATGAGCGTCGCCGCGGGGGGCAGGGTCGGAGGGGTGTCCGTCCTCGCCGGCCCCGGCGTGCGGGTCGTCCGCGGGCAGGGGGACAGGCTGCGCTGGATCCCCGGCCTGGAGTGGCGGGCGCTGGCTCTCGCGGTCGTCGAGAAGGAGGGCGCCCGGTTCGCCGTCGGCTCGGCCCACCTCGACCTCGTCCCGCGGGCCAGGTTCCGGCACGCCGCGCAGATCGTCCAGATCCTGGACGACGCGGCGCGGACGTCGGGTGCGAGAGCCGTACTGGCCGTGGACGTGAACGAGCGGCCGGGAGAGCCGGTGTGGACGTACCTCGCGGAGCGTTTCACCGACGGCCACGCCCGGGCGCCGCGCGGGGAGGGCCGCACGTTCCCGGCGCGCGACCCCGCCATGCGCATCGACGCGATCTTCGTGGATCCCGCGCTGGCCGTCCTCGCCTGCGGCGGCGCGGAGGCCGCCCGTCAGGATCTGCGTGACGCGAGTGACCATCTGCCCGTGGTCGCCGACATCGCGCCTGCTTAGAGGGGTTCCGGGGTACTCCGAGCGGGTCGCGGACAGGCATCGCTTCGGGTGCGGAATCGTGACCTCTTGACCGATGCGCTCTCCGTTCCCCGTACGATCAATTCATGACCTGCCGCCCGGTACGGCGTGCGGTGCCGATGTGTGTGCTGTTCGTCGGACTTCTGGCCGGCTCCCTCCTGCGCGCCACATCGGTGGCCCACGCGCATGCAGACCCGGGCCGCCAGAAGGCGGACCGGAAGACGGCTCAGCAGGAGGTCGCCCAGGGCGCCTCGTCAGCCAGGTTGCAGCCCGACGGATCGTTGTCCGACGTGGCGGGATCGTCCGCGCACGACATCTGGGCCGTGGGCCAGCAGAGCGTCTGGGACATCTGGATGAACCGCGGTGTGATCACACACTGGAACGGCACCTCGTGGACCGAGGTGGGGATCCGGGGGGACACCACGGGAGCGGGCCACCTGCGCTCGGTGGCCGTGTCGTCCGCCAACGAGGTCTGGGCGGTCGGCGAAGGCCACGACGGCCTGCCGTACGTCGCGAAGGGGTCGCGTGACGGGTTCGACCGCGTCACCGTGCCGCAGTTCCGCACGGGAGACTGGCTGGGCGGCGTGGCGGCCTCGACCGGCAGGGTCGTCGCGGTGGGCAGCAGGGGCGACCGGGTGCTCATGGCCGCGTCCAGCGGCCCGGCCAAGGGCGGCACGTGGACGACGGCGCTGGGCCCCGAAGGCGTCCTGTACGGCGTGGCGGTCACCGGCAAGTCCGATGGATGGGCGGTGGGCGACACCGGCGATCAGCCGCTGATCATGCGGTTGTCCGGCACCGGGTGGAAGAGCGTGCACCTGCCCTCCATCGAGGGCGGCTACCTCCGCGACATCTACGTGGCGGACCGCAAGCACGCGATCGCCGTCGGCGGCGTCTACCGGAGCAGCGGCAAGATCGTCCCACTGGTCCTCCGATGGGACGGCAGGCGCTGGATCCGGAGCGACCCCCCGGCGAAACAGGCCGAGCTGTACGGCGTGACCGGCGACGGCGACGGCACCTACTGGGTGTCGGGATACGATGCGGGCCACGCGGCCGAGGGTTTCCTGCTCCGATACGACGGAACCAAGTGGACGACGGTACGCGGCAACGCGGCGTCGTCGGACCGGACGGTGCGGCTCCAGGCCGTCACCCACGTCGCGGGTCTCACCCTGGCGGTCGGTCACGCGCTCGGCGCAGACGACCACTACACCGATCTCGTCGAGCGGTTCGGACCCCCGGGCGGCCAGCGCGGGAACGCCGCCGAATGACCCACGCGCCCGCTGTCGCCGGGCGGGGCGTCGCCCTCGGATGACGGAGCCGTGCCCACGATGAGGGGTTCGCCTCAGGTGACGGCGCCGTGCTCAGGTCGAAGGGCCGGCATCGGGTGACGGCGCCGTGCTAACGGCGAAGTGCGTGTTTCAGATGACGGCGCCGTGCTAACGGCGAAGCGCGTGCTTCAGATGACGGCGCCGTCGTCCCAGCCGGAGTCGGGAGGCGGGCCGTCGCCCATGCGGACCACCAGCGTCACGAACCCGCCGATGAACGCGGCGACGGCGGTGAACACGATCCAGCCCTCCATGGGCCAGTCCAGCAGGGCGGCGAGTAAGAGGTAGGCCGGGCCACCGAACAGCGCCACCCAGGAAAGCCGGCTGAGGGCGTCACCGCGGGGAAGAGGCGGCGGGGGCGGGGGGACGTAGTGACCCTCGTCGTCGGCCTGCTCCGCGGAGCCGTCCGTCTCGTCGTCGGCCTCGTCGCGAGGTTCGTCTTCGCGCTCGGGCGCTTCGCCGTCCTCGTGGACGGTCTCGACGGCGACGTTCTCGCGGTCAGGCCATGGCTGATCGGCCGAGGCGTCCTCGGCCTTCTCATTGAATGAGGCGACGATCTGACGCCAGACCTCGTCCTCGTCACTTTGCGGCGTCACTTCGATCCCGGGTCACAAGTCCTTCGTCAAGGGTACAGAGGCGTGAGAGCGGATGAAGTCGAGGCTACCCTCGAAGATCGCGGTTGCGTCGTTGTCGAGGGTGGCGACGTGGTAGCTGTCCAGAAGTTCCCTGATTTCAAGGTTGTCCCCCATCCTGGCTCTGAGGAACGCCGTACTCGCGGGTTTGACCACATGGTCATCCTTGCTGTGGAAGACCAGGACCGGCTGAGTGATCTTGTCGAGGTCGGTCTGCACCAGCTTCCACAGGCGCGGCAGCGTGGCGGCCGCCCGCACGGGGGTCCTGGCGTAGCCGAGCTCGGTCACACCGTCCATCTTGATGTCCCCCGCGACGCCGGGGACCGACGGCAACACCCACTTCAGCGCCGGAGCGAGCCGCAGGATGGGCGTGTCGTTCACGACCGACGGGTTCACCGCCACCACGCCCTGGACGGCGGCGCCGTGGATCTCGGCGAGGCGAAGCGCCATGCACCCGCCGAGCGACAGGCCCATGACGAACGTCTCGGAGCAGCGGCCGCGCAGGTCCGCGAAGGCCTTGTCCAGCGCGGCGTACCAGTCCTCCCACCGGGTCCTGCTCATCTCCTCCCACGTGGTGCCGTGACCGGGCAGTCGGGGGAGCGAGACGGTGAGTCCGGCCTGAGCGAGATGCTCCGCCCATGGGCGCAACGCCTGAGGTGAACCGGTGAATCCGTGACACAGCAGGACGCCCACCGCCCCGCCGTCGTGGTGGTACGGCTCCGCGCCCGGCAGCACTGGCATGGACACCTCCGCGTGGCAGAGCCGAAAACCCCGGCTGTTTCGCCCGATAGTCGCATGTAAGTCGTCGTTAGTGCGAGGGGGTGAGCCATGCGAAGATGACTTCACGTCCGACCTTGGAGGTGCCTGAGTGTTCTACTGGGTGTTGAAGGCCGTCCTTTGGCCGATCCTCCACTTCGTGTTCCGCCCGTGGGCGGAGGGTGTGGACAACGTGCCCAAGGAGGGGCCGGTCATTCTTGCGGGCAACCACCTGTCGTTCGCCGACCATTTCTTCGGCGCGCTGCCGTTGCCTCGCAAGGTCATCTCCCTGGGGAAGGCCGAGTACTTCACCGGCCGGGGCATCAAGGGCATGTTCAGCCGGCTGTTCTTCTCCGGCGTCGGCACCGTCCCGATCGACCGGTCGGGCGGCAAGGCCAGCGAGGCCGCCCTGCGGACGGGCCTGCGCATCCTGAAGGACCAGCAGGTGCTCGGCATCTACCCCGAGGGCACCCGCTCGCCGGACGGCCGGCTGTACAAGGGCAAGACCGGCGTGGCGCGTCTCGCGCTGGAGTCCCGCGCACCCGTGATCCCCTGGGCGATGATCAACACGTTCGAGATGATGCCGCCGGGCCGTCCCCTGCCCAAGCTCGGCATCCGCCCCGGCGTGCGGTACGGCAAGCCCCTCGACTTCTCCCGTTACTACGGCATGGAGAACGACCGCCTCGTCCTCCGGGCGGTCACCGACGAGATCATGTACGCCCTCATGGAACTGGCCGAGCAGGAGTACGTCGACAAGTACGCCACGAGCGCCAAGGTCGAGATGTTGCGCGCGGCCCGGGAGAATTCCTAGCGGAAACCGTCGGGGTTGGGGAGTAGCGTGGCCACGTCGCCCCCCGTTACCCAGAACGGAAAGCCGCATGAGCGTTCGCGAGGAACAGGAAACGGTCTCCGGATACCTTCCCCATCGGCAGATCATGATCGTGCTCACGGGTGTGGCAGCCGGAATGCTGCTCGCCGCGCTCGACCAGAGCATCGTCGGCACGGCTCTGCCGCGCATCGTCTCCGAGCTCGGGGGGCTGGACAAGCTCTCCTGGGTCGTCACGGCCTACCTGCTCACCTCGACCGCCGCGACTCCGCTCTGGGGCAAGATCTCCGACCTGTACGGCAGGCGCGTCATCTTCCAGGCGGCCATCGGCATCTTCCTCGTCGGCTCGGCGCTCGCCGGGCTGAGCCAGAACATCGGCCAGCTCATCACGTTCCGGGCGATCCAGGGGCTGGGCGGCGGCGGGCTCATGGCCCTGGCGTTCAGCATCATCGGTGACGTCATCCCGCCCAGAGAGCGCGGCCGCTACCAGGGATACTTCGGCGCGGTGTTCGGCACGTCGAGCGTCGCGGGGCCGCTGCTCGGCGGCTTCTTCACCGACGGTCCCGGCTGGCGGTGGATCTTCTGGATCAACCTGCCGGTCGGCGTGATCTCGCTGATCGTGACCTCGGTCGCCCTGAAGATCCCGCTGGTGCGCCGCCCTCACAAGATCGACTACCTGGGCGCCCTGATGATCGTCGCGGGGGTCTCCTGCCTGCTGCTCTACCTCGACTGGGCGGGCAACGAGTTCGGCTGGACGGCGCCGGGGTCGCTCGCGCTCATCGCGGGCTTCGTGGCGCTCGCGGCGCTGTTCGTGCTCGTCGAGTTGCGGGCGGCCGAGCCGATCATCCCCATGCGCCTGTTCCGCAACGCGATCTACAGCGTGGGCAACGCCTACACCTTCCTCGCCGGCCTCGCGATGTTCGGCGGGCTGATCTTCCTGCCGGTCTACCTGCAGGCCGTCCAGGGCATGTCGCCCACCAGGTCCGGCCTGGCGCTGCTGCCGGCCGTTTTCGGCATCTTCTCCACGGCGATGACCTCGGGGCAGCTGATGTCGCGGACGGGCCGTTACAAGATCTTCCCGATCATCGGGGCGATCGTGCTCATCGTGGCGCTGGGGTTGTTGGCCACCATCCGCGTGGACTCGCCGTACTGGCAGGTCGCGATCTACGCGTATCTGTTCGGCGCGGGCCTCGGCTTCACCATGCAGACGATCGTGACCGCGGTCCAGAACGCGGTCGACCGGGCGGACATGGGCACCGCCACCAGTTCGACCACGTTCTTCCGCATGATGGGTGCGGCCATCGGCACCGCGATCATGGGTGCGGTCCTCACGAACCGGCTCACACACCACCTCGCCGCGGAGTTCGGCGGCCGGGCTCCCGCGGGAGGGATGGACGCCAACAACGTCCAGGCCATCCAGCAGCTGCCGCCTCCTATCAAGGAGCATGTGCTGGTGGCGTTCACGAGCGCGATCGACGACGTCTTCCTGGCCAGCATTCCGTTCGTGGTCTTCGCTTTGGTCGTCGGCTTCTTCCTCAAGGAGATTCCGCTGGCGAGCCGCGCGGACCAGCCCGCCGTGATGGGCGGCTGACGGAATCCTCGCCGGTCGCCGCGGCGGTTCTCGGCCGCGGGAGCCGGTCCCCGGCCGTCGCGGCCGTTCTCAGCTGGGGGAGTCCCGCCCGGCCGCCGCGGCGGTTCCTCAGCTGAGGTGTGACCTGATCTCGCTGATGTGCGCCGGGGTGGTCCGGCAGCAGCCGCCGATGTGCGTGGCACCCAGCGCGCGCCATTCGGCGGCGGCTTCGCCGTACTCGACGGGGTCGGTGAGACCCGTCCAGCGCTGCGCCGCGGCATCCCATGTCTCGCCGGAGTTGGGGTAGACGACCGTCGCCCCCTGCTCGATGAGGCTGGAGATGAACCGCGGGGCGGTGCAGTTCGCGCCGACGGCGATCACATTGGTGAGATCTTCGAACAGCGCGGCGGACTCCTTGAAGGGTGTTCCGTCGCTGATGTGCTCGCCGTCGCGGCAGGAGAAGCTCACCCACGCCTGTACCGAGGGCGTCTCGCGCAACAACGTCGCGAGGGCCCGGGCCTCGTCGAACGACGGAATCGTCTCGCAGGCCAGCACGTCGGCGCCCGACTCGGCGAGGATCTCGAACCGATCCCGATGCCACTCGAGCAGGCCGCCTTCGTCCAGGTCGTAGTCCCCGGTGTATTCGGCGCCGTTGGCCAGGTACGCGCCGTACGGTCCCACGCTGGCGGCGACCAGGCCATGGCCGACGGCGTCCCGGGCCTGTACGGCGAGCGTCACCGACAGCCTGATCAGGTCACGGGCCTGGCCGGTCGTCAGCCCTCGGCGGACGAACCCCGGGATGCTGGCCTGATAACTGGCGGTGGTCGCCACGTCGGCGCCCGCCAGGAAGTAGTCGAGATGTGCCCGGCGGATCACGCCGGGATCCTCCATCAGCAACTTCGCCGACCACAATGCGTCGCTCAGGTCGCAGCCGAGCGCTTCCAGATGGGTGGCAAGACCGCCGTCGAGAACCAGGGAACTCACTCAACAACACTATGCGTTCTTCGCACATGGGGCTTAAAGGGCTCATTGATCGTGTGCTGCGCCGTCGTTCGCGCGTCCCCGCCGGTGGACGTGATGATCGACCCGACACGGGAGGGGTGCGGGAGCCCAGGCGACCCGTTCCCACCCCGCCATCCGATGTCATCCGCCTACCTGACCCGAACTGATCCCTCTGTTCCTCCAGTGATCGGTCTCCCCGAGTCGACGTGACCCGGCTTGCCGGATCCCCAGTGATCCCCAGTGATCGCCGATGGTCCCCGGCGGGTCCCGGCTGACCGACGGGTGCCGGGCGCCGGTTAGCCCGGCGCCCGGTCGGGCAGCGGTCAGCCGCGCTTCCAGAAGGCTCCGCGGCGCGTTCCCCGCGAGTCGGGGCCCGGCGATCCAGAGGGCGTCCCTCCGGGCTCGGGCGAGCCCGGATCCCGCTCGGGCTCCGGCCGGCTCGGCTCGGGTGAGCCGAGCTCAGGGGCGGACGCCGAGCCGGTGCCCATCGTGATCGCGGTCAGGACGTCGACGGCCCGTCGCCAGAGTGCGTCGAGGCTCGCCGTCGCCCTCTCGGCGGTTTCGAGCTCGGCGGCCAGGGCGGCCAGCTCGGAGTGACCGCCGATCATCAGGTCGATCACCTTGAGGCGGCTGGCCAGGTCCGCGAGGTAGCGCCGTCTGTCCTGCTCCGGCAGGGCCTGTGCCGAGCGAAGCCGGACGAGCTCCTCTGACAGCAGCGGGCGCACCCCGTCGAGGTCGGTCTCCGGGGCTCTCCCGTGCGGAAGCGGCGGACGCGCGCCCACGGAGAAGCCACGTCCGCCTGATGCCGGGCCGACGGGCGGGACGGTTCCGCCAGGCGCACCGGCCATGCCCGGGCCGGTGTACGCGCCGGGAGCCGGCGGGACCGCGCCGCTCTCAGGGAGGTGAAGAGCCTCGTCGGCCGTCCACGCGATGGACTCGGTCCTGGAGAAGGAGGCCAGCTTCACCATCGGCGCACCGGTCGCCATCAACGGCGCGGCGACGGGCTCCTCCCAGCCGCTCGGCATCTCGACGGGCTGGATCACGCGGTGTTCCGGCCCGCCATCGGCGACCACACGCGTGTCCACGGCGACGAAGGCCGTGAACCTGCAGAGCACGCCGTATGTGAGCGACGCCTCGATGATCTGCTGCTCCAGCGAACGGTCGCCGGCCAGATACCGGTCCTCGAGGCGCCTCACATGGGCCCGGGCCCACAGCGGGCGCGCGGCGGAGTCGTGCGCGGTGTGGCCGTTCAGACTGGTCTCCCAGGGACTGCCGCCCGACGCGAGGCCGCGCACGGTCATGGCTCCGGATGGCGCCCCCCGATAGCGCCCGGAGACGGACAGCGGCACCCCGGGGTAGAGGCTGCCGACGTGGGTGACGGTCTCCGCGACGATGTCGAGGCCTTCCGGCTTCAACACGATGTCGGTCACGAGCGGCGAGCCGATCCTGCGGTGGATGTGCTCCATCGCCGCGTCGAGGCGATCCTCCGACTCGACCAGCTCGCACCGGCCGGACCCGAGCAGGGCCAGCCTGCCGAGGAATCCGGCGTTCACCGCCCGGTCGATGCCGACCGTGTGGACCCGGATGCCGCCGAGCCGCGCCGCGGTCCGTTCGATGATCTGGTCCTCGTTGCCCACCTGCCCGTCGGTGACGAGCACGAGCACACGGTCCCGGCCGCCTCCGGACCGAGCTTCGCCGTGGCCGGTCGGTCCCGCGCTCTGCCCGGCCGGGGACGGAGCACGATCGACCGTGCCGTCCTCGGCGAACTCGCCGGAGAGCAGCCGCAGCGCCTCCTCCATGGGGGCGAGGATCTCGGTGCCGCCGCGTGCGTCCAGCCTCGCGAGATGCTCCACCGCCCGGTACCGGTTGCGGTCGGTGGCCTCGACGAGCCCGTCCGGGAAGGGGCGCTCGACCACCGAGTCGAAGGACAGGACGGCGAATCTGTCGTGGGAGGTGAGCGTGTCGACGATCCGGGCGGCCGCACGCCGGGCGGCGACCATCTTCCATCCGCTCATGCTGCCCGACCGGTCGAGAAGGAGCACCACGTCGCGTGCCGTCGCCGTGGCCACGGTGTCCGGCGGCGGGATGACGGTGAGCGTGAAGGTCCCCTCCTCGCCGGGGTCGGCGGGGTGCTCGTCCGGCGCCAGGGCGAGTGACGCCGAGGCCTCGAACGGCAGCCGGAGGATGAAGTCGCGGTCGAGCCGCTCGCCGGGCCGGAGGCTGATCGTGTCTCCCTCCAGGGCGACCTCGTGGAGGCTGGAGCGGATCTCCCGCAGCTCGAGACCCGCCGCGTCGATGGTCGCCGCCAGCGACAGCCGTACGGGATCGGGGAAGCCGGGAAGGAGCACGGGAGGGGTGATCCGCGACGCGTCGGGCACGGCGTCGGTGTCCGGCACGACCCCGGCACCTGTCGGCGGACCTTCCAAGGGCGCACCGGGGATGTAACGGGGCGCAACCACGAGCGGGAATCGGAATTCGGCCGCGCCGTCCTCGTAGGGGAGCGGCTGGCTGAGGCTCAGCCGTACCTTGACGTGCTCTCCGGGCACGATGTTGCCCACCCGGATGGTGAACACGTCGGGACGGTCCTCCTCCGCGATGGCGGCGCGTCTGCCCTCCGCCATGGCGCGGTCGTAGTCCGCGCGCGCCTGGCCGCGCTCCTTGAGCACTCCCTCGATCACCCGGTCGTCGGCCTCCATCCGGAAGGAGGTGACGGCGGCTCTGGGCGGCAGCGGGAAGACGTACGTCGCCTCGAGCGACACGTCGAACGGGTTGCGGAAGCCCTGGACCACGTCGACCCCGGCCACGAGGCCGGTGATGTGCGCCGCGACGTCGAGGCTCTCGAGCGGCAGGTTGCCCCTTCCGGTCTCCAGCGTTCCCAGCCCGGCGTCCGGAGCAGGATGGCATTCCTCTGGCCTCAGCGGCGTGATGGGAACGGTCATGGCGTCATCCCTTCAGGGTGGTCGGACCGGTCCGTGAGCCCGAGCCGGGCCAGCATGGACAGAAGTGGTTCGGCGGCCTGGCGCAGCGCCAGAGCCTCGGCGGAGGTGACCGGCCGGCCCGCGGAGTCGAGCGTCACGGTCACGCCGGGGGCGAGCCGCAGGCCGTAGACGACGTCGGCGGGCGCCGATCCGGCCGAGGCCGGGTGGCCCGACGCGCGGCGGATCACGTCCGGCCCGGTCAGCAGTGGTTCGGCCGCGACGGTCGCGTCGCGGCCGGCTGTGAGGTCCTGCCGCGACGGCGCGAACGGCGCGGGAGGCGGCATGACGGGAGACCCGGAGACGGGTGCGGGCGGCGCCGTGGCCGC
This sequence comes from Planotetraspora phitsanulokensis, assembly GCF_016863295.1. GTDB lineage: Bacteria > Actinomycetota > Actinomycetes > Streptosporangiales > Streptosporangiaceae > Planotetraspora > Planotetraspora phitsanulokensis. Next base: position 302,549 of record NZ_BOOP01000001.1, read on the forward strand.
GGTCGCGGGAGCAGGCGGTGGAGTCCGGACGGCGAGCGGCGGGGTATCGGGTGGCTGCCGCGTCCAGAACCGCTCGCGTGTGGCCTCGACCGGATCGCCCCCGACCGTGCCCTCGGCTCCGGTGTGGTCCGTGAAACCGTCTCCCGCCGCGCCGGCGACCGGAAGGCCCGGAGCGGCCGGCAGGTCGGAGCTGCCGGGCAGGTCCGGGTAGTCCGGGGTCGGGAGGCGGGCCGCCCGCAGGAGCATGGCCTCGGTCGCGCCGGCCAGCTCCGCCTGGATGGCGGCGATGGACAGGCCGTCCGCTTGGCGGCGCTTGACGGCGACGAGCTGGAGCAGGTGACGCCGCCCGTACAGGGCGATCCTGCCCCGGCGGGCGAGGGGCGGGTCGAGCAGGCCGATCGTCGTGTACCACCGGATGAGGCGCTCGTTGGGCACCTCGCGGACCCGGCCGTTGACAGGGCCGGCCGAGTCGAGCAGGCTCGCCGCCCGCTCGGCCAACTCGCTGATGGTCCAGGGCTCTCGCATGTATTCAGAATGACACTGTCACGATGACACTGTCAACGTCGTTCACCGCTCCAACCGCCATGGTTAGCGCAAAGTTTGGCCTCCGGAAGGACGTGGCTTCCCGCCGCGTTCACCGCCTTCGGGTCCACTGGACCGTGGTCGTGGCCGCTTGACCTGCTGGAAGGCGCGATAGTGGACGAAGAGCCGGCGCGCCGCGCGCCGACACTCGGGACGGGGCCTCGCGCTTGCGGGCCTCACGCCCGCGGCCGCAGGCATCGGTTCACACCACGACGTCACATCACGGCGTCGCACAACGAGGGCGCGAGCACATCGGCGCATCGGCAGGCCGGACGCACAACGTCGCACCAGGACGTCACACCACGACGTCGGACCACGCGCCGTGCCGAGCCCTCCCACCGCGGACGGCGCGACCGCGCGGAACGGCCCGCAGGCGCGCACGTGGCACGGCGGAACCGCGGGCACGCGGATCACAGACGCATACGCAGTGGAAACGCGCAGATGGAGGAGGGATCACGGTGAGCCGTACGTTCGTCCGGTCCAGAGCGCTGGCCGTCCTGTCGGGTTCGCTCTGGCGTTCGGCGTGCACCGCGACGTCCCCCCGGGCGGCGCGCCCGGGAACGGGCGGCGCGGAGTCCGAGTCCGTTCCCGTCGAGACGCCGGCGCCGTACGGCGGCCTCCGGGCGCCGGACGGCAACGGCCTCGCGCTCGCCGAGGGTTTCACCAGCAGGGTCATCGGCCGATCCGGCCATCGCGTCGGCGGGGTGACGTGGCACGCCGCGCCGGACGGCGGCGCCTGTTTCCTCGACGGCGAAGGATGGATCTACGTCTCCAACTCGGCCGTGCCGCTGCTCGGCGGGGTCTCGGCCGTGCGGTTCGAGCCGGACGGGACGATCGGCGGCGCCTGCCGGATCCTGTCGGGAACCGATCTGAACGGCGCGGGCGCGGCGACGCCCTGGCAGACGTGGTTGTCGGGGGAGAAGACCTCACAGGGGCGGGTCTTCGAGTGCGACCCGTACGGCCAGCGCGCCGCGATGCCGCGCCTGGCCATGGGGCAGTTCAGGCATGACGGGCTCACCTGTGATCCCGACCGCGGAGTCGTCTATCTCACCGAGGACGAGCCCGACGGCTGTTTCTACCGCTTCCGTCCCGGCGACTGGGGGGATCTCACCACCGGCACGCTCGAGGTGATGGCCGGGTCGCCGGACTGCGAGGCGGTGACCTGGCAGCGGGTGCCCAACCCCGCGGCGATGTTCGAGCCCGTTCGCGAGCAGGTCGCCGGGGCGAGACGTTTCAACGGCGGTGAAGGCTGTCACTATTCAGAGGGTTTCTGCTACTTCACCACCAGAGGCGACGATCGCATGTGGGCCTACGACGCCACCGGCGACCGGATCACCGTCCTCTACGACGGGCGCGCGGAGTCGTACGGGACGGAGAGCCGGACCGGCGGCGCCCAGAGCGACGCCGAGCGCGACACGGTCGTGAGGTCGGGTGACGCCTACGTCGCCGAGGACGAGGGCATCACGGAGATCACGGTCATCAGCCCCGGGGGCATGGTCGAGCCCTTCGTCCGCGTGGTCGGTCACGAGAGGTCGCGGATCACGGGACTGGCCTTCTCGCCTGACGGGCACAGGCTCTACTTCTCGGCCCAGTGGGGTGGGACGGGCGCGGGGGCGGGTGGGATCACCTACGAGGTGGCAGGCCCCTTCCGCGGCTGACGGCGGCCGGCCCAAGGTGACCGCCTGCCGGCCCCGGTGAACGGTCCCGACGGCGGCACCTAGAGGGCGCGAGTCCAGATCTCGTCGACGACGGCCTGGCCGGACTCCTCGCCCTCGTGCCGCTCGGTGAGCTCGAATCCCGCGCCTGCGTAGATGCGGCGCGCACTCGTCAGGTTCTCCCTGGTCCAGAGCATGATCTCCCGGTATCCGGCGTGGCGGGCGAACGCCAGGCACTCCTCGACGAGCCGCCTGCCGATCCCCATCCCGCGCGCGGACGGTTCCACCAGCAGAAGTCGGAGCTGGGCCGTCTCGTCGTCCTTGCGCATGCAGAACACGCAGCCGGCGGGCTCGCCCTCCACCTCCGCGATCCAGCCTGACTCGCGCCGCGGGTCGTGGCCGTCCACGTAGTCGGCGAGGATCCGGGCCACGAGGGCCTCGAAGCCCGTGCCCCAGCTGTACTCCTGGCTGTAGAGGACGCCGTGCCGGTGCACCACCCAGCCGAGGTCTCCCGGCCGCAGCGGTCTGATGACGTACGGCCCCCGCGGGTCGTGCCGGTCGAGGAGGGCGCGGATCGCCGTCATGTGCGAGACCAGCTTGCGGCGCTCCTCCGGGGTCAGCGCGGCGAGCATGCTCCTCACCTCGGCGGACGAGCGGTCGTCGAGGAGGCCGTACGCCCTCGCGCCGGAGTCTGTGATCCGCACGATCTGGCGGCGGCCGTCCTCGGCCGACCGTTCCCGGGCGATCAGCCCGTCGGCCTCGAACCTCGTGAGGATCCTGCTGAGGTAGCCCGGGTCGAGATCGAGCAGGTTGCGAAGGACGGTGACCTCCGCCGCGTCCCGGGTGCCCAGCTCGAAGAGCACTCTGGCCTCGGTCAGGGAGTAGTCGGTGTCCAGGAGGCCCACCTGGAGGACCCCGATGACCTCCGTATAGAAGCGGTTGAACGCTCTGACCTCGGACACCATATCCATTGCCCACCTCAACGAACTAATTGACTCCGTCAAACATATCGGAACGCAAGTCGTACGTGAAGTACGCCGAGGAGTGGGAGACTGTGAATCCCGCAGGCCGCCGGGCCCGGCTGACCAATGGTGTTCACCTGGGCGTGCCCTGCGTTGTTGTGACCGGTTCCGTCGCGTAGCCTCACTGATGGTCTAGACCATTGTTGGCGGCTGGGGCAGAATGCGTTCCGGCGACGAGGTGACGTTCACACCAGTCTGGCCGCCTATCTCATATGCGCGTAACTCATGTGGAGGATCCCGTCATGCGTATCGGAGTGCTCACCGGAGGCGGCGACTGCCCCGGGCTCAACGCCGTGATCCGCGCCGTCGTCCGCAAGGGCGTGGGCGTTTACGGGCACGAGTTCGTCGGTTTCCGCGACGGCTGGCGCGGCCCCCTCGAGGGCGAGACCATGCCGCTGGACATCCAGGCCGTCCGGGGCATCCTCCCGCGCGGCGGCACCATCCTCGGCTCCTCCCGCACCAACCCGATCAAGATCGAGGGCGGCGTGGAGCGGATCAAGGAGAACCTGGTCACGCACGGCGTCGACGCGTTGATCGCCATCGGCGGCGAGGACACCCTGGGTGTGGCCAAGCAGCTCTACGACCGGGGCGTGAACGTCGTCGGCGTGCCCAAGACGATCGACAACGACCTCAACGCGACCGACTACACGTTCGGCTTCGACACCGCGGTCAACATTGCGATGGAGGCCATCGACCGGCTTCACACCACGGCGGAGTCCCACCACCGCGCGCTCATCTGCGAGGTCATGGGCCGCCACGCGGGCTGGATCGCGCTGCACGCAGGCATGGCCGCGGGAGCCAACGTCATCCTGATCCCGGAGAAGCCGTTCGACATCGACAAGGTCTGCTCCTACGTCGAGTCGCGCTTCAAGACCCGCTACGCGCCGATCATCGTCGTCGCCGAGGGCGCCCACCCGATCGAGGGCCAGATGGCCCTGCAGGCCGGCGAGCTCGACGCCTTCGGCCACGTACGGCTCGGCGGCATCGGCGAGCTGCTCGCCCAGGAGATCGAGAAGCGCACGGGCAAGGAGGCCCGCACGACCGTCCTCGGCCACATCCAGCGGGGCGGCACCCCGACGGCCTACGACCGCGTGCTGGCCACCCGGTTCGGCCTCGGCGCGATCGACGCCGTCCACGAGGGCGACTTCGGCAAGATGGTCGGCCTGAAGGGCACGGACATCGTCCGGGTCGGCCTCGGCGACGCCACGGCCGAGCTGAAGACCGTCCCCGCCTCCCGCTACGAGGAGGCCGAGGTCTTCTTCGGCTGATCGAGCGGATCCCTCTCCGTACGGGCCTGCCCGGACACGACGTCCGGGCGGGCCCGTCCCGTCGTACGGCACGGCTGCGACCCGGCCGCGACGGCGTTCAGGAGTCACCATTCTTCTCCCTTTCGACCTCATTGACCCTCTATTCGTCTTGTGGGCGAATCGGATATGTCTTGTGTCGCACGTGCGGGGCGCGTTCCGGGATATACCGCTGAGAGAAACGAAATCGGTGACGGCCGCCGTGCCGTACGAAATCGCCGTGCGCCGATGGTGGGGAGGGACATTTGGGGATCGAGGGACCGTTCTGGCGCGCTATCGCGGTCTTCAGGATCGCCTCCGTCGTGTACGCGGCCATCCTGCTGGCACGCGCCGGCGGTTACGGACATCCCGTCGCCGGATGGCTCGTCATCGTGGTCATGGCCACCTGGACCGCCTTCACGGCCGCGGCCTATCCCTCCGCCCGGGCGTCGTGGCCGCTGCTCCTCGCCGACCTGGCCGTGACCGCCGGGTGCCTGCTCTCGGCGCCGCTCGTGCAGGACCGGGCCGCCATCTCCGGCGGAGTGATGCCGATCACCGCGACGTGGGTCGCCGGTCCCGCACTGGCGTGGGGCGTCGCCCGGGGCCGCCGGGCCGGGGCGGCCTCCGCCGCGATCCTGTCGGCCGCCGACCTGTGGTTGCGCGGGTCACAGGGCATGAACTTCGCCTCCCTCCCGGTGAACGGCGCGGTGCTGCTCTTCCTCGCCGGGGTCGTCGTCGGCCATGTCGCCCAGCTCGCGAGGGAGGCGGAGGAGCTCATGCGGCGGGCCGTTCAGCTCGAGGCCGCCGGCCGGGAGCGCGAGCGGTTGGCCCGCGGGATCCACGACTCCGTGCTCCAGGTCCTCGCTCTCGTGCAGAGGAGGGGCGCCGAGATCGGCGGCGAAGCGGCGGAGCTCGGCAGGCTGGCCGGGGAACAGGAGTCCGCCCTGCGGGCTCTCGTCCAGGTCCCGGCGCCCACGGACGATCTCGCCGAAGACGGCCTCACAGGTCAGCGAGGACCCAGGCAGCGTGCTCTCCGGGTTCCCGGGAAGGGCGGGCCCGCCGACCGGGTCGACCTGCGCGACCTCCTCAGACCGTACGGCAGCGCGCGGGTGACGGTCTCCGCCCCCGCCACTCCGCTGTTCCTGTCGGCGGGGACGGCGCACGAGGTGGGCGCGGCCGTCGGCGCAGCGCTCGACAACGTCTCGAAGCACTGCGCGGAGGGCACCCGCGCGTGGGTGTTCGCGGAGCAGGACGGGGAGGCGGTGACGGTGTCCGTACGGGACGAGGGGCCCGGCATTCCCGACGGACGGCTGGAGCAGGCCGCGGCCGACGGCCGGATGGGCGTCGCCCGGTCGATCCGGGGCCGCATCGCGGACATCGGGGGAACGGTGGAGATCACCTCCTCGCACGCGGGCACCGAGATCGAGCTGTCGGTCCCCGCGGACGCCGGCCGTTGGTGGCGTGTATGAATGTCCGAGATCCTGGGGAGGCGGGGCCGGTCATGCGGGTCATGGTGGTGGACGATCATCCGATGTGGCGGGACGCCGTCGCCCGCGACCTGGGCGAGGCCGGCTACGAGGTGGTGGCCAGCACGGGGGAGGGGCGGCAGGCGCTCCGCGTCGCGGCGGCCGTACGGCCCGACGTGGTGGTGCTGGACCTTCAGCTGCCGGATCTGCCGGGAGTGGAGGTCGCCAGGGGGCTCGGCGCCTCCGACGATCCGCCCCGTGTCCTCGTCCTGTCGGCGAGTGCCGAGCCTGAGGACGTCCTCGAAGCCGTCAAGGCGGGCGCATCCGGATATCTCGTGAAATCGGCGAGCAAGGAGGACTTCCTGGACGCGGTGCGGCGTACCGCGGAGGGCGACGCCGTCTTCACGCCGGGGCTGGCCGGCCTGGTGCTGGGGGAGTACCGGCGGCTGGCCGCGCAACCCGCGGCACCGGAGGGTCCGGTTCTGACCGAGCGGGAGACCGAGGTGCTGCGGCTGGTGGCCAAGGGTCTGTCCTACAGGCAGATCGCGGCCAGGCTCGTGCTGTCCCACCGTACGGTCCAGAACCACGTGCAGAACACGCTCAGCAAGCTCCAGCTCCACAACCGGGTCGAGTTGGTGCGCTACGCCATCGAGAAGGGCCTGACGGAACGGGACTGACACCAGCGGGGGCGGACGAGCCCATGTCGTACGGCACTACAGTGGGGAAGTTCCCGCTGGGCCGGCGCGTTGTCGCCCGTGGCATGAAATGTCCGTCCGGAGGTTCCCACCTATGTCGATGACCACACTCGGAGAGCCCTGCGTCCTGCTCAAGTTAGGCGAAGTCGTCCTCAAGGGCAGGAACCGCGAGCTGTTCGAGATGCGGCTGCGGGCGAACATCAAGGCGGCGCTCAAGGACTTCCCGGTGGAGATCCGTCAGCGGCACGGCGTCATCGCGTTGTTCCTCCCCGCCGGAACGGGCGTCGAGGTGGCCGAGGCGGTCGCCAAGCGGGTGTCCGACGTGCCCGGCCTGGTCCTGATCCACCTCGCGTGGCGGGTCGCCAAGGACCCCGAGGTCGTCACCAAGGCGGCCATCGAGCTCGTCAAGGACAGCGACGAGGTGGCACGCAAGGCGCACTTCGCCGTGCGGTCGCGGCGGCGGGACAAGCGGTTCCCGCTGCGCTCCAACGAGCTGGACCGCCTCGTCGGCGGCGCGATCAACGACACCTACGGCCTGCCGGTGAGCCTGAAGAACCCCGAGCTGACCGTGCACATCGAGGTCGACAGGGACGAGGTGTTCCTGTTCACCGGCGGCATCGCCGGCCAGGGAGGCCTGCCGGTCGGCTCCAGCGGCCGTGGCCTGGTGCTCATGTCGGGCGGCATCGACTCCCCGGTCGCCGCGTACCGCATGATGCGCCGCGGGCTCCGGGTGGACTTCCTGCACTTCTCCGGCATTCCGTTCACGACGTCGGAGTCGATCTACAAGGCGTACGCGCTGGTCAGGAACCTCGACAAGTTCCAGGGCAAGTCCCGCCTGTGGGTCGTGCCGTTCGGCAAGGCCCAGCAGTCGATCAGGGCGTCGGGCCAGGACCGGCTCGCCATGATCGCCCAGCGGCGGCTGATGCTGAAGACGGCCGAGGAGGTGGCCCACCGGATCCACGCCGAGGCGCTCGTCACGGGCGACTCGCTCGGTCAGGTCTCCTCCCAGACGCTGACGAACATCACCGCGCAGGACAACGCCGTCGACCTGCCGATCCTCCGGCCCCTCATCGGGCTGGACAAGACCGAGATCATCGCGGAGGCGCGGCGGATCGGCACCCTGGAGATCTCCGAGCTTCCCGATGAGGACTGCTGCACGCTGCTGGCTCCCCGTTCCGCCGAGACCCGGGCCAAGATCGAGGACCTGAAGCTGATCGAGAAGCGCCTGGACGCCGAAGACCTGGCATCCCAGCTGGCCGACTCCATCCGCCCCTACCGCCTGGACGCCGACACCTGATTCGTTGTGATCACGCCACCTCGATTTGGTTGTGATCATGCACAGGTTCGGCGATGTGCGCAGGTCAATCCACGCATTACCGAGCCTGTGCATGATCACCCGAGAGAGGGGGGTGGATCAGGCGCCTTGGGCGAGGGTTCGGGACATGAGCTTGGGGAACTCCTGCATGATCATGGCGAGCTCGTCCAGGTCGCCGTTCACCAGAGCCTGCGGGCCGTCGCACAGGGCCTGCTCGGGATGCGGGTGGACGTCGATGATCACTCCGTCCGCCCCGACGGCGATGGCAGCCCGGGTGAGGGGCAGCACGAGGTCCCGGCGGCCGCCCGAGTGGGACGGGTCGATGATGACCGGAAGGTGCGACAACCGCTGCACCACCGGCACCGCCGAGATGTCCAGGGTGTTGCGGGTCGCCGTCTCGTAGGTCCTGATGCCCCGCTCGCACAGCACGATGTCGAGGTTGCCCCGCTGCGCGATGTACTCGGCCGCCATCAGCCATTCCTCGATCGTGGCGGTCATGCCCCGCTTGAGCATGACCGGCTTGCCCGCGGCGCCCACGGCCTGGAGCAGCGCGAAGTTCTGGGCGTTGCGGGTCCCCACCTGCAGCATGTCCGCGTAGGAGGCGACCAGCGCCACGTCGTGGGCGTCGACCACCTCGGTGACGATCGGCAGGCCGGTCTGCTCCCGGACGTCCGCGAGGATGCGCAGGCCCTTCTCGCCGAGCCCCTGGAAGGCGTACGGCGAGGTCCTCGGCTTGAACGCCCCGCCGCGCAGCAGGGTCGCGCCCGCCGCCTTCGCCATCTTGGCGGCCTCGAGGGTCTGTGCCGGGGTCTCGACCGCGCACGGGCCGGCGATGAGGGTGACGGTGTCCGGGCCGATCGGGACCCCGCGCACGGTCACGGTGGACCGTTCGGGATGGTTGTCCCTGCTGACCAGCTTGTACGGCGTGGAGACGCGCACCACGTCGGCCACGCCGGCCAGTCCCCGGAGGTTCAGCGCCGCGAACCGCTCCACGTCGCCGATCAGTCCGATGATCGTGCGGCTCACTCCGCGGCTGACGAAGGCCTCGCCCCCGGCGGAGGCGACGACGGCGACGACCGACTCGATGTCGTCCTGTGTGGCCCCGGGGGCCATGACGATGACCATGTGACGCTCCTTCTGACTCCGCGCCGCGGACTGACTCCGTGCGACGGAAACCCGGTGGGACTCGGTGGAACCCGTGATCTGTGGAACCCGTGAAAACGCAGAAGGCCCCGGATCCTTTCGGACCCGGGGCCTTCGTTCGCCTTGGCTGTCAGCGCAGCACGTGGAGGCGATCGGTCCTCACGGGTCCGTCGCCATACCAAAACGAGAAACTGCGCATGTCCCGCAATATATCCCATACATGGAAGCCCGCGTCCCCAGGCCATGGGGCCGTGGTGAGTGATCTACCCCTAGGTGACAGTATTGGTGCGTGCCGGAGATGTCTGAGGAGGAGAACCGCCTGCCCCCAGGGCAGCACATCGCACGAGGACGTCCCGTCATCCACTACGGCAGAGTGCCGACGTTCCGCCCGCTGACCTGGCGTTTCCAGGTGTTCGGGGCGACGGAGACCGGCCGGGTCCACGAGTTCACCTGGGACCAGTTCTCGGCTCTGCCCAGGACCTCGGTGATCGCCGACTTCCACTGTGTGACCAAGTTCTCGATCATGGGTTACGAGTGGGAGGGCGTTTCGGCCGCGGAGCTTCTGGCGCAGGTCCCTCCCGCGCCGGGCGTGCGTCACGTGATGATCTGGGCCGAGTACGGCTACAGCGCCAACGTCCGCATGGACGACTTCGCCCGGGAGACGACGCTGTTCGCCACCGACCTCGAGGGCAAGCAGCTGCCGCCGGAACGGGGGTTCCCTCTCCGGGCCGTGGTTCCCCACCTTTATGCATGGAAAAGCGTGAAATGGGCGCGCGGGATCGAGTACCTGACGGAGGACAGGCGCGGTTTCTGGGAGGAACGCGGCTATCACAACGTCGGCGACCCCTGGTCGGAGCAGCGCTACTCATATCAGGAGGAGCCGGGCGACGGCCCTCTCTGAGGCCCATGAGCCGTTACGGTGACCGGCGTGTCTGTTCTCGCCTGTCTGGGGCTGTGCGCCGTCACCGGAGCGCTCGGGTTCACCTTCGCGCGCGGGAGACCGGGCCGCGGTGAGCTCGCGGGGGAGCCGACCTATCTCGCCCTCCACATCGCCGGCCTGGCCGCGCCCTCACTCCGCGGCGGCCTGAACGGGAACTCCGCCCGCAAGGCCGTACGGCATCTGCGCACGTTGCTGGGGACCTCGGCCCTGGCCATCACCTCGGCCGAACGGGTGCTCGCCCGTGACGGGGACGGCGTGCCCGACGACGACCGGGTGCTCACGGAGGTACGGGTCGTCATGATGGGCGGCCGCCCGCACGTGGTCGCGGGGGAGCCGAGCGCCGTGCTCGTGCCGCTGACGGTCGAGGGACGGATGATCGGCACGCTGGCGGTCTACGACGCCGAGGTCAGCGCCGTCCTGGTGCGCACGGCGACGGAGGTCGGCCGCTGGGTCTCCGGGCAGCTGGAGCTGGCCGAGCTGGACACCTCGCGCAGGCGCATGCTGGAGGCCGAGATGCGTGCGCTGCGGGCGCAGATCTCGCCCCACTTCGTCTACAACTCGCTGACGACGATCGCCTCGTTCGTCCGCACCGATCCGGAGCGGGCCCGCGAACTGCTGCTGGACTTCGCCGACTTCACCCGCTACGCCCTGCGCCGGGTGCGCGACTTCACGACGCTGGCCGACGAGCTGAGCTGCGTGGACCGCTACCTCCTGCTGGAGCGCGCGAGGTTCGGTGACCGCATGCGTTTCACCGTCCAGGTGGCCCCGGAGGTGCTGCGGGTGCCGGTGCCGTTCCTCTGCCTGCAGCCTCTGGTCGAGAACGCCATCAAGCACGGCATGCCCGGAGAGGTCCGCGTGGTGATCAAGGACGCGGGCCCCGAGGCGCACATCCTGGTCGAGGACGACGGGATCGGGATGGATCCCGAGCACGTCAGAGCCGTCCTCGGAGAGGACGGGACGGCGGGGATCGGGCTGAGCAACGTCGACCTGCGCATGCGCCACATCTACGGCCACGATTACGGCCTGGTGGTTGACTCGGCTCCCGGCGAGGGGACGCGAATCCGGCTGAGAGTGCCCAAATGCCACTCCGCCCACAACGCGTCGTAGTCGCGATATCACGGATTGTCGACAGACGGCTTGCGCGGAGGGCGGGCCTCGGGGCACGGTGTGGCCATGCTGCGCGTTCTCGCTGTCGACGACGAGGTCCCCGCCCTGTCCGAGCTCGCCTATCTCCTGCGCCAGGATGCCCGCGTGGAGCACGTCGCCATGGCGTCCGACGGGGGCGCCGCGCTCCAGGACATGGTCCAGATGATCGCCGCCGGGGAACGCCTCGACGGGGTCTTCCTCGACGTGCGCATGCCGGGCCTCGACGGCCTGGACCTCGCGCGGCTGATCGGCGGCTTCCCCTCTCCGCCGCGTCTCATCTTCGTCAGCGCCCATGACTGCGCCGTCCAGGCCTTCGAGCTGGAGGCCGTCGACTACCTGCTGAAGCCGGTACGCCCCGAGCGGCTGGCGGAGGCCGTACGGCGTCTGTGGGCCGCCGTGGCCCCCTCCACGGGCGAGGAGGCCGCCGACGTCATCCCGGTCGAGCTGGGCGGCCGGACGAAGTTCCTGGCCCAGCAGGACGTGTCCCACGCCGAGGCGCACGGCGACTACGTCCGCCTCCACACGGCCGACTCCACCTACCTGGTCCGGATGTCGCTGGCGGCGCTCGAGCGGCGCTGGGGCGGTTCCGGCTTCATCCGGGCCCATCGCAGCACGCTGGTGAACGCCAGGCACGTCAGCGAGCTGCGCTTCGACGCCGGCCGTGTGGTCCTCCAGGTCGGCTCCAAGGTGCTCCCGGTGAGCAGGCGGCACACCCGGCAGGTCCGTGAACAGCTGGTCCGTCAGTTCAGGACCGGTCCCGTGCCCGCCGGCGACCTCCGCTGAACCCTGCGACGGCCTCCCAGGAGGCGTCGGGAGGCCGATGTGCAACAGGAGCGACCGTTCGTCGCATCCTGGACCCCGCTCATCGCGATTCGGCTCACCGCATGGCGCGAACTAGAGACCGCTCGTCCGAAGCCCCATCCGGCCGTGTGATTACGGCTCGTAGTCTTTCCCGCGTCGCAAGACACGCGGGGTAGTCATCAAAGTGAGCAGGTTGTCACCTTGGGGCTACCGGGCGGGCCCTACCGGGGGGGAGGGCCCGGCTCCGCGTAACGGGGGTCCGCGGTAGCGGTCCGGCCATACGGGGGCGCCGGATCGCAGCGGGGAACACGGCGTCCGGGGGCGCCGTGATCAAAGGGATGCGGCGTCCGGGGGGCGCCGCGATCACAGGGTGGCGGTCCTGGGGCGCCGTCACCGGAGGTGGCGGTCCGGGGGGACGCCATCGTGTGAAGGCGGTCGCCGGGGGTGCCGCCATCACGAAGGGGCGGTGGTCCGGGGGGACACCGCGAGGAGGAAGGGCGACGGGACGGCGTCTGGGGGACGCCGTCCCCATACGCGGGACGGCCGGACGACACGCGGGACCGTCAACGACACGCGGGACCATCAGACGACACGCGAGGCCGTCAGACGTACACACGAGGCCGTCAGACGTACACGCGAGATGGGCCGGACGACCTGCGGGACGGTCAGGCGCTCCGGAGCTTCTTGAGGAGCTCGATGTCCTCCCGGTGCTTTTCGCCCTTGCCCGGCGTCTCGATGCAGAGCGAGACCCCGGCGGCGACCGGATGACGCATGAGCTCGGCGAACGCCTGCGCGCCGATGTGCCCGGCCCCGATGTTCTCGTGCCGGTCCTTCTTCGAGCCGCACACGTCCTTGGAGTCGTTGGCGTGGATCAGCCGGAGACGGCCCGGGGCGACCTGGTGCAGCGCGTCGAGGGTGGCCGCCACCCCGTCGGGGGCGGCGAGGTCGTGACCGGCGGCGAACGCGTGGCAGGTGTCCAGGCAGATGCCGACCTTGGGGTGATGATCGAGGGCCTCCAGGTAGGGGCCGAGATCCTGCACCGTGGCGCAGAGCATCCGGCCCTGCCCGGCCATGGGCTCGAGCAGCAGGTCGGGCCCGTCCTCGTCCACCTCGTCGAGGAGGGGCAGCAGGTGCTCGCGCACCTGGCGCATGGCGTCCTCGCGCGACTGGCTGACGGCCGACCCGGTGTGGACGACCACGCCGCGAGCGCCGACCTGCGCCGCGCGGCGCAGCGTGTGGCGGGTCACCGCGACCGAGTTCTCGAGCGTCGCCGCAGTGGGCGAGCCGAAGTTGATCAGGTAGTTGGCGTGGACGAAGGTCTGCACGCTCGACGCGGCCAGCTTTTCGTCCTCGGCCGGGGTGCCCACGCTGAGCGCCCAGCCCCGCGGGTTGGTGACGAAGACCTGAATCATCTCCGCACCGATCTCGGCGGCGTATTTCAGCCCTCCGGTCGCCAGGCCCCCCGTGACGAACACGTGCCCGCCGATGAGATTCGTTGAAGTCATGATGCGTCCAGCGTAATGTCGGCCCCTTTGTGGCCGCTCCCTTTGTGTCAACGTACAAACCGGCGCGGGTGCGGGGGCCGCCACTTGGGAGTTCCCGCTGCTGGACCAGGCCCGCGCAGGGTTGTCTACTTGCTGCCATGCGTGAACTCAGCCGGCAGGAACTGCGCTCCTGCTGCGCGTCCGCCGCCTGGGTGTCGGCGGTCGCGCGGCGGGGGCCGTACCGGGACCTCGCCGGGCTCGTCGACGCGGGGGAGGCGGCGATCGCCGGCCTGACCTGGGCCGATGTCGAGGAGGCGCTCGCGGCGCACCCCCGGATCGGTGAACGCCCGGCCGGGGACGGCAGGGAGGCGGCCTGGTCGAGGAGCGAGCAGTCAGGGACCGCGGCGGCCGACCAGGCGGTTCTCGACGCCATCCGGGAGGGCAACGCCGCCTACGAGGAGCGGTTCGGGCACGTCTACCTGGTCTGCGCGACCGGCCGAAGTGCCGGGGACATGCTGGCCTTCCTGCGCGAACGGCTGGCGGGCGACGAGGAGTCCGAACGGAAGATCGTCCGTGAGGAGCTGAACGCGATCGTGAAGCTGAGGCTGGCGAAGCTGTGGGAGGGCCGATGAGCCTGTCCACCCACGTGCTCGACACCGCCACGGGACGGCCCGCCCCCGGCCTGTTCGTACGGCTCTCGCGCCGCGCGCCGCACGGGTTCGTGCCGGTCGCCGAGGGGCGGACCGACGGCGACGGCCGCATCCGCGAGTGGTCGCCCCTGGGCCGCGAGTGGATCGCCGACGGCGACCCCCGTCCCGGGACCTACCGGCTGGTGTTCGACACGGCCGCCTATCTCGGGCAGGACGCCTTCTTCCCCGAGGTCAGCATCGTCTTCACCATTCGCGACGCCGGGGAGCACCACCACGTTCCGCTGCTGCTCAGCCCGTTCGCGTACTCGACCTATCGGGGGAGCTAGCGTGATCATCTTGGGTCCCAACAGGTACGGCAAGGCCGAGACGAGGGTGGTGCGGGTCACCAGGCACGGCGACGCCCACCACATCAAGGACGTCAACGTCAGCACCTCGCTGTCGGGCGACATGGCCGAGGTGCATCTCAGCGGGGACAACTCGGCGGTGCTGGCCACCGACACGCAGAAGAACACGGTCCACGCGTTCGCCAAGAAGCACGGCGTCGGCGCGATCGAGGACTTCGCCCTGCTCCTGGCCCGCCATTTCGTGGACTCCCAGCCGACCGTGCACCACGCGCGGGTCGCGATCGAGGAGTACTCCTGGGAGCGCAACGGCGACTCCGGGCACTCCTTCGTCCGGTCGGGCAGGGAGACCCGCACCTGCGTGGCCCACTACGACGGCTCCCAGGCGTGGGTCGTCTCGGGGCTGACCGGCCTGGTCGTCCTCAACACCACGAACTCGGAGTTCTGGGGCTACATCAAGGACGAGTACACGACGCTGCCGGAGACCCGCGACCGGATCCTCGCCACCGCCGTCGACGCCGCCTGGCGGCACGCCGCCCCGGACGGCGACGCCTTCGACAAGTCGTACGAGAACGCCCGGCAGGCGCTGCTCGCGGCCTTCGGCGGAACCTACAGCCTCTCCCTGCAGCAGACGCTCTACGCCATGGGGTCCCGCGTGCTGAACGACTGCCCCGAGATCTGCGAGGTACGGCTCTCGCTGCCCAACAGGCACCACTTCCTCGTCGACCTGTCGCCGTTCGGCCTGGACAACGAGGACGAGGTCTACTTCGCCGCCGACCGGCCGTACGGGCTCATCGAGGGGGCGGTCCTGCGGGACGACGCCCCCGCCGCCGGACCGGCCTGGGAGTAGCGCCATGGACTTCCTGCGCCCTCTCACCTGGGAACAAGCCCTGGCGTACAAGGCCGAGCGGCCGGAGGCGACGCCGATTCAGGGCGGCACCGACGTCATGGTGGAGATCAACCTCGACAAGGGGCGGCCTGCCGCCCTCATCGACCTGAATCCCGTGGCCGAACTGACCCGATGGTCGACGGCGGGGCCGGAGATCCGCGTGGGATCCGGGGTGACCTACACCCGGCTGATCGCCGAACTGGGCCCGCTCCTGCCCGGGCTCGCCCAGGCGTCGCGGACGGTCGGGTCGCCGCAGATCCGCAACAGGGGCACCGTCGCGGGCAACCTCGGCGCCGCGTCACCGGCGGGGGACGCGCATCCGCCGCTCCTGGCGTCCGGCGCGATCGTGGAGGCGGAGTCGGTGCGCGGCACGCGGATGATCCCGATCACCGAGTTCTACACCGGCGTGAAACGCCACGCACTGGAGCCGGACGAGCTGATCCGCGCGGTGCGGATCCCCGCGGCGACCGGCCCGCAGTACTTCTCCAAGATCGGGACCAGGAACGCCATGGTGATCGCGGTCTGCTCCTTCGCCGTCGCCCTGCATCCCGGGGAGCGGCGGGTGGGGACGGGCATCGGGTCCGCGGCGCCCACCCCCCGGCGCGCCGCCGAGGCGGAGGAGTTCGTGGCCGCCGAGCTCGACTGGGAGGGGCGCTCGCCGCTGGACCCCGACGTCGCCAGGAGGTTCGGCGAACTCGTCGCCGGAGCGGCCGCGCCCATCGACGACGTGCGCGGGCGGGCGGACTACCGGCTGCATTCGCTCGCCGTGATGGCTCGCCGCACGCTGGGGTGGGCATGGAACGACTACACGGGGAGGGGGCCGGCATGAGGGTGAACATCAGTGTCAACGGCGAGTCGATGGCCGCCGACGACGTCTGGGAAGGCGAGAGCCTGCTCTACGTCCTCAGGGAGCGGCTCGGCCTGCCGGGGGCCAAGAACGCCTGCGAGCAGGGCGAGTGCGGTTCGTGCACGGTCTACCTGGACGGGACCCCGGTCTGCGCCTGCCTGGTCGCGGCCGGCCAGGCGGAGGGCCGGGACGTGATCACGGTGGAGGGACTGGCCGCGGGCGGCGAACTGGACGAGGTCCAGCGGTCGTTCGTGGAGACGGGAGCCGTACAGTGCGGATTCTGCACTCCCGGGCTGATCGTCCAGGCGCATTCGCTGATCGAGAGCACGCCCGGGGTCCCGGAGGACGCCGAAATCCGCGAGGCCCTGGCCGGCAACCTCTGCCGGTGCACGGGATACGAGAAGATCCTCGACGCCGTCCGTCTGGCCGCCACCCGCAAACACCAGCCGTGATCATGCGCGCTTTCGCTGCCGCCCACTCTGACCTGCGAGTTTCCTGTGCGTGATCATGCAACGCGACACGTCGTCATCGAGAATGCCCACATCGTCCCGATCGTCGGCGCGGAGATCCCCTCCGGCCACATCGTCGTCGAGGACGACCGGATCACCGCCGTCGGCCCGGGCGCGGCGCCGGCCGTACCCGACGGCGCGCAGCGCGTCGACGGATCCGGCTGCCTGGCGACCCCCGGGCTCGTCAACACCCATCACCACCTCTACCAGTGGGCCTCGCAGGGGGTCACACCCGACGGGACGCTGTTCGAGTGGCTGGTCGCCAGCTACCGGCTGTGGGGCCGGATGGACGCCGAGGTGGTGTCGGGGGCGGCGACAGCCGGGCTGGCCTGGCTGGCCAGGTCGGGTTGCACGACGTCGACCGACCACCACT
The DNA here is from genome assembly GCF_016863295.1 of Planotetraspora phitsanulokensis. Classification (GTDB taxonomy): domain Bacteria; phylum Actinomycetota; class Actinomycetes; order Streptosporangiales; family Streptosporangiaceae; genus Planotetraspora; species Planotetraspora phitsanulokensis. Next base: position 319,690 of record NZ_BOOP01000001.1, read on the forward strand.
ACGTCTTCCCCAAAGGCCGCGGCGACCTGTTCGACGCCGAGATCGAGGCCGCCCGGCAGGTGGGCGTGCGGTTCCACCCGTGCCGCGGCTCGATGGACCGCGGTGAGTCCCGGGGCGGGCTGCCGCCGGACGACCTTGTCGAGGAGGCGGACGAGGTCCTCCAGGCCACCGAGGACGCCATCCGCAAATATCATGATCCGTCGTTCGGCTCGATGCTCCGCGTCGCCGTCGCGCCCTGCTCGCCGTTCTCGGTGACCGGAGACCTGATGCTCAGGTCCGCCGAGCTCGCCCGCTCGTACGGCGTGCGCCTGCACACCCACATCGCGGAGACCTCGGACGAGGACGACCACTGCCGCGAGCAGTTCGGCATGCTCCCGGTCGAGTACCTCGAGCAGCTCAACTGGCTCGGCCCCGACGTCTGGCTCGCCCACTGCGTCCATCTGACCGACGCCGACGTACGCCGCTTCGCCCTGACCGGCACGGGCACGGCCCACTGCCCGTCGTCCAACGGGCGTCTCGGCGCGGGCATCGCCAGGATCTCGGACCTGCTGCGCGAGGGCGCCCCCGTCGGCCTCGGCGTCGACGGTGCGGCCTCCAGCGAGATGACCCCGCTCGCGGGGGAGGTGCGGATGGCGATGCTCATGCAGCGCGCCCGGTACGGCCCGCGTGCCCTGACCGCCCGCCAGGCGCTCGAGCTGGCCACCTTGGGCGGGGCCAGATGCCTCGGACGCGACAAGGAGATCGGCTCTCTGGAGGTCGGCAAGCTGGCCGACATCGCGCTGTGGCGGCTCGGCGGCTACCACGCGGCGATCGACGACCCCGTCGTGGCGTTCGCGTACGGCCGGACCCCGCCCCTGGCCAGGCTCCTGGTGGGCGGCCGGACGGTGGTCGAGGACGGCGAGCTGCGCACGGTCTCCGACGCCGAGGCCGCGGAGGCGGGAGTCCGTGCCCACCGCCGGCTGCTGGCGGTCGCCGAATGAGCGCCGGCGAGCCGTACGACCTGGTCGTCCGGTCACGCCGGACGGTCACCCCCGAAGGCGAGCGCCCACTGGCCGTCGCCGTACGGGCGGGCAGGATCGAGGCCCTGCGCCCCCATGACGAGCCGCCGCCCGCGCGGGAGACCGTCGACCTCGGAGACCTCGCGTTGCTGCCCGGCCTGGTGGACACGCACGTCCACGTCAACGAGCCCGGGCGCACCCACTGGGAGGGGTTCGACTCGGCCACCCGGGCGGCCGCAGCCGGAGGCGTGACGACGATCATCGACATGCCGCTCAACTCGCTGCCGCCCACGGTCGACGTGGCCGCGCTGGAGGTCAAGCGGAAGGCCGCCCGGGGCCGGTGCCACGTCGACGTCGGCTTCTGGGGCGGCGCCGTGCCCGGCAACGTGGGGGACCTGCGGCCGCTGCACGAGGCCGGCGTCTTCGGCGTCAAGTGTTTCCTGTCGCCTTCGGGCGTCGATGAGTTCCCCGCGCTCGACCGCGACGGCCTGCGCGAGGCCCTCACCGAGCTCGCGACGTTCGACGGGCTGCTCATCGCGCACGCGGAGGACCCCGCCTCGCTCACCGAACCGACCGGCCCGACATATCAGGACTTCTTGCGCTCGCGAACTCCCGACGCCGAGCGGAGAGCCGTCGAGCAGGTGATCGAGCTCGCCGAGGAGACGGGAGCGCGTGCCCACATCGTGCACGTCTCGGCGGCCGCCTGCGTCGAACCGCTACGCCGGGCCCAGCGCGCCGGCGTCCGGATCACCGCGGAGACGTGCCCCCACTACCTCTGCCTGACCGCCGAGGAGGTCACCGGACCGGCGTTCAAGTGTTGCCCGCCCGTCAGGGAGGCCGCCAACCGCGACGCCCTCTGGCAGGCCCTCGCCGACGGCGTGCTGATGGGGATCGTCTCCGACCATTCGCCGTCGACGCCCGATCTCAAAGTGCCCGATTTCGCCGCGGCGTGGGGCGGGATCTCCTCGCTCCAGCTCGGCCTGCCCGTCGTGTGGACCGCCGCCCTCGCACGGGGGTACGGCCTGCCCGACGTCGTCAGATGGATGGCCCAGGGGCCGGCGGCGCTGGCCGGCCTGCCGTACAAGGGGGGGATCCGGCCCGGTACGGACGCCGACCTGGTGGCGTTCGACCCGGAGGCCGAGTTCACGGTCGACGTGGCGGCTCTGCACCACCGCAACCCGGTCTCGCCCTATCACGGCAGGACGCTGACGGGCGTGGTGCGGACCACGTGGTCACGCGGCCTGCCCGTCGACCACGTCACGCCGAACGGACGGTTCCTGACCCCAGGGGGATGAGATGACGGACTTCACCCGTTTGCCTGATCTTGCTCTCCGGACGTACGGCGGGGCCGTCGTCGCCGCCAACGACGAGTCGTTCGCGGAGCGGGAGGCGCTCATCAGGCCGGGCCCGCCGGCGTTCCAGCCGCACACGTTCGGCGCGAAGGGCCAGCTCTACGACGGCTGGGAGACCAGGCGGCGCAGGGAGCCGGGCCATGACTGGGCGATCGTGCGGCTCGGCCTTCCCGGTGTGATCAGGGGGATCGTGATCGACACCGCCTGGTTCAAGGGCAACTACCCGCCGCACGCGTCGGTCGAGGCGTGCGCCGCGGACGGCTGGCCGGCGCCGGGAGACCTCGCCGAGCGGACGGACTGGGTGGAGATCGTGCCGCCGGGCGCCCTCAAGGGCGACGCCGCCCACCAGTTCGAGGTCGCCGACCCGCGCCGCTTCACCCACGTGCGGTTGAACATCTTCCCCGACGGAGGCGTGGCCAGGCTGCGCGTGCACGGGGAGGTCGTGCCCGACCCCGTGTTCCTCACGGGGCTCACCGTCGACCTCGCGGCGCTGGAGAACGGGGGACTGGTGATCGCCTGCTCCGACGAGTTCTACTCCTCGCCCAACAACGTCATCGCGCCGGGACGGCCAAGGAACCAGGCCGAGGGATGGGAGACCGCCCGGCGCAGGGACGGCGGCAACGACTGGCTGATCGTGGCCCTCGCGGGCGCGGGCACCGTGGCGGTGGCCGAGCTCGACACGGCGAACCTCGTGTTCAACGCGCCGGGGTGGGCCTCGGTCAGCGGGATCGACGCGGGGCAGGCGGCGCTGGACGACCCGGGGGCGTGGTTCCCGCTGCTTCCCCGGACGCGGCTCCAGCCGGACACCCGGCATCGTTTCCGCCTCGACAGCGACCGGAGGATGACGCACGCCCGGCTCGACATCTACCCCGACGGCGGTCTCGGACGGCTGCGCCTGCTCGGCACGCTCGCCCCCTGACCAGGCCGCGGTCCGCCCGGGTGTTCCCACCCGGAAACCGGACCGCGGTACGGTCGCGTCAGTGCCAGATCATGATCTGGGTGCCGGCCGGTTGCTGGCCGAGAGGCTGCTCGCCCACCACGCGCTGGGTGCCGACGAGGTTGCGGGTCTTGACCTTGAAGCCCGCCGCCTTCAGTTCGTTCTGGGCGTCCTCCACGGACTTGAACCGGACGTCGGGCACCTGGACCAGGGCGGCCTGGTCGCCTTCGTTCTCCCACGGCCAGTGCCAGCCCTGGTCGGGGCCCCGCGAGACGGTCAGGCGGACGTTCGCTCCGGCCACGGTCTCCGAGCCGCCCGCCGGATCCTGGGCGATGACCGTTCCCGGCGGGGTGTCGTCGGTCGTCTCGTCGATCTGGACGTTGAAGCCCTTCTCGCGGAGGAACTGCTCGGCCTGGTCGCGCATCATCTGCGTGACGTCCGGCATGAGCAGGCCCGCGCTGATCACGAGGTTGACGCTCGAGTTCTTCCTGACGCGCCGGCCCACGTCGGGGCTCGTCTTGACAATGAGGCCGCGGGCCACGGTGTCGCTCGCGGCCTTGCTCACGCGTCCGACGCTCAGCCCGGCCTTGCCGATCGCCTCGCGGGCGTCCGCCTCGGACATGCCCTGGACCTTCGGCACCGTCACGGTCTCCGGACCGGCCGAGGGGATGAGCGTGATCAGCGCACCCTTGGCCACCTCGGTCCCGACCTCGGGGTCGGAGTCGAGGACCATGTCCTTGCCCACGTGCTCGTCGAAGCGCGCCTGGCCGATCTTGACGACGAAGCCCTGCTGCTCGGCCGTCTGCTTGGCGACCGTGATGTTCTGGTTGAGCAGGTCGGGCACCTTCGTGTAGCGCCCCCCCGAGAACCACCAGCCGGTCAGCGCGACGCCCGCGACCATCAGCAGGGCGAGTCCGGCGACGAACCAGGTCGACCGCCTCTTGATGACGCTGCGAGAGTGGCCCTCCTGCGGCGTGGTGAGCAGGTCGCCCCGCGGCTGGACCATCGTGCGGTTGACCGGCTTCGGGGTGTGGGCCCCGACGGCGAGCATCTGCCCCGTGCTGTACGGCTCGGCGGGGGAGGCCAGCGGGGTGACCGGGCCGGGAGCGGCGTGCTGGCCGTTCTTGGCGGGGGTCTTGGGCAGCGTGCGGTGCACCTCGACGGCTGCGACCAGCATCGCCGTGGCGTCAGAAGGGCGTTTGGCCGGGTCGCGGTCGGTGGCCGCCGCGAGCAGGGCGTCGAGCGAGGGCGAGATGTCGCCGACGACGGTGGAGGGGGCCGGGACGCTGTCGTGGACGTGCCGGTAGGCGACCGACATCGGAGTGTCGCCCTCGTACGGCTGCCGCCCGGTCAGCAGCTCGAACAGCATGATGCCGACGGAGTAGACGTCGCTGCGGGAGTCCGCGACCCCGGAGGTGACCTGCTCGGGCGACATGTAGCCGATCGTGCCGATCATCATGCCGGTCTTGGTCTGGTTGGTCGCCTCGACGGCGCGGGCGAGGCCGAAGTCCACGACCTTCACGCGGCCGTCGTCGGTGAGCAGGACGTTCTCCGGCTTGACGTCCCTGTGGATGAGCCCCGCCTGGTGGGCGGCGCCGAGCGCGGCCAGCACGGGGATGACGATCTCCAGCGCCTCGCGGGCGGGCAGGCGGCCCCGGCTGCGCAGGACGTCGCGCAGCGTGCGGCCGGGCACGTACTCCATCGAGAGATACACGTGCTTGCCGTCGGTGCCCTGGTCGAAGACCTGGACGATGTTGGGATGCGAGAGGCTGGCCACAGACCTGGCCTCTCCGATGAACCGCCGCACGAACTGCGGGTCCTCGGCGAGCGTGTGGTGCATCACCTTGACGGCGACCGTACGATCGAGCCGGACGTCCAGAGCCAGGTAGACGGAGGCCATGCCACCCCGGGCGATCCGGGACTCGACGCGGTAGCGCCCGTCGAGCACATGCCCGACGATCGGGTCCGTTAGCGTCGTGTCCACGCGCCCGAGTTTAAGGGTGATTTGCCACCCGCCGGGCTCGGGAATCCCAAACTGAGACCTTTTCCGCCGTCAATTCGACGCTAAGTGGAGGGGCACTCTCTGCGATAACCGGCATTTACCGCAGCCTTGACGTGGGGTTAGTGGCCGTACCCCCCGCCCGCCCGGCCGTGGCCGTCCGGGCGGGCGAGTCGCGGGCGGTCCGAGCGGGGGAGCTCGGCCGTCCGAGCGGGCGGGTTCAGGCCGTCAGGGGCGGGTGGCTCAGGCCGTCAGGGCGGGTGAGGAGGCCTCCGCGTATCGCCGCATCGGGATGCGTCCCGCGATCCGGGCCGCCCGGCCTGCCGTGACGGCGTGGCGCATCGCGGCGGCCATCAGTCCGGGCCGCTGCGCCCTGGTCACGGCGCTCGCGAGCAGCACGGCGTCGCAGCCGAGCTCCATCGCCAGCGCGGCGTCGCTCGCCGTGCCGATGCCCGCGTCGAGGATCACCGGGACGCCGGCGGACTCGACGATCAGCTCGATGTTGTGGGGGTTGCGGATGCCGAGCCCCGAGCCGATGGGGGCGCCGAGCGGCATCACCGCGGCGCACCCGGCCTGCTCGAGCCGCCGCGCCAGCGCCGGGTCGTCACCGATGTAGGGGAGCACGACGAACCCGTCTGCGACCAGCCGTTCCGCCGCGTCGAAGGTCTCGATGGGGTCGGGCAGCAGGGTCCGCTCGTCGGAGATGACCTCGAGCTTGACCCAGTTGGTCTCCAGCGCCTCCCTGGCCAGCCGCGCGGTGAGGACGGCCTCCCCGGCGGTGAAGCATCCCGCCGTGTTGGGCAGCACCTTGATGCCCTTACGGCGCAGCACGTCGAGGACCGACCCGCGCGACGCCGGGTCGAGCCGGCGCATCGCCACCGTGGTGATCTCGGTGCCCGACTCCTCCAGCGCCTGCTCGAGCACGTCGAGCGAGGGGGCGCCGCCGGTTCCCATGATCAGCCGGGAGGTGAACTTCTCCCCGCCGAGGGAGAGCACGTCTTCCATGCCCGCTTCCACTTCCACGCCGTCCACGTTCATCCTCCCTGAACCGCCGTGAGCACCTCGACCAGGTCGCTCTCCGACAGCCGGGTCGACTCCCACGCGCTCCTGCTCACCACCTCGCCGTTCACCGCCACCGCGACGCCGGACGTCATCGCGGTGAGGGTCCGCACGGCCTCGCCCACGGTCGCCTCGCCGGGCAGCTCGACGGCGCCGCCGTTGATAGTCACCTTCATCGGCCGAATCTCCCTGGATCGCACGACTGCACCGCCTCCGGGACCGGCTCCCCGGTGAGGAACGCCGCGACGGCGTCGGCGGTGATGGGGGCGAGCAGGACGCCCGCCCGGTGGTGCCCGGTCGCGGCCAGCAGGTCCGGCGGCCGCGCCCCCCGCCCCTGTTCCGGCGGTACGGCAGGCTCTCCCGGCCTGGGCGTCGCGGCCGGCGGGCGGCCCGCTTCCGGCGTCGCGGGCCCGTCCGGCTGAACTCCCATCAGCGGGCCGATGAGCGGCAGGTTGTCGGGGGTCCCCGGGCGGAAGCCGACGGTCGTCTCGGACAGTTCGAGCTCCGTGACGCCCGGCACCAGTTCACGGGCGTCTCGGAGCAGCTCGTAGACGCCGCCCGCGGTGACCCGCCCGTCGAAGCCCATCTCCTCCATCGTCGCGCCGACCGTGATCTCTCCGTCGCCTCGGGGGACGAGATAGGCCGGGGCGCCGTGGACCAGCCCTCGCACACAGCGGGTGAGGAAGCCCTCGGGGCCGCGCAGCCGCAGGATCTGGCCCTTGACCGGGCGGACCGGCAGCCCGGGAACGAACGACGGCGACCACGGGCCCGCCGCGACGACGACGCTCGTGGCGCCGACGACCTGCCCGGACGCCAGCCGTACACCGACGACTCGGCCGCCGTCGAAGGCGAGGCCGTCCGCCCGTTCCGCGACGACGGTGCCCCCCGCCTTGGCCAGCGCGGTCAGCAGCGCGGAGATCACCCGGCGCGGGTTGACCCAGGCGTCGTCCCTGGCGAGCAGCCCCCCTCGGACCGATGGCGAGAGCATCGGCTCCAGGGCGCGGCACTGCCGCCCGGTCAGGCGCTCGACCCGGAGGCCGAGAGACTCCTCGAACGACCCGAGGTCGTCCAGGTAGGCCATGTCGTCGGTGCCGTAGGCGACGTCGAGCGTGCCGTCGGTGCGGTAGTCGAGGTCCTCGCCGCTCTCGCCCTCGAGGTCGTCCCGGAACGCCGGCCACATGGCGAGGGACGCCAGGCCCAGGCGCAGCAGCGGCTGTTCGGTGTAGGTCACCTCGCTGACGGGCGCGAGCATCCCGGCGGAGGCGTGGGTCGCGCCGCTTCCCGGGCTCGGGTCGACGACCACGACGGACAACCCCCGCCGTGCCGTACGCCAGGCGACGGACAGGCCCGCCACGCCGCCGCCGATCACGGCGACGTCATGATCAGGGAAACCGCCGGGAGAGCCTTCCGACAGGGTGGAGCCGGGGTCGGCGGCGGTTCGTAGCAGATCGGGCACTGCGCTCCCTTCGCCGGCATTACCCGGATCAGGTTCATTGCGGTCGAGAGCCTCACGCTCTCCTCTCAGCCCGGCCTGCCGGGCTCCCGCGCGTCTTACGTCCCTAGCCTAGCCCTGATCGGGAGGGTTGCGCACAAGGCCGTCATTACGCATTGTGCGCAGTAGTTAGTCAATTCGTTATCGACTCTCCATTGGCGGGTGCCCGTGTCGGCAATCTATGGTCAGGTCGTGGATCACGTCGTGGTTGTGGGGGCCGGCCTGGCCGGCGTGCGAAGTGTCGAGGCGCTGCGTGCCCACGGGTTCGCCGGGCGGATCACGCTGATCGGCGAGGAACCGCATCGCCCCTACGACCGGCCGCCGCTGTCGAAGGCGGTGCTGCTCGGCCAGACCGACTCCACGGTCGTCGACTCCGACCTCGAGGCCCTCGACGTACGGCTGCGTCTGGGCGTCGCCGCCAAGGGCCTGCGCGACGGCGTGGTGGAGACCACCGAGGGCGAGCTCGACTACGACGGCCTCGTCATCGCCACGGGCGCCTCGCCCGTACGGCTGCGGGGCGAGGGGCCCCAGCATGTCCTGCGCACCATCGACGACGCGCTGGCCCTGCGCGCGCGCCTCGTCCCCGGCGCCAGGATCGTGGTGATCGGCGCGGGCTGGATCGGCGCCGAGGTCGCGACCGCCGCCGCCAAGGCCGGCTGCGAGGTCATCGTGATCGAGGCCGCCGAGGCGCCGCTGGCCGTCGCGCTCGGCGCGGCCGCCGGCGGTCACACCGTCCCCTGGTACGAGCGGGCGGGCGTCGACCTGCGGCTGGGCACGATGGTCGGCAGCGTGGACCTGGGCGGGGTCTCCCTGATGTCGGGCGGCCGGATCGACGCGGACGTGATCTTGACCTGCGTGGGCGTGCGTCCCGCCGTCGACTGGCTGAAGGGCTCCGCCGTGGCCGTCGAGGACGGCGTCGTCGTCGACGAGCACCTGCGGACGTCGCTCGCCAACGTGGTCGCCGTCGGTGACTGCGCCAACTGGTGGTCGCGCAGATTCGGACGCCGGATGCGGGTCGAGCACTGGGACACCGCTCTGGGCGCCCCCGACACCGCCGCGGCGACGCTGCTCGGCGAGGTCGCGGTCTACGACCCGGTTCCCTACTTCTGGTCGGAGCAGTTCGGCCACATGGTGCAGTTCGCCGGGCACAGGGGGACGGCGGAGCGGATGCTGCTGCGGGGGGACCCCCACGCGGACGAGAAGTGGGCGGTGTGCTGGCTCACCGCCGACGACCGGCTGGCGGCCATCCTCACCGTCGACCGGCCGCGTGACCTCGTCCAGGGGCGCCGCGTCGTGGAGGGGGGACAGCGGCTCGATGTCACCCGGCTGACCGATCCGACCGTGACTCTCCGCGACTGTATTATGGCGTGAACGAGGTGTTTCCTGGAAGGTCGGCTGTGGTAATGGTGGTTTCGTGACGCTTACTGTTGCGCAGATCGACGCGGAGACCGACCGGCTGGTGGGGGAGTGGCTCCCGCTTACCAGGGTCGCGGACAGGCTGGGACTGTCCATCGGGCGGGCCAAGCAACTCCTCAAGGACAAGAAGCTCGTCGGCGCCCGCAGAGGTGGCGGTGAACCGCACATCCCGGCCGTGTTCCTGACGGACGGGGATGTCCTGAAGGGGCTCCCCGGCACGCTGACCGTGTTGTCCGACGCGGGCTACAGCGATGTCGAGGCGATCCGGTGGCTGTTCACCCCGGACCCGTCGCTCCCCGGCTCGCCGATCGACGCGGTCCTCGCGGGACGGCACACCGAGGTCAAGCGGAGGGCGCAGGCACTGGGATTCTGATCCCGGCGGCCCGTGGCATTGTGGTCGGGTGACCGACACCCGGCGAGAGCGACTCGCGAATGCCAGGCTCTACCTCTGCACCGACGCCAGGAAGGACCGCGGCGACCTCGAGGACTTCCTCGACGCGGCCCTGGCGGGCGGAGTGGACATCGTCCAGTTGCGGGACAAGGGCCTGGAGGCGCGTGAGGAGCTCGAACTGCTCGACGTCTTCCGTGCGGCCTGCGACAGGCACGGAGTGCTCCTGGCGGTGAACGACCGGGCGGACATCGCCCACGCGGCCCGCCCGGACATCCTCCACCTGGGCCAGGACGACCTGCCGGTCGAACTCGCACGGGACATCCTCGGGCCCGACATCCTGATCGGCCGGTCCACGCACTCGGCTGAGGAGGCCGCGGCCGCGGCGGTGCAGCCTGGCGTCGACTACTTCTGCTGCGGCCCCATCTGGCCAACGCCGACCAAGCCGGGCCGCCCCGCGCCCGGTCCCGCCCTGCTCAAGCATGCCGCCGATCTCGGCGTCAGCCGGCCCTGGTTCGGCATCGGCGGGATCGGGCTGGACACCATCGACGAGGTCATTTCGTACGGCGTGCGCCGCGCCGTCGTGGTGCGGGCGATCACCGAGGCCGACGACCCCCGGGCGGCTGCGGCCGAACTGCGGGCCCGGCTCACCGCCGTTCCGCTCTGACCGGGCGGAGCCTCCGCGAAGCCCCGGGCATGATCGGCCGCCGAGCCGAGCCGGCGGGCCGGGCCGCCGGCGCCGGGTCGCGCGGCAGTGACGGTGGCTCGGCGGGCTCAGGTCCGCCGGGACGTGGCCGCCACCGCGAGGGCCGCGAGAGCCGTACGGGCGCTCTCGTCGATGGGGGCCTGGTCGAGCGCGTGGAGGGCGTCGTCGAGGAACCGCTTGATCATCTCCTCGCACGCCGACAGGGCGCCGGTGTCCAGGATCACCGAGCGGAGCCGCTCGACCCCGTCCGCGTCGAGCAGTGGATCCCCGAGCAGGGCGCGCACGGTCTCCGCCTGGGCGGGCGTGGCCACCGACAGGGCCCGCGCGATCAGGATGGTCCGCTTGCCCTCGCGCAGGTCGTCCCCCGCGGGCTTGCCCGTCTCCGTGGGGTCGCCGAAGACGCCGAGGATGTCGTCGCGGAGCTGGAACGCGATGCCGACCTGCTGGCCGTACTGGACGCAGAGCCTGTCGATCCACGGGTGTTGTGCCTGGGCGGCGAGCACGAGGCCCAGCCGGAGCGGCTGTTCGACGGAGTACTTGCCGCTCTTGTAGAGGGCGACGCGCAGCGCGCCGTCGAGCGTGCTCTCTCCCTGGGCCTGTTCCAGCAGGTCGAGGTACTGCCCGGACATGAGCTCGGTCAGCATCTGCTCGTGGACCGGCTGGGCCGCCGCGAGCGCCTCGGGTCCCATGCCGCTGTTGCGCCACATCTCCCCGGCCCAGATGAGGAGCAGGTTGCCGAGCAGGACGGCGGCGCCCTCCCCGAACTGCTCCGCGGATCCGTGCCAGCCCGCCTGCCTGTGCATCTGCTCGAACTTGCGGTGGACGGCCGGCATGCCGCGGCGCACGTCGCTGGAGTCCATCACGTCGTCGTGGATGAGCGCGCTCGCCTGCAGGAGCTCGAGTGAGGCGGCGGCGGCGTGCAGCGCGGGGTCGTCCCCGCCGCCGGCGGCACGCCAGCCCCAGTAACAGAAGGCCGGCCGCAGCCGCTTCCCGCTCGCGAGGAAGTCCTCCGCCGTGCTCAGCAGGACGGCCAGCTGCGGGTCGGCGAACAGGGGACGCTGCCTTTCGACGAACATGCGCAGAGAACGGTCCACCTCCGGGCGAATGAGGTCGAGCGGGGCGGCGGAAGCGGTCATGCTTCGAGGGTAACCGTGGTTGATCCAACGTCCTATCTGGAGATGCCCCTGGTGCCATTGTTGTGTGATGGTTATCGCACCGTCCGTGCCCGCCGGACGGGGCCTGGAGCTTCGGCCCGGGTTGACGCGACCTGTAACGTTGGGGCCATGGCTCTTGGTCTTCCGTCACGGCTTCCCGAACGAGTTCCGACGGTCCGCGAGCTGCTGGCCGCGGGTGAGCGGTCGTTTTCGTTCGAGTTCTTGCCACCGAAGACCGACGAGGGCGAGCGCCAGCTGTGGCGGGCGATCCGTGAGCTGGAGGCGCTGCGCCCCACGTTCGTCTCGGTGACCTACGGCGCCGGTGGTTCCACCCGTGATCGCACGGTGGACATCGTCGAGCGGCTCGCGCACGAGACGACGCTCACACCGGTCGCCCACTTCACGGCGGTCGACCACTCCATCCGCGAGCTGCGCCACCTGATCGGCAGGTTCGCCGACGCCGGAGTCCGCAACATCCTCGCCGTACGCGGGGACCCGCGCGGGGCGGACCCCCTGAGCGAGTGGATCAAGCACCCCGAGGGCGTCCAGTACGCCGAGGACCTGGTCCGGCTGATCCGCCAGGCGGGCGACTTCTGCGTCGGTGTGGCGGCCTTCCCCTACAAGCATCCGCGGTCGGCGACGATCGAGTCCGACACCGAGTACTTCGTCCAGAAGTGCCGGGCCGGCGCCGACTACGCGATCACGCAGATGTTCTTCAGAGCTGAGGACTACCTGCGCCTGCGCGACCGGGTCGCGGCCTCGGGTTGCGACACGCCGATCATCCCCGGCATCATGCCGGTCACCCAGATGAGCACCATCGCGCGGTCGGAGCAGCTGTCCGGCGCGCCGTTCCCGCCCGAGGTGGCCGCGCGCTTCGAGGCGGTCGCCGACGACCCCGTGGCCGTACGCCGCCTGGGCATCGAGCACGCAGCCGAGATGTGCCGGACCCTGCTCGACGAAGGGGCGCCGGGCATCCACTTCATCACCTTCAACCGGTCGAGCGCCACGCGCGAGGTGTTCGAGGCGCTGGCCCCGGCAGGCTCGGCCGTACACCGCTGACCGGCGGGTCTCACCCGACCGGCGGCGGCAGGGGCAGACGGGCGCCGGCGATGGCGTAATCCTCGTAGCCGCCGGGGAAGACGAACTCCGTCATGAGGTCGACGAAGCCGATGTCGCGGTAGAGGTGGCGGGCGGCCGTGGGCGCATCGTGGGTGGACAGCACGGCCGTGCGCTCGCTGCGGCCCTCGCAGAGCCCGTGGATCATCCGCCGGCCGATCCCCTTGCCCTGATGGTCGGGGTGGACGTGGACCTCCGCGATCTCCAGGGCGTCCCCGAACCACTGCTCGGCGACCGGGGCGCCCGCCCGGTCCCGCAGGGCGCGGCGGACGACGTCGTGCCACCACTGTCCCTCAGTGCCGTGAAAGCCGTAGGCGAACGCGACGATCTCCGGCGCCTCCGCGAGCATGCACACGAACTCGGGGTAGGTCGCGTGGTTGCGCATGATGGCGAGGCGGCCGGGGAGCTGATCCGGCGGGGGACGCATGGCCGCCGCGTAGATCGTCAGCACCGTGTCGAGTGCCGCGATGAACCGGTCGGGCCCGACGCGTCGCAGTTGGATCACTTTCCGGACCCTAGCAAAGACGGAGTGCCCGGCCGCCGGTGACAAGACGCCGGCGGAACTTCCGGGGTTCCCGGGAGCCGTCCGCGCCGATCCGCGGCCCGCGCCGTTTGCGGGGCCGTCCGTTGATGCCGGTTGCGGACGCCGTCCGCGTGCGGCTCACCCGACCTCGGCCGCCGTGCCTCCGGTGATCTTGAGGAGCTCGCCGTACGTCGTGGCGAAGACCGTGTGCGGGTGCCCGGCGGCGGCCCAGACGGTCTCGTGCTCGTCGAGCCAGGTGTCGACCAGCGTGCGGACCGGAGCGGGATGCCCGATCGGGGCGACGCCGCCGATCGGCTGGCCGGTGTGCTCCCTGACGAACTCCGGAGTGGCCCGCCGCACCTTCCGCGCCCCCACGAGGGCGGCGACCAGGTCGGTGTTCACGCGGTGGGCCCCGCTGGTGAGCACGAGTAGAGGGGCGTCGTCCGCGTTGAAGATCAGGCTGTTCGCGATCGCCCCGATCTCGCAGCCGAGCTGGGCGGCCGCCGTCGCGGCCGTGGGCGCGCTGTCCGCCAGGACCACGATCTCGCTCTCGATTCCGTGCGAGCGGAGCACGTCGGCGACATGGGCGGCGTTGGGATGCAACTTTTCTGGCACGCGGTCACTCTAAACACAGTGAGTGGGCATAAGCGATCCGTTGTCGTCACTTGATCCCGCGATGGGACGCGCCCACCATACCCAGAGGATCCCTTGATCCAATTTGGTCCGAACGAGAGGTTGGTCCCTATGAGGGGACGACGGAAGCTGGCCGCCGCCGCACTGGTCACGGTGGGGGCCGTGACGCTGATGGCGGGCGGTCTGTCCGGGGCCGCGCAGGCGCGGACGGACACGACGCGGATCACCGCCGTGCAGGCGGGGACGACCGCCTCGCAGCTGGGAACCGCGCTCCAGGGGAGCGCGCTGACGGCGGCACCGGCCTTCACGGCGCCGTCGAAGACGCTCAAGTACGGCGCCAAGGGCGCGGCCGTGAAGACGCTGCAGACGAGGTTGAAGCAGCTCGGCTATGTGCCGGGGAAGGTCGACGGCGTCTACGGCTCGGGCACCCGCGCCGCCGTCTGGGCCTTCCAGAAGGTCCAGGGCATCACGCCCACCAGCACGGTGGCGTCGAAGACGTGGAACGCGCTGGAGAAGCCGAAGGCGCCCAAGGTCCTGGTGCCCAAGGGCAAGCCGACCAGGGTCGAGATCAACCTCACCAAGCAGATCATGGTGTTGTACCGCAGCGGCAAGCCGAGGCTGATCTCACACATCTCATCCGGCAGCGGGATCCCGTACACCGAGTGGGTCGTGTGGAACGGGAAGCGGCAGAAGTTCTCCGGAAGCGCCAGGACGCCCACGGGCAACTACAAGACGACGTGGCGCGTGAAGGGCTGGCACACGTCCTACCTGGGGTCCCTGTACAACCCGATCTTCTTCAACGGCGGGATCGCGCTGCACGGCGCGCTGTCGGTTCCGCTGTACCCCGCGTCCCACGGTTGTGTGCGGCTCCCCATGCCCGTCGCGCAGGTCCTGCCCGGTCTGCTCGGCAAGGGCGTGCCCGTCCACGTCCGCGGCAAGTTCGTCCGCTGAGGCCGTCCCGGCTGCGCTAGGGCCGGCGGTCGCTGACAGGAGATCAGGGCTCCGCGTGAACATCACGCGGGGCCCTTCGCCGTCTGCGGGCGGGGTGCGATCGACGGACGGGAATCGAATACATGTTCGCTCTCATCCTTGACATGCACCGGTGTCGAATCTATGTTCGATGCAGTGGGCGTGAGACTCGCGGCTCGCGCCCACACCGTCGGACCCGTGCCTTCGTCGTCGGCGGAGACGAACGCGGCACGGCCCGCGGCGTGGGCCGGACGGGGAGAGGGGAAGCTCCTCGTCCGGCCGGCCTCGGGAGTGCCTGCGGAGTTCGGGAATTCCATGTCGTCGTCGGAGATTGCTGACCTCGGCGGGAATTGTCAGTGGGATCTGTAACTGTGATCTCACCGGCGATCACCGCCGGCTGCCACGACTCGAGGAGGCGGGCATGACTGGACAGATCGAAGAGCGGAGCGGGCCCAGGGTCTCGCAGACCGTCCTGACGCATCTCGGCGATGCCAGGACGTGTCTGGCGGAGGCGACCGTGGGGCGCACACCCGCCGACAGGTACGTCTCGGCCCACCTCGCGGCACTCCGGGCGGCCGCGGCCATCCTCGCGGCGCGGCCCCGGCCGATGGACGGCCGGAAGCGGCGCCTGCGCAGCGCCTGGGAGCTGCTGCCGGAGGCGGAGCCCAAGCTCGCGGACTGGGCGGCCTACTTCGCGGTCAGTGCGACCAAGCGGGCGGCGGCCGAGGCCGGCATGGTCCGGGTCGTGACGCCCCGGGACGCCGAGGAGCTCATCGCCGAGGCCGACAGGTTCGTCAGCGAAGTCGAGGCCATCCTCGGAGTCCCCGGCCAGTCGGCCCTGCCGATGGCGGGTTAGGGGCCACCGCACGGCCCCAACTCCCGGATCGCCCGCTTTCCGGGGCGCGGCTGCCTCAGGCGCGACGGGCTCAGGCGCGACGGGCTCAGACGGCGGGTCCGGGCGCGACAACTCACATGGCGGCGTCCGAGATGCCGCAGCTCAGAGATGACGGCTCAGCGGCGGGCCCGGACGTGACGGCGCAGGCTCCAGCTCAGACGGCGTCGCGTTCGAGTGGACAGCTCATGCAGCGCGGGCCGCCCCTTCCGCGGCCGAGTTCGCTGCCCCGGATCGTGATGACCTCGATTCCGTTCCTGCGCAGATAGTCGTTGGTCGTGGTGTTGCGCTCGTAGGCCATGACGACACCCGGTTCCAGCGCCAGCACATTGCACCCGTCGTCCCATTGCTCACGCTCGGCGGAGCGCACATCCTGCGCCGGGGTCAGGATCTTGATGTCGTCCAGGTCGAGCGCCTGTGCGATGGCCTGGTGCATCTCCTCCGGGGCATGGTCGGTGACCTTCAGCTCCTTCTCGTTGTCTCCCGGCTCGATCGTGTACGACGGGAGCATGCCGAGCCCGGCGTACTTGGTGAACACGCCCACGTCCACGTTGGTCATCACCGTGTCGAGATGCATGAAGGCCCTGGCCTTCGGCATGTCCAGCGCCACGATCCTGGTGGCCGAGCCGGCCGCGAACAGGCTCGTGGCCAGCATCTCGACCGCCTGAGGCTGCGTGCGCTCGCTCATCCCCACCAGCACGACGCCGCGGCCGAGCACCAGCACGTCGCCGCCCTCGATGGTCGCAGGAGCGGTCCGGGTGCCGTGGCACCAGACATGGAAGCCGCCCTGCTCCGGCCGGTCGTAGCCGGAGGCGAACGCGGGGTGCCACCGGTAGACGGCCTCGTAGTTCACCGTCTCCCGCCTGCGCGCCTTCTTGCGCATGGCGTTGATGGACACCCCGTCGTAGACCCAGCACGAGGTGTCGCGCGTGAACATGTGGTTGGGCAGCGGCGGCAGGACGAAGTCGTCGGCCTTCAGGGTGTGGAAGGCGATCGACTTCGGGTCGCAGCCGAGCTCCATGATCTCGCGCTTGGTGATCCCGCCGGTCAGGAAGGGCGCGAGCGTCGCCGCGTCGAGTGCCTCGAGCGAGTTCCTGATCGCGTCGGCGGCGAGGGGGCCGAACCAGCGCTCGTCGACGGTGCCGTCGAGGACGTGCTTCCTGGCCTCGGGGACGGCGACGGTCTCCTCGATGAGATCGCCGAGCAGGCGGACCTGGACGCCGCGCGCCGCGAGGGCCTCGCGCCACTCGCGGTGCTCCTCCAGCGCGCGCTCCACCCAGAGCACGTCGTCGAAGAGCAGATCGTCCTTGTTGGAGGGGGTCAGCCGCCGCAGCGCCAGTTCGGGGATGTGCACGAGGACCTGGCGGAGCCGCCCGACCTCAGAGCCGACATGAAAGGCCATATCCCGTCATATCTTCGTTTATCGGGTCAATCTCCGCAACGGAAGACGTCGTTGATCCGCCGGTCATCCGGGGGGCCTGATGCGTCGCCAGCGACGCCTCACCTGCGACTACGCCAAGCGCAGGATCGGCCGCCGTCCCGGGCCGAGACGGCCCGGACGATCGACTCAACGGCAGACTCGAGGTCCGTCTCTCCGGAGCACCCGTTGGTCCGCCTCCCCGGAGCAGAGGCGGACGTGCGCGGATCAGAAGGACTCGACGGCGCGGCGAGCCTCCGCGTCGAGCACGCCCCAGCTGATGAACTCCTCGGTCAGCTCGACCGGCGACTTGTCATAGATGACGGCGAGCGAGCGCAGGTCCTCCTGGCGGATCGACAGCACCTTGCCGTTGTAGTCACCGCGCTGGCTCTGGATGGTCGCGGCGTAACGGGCCAGCGGCCCGGCCTTCTCCTTCGGCAGCTGCGAGAGCCGCTCCAGGTCGATGACAAGCTTCGGCGCCGGCGCAAGCGGGCTGGGCGCTGCACCTCCAGGGAGCAACTCGGAAACCGGCACTCCGTAGAAGTCGGCGAGCTCGGCGAGCTTCTGCACCGTCACCGCACGGTCGCCACGCTCGTAGGAGCCGACGACGACGGCCTTCCACCGGCCACGTGACTTCTCCTCGACCCCGTGCAGGGACAGCCCCTGCTGGGTGCGGATGGCGCGGAGTCGTGCGCCCAGGGACTTGGCGTAGTCAGACGGCATTGGATGGCCCCCGGCTTTCTATGTCTGTTCTCACTTGATTCTGCTTCCTCGGCCCGAGCGTTCCGAACACCGGGGGGTTGCACCTGAGCCAGGCACCATCGGTGACCATTGCGTCGGGTTTTACCCAGGAAGGTCGCGAGTTGTGGTTACGGACAGTGACGGTAAAGCCGTCACTGTCAAAGGTCAAGCCGATTGGAAAAAAGAGCGCCAAACAGTGCTCTGGCCGAAATCCCCGACACGTGCCGCAGCCTGGGAGTTTCGGACCACTCCACCGTAGGCGACGAGGTGGTGGGTTCCGTACATCGTCCCTGGCGAGGGGGCGTCTGAAGCCGTCCTGGTACCCTGAACCCGCTGAACACCCTTTTAAGACCCGTCCAGTGAGGCGGGAAAGGTGGTGACTTTTCGATGTCCGACGTCCAAAACCAGGCGCACGCCGTGCTGGAGGGCCCCGACATCCATCGGGCTCTCACCCGCATCGCGCACGAGATCCTCGAGCGCACCAAGGGCGCGGAAAGCGTCGTCCTCCTGGGAATCCCCACACGCGGAGCGACGCTGGCGCGCCGGCTCGCCGAGCGGATCGCCCAGTTCGAAGGGCTCAAGGTCCCCGTCGGTTCCCTCGACATCACGATGTACCGCGACGACCTCCGCCTCCGGCCCGCGCGCCCGCTGGGCCGCACCGAGCTGCCGCCCGACGGGATCGACGGCATGACCGTCGTGCTCGTCGACGACGTCCTCTACTCCGGCCGGACGGTGCGCGCCGCGCTCGACGCGCTCAACGACGTGGGCCGCCCCCGGGCCGTCCAGCTCGCGACCCTCGTCGACCGCGGTCACCGCGAACTGCCCATCCGCGCCGACTACGTGGGCAAGAACCTGCCGACCTCCAAGGCGGAGAAGGTCAAGGTCTATCTGGAGGAGATCGACGGCCGCGACGCCGTCCTGCTCATCAAGGAGGAGGCCCGATGAGGCACCTGATCTCGGCGGGCGAGCTCTCCCGCGACGACGCGCTGCTGATCCTCGACACCGCGGAGGAGCTGGCGAGGGTCTCCGACCGGTCGATCAAGAAGCTGCCGACGCTGCGCGGCCGCACGGTGGTCAACCTCTTCTTCGAGGACTCCACCCGCACCCGGATCTCGTTCGAGGCGGCGGCCAAGCGCCTGTCCGCCGACGTGATCAACTTCTCGGCCAAGGGGTCGAGCGTGTCCAAGGGCGAGTCGCTCAAGGACACCGCGCTCACCCTCGAGGCCATGGGCGCCGACGCCGTCGTCATCAGGCACGGCGCGTCGGGCGCGCCCCACCGGCTCGCCACGTGGGTCCACGGCAGTGTGGTCAACGCCGGCGACGGCACCCACGAGCACCCGACCCAGGCGCTGCTCGACGCGTACAGCATGCGGCGCAGGCTGGGCCGGCTGGAGGGGCTCAAGGTCGCCGTGGTGGGCGACGTCCTGCACAGCAGGGTCGCCAGGTCCAACGTGCTGCTCCTGCACACGCTCGGCGCCGAGGTGACCCTCGTCGCGCCGCCCACGCTGCTGCCGGTGTCGGTCGAGACCTGGCCCTGCCAGGTGTCCTACGACCTCGACGCCGTGCTGCCCAAGGCGGACGTCGTGATGATGCTGCGCGTCCAGCTGGAGCGGATGAACGCCTCCTACTTCCCCTCCGCGAGGGAGTACAGCCGCCGCTACGGCCTCGACCGCGACCGGTTCGCGAAGCTGCACGACGACGCGATCGTCATGCACCCCGGCCCGATGAACCGGGGCATGGAGATCTCGGCCGAGGTGGCCGACTCGCCCCGGTCGACCATCGTGGAACAGGTCGGCAACGGCGTGACCGTCCGCATGGCCGTCCTCTATCTGCTGCTGGGCGGTTCGGAGCCCGCGATCGGGGGCGGCGCGTGAGCACCCCGAACACGCCGGGCGACATCGAGGGAGACCTGTGAACACCATCCTCATCAAGGGCGCCGCGATTCTCGGCGGCGACCCGGCCGACATCCTCATACGGGACGGCGTGATCGCGGAGATCGGCGACCTCGCCGGAGCGGCCGCCGAGCTCACCGTCGACGCCGCCGGCCTGGTCGCATTGCCGGGACTGGTCGACCTGCACACCCACCTGCGCGAGCCGGGCAGAGAGGACGCCGAGACCGTCGAGACCGGCACCCAGGCGGCAGCCCGGGGCGGCTACACCGCCGTCCACGCCATGGCCAACACCTCACCGGTCGCCGACACGGCCGGCGTGGTCGAACAGGTCTGGCGGCTCGGCCAGGAGTACGGCCACTGCGACGTCCAGCCGATCGGCGCGGTGACCTCGGGCCTGGAGGGCAGGCAACTCGCCGAGCTGGGGGCGATGGCCGACTCGGCCGCCCGCGTCCGCGTCTTCTCCGACGACGGCAAGTGCGTCTCCGACGCCGTGCTGATGCGCCGCGCGCTCGAATACGTGAAGGCGTTCGACGGGGTCGTGGCCCAGCACGCCCAGGAGCCCCGGCTGACGGAGGGCGCCCAGCTCAACGAGGGCGAGGTCTCCGGCAGGCTGGGCCTGAACGGCTGGCCGGCGGTCGCCGAGGAGGCGATCATCGCGCGCGACTGCCTCCTGGCCGCGCACGTCGGCTCCCGGCTGCACGTGTGCCACGTCTCGACCGCCGGGTCCGTGGAGATCCTCCGCTGGGCCAAGTCGAAGGGCTGGGACGTCACCGCCGAGGTCACCCCGCACCACCTCCTGCTCACCGACTCCTGCGCGGAGTCCTCACCGGTCGGGCCGTACAACCCGATCTACAAGGTGAACCCGCCGCTGCGGACGGAGGAGGACGTGCGGGCGCTGCGCGAGGCGCTGGCCGACGGCACGATTGACTGCGTCGCCACCGACCACGCCCCGCACCCGGTCGAGGACAAGGAGACCGAGTGGAGCGTGGCGGCCATGGGCATGATCGGCCTGGAGACCGCCCTGCAGGTCGTCCAGGAGGCCATGGTCGACACCGGCCTGCTCGACTGGGCGGGCGTCGCCGACCGCATGTCGGTGCGTCCGGCGCGGATCGGCCGCCTCGCCGGCCACGGCCTCCCCGTCCAGGCCGGTGCACCCGCCAACATCACCCTGTACGACCCCTCGCCGCGGGCCCTCGTCGACCCGTCGGCGATGGCCTCCCGCAGCCGCAACACGCCCTATGAGGGCATGACGCTGCCGGGCCGGGTCGTGGCCACGTTCCTGCGCGGCCGTCCGACCGTTCTCGAAGGGAAGCTCGTATGACCGCTCTGCTCGTGCTCGAGGACGGGCGCGTCTTCGAGGGGACGTCCTACGGAGCCGTGGGGGAGACGTTCGGGGAGATGGTCTTCAACACCGGCATGACCGGCTACCAGGAGACCCTGACCGACCCGTCGTACCACCGGCAGATCGTCGCGATGACGGCGCCGCACATCGGCAACACCGGCGTCAACGAGGACGACCCCGAGTCCGGAAGGGTGTGGGTCGCCGGATACGTCGTGCGTGAGCCGTCCCGCATCCCGTCGAACTGGCGGTCCACCCGGACGCTCGACGACTACCTGCGCGACCAGGGCGTCGTCGGCATCGCCATGCGGGGCACCCGCGCCCTCACCCGCCACCTGCGGGAACGCGGCGCGATGCGCGCGGGCGTCTTCTCAGGTGAGGCGGCCCTCGCGCCGGTCGCGGAACTGGTCGAGCGGGTACGGCTCTCGCCGAGCATGGAGGGGGCCGACCTGGCCACGCAGGTCAGCACCGAGGAGCCGTACGTCGTCGAGGCGCGTGGGCCCCGCCGGTTCCGGGTGGCGGCGGTCGACCTCGGCATCAAGGCCATGACGCCCCAGCGGATGGCCGAGCGCGGTTGTGAGGTGCACGTGCTTCCCGCGAACGCGACGGCGGCCGACATCCTCGCCCTCGAGCCCGACGGCGTCTTCTTCTCCAACGGGCCCGGCGACCCCGCGACGGCCGACCACGCGGTCGAGGCGCTGCGCGGCGTGCTCGAGGAGGGGGTGCCCTTCTTCGGCATCTGCTTCGGCAACCAGATCCTCGGCCGCGCGCTCGGCCTGGGCACCTACAAGCTGCGCTACGGCCACCGCGGGGTCAACCAGCCCGTGCAGGACCGGCGCACCGGCAAGGTCGAGATCTCCGCGCACAACCACGGCTTCGCCGTGCAGGCCCCGCTGGACGGCCCCTTCGCCACGCCGTACGGCCAGGCCGAGGTGAGCCACGTCAACCTGAACGACGGATGCGTCGAGGGGCTGCGGCTGCTCGACCGGCCGGCGTTCAGCGTCCAGTACCACCCCGAGGCCGCGGCCGGGCCGCACGACGCGGCGTATCTGTTCGACGAGTTCTGCGAGCTGATGGAGCGCAGGAGGGAGCGAGCGAGCGGCGCTCAAGGGGTCTTCGACCCTGCGAGTGAGCGACCGGGCGCGAGCGGGGACACAGCAAGCGAGATGGGGGCCCACAGTGCCTAAGCGCACGGACATCAGGTCGATCATGGTGATCGGCTCCGGGCCGATCGTCATCGGGCAGGCGTGCGAGTTCGACTACTCGGGCACGCAGGCGTGCCGCGTCCTGCGGGCCGAGGGCTTCCGGGTGATCCTGGTCAACAGCAACCCGGCCACGATCATGACGGACCCGGAGTTCGCCGACGCCACCTACGTCGAGCCGATCACGCCGGACATCATCGAGCAGATCATCGCCAAGGAGCGCCCCGACGCGCTGCTGCCCACCCTGGGCGGCCAGACCGCGCTGAACGCGGCGGTCGCGCTGCACGAGGCCGGCGTGCTGGACAAGTACGGCGTCGAGCTGATCGGCGCCAACTTCGACGCCATCCAGGCGGGGGAGAACCGCGAGCGGTTCAAGGAGATCGTCGCCAAGGTCGCCGCCGAGCGCGGCCTGAACGCCGAGTCCGCCCGCAGCGTCGTCTGCCACACCATGGACGAGTGCCTCCGCGGCGCGCAGGAGCTGGGCTACCCGGTCGTCGTGCGGCCCTCCTTCACCATGGGCGGCGTCGGCTCGGGATTCGCCCACGACGAGACCGACCTGCGCCGCATCGCCGGAGCCGGGCTGGACGCGTCCCCGACCACCGAGGTGCTCCTCGAGGAGTCCATCCTCGGCTGGAAGGAGTACGAGCTCGAGGTCATGCGCGACCGCCGCGACAACGTCGTGATCGTGTGCTCGATCGAGAACATCGACCCGATGGGCGTCCACACGGGCGACAGCGTGACCGTGGCGCCGGCCCTGACGCTCACCGACCGCGAGTATCAGAACATGCGCGACGTCGCGATCGCGGTCATCCGCGAGGTCGGCGTCGACACCGGCGGCTGCAACATCCAGTTCGCGGTCGACCCGGCCACCGGGCGCATGATCGTCATCGAGATGAACCCGCGGGTCTCGCGGTCCTCGGCCCTGGCGTCGAAGGCCACCGGCTTCCCGATCGCGAAGATCGCGGCGAAGCTGGCCATCGGCTACACCCTCGACGAGGTGCCCAACGACATCACCAAGGAGACCCCGGCGTCGTTCGAGCCCTCCCTGGACTACATCGTCGTCAAGGTGCCGCGGTTCGCGTTCGAGAAGTTCGCCGGCGCCGACCAGACCCTGACGACCCACATGAAGTCGGTCGGCGAGGTCATGGCCATCGGCCGTTCGTTCCCCGAGGCGCTCCAGAAGGCCCTGAGATCGATGGAGAAGAAGGACTCGTCCTTCTCCTGGGCGGGAGAGCCCGGCGATCTCTCCGGGCTGCTCAGCGCCTGCCGTACGCCGCATGACGGCCGGCTGCGCACGATGCAGCAGGCCATCCGTGCCGGGGCGACCCCCGAGCAGCTCTTCGAGGCGACGCGGATCGACCCCTGGTTCGTCGACCAGCTCTTCGCGATCGACGAGGTTGCCCGCTCGATCGGCGGCCTCGACGCGGAGACCCTCGCCACGGCCAAGCGGCACGGCTTCAGCGACGCGCAGATCGCCGAGATCCTCGGCTCCGACGAGGCCTCCGTCCGCGCCTCCCGGTACGAGCTCGGCCTGCGGCCCGTGTACAACACGGTGGACACCTGCGCCGCCGAGTTCGCGGCGCGCACGCCGTACCTCTACTCCACCTACGACGAGGAGACCGAGGTCCCGTACGGCGACCGCCCCAAGGTGATCATCCTCGGGAGCGGGCCCAACCGGATCGGGCAGGGCATCGAGTTCGACTACGCCTGCGTCCACGCCTCGTTCGAGCTGGCCAGGGCCGGCTACGAGACCGTCATGGTCAACTGCAACCCCGAGACGGTCTCGACCGACTACGACACCTCCGACCGGCTGTACTTCGAGCCGCTCACGCTGGAGGACGTGCTGGAGGTCGTGCACGCGGAGCAGGAGACGGGGCCGGTCGTCGGCGTCATCGTCCAGCTCGGCGGACAGACCCCCCTGGGCCTCGCCCAGGCGCTGAAGGACGCCGGAGTGCCGGTGGTCGGCACCTCGCCGGAGTCCATCCACCTGGCGGAGGAGCGTGGCGCGTTCGGGCAGGTGCTGGCCGAGGCCGGGCTGCCCGCGCCCAAGTTCGGGACCGCGAGGACCGTGGCCGAGGCGCAGGCCGTAGCGGCGGAGATCGGCTACCCCGTGCTCGTCCGGCCGTCGTACGTCCTGGGCGGCGCCGGCATGGCGATCGTCTACGACGACGACACCCTGCGGACCTACATGTCCAAGGCGGCGACCGACCACCCGGTCCTCATCGACAGGTTCCTCGACGACGCCATCGAGATCGACGTGGACGCCCTGTTCGACGGCGAGGAGCTCTACCTCGGCGGCGTCATGGAGCACATCGAGGAGGCCGGCATCCACTCCGGCGACTCGGCGTGCGCCCTGCCGCCGATCACGCTGGGCGGGTTCGACATCAAGCGGATCCGCACCGCGACCGAGGCCATCGCCCGGGGCGTCGGCGTCCGCGGGCTGCTCAACGTGCAGTACGCCATGGCCGCCGGGGTCCTCTACGTCCTGGAGGCCAACCCGCGGGCCAGCCGTACGGTGCCGTTCGTGTCCAAGGCCACGGCCGTGCCGCTGGCCAAGGCGGCGGCGCGGGTCATGCTGGGCGCGACGATCGCGGAGCTCCGGGAGGAGGGCATGCTGCCGGCCACCGGCGACGGCGGCACGCTGCCCCTCGACGCGCCGATCGCCGTCAAGGAGGCGGTGCTGCCGTTCAACCGCTTCCGCGGCGTGGACACCGTGCTGGGCCCGGAGATGCGCTCCACCGGCGAGGTGATGGGCATCGACGAGTTCTTCGGCACGGCGTTCGCCAAGTCGCAGACGGCGGCCTACGGGCCGCTGCCGACCAAGGGGCGGGCCTTCGTCTCGGTGGCGAACAAGGACAAACGGGCGGTCATCTTCCCGGTGAAGGCGCTCGCCGACCTCGGGTTCGAGATCTTGGCGACGGAGGGTACGGCAGAGGTGCTGCGCCGTAACGGCGTACGTGCCAAGATCGTGCGCAAGCAGAGCGACGGGACCGGTCCCGACGGTGAGCCGACGATCGTGCGGCGGATCCACGACGGCGAAGTGGATCTCATCGTCAACACGCCGTTCGGCAGCCCGGGCCAGTCCGGCCCGCGGCTCGACGGCTACGAGATCCGCACCGCCGCCGTGCTGCGCGGCATCGCCTGCATCACGACGGTGCAGGGGCTCGCCGCGGCCGTTCAGGGCATCCAGCACATCGTTAGGGGCGACGTGGGCGTACGGTCACTCCAGGAGCACGCGCGGAGGCTCAAAGAGTAGAGGGAGGGACAGCGGGTGGCGGCTAGTCCGGTGCAGGTGACGGGCACGGTGCTGACGACGCGCCGGGTGGACGCCTACCATGCGCTCACCGTCGTCGCTCCGGGCGTCGCCGACCGGACCCGCCCTGGTCATTTCGTCGGCGTCGCGGTGGGCGGCCCGAGTACGTCGATGCTGACTCGGCGGGCCTTCGCCATCCACGACGTCAAGCCGGACTACGGTGGCACGGTGGAGCTGGTGTTCACCGTGCGCGGCCCCGGCACGGCCTGGCTGGCCGACCTGCGCGCGCGGGACACCCTCGACCTGGTCGGGCCGCTCGGCCGGCCGTTCCCGCTTCCCCGCGACCCCTGCACCTGCGTCCTGGTGGGCGGCGAGTACGGCTCGGCCTCGCTGTTCGCCCTGGGCGACGCGTTGCAGCAGCGCGGCTGCCGGATCGACTTCGTACTGGGCGCGCCGAGCGCCGACCGGCTGTTCGGCGCGCTCAGGGCCCGCCGCATGGGGGAGACCACCACACTGACCACCGAGGACGGCTCGATCGGCATGCGTGGCAAGGTCACCGACGTGCTTCCGGGGGTGATCGCCGACACGAGGGCCGACGTGGTCTACGCCTGCGGCCCGATGGCGATGTTGCAGGGGGTGACGGCGGTCGCGGTCGAGTTCGACATCCCGGTCCAGGTGGCCGTCGAGGAGGCCATGGCCTGCGGCATCGGCGTGTGCATGACCTGCGTGCTGCCCGTGATCGGCGACGACGGGGTGACCCGCATGGTCAGGGCCTGCACCGACGGGCCGGTGTTCCGGGGGGAGCGCGTCCGGTTCGAGGACGTCGGCACCATCCCCTTCGACGCTCTGGGCGCGCCGGGGGGACGGCATGCCTGAGCACGGGTGGGGTGAGCGGCGATAGGGGCCGATCTCCGTAGCTACATCGCCCACGTCGAACTGCCCAACCCCGTGCTGACCGCCTCCGGATGCGGAGGAACGGGCCGAGAGCTGGCGCAGTTCTTCGACGTCACGCGGCTCGGCGCGTTCGTCACCCGCTCGATCACGATGGCGCCGCGGGCCGGTCGCCCCACGCCGCGCATGGCGGAGACGCCGTCGGGCCTGCTGAACGCCGTGGGCCTCCAGGGGCCCGGCGTCGAGGCCTTCCTGACGCAGGAGCTGCCGTGGCTCGCCGAGCGGGGCGCGCGCACCGTCGTGTCCATCGGCGGCGGCACCGTTGCCGAGTACACGGCTCTGGCGCGCCGGCTCGCCGACGCGCCGGGCGTCACGGCCGTCGAGGTCAACCTGTCGTGCCCGAACGTCGAGGACCGCGGCAGGGTGTTCGCCCGCGACGGGTCGTCGGCTGCCGAGGTGGTGGCCTCGGTCCGGGCGGCGACGCGGTATGACGTCCCGGTGATCGCCAAGCTCGCGCCCGACGTGGCCGACATCGTGGCCGTCGCGCGCTCGTGCGTCGACGGGGGCGCGGACGCCCTCGCCATGATCAACACACCGGTCGGCATGAGCGTCGACGTGGACACCATGCGGCCCTCGCTCGCCGCGGGCACCGGAGGCCTGTCGGGCCCCGCGATCCGGCCCCTCGCCGTCCGCTGCGTCTGGCAGGTCCACGCGGCGCTGCCCGGGGTGCCCATCATCGGCATGGGCGGCGTGACGAGCGGCAGGGACGCGCTGGAGTTCGTCCTGGCGGGGGCTTGCGCGGTCGCTGTGGGCTCCGCCCTGTTCCACGACCCGTACGCCTGCCCCCGCATCCAGAGAGAGCTTGAGGAGCTTCTCACGGAGCGCGGCTTCGACCGCCTCGCGGACGCCGTCGGACTTGCCCACCATCCCCCGGGGTCAGGTCCCCGGGGCAGAACCGATCTGGAAGAGAGTTCCCTGTGACGACGTCCGCTCCCATAGCCGTCGCGCTGGACGCGCCCGACCTGGAGACCGCCGCCCGCTGGGCGGGCCTGGTGACGCCACACGTGTCGACCGTGAAGGTGGGGCTCGAGCTCTACCTGCGCTACGGCCCCGACGTGATCGCCTCGGTGCGCGGGGCGAGCGGCGTCCAGGTCTTCCTCGATCTCAAGCTCCACGACATCCCGAACACCGTGGCGGGCGCCGCGCGCGCGGTCGGCAGGCTGAAGCCGGCCATCCTCACCGTCCACGCGTCCGGCGGCGCCGCGATGATCAAAGCCGCCGTCGAGGCGGCGCCGAACACCCAGATCGCGGCCGTGACACTTCTCACGTCGCTCTCCGAGGCCGATCTCGCCCGGATCGGCATCGAGGGCGCCCCGGTCGACGCGACGCGCCGGTTGGCGGCGATCGCGGTCGGCGCGGGCGCCCAGGCCCTCGTCTGCTCGCCGCGCGAGGTCGCCGCGGTGCGCGCGGAGGTGGGGCCGGGCATCACGCTCATCACCCCGGGTGTGCGGCCCGCCGGTGCCGACACTCAGGATCAGGCAAGAGTAGCGACTCCTGAGGAGGCCCTGAGCCGGGGGGCCGATCTTCTGGTCATCGGCCGGCCGATCACGGGTTCCGCGGACCCCGGAGCGGCCGCCGCGGGCATCGCCGCGGCGTTGCGGCGCGTCAGTCACTGACTCTCCGAGAACGCTGCGGCGGGTCCGCCGCTGAGGCTTCTGAGGCTCCTGTGGGCGTCGGGGCGCGCGGGTCGGTGAGTCTCCTCACGCCTCGCGAGACGTCGGCCATGGGCTCCGCGGCGCGTTTCCCGGCACCCCGTGCAGGGGACCCGACGGAGTCGACCGTCGCCCGATTTGTGTGATTTGAGGCACCGCAGCCGCGTCGCGGGAAGGCCCTCAGACGTAGGCCAGGCGGGCTTTCGCGGCGGTCTCGAGAGGGTCCGGAGAGGGCTGTTTCCGGGGCCGATCGCGGCTTCCGGAGGTCGCTCGGTTACAGGGCTGATGAGGCGGTTTTCATAGACAAAGCGTGATAATTACATTACCAAAAGTAGTAGAATCAAGTTTGTGGGCACGGAAACAGCCCTTGACGTTGCCGGATGGGGCATAGACCAGCTAGTTTCCCCTCCCGTCCGAGTACATCGACAGAAATTCGAGGTGACCCGGCGTGGCTCTTCCTCCCCTGACCCCCGAGCAGCGCGCCGCAGCTCTTGAGAAGGCTGCCAAGGCACGCAAGGAGCGTGCCGAGGTCAAGAACCGGCTCAAGCACGGCGGGGTTTCTCTGGCTGAGGTGCTGAAGGATGGGCAGACCGACGACGTCATCGGCAAGATGAAGGTCTCGGCTCTGCTGGAGTCGCTCCCTGGCGTCGGCAAGGTCCGCGCCAAGCAGCTCATGGAGCGCCTTGGTATCGCCGAATCCCGCCGTGTGCGGGGTCTCGGCGCCAACCAGCGCGCTTCCCTGGAGCGTGAGTTCGGCGGCGCCGAGAGCTGATCTCGGTTTTCGCACGAACGCGTATCACGGGGGTACGGAGTGACCGGCAGGTCTTGGTCCGCTGAGAATCGGGCCCACGAGGCAACCGCTTCCAGCGGATCCGAGACGAGTGGCGGTGACTCCATGCCCCAGAACCGACGCCTGACGGTCCTGTCCGGTCCGTCGGGCGTCGGAAAGTCCACGGTCGTCGCCGAGCTCCGGCGGTCGCACCCCGAGGTGTGGCTGTCGGTCTCGGTGACCACCCGTAAGCCCCGTCCCGGCGAGAAGCACGGAGTCGAGTACTACTTCGCCGACGACGAGGAGTTCGACCGGCTCATCGAGTCCGGGGAGCTCCTGGAGTGGGCCGAGTTCGCCGGCAACAGGTACGGGACGCCGCGCACCCCCGTCATGGAGAGGCTCGCGGCCGGAGTGCCGACGCTGCTCGAGATCGATCTCCAGGGCGCGCGCCAGGTCCGGTGCAGCATGCCGGAGGCCCAGCTCGTCTTCCTGGCCCCGCCCACGTGGGAGGAGCTGGAGCGGCGCCTGCGCGGTCGCGGCACCGAGCCGCCCGACGTGGTGGCCCGCCGGCTGGAGGCCGGTCTGGTCGAGATGGCGGCCGAGAAGGAATTCGACGTCACACTCGTCAACACATCCGTCAAGGATGTGTGCCACCGGCTGATAGCCTTGATGAGAAGTTCATCTAGCTAGAGGAATCAAACGTGGCAAGCAGCGCCGCATATGCCGAAGGCATCACCAACCCGTCGATCGACTCGCTGCTCGACATCGTCGACAGCAAGTACAGCCTGGTGATCATGGGCGCGAAGCGGGCGCGCCAGATCAACGCGTACTACTCGCAGCTCGGTGAGGGCCTGCTCGAGTATGTCGGGCCCCTCGTGGAGACCCACGCGCAGGAGAAGCCGCTTTCCATCGCGCTCCGCGAGGTCAGCGACGGTCTGCTCACCTCTGAGCCCATCGAGGGCTGAGTCCGCTCACGGCGCTCGTTCCGCTCGCGCGGCCCCGGGCGCCCCTGAGCAGGCGTGGTCCTGAGAGATCCGCATGAGCTCGATCGTTCTGGGCGTCAGCGCCGGCATCGCGGTCTACAAGTCCTGCGAGCTGCTGCGCCTGTTCACGGAGTCCGGCCATGACGTGCGCGTCGTGCCCACCCGTGACGCCCTGAGGTTCGTCGGCGAGCCCACCTGGGCCGCACTGTCCGGCAACCCGGTGACGACCGAGGTGTGGGAGTCGGTCCACGAGGTGCCGCACGTCCGCATCGGGCAGAGCGCCGACCTCGTGGTGGTCGCCCCCGCCACGGCGGACGTCCTGGCGAGGGCCGCCAACGGCCTGGCGAACGATCTGCTGACCAACACGCTTCTGACCGCGCGCTGCCCGGTGGTCTTCGCTCCCGCGATGCACACCGAGATGTGGGAGCACCCCGCCACCCGGGCCAACGTCGCCACCCTGCGTGAGCGCGGCGCGATCGTGATCGAGCCCGCCGTCGGCAGGCTCACCGGTGCCGACACCGGCCCCGGCCGCCTGCCCGACCCGGCGGAGATCTTCGAGGTCTGCCGTCGGGTGTTGTCCGGCCGCGGCCTCGACCTGGCCGGCCGGCACGTCGTCGTCTCCGCCGGAGGCACTCGCGAGGCCATCGACCCGGTCCGGTTCATCGGCAACCGCTCGTCCGGGCTCCAGGGCTACGCCCTCGCCCGTACGGCCGTCGCGCGCGGAGCCGAGGTCACGCTCGTGTCGGCCAACGTCGGGCTGCCGGACCCGGCGGGAGCCAAGGTGGTTCGGGTCGACTCCGCCCGTCGGCTCCGTGAGGCCGTCCTGTCGGCCGCGGGCCACGCGGACGCCGTCGTCATGGCCGCCGCGGTGGCCGACTTCCGGCCCGTACGGCAGAGCGACACCAAGATCAAGAAATCCTCGGGGGAACCCGAGCCCGTCCACCTGACGAAGAACCCGGACGTGCTGGCGGAACTCGGCGAGATCCGCAGGGCGGCCGCCTTCCCCCGGGTGCTCGTGGGGTTCGCCGCGGAGACGGACGACGTCCTCGCCAACGGGCGGGCCAAGCTGGAGCGCAAGGGCTGCGATTTGCTCGTGGTCAACCAGGTGGGGGAGAACCTTGCGTTCGGCACGCCCGACAACGCCGCCGTCGTCCTGTCCGCGGACGGCGGGTCCGTGGAGATTCCCAGGGGTCCCAAAGAGGATCTCGCGGACGTAGTCTGGGATCTGGTGGTGGCGCGCCTCTCCTGACAGACCCCTGGCAGGATCCGGCCCCTTCGGCGGCCGGTTCCATCCGCCGTCACGGGAGTCGTCCCGGCCTGCCGCGACCGGCCGTTACATGGTGGTGGCGCGAGGGAGCGATGGCCATGCCGGTGTCCGCCTCGATCAGGGAGCGCTGTCGGACCTACCTGCGCCCCGGCGACGAGATCCGCTATGTGTTCCCCGTCCTGTCACTCCCGCCGCCGCTCACGGCCTCGTTCCTGGTCGTCGTGACCGACCAGTCGGTGACGCTGCTCTCCACCACGATGTTCGGCCGCGACGAGCCGGCGGGCGTGTGGGCGACCTACCCGCGCCGCACCCGGCTGGGACCGGTCGTCTCGCGCGGCGTGCCCACGATCGAGTTCGGGGGAATGACGTTCGAGGTCGACGACGAGTACGCCGCGGTCGTCGCGGCGGCCGACGCCGAGGCCTTCACCCCCGGTGACCTGCCCAGGGATCCGCTGCCCGAGCTGTGAGGCCGTGGCCGGCACTCGGTGGGGCCCGCGCCGCGGCGCCCGGAATCTGGACGGTTTCGCGGCGCCGTGCCCCGTAAGGCTAGACTCGCCTCTGCATTGGAGCGGCTGCGGTGGTGCGTCTATCGCGGCCGATTCCGAACGTCAGCAGCCGCTGCATGAGGAGCCACTGAGTTGTCCCGTCGCCTGTTCACCTCCGAGTCGGTTACCGAGGGCCACCCGGACAAGATCGCCGACCAGATCAGTGACGCGATTCTCGACGCCATGCTCAAGGACGACCCCAAGAGCCGGGTCGCCGTCGAGACGCTGATCACCACTGGCCAGGTCCACGTCGCCGGCGAGGTGACGACGGAGACCTACATCGACATCCCCGCCCTGATCCGCGAGAAGATCCTCGAGATCGGCTACGACGCGTCCCACAAGGGCTTCGACGGCGCCTCCTGCGGCGTCTCGGTGTCCATCGGCGCGCAGTCGCCCGACATCGCCCAGGGCGTCGACGACGCCTACGAGCACCGCGAGGGCGAGGGTCTCGACGACTTCGACCGCCAGGGCGCGGGCGACCAGGGCCTGATGTTCGGGTACGCGTGCCGCGAGACGCCCGAGCTCATGCCGCTGCCGATCACGCTGGCCCACAAGATGGCCCGCCGCCTGTCCGAGGTCCGCAAGAACGGCACCGTGCCGTACCTGCGCCCGGACGGCAAGACCCAGGTCACGATCGAGTACGACGGCGACCGCCCCGTCCGCCTGGACACCGTGGTCGTCTCCACCCAGCACGCGCCGGAGATCGACCTGCGCGAGATGCTGACCCCGGACATCCGCGAGCACGTCGTGGAGCCGGTCCTGGCCGACCTGGACATCGAGACCGAGGGGTACCGCCTCCTGGTCAATCCGACCGGCCGTTTCGAGATCGGCGGCCCGATGGGCGACGCCGGCCTCACCGGACGCAAGATCATCATCGACACCTACGGCGGCATGGCCCGCCACGGCGGCGGCGCCTTCTCCGGCAAGGACCCGTCGAAGGTGGACCGCTCGGCCGCCTACGCCATGCGCTGGGTCGCCAAGAACGTCGTCGCGGCCGAGCTCGCCGACCGCTGCGAGGTGCAGGTGGCGTACGCCATCGGCAAGGCCAAGCCGGTGGGCCTGTTCATCGAGACCTTCGGCACCGAGAAGGTCCCGGTCGAGACGATCCAGGACGCCGTCCTCCAGGTGTTCGACCTGCGCCCGGCCGCGATCATCCGCGCGCTCGACCTGCTCCGCCCGATCTACGCGGAGACCGCCGCCTACGGCCACTTCGGCCGCGAGGGCGTCTCCTGGGAGTCGACCGACCGCGCGGAGGCCCTCCGCAAGGCCGCCGGCCTCTGATGACCGCTACGCGGCCCGCCGGCTGACGGCGGCCCGCACCCTGCCGGCGCCCTTGATGGCGCCGGCATCGACGACGCCGGAAACGGCGCCCGCTCCGCTGCGGGCGCCGTTTCCGCGTCTCGCCGCGAAGGACCGTTCCGCAGGGAACGTCTTTGAGCGTCCTGTGGAGGACCGTTCCGCGAGGCCGGCCCCGCGCCCCTCGCCGGCCTACGTGAGGACGTTGATCGCCCTGGCGATCACCAGGGCCACCACGACCAGCGATGTCGCCGACTGGACCAGCATCACCATCTTGGCCCAGCGCGACAGCGGCATCACATCCGTGGGGCTGAACGCGGTGGCGTTCGTGAACGCGAGGTAGAGGTAGTCGGTGAAGGTCGGCCGCCAGTCCGGCGGCGCCACCTCGCGCTCGCTCATCTGGGGGAAGAGGAAGTCGGGGTAGGGGCAGCGGGCCTTGGACCGGGCGACCGGGCCGCCCCGGTCGAGCTCCCAGTACCACAGCGCGAAGAGCAGGACGTTGATGATCCAGACACCCGCGCCCGTCGCGAGCAGCCGGGCGGCGTCGTGCTCGTGGCCGCCGACCAGCCGGGCGACCTCACGGACGATGATCCAGGCGTTGGCCGCGCTGATGACGCCGATCAAGGTGAGGCTGGCCGCCCGCAGGAAGCGGCTCTCCCGCGTGAAGTTCACCGGGTTGGCGATGATGAGGCCGACGAGCAGGGCCGACTCGAGTGCGGGCATGAGCCACAGCGGGCTGACGTCGAGCATCGTCCGGAGCACCACATGGATGGCGATCACGGCGATGACCGCGGCGGCGGCCGTCCAACGGCCCTCCGCCTCGGTCTCCCGAAGCCATACCGGCAGTCTGTTCTCGCTGTTCATGACACCGCCAGCCCGTAGCCGTGCGTCCCGCGTCGGCCTGGTCTGGTAGGACGTAGACGTGACCGAGCCGACCAGCGAACCCTATCCCCAGGAGGCGCTCCTTCCTGATCCCAGGAAGGCCTCCCGGCGTACCCGGGAGAAGGGGACGAAGCAGGCCGCGGAGGAGTCGCCGGTCGCGCGCATCGTGATCGACTCCCCGCTGCCTCATCTGGACCGGCCCTTCGACTACCTGGTGCCCGCGGAACTGGCCGCGGACGCCGTGCCGGGTTGCCGGGTGCGGGTGCGCTTCTCGGGCCAGCTGACCGACGGCTTCCTCCTCGAACGGCTGGAGCGAAGCGACCACAAGGGCAGGCTGTCGTTCCTCGACCGCGTGATCTCGCCCGAACCGGTCCTCACGGCCGAGATCGCGGGCCTGGCCAGGGCGGTGGCCGACCGCTACGCCGGGACGATGTCCGACGTCCTGCGCCTGGCCGTGCCGCCCCGCCACGCCAGGGTGGAAGCGGAGCCGCGCGCGGAGGTCCCGGCCGGGGAGGCGGGCACAGAGGGCGCTGACGGCCACGAGCAGGCCGGTGAGCGAGCCTGGGCGGCCTATCCGGCCGGGCACTCGTTCCTGACCGCTCTCGCGGCCGGACGGGCTCCGCGCGCCGTCTGGTCGGCGCTTCCGGGAACGGACGCCGAAGGTCCGGCGTGGCCGGCGGCCGTCGCCGCGGCGGTGCGCGTCACGCTGGCGAGCGGGCGCGGAGTGGTGGTGGTCGTGCCGGACGGCAAGGACGTCGCGGTGGCCGAGAGGGCGCTCACCGGCATTCCGCACGTCGCGATCACCGCGGACCTCGGCCCGGCCGAACGCTACCGCCGCTGGCTCAAGCCGCTGCGCGGAGAGGTCGGGACCGTCGTCGGCACCCGCGCCGCCGCGTTCGCCCCGGTCCCGAGCCTGGGGCTCGTCGTCATCTGGGACGACGGCGACGACGTCCACGCCGATCGGCTGG
Source organism: Planotetraspora phitsanulokensis (assembly GCF_016863295.1). Taxonomy (GTDB): domain Bacteria; phylum Actinomycetota; class Actinomycetes; order Streptosporangiales; family Streptosporangiaceae; genus Planotetraspora; species Planotetraspora phitsanulokensis. The sequence continues at coordinate 354,481 of NZ_BOOP01000001.1, forward strand.
CGCCGTACCCGCACGCCCGCGAGGTGCTGGCGCTGCGTGCGCATCGCGCGGAGGCCGCCATGCTGATCGGCGGTTACGCGCGGACGGCCGAGGCCGCCCAGCTCGTCGCGACGGGATGGGCGGCGCCGCTCACGCCGCGGCGCGAGGAGGTCAGGGCGCGGGCGCCCAGGGTCCGCCCGGCGGGGGACGACGCCGAGTTGGCCCGCGACGAGGCGGCGCGCGCGGCCCGGCTGCCGAGCCTCGCGTGGCGGACCCTCAGGCAGGGGCTGGAGAGCGGCCCGGTGCTCGTCCAGGTTCCGCGGCGGGGCTACCTTCCCGCGCTCGCCTGCGCCCAGTGCCGTGCCATGGCCAGGTGCGGTGCGATCACCAGCGGCGCGCCGGACGGGCCGGTGTGCGGGGGGCCGCTCGCGCTCCGCGGCGGCCATGCCATGCCGTACTGCCGGTGGTGCGGGCGGGTGGCGGGTGACTGGCGCTGTTCCGCCTGCGGCGGCGTCCGGGTGCGCGCCGTCGTGGTCGGCGCCCGCCGGACCGCCGAGGAGCTCGGCCGGGCGTTCCCCTCGGTCACGGTCAGGACCTCGGGCCGCGACGGCGTCCTCGCCACGGTCGGCGCGGCTCCCGCGCTGGTCGTCGCCACGCCGGGGGCCGAGCCGATGCCCGCAGACGGGTACGCGGCCGCCGTGCTCCTGGACGGGTGGGCCCTGCTCGGCCGGCCCGACCTGCGCGCGGGGGAGGAGGCGCTGCGGCGGTGGATGAACGCCGCGGCGCTGACGCGACCGGGAGCCGAGGTGGTCGTGCTCGCCGATTCGACGGTGCCGGCCGTACAGGCGCTGCTGCGGTGGGATCCGGTCACCTTCTCCGAGCGGGAACTGGCCGACCGGACCGAGCTGGGGTTCCCGCCCGCGGTGCGGATGGCCACGCTGACCGGCCCCGCCGCGGCCGTCAGGGAGATGCTGGCCGACACCGAGCTGCCCGGCGGCGCGCAGATCCTGGGGCCGGTGCCGGTCGACGGCGGGCTGGAGCGGGCCATGATCAGGATTTCGCGCGATCGGGGATCGAAGCTGGCCAGAGCGCTCAAGGGAGCGGGCGGCGTTCGGTCCGCGCGCAAAGCGGCGGACGTGGTCCGTGTGAACATCGATCCACTGGACCTGATCTGACCGATTCGCGATGCTGTCAGTAACCCGTTAGCGTCTCCCTGTGTCGATCGAATGGGTGAACCTGGCCATCGAAGGCCTTCGCGCGTGGGGGCACGAGAAGGGCGTCGAGGTCGACGTCGACGAGGTGCGGTTGCTGTGCGACTACGCCAGCGACTACCTGGAGGTCAACGAACTCGGCGACTTCCGTGCGGGCACGTTCGAGGAGCTCCTGCTGGAGATCTATCCCCGTAAGGTCATCGCCCCGCCGGAGAGCGCGCCCGAGACCGTGGCGGCGGCGCGGACGCTGGTCGAGTTCCTGCTGGACACCGGTGAGATCGGCATCAAGTCGGCCGCCCGGATGCGCACCACGATCGACGCGATCGAGCCGGAGATGCCCCGCGCGCTGGCCGACACCACCAAGTTCGGCATGGCCAAGAGCATCTTCAGCGCGATAGGGGCGGACTCCCTCGACCTGGCGGACGGCGGCACGGACCCGGGGCGGGACGCGCTCGACGAGACCGCGGGAGAGGGGTTCGACCGTCCGGGCTACGCGCCGCTGCCGCCGGTGCGGCTGGCATCCCCGCAGGAGGTCGCGAGAGCTGTACGGGAGGTGCCGCTGCTCCACGACGCCCACCGCGTCGCGGCCTGGATGGCCGGCGAGGGGCGGACCGCGACCGTGCGCAGGACGCTGCGGGTCAAGGACGCGCGGCAGCTGACCGAGGCCGGCGTCGGCCGACCGGCCCTCGCCTGGCGGCTCGCGCTCGACCTGGGGCTGGCCCGGCTGGAGGGGACCGCCGTCGTCGCCCGGGAAGGGCTCGCGCCGCTCGCCTCGCTGCCCGACGACGACGTCCTCACCCTGTGGGCCGGGACGGTGGACTTCCTCGTCGAGGCCCCGACCGGCGTCACCGGCGTGGAGATCGTCGACGAGGAGATCTACTCCATCCACGACCTGCTCTACCGGCTGCAGGCGCCGGTTCCCATGGAGGCGATCCGCGACTACCTCGAGGAGGTCGCCGACGACCGTCCGATCGATCAGTTGGAGAGGGCCTTCCACGACCTCGCACACGCGGGAACGGTCCAGTACGACGGTGACGGCCTCACCCTGACCGCCCACGGCCTGTGGGGGCTTCGCGCGCGATACGAGGCGATGGGCGTGTCCGCGCCCATCGCGGCTGACCTGGCCGAGGGGGACGCGAGCGGCCTGATCGCCGGGCTGATCACCGACGGGCTCCCGACGGAGGTGGCCGAGCGGGACATCGTCGCGTGGTTGTCGAGGCGCACTCCTGAGGCGGCGGCGGCCGAGCTGCTCGGGGCGGTCGCGGGCGCGCCCGCCGAGGTCCGCGGCATCGCCGTCACGATCGTCGACAGGCTGGGGGAGGAGGCCGCAGGCGTGGTGCGAGCCCAGCTTGAGGACGCCGAGTTGCGGCCGCACGCGATCCACTGGTTGTCCGCCCGTGGGCTCGACGCCCCGGCGCTGACCCAGGACGAGGTGTTGTGGCTCAGCGTCGACATGCTCGCGCTCGCCCTCCCCGCGGCCGAGGCCGATCCTGAGGGCTTCGCGGAGAACATCGCGCTGTCAGGCCCTCCCGCCCATCTGATCGACGACATGTGGGAGGTGGACCACCCCGACGTCGTCGAGGTTCTCGAGCTTCTCGGCAACTCGCTTCCTGACAAGACGGCAGCGAAGGCTGCCCGAAAGGCGGCGTTCAAGGCACGTTCGCGGGGCATCCGGTAACGCGTGTGGAGTAAGTTGCTGGAATGGCCGACAGCGACGTGCTCACCTTTCCGCCGGTCGAGCTCGCCCCCGATGCGGAGCTGACCCACGCGGTGCAGGCGATCCCCCTGGTGCGGGATGCCGAACGCCTGGCCGCTTGGACGGGGGTCCGGGAGGTCACGGAAGAGGGTTTGCCGACCACCGAAGACGCGCGCGCCGCCGTCGCCGAGCTGGGTCTGGCCGCCAAGCGGCTCCACCTGCTGTGGGTCGTCGCGGTGAACGGCCGCCTCATCGAGATCACCCGCGCGGGAGCGCGTCCCGGCCCCGGTGTCGCCGACCCCATGGAGTTCTGGGACGGCGTGGTGATGGACGTGCTCGACCGCACGGACGAGGGCCTCACCGGGTCGAGCGTCGTCGACGAGCATCTCACCGAGATCCTGGCGACGATCTACTCGGTCCGTGACGGCATGCCGGTCGCGGCGCTGGCCACCGGCATCCTCCAGGCGCACGAGGTCGGCTGCGAGGCGCGCCAGACGGAGCTCAAGCGGCTGCGGATGACGTTGCCCGGGGAGCTGGCCGAGGCGATGCGGCTGCTGGAGTACTGCGGGCTGATCGAGGTGACCGGCGATCTCGTCAGGCTCACTCAGCCCGGCGTGTGGGCCGTGCGCCGCGACCTGCTCAGGGAGGGCCATGACGCGCCGTCGCTGCACGAGGTCGCCGGGTTCGCGGCGCTGACCGCCGCGGAGCTGGTCGACTCGATGTTGCAGGGCAAGGCGTCCGCGAGCGCCGCCACGCTCTGGCTGGAGCAGCGGATGCCGGAGGACGCCGCGCGCGAGCTGATCAAGATCGCGGCCTCGGGGAACGCCGCCCAGCGGGGCACGGCGGGGACCATCCTGGAGGAGCTGGGCCCGGAGGCGGAGCCCGCCGTCCGCGAGGCGCTCGGCGAGCCCATGATGTCGCGCTACGCCGCGGCCTGGCTCGGCGTGCGGGACCTCGACGCGCCGGCGCTGGGGGAGGGGGACGGCGCCTGGGTGGCCGTGGACACCCTCGCCGCCCTGCTCTACATCACCGCTCCGGTCGACTCGATGACGCAGTACGACATCCTCGGTGAGGACCTGCTGTCGCTGATGCCCGCGATGGGACGCAGCGGCCATCCCGACGCGCTCGCCGTCCTGGAGATGCTCAGCGCGCACCATCCCGACCCCGTGATCGCCAAGGTGGCGAGGAAGACGGCGATGAAGGCCCGTTCGCGCCCGTAAACTGTGGTGATCCCGCAGAACACGACGTGAATGGAGCCCACCGTTGGCCATCCAGCCGATCCGCCTGTTCGGCGACCCGGTGCTGCGCACTCCGGCGGAGCCGGTGGTCGACTTCGACAAGGAGCTGCGCAAGCTCGTCAAGGACCTCACCGACACGATGATGGACGCGCCCGGAGCAGGTCTCGCCGCGCCGCAGATCGGTGTGGGCCTGCGGGTGTTCACCTACTACGTCGACGAGCAGCTGGGGCACCTGATCAACCCCGACCTCGACCTGTCCGACGAGCTCGACGAGGAGGGCGAGGAGGGGTGCCTGTCGTTCCCCGGCCTGGCCTTCCCGACGCCGCGCGCCATCCGGGCCGTCGCCAAGGGCTTCGACATGCACGGTGAGCCGATCACCCTCGAGGGCACCGACCTCATGGCGCGGTGCTTCCAGCACGAGACCGACCACCTGGACGGCGTGCTGTTCATCGACCGGATGGATGCCAAGCAGCGCAAGCTGGCGATGAAGGCCGTGCGCGAGGCCGAGTGGAGCGGCCTGTCCGCGCCGGCCGTGAAGCTGTCTCCGCACGCCACCCACGGGAGGGCCCTGTAGTGCGCCTGGTCTTCGCCGGCACACCGGACACCGCGCTCGCCTCGCTCCGCGCCCTGCTGGACTCGCCCCGCCACGAGGTGGTGGCGGTCGTGACCCGTCCGGACGCGCAGTCGGGGCGGGGACGGCAACTCCACCCCAGCCCGGTGGCCCAGCTCGCCGAAGAGTCGGGCATCGAGGTGCTCAAGCCGGCGAAGGCCGGAGATCCGGCCTTCCTCGAACGCCTGCGTGAGATCGGCCCAGATTGTTGTCCTGTCGTCGCCTATGGAGCGCTGCTCCCGCAGACCGCACTGGACATCCCTACCCATGGGTGGATAAATCTTCATTTCTCGCTGCTGCCGGCGTGGCGGGGCGCGGCCCCGGTCCAGCACGCCGTCCTGCACGGCGACGAGATCACGGGGGCGTCGACGTTCCGGATCGTGAAGGAGCTCGACGCCGGGCCCGTCTTCGGCGTGGTGACCGAGGAGATCCGGCCGGACGACACCAGCGGCGACCTGCTCGCGCGGCTCGCGGAGTCGGGCGCCGGGCTGCTCGTGGCGACGCTCGACGGCGTCGAGGACGGCGTCCTCGATGCGCGGCCGCAGCCCGCCGACGGCGTGAGCGTCGCGCCCAAGATCGATGTGGAGGACGGACGGGTGGACTGGTCGGCTCCGGCCATGCGGGTGGACCGGCTCGTGCGCGCCTGCACACCCGCCCCCGGCGCGTGGACGGAGTTCCGGGGCCAGCGCGTCAAGCTCGGTCCCGTACGGCTCGCGCCCGAGGCGGACAAGCTCGAGCCCGGGGAGGTCGCCGCGACCAAGAAGGCCGTGCTCGTCGGAACGGGCAGCCACCCGGTCGAACTGGGCGAGGTGCAGCCCCAGGGCAAGCGCGTCATGACGTCGGCCGAGTGGGCGCGCGGGGTCCGCGTCACCGGCCAGGACCGGCTGGGCTGACGCCGATGAGCAGCCAGACGGGCGGCGGAGGGGCCGCCAGGGGCACCCAGGGGACGCAGGGCGCGTCGGGAGGCTCCCGAGGGCGTGGTGGAGGTTCTCAGGGGCGTGGAGGCGGCGCTTCCGGGGGCCGTCGCCGTCCCCCGCGCCCGACGAGGGACGAGGCGCGCAACGCCGCCTACGACCTCATGAGGGCCGTCGACGAACGTGACGCGTACGCCAACCTGCTCATGCCCTCACTGCTGCGGCAGCGGCGGCTGGGCGGGCGCGACGCCGCGCTCGCCACCGAGCTGGCCTATGGCACCCTGCGCGGCCTCGGCACCTACGACGAGATCATCGCGGCGTGCAGCGACCGTGCTCCCGAGCACGTGGACCCGCCGCTGCTCGACGCCATCCGGCTCGGCGTCCACCAGCTCCTCAAGACCCGGATCCCTCCGCACGCCGCCGTGAGCGCGACCATCGACCTCGTGCGGCTCCGGGTCGGGGCGGGGCCGTCGCGTTACGCCAACGCCGTGCTGCGGAAGGTCGCCGGACGGACGCTCGAGGAGTGGCTCGCGATCGTCGCCCCTCCGCTCGACGAGGACCCCGTCGGCCACCTCTCGGTCGCCCACAGCCATCCGCGCTGGATCGTCAGCGCGCTCCGCGACGCGCTGGGAGGCGACGTCGACGAGACGGCCGCCGTCCTGACGGCCGACAACGACCGGCCGCGTGTGGCCCTGGTGGCCCGTCCCGGGCGCTGTTCCGTCGAGGAGCTCGTCGAGGCGGGAGGCGAGCGGGCCAGGTACTCGCCGTACGGCGTCTACCTGCCCGAGGGCGACCCCGGTTCGCTGCGTGCTGTTGGAGAGGCGCGCGCGGCCGTACAGGATGAGGCGAGCCAGCTCGTGGCTCTCGCGCTCACGAGGGTGCCGCTCGACCACGACGGCCGTTGGCTCGACATGTGCGCGGGACCGGGCGGCAAGGCCGGGCTGCTGGACGCGCTCGCCGTACAGGGCGGGGGACACCTGCTGGCCGCGGACGCGCAGTATCACCGCGCCCGCCTGGTGTGGAGCACCACCAAGGACGCCGAGGTCGTGACCGCCGACGGGACCCGGCCCCCGTGGCGTGCCGGAGCCTTCGACAGGGTCATGCTCGACGCCCCCTGCACGGGGCTCGGCGCGCTGCGCAGGCGGCCGGAGGCCCGCTGGCGGCGAGACCCCCGGAGCATCCCCGAGCTGACGTCTCTGCAGCGCCGCCTGCTCGATTCCGCGCTCGAGGCGGTACGGCCCGGCGGCGTGGTCGCCTATGTCACCTGCTCGCCGCACCTCGCCGAGACGCGCGCGGTCGTGGACGGCGTCGCCGACCGGGTGGACATGCTGGACGCACGGGAGTTCCTGCCCGAGGTCCCGGACCTGGGAGACGGGCCGTACGCCCAGTTCTGGCCGCATCGGCACGGCACCGACGCAATGTTCGTCGCGCTGATGCGCCGCAGGTGAGGCGCTCCGGGATCACCCCGGAGCGCCGCCGGACGCCGATGGCACGCGGCCTGCTCTCGCGAGCCACGCCATGAGGGTCAGTGCGGCCGCGGTGAGCGCGACGGTGACCGGGAGCGTCCATTCCGTCCGGATCCAGCCGGTCTCCTCAGCCAGCCAGGGCACCAGCACGATCGCCGCCCTGCGCCCGGTGGGAGAGCGTAACGCGGCTGTCAGCGCGCATACCAGCAGGAGAAGGACAAGCCAGCCGCCGTACGGGGCGAACACTCCACCCAGCACCAGCGCCGCCAGGGACACGGCCGTCCAGGCGAGCAACCGCCGGGTGCCCAGCGGGCCGGGCCCTGGTGAAGGGGCGAGGGTGAGCATGGCGGCGACCAGGCAGATGGGGAATATCAGCGGTGAGGTCGCCAGAGGGCTGGTGGTCCCGGTGCCCGTGATCACGTAATACGCGGACAGGCCCAGGTCGGGGCTGATGATCAGCCAGACGTAGAGCGGCAGCCAGGCCCACGCGCAGATGGCGGCGGCCTTCCCTCGCCCGGCCGACGCCAGTACGGCGATCAGCCCATAGGGGGCGGCGAAGGCCAGCGTCTTCAGCAGGGTCTCGGGGGGCGAGAATCCCCGGAGAGTGTCCACGGCGAGGCCGGCGGCTCGGGTGAGCTCCATGACCATCAGGATGATCGGCCCGATCAGTGCCGCCAGGTTGAGCGCCGCGAGCCAGTGCTCGCGCGACTCGGGTCCCACCGCGCGGCGCAGCCGGATGGACAGTCCGCCGCTCACCAGGTCGAACGCGTCACGCGCGGCCGGGCGGGTCTGCCCGGCGGCGGACCCCGCGAGGAGGACGGAGATCATCTCCTCCTCGTGCAGGGCGCGGTGCTCCTTCGGATACCACCGCAGTAATCGGCGATAACGCTGCTCGAGTGTCTTCACGCGACGCCTCCGTCCATGGTCGTCGCGCGGAGGACGGGTGACCACACCCCGAGCGCGAGGCCGGGGCGGCGGCGTAGCCGCGCGGCGGCGGTCTCCACGTTTCGGCGCAGGTGCTCGGTCTCGACGGACAGGCGGTTCGCTCCCGCGGAGGTCAGCCGGTAGTAGCGCCGGGCGCGCCCGTCGACGACCTCCTCGCGGTCGGTCTCGATCAGGCCCTCACCCTGGAGGCGGTCGAGCGCCGCGTAGAGCGTGCCGGCGCGTAGCCGCACCCGATCGCCGGAGATCTCCAGGACGTCGGTGATGATGCCGTAACCGTGCTGGGGGCCGGCGGCCAGCGCCGTGAGGATCAGGAACGTGGGTTCCTGCATGGATCGATCCTTCATGTAGACGATATATACCGATGAGTTGAATCAGGCGCAAGGGCGCGCCAGGTGGAATCTGAGCGTCGCCCGGGCGAAATAGACTGCTGGCACTATGGCCGTACAGATCTCGCCCAGCATCCTGTCCGCCGATTTCGCCCGACTGGCCGACGAGGCCGCCCGGGTCGAAGGCGTCGCCGACTGGCTCCACGTGGACGTCATGGACTACCACTTCGTGCCCAACCTGACGTTGGGGCTGCCCGTCGTCGAGGCCCTGTTGAAGACGACCTCCACGCCGATCGACTGTCATCTGATGATCGACGACCCGGACCGGTGGGCGCCCGGTTACGCGGAGGCCGGTGCGGCGAGCGTCACCATCCACGCCGAGGCGGCCAAGGCGGCCGTGCGCACGCTCCGCGCGATCCGCGCGGCCGGTGCGCGCTCAGGACTCGCGATCAACCCCGCGACGCCGGTCGATCCCTACGAGGACCTGCTGCCCGAGATCGACATGCTCCTGGTCATGACCGTCGAGCCCGGATTCGGCGGGCAGAGTTTCCTGGACATCATGCTCCCCAAGATCGTCAAGGCTCGGGGGCTCATCGACAAGTTCGGCGGCGAGGTCTGGCTCCAGGTGGACGGCGGCGTGTCGGCCGAGACCATCGAGCGCTGCGCCGACGCCGGAGCCGACGTGTTCGTGGCCGGCAACGCCGTCTACGGCGCACAGGACCCGGCGCAGGCCGTACGGGATCTGCGGGCGCTGGTCGACAAGGGCTGAGCCCGGGCTCACGCGGACGCGTGCCGAACCGGTGCGAGGCGCCGGCGCGGCACGCTTTTCGTGTCGCGTGAACGGGGGTCAGGCGAGAGCCGGGTCGAGCACCACGTCGTCTCCGTGGACGGTGGGCGCCTCGGGGAAATGGCAGGCGGTGAGGTGCCCCTCGCGGTTGCCGTTCAGCTGGATCAGCGGCGGAACCTCCGTCGCGCACTTGTCCTGAGCCTTCCAGCACCGGGTGCGGAAGCGGCAGCCCGACGGCGGGTTGATCGGAGAGGGCACGTCGCCCGCCAGGCGGATGCGCTCGCGCTGCTCGGCGTTCACATCGGGCTCGGGAACGGCCGACAGGAGGGCGTGCGTGTACGGGTGCCTCGGCCGCTCGTAGATCGACTGGCGGTCGCCCACTTCCACGATCTTGCCGAGGTACATCACCGCGACGCGCTGTGAGAAGTGCCTGACGATCGCGAGGTCGTGCGCGATGAACAGGAACGCGATGCCGAGGTCGCGCTGCAGTTGCTGGAGCAGGTTGACGACCTGGGCCTGGATGGAGACGTCGAGCGCCGACACCGGCTCGTCCGCGATGATGAGCTTGGGATTGAGCGCCAGGGCGCGGGCGACGCCGATGCGCTGGCGCTGTCCACCCGAGAACTCGTGCGGGAACCGGTTGTAGTGCTCGGGGTTGAGGCCGACGATCTCCAGCAGTTCCTGCGCCCGCTTCTTCCTGCCGCCCTCGGGGTTGATGCCGTTGATCTCCATCGGGCTGCGGATGATCGTGCCCACGGTCTGCCGGGGGTTGAGCGAGCTGTACGGGTCCTGGAAGATCATCTGGATTTCCGGCCTGATCGGCGCGAGCTCGCGCCGCGAGCTGTGGCTGATGTCGCGGCCCTGGTAAAGAATCTTGCCGGCCGTCGGCTCGAGCAGGCGGGAGGCGAGGCGGCCGGTGGTGGACTTGCCGCAGCCCGACTCGCCGACGAGACCCACGGTCTCCCCGGTTCCCACCGTCAGGTCGACCCCGTCGACGGCGTGGACACTCCCGACCTGGTGCTTGATGATCATGCCGCCCCGGACGGGGAAGTGCTTCGTCAGCCCTTGCAGCTCCAGCAGCGTCTCGCTCATGCCTGTTCCTTGGTGTCGCCGGTGCGGATGTCCCTCTTCTGCTGGAGGGTGAGGTAGCAGGCGTCGCCATGCCCGCTCTCGGGAGAGATGTCCGGACGTTGGGTGAAGCACAGGTCCGATCCGACCAACTGCGAGAAGTCGCACCGGGGATGGAAGGCGCAACCCGCGGGAGGGGAGAGCAGGCTCGGCGGGGTGCCGCGGACGGGCACCAGCGGCACGTCCACCGACGACGTCAGCCGCGGCATGGAGGACAGGAGCCCCCAGGTGTACGGATGACGGGGCTTGCTGAGGACCTCGCGGACCGTGCCCTGCTCGGCGGCCCGCCCCGCGTACATCACCAGGACGTTGTCGGCGGTGCTGGCGACCACCCCGAGGTCGTGGGTGATCAGGATGATGGTCGTGCCGAACTGCTGCTGCAGATCCTTGAGCAGGTCGAGGATCTGTGCCTGGACGGTGACGTCGAGCGCGGTGGTGGGTTCGTCGGCGATCAGCAGGTCGGGGTCGCAGACGAGCGCCATGGCGATCATCGCGCGCTGGCGCATGCCGCCGGAGAACTCGTGGGGGTAGTGGTCCACGCGGGTGGCAGGCTGCGGGATGCCCACACGTTCGAGCATCTCGATCGCGCGCTCACGAGCCTCCTTCCGGTTCGCGCCCCTGTGCCTGCGGTACACCTCGCCGATCTGCCGCCCGATCGTGTGGAAGGGAGACAGCGACGTCAGCGGGTCCTGGAAGATCATCGCGACCCGGTTGCCCCGCAGCTTCTCCAGGGTGGAGCCCGAGGCCCCCACGAGCTCCTGATCCTCCAGCCAGATCTCGCCGTCGATCTCGGTGTGCGCCGGATCGTGCAGGCCCAGGACGGTGAGGTTGGTGACGGACTTGCCCGACCCGGACTCGCCCACGATGCCGAGAGTCGTGCCCTTCTCCACGTCGAAGGAGAGCCCGTCCACGGCGCGGACGACGCCGTCCTCGGTGCTGAACCGCACGCTGAGATCACGGACGGACAGGAACGGCCCAGGGCCGCGTGAGGTCCCCGGCTCGCTGCTCCACGACACGGTGGTCACTTACTGCTCCAGCTTCTGTACTGCTCGGTCTGCTCGGTGCGGGCGGGTACGGCGTGCATGCGGGAAGACCTCCGCCTCAGTTCAGCCGGACGCGGGGGTCGATGAACGCGTACAGCACGTCGACCACGATGTTCAGGAAGACGATGGCGGCCGCGCCGATCACGGTCACCCCCAGGAGCATCGGCAGGTCGGTGTTCTGCACGGCCTGTACGGCCAGCTCGCCGATGCCGTGGAGGGTGAAGGTCTGCTCGGTGATGATCGCGCCGCCCAGCAGCGTCGCGAGGTCGACGCCGAAGATCGTGATGATGGGGATCATCGCGCCCCGCCAGGCGAACCGGAAGAAGACCGACCGCCCGGACATCCCCTTGGCCCGCGCCGTACGGACGTAGTCCTCGGCGAGCTGCTCGAGCATCTGTGAGCGGGTCATGCGGGTGTAATTGGCGGTGAAGATGATCGACAACACCAGCCACGGGATCAGCAGATGCACGAACCAGGTGAGCGGGTCCTCGGTGAACTGGACGTACGAGGGGCGCGGGAGCAGCCCGAGGGTGTCCACAACGAAGAACACCACCAGCGGGCCGACGAAGTAGATCTGCAGCGAGGCGCCGATCACCGACGAGGAGCTGGCGATCTTGTCGAGCGGCTGCCCGACCTTCCACGCCGCGAGCATGCCGGTCAGGATCCCGAACGACAGGATGACGACGGAGGCGCCGATCGTGAGGGACAGGGTCACCGGGAACCGGTCCACGATGGCGTCGAACACCGGCTCCTGGGTGGCGAAGGAGTATCCGAGGCAGGGAGCCGGGCACGGCCCGAACTGCGTGAAGTCACGGCCCACGAAGATGGCGGACAGCCACAGCCAGTACTGCACGAACAGCGGCTTGTCCATCCCCAGGTTGTGCCGGACCAGCTCCAGGGTCGCCGGCGGGCAGATCTTGCCGCAGAAGGCCCGGGCGGGATCCCGTGGCAGGGCGTAGAAGAGGTAGAACGTGATCAGGCTGATGAGAATCAGGATCACGATGGCGCCGAGTACCCGGCGTACCAGAAAGCTGGTCATGATCTCGCACTCGTCGTGACGGTGAACGGGCCGGCGACCCCGCCGCCCCGCCTGCGGGGCGGGGCGACGGGGCCGGTCGCTGCTACTTGACCCAGATGTCGAGCGCGGACTGCTCGCCCTGGATCGGGTCGAACCTGACGCCGCCGAGGCCCGAGCCGTAGAGACCGAAGTAGGTCTGGTAGAACTCGGGGACGATCGCGGCCTGCTCCATGATCTTCCGGTCGATCGCGGCCCACGCCTTGCCCGCCTCGGTGGGGTCGGTGATCGTGTTGGCCTGGTCGATGGCGGTGTTGATCTCCGGAACGTTCAGGTGCGAGTAGTTCGACTGGTTGTCCCCGATGAGGCGCCCGTCGAACAGCGGCTGGATCGCGGTCGAGCCGGTCGGCCAGTCGGCCGCCCAGCCGCCCCAGTAGACGTCGTACTCGTTGTCCACCGGGCCGATGGCGTCGTAAAACGTCGCAGAGTTGAGCGGCTTGGCGACCACGTTGATGCCGGCCTTGCTCAGCGCGTCCTTGATGGCGATGGTCACCTTCTCCTGGACGGGCGTCTGGTTGTACGCGTAGACGATCGTCGGGTTCGGCGTGCTCGACTGCGCGAGCAGCTTCTTGGCCGCCTCGGGGTCGCCATCGGGCTTGGCCAGCTTGCCGTACAGGTCGGAGGCCTCGTAACCGAGGACGGTCGGGCTCATCACCGTGGTGGCGATCTTGCCGATGGCGGTCTCGCCGCCCTGGAGTTGCTGGAGCTGCTTCGAGGGCCATGCGGTGATGATCGCCTTGCGGACGTTGACGTCCGTGACCCGCTTGGTGTTGATGTTGTAGAAGGTGGTGAAGGGGGTCAGGCCCTGAAGGGACCGCTTCATCGCCTCGGGGTTGTTCAGGACCTCCTGGACGCGCTCGGGCGCGACCGGGTTGTGGAAGGTGAACGCCTGCTTGTCGGAGCCGGTGTCGGCCAGGAACCGCTCGGTCGACTGCTGCGACTGGAGACCGAACTCCATGTGGAACTTGTCCGGGTAGGCGTGCCGGATCGGGTCGGTGGTCTTGTCCCAGTTCGGGTTGCGCTCCAGGTCGAGAGACTTGCCGGTGACGTGGCTCACGATCTGGTACGGGCCGGAGGAGAACGGCTGCTTGTCGTACTTCTGCTTGGTGTCCTTGGCCTTCGGCACCGCGCCGTAGCCGGTCATGGCCACGGTGAAGTTGAAGTCCGGGTGGGGCGCGTTCAGGTGAAAGACCACCGTCTTGTCGTCAGGAGTCTCGATCGTGTCGAGCTCCTTGCCGTCGTACGGGCCCTTGTACTGGTCGCGGTAGGGCTTGGAGGCGTCGGGGACGAGCCAGGACTGCGCGTAGATCGGGCCCTCGGTGATGAAGTCGGCGAACAGGCGCTCGAAGCTGTACTTGATGTCGCCCGAGGTGATCGCCGAGCCGTCCTGCCACTTCACGCCGTCCTTGAGCGTGAACTTCCACGTCTTGCCGCCGTCGGTGGTGGTGCCCGTGTCCGTGGCCAGGTCGCCGACCAGCTTGATGCTGCCTGACGCGTCTTCCTTGTAGTTGGTGAGCTGCCGGGTGAACAGCGCCGACACCATGGCGTTGTAGTTCAGGTAGACGCGGCCCGGGTCGAGGTGACTGAAGTCGTCACGGTCGATCATGTTGGCCGTGCCGCCCGGCTTGGCGCCGGCGACCTCGGGCGCGGGCCCGGTGGAGTCCGCGGCGGTGCCGACGGTGATCGCACTGACCGCTTTGTTCTCCAGCGGGGGCTTCGACGCGGCCCCGGAGGGGGCGCCGCCGCCTCCGCCCTTGGCGCAGCCGGCCAGCGCCAGTGCGCCGACGGCGAGCACGGCCGTCGCTGTGGCGATTCGCCTGCGATGCGATCTCATGTGGTCCTTCCTAGGGGGGTCAGCGCTTCGTCTTTGGGTCGAAAGCGTCGCGGATCGAGTCTCCGAGCAGGTTGAAGGCGATCACGAAGATCAGCATCGACACGCCCGGGAACAGGAGGTAGGTCACGTCGGAGTGATAGACGGTGGAGCCCACCTGGAACATGCGGCCCCAGTCAGGAGTCGTCTGCGGCATCCCGACGCCGAGGAAGCCGAGGCCGGCCTCGGCGCCCACGTACAGGGGGAGCGCGAGCGTGGCCTGGATGATGATCGGGGTCCACAAGTTGGGCATGAGCTCTTTGAAGATGACCCGTGCCGGTGACGCGCCGGTCACCCGGGCCGCCTCGATGAACTCGCGCTCGCGCAGGGACAGCACCTGCGCCCGGAGCAGCCGGGCCGTCGTGGCCCACCCGAGCACGGTCAGCACGATGCAGATCGACACGAACCTGAGCCAGGTCGGCGACTCCTGGTCGGGCAACACCAGGGCGGCGTCGACAACCGGGACGAGCACGATCAGGAAGAGCTGCGACGGGAAGGCCAGCAGGGTGTCGATGACCCGCCCGATCGCGTAGTCGATCTTGCCGCCCACGTAGCCCGAGGTGATGCCCAGCGTGACCCCGATGACAGTGGACAACACCGTCACGATGAGCGCGATGGTGATCGACGTGCGGATGCCGTACACGAGCTGTGTCAGGACGTCGCGGCCGAGGCCCGGCTCGAGGCCGAACCAGAAGTCGCCGCTGATGCCGCCGTTCGGCAGGATCGGGTAGCCGTACTCGTTGAGCAGGCCGGGCTCGTTCAGCCCGTAGGTGGTGCTCGGATCCTTGCCGTACGCCCATGAGATCACCGGCGCCAGCAGCGCGATCAGTAGGAACGCGATCACGACGGCGGCCGAGATCATGCCGGTCCGGTCGCGGCGGAAGCGCCGCCACATCAACTGCCCGGGCGATCGCCCGACGATGGCGGCGGCGGAGGACCCGGCTGCTGCGGCCACCGTGTCGACGGCGTCAGCGCCCGTCTCCGCCGTGGTCGAGGAGGGGAACGTCATGTTGTGCGGTGCTCCCAGAAGCCGATAACGGTCGGCGATATCCGACTGGAAGGAACCCTGACAACTTATTTTCCGCGGGTCAATCGCTTCGCCGGAGCAGCACGGTTTTTCGTCTACTTCGTTGTTCAAAGTAAACCAGCTTGTGTCCCATTGCCGGTTGACCTGGTCAAACGATCGGTATGACACTTAACGTCAGCTGAACCCTAAATGTGTCATGGTTTCGTGACACAACGCGGACGCCGTGAGGATAGTCCGCACACCGGCCGGTGGTCGGTGTGGTGCCTGGGACTTAGGGGACGGCCGAAAGGGCCCAGACGGGCCGGTTGTGCCCGGTTTGACTGGATCCTGCACAATGGTGACCGTGCCACCCATGGCACACTGGTAAAGACAGAGCAAGCGTGCTCCGGGGTCGGTGTAATTCCGAACCGGCGGTGACATTCGCGACCTCCTCTGGAGGGCGACGGGTGAAGTCCGCGACCCGGCCGAAGCCATCGGCCGGTGGACCTGGTGAGACTCCAGGACCGACGGTGAAAGTCCGGATGGGAGGCAGCGCGCGAGCGGATGACGGTGCCCGGAGGGCGTCCGTCGTCCGCTGACGTGACGTGTTATCGCGTCCGTCCACCCCCGGGGCCCGCCGTGGCGACACAGGCGAGAGGACGACCCGGGTGAGTCCGCAGGACATCATTCACATGCGCCGCGCGATCGCGCTGGCCGCGCGCGGCCACGGTGGCACGAGCCCCAATCCCGTCGTCGGGTGCGTGGTCCTCGACGCCTCCGGACAGGTCGCGGGAGAAGGATTCCACGCCTACGCCGGCGGCCCCCACGCCGAGGTCGTGGCGCTGCGCGAGGCGGGCGACCGGGCCAGGGGCGGCACGGCGTACGTCACCCTCGAACCCTGCGACCACACCGGCAGGACCGGGCCGTGCACCGGCGCGCTGATGGACGCGGGCATCGCGCGGGTCGTGGTCGCCGTGACCGACCCCAACCCCCTGGCCGCGGGCGGCGTCGACCGGTTGCGCCGCAACGGGATCGAGGTCGTCACCGGTGTGCTGACCGAGGAGGCCGAGCGGGTCAACGTGGCCTGGCTCACGTTCATCCGCGAGCGCCGGCCGTACGTCACCTGGAAGTTCGCGGCGACGCTCGACGGGCGGTCCGCGGCCGAGGACGGCACCAGCAAGTGGATCACCTCCCCCGAGGCCAGGGCCGACGTGCACCTGCTGCGGGCCGGGAGCGACGCCGTCATGGCCGGGATCGGCACGGTCCTCGCCGACGACCCCCTGCTCACCGCCCGCGTGCCTGAGGGCCCGGCTCGCCGGCCGCTGCGGGTCGTCGTCGACTCCGGCGCCCGCACGCCCGCCTCGGCCCAGGTCCTGACGGGCGAGGAGCCGGCGCTGGTCGCCGTCGCGGACGACGCGGAGGTCCCCGCGCACCTCGGCCAGGCCGTACGGCTGCCGCGCGCCCCCGGCGGAATAGACCTCCACGCGCTCATGGCTGAGCTGCACGGGAGGCAGGTCATGAGTGCGCTGCTCGAAGGCGGACCGACCCTCGCCGGGTCCTTCCTCAGAGAAGGCCTGGTCGACAGGGTCGTCTGCTACGTCGCGCCCGCGTTGCTGGGATCGGGGGCGGCCGCCCTCGGACCGGCGGGCGTGACCACGATCGGCGAGATCCTCCGCCTCGAGTTCGAGGAAGTGACCCCCATCGGACCGGACCTCAGGCTCGTCCTGCGGCCGGCACCACCTAAGGAGAGCTGAATGTTCACCGGAATCGTCGAGGAGCTCGGCGAGGTCGTCGCGGTCGAGCCCCAGGCCGACGCGGCGCGCCTGTCGGTGCGCGGAAAGGTCGTCACGGGCGACGCCCGGCACGGAGACTCGATCGCCGTCAACGGCGTCTGCCTCACGGTCGTGGACGTCCAGGGGGACGCGTTCACCGCCGACGTCATGAAGGAGACCCTGGACCGCTCGTCCCTGGGCGCGCTGCGGCCCGGGTCGCCGGTCAACCTCGAGCGGGCCGTGCGCGCCGACCAGCGGCTGGGCGGCCACATCGTCCAGGGCCACGTCGACGGCACCGGTCAGGTGCTGTCGCGCGAACCCGCCGAGCACTGGGAGGTCGTCCGGATCTCCCTGCCCGCCGACCTGAACCGCTACGTGGTGGAGAAGGGGTCGATCACGGTCGACGGGGTGAGCCTGACCGTGGCCGCGGTGGACGCCGACTCCTTCGCCGTCAGCCTGATCCCCACCACGCTCGGGCTCACCACGCTCGGAGGCAAGCAGCCGGGCGAGCCGGTCAACCTCGAGGTGGACGTGATCGCCAAGTACGTCGAGAAGCTCACCCTGGGGACACGGCCATGAGCTGGACCGAGGCGGGATTCGACGTGGCGGGGCAGCACGTGCTCTGGACCGACCTGGTCGGCAACGTGGGCGCCCTGACGACGGTCTGGCTCGCGATCAGGAAGACGATCTGGACGTGGCCGGTGCAGTTCGCCTCGTCCGCCCTCCTGTTCGCCGCCTCCATCAGCGCGCACATCACAGGCAACGCGCTCAAGCAGGCGCTGTTCGGCGCGCTGGCCGTCTACGGATGGGTCCGCTGGTCGCGGGGCACGCGCGGCGGCGCCGCCCTGCCGATCAGGTCGGCCGCCGCATGGGAGCGGACGCTCGTGGTCGCGGTGATGGCGCTGGGCACGGTGGCGGTGGCGCTGCTGTTCACCTACCTCAACTCGCGCGGCCTGAACATCTCGTGGGCTCCGTGGCCGGACGCGTACATCTTCGTCGGCAGCGCCGTGGCGACCTGGGCACAGGGGCGGGCGCTGGTGGACTTCTGGGTGATCTGGGTGGCCGTCGACGTGATCGGCGTGCCGCTGGCGTTCTCGTCCGGCCTGGTGGTCTCGGGAGCGGTCTACGGCATCTTCCTTGTCATGGTGGCCTTCGGGTTCCGTGACTGGCTGCGCCAGTCGCGGCAGTTGAGAGCGGTGACGGTGTGACGGACATCAGGCTCGATCCGGTCGACCGGGCGATCGCCGACATCCGCGACGGCAGGCCCGTCGTGGTGGTGGACAACGAGAACCGCGAGAACGAGGGCGACATCATCTTCGCGGCGGCCAAGGCGACGCCCGAGGTGGTCGCCTTCATGATCAGGTATACGAGCGGCGTGATCTGCGTGGCCATGGAGGGCAAGGAGCTCGACCGGCTCGGGCTGCCCCTCATGGTCCACCAGAACAAGGAGCGCCTCCGGACGGCGTACACGATCAGCGTCGACGCCCGTGACGGCGTGACGACGGGGATCTCCGCCGCCGACCGCGCCAAGACGATCCGGACGCTGTGCGACTCCGCCACCGAGCCGAACGAGCTCGTCCGCCCCGGCCACATCTTCCCGCTGCGCTACCGCGAGGGCGGCGTGCTGGTCCGCCAGGGCCACACGGAGGCGGCTGTGGACCTCGCCAGGCTGGCCGGGCTGTCGCCCGCGGGCGCGCTCGCCGAGGTCGTCAACGACGACGGGACGATGGCGCGGCTGCCCCGCCTGCGGGAATTCGCCGACGAGCACGACCTGGCGCTCATCTCGATCGAGCAGCTGATGGAGTACCGCAAGCGGTCCGAACGGGTGGTCACGCGCGTCGCCGAGACGCGGATCCCCAACCGGTACGGCATCTGGCGCGCCTACGGCTACGCGAGCTCCCTCGACGGGGGCGAGCACCTGGCCCTCGTCTACGGCGACCTCGCCGACGGGGAGAACGTCCTGGTGCGGGCGCACTCCGAGTGCCTCACCGGCGACGTGCTCGGCTCGCTGCGGTGCGACTGCGGCGTCCAGCTCGACAACGCCATGCGCATGATCTCAGAGGAGGGCCGCGGCGTGGTCGTCTACCTGCGCGGCCACGAGGGGCGGGGGATCGGCCTGCTGGCCAAGCTCCGCGCCTACAACCTGCAGGACAACGGCAGCGACACGGTCGACGCCAACCTGGAGCTCGGCCTTCCCGTGGACTCCAGGGAGTTCTCCAACGCCGCCCAGATGCTCGCCGACCTCGGGGTGAAGTCGGTCAGGCTGCTGACCAACAATCCCGCCAAGGTGCGCGGCATGGACGGTTTCGGCATCAAGGTCCTCGGCCGTGAGCCCATGCCCGCGGCCATCAACCCGTACAACGAGAAGTACCTCACGGCCAAGCGGGAGCGCCTCGGCCATGACATCCCGCATGACATTTCGCACGACATCCCGGAAGGGGAGCATTGATGAGCGGGGACGGGCGCCCGGTGGCGCAGAGCGTGGACGCGGGCGGGCTGACCGTCGGCATCGTCGCGGCACGCTGGCACGAGAAGATCACCGACCAGCTGCTGGCGAGAGCCGTACAGGCGGCGCAGGACTGCGGCGCCGAGGTCGTCACGGTCCGCGTGGCCGGATCGCTGGAAATCCCGGTGGTCGCCCAGGCCCTGGCCAGGCGGTACGACGCGGTGGTCGCGCTGGGTGCGGTGATCAGGGGGGAGACCGCCCACTTCGACTACGTCTGCGACTCGGTGACGTCCGGCCTCACCCGGGTGTCCCTCGACGAGGCGACTCCGGTCGGCAACGGCGTCCTCACCTGCGAGACGCTGGACCAGGCGGTCGACAGGTCGGGCGTGCCGGGCAGCGCCGAGGACAAGGGCTACGAGGCCACCGTCGCCGCTCTGGAGACCGCCCTCCTCCTCCGCACCCTCCCCACCCCCTCCGCGTGATCATGCACGGATTCGCGGAGAGCTCGCTTGACCGGCCAGGACGCATTCCGTGATCATGCACAGGTTCGCATCGTGGCCATCTCAACTGGGAAGACCCAATTGGTGATCATGCAGAAGCCGGCGGGGGGCGTCCGCGAGGGCGCGGGCGCGCCCCGCGAGGCCGTCCCCGGCGGCGCGCCCCGCGCCGTCCCCGATCCCTCGGCGGGTCGTCATGGATGAGCGCAGACCGCCGTCACTGCCGGTGACGTGGCGCCCCCGCCAGACCCCGATCATCGCGTACGGCCTGGCGGTGGTCATGGTCGTGGGCTCGGTCGTCCTCGCGCTGATGCTGCCCGAGCAGTTCAGGCTGCCCGACAGGATCGGCCTGGTGGCGTTCGGCTGCCTCGTGGCGGGGCTGCTTCACCTGCTCGGGCGCGCCCGGGTCGTCGCCGACGAGCGGGGGATCACGGTGGTGAATCCGCTCAGGGTGCACCGCTACGAATGGCCGGAGGTCCTCGACGTCACGATGGCCGAAGGCGACCCCTGGCCCAAGCTCGATCTGGCGAACGGCCTCAGTTTGGGCGCGATGGGCATCCAGAGCACGGAGCGGGCGCGGTCCCGCAAGGCGGTGTCCGAGCTGAGCGCCCTCATCCACGACCGCGGCGAGGCGCCCGACCGGGTGTGACCCCGGCCGGGCGCCTTCGGCGCACGGTGAGGGCGTGGGCGAGGGATCGCAGGAGGGTTCAGGCGCTGCGCAGCGCCGGTGCGGCGGCCTCGAGCAGGCCCCGGCGGCGCAGTTCCGGCAGCACGCCCTCCCCGAACCAGTAGGCCTCCTCCAGGTGGGGGTAGCCGGACAGGACGAACTCCTCGATGCCGAGGGAGGCGTACTCCTCGATCAGGTCGGCGACCTCCTGGTGGCTGCCGACCAGGGCCGTCCCCGCCCCTCCCCGGACGAGGCCCACCCCCGCCCACAGGTTGGGGTGGATCTCCAGGTCCCGGGCCTTGCCGCCGTCGAAGTCAGAGTGCAGGGCGAGCATGCGCTTTTGCCCCACCGAGTCGCTGCGGCCGAGGATGGCCTTCGCCGAGGCGATGTCCGCCGGGTCGATCCGGTCGAGCAGCCGCTGGGCCTCCTCCCACGCCTCGCCCGAGGTGTCCCGGGTGATCACGTGCAGGCGGATGCCGAAGCGCAGTGTACGGCCCTGGGCCGCGGCGAGCTCCCTGATCCAGTCGAGCTTGGCCGCGACCTGCGACGGCGGCTCGCCCCACGTCAGGTAGACGTTCACATGCCTGGCCGCGACCGGCCCCGCGGCGGCCGACGAGCCGCCGAAATAGAGTTCGGGAACGGGTGAGGGCGACTCGGCGACCTGTGCGCCCTCGACGTCGTAGTAGGCGCCCTTGAAGTCGAACGGCCCCTCCCACGCCCCCCTGACGATCGAGAGGAACTCGTCGGTCCTCGCGTACCGCTCGTCCTTGGACAGGTGGTCGCCGAACCTCTTCTGCTCGACGGTCTCCCCGCCGGTGACGATGTTGAGCAGGAGCCGCCCGCCGGATATCCGCTGGTAGGTCGCGGCCATCTGCGCCGCGAGGGTCGGGGACAACGCGCCGGGCCGGAAGGCGACGAGGAACTTCAGCCGCTTGGTCACCTGAGTGAGCGCGGCCGTCACGAGCCACGCGTCCTCGCAGAACGTGCCGGTCGGGGTGAGCACGGCCTCGAAGCCGAGTTGTTCGGCCGAGCGGGCGATCTGGCCCAGGTAGTCGACCGACGGCGGGCGGTACACCTCGGCCGCCGAATGCCCATGCGCCCGGTGCAGGCCGTGCCCGCCGCCGACGATCGCCCTGCTGTCGCCCGTGGTGGGCAGGAACCAATGAAATTTCACTGCTGGCCCTTCGCTACGACGTCGTTGAACCGGTCATCGACGAAATCCGAGAACTTGAGGCCGCCGGGGATCAGTCCCTCGGCGCCGAACGCGTCGGCCATCTGCTGCTCCGACGTGACGACCGAGTCGTCGATCACGATCGGCGTGGCCAGGGTGTTGGCCACGGCCGCGTTCGCGACCTCCACGGGAAGGCCGGTCTCCTGCGCCCACACCGCCGCCCACTCGGGCTGGTGGCCGACGGCCCAGGTCCTGGCCTTGGCGAGGCGGGTGAGGAAGTCGCGGATCGCCGCGTCCTTCCCCTTGTCGTCGAGGGCGCCCGGCGCCGCGACCTGGAAGTTGAGCCCGTTGACGTAGCCGTTGCCGTCGACCAGGAGCCTGGCCTTGTTCTGCAGTTCGGCCTGGGAGGTGAAGGGCTCCCAGATCGCCCAGGCGTCGACGGTCCCGGAGGTGAACGCCGCGAGCGCGTCCGCGGGCTGCAGGTACTGCGGCTGGATGTCCGTGAACGACAGCCCGGCCTTCTTCAGCACGGAGAGCAGGTGGTAGTGCGCCGAGCTGCCCTTGGCGACCGCGACCTTCTTGCCCTTGAGCTGCGCGGGCGCGGTGATCGGCGAGCCCTGTGGCACCAGGATCGTGGCGCCGGCGAGGTTCTGCCGGTAGGCCGCGACCACCTTGATCTTCGAACCGGCCGCCGCGGCGAAGACGGGCGGGGTGTTCCCGACGCCGCCGACGTCGACCGCGCCCGCGTTGATCGCCTCCAGCATCGGCGGGCCCGACGTGAACTGCGACCAGGTGATCTTGTACGACGTCCCGTCGAGCAGACCGGCCGCCTTGAGCAGGGCCTGGGAGCCGGCCTTCTGGTCGCCGACCCGCAGGGTGACGCCCGAGCCGCCCGCGCCATCGCTCGACGCGGAGCCGCCGGCCGGGTCGGTGGAGGCGCAGGCCGTGCCGGACAGCGCGATGAGTAACAGGGCCGCGAGCAGTTTCCTGGTCATGTGGTTCCTTCGGGGGACACGCCGAGGGCGGCGAGGAGGGTCGTGCGGAGCGAGACGAGGTCCGGATGGTCGCGGTGGCGGGGCCGTGGCGCCGGGACGGCCGACTCGTGCGCGATGCATCCCCGGTCGAGGACGAGCACGCGGTCGGCGAGCAGCAGCGCCTCGTCGACGTCGTGGGTGACCAGCAGTACGGCCGGCCGGTGGACGGACCACAGATGAAGGACCAGTTGGTGGATGGTGATCCGGGTCAGCGCGTCCAGGGCGCTGAACGGCTCGTCGAGCAGCAGCAGGTCGGGGTCGCGGACCAGGGCGCGCGCCAGGCTGGCCCGCTGCGCCTCGCCGCCGGAGAGCGTGAGCGGCCAGGCGCCCGCCCGCTCGGTCAGGCCGACCTCCGCCAGGGCCGCGTCGGCCCTGTCCTTCGCGTCGGGTACGGCGAGGCCGAGCGTGACGTTGGCGTGGACGCGTTTCCAGGGGACGAGCCGCGGTTCCTGGAAGGCCACCGCCACGGAGCCGGTGACGCTCAGGCCGCCTTCGGCCTCGTCGTCGAGCCCGGCGAGCGCGCGGAGCAGGGTCGACTTGCCGGAGCCGCTGCGGCCGAGCAGTGCGATGAACTCGCCGCGCGTGATCTCCAGATCGAGCCGATCGAGGACCGTGCGCTCGCCGAACCTTCGAGTGAGGCCCTCGACGGCGGCCACGGCGGGCGCGGCGGTGCCGGTCAGCGGGCCAGGAACTCGCGTCGCCACGTGAGGGCCCTCCTTTCGAGCAGGCGGACGAGCGCGTCGGTGAGCAGCCCGAGCGCGCTGTAGACGAGCAGGCCCACGACGATCACGTCGGTACGGAGGAACTCCCGCGCGTCGTTGATCATGTAGCCGAGGCCGGCGTTGGCGTTGACCTGCTCGGCGACGATGAGCGCCAGCCACGCCACGCCGAGGCTCTGCCGGAGGCCGACGAGCGTCTGGGGGAGCGCTCCGGGAAGCACGATGTGGCGGATGAGCTGAGTCCTGCCGAGCCCGACCGTGCGCGCGACCTCGGCCAGCTTCCCGTCGACCCCGCGGATGCCCGCGAAGGTGTTCAGGTAGAGGGGGAAGGACACCGCGAGGGCCACGAGCAGCACCTTCGGCGCCTCGCCGATGCCGAACCACAGGATGAAGAGCGGGATGAGCCCGAAGAACGGCAGCGCCCGGAGCATCTGCATGATCGGGTCGATCGCGTTCTCGCCCCTGCGGCTCAGTCCGGCGGCCAGGGCGAGGCCGACGCCCGCGATCGCCCCGGCCGCGAAGCCGATCAGGACGCGCTGGAGCGATACGGCGATCGCCGTGGGCAACGTCCCCGCCTGGACCAGGTCGACCGCGGTCGCGGCGATCGTGGACGGCGCGGCGAGCAGTCGGACGGGCAGCAGGCCGGTCGTGCTCGCGACCTGCCAGGCGAGCACGAGGACCAGGGGGCTGATCCAGCGCTGCCAGGCTCTTCCCGGCAGCCGCCGGCGCCGGATCCGCGGGCCGGGGTGGGGCTCGGTCCGTGCCGGGGTGTCCAGTTCAAGAACGGACATGGAGGTACCTCGCAGGGATGGCGTGCGATGTCCTCTTCAGGATTGCCTTTATTTCCTACCAAGTCAATTGGTAATTTCCCCGGGCCGTGCGGTGCCGGGCCAGGCCGTACAGTGCCGGGGGAACGTCAGGCCGAAGGCGGCCCGGCTGAGGAGGTCATGTGAGTGTGCTGATCGATCGGCCCAACTGGCCCGGCCCGCGCGGGCTGCTCTGGTCACACCTGGTCAGCGACGTCTCCCACGAGGAGCTGCACGCGTTCGCCAGATTGCTGGACGTGCCGGAGCGGGCGTTCGACCGTGATCACTACGACGTGCCCGAGACGGTCTACGATCGCGCCGTCGAGCTCGGTGCTGAGCCGGTGCCGAGCGGCGAGCTCGTCCGGCGCCTGCGGGCCGCCGGCCTGCGCCGGCCCAAACACCGCCCCGCCGCACCCGCCCCCGAGCCCGTCCGCCCGGCGTGACCGCCCTGAGCATCTAGCCGCCGGGCGTGTCACCCACCCGCCGGCCGAGTACATCTAGCCGCCGAGCGCGGCCAGCTCGCGGGTCATGTTGTCCCGGGCCCGGCGATCCCACAGATCGCGCGCGAGGGCCGTGCCGTACAGGTCGCCGGACAGCAGCCGCCGCAGGACGGCGGACCTGCCCACGCGGAACAGCTCGTCGGGCACGTGGCGGTACTCGGCTCGTACGGCTCGCGCGTAGGCGTCGTAATCCTCCGGGGTGCCGCCGAGGACGGCCAGGTCGGCGTCGCACAACACGGCAGCGTCCGTGTCGCCGGCCTCATAGGAGTGATCGGCCGTCACCCGCACCAGGCGGGCGACCTCGCACACTCGCTCCGGCGTCACGCCACACGTGGGCAGGCGCGACTGCGCGAGCTGGGCGCTGCGTTCCTCGTCCCATCCCGGGCGGCCGTCGTACACGGCGTCGTGGAACCAGGCGGCGAGCCGTACCGCGCCGGGGTCCCCGGCCAGGCCGGCGAGCGGCTCGATCGCGGCGAGCACGGCCCGCAGGTGCGTGGTGGTGTGGTAGCGCCGGTGCGGCTCGGCCCACCGCGCCTCCAGCTCGGCGGCCAGCGAGCTCGCCGCGGGGGATTCGGGAAGCCCGAGAGGATTCGTCACGTCCACGACGGTAGAACCTCCCCTGTGTGATCATGACAACCATCACGCGATCGACGGCGGGCGTTTGGCGGATTCGGCCAGAGCGTGCCCGCGGCCCCGGCGCGTAGCCTGAGAGGATGCTGGAGCGCATGACGAAGGCATCCGAGATCGACTCCCCCTCCACGGTCGCGGAGTTGCTCGACGGGCACGACTACCTCGCGGACGAGGGTCTCGCGACGGCGGTCTTCCTGGCGCTGAGGATGGGCCGCCCGCTCTTCCTCGAAGGCGAGGCGGGGGTGGGCAAGACCGAGCTGGCCAAGACCCTGTCCGCGGTGCTCGGTGCCCCGTTGATCAGGTTGCAGTGCTACGAGGGCCTCGACGCCGCGCAGGCGCTGTACGACTGGGACTTCGCCCGTCAGCTGCTGCACCTGAAGGCCGCCGAGGCCACGGGCGTGACCGACGTCAGAGCGCTCGAGGGAGAGATCTACGACAGGCGGTTCCTGATCGCCCGCCCCCTGCTCCAGGCCCTCGAAACCCAGCCCAGTGTGCTGCTGGTCGACGAGATCGACCGCGCGGACGACGAGTTCGAGGCGTTCCTGCTGGAGGTGCTGTCGGACTTCACGATCTCGATCCCCGAGCTGGGCACGGTGCGAGCGGCCACGCCTCCCGTCGTGGTGGTCACCTCGAACCGGACGCGTGAGGTCCACGACGCCCTCAAGCGGCGCTGCCTCTACCACTGGCTGGAACACCCCGGCTTCGAGCGTGAGGTGGCCATCCTGCTCAGGCGCCTCCCCGAGTGCACGGAACGCCTGGCCACTGAGGTCGCGCGGACCGCCGGCCTGCTGAGGTCCGCCGACCTCGTCAAGCCGCCGGGGATCGCCGAGACGCTCGACTGGACCGAGGCCCTGCTCACACTCGGGGCGACCCACTTCGACCCCGGCCTGGCGGCCGCCACCCTGGGGGCCGTCCTGAAGCACCGTGAGGATCAGGAACTCGTGCGGCGCGACGGCATCCTCCTCGCGGGGACGGCCTCAGGCGCGGGCCCGTCCGCCGGGGGCTCGGCCGCGGGTGAGGGCCGCCGTCATGTCTGAGGCCCCGTCCGCGGGCGCCCGGGACCTGGTCGCCACGATGACCGGGTTCGCCCGCACGCTCAGAGCCGCCGGCGTCGGGGCCGACCACCAGCGGATCCAGGGTTTCCTCACGGCGCTCGGCCATCTCGACGTCGCCGCCGAGCGCGACGTCTACTGGGCCGGCCGGCTGACGCTGTGCGCCGGGCTGGACGACCTCGCACGGTACGACCGGTGCTTCGCCGCCTACTTCGCGGGGGAGCGGCCGCGGCCCGGCCGTCCCAGGACGACGGTGACCGTCACCCGCCTCACCGCCGAGCCGTACGGCTCCCGCGACCGGGGGGAGGCGGGCGAGCAGAGCGCGGTGCCGGCCACCGCCAGTGAGATCGAGGTGCTGCGGCACCGGGACGTCGCGCGGATGACCGCGGCCGAACGGGAGCAGGTCAACCGGATGCTGGCGCTGCTGCGCGGAGCGCGGGAGCGGCGCGGCTCGCGGCGGTTCACGCCCGCGCACAACGGCGTGCTCGACAGCCACCGCACGGTCAGGGAGGCCATCAGACGCGGAGGTGAGCCCGCTCGCCTGCACCTGCGGACCCACCGCGACCGGCCGCGCCGGGTCGTGATGCTCGTCGACGTCAGCGGCTCGATGGCGCCGTACGCCGACACTCTGCTGCGATTCGCGCACGCCCTCGTCCGGGCCGAGCCCCGGGCGACCGAGGTGTTCAGCGCCGGGACCCGCCTCACCCGGATCACCACGGAGCTGCGCCAGCGGGATCCCGACGCCGCCATGCTCGCGGTGTCCGCGGCCATCCCCGACTGGAGCGGCGGGACCCGCCTCGGCGAGGAGATCAAGGCGTTGCTCCGGCTCGCCGACCCCCGGGGCGCGACGGTCGTGATCGCGTCCGACGGATGGGAACGCGGCTCGGCCGAGCTCCTGGGCGCGCAGATGGCCCGGCTGTCGCGGCTGGCCCACCGGGTGGTGTGGGTGAACCCGCACAAGGGGGACCCGGCATACCGCCCGCTCACCGCGGGAATCATGGCTGCGTTGCCGTACGTCACCGACTTCGTGGCCGGCCACAGCCTGGCCGCGTTCGAGGATCTGGCCGGCCTGCTGGCTGCGGGGACCCGCGGACCGGCCCGCACGGGGAGGCGTAGTCATGCGTGACGTCCTGTCGCAGATCGTGCGCTGGTGGGAGGCGGGAGAACGGTTCGGGCTGGCCACGGTCGTCGGCACCTTCCGCAGCGCGCCCCGCCCTCCGGGGGCCTCCATGGCCGTCCTCGGCACCGAGGCCGTCGGCAGCGTGTCGGGGGGCTGCGTCGAGGGCGCCGTCTACGAACTGGCCAACGAGGTCGTCGGGACCGGGACGCCGGTGCTCCAGCGGTACGGCGTGAGCGACGACGACGCCTTCGCCGTCGGCCTGACCTGCGGCGGGATCATCGACGTGTTCGTCGAGGACGTCTCACGGGAGACCTATCCCGAGCTGGGGGAGATCGCCGCCTCGATCGAGCGGCGCCGCCCGGTCGCCGTCGCCACGATCCTCTCCGGGCCCGGCCCGGTGGGGGCGCGCCGGGTCGTCTGGCCGGACGGACCCGCGGGCCCGGGGTCGTCCTCCGGGTCGCTGGGCTCGCCCCGGCTCGACGCGGCCGTGGACGACGACGTACGGGGCATGCTGGCCCAGGGGATCACCGGCATCCGGCGTTACGGAGCGCAGGGGGAGAGACGGCTGGACGACCTTCAGGTCTTCGTCCAGTCCTTCGCACCCGCGCCGCGCATGCTGGTGTTCGGGGCCATCGACTTCGCGGCGGCCGTCGCGAAGATCGGCAAGTTCCTCGGCTACCACGTCGTCGTCTGCGACGCGCGCCCGGTGTTCGCCACCACCAAGCGCTTCCCCGACGCCGACGAGGTCGTCGTCAAGTGGCCGCACGACTATCTGTCGACGGTGCAGGTCGACGAGCGGACGGTCATCTGCGTCCTCACCCACGACCCCAAGTTCGACGTCCCCCTGCTGGAGGTCGCCCTGCGCACCCCGGCGGCGTACGTGGGCGCGATGGGGTCGCGGCGCACGCATGAGGACCGGATCGCCCGGTTGAGGGAGGTCGGATTGAAGGACGAGGACCTCGCCCGGCTGAGGTCCCCGATCGGCCTCGACCTCGGCGCCCGCACCCCGGAGGAGACCGCGGTGTCGATCGCCGCCGAGCTGATCCAGCTCCGGTGGGGCGGCACCGGGAGGTCGCTCACCGACACCAGCGGCCGCATCCACGGCGACTCCCTCACATGACTCCGGGCGGGCGGGTCGCGGGCATCCTGCTCGCCGCCGGCGCGGGGAGCCGCTTCGGGGCGCCCAAGGCCCTGGTCGAGTTCGGGGGAGAACGGCTCGTCGACCGTGGTGTGCGGCTGCTCCGTGACGGCGGTTGCGATCCCGTCATCGTCGTCCTGGGCGCGGCCGCGGCCGACGTCGCCGGGGCGACCGCGGTGTACAACCCCGATTGGGCCGGGGGGATGGGGTCCTCGCTGTGTGCGGGGCTGGAGGCGGCCCCCGCCTCCGCGGAGGCCGTCGTGATCGCCCTGGTCGACCAGCCGCTGATCACCGCGGAAGCCGTCCGGCGGCTCGCCGCGGCGTTCGAGGCCGGCGCGTCCGTCGCCGTGTCGACGTATGGCGGTGCGCCCAGGAATCCCGTCCTCATCGCGCGGGCCCACTTCGCCGAGGTCGCCCGGATGGCAGCAGGCGACGTCGGGGCACGCCCGTTCCTCCGGGCGCATCCCGATCTCGTCACCCCGGTGCCGTGCGACGACGTGGGCGACCCCGCCGACATCGACGTGCCCGCCGACCTGAGGTCGCTGGACGGCCGATGATCCCGCCCGGCCGGGTGCAGTAACCTCTCCATGCCGCATGAAACGGAACAACATTCGGTATTCGGGCCGGGAAGGACGTCGGGATGCGCATCGGGATGGCACTCAACTACGCCGGGGGCTTCAAGGAGACCGTGGCCGAGCTCGGCGACTACGAGAAGGCCGGGCTCGACATCGTGTTCGTCGCCGAGGCCTACAGCTTCGACGCGGTCAGCCAGATGGGCTACATCGCCGCCCGCACCGAGCGCCTCCAGATCGCCTCGGGCATCCTGCCGATCTACTCGCGCACGCCCACGCTGCTCGCCATGACCGCGGCGGGCCTCGACTACGTCTCCGACGGCAGGTTCACGCTGGGGCTCGGGGCCAGCGGGCCGCAGGTCATCGAGGGTTTCCACGGCGTCCCCTACACGGCTCCGCTGGGCCGTACCCGCGAGATCATCGAGATCTGCCGCAAGGTGTGGAAGCGGGAGAAGCTGGAGCACGCGGGCCGGCACTACACGATGCCCCTCCAGGGCGGAACCGGGCTCGGCAAGCCGCTCAAGCTGATCAACCACCCGGTCAGGGAGCGGATCCCGATCGTGGTCGCGGCCATCGGCCCGCAGAACGTCGAGCTCACCGCGGAGCTGGCGGAGGGCTGGGAGCCGATCTTCTTCATGCCGGAGAAGGCGGGCGAGGTCTGGGGCCCCTCGCTGGCCGCCGGACGGGCCCGCAGAGACCCCGAGCTCGGCGAGCTGGACGTCATCGCCCAGGCCGTGCTGGCCATCGGCGACGACGTCGCGGACATTCTGGAGCTCGGCCGCCCGATGGCCGCCCTCTACATCGGAGGCATGGGCGCCAAGGGCAAGAACTTCTACAACGACCTCGCCCGCCGGTACGGCTACGAGAAGGAGGCCGAGCGGATCCAGGACCTCTACCTCGAGGGCAGGAAGGACGAGGCGGCGGCCCTGGTGCCGCAGGAGCTGCTGGAGAAGATGTCGCTGGTCGGGTCGGAGGGCCATGTCCGGGAGCGGCTCGCGGCCATGCGCGAGGCCGGGGTGACGACGCTCAACGTGACCCCCTTCGGGCGTACGCACGAGGAGCGGCTGAGGCTCATCGAGAAGATCAAGACGCTCGCCTCCTGACCCCGGCGCGCCCGGGCCGGTGGACTGAGGTCGTCCGCCGGCCGGAGCCGGGCAGGCCTGGAACGCCGGGAACGCCGTCCCGAGCGTGCCTCCGGGACGGCGGGGTCAGGCGGTCTGAAACCCGGAGGTCAGTCGGCGGCGGGAGCCAGGCAGGCCCGGAACGCCGTCTCGAGCCGCGCCTGCAGGACGGCGGGGTCGGCGTCGTGGAGCCCGTCGGGGCCCAGCAGCCGGCGCAGCGACCCCGCGCCGAGGATGATCACCGTCGCGAGCAGCGCCCGTTCCCGCGCCTGCGGTCCGGGCAGCCGTGCGCTGATCGCGTCGACCAGGCCGGTCTCCACCCGTGCCGTGAGGACGGCCCGGATCTCCGGGCTCGTCCCGGCCCGGTCGAGCATCCGCACGAGTGGTTCCGAGGCGCCCGTCCGCAGCCGGTGGGCGACGTGTTCCGCCAGCCGGGCGGGCAGCCGCGCGAGGTCCCCCTCGATCGCGGCCGTCACCGTGGACGCCGTTATCAGGACCGTCGCGAAGAGATTCGCCTTCGATCCGAAGTACCGGTTGACCAGGGCGACGTTGGCGCCGGCCGCCGACGCGATCATCCGTACGGTCACCTGGTCGTAGCCGTGCTCCGCGAACAGCTCCCCGGCGGCGGCCAGGATCCGTTCGCCGGTCGCCTCGCGGTCTCGTGTCACGAGCGGCACACTAGCGTGACACCAGAGTAAACAAGCGTATACTTGAAAAGGAAAATAAAGCATAATCCGGACGAATTAGCGTCTCGGTGGAACCAGTGAGCGAGGGGAATCCGTGACGCGGGAGACCGTCCGGGAGGACGCAGGGCGCATCTACACGCACCGTGAGATCTTGAAGATCCTCTCCGGGCTGCTGCTCGCCCTGCTCACCTCGATGATCTCGACCTCCGTGGTCGGCACGGCCCTGCCGACGATCGTGGGGGACCTCGGCGGCCAGGACCAACTGTCGTGGGTCGCGAGCGCGACGCTCCTGACGCTGACCGTCTCCACCCCGCTGTGGGGCAAGCTCTCCGACATCTTCGGCCGCAAGCTGATGTTCCAGGTCGCGCTCGGCCTGTTCGTGGCGGCCTCGATGGTCGCCGGCCTGTCGCAGGACATCGGCATGCTCATCGCCGCGAGAGCCGTACAGGGGCTGGGGACCGGGGGCCTGTCCGCGCTGGTCCAGGTCATCCTGGGCGACGTGGTCCAGCCCCGGGAGCGCGGCCGCTACTCGGGTTACGTGGGCGCGGTTTTTGGCGTGTCCACCGTCGCGGGGCCCCTGCTCGGCGGCTTCCTGGTCGACGCCGACGGGCTCGGCTGGCGCTGGTGCTTCTACGTGTGCGTGCCCCTCGCGGTCGTGGCGTTCGCCGTCATCCAGAGGGTGCTGAAGCTGGAGCACGTGAAGCGGGACGCCCGCATCGATTGGTGGGGCGCCGCCACCCTGACCGGCGCGGCCACCTCGCTCATGCTCCTGCTGTCGCTCGGCGGGCACGAGTTCGACTGGAACTCGTCGTGGACCTACGGCCTGGCCGCGCTCGCGGCCGTGTTCTGCGGCCTCGCCGTCGTGGCCGAGCGCAGGGCCGCGGAGCCGATCCTCCCGCCGCGCCTGTTCCGCGACCGCACGTTCGTCCTGGCCGGCACGGCTTCCCTGTTCGTCGGTCTCGCCCTGTACGGCGTGCTGATCTATCTGCCGCAGTTCCTTCAGATCGTCAAGGGGCTCATGCCGGCCCGGTCGGGGCTCATGACCCTGCCCCTGGTGCTCGGCCTCTTCGTGGCCTCGATCGTCTCCGGGCGCGTCGTCACCCGGACCGGCAGATGGAAGCTCTTCCCCCTCGTCGGCATGCTGCTCGTGGCCGCGGGCCTCGGCCTGCTCTCCCGGCTGCGGCCGGACTCGTCCTTCATGGTGATCGGCGTGGACATCACGGTCCTCGGCGTCGGGCTCGGCATGAGCATGCAGATGCTGATCCTCGCGGTGCAGAACTCGGCCGAGCGGCGGGATCTGGCGGTGAGCACCTCGGGTGTGTCCTTCTTCCGCAGCCTCGGCGGCGCGGTGGGCGTGGCGGCCTTCGGCGCCATCCTCACCAACGGGGTCAAGTCGGAGATCTCCGCGAAGCTCGGGACCCCGTCCGCTCCGGCCGCGAGCCTCGACCTGGGCACGCCGGAGGCGATCCGCGACCTTCCCCCGGCGGTGCACGACGTCGTGATCGGCGCCTTCGCGTCGGCGATGCACACGGTGTTCCTCGTCGGCGTGCCCGTGGCCGTCCTCGGCTTCTTCGCGGTGATCTTCCTGCGCGAGGTCCCGCTCCGCTCGGCCGTCCGGTCTCCGGCGGACGCCCAGGGCCACGACGGCCACCACCGGCACGCCCAGCGTCCCCGGCACGCCAGGAGCTCCTGACCGCACCCCCGGGGCCGGGGCGCGGCGGCGGGCGGATCAGGGGCCGCGGCGGGCGTAGAGTCCATTCGTGCCTCATGCCTCCCGCCGCGCCCGCCTGGCCGCGGAACTCCCCGAACACGGCGCCACGGCGATCCTCGTCACCTGGCCCGTCAACGTCCGCTACCTGACCGGCCTGTCGAGCTCGAACGCCGCCGTACTCGTGGACTCCTCGGGGGAGGCGGTGCTCGCCACCGACTCCCGCTACATCGAGACCGCCCGGCGCCGGTGCCCCGACGTCGAGCTGATCGTGAGCCGCGACGTGGCCGGGGTCCTGGCCGCGCGGGCGGGCGGATCCCCGGGCGGGCTGCTCGTGGAGGCCGACCACATGCCGGTGTCACTGTTCACGGCGCTCGGCGGCGCCGAGCGCGTGACGCCGGTCAGCGGCCTTGTCGAGTCCGTCCGCCGGGTCAAGGACGAGGGGGAGATCGAGTCGTTGCGCCGCGCCTGCGCGATCACCGACGAGGCGTTCTCCCTGGTCATCGGACGCATCAGGCCCGGCGTGACCGAGCGGGAGATCGCCCGCTGGCTGGAGTTCCGCATGATGGAGCTCGGGGCGGAGAAGCCGGCCTTCGACTCGATCGTCGCCTCCGGTCCCAACGGGTCCATCCCGCACCACTCGCCGTCGGACCGTCAGATCGAGACCGGCGACCTCGTCACCATGGACTTCGGCGCGCTCTTCGAGGGCTACCACGCGGACATGACCCGCACGGTCGCCGTCGGCGAGCCCGCCGGGTGGCAGCGGGACCTCTACGAGCTCGTACGGCAGGCCCAGCGGGCCGGACGCCACGCCCTACGGCCGGGGGCGGCCGCGCGGGAGGTGGACGCCGCGGCGCGCGACCTGATCACCGAAGCAGGTCACGGCGAACATTTCGAGCACGGACTCGGTCACGGAGTCGGGCTGGAGATCCACGAGCTACCGTTCCTCGGCCCGGACAAGACCGGTAGACTAGAGGATCGAGTTCCGATCACCGTCGAGCCCGGGGTCTATCTGCCGGGCAGGGGCGGGGTGCGCATCGAGGACACGCTGGTGACGCGTGACGACGGGCCGGAGCTCCTCACACTGACGACCAAGGAGCTGCTCGTCCTGTAGGGCAGCCGCACGCGGGAGAGACCACACGTGGCCACGACGAACGACCTGAAGAACGGTCTTGTGCTCAAGCTCGACGGCGGTGAGCTCTGGACCGTCGTAGAGTTCCAGCACGTCAAGCCGGGCAAGGGCGGCGCGTTCGTCCGCACCAAGCTCAAGAACATCACGTCCGGCAAGGTCGTGGACAAGACCTTCAACGCCGGCGTCAAGGTCGACGTCGCCAACGTCGACAAGCGGGAGATGCAGTACTCCTACCTCGACGGCGACGACTACGTCTTCATGGACACCGAGACCTACGACATGCTCCACGTCTCCCGCCCCGCCGTCGGCGACGCCGCGAACTACCTGCTCGAGAACATGCTCGCCACCGTCGCGATCAACGAGGGCAACGTCCTCTACATCGACCTGCCCGCGGCCGTCGAGCTCACGATCGCGGAGACCGAGCCCGGCCTTCAGGGCGACCGGTCCACCGGCGGCACCAAGCCCGCCAAGCTGGAGACCGGCGCGGAGATCAAGGTCCCGCTCTTCATCACCACCGGCGAAAAGGTCAAGGTCGACACTCGCAGCGGCGAGTACCTCGGTCGGGCCTGAGGTGTCGGCTCGGGGCAAGGCCCGACGGCGGGCGCTGGACATCCTGTTCGAGGCCGAGGCCCGGAGCGAGAACCCGCTCAGCGTGCTCGCCGAGCGGGTCGAACGATCGGATCCCCCGGTCAACGAGTACACCTCCGCCCTGGTCGAAGGCGTGACCAGGCACCAGGGCCGGATCGACGAGCTGATCTCCACCTACTCCGAGGGCTGGACGCTCGAGCGCATGCCGGCGGTCGACCGGAACATCCTGCGCGGGGGCACCTTCGAGATGCTCTCGTCGGAGGAGGTGCCCGAAGGCGTGGTCATCAGCGAATGGGTGCACCTGGCGGCCGAGTTGTCGACCGACGAGTCGCCGCAGTTCGTCAACGGCCTGCTCGCCCGGTTCAAGCAGCTCAAGCCGTCGCTGTCCCTCTGAGGGCCGCGGCGCGCCGTGGCGGGCCGTCGGCACGGCCCGGTACGGTGCACGCGACAATGCGAGTAACAAGGGCACTGCTGGAGTAGGGAGGGCCGGGCGTGCGTGACGCACCACGGCAGACGGTCGCGTGGAAGGCGCTCCGCGCGGTCCTGGCGGACCGGGTGGCGGCGACCGGGCGCGAGTCGCTCGACATCGTGGACGCCGGAGGCGGCACGGGCGGCTTCGCCGTGCCGCTCGCGAAGCTCGGTCACGCCGTCACGGTGGTGGACCCGACCCTCGACTCGCTGGCCGCTCTGGAGCGCCGCGCCGCCGAGACCGGCGTGGGCGTCAAGGGCCTGCAGGGAGACGCGGCCGACCTCGGAGAGATGCTGAAGCCGGACAGCGCCGACCTGGTGCTGTGCCACAGCGTCCTCGAGTACGTCGAGGACCCGGCGGGCGCGCTCCGCGCGGTCAGGGGCATCCTCCGCACGGGCGGCGTGGTGAGCGTGCTCGCGGCCAACCCGTTCGCCACGGCGATCCACCGCTCGCTGGCCGGCCACTTCGACGAGGCGCGCCAGGTGCTCGCCGATCCGTGCGGCCGCTGGGGCGACCGCGACCCGACTCCCCGGAGGTTCTCCCGCGACGCCCTGTCGGACCTGCTCACGCAGGCCGGGTTCACCATGGGCGAGGTGCACGGCGTGCGGATCTTCGCCGACCTCGTGCCGGGGATGCTGGCCGAGAACGACCAGGAGGCGCTGATCGCGCTGGAGCAGGCGGCGGCGACCCACCCCGTGTTGCGCGACATCGCCACCCAGCTCCACGCCATCGCCTACCGCTGAGGCCGCCGCGGGGAAGCGGTCTGGCCCGGCATGTGGAGCCGATTTGAGCGGTCCGGCTCGGCTTGTGCCCGGGGTGCGCGGTGGCCCGGCACACCGAGTTGGTGCGAGCGCCCGGCATGGCTCGGGCGAACCCGAGTTATCGCAACCATGTTCGGGTAGGGTGGCGGTGTGTCCCGGAACCAGCTGCTGCCTCGGGAGCCTTCGCCCCGCGGCCCCGCCGACGACAGCGGCTGCCCGATCCTCCATGTGGACATGGACGCCTTCTTCGCCAGCGTGGAGCTGCTCGACCGTCCTGAGCTGAAGGGCACCCCGGTCATCGTCGGCTCGCCGGGCGCTCGTGGAGTGGTCCTCAGCGCAACTTACGAGGCCAGGCGGTTCGGCGTGCACTCGGCGATGCCGATGACGCGGGCCCGCCGCATCTGCCCGCAGGCGACGATCATCCCGCCCAGCCACGGGAAGTACTCCGAGGTCTCCAAGGGGGTCATGGAGATCTTCCGGGCGATCACCCCCGAGGTGGAGCCGATCTCCTCCGACGAGGCGTTCCTCGACGTCAGCGGAGCCCGTCGCAGGCTCGGCACATCCTCGGTGATCGCCGAGATGATCCGCGGGCAGGTGGCGGAGCGCTACGGCATCACCTGCTCGGTCGGCGTCGCCGGCAGCAAGTTCGTGGCCAAGCTCGCCTCCCGCCAGTGCAAGCCCGACGGCCTGCTGGTCGTCCCGGCGTCGGCGGTGGTGGAGTTCCTCCACCCGCTTCCCGTCGCCGCCCTGTGGGGCGTGGGGGAGCGCACGGAGCAGGCCCTGGTACGGCTCGGCATCAGGACGGTGGGGGATCTGGCCCAGGTGCCGGTTTCCACGCTCCAGCGCGAGTTCGGGGCCGCCGGGGCCCATCTGTCGGCTCTCGCCTGGGGACGCGACGATCGTCCGGTGGTGCCCCACTCGCCCGACAAGAGCATCGGCAACGAGGAGACGTTCCCCCAGGACGTGGACGACCCCGAGGTGATCAAGCGGGAGTTGCTCCGGCTGTCCGAGCGGGTCGCGTCCCGCCTCAGGGCGGCCGGCCACGTCGGCCGCACGGTCAGCGTGAAGCTGCGCCGCTCCGACTTCACCACCATCACCCGGTCGCGCACGCTCCGTGAGCCGACGGATGTCGCGAAGGAGATTTACGCCACATCTTGTGAGCTCTACGAGGCGGCGGGCCTCGATCGCGTGCGTCTGAGGCTGGTCGGAGTCCGGATGGAGAACCTCCGGCCGGCGGCCACGGCGACCCGTCAGCTCGGTCTCGGGGAGAGGGAGACGGGCTGGCGCGAGGCCGAACAGGCGATGGACAAGGCGATTCGGAGATTCGGCCCAGAAGCGGTCCGCCCGGCCTCGCTAGTTCAGCGCCCGTTTGGTCCAATGGATCTATGACGTCACCTCCGGTTTGGACCGCGTTGGACGTTTTCTTTCGCCTACGTCTACAGCCTCGTATTCTGGGGATAACCGACCGCGAGGTTCGGACACCCCGTGTCGTTCGTTGCCGTCTTCCCCTAACTGGGGCCGTCCTTGGGAGGCGCCGTGCCGCTGTCTGAGCACGAGCAGCGCTTGCTCGACCAGATCGAGCAGGCCCTCTATGCCGAGGACCCGAAGTGGGCCAATACCGTCCGGATCAGTGACCCGCGCAGCCATTACAAGCGGCGCCTGGTGAAGGCCTCCGTCGGCTTCGCACTGGGTGTCGTGCTGCTGATGGTGGGCGCAGTGGCGAACCAGATCCCGCTCGGCGTGGCCGGGTTCGTGGTCATGCTCGCCACCTGCCTGTGGGGTCTGTCCGCCTGGAAGCGCATGAGCGGGTTCGGAGGCGAGGGCGCGGCCACGGCACAGAACCGTGGTCGCCGCCCGCAGCGTCAGGGCTTCATGGAGCGTATGGAGGAACGCTGGCGTCGTCGTCACGACGAACGCTGAGCGTTCCTCCCGCATCTCCGGCGCGCCCCCGCATGGGGGCCACGGGCCCCGGCCGGTGTCCAGTCCGGGACCCGGCCAGGCGCCCCGGAGCCGGCTCCGGGACCCGGTGAGGTCATCCCCGGCTAGCGCCGGGACCCGGTGAGGCTCCGCCCCGAATTCGGCTCATCCTCACGGTCGTCTCGCAACGTCACCGCGCGGTTCCCCACCGTGTCGTCGGCCCCGCCCCTCGATCTCCCCGCCACGAGCCGGATGTTCTCCAGCCGGTCGAAACCGTCCAGAGCCTTCTCGCCGAGCGCGCGCAGGCGCAGCAGAGTCGACAGCGGCGCCAGGGTGGCGCCCAGACGCCGCTTCCTCGACGTGGCGGCGGCGAGCGCCCGCCTCACCCGCTTGAGATCCGCGGCGACGGGACCCGGCCCTTTGAGCGAGCGGGCGTATCTGCGGCGCTCCTCGGCCGAGGTGATCGCGGTGATCGAGTCGGTGGTGCTGGGGTCCGTCCCGAGGGCCTGCGCCACCCGCCGTCCGAGGGCCCTCGGGCTCTCACCCGGCTTCCGGGCCAACCCGAAGTCGGTCAGCGTGTCGCCCAGTTCGGCCCATGCCGCCTCCACCGCCGGGGCGACCTGCGCCGGCACGTCCGCGGCGACGGCCCGCCGCCTCTTCCTCGGGGGAGTATCCCCGGACACGATCAGGTCGGCGTCGGACCCGGCTGCTTCGGGATCGGGCACGTCGGGATCGGGTACGGCGAAGGCGACCTTGTCCAGGATCCTGCTCCGCCGGTACCGGGACGACAGTCGTACCACGGCGGGGATCAGCAGGATCAGCAGCGCCGCCGCCACCCCGAGGGCGATCTTCACCCACAGGGGCGTGCCCGGATCGGCAGCGATCGGCAGGTTACCGAGGTCGCGTTCGATCTCCCGGGGGTTGCGCGGAGCGGGAGCCGAGTCGCCGGTGGTGTCGTCCGCACCCGCCGACGCGCCCGGCGAGGCACCGGGGGACGGGCTCGCCGTGGGAGTCACCGGAAGGGTGTACTGCGGCACCTGCGCCGTCCCCTGTCCGGCGGCGCCCCCGGGAGTCGGCTCGAAGCGCAGCCACCCGACTCCCGCGAAGTAGAGTTCCGGCCACGCGTGGGCGTCGTGGGTGCGCACCGTCCACGCGTCGCCGATCTTCGTGCCTCCGGTGAAGCCGATCGACACCTTGGCCGGGATGCCGAGCATCCGCGCCATGACCGCCATCGCGCTCGCGAACTGCTCGCAGTATCCCGAGCGGTCGGCCAGGATGAACCGCGACAGGGCGTCGCCGCCCGAGCCGCTCGCCTTCAGGCTGTAGGTGAACGCGCCGCTCCTGGTGAACCACTCCTGGAGCTTCACGGCCTGCTGATAGCGGGTCGCCGCGCCGGCCGTGACCCGCTGCGCCAGGCCGGCCACCCGGGGATCGAGCCCGGGAGGCAGGTCGAGGTAGCGCCGGCCGCCCGAGTCCGGCTCGGGCGCCGTCAGGTCCAACTGCTCGGCCGTGGGCTGCGGCTCGCCCGTGACGACGCGGTAGTCCAGCCCGGCCGCCTCGTCGTCGGTGGAGAAGACCATGAGGGAGTTGCGGTCGGCCCGCCAGTCTCCGTCGGCGTCGACCTGCGTGGCGGGGTAGGGCAGCGGCAGGAACCTCAGTGTGCGGATGTCGTCGCTGATCGAGATCTGCGTCTCGGCCCGTTTCACCGCGAGCGTCGGGTCGAGGCCCGGAGCGGGAGGCAGCGGACCTTCCGACACCCGGTCCTCCGGGCGCCCTCGGAGCGGGTTGATCGTCCACTTCGTCCCGTCGAAGACGTCGAGAGAGTAGATCCGCAGATAACGGGGCTGATCATCGCTGCTGGTGTACGTCAGGACGGTGTCGTTGGCCTCCTGCCGCAGCTCGCCTCCGAGTTCGGCGATCGCGTCGGGGATGCCGATGTTGCCGCCGCCGGGACCGAGGCCGTTGCCGACGCCGAAGCCGAACAGGGGAGCGGGCGCCAGGTTGGGCAGCAGGGCCGGCAGCAGGATGGCCAGCGCGATCGCCGTCACGCCGATCCGCCTGCCCGACAGCGCCAGCCGCCCGGTGTCGGGCGCGGCGTTCGCGCTCACGGTCCTCGTCCGTCGCACGAACACGGCCCTGCCCCACTTGCCGAGCCGTTCCCGTCCGTCCGCCACCAGCAGGCCGACGTACCCGAAGGCCCCGATCACGAAGGCCGGCCAGCTGATCGGGTCGGTCAGCACCGCCGCCGGCACGGTGAACAGCGCCAGCAGCGGAAGCCCCGCGAGCGCGGCCCGGCGCAGCCGTACGGTGAACAGATCGACGAGGACGGCCATCACCCCGACGCCGCCGGCCGTCAGCAGGGTGATCCCCTCGTTCGCCGGCACGGGCGCGGCGAAGCGCTGGATGTCGTCGAACCCGCTGCCGAACAACTCGCCGACCAGCAGCACCGAGTCCTTCGTGGGGATGAACCCGATCCAGGCCTCGCCGCCCGCGAACACGGCCGTGAGGTAGACGCCGAGCACGACGATCATGGCGGGCGGCGCGGCCCACGGTGGTGCGGAAAAGCGGGAGGCCACCATGCCGACGGCCGTGACGACGACGATCGCCCCCAGGCTCGCCCAGAACCAGGAGCCGCCCTCGAACAGCGGGTAGAGCGTGAGCGAGACCGCGGCCGTGGCCAGGCCCGCGGCGACCGGGAGTTTCATGCGGCACTCCTCTTGTATGCCGCCTCCGGCCAGACGGCCGCGAGCGACGTGCCGGCGGGGAGGGTGAGCACCCGCCACCCCGCTCCGGAGAGCACGGCGCGAGAGGACTCCGCCGCCTCGTCGGGGAACTCGTCCCACGTGGAGACATCGAGCATGACCGCGACACCGGTCACGCCCGGATGCCTGAGACGCGCGAGCGAGCGCGCCTCCTCCGCGTCGATCGAGCCGAGGACCGCGACGATCAGCCCGTCGCCCGCCCCCTGGCGCAGCGCCGTGACCCCGTGCTCGAGAGAACGCGTGGAGCTCTGCCGTACGACGGAGAGGGTGTCGATCAGCGACCAGGAGCCCCCCGTTTCGGCGAGATGCTGCGCGCCCTGGTCGGTGACCAGGCGCAGGCCCAGACCTTCACGGGACAGGTGCACCCCGATCGAGGCGGCCGCGGAGACCGCGACCTCGAAGGACGAGGACGGGCCCGTTCCGCGGTGGGCGTGCCTGCGCGTGTCGAGCAGGAGCGCGCCCCTGCTCTGCCACTGCTGCTCCTCGCGCCGGACCATCAGCTCGCCGTGCCGCGCGGTGGACCGCCAGTGCACGCGCCGAAGATCGTCGCCCTGCCGGTACTCGCGGGGGGCGACGTCGTCGTCGCCCGCCGCGGCCACCGACCGCGTACGGCTGTCGCCCCCGCCGGTCCACTCGCCCGACAGGCGAACGGCCGGCAGGGAGACCACCTGGGGGGTCACCACCAGCGTGTCGGTGACCGTGAACGACCTGGCCAGCTCCACCAGCCCGAAGGGGTCTGTGATCCGTACGGACAGGGGACCGATGGGGAAGCGCCCCCGTAGATCGGAGCGCACCCGGTAGTCGATCTCCCGTACGCCGCGGGACTCCATCCTGTCCAGGACGAACCGCTGGCGGGCACCCAGCGTGTACTGCAGGTTGTCCTCGACCAGCAGCAGACCCGTCGGCAGGCGTGTGACGTTCTCCAGCCGCAGGGTCACGACGCTGTCGTTGCCCACCTCCACGCGTGACGGGCTGAGCCGCCTCGTGCTGCGCAGCCGGTACCGGGTGCGCGACACGACCATCGAGGCGAGCAGCGGCATGGTGATGATCAGGACGGCGACCCGCAGCAGGTCGCTCTCGCCCAGTAGAAAGGCGCACAGCAGTGCCGCGACACCCGACGCGAGGAACGAGCGCCCCCGCGAGGTCAGAGCCTTCAACCCCGTCATCGGGCCTCCGTTACTTGACGTCCGGCACCGGGACCCGGCGGACCAGTTCGTCGATCACCTGCTCGGGACGGCGCTGCTGGCCCAGGGCCTCCATGCTCGGAAGCACGCGGTGCGCGAGGACGGGCACCGCCAGGTCCTGCAGGTCGTCGGGGATCACGTAGTCGCGGCCCGAGAGCGCGGCGTGCGCCCGGGCGCTGCGCACCAGGTGGAGAGTGGCGCGGGGGGAGGCGCCGAGCAGCAGGTCGGGGGACTGCCGGGTCGCCGCGACGACGTCGATGGCGTATTTCTTGACCGGCTGCGACACGTACACGGCGCGGATCGCCTCGATCAGCGCGCGCACCTCGGCCGTCGTGGCGACGGGCTCGAGCTTGTCGAGGGGCTGGGAGGCCCCGTGGACGTCGAGCATCTCCAGTTCGGCGGCCGGCTCGGGGTACCCCATCGCGATCTTCGCGGTGAAGCGGTCGCGCTGCGCCTCCGGCAACGCGTAGGTGCCCTCCATCTCGATCGGGTTCTGCGTCGCGATGACCATGAAGGGCGATTCGAGGCGGTAGGTCTCCCCGTCGACGGTGACCTGGCGCTCCTCCATGCACTCGAGGAGGGCGGACTGCGTCTTGGGCGAGGCCCGGTTGATCTCGTCGCCGACCACGATGTTGGCGAAGACGGGTCCGGGCTTGAACTCGAACTCGCCGGTCTGCTGGTTGAAGGCGCTCACCCCGGTGATGTCGCTCGGTAACAGGTCGGGGGTGAACTGCACCCGCCTGACGGGGCAGTCGATGGAGCGCGCCAGCGCCTTGGCCAGCATGGTCTTTCCGACGCCTGGCACGTCCTCGATCAGGAGGTGGCCTTCGGCGAGGAGAACGGTGACGGTGAGGCGGATGACGTCGCTCTTGCCTTCGATCACGGATTCGATCGCGTTGCGGATCCGGTTCGCCGTGTCGACCAGAGTCTCGAGCCGGGTTTCCGCGTCGGTGACGTCGGGGGTTGCTGCCACCAGGCCTCCATGAAAGGTGCGTCCCTGAGAATGGGCGTTAAAGGTTGCTATTCCATTCTGTGTACTGACCTTATGACCGCTGGGGTTCCCGGTCGACTTTGTCCAGAAATCCGGAAGAACCGGCGACCCGTCGCGGGTACGCGTTCTCCTACTTGGCCGACTTTCGTGCGAATCCCGGGACAATGACCCGCTCCACTTTCCTCCACCGAACTCACTCGGACGCGGGAAATCGACGTCCGGGCGCCGTTTCCCCGGTGTTGGACACGCCCATGACGGGGTGCGGGGCGTCCAGGGTGCCCCACTTCGCACCACCCTTTCTGAACTGCGGAAACGCGGCGTGAATCCCATGCCGACACGGTCTGAATCTGTTGACGGTGGGGAGAAGTGGAGTATGGTGGTGCGCAGTGGAGGGCAGGGGCTACAGCGCTGAGCGCTCCGCAAGGCACGGGAGGTGGGTCCGGTGTTCCTCGGCACCCATCAACCGCGCCTCGACGACAAAGGACGGCTGTTCCTGCCGGCGAAGTATCGTGAGGAGCTGGCGGAGGGTCTTGTGATCACCAAAGGCCAGGAGCGCTGCCTCTACGTCTTCCCCGTAGAGGAGTTCCAGCGCATCACCGAGGCCCTGCGCACCGCGCCGGTGACCGCCAAGGCGGTCCGCGACTACAGCCGCGTCTTCTTCGCCAGTGCCTCCGACGAGACTCCTGACAAGCAGGGGCGCATCACCATCCCGCCGAGCCTGCGGCAGTACGCGGGCCTGGAACGCGACTGCGTGGTGATCGGAGCCAACACCAGGCTGGAGATCTGGGACGCCCAGGCATGGGACACCTACCTGGCCGCCCAGGAGCAGGCCTTCTCCGATCTGTCCGAGGAGGTGTTGCCAGGGATCCTGTGACTTCTGCGTAAGACCCGTCGGTGACGTTCGGCGAGGTCTCCACCCGCTCCCCGCGGCATCTGATGCACCTTCCCCGGTGTCAGGCGCCTCGGCAGGCGATGCGGATGGGGACCTGGCCGGACGGGTCGGTCCCGCGAGGGGGGACCGGCATTGGGTGGGGACCCTGAGGGTGGTACACCGGCGGCAGCCGCATATCCGCGAGCATCGAAGCGGCCAAGTTGGGGGTGGAAGTGTTGTCGGCAGAACTCGGGCACTCGGGTGGTCACGTTCCGGTCATGCTCGATCGCGTGCTGGAGTTGCTGGCTCCGGCGCTCACCGGGCCCGACCCGGTCGTCGTCGACGCCAACCTCGGCCTCGGCGGCCACGCCGAGGCGCTGCTCGCCGCGCATCCCGCCCTCCACCTCATCGGCATCGACCGCGACCCG
This sequence comes from Planotetraspora phitsanulokensis, assembly GCF_016863295.1. Lineage (GTDB taxonomy): Bacteria > Actinomycetota > Actinomycetes > Streptosporangiales > Streptosporangiaceae > Planotetraspora > Planotetraspora phitsanulokensis. The sequence continues at coordinate 398,517 of NZ_BOOP01000001.1, forward strand.
ACCGCCATCGAGCGGTCCACCGAGCGGCTCGCGCCGTACGCCGGGCGCGTGACCATCGTGCGCGCCGTCTCGGACGAGCTGACGGCCGTGCTGGCGCACGCCGGGCGGCCCCGGGTCCAGGGCGCGCTCTTCGACCTCGGCGTCTCCTCTCCCCAGCTCGACGAGGCGGAGCGTGGCTTCGCCTACTCCTACGACGCGCCGCTGGACATGCGGATGGACCCCGAGCAGGAGCTGACCGCCGAGCACGTCGTCAACACCTACTCCGTGGCCGAGCTCACCCGCATCCTGCGCGACTACGGCGAGGAGCGGTTCGCGTCGCGCGTCGCGAGCTTCATCGCCAAGGAGCGTGCCGGCAACCCGATCGACACCACCAAACGACTTGCCGATCTCGTCCGCACGGCGATCCCCGCCGCGACGAGACGGACCGGGGGCAATCCCGCCAAGAGAACGTTCCAGGCACTGCGCATCGAGGTGAACGGAGAGCTGACGGCGCTGGAGGAGGCCCTTCCCGCCGCGCTCGACGCCCTGACGCTGGGCGGGCGGGCCGTGGTGCTCGCCTATCACTCTTTGGAGGACCGGCTCACCAAGCAGGTCTTCGCGGCGCGAACCAAGGAGACCGGCCCTCCGGGGCTGCCGGTCCCGCTGGAGGCACACCAGCCACGGTTCCGCCTTCTGACGAGGGGAGCCGAGCTCCCGGACGACGACGAGGTGGCCCGCAACCCGCGGGCGGCCTCGGCCCGTTTGCGGGCGGCAGAGAGGATCCGCCAGGGATGAGCACGACTGAGCAGGAGAGCAGGACGGCGGCACGGCGGGTTCCCGCCCCGCCGAGGCGGACCGGCCGGCCGGTCGGCGGCGGCGTGCCGGCCGCCGAGGCCCCCGGGCGGCGCACGCCGACCGAGGCGCCCGGACGGCCGCGCACGCAGGCCGAGGCTCCGGCCCCGGCGAGCGCGCGGCGCGGCCAGGTCACGGCGCCGGCGCCGGAGAGCCCGCGGCGCGGTAAGCCCACGCGCCCCGCTCCGGCACGCGTGCCTGACGCAGCCCCCGCGTCCGGTGCCAGGACTCTCACCCCCGATGCGCCCGTGCGGGTCACTCCGTCCGGCACGCAGACGCCGGAGGCCCAGACGGCCGTGCGCGTACGGCCGGCACGCTCCGCGTTCCGGCGCCCGCCGAAGGCGCCGTTCGTGTTGCTCGTCGTCGGCCTGATGTGCGGCGGCCTGGTGACCCTGCTGCTGCTGAACGTCGTGCTCTCCCAGGACTCGTTCAAGCTGACCGATCTGCGGTCCAGCACGGACCAGCTCCACGAGCAGGCCGCGACCCTGGAGGGCGAGCTGCGCGTCTGGGACCAGCCGGGCGCGATCGAGGAGGCCGCCAAGCCGCTCGGCGTCGAGAAGGACACCTCGGCTCCGCGATTCGTCAAGACGGGTCCGTCCGTCGGGGCGGCCGACGCCGCCGCGCCACGTGAAGAGGGCATGGTCAAGTGAAGGACGGCGGCCGGAGCCCGGGCCCCGGCCGCGGCGGTCCAAACGGGCGCGGTGGCCCCGGTCCGGGCGGTGCGGGTCCGGGAGGACGCGGCGGCCAGGGGCCAGGCGGCGGCAGGAAGTCGCCGGGCTCCCCGGCGCGGCCCTCTGACGGGCCGTCCGGCCGTCCCCGTCCCGACCTTCCCGGACGCCCGGGCCGCTCGCCGCGGCCAGGCCCATCGGACGAGCCCGCGGAGGAACGCGGGCCACGGAGGGGCGGCAGGCCCCTCGGAGGCGACGACCAGGTCCCGTCGCCGCGGCCGGGCCGGCCCTCGTCCGGGCAGCCCGCCAAGCCGTCCAAGCCGGCCGGCTCGGGCAAGGGCACGACCGGAGCCGACACCGCCGCGAACGGCAGGTCCACCAACGGCCGGTCGGCGGGGAAGCCCGCCGCCGGCAGGTCTGCGGGAAACGGCAAGGCGACCACCGGCAAATCGGGGAACGGCACGTCGGCCAACGGCCGGTCCACAGGCAACGGCAAGTCGACCGGTACCGGGCGTCCCCCGGGGAACGGCAAGGCGAGCACCGGCAAATCGGGGAACGGCACGCCGGCCAACGGCAAGCCCGCCTCGCCCGGGCAGTCAGGCGATGCCGGGCAGCAGGGGCGGTCCGCCCGGTCGACCCAGGCAGGGGGCTCCGGGCAGCAGGGTCAGCCGGGCGGCTCGGATCAGCCGCGTGCCGGCCGGCAGGGAGCGCAGCAGGGGCAGGCGGGCCGCGCGGGCCAGGCGCCCACGCGCGGCGCGCAGGCCGGCCGTCCCGGCCAGGCGCCCCGGCCCGGTCAGACCGGGCCCGGCCGTACCGGTCAGAGCACCCAGCCGGGTAGGGCGGCTTTCGCCGGACCGGCCACCTCGCTCCACGCCCAGGGGCCGGGTGACGGCCGTCCTCCGCGCCCGCCACGCCCTCCGGCGCCGCCGCCACGCCCGCCGGCCGTCCTGCGGCTGGGCAACCCCCGCCGCAGGCTGAACGCCGCGCTCGTCGTCATGGCGTTCGTGTTGTCGCTGTTCGCCGGCCGGCTCATCCAGCTCCAGGGGCTGGACTCGAAGGTCCTGCAGGCCAAGGCGGCGCAGCAGCGCGTCCAGCCGGAGACGTTGCCGGCGCGGCGCGGTTCGATCACGGACGTCTCCGGCAAGGCGCTTGCTGTCACGGACGACGCCCGGGAGATCTACGTCGACCCGGCGGACGTCACGCCTTCGGCCCGCGACGAGATCGCGACCACGCTGGCCCTGGAGCTCAACCTCAAGAAAGAGGACATAGCGGCCAAGCTGGCCAAGACCACGCAGCGGTACATCGTGGTCGCGCGCGGCGTCGAACCGGCACGCGCCACCAAGATCATGAGCTACCAGTTCAAGGGTGTGGGCGCCAAGGACACCTACCGCCGCAGTTACCCGGGGGACACCCTGGCGGGCGGTCTGATCGGGTTCGTCGGGTTCGACGGGCACGGCCTGTCCGGGATCGAGCAGACCTACGACAAGGTCCTCGCCGGGCAGGACGGCAAGCAGAGCGTCGAGATCGGCGGCGACGGCCAGCGCATCCCGATGACGCGGACCAGCCGCCAGGCGCCCGTGCCGGGCAGGAACGTCCGGCTGACGATCGACAGGGACATCCAGTACGCCGCGCAGGAGGCGATCGCCAGGCAGGTCAGCGCCAGCAAGGCGCGCAGCGGCAGCGTCATCGTCATGGACATCAAGACCGGGCAGATCGTGGCGATGGCCAACGCGCCCGAGGTCGACCTGAACGACTGGCAGTCCGTGCCCGAGGCCGACTGGGGCAACCGGGCCGTGTCCGAGGTGTTCGAGCCCGGCAGCACCAACAAGGTGATCACGGCGGCGGGCGCCATCGAGTCGGGCGCGGTCACCCCCGAGACCGTCTTCCGCGTTCCCGACCACATCACCTGCGCGGACCGGGAGATCAGCGACGCGCACGCGCACGCGCCCGAGCCGTTGACGTTCACCGGCATCATCGCCGAGTCCAGCAACGTCGGCACGATCATGGCCGCGCGTCAGATCACCGACCAGCGGCTCTACAACATGTTCCGCGCCTTCGGGTTCGGCGCCAAGACCGGCGCGGGGGTCCCGGGGGAGGAGGAGGGCCTCCTGCCCAACTACCAGAACTGGTCGGGAAGCCAGCGCTGCACCATCGCGTACGGCCAGGGCATCTCGGTCACCGCCCTCCAGATGGCGAGCGTCTACCAGACGATCGCGAACGGCGGAGTCCGGATCACCCCGTCGATCGTCGCCGGGACCACCGACGAGCGCGGGCGCTTCGTGCCCGCGCCCACGCCGGCGCGGACGAGGGTCGTCAGCCAGACCACGGCGGAGGGGATCGCGGGCATGCTGGAGGCCGCCGTCGGCCACGACGGCACCGGCACGGAGGCGTCGATCGACGGCTACCGGGTCGCCGGCAAGACCGGCACCGCCATGCGGTATGACGAGAAGTGCAAGGGATACTGCGGCTACACTGCGACTTTCGTCGGGTTCACACCGGCTGATGCCCCCCGGCTCGTGGCGCTCGCCGTCATCCAGGATCCCAAGAACGGTCATTACGGCGGTGAGGTGGCCGCCCCCGTATTCAAGGACGTCATGACCTTCGCGTTGAAGAGCAGGAAGATACCCCCTACCGGGACGAAGGCGCCGCATGTCGTCCTTCGCGCCGGTGGGTGACGAGGGACGGTACGCTCTCGCCGTGCGTCCCCCGTCCTCTATGCGCCCTGTGGCCGCTCCGGCCCGCCCGCTCTCCGGGCTGGCCACTCTGCTCGGCGCGTCCTCTCCCGGAACAAGGCCGGCTCGCGGAGCCGTCACCGGCCTGACCATCGACTCGCGCCGCGTCCAGCGCGGCGACCTGTACGTGGCGCTGCCCGGCAAGACCGCGCACGGCGCCGCCTTCGCCGCCGACGCCCTCGCGGCGGGAGCCGTGGCCGTCCTCACCGACGAGGCCGGGCGCGAGAGCGCCGCCGCCACGGGCCTGCCCGTCCTGGTCGTGCCCGACCCCCGGGCGCTGCTCGGGCAGGTCGCCGCATGGGTGTACGGCCGGCCGGCCGCCGGCATGACGATCATCGGAGTCACCGGGACGAGCGGCAAGTCGACCTCGACGTTCCTGCTCGAAGCCGGACTGCGCGCGGCGGGCCACCGCACCGGGCTCGTCGGAGGTGTGGAGATCCGCGCGGGAGACGTGTGCTTCGTCCCGCAGCTGACCACTCCGGAGGCGAGCGATCTGCAGGGCCTGTTCGCGCTGATGCGGGAGCAGGAGGTGACCGCCGCCGCGATGGAGGTCTCCAGCCATGCCCTCGCGCTCGGCAGGGTCGACGGCGTCTTCTACGATGTCGCGATATTCACGAACCTGTCGCAGGACCATCTCGACTTCCACCGCGACCTCGACGACTACTTCGCGACCAAGGCCCGGCTGTTCACGCCCGAGTTCGCCCGGATCGGCGTGGTCAACATCGACGACGCCCACGGCCGCGAACTGGTCGGCACGGCCGGGATCCCGATGATCACCTTCTCCGCCTGCGGCGCGCCGGAGGCCGAGTGGCGGGCGGAGAACGTGCGCCTGGGCTCCGACGGGAGCACCTTCCGCGTCGTCGGCCCCGGCGGGATCGAGGCCGACGCGTCGGTGTCCCTGCCCGGGCCCTTCAACGTGGCCAACACCCTCGGCGTGCTCGTGGGGCTCGTGGAGGCGGGCATCCCCCTGCAGACCGCGGTGGCGGGTGTAAGCGCGTTCACCGGAGTCCCGGGCCGGATGGAGCGGGTGCCGGGAACGGACGGCTACCAGGTGATCGTGGACTACGCCCACAAGCCGGGCGCGGTCGAATCGGTCCTGACCTCGCTGCGTTCGGTCCTGGACGACGGTCCCGGCGGCCGGCTGACGATCGTCCTCGGCTGCGGCGGCGACCGCGACAAGGGTAAACGGCCGATGATGGGCGAGGCGGCGGCGCGGCTGGCCGACGTCGCGATCCTCACCAGCGACAACCCCCGGACCGAGGATCCGCTCGAGATCCTCGCGGCGATGCTCGACGGCGTGCGCGAACTCCCGCAGGCGGAACGCGGCCACGTGATCGTGGAGCCGGACCGCGCGGCCGCGATCGACCTCGCGATCTCCCGCGCGCAGCCCGGGGACGTGGTCGTCGTCGCCGGCAAGGGACACGAGCAGGGGCAGTACATCGGAGACCAGGTCATCCCGTTCGACGACCGCGAGGTCGCGGCGCAGGCCGTGCTGAGGAAGCAGGGCGGTCAGCCCGGCGGAGGAGCGGTCCGTGAGTGATCGCGGGCACGGCGGGAGACCCGGCCGCACCGGGACGGCCTTCCGGCACCTGGTCTCACGATCTCGGGCCGACTTCTAAGATTGCTGAACTCGACTGATCACGCGAAAGAGAGCAGGAAAGACGCATGATCCCGTTGCCACTGGCCAGGATCGCCGAGATCACCTCGGGCGCCCTGACCGGCATGGCCGACCCCCGGGCCGTGGTGCTCGGTCCCGTCGTGATCGACTCTCGCGCCGTAGAGCCGGGGTCGTTGTTCGTGGCGATCAAGGGTGAGCGTGTGGACGGGCACGACTTCGCCCGGCAGGCACACGAGGCGGGGGCGGCGGCCGTCCTGGCCTCCCGGCCCGCCGAGGCGCCCGCCGTGATCGTGGGCGACGTGCTGACTGCGCTGGCCGACCTGGCCAGGGCCGTGATCTCCGACATGCCCGAAGTGACCGTGACCGGCGTGACCGGGTCGGCGGGGAAGACGACGACGAAGGACCTGATGGCCCGGCTCGCCGCGCGCGTCGGCGTCACCGTCGCCCCCGTCGGCTCCTACAACAACGAGATCGGCCACCCGCTGACCGTGCTGAAGGCGGACCGGAGCACTCGATTCCTGGTGCTCGAGCTCAGCGCGAGGAACGTCGGCCACATCGCCCACCTGGCGAGCGTCGCCCCGCCCCGCATCGGGGTGGTGCTCAACGTCGGCACCGCCCACCTGGGCGTGTTCGGCGGCAAGGACGCGATCGCGCAGGCGAAGGGCGAGCTCGTCGAGGCCCTGCCCGCGGACGGCGTCGCCGTGCTCAACGCCGACGACCCCCTGGTCCGCGCGATGGCCGGCCGTACCGACGCCAGGGTCACCTACTTCGGGCGCTCGCCGGACGCGCACGTCCGGGCGGAGGACGAGGTGATCGACGAGCGTGGCCGCGCGTCGTTCACGCTGCGGACGCCGACCGGCGCGGCCCCGGTGCGCCTGCGCCTGTACGGCGCGCACGCGGTGGAGAACGCGCTGGCCGCCGCGGCGGCGGCCTACGAACTCGGGCTTCCCGTGGCCACGATCGCGGAGGAGCTCTCGCTGGCCGAGCCGCGAAGCCGATGGCGCATGGAGGTCACCGACCGGGCGGACGGCGTCACCGTGATCAACGACGCGTACAACGCCAACCCCGACTCGATGCGGGCGGCCTTCGCGAGCCTCGCGACGATCGCGGGGGAGCGGCGGCGGTTCGCCGTGATCGCGTCCCTGCGCGAGCTCGGCGAGGACAGCGCCGCGTTGAACGAGGAGCTCGGACGGCTCGCCGCGGGCTCCGGGCTGGAGACTCTGATCGTCGTGGGGGAGGACGCCGGGCCGGTGCTCGCGGGCGCCCCCGGCGCGTTGCACGTCCCCGACGTGCAGACCGCCACGGCGGAACTGACCGCACGGCTGGCGCCCGGCGATGTGGTGCTGGTGAAAGGGCCGCGCGCGGCCGGGCTCGAACGGGTCGCCGAGGCGATCCTCGGAGGTGACGCCCGATGAGGAACATCCTCATCGCGGCTGCGATTTCGCTGCTGCTGTCGATGGCCGGAACCCCCCTGGCCATCCGGCTGTTCGCCAGACGGGGGTATGGGCAGAACATCCGCGAGGAGGGTCCCTCCGGGCACTACGACAAGCGGGGCACGCCCACCATGGGCGGCACCGTCATCGTCATCGCGTCGCTGATCGGCTATTTCACGGCCCATCTGTCGACGGCGTTGTCCGGCCGCGTCGAGCCGCCCACGGCCTCGGCGCTGCTGGTGCTGTTCCTGATGACCGGGCTCGGCCTGGTCGGCTTCCTCGACGACTTCATCAAGATCTACAAACAGCGCAGCCTCGGTCTGCGAAGCGGCGCCAAGGCGGCCGGCCAGCTCATCGTCGGCGCGATCTTCGCGGTGCTCGTCGTCCGGTTCCCCAACGGGTACGACATCACCCCGGCCGAGACGAAGCTGTCGTTCCTGCGTGACTTCGGCCCGTCCATCGGCCTGCTGGGCTTCACGATCTGGGTGCTGTTCTTCATCGTGGGCTTCTCCAACGCGGTGAACCTCACCGACGGCCTCGACGGCCTGGCCTCCGGCGCGACCTGTCTCGTCCTCGCGGCGTACGTGCTGATCGGCAACTGGCAGCTGCGCAACAGCTGCACGCTGTTGCTCGGCCCCAACTGCTACTCGGTGCGGGATCCGCTCGACCTGGCCGTTGTCGCGGCGGCGGTCCTCGGTGCCTGCTTCGGCTTCCTGTGGTGGAACGCCCCCCCGGCCAAGATCTTCATGGGTGACACCGGCTCCCTGGCGCTGGGCGGCGTGATCGCCGGCCTCGCCTTCACCACCCGCACGCAGTTACTGCTCGTCATCCTGGGCGGCCTGTTCGCGATCATCACCATGTCGGTGATCATCCAGGTGGGCTTCTTCAAGATGACCAGGAGACGTGTCTTCAGGATGGCTCCGCTCCAGCACCACTTCGAGTTGTCGGGCTGGGCGGAGACGACGATCGTGGTCCGTTTCTGGCTGATCGCCGCACTCTGCGTCGCCGCCGGGCTCGGCCTGTTCTACCTCGAATGGATGCCCAAACAGTGAGTGTCGTCGTCGCCGGGCTGGGGGTGTCCGGCACGGCCGCCGCCCGCGGCCTCGCCGGAAGCGGTGAGCGGGTCATCGTCCTGGAGTCGATCGACGGCGAGCGGCAGCGGGCCGCGGCCGCCGAGCTGGCTGCCTCCGGGATCGAGGTGCGCTTCGGCGAGCCCGTCCTGCCCGAGGGGACGTCGCTGGTCATCACCTCGCCGGGATGGCGTCCCGACCATCCGCTGCTGGTCGCCGCGGCCGAGGCCGGGATCGCCGTCATCGGCGAGGTCGAGCTCGCCTGGCACCTGCGCGCGTCGGACGGCTCCGCCGCCCCCTGGCTCACGCTCACCGGCACCAACGGCAAGACGACCGCGGTCCGGATGCTCACCTCGATCCTCTCCGAGGCCGGTCACCGGGCCCTCGCGGCCGGCAACGTCGGCCTGCCGATCGTGGACGCGGTCCGCGGGCCGTACGACGTGCTCGCCGTCGAGCTGTCCAGCTTCCAGCTGCACTGGTCGTCCAGCCTCGAGCCGATGGCCGCGGCCGTCCTCAACGTGGCGCCCGACCACATCGACTGGCACGGCTCGCTGGAGGAGTACGCCGCGGCCAAGGCCCGGATCTTCGAGAACGCCGGGATCGTGATCTACAACGCCGACGACGAGTGGTCGGCCCGGCTGGCCGAGCCGTACGAGCAGGGTCCGCGCCGGGTGAGTTTCACGCTGGGCGTGCCGAGGCCGGGACAGCTCGGCGTCGTCGAGGACCTCCTGGTCGACCGGGCGTTCGTGGCCGACCCCGTCAACGAGGGGGAGGAGCTCGCCTCCCTCGCCGACGTCCGCCCGTTCGCGCCGCACAACGTGGCCAACGCGCTCGCCGCGGCCGCGCTGGCCCGTGCGTACGGCGTGCCCGCCGAGGCGGTGCGGCGCGGCCTGGCCGCCTTCGTCCCCGATCCCCATCGGATCGCGCACGTGGCGAGGGTCGGCGACGTCGACTACGTGGACGACTCCAAGGCCACCAACCCGCACGCCGCGGCCGCGTCCCTTGCGGCCTACCCGTCGATCGTCTGGATCGCGGGCGGCCAGCTCAAGGGCGCGGACGTCGACGACCTCGTACGGCGGGCCGCCCCGCGCCTGAAGGGCGCGGTCCTCCTGGGCGCCGACAGGGAGCGAATCCGCGAGGCATTGGCGCGACACGCCGTGGATGTCCCAGTGGTGGAGGTGCCCGGGCAAGACACTGGGGTCATGGACCGTGTCGTCACCGAAGCCGCCCGGCTGGCCTCCCCCGGAGACACCGTGCTGCTCGCCCCCGCCGGGGCGTCGCTGGACATGTTCGCGAGCTACGGAGCGCGTGGGGAGGCCTTCGCGCGAGCCGTTCGCCGTCTGGCGGAAGGGTGACGGCGCAGCAGGCGGAGGAGGCTCCCGGCTGGTCCCGCACACATCTCGCGGGGATCAGGGAGCTGCTGAGCCGCCCGCTGACGTCCTACTACCTGGTGCTCGGCTGCAGCGCCCTGCTGCTGGCCCTGGGCCTGATGATGGTCTTGTCCGCGTCGAGCATCGAGGCGCTGCAGAAGACCGGCAACCCGTTCTACTGGTTCATCAAGCAGTCGATGTCGGTCGCGATCGGCATCCCGCTGATGTGGATCTGCTCCCGGATGCCGCAGCGGTTCTTCCGGCTGGCCGGATATCCGCTCATGGGCATCTCGATCATCGGCCTGCTGATGGTGATCTTCATCGGCGAGGAGCTGCTCGGCGCCCAGCGCTGGATCGCGATCGGGCCCTTCTCGATCCAGCCCTCCGAGCCGGCCAAGCTCGGCCTCGCGCTGTGGGGGGCCGACCTGCTCGCGCGCAAGGCGCGCGCCGGCCGGATCGAGTGGCGGCACCTGCTGATCCCGCTGATGCCCGGCACGGCGATCATCGCGATCCTGGTCATGCTGGGCCGCGACCTCGGCACCACCATCGTGCTCATGCTGATCTTCCTGGCCCTGCTGTGGGTGGTCGGCGCGCCGGTGCGGCTGTTCGGCGGCGTGCTGGCGCTGCTCGTGCTCGCCACCGTCATCATGATCATGGTGGAGCCGTACCGGATGGAGCGCCTGACGGGCTTCCTGGACGTGTGGGAGCACGCACAGGGCTCGGGTTTCCAGGCGGCGCAGGGGCAGATCGCGATGGGGTCGGGAGGCTGGTTCGGGCTCGGCCTCGGCAGCAGCCGGCAGAAGTGGGACTGGGTGCCTCACGCGGAAAGCGACTTCATCTTCTCGATTCTGGGCGAGGAGCTCGGCCTCATGGGCACGCTCGTCGTCGTCGCGCTCTTCGGTCTGCTCGGGTACGCCGGACTGCGGATCGCCTCGCGGACGACCGACCCGTTCATCCGGCTGTCGGCCGCGGCCTCGGTGGCGTGGATCGCAGGTCAGGCGATCGTGAACATCGGAGCGGTCATCGGGGTCTTCCCGATCACGGGTATCCCCCTACCACTGGTGTCGTACGGAGGATCGGCCCTGTTGCCGACGCTGGCGGCACTCGGCATGTTGTTGTCGTTCGCCAAACGGGAGCCCGGCGCCGCCGAGGCCCTGGCCGTCCGTGGACCCGGACCCTTCGCCAGGGCTCTAAGCTGGCTTGGCCTGGGTGGCCGCCCGAGGCGTTGACTGGGAACGAGGAGTGACATGAGGGTGGTCCTCGCCGGCGGCGGAACGGCCGGCCATATCGAGCCGGCACTCGCCCTGGCCGACGCGCTTCGCCAGCAGGACCCGGCGATCGGGATCACCTGCCTCGGCACGGAAAGGGGCCTGGAGACGAGGCTCGTCCCCGCCCGCGGCTACGAGCTCGAACTCGTGCCGGCCGTACCCCTGCCCAGGTCACTCACACCGAAGCTGCTCGCCGTCCCCGGCCGCCTGGCGGGCGCGATCAACACCGCCGCCGGGATCCTCGACCGGGTCAGGGCGGACGTGCTCGTCGGATTCGGCGGTTATGTCGCGACGCCGGCGTATCTGGCCGCGCGCCGCCGGGGCATCCCGATCGTGGTGCACGAGGCCAACCCGCGCCCCGGCCTGGCCAACCGGCTGGGCGCCAGAATGACCGACAACGTCTTCACCGGCCACCCGGACGCGTCGCTGCCCAGTGCGGAGTACATCGGCATCCCGCTCCGGCGCGACATCTCGGCGATGGACCGGCTGTCCCTGGGGGACAAGGCGAGGTCCTACTTCGGGCTCGAGTCCGACCGTCCGACGCTGCTGGTGTTCGGCGGCTCCCAGGGCGCGCGCTCGCTCAACCAGGCGGCCCTGGAGTCAGCGCCGTACCTGCGCCGGGCCGGCATCCAGGTGCTGCACGTGATCGGCCCGAAGAACACCGTCGAGGTGGAACCGCCCCCGGGGGATCCGCAGTACGTGATCCTGCCCTACGTCGACCGGATGGACTACGCCTACGCTGCGGCCGACCTCGCGCTGTGCCGCAGCGGCGCCATGACCTGCGCGGAGCTCACCGCCGTCGGTCTGCCGGCGGCCTACATCCCGCTGCCGCACGGCAACGGCGAGCAGCGGCTGAACGCCGAGCCGATCGTCCGGGGCGGCGGCGGCATCATGATCGATGACGCGGAGCTGTCGGCCCGCTGGATCGTCGAGACCGTGCTTCCCATCCTGAACGACCCGGAGCGCGTCATGACCATGTCCGAGGCGGCGTCCCGGATGGGACGCAAGGACGCCGACGTGGCGCTCGCCCGCAAGGTGCTGGAGATCGCTTCCCGATGATCGTGTACATGAGTGAGACCCCGGCCGGCCGGGGAGAGGTGAGCGGGCGATGAGCCTCGTCAAGCTGGTCGAGCCCATCCCCGCGGCCGACCTCGGCCGCGTGCACTTCATCGGCATCGGCGGCGCCGGCATGTCGGGCATCGCCCGGATCCTGCTGAAGCGCGGGGTGCCGGTGTCGGGCAGCGACGCCCGCACCTCCGAGATGCTGAACGAGTTGCGCGAGCTCGGTGCCACCGTCCACGTCGGGCACGCGGCCTCCCACATCAGGGAGGTCGACACGGTCGTGGTGTCCACCGCGATCCGCGACTCCAACCCCGAACTGGGGGAGGCGCTGCGGCAGAACCTCCGGGTCATCCCGCGGGCCGCCGCCCTCGCCGCGGTCATGGCCGGCCGCAACGGCATCGCCGTCGCCGGCACGCACGGCAAGACCACCACGACCTCGATGCTGACGGTGGCGCTGCAGAAGTGCGGCGCCGACCCGTCGTACTGCGTGGGCGGCCAGTTGGTCACCACCGGTCTCGGCGCTGACGAGGGTGCGGGCGACGCCTTCGTGGCCGAGGCCGACGAGAGCGACGGGTCCTTCCTCATGCTCGCGCCGCGCATCGCGGTCGTGACGAACGTCGAGGCCGACCATCTCGACAACTACGGGGATCCGCAGGCGGTTTACGACAGCTTCGCCCGCTTCGTCGAGCGGGTCGGCTCGGTCCTGGTCCTGTGCGCCGACGACCCGGGCTCGGCGGACCTCGCGCCCATCGCGCGGGCGCGCGGCCTCAGGGTCGTCACGTACGGCGAGGCCGAGGGCGCCGACTACCGGACGGCCGACGTCGTGCCGCGCGGCCTGGGTCTGGATTTCACCGTCGCCGGGCACGGCAGAGTGCGGCTGGCCGTCCCGGGTCGGCACAACGCGCTGAACGCGACCGCGGTCGTCGCCGTGGCGCTGGAGCTCGGCCTGCCGTTCGATGAGATCCGGGAGGGCCTTGCGGCCTTCACCGGAGCCAAGCGGAGGTTCGAGGCCAAGGGCGAGGCCCGCGGCGTCACGGTGTTCGACAGCTACGCCCACCACCCGACGGAGCTGGCGGCCGATCTGCGCGCCGCGCGTGACGTGGTGCGGGGCGACGGCCGGGTGATCGCGGTGTTCCAGCCGCATCTCTACTCGCGCACCAGGTTCTTCGCGACCGAGTTCGGCGAGGCGCTGGGCCTGGCCGACGAGGCCGTCGTCCTGGACGTGTACGGCGCACGCGAGGATCCGGAGCCAGGAGTGTCCGGCGCCCTGGTCGCGGGCAAGGTGCCGCTGCCGTCCGAGCGGGTCGCCTACGAGCCGGATCGCGAGGCCGTGCCCGCTCTGGTGGCGGACCGGGCGCGTCCCGGCGACATAGTCCTGACGATGGGCGCGGGCGACGTGACCGAGCTCGGCCCCCGCATCGTCGCGGAGCTGGCCGCGCGGTGAGGCTCGCCACCCGGCGCACGGTCCTGGCCACCCTGCTCACCGGCGGGGTGGTGGGCGCGGCCACCTGGGTGGTGTTCTTCTCGCCCGTGCTCGGGGTGCGGTCGATCGAGGTCACCGGGGACGTCACCGTGCCCGCGGAACAGCTCAGGCAGGCCGCGGGCGTGAAGCTCGGCACACCGCTCGCCACCGTCGACCTCGGGCTGGTCGAGCAGCGCGTACGCGCGGTCCGCGAGGTGGAGTCGGCCAGGGTCGACCGGGCCTGGCCGGGCACGTTGCGGGTGGCCGTGGTCGAGCGCACGGCCGTCGCGGTCGCGATCCTCGGCCCGGGCAGGCAGGCGGTGCTCGACCGCTTCGGCGTGGTCCTCAAGGAGGTGGCCGTGGCTCCTCCCCGGCTGCCCGTGCTGAAGGTCCAGCGTCTCGCGATGGACGACCCCTCGACCCGTTCGGCCCTCACCGTGCTGAGCGTGCTTCCCGAGGACGTGCTGCGGCGGGTCAGCCAGGTGCGCGCGCCGTCGCCGAAGTCGGTCACGCTCAGGCTGATCGACGGCCGGACCGTCGTCTGGGGCGACGCCGGACGCGCCGCGGAGAAGGGACGCCTGCTGACGTCCCTGATGACGAAGCCCGCGAACAGCTACGACATCAGTTCGCCCGAAGTGGTGACCGTGAGGTGAGAAATCTCATCCGCGGTTCGACGGCCCCGTGGCCGAAAAGGACAGTGCGCGACACGCCGGACGGCTGTGCGGCGCGGTTAGTTGACCCTGGGGGAGGGGCAACCCTACTGTCCGTATCACTCTCAGGTTGACATAACTCTAAATCTCAACTTGAGGGTGAGAGTTAGAGAGAGCGCGGGCGCCGCCCGCACGAAACGTAAACGAGCGGAAAGGCCCCTCGTCGTGGCAGCACCGCAGAACTACCTCGCGGTCATCAAGGTCGTCGGCATCGGCGGCGGCGGAGTGAACGCCGTAAACCGGATGATCGAGGAGGGACTCAAGGGCGTCGAGTTCATCGCCATCAATACCGACGCCCAGGCGCTGCTGATGAGTGACGCCGACGTCAAGCTCGACGTCGGGCGTGAGCTCACCCGGGGTCTCGGCGCGGGGGCGAACCCGGAGGTCGGCCGCAAGGCCGCCGAGGACCACCGCGAGGAGATCGAGGAGGTCCTCAAGGGCGCCGACATGGTCTTCGTCACCGCGGGTGAGGGCGGCGGCACCGGCACCGGCGGCGCGCCGGTCGTGGCCGGCATCGCCCGCTCGCTGGGCGCCCTGACCATCGGTGTGGTCACCCGGCCGTTCAGCTTCGAGGGCAAGCGCCGGGCGATGCAGGCCGAGGCCGGCATCGAGACCCTCCGTGAGGATGTCGACACGCTGATCGTCATCCCGAACGACCGGCTTCTGTCGATCTCCGACCGGCAGGTCAGCGTGCTCGACGCCTTCAAGGCCGCCGACCAGGTGCTCCTGTCCGGTGTCCAGGGCATCACCGACCTGATCACCACCCCCGGACTGATCAACCTGGACTTCGCCGATGTGAAGTCGGTCATGTCCGGCGCGGGCTCGGCGCTCATGGGCATCGGCCACGCCAGGGGTGACGACCGCTCGGTCGCGGCGGCCGAGATGGCGGTCTCCAGCCCGCTGCTCGAGGCCAGCATCGACGGCGCCCACGGCGTGCTCCTGTCGATCGCCGGCGGCTCCGACCTCGGTCTCTTCGAGATCAACGAGGCGGCCCAGCTGGTGTCGAACGCGGCGGCGACCGACGCCAACATCATCTTCGGCACGGTCATCGACGACGCGCTCGGCGACGAGGTCCGGGTGACCGTCATCGCCGCCGGCTTCGACGAGCCGGCCGCGACCACGCCGGCGGCCGCGCCGCTGTCGCGGCCCCAGCAGAGTAGGCCCGCGGCTCCCGCGCCATCGTCGCGGCCCGCGCCGGCTCCCGCGCCCGCCAAGCCTGAGCTCCGCTCCGAGCCGCCCGTCTCGCGGCCGGTGACCGGCACGGGCTCCACTCCGGCTCCCGCCCCGGCGCCGGCTCCGCCCGCGCCGGCTTCCGCTCCCGCCCAGTCCGCGAGCGCGCCGGCCGCCCCCGCGACCCCGCCTCCGACTGCGGCTGAAGGCGCGGCGCAGTTCGGCCGGGACGTGACGGCCGAGGGCTCCCGTTCCGAGCAGGGGCAGGGGAGCGGCTCGGGACCTCTGTCGATCCCGCGGCCCACGCCGGAGCCGCCCACTCCCATCACCTCGCGCGTCACGCAGCCGGCCCCGCGCCGTCCCGTGGTGTTCGAGGAGCAGGAGGAGGAGCTCGACGTGCCGGACTTCCTGAAGTGAGCACCGCACCACGTGGATGACGCACGACGCGACGAGATCGCGGCGGGCCTGGCCGAGGTCGAACAGCGGGTCGAACAGGCCTGCCGTGAGGCCGGGCGGGCCCGTTCGGACATCACGATCATCGCGGTGACCAAGACCTACCCCGCCTCGGACGTGCGGGTGCTCGCCGGGCTCGGAGTGGCCGACATCGGCGAGAACCGGGACCAGGAGGCGGCGGGCAAGGCCGCCGAATGCAGTGATCTCGGTCTCACCTGGCACTTCATCGGCCAGTTACAGACCAACAAGGTCCGCTCGGTCGTCTCCTACGCGGACGTCGTCCACTCGGTCGACCGTTTCCGGCTGGTGGACGCCCTGAGCAGGGAGGCCGTACGGCAGGAACGCCAGGTCGGCTGCCTCATCCAGGTGGGGCTCGGCGGCCCGGAAGGCGGCGGGCGGGGCGGGGTCGATCCGGCCGAGGTCCTGCCTCTGGCAGAGGCCCTGAACAGGGCCGACGGCCTCACGCTGCGGGGCGTCATGGCGGTCGCGCCGCTCGGAGAGGACCCGGGAGAAGCCTTTGCCCGGCTTTACTCGGTGGCTCAGGCCGTACAGAAGGAACACCCGGCGGCAGACGTCATTTCCGCGGGAATGAGCGGAGATATGGCCCAAGCGATAGCGAACGGCGCGACACACCTGCGTGTCGGTACGGCGTTGCTCGGTCGTCGGAAGCCCTTCGTCAGGTAATGTCCCCCAAGTGGACCTTGGTGTCCGCGACAGGCAAGAGGTCGATCAGCGGTGAGCTCCACGGGGGGTACGCCTACCGCCCTGGCCTTCCCATAGGGACCTTGAAGGCGCACCAGTAACGCGGAGGACGACGAGCGATGGCCGGCGCGATGCGCAAGATGGCGGTCTACCTCGGTCTCGTGGAGGACGACCACTACGACGACAGGTACGGGACCGAGTACGGCGGCGACGAGGAATACGGCGAGGAGTACGACCTGCAGCGGCGTGGGTTCGCCGCAGGACCCGCGGGAACGCACCAGGCGCCCCACGAGCGTGACGAGGACGGCGAGACCGTCGTCCCGGCCACCCGGCCTCCGACGGCGGTGCTCGAGCGTCGTACGACCGATCTGGCGCGGATCACGACCCTCCACCCCCGCACGTACAACGAGGCGCGCACCATCGGCGAGCACTTCCGTGAGGGCACGCCGGTCATCATGAACCTGACCGAGATGGTCGACAGCGACGCCAAGCGCCTTGTCGATTTCGCGGCAGGTCTCGTCTTTGGCCTACACGGCAGCATCGAACGTGTTACCAACAAGGTGTTCCTGTTGTCCCCCGCCAACGTTGAGGTGACCGCCGAAGACAAGGCCCGAATCGCGGAACGCGGCTTCTTCAACCAGAGCTAGAGTTCCATCATGAACAGTGACCGGCTGAGCGGTGCCCACTGGGACCGGATGCGGCGGAACCAGAGGGAGGCGGTGCTGGACCGTGGGGATCATTAGCGAGATCTTGTCCATCGCCCTCACTCTCTATCTGGTTCTGCTGATCGGCAGAATGATCTTTGAGACGGTGCAGGCTTTCGCCCGCTCCTGGCGGCCTTCCGGGGTCGTCCTGGTGCTGGCGGAGGCGATCTACACGGTGACAGACCCTCCTCTCAAATTCCTCCGCCGTTTCATTCCGCCCCTCAGGTTGGGTACGGTGGCCTTTGACCTGAGCTTCACTGTGCTGTTCATTGTGGTTTTGGTCTTGATCCAAGTCGTGAACGCGCTTCGTTGATCGGGTACCGTCCCCGCGGACAAGACTCCGAGCGCGCCAAGGAGACCCAAAATGCCGTTGACGCCCGCTGATGTGCGGAACAAGCAGTTCAGTACAACCCGGCTACGGCCGGGGTACGACGAGGAGGAGGTAGACGCTTTCCTCGATGAGGTGGAGGCCGAGCTCGACCGCCTCATTCAGGAGAACGAGGAGCTCCGTGCGAAGCTGGCCGAGTGCCTGAGGGGCAAGGTCCCCGGTGGCATGGGCGGCGGCATGGGCATGGGCGGTCCCATGCAGATGGCGGCCCCCATCGCGGAGCCCAAGCCGGAGATGATGATCCCTCAGCCTGAGCCGATCAAGCCCCCGGAGCCCGCCCGCCCCGAGCCCGTCCCCGTCGGCATGGGCCTGCCGCCCGCCGAAGACAACATGGACACCGCGGCCCGTGTCCTCGCTCTCGCGCAGCAGACCGCCGACCAGGCCATCGCCGACGCCCGCCGTGAGGCGGACGAGACGGTGACCCGCGCCCGCCGCGAGGCCGACGACATCCTCGGCAAGGCACGCCGCCAGGCCGAGCAGATCATCGGCGACGCCCGCGCCCGCGCCGAGACGCTCGAGCGCGACGCGCAGGAGCGGCACCGCCAGGCCATGGGCTCGCTGGTGCAGACCCGCGACGAGCTCGAGCGCAAGGTCGAGGAGCTGCGCAGCTTCGAACGCGAGTACCGCAGCCGTCTGAAGCTCTACCTGGAGAACCAGCTCGCGGAGCTCAACGTCGCGGCAGAGAACAGCGGCGGCTTCCCCATGGTGGGTGGAGCACCGGCGATGGCGCACGCCGTCGCTCCTGTTCCTCAGCCGATGCAGGCGGCCCCCAACCCGTTCGGTCAGGAGCCCCCCCAGCACACGGGTGCGTTCCCCGGGCCTGACGGGCAGCACACCGACCGCAGGTAGGCCGCGGGGTCAACCCCCCTCGCCATCCGCGACCCGCAAGCTCGGAGAACCCCCTGTGATCCTGTTCAGCGCCGCTTTGGCGTTCGCCATCGCCGCCCTCCTCATCCTCATCGCGGGGTGGGCGCTGGCGAAGGTGTACCTGGTGATGTGGTCGATGGTGATCGCGGTTCTGGCCGCCGTCTGCCTGCTCGTCGGTGCACTGCTGAAGCGTCATCTGCTGTTCCCCGCCGGTGGGCGCGCCGCTGACGGACCGGATCTCACCCCCCAGGGTTCCTCCTCTACCCCCGAGCTCGCTCATGCCGGAGCCCCCGCACTCAGTGGGGCGCCGGGACACCCGGTGGCCGTGCCGATGCCGCCGGGAGCACAGCATGGGGCGTTGCCACCGGCGCCCTTCCCGCCCCGTCGAGCCGAAACGGCCGCCCCCCTCAGGCGTTCCCCGGCTCAGACAGGTCGTCCGCTCCATCCCGAGGACATCGTGCTGGTCGTCCCGGGGCGCAAGCGTTTCCACCTGGCGACCTGCCGCCAGCTCATGGGGCGCGAGATCGAGGAGCTGACCTACGAAGAAGCCCGCGAGGAGGGCTTCAGTCCCTGCACCACCTGCCTGCCCGAGCTGTCCGCCCGCGCCGCGGACGAGTCTGCGCAGCCCAGGCCGAGCCGTCGGACGGGCTCGCGTGGAGAGGCGGGATCCACCCGCACGGCGGGCGCGACGGGTGACAGGGACCGGACAGACCCCAAGACCGGCGAGGACCGCGTGTCGGCCGACGAAACGGTCGCCGTCAACCGCTCGGTTTCCGCCAAGGACGCCGCCTCGGCCATGGACGCCGCGACGGCCGGCTCCGCCGCCGGAACGGACGCCACGAAGCGGAGGAGCGGCTTCGAGCAGCCCCGGGCGGAACAGGCCCGGACGGAACAGGCGCGGCCGGACAAGGACCGGCAGGGGCAGTCCCCGTCGGAGAAGACCCGGCCGGAGCAGCCGCGACCGGAGCAGTCCATAGCGGAGTCCGCCACATCGGGCACGGGCGCATCCGGGACGGGCGGAGCCGATACGGCGCAGCTCGACTGGTTCCAGCGCAACATGTTGCCCCCCACACAGACCACCCCGTCCACCCCGCCGTCCTCGAAGCCCGCGTCGCCCGCGCAGTCCGACTCGCGGCCTGCGCCTTCGGAGGAGAAGACGGCGCCTTCGGGGGAGAAGACGGCGAGTTCGCCCGCGGCGGCTGAGCCGGGCAAGATGGACTGGTTCGGCGCGGCGAAGACCAAGCCTGCCGCGGCCCGGCCTGAATCCTCCCCGTCCGCTTCCGGCCGCGCGGAGAACGCCACGACGGCAGAGCCGGAGCGCGACGCGACCAAGGCCGCCGAGACCGGCAGCCCGCGGGCGAGGACCGCCGAGCCCGAAAGCCCGAAGAAGACGGCCGCGCCACAAGCGAGCGCGAAGGCAGAGAGCCCGGAGCCCAAGAGCGCCGAATCCAAGAGCGCCGAATCCAAGAGCGCCGAGCCCAAGGCGGCCGACGCGAAGAAGGACGAACCCGAGAGCGCGGGCCCGAAGAGCGCGGAGCGCGAGACCTCCCGGTCCCAGAGCGGTACGGCCACGGCCGCCGACTCCACGAGTGGCGGGAAATCCCGATCGGACTCGGCCGGCGACGACGTGAGCGGGACCACGGGCACTGAGCAGGAGACGGCGGCGGAGATCACCCAGCCCGGGCGCGCCGGGTTCCGGCCCATCCCCGCGTCTGACGGCACCGCCCCCGGATCGGCTTCCAAGGCTTCGGCTTCCTCAGGAACCTCCGGCACGGCGGCCTCCTCCGCGAGGCCTGCCCCCGCTGCCGGGTCGCCCAAGACGTCCGGGTCCTCCGCCGGAGCGGGCTCCGCGTCCGATTCCGTACGGCCCGCGGCGGACGGCTCCGGCCGCGCGTCCGGTGCCGAGAACGGCGCTGAAGCCTCCGCGAAGGCCGGAGCCGGGAAACCGGCCGAGGACGCGGCCGCCGCACCGGCCAAGGACACCGGCAAGGAAACCGTTAAGGAAACCGGCAGGGACGGCGGCAAGGACGCGGCCGAGGCCGCGGGCGAGAAGGAGCCTCGCGGGGCGGAGGCACGCGACTCCCGTTCAGCGGAGCCGGACGAGGACGACGGCGAGAGCACCAACACTTTCGCGGCCATCCGCACGGACGCCCCGCGACGCATTCCGTCGGCGTCGGTGAAGGTGATGGTCGGCACTCGTCGTTACCACGGCTCGCAGTGCCCCCTCATCAAGGGCATCGACGACGACAGCATCGAGGTCATGAGCAGGGAGGACGCCGAGAAGGCGGGCCTCACGCGCTGCTCGGTCTGCCAGGCCCGATAGTTCGGCCGCACCGCGGGAACGCGGTGCGGCACGCGAAGGGAAACGGAGCCCTTCGGCGCCGGCCCGAGAGAAGATCGGTTCGATGGCGGCGCTTGGGCCGCTCAGGCATCCCCGGCCGACGCCCACGACGACGTCCGGGCGGGCCGTCAGCCTGGGCGCACTCAACGTCCTCACCCGCCCGCAACCGGCGCCTGGCGGTCGGCGAGATCGGCGGGGCACCCGTGGAACGGCCTGGATTCCCCTGGGCGGTGCGACGGGCGCACCGCCCAGGGGTTCGACCATCAGGCGTGGATCAGCTGAGGATCACGCCTTGCGGAGCTGGAAGACCAGGCCGAGATCGGCGTCCTCGTGCCGGGGCAGATCCTCGGAGGAGCCGCCCTCGGTGAGGGTCGTCGCGAGGACCTCCTCCGCGACGGTCCGGCCGCCTTCGCGCAGCGCCGCCGCCAGATCGCCGTCGGCCGACCACCACAGGTCGATCCGGTCGGTGATCGACAGCCCGGTCGCCTTGCGCGCCTCCTGGACGAGGCGGATGACCTCGCGGACCAGGCCCGCCCGGCGCAGGTCGTCGGTGATCGCGAGGTCCAGCGCGACGGTCTCACCCGTTCCCGTGTCGACCGCGCCGGTCTCCACGGCCCAGCCCGTCTTCGGCTGCTCCGTGATGATCACGTCGTCCGGCCCGAGCTCGACCGTTCCCAGCTCTCCCGCCTCGACGGCGGCGGCCGCCCCCGAGCGGACGGCCTGAGCCAGCGCGGCCGGGTCGGCGGAGGCGACGGCCGCGGCGACCAGCTTGGTCTGCGACCCGAAACGTTTGCCGAGGGCACGGAAGTTCGGCTTCACGGTGAAGGTCACCAGATCGGCCGAGAACCCGGACATGTCCTCCAGGCTCTGCACGTTCAGCTCGTCGGCGATCAGCTCGCGCAGCTCGCCGGGGAGCGACGGCCATCCGGGAGCGCCGATCAGCGCCCGGCCGAGCGGCTGGCGGGTCCTGACCGACGACGACACGCGGGCCGAGCGGCCCAGCTCGACGAGGCGCCGGACGAGCGCCATCCGCTCGGACAACACCGGGTCGACCAGCGAGGAGTCCACCTCGGGCCAGGTGGTGAGGTGGACCGACGGCGGGGCGTCGGGGCCCCGGAGCACATCCCACAGATAGTCGGTGAGGAAGGGGACCAGCGGCGCCATCAGCCGGCTCACAGTCTCCAGGCACTCGTAGAGCGTGGCGAACGCCGACTCCTCGCCCGACCAGAACCGGCGGCGCGAGCGGCGGACGTACCAGTTCGACAGGTCGTCGAGGAAGTCCGTCAGGCGGCGCCCGGCCCGGGCGGTGTCGAACTCGTCGAGTGAGGCGGTGACCTCGGCGACCGTACGGTGCAGCTCGGACAGGGCCCACCGGTCGATCAGCGGGCGCTCACCGGCCGGCGGGGCCGAGGCGAGCCGGTCCGGCGTCCACGACTCGGCGTTGGCGTAGAGCGTGAAGAACGACGCGGTGTTCCAGTAGGTGAGCAGGACCTTCCGGACGATCTCCTCCAGCGCGGCGTGGCTGATCCGGCGGGGCGCCCACGGCGAACCCGAGGTGGCCATGTACCAGCGGAGGGAGTCGGCTCCGTGCTCGTCCATCAGCGGCATCGGCTGCAGGACGTTGCCCAGGTGCTTGCTCATCTTGCGCCCGTCCTCGGCGAGGATCAGGCCGAGGCACAACACGTTCTCGTACGACGAGCGGTCGAAGACCAGGGTCCCGACCGTCATCATCGAGTAGAACCACCCGCGGGTCTGGTCGATGGCCTCGCAGATGAACTGGCCCGGGTAGGACGCCTCGAAGACGTCCTGGTTGACGTGCGGAGCGCCCCACTGGGCGAACGGCATGGCGCCCGAGTCGTACCAGACGTCGATGACGTCGGGCACCCGGCGCGCCTCGGCCTGGCAGGAGGGGCACGGGAAGGTCACGTCGTCGACGTACGGCCGGTGCGGGTCGAGCCCCGACAGCTCGCGTCCCGCGAGCTCGCCGAGCTCCTTGAGCGAGCCGACGGCGGTGACGTGGGAGTCGTCCTCGGAGCAGACCCATAGCGGCAGCGGCGTGCCCCAGTAACGCGAGCGGGACAGCGCCCAGTCGACGTTGTTGCGGAGCCACTCGCCGTAGCGGCCGTTCTTGATCGTCTCGGGGAACCAGTTGGTCCCCTCGTTCTCGGCGAGCAGGCGCTCCTTGATCTCGGTCGTCCGGATGTACCACGACGGGAGCGCGTAGTAGAGGAGCGGCGTGTGGCAGCGCCAGCAGTGCGGGTAGCTGTGCTCGAAGTGGTCGCCCCAGAACAGCAGACCGCGGCTGCGCAGGGCCTCGGTGAGGTGCTCGTCGGCGTCCTTGAAGAACATGCCGCCGACGAACGGCACGTCGGGCAGGAACCGGCCGTCCGGGCCGATGGGGTTGACGACCGGCATGCCGTACCGCTTGCAGACGGTCATGTCGTCGGCGCCGAACGCGGGGGCCTGGTGGACCAGGCCGGTGCCGTCCTCGACGGTCACGTAGTCGCCCAGCACGACGTAGTGCGCCCCGGGGATCTCTACGAAGTCGAAGGGACGGGAGTAGGGGGTGTGCTCCAGCTCGGTTCCCGTGAACGTGGCGAGCACCTCGACGTCCTCGCCGAGCACCTTGGTCATCAGCGGCTCGGCGATGACCAGCACCTCGTCGCCGCGCCGGGCGGCGACGTAGGTCACGTCCGGGTGCACGGCCACCGCCGTGTTGGACACCAGGGTCCACGGGGTCGTGGTCCAGATCAGCAGCGAGGCGCCGAGGTCGGCCAGAGGGCCGGAGGTGACGGGCATCCGCACGTAGACCGACGGGCTGGAGACGGTCTCGTAGCCGCCCGGCTGACCCAGCTCGTGGTCGGACAGGCCGGTGCCGCAGCGCGGGCAGTAGGGCGTGATCCGGAAGTCGCGGAACAGCAGACCCTTGTCCCAGATGGTCTTGAGCGACCACCAGACGGCCTCGACGTACTGCGGGTCCATCGTGCGGTAGGCCTGGGACATGTCGACCCAGTAGCCCATCCGCTCGGTCATCTCCTCGAAGGCGTCGACGTGCCGGAGCACCGACTCGCGGCAGCGGTCGTTGAACGCCGCGATGCCGTACTGCTCGATCTGGGGCTTGCCGGAGAGGCCGAGCTCCTTCTCGACGGCGACCTCCACGGGCAGGCCGTGGCAGTCCCAGCCGGCCTTGCGGGGGACGTGGTAGCCGCGCATGGACTTGTACCGGGGGAAGACGTCCTTGAACACGCGGGCCTCGACGTGGTGGACGCCCGGCATGCCGTTCGCCGTGGGCGGGCCCTCGTAGAAGATCCAGGAGGGGCCGTTCGCGTTCTGCTCCAGGGACCGCTCGAAGATCTTCCCGTCCCGCCAGCGTTCGAGGACCTCGTGCTCGAGGGCGGGCAGGTCGACCTGCCCGGGAAGGGAGCGGAAGTATTTGGCGGACATCGTCGGGCGGAACCTCCACGCATCGCTGGGATCGGCGTGAAGGGACGAAGCCGGAACGGCTCCGCGGTACCACCCTTCTTGACGCCCGCTGGGGGACGCCCTCTTCTTTCGTTTCCGCTGCCGGTTCTACTCGGCCAGGGAGGCCTTTCTTCCGGCGGCTCCGGGGTGATCTTCTCTCCGCGGCCCGCCCCGGGCTCACACCGTCCCCGGGTCGCTCATGCGGGTGGATGCGGAGGTACTCGTCCCCATCGACGCCTTTGCAGACTTAGACGATAACGCAGACGGGGCGCAAGGGCTTCCCCATATTCGGCCCGGCGGGACCCCGGCGGCTTCCGGCGGAACAATACGGAGGGGTGGCGATGTTGTCACGGTGAGTGCCCCCACGGTCGACGGAGGGGCGACGGAGGCGGCCCGATGGGCCGTCGCCTCCGTTTTCCGCCGCACTGCGGGGCGCTTACGTCTTGTCTCGGGTTGTCGCGACCCGCGGCGAAACGGTCGACATCCAGGGGGGACGAGGAGGAACAGGCCGAAGGTGCCGCCCGCCTCCGGGCGGGGTAAAACCGTCGGCGAGTCGTTTGCCGGGCCGATATCCGCGACCTATGCTGCCCGGACGCTCATCTGTTGATCATCGTTCCTGACTATTGGGAGGCCTCATGGCCACGCGCGCGGCCAGAACCGCTACCAGCGAAGACGCCTGGTCCGGCGACGAGCTCGCCGAGGTCCGCACCCGGCTGCAGCATGAGATCGAGGAGCTCGGCGCCGACATCGCGCGCGCCGAGGCGGATCTCGCGCAGGGGGACGCCAGCGAGGGCGCGGGGGACGATCCCGCCGACGCCGGGGCCAAGACCTATGAGCGTGAGCGTGAGATCGCCCTTACCCTGAATGCGCGCGACCTGCTCGCGCAGAACGAGCGGGCGATCGCCCGCGTCGACGCAGGGACTTATGGAGAGTGCGAATCGTGCCACAAGCCGATCGGGAAGGAACGTCTGCGAGCGTTCCCGAGGGCGACACTGTGCGTAGCGTGCAAGACGCGGGAGGAGCGCCGCTGAGCGACGGAGCCGGCACACGGCCCGTTCGCGCACGGAGGGTCGCCCTCCTGGTCGTGGTCGCGGCGGTCGTGTACGCGCTCGATGTGGTGAGCAAGCTGCTCGTGGTCCGGTTCCTCGAGCACAAGCCCCCCACGACCGTCATCCCCGGCGTGCTGGTCCTGAACGTGATCCGCAATCCCGGTGCCGCGTTCAGCATCGGCACCGGGATGACGATCATCTTCACCGTGATCGCCGCCGGAGTGGTCATCGCCATCCTGCGGACGGCCCGGCAGCTCAGGAGCCTCCCCTGGGCGATTACGCTGGGTCTCCTGCTGGGCGGCGCGGTGGGCAACCTGACGGACCGGATCTTCCGGTCGCCCGCCCCGCTGCAGGGGCACGTGGTGGACTTCCTCCAGGCGTTCCCCGTGACGGGGTTCCCCGTGTTCAATCTCGCCGACTCCGCCATCGTCTGCGGCGGAATCCTCGCGGTTTTCCTGGCGTGGCGCGGCTACCAGATCGACGGGTCGCGGCAGACGGGGGAGACCACCGATGGGTGACCAGCGCAGCCTGCCGGTCCCGGACGGGCTGGAGGGCGAGCGGCTCGACGCCGCCCTGGCCCGGCTGTTCGGCTTCTCCCGCTCCCGCGCCGCCGAGTTGATCGCGTCGGGTGAGGTGCTGGTGGACGGCACCGTCCCGGCGAAGTCCGACCGGGTGCACGCCGGTGCCTGGCTGGACGTGACGATCCCGCCGCCCCCGGCCGCGCCGATGCCGGTGGCGGAACCGGTGCCGGGCATGGCGATCATCTATGAGGACGACGACATCGTCGTGGTGAACAAGCCGATCGGCGTGGCCGCCCATCCGACCGTCGGCTGGACCGGCCCGACCGTGCTGGGCGGCCTGCTGGGCACCGGCCACCGCGTCTCCACCAGCGGCGCGTCGGAGCGCCAGGGCATCGTCCACCGGCTCGACGCCAACACCACGGGCGCGATGGTGGTGGCCAAGAGCGAGGCGGCGTACACCCACCTCAAGCGGGCCTTCAAGGAGCGGACGGTCGACAAGCGCTACCACGCGCTGGTGCAGGGCCACATGGACCCGCTCCGGGGGACCGTGGACGCGCCGATCGACCGGCATCCGTCCGGCGACGGCCGCTTCGCCGTCGTCGCGGGCGGCAAGGACTCGATCACCCACTACGACACCGTCGAGGCCTTCCGGTCGGCGTCGCTGCTCGACATCAAGCTGGAGACCGGCAGGACCCACCAGATCCGGGTCCACATGTCCGCGCTCCGGCACCCCTGCGTCGGAGATCTCATGTACGGCGCGGACCCCACGCTGGCCGCCCGCCTGGGCCTGTCACGGCAGTGGCTGCACGCCGTCTCGCTGGCCTTCGAGCATCCGGCCACGGGGGAGTGGGTCGCGTTCACCAGCGACTACCCGGAGGACCTGGCGCGGGCGCTGCGCATCGTCAGCGACGAGAGCTAGACGAGAGCCAGGCGGCGGGAGCCGGGAGACGAGAATCGGGCCAGAGCGGGGCGACCAGAACGGCGACCAGAACAGGGCGAGAGCGGGGCGTCGGGAGCCGGGTGACGCGGGCTAGCGTTTCTGCCCCCCGCCGCCGTTGCGCCAGCTCCAGTAGGAGTCGCCGTAGCCGTTGCCGTAGCCGCCATCCCGGCCCGGGCCTCCACCGTCGCCGCGAACCGGCCCGTCGTTCCGGGGCCTCGGCTGCGCCTTAGGCGTGGAAGCGGAGGGGGCTCGGGTGGCCGCTGGAGTGCGGCTCGCCCGCGGAGCGGGCTCGCCGGACCGGGTTCCGGCGTTCGTCATCGACTGCGCCGCCTCCTGCTTGTCGTCCGGCTGAGGCGGTGCCGTACGAGTGGTGAAGACGGTCACGGTGGGCGTGGCGACGGGTGTGGACCCGGTGCCGGGATCCCGCGCGGTCACATAGGCGACGCCGCCCGCCGCCGCCCCCGCGACGGCGATCATGGAAGCGGCGACCACGGCGAACGCCCAGGGCACGCGCCGGGAACGAGGGCGGGGAGGCCGCGGCGGCCGTGCGGGCTGAGTCGCCTGCCGTACCGGGGTCTTCCGGTGGGAGCGCGCGACGGCGCCGGTGCGCGGCCTCGGGGCGGGTGGGCCGCCGGGATCGGCGGCGGGCGGTTCGGCCACGGCGCGCAGCAGCGGCGCGGCCTGTCCGGCCGTCATCCGCTGGGCGGGGTCCTTGGTCAGCAGCCCGGTGATGATCGGGGCGAGCGGGCCCGCCTGCGGCATGGGCCCAGGGTCCTCGTAGGTGATCGCCGCCAATGTCGCGAGCGCGTGACCGCGCTGGAATGGGGAGCGGCCCTCGACGGCCAGGAACAGCGTCACGCCGAGCGACCACAGATCCGACGCGCGGCGGGCCGTGGCTCCGCTCGCGCGCTCCGGGGCCATGAAGGCGGGGGTGCCGATGAGTATGCCGGTGCGCGTCACGGGGGAGTCGTCCTCGATCGCCGCGATTCCGAAGTCGGTCAGCACCGCGCGGCCGTCGTGGGCGATCAGCACGTTCTCGGGCTTGACGTCCCGGTGGAGCACGCCCGCCGCGTGGGCGGCGCTGAGGGCGGCCAGCACCTCGCCGCCGATCTCCGCCACGCGCCGAGGAGGAAGCGGGCCCTCGTCGCGGATGATGGAGCCGAGCGTGCGCGAGGGGATGAGCTCCAGGACGATCCAGAGGCGGTCGTCCTCCTCGAAGACGTCGTAGACGGTGGCCACGCCCGGATGGCTGAGCCGTCCCGCGGCCCGCGCCTCCCGGAAGGTACGGGTGGTGAACGCCTCCCGGTCCGGGCCGGACATTCCCACCGAGGCCGTGAGCTCCTTGACGGCGACCTCGCGGCGCAGCACGTCGTCGAGTGCGCGCCAGACGGTCCCCATGCCGCCACGTCCGAGAGGCTCGATCAGCCGGTAGCGCCCGGCGACCACTCGATCGGAGGTATGCGCATCAGCCATGGCCCGTGGCGCTGCCCTTCTCGAACGCGCACTTGCCGCCGAACCATGCGGTTGCTCCCGCGATCAGACGCGTCTTCTTCTACTCATTCGACATGAATGTGGTCAAGAATACCCGAAAATAGGACATGGTGGTCGTCCATGTGCGATCGGTCGTCTGCCAGTAGAGGGCGACGAACCTGCCGTCGGGCAGGCGGAATGCCCGGTCGAGGACCCGCACCCTGCCGTACGACGGGGTGTAGGTGAACTCCCACTCGGCGGCCGGCGTTCCGCGCTGCCGTACGGGCGCGAGCCGGATGCGCTGGTAGCCGGGGAGAAGACCCTTCTTGCGCGAGGCGGCCTCGACGGCGGTGAGCGCCGGGACGGGGTCGGCCGCCGTCCATTTCGTGAAGTCGACCAGCAGATAGCCGGACCTGATGGAGTCGTGGAAGCTCACGCGCGTCGCCTGCCGGTCGAAGGCGGTCCAGCCCTTGGGCAGGGCGACGGAGAAACCCAGCGGGTCCTCGTGCGTGGTCCAGCCCTTGGGCAGGGCGGCGCCGGGCCGGACGGCGGACGGGGAGGGGGACGGCGTCGTGGGCGCGGCCGCGGACGCCACGGGACTCGAGGCCGAGCCGGTGGCGGCGTCGCCGCCGAGTTGCCGGTAGCCGTACCAGCCGCCGGCCGCCAGTACGACGCAGAGCAGTCCGGCCACCGCCACGCGCGCCGGCCTGACCGGACGCGACGCCGGCCTGATCGAACGCGGCGCGAGCCGCTCGGGCGGCAGAACCGATGTCGCGTCAGGCGCGGCGCCGTCCCCGGTGGACGGGCCGGATCGAGTCCTGGCGATGTTTCCGGTGGACGGGCCGGATCGGGTCCTGGCGATGTTCCCGGGGGACGGGATGGACCAGGCGCCGGCGCCGTCCGCCCCGGCCGACACGGCCTTGAGGAGCCCTTCCGCGGTCTCGGCCGTCATCCGCTGGGCGGGTTCCTTGGCCAGCAGGCCCTCGATGACCGGGGTAAGGGGGCCGGCATGCCGGGGCGGGTCGAGTTCCGTGTGGATGACGGCCGCCATCGTCGCGATCACCGAGTCGCGCTCGAACGGCGCCCTGCCTTCGACCGCCGTGTACATCGTCGCGCCCAGCGACCACAGATCGGACTCAGGCGTGGCGGACCGCCCGTTGAGCCGTTCCGGCGGCAGGAACGCCGGGGTACCAGTCACCATGCCCGTGGTGGTGAGCCCGGCCTCGTCCGGCATGGTGGCGATTCCGAAGTCGGTGAGCACCGCCTTGCCGTCCGGCTGGAGCAGGACGTTCTCGGGCTTGACGTCCCGGTGGAGGATCCCGGCGGCGTGGGCCGCACGGAGCGCGCCGAGCACCTGGAGACCGATGGCCGCGACGCGCCGGGGCGGCAGCGGGCCGTCCTCGCGCAGAAGCGAGCCGAGTGACCGCGCCTGGACGAACTGCATGACGATCCAGGGCCTGCCGTCCTCCTCGATCACGTCGTGAACGACGACCACGCTGGAGTGGGTCAGGCGGCCGGCCGCCCGCGCCTCGCGGACGGTCCGCTGGTTGAACTCCTCGCGCTCCTCGTCGGTCGCCGCGCGGTGGAGCACCTCCTTGACCGCCACCGTGCGGTCGAGCACCTCGTCGTGGGCGCGCCAGACGATCCCCATTCCGCCTCGGCCGACGGCTTCGAGCAGGCGATACCTGCCCGCGATGCGACGCCCCTCGTTCACCTGACCCCTTCCGGAAACTCCTGAATCGTCCCACAGGATCTGCGGACGGACCGGAAAGGGCGCTTGCTGCTGCCCGGAAACCGCACATCTCATGCTGTCACTTTGTTAAGTAGTGACACTCTTGCCCGATTTATTACCTCCGAATACGATCAATCTCGGCTCTCCCCGGCACCACAGCGGTGTCATTTTTCCCGAGGACGGCGGGTTCGCGCCTGAGGATGCGCCGTCCCCCGCCCCTCCAGGAGGCATCCGTGCGGCCGAGTACGGCGTCGTACAGAAGATTTCCTTTCGGTAAGGCCACCACTGTCGCAGTCATCGCGCTGACGGCGTTCACACTGCCGTTCATCCCGCCTGCAAGCGCGAATTCACCCGGGCCGAAATGCAGCCCGGATCCGAACGCCCACCTGGCGTCCGTGCCGAGCCCCGAGTCGTTCTTCGGGTTCCCCCTGGGCAAGGGTCAGTCCCGGGTGGTCACGACCACCGAGATCAGGGCCTACGTCGACGCGGTGGGACGTGCCTCCGACCGCGTGGTCACCGGCACGATGGCGCACAGCTTCACCGGCCAGGCGCTGCCCTACGCCATCGTGTCCAACAAGGACCACATGGGCCGCAAGGAACTGGCGGAGATCGCCGAGCAGGTCAAGTCGCTGCGCGACCCGCGGTCGCTGCGGCCCGACAAGGCGGCCAGGATCGCCAAGGACACCCCCGCGATCGCCTGGGTGGCCGGGAACGTTCACGGTGGCGAGACGAGCGGCGCCGACGCCGCGCTCAAGACGCTGTACGAACTGTCGAGCGGCCTGTCCTGCGACGTGGCCGAGCGCAACGAGAACCTCGTCACGGTCATCGTGCCGACCCAGAACCCCGACGGACGCGACGCCAATCGCAGGCAGAACGACCGCGGCTTCGACCTCAACCGGGACTGGTTCGCCCGGACGCAGCCGGAGACCGACGGCAAGATCGCGATGCTGCGCGACTACCCGCCGCAGGTCTTCGTCGACGCCCACGAGATGGGCGGGCGGCAGTACTTCTTCCCGCCGAACGCCGACCCGATCCACCACGAGATCGCCGACCAGCCGGTCGACTGGATCAACCGCATCGGAGCGGCCAACGCCGCGGGCTTCGGGTACAACGGGGCGTGCGGCGGCGCGGTCACCACGGAGTGCTACTTCAACTACGCGACCTACGACCTGTTCTACATGGGCTACGGCGACACCGTGCCGGCCACGGGCTTCGGCGCCGCTGGCATGACCTTCGAGAAGGGCAGTTCGTCGGCCGTCGAGGACCGGGTCCAGCAGCAGTTCAACACCCAGTGGGCCACCACCGGCTGGGCCGCGGACAACAAGCGGGAGATCCTCGGCGGGTACTACGACATCTGGCAGACCGCGCTCAAGGAAGGCGCCGAGGGCACGCTCGAGCCCAACGAGGTCGTGCAGCCCACGAACACCGTCCAGTTCCCGGTTCCGGACGTCAAGGTCAAGTCGTACTTCCTGCTGCCGGGCCGTCAGCTCGGTGACGTGCGCAAGCTCGTGGAGCGGCTCCGCGGCATGGACGTCGAGGTCTACAAGGTCGAGCGCTCGCTGAAGGTGCCGAACGCGCGCGTGTTCGGAGGCCGGTCCGCCAAGAACCTCACGGTTCCCGAGGGCGCGTACTGGATCCCGATGAACCAGCCGCAGAAGCACTGGATCCAGGCGCTGCTCGCCGAGGACCCGTACGTCCCCTTCCCGTACTTCTACGACGTCTCCTCGTGGAGCAACCCGCTGCTGATGGGGATCGACACCGTCTACACCGGTGACACGCTGTCCCCGAAGGTCGAGCGGGTCGAGCGGGTCAAGCGCGTCGAGGGCGGCACGGACGGCAAGGCGCACAAGAACGGCTCCTACACCTACCCGATGGACTCGGCCGCCGCGTCCGAGCTCACCTTCCGGCTGCTCGGCGCGAAGGTCCCGGTCTCGCGTGACCTCGAGACCGGACAGGTCAGCCTGCCCGCCGGCGCGATCGGCGAGGACGACCTGGACGACCTGGCCCGCCCGCTCGGCGTGACCGTCCACGGGAGCAGCCGGCCCGCCTCCGGCACCCCGCTGAGCCTGCCCGACACCGGGCTGTTCGCCGGCACCGGCATCTCCACGACCTCCGGCTCGTACGGCGAGGCGCGGTACGTGCTCGGCGACCACTGGGGCCTGCCCCTCACCCAGGTGACCGCGGCGGACATCAACGGCAACACCGCCGCCTTCACCTCGCGGACCGCCCTGGTGGTCCCGGACGGCAGCAGCTCGTCCGGCGGCCTGACCGCCGAGGGCCTGGCCAACCTCAAGGCCTGGGTGGCCGCGGGCGGCACCTACGTCGGGCTGCGCAACGAGGGCACCCGGCTCGCCCGGTCCGCGGGCCTCACCTCCACCACGGAGAAGGCCAAGCCGACCGGCTACCAGGTGATCGGCTCGCACTTCCGGGTCGACGTGGCGACCGACGCGCCGGTGGCGCTCGGCCGTCCCGCCGAGGACTTCCAGTTCAACAACAGCGACCCGATCCTGAACCCCAGCCAGACCGGCACGAACGTCCTCACCTACCCGGCGGACGACACGTTCTGGTCCAACGGCTACACGGTCGGAGCCGACGCGCTCAAGGGCACGGTCTCGCTCGTGGACGAGCCGACCGGAGCCGGACATGCCGTGCTGTTCGCATACAATCCGCTTTTCCGTGCCTACAACGAGAACGGCATCCACCTCGTGGCCAACGCGCTGCTCGAGCCCAAGGCTCCGGCGGCGGCAGTGGCGGCGCAGCGGACCGCGGCTCCGCAGGCCGGGGCCGAGGCCCTGCGGTCGGCGGCCGCGAAGGCTCCCGAGCCGGCCGATCTCGGCGGGGAGTGGCGGCCGATCAGCATCGAGGTCGCCGGCTCCGACCTGGCCAGGACCGAGGCCGTCGTCAGGCGGTACACGGACACCGCGCTGACCGCGGAGGCGGGCGGCTCGGCCTACATCACCATCCCGAACCCGGAGGGACTCGCGGCCGACGAGCACCCGTTCCTCCGCGACCTGGTCAGCGCTCTGCGGACCGAGCAGATCCCGCTCCGCTCCGTCGTCGGCTGACACGACCGGCCGGCACGACCCGCTGACCACGCCGGCTCGACAGGGCCGGCCTGAAAGATCCATCTCTCGAGAACACACGCACGACGGGTCCGGCCGGGGGCATCCCCGGCCGGACCCGCTGGAAGGAACCGCATGACATCGCGACGACTCGGCGCCGCGGCCACCTCGGCCGCTCTGCTCGGCCTGCTGATCGCCCAGGGGGCGCAGCCGGCCTTCGCCTCGTCCGGAAGCCACGACGAGCACGGAAACCAGGGGAACCACGGGGGGCCGCAATACTCGGCGGGCTCCTCCGGCGCCGGGGACCCCTACTTCCCCGACGCGGGCAACGGCGGCTACGACGTGAAGCACTACGACATCGCCTTCACCTACGACCCCGCCACCCGGACCATGGACGCGACGACGAAGATCACCGCGGTCGCGACCCAGGGCCTCAACCGGTTCGACCTCGACTTCCGTGGCCCGGAGATCACGTCTCTGACCGTGAACGGCCACCGGTCGGCGTTCGAGCGCAGCGGGCAGGAACTCGTCGTGACCCCCCGCCACGACCTGGGCAAGGGGCGCCGCTTCACGGTGGTCGTGAAGTACAAGGGCACGCCTCCGGTCGTCACCGACCCCGACGGCTCCATCGAGGGCTGGGTTCCCACCGACGACGGCGCGTTCGTGCCGGGCGAGCCGCAGGGCTCTCCCGCCTGGTTCCCGGGCAACGACCACCCGACGGACAAGGCCACGTTCACCTTCCACGCGACCGTCCCCGAGGGCGTCACCGCGGTCGGCAACGGCCGGTTGGTGTCCCAGAAGACGAAGAAGGGCCAGACGACGTTCGTGTGGGACTCGCGTGAGCCCATGGCGACGTACCTGTCCACGGTGACCATCGGGAACTTCACCGTCACCAAGTCGAAGACGCCCGGCGGCCTGCCGATCTACACGGCGGTGGACCCGCGGCTGGTCACCCAGTCGGCCGCCGCCGTCGCCCAGATCCCGGACATCGTCGACTACTTCTCCTCGATCTTCGGTCCGTATCCCTTCGACACGGCGGGCGCGATCATCGACCGGGCCCCCGACGTCGGCTACGCCCTGGAGAGCCAGACCAAGCCGATCTTCTCGAGTGCTCCGGGCGTCGGCACGATGGCGCACGAACTCGCCCACCAGTGGTTCGGCGACAGCGTGTCGCTCAGCCGCTGGTCCGACATCTGGCTCAACGAGGGCTTCGCGACGTACTCCCAGTGGATGTACACCGAGCACACCGGCGGCGCCACCGTGGACCAGACGTTCAACAGCACGAGCAACTACGGGCGTGCCGCGACGTCGTCGTTCTGGCAGACCGTCACGACCGACCCCGGTCCCGAGGACATGTTCGGCAACGTGCCCTACAACCGCGGCGCGATGACGCTGCACGCGCTCCGCGGCAAGATCGGCGACGCCGCCTTCTTCACGCTCGTCAAGAACTGGGCCGCCGCCAACCGGTACGGCAACACCAGCACCGCCGAGTTCATCAGCAGCGCGGAGAAGGTCTCCGGCATGGACCTGACGAACTTCTTCGACGTGTGGCTGTTCCAGAAGGGCAAGCCCACCACCTGGTAGGCCGTCGCAGGACCTCCGCGCGACCCCCGTCCCGGCCCCGGGGCGGGGGTCCCGTCGTCTGCGGTGACGTCCTGTTTCGCCCGGTGAGATAGGGTTCGTGACCAGCAAGGACGCCGGTGTCTCACCGTACCGGTGAGCGCGGCGACGACCGTCGGCCCGTGCTGGAGCCTCCATGAGTGCCCTCGAGATCGAACTGCTGCCCGCCGCCGCGGGCGGGGACATGCCGCTCGCCGAGCGGATCACGACCCTCGTCAACGAGGTGTACGCCGTCGCCGAACGGGGACTGTGGGCCGACGGCGCGCTCCGGACGACGGCGGATGAGGTCGGGGAGCTGATCGGCGCCGGTGAGATCGCCGTGGCCCGTCTGGACGGGGAGATCGTGGGCTGCGTCCGCGTCCGGCGCCTCGACGGCGGCGTCGGCGAGTTCGGAATGCTCGCCGCCGCCCCCGCGCACCGCGGCACGGGCGTCGGCAGGGAACTGGTCCGCTTCGCGGAGCGGACGAGCAGGGCGCGCGGGCTCGCCACCATGCAACTGGAACTGCTGGTCCCGCGCGAGTGGGCCCATCCGTCGAAGGAGTTCCTCGCCGCCTGGTACGCCCGGAGCGGGTACCGGCGCGTGGGCGTCGGGACCATCGAGGAGGCCTACCCGGGACTCGCGCCTTCGCTCGCGACCCCGTGTGACTACCTCGTCTACCACAAGGACCTGACGGCCTGACGGCCGTCAGGATCAGGTGGCCGGCCGGAACGTGGCCGTGAACGTCGTGAAGTAGTGCAGGGTCTTCTGCCACCGGCTGTCGGGGGCCTGCCAGAAGATCGCGTATCCGTGGCGCTTGTCGGTGACGAAGCCGCGGTTGATCGCGTGGGTCCTCCCGCCGCTCCGCCAGGTGAACTCCAGGTCGGCGGCCTCCTTGAAGTAGTCCACCGACTTGAGGCTCACGCGCTGGTAGCCGGGGAAGCGTGAGGGATACGACCTCTCCTGGGCCTTCCAGTCCTTCACCGCGTCGGACTTGGGCGTGCTGGTCATGCCGATCTGCAGAACGGCGCCGGGCTCGGGGCCGCGGAACCAGATGTTGGAGCCGTCGCGGCGGTCGACCTTCCAGCCGTCGGGCAGGCCGATCGAGAAGCCCGTCTTGTCCTTGTAGCGGTGCCAGCCGTCCGGGACGCCCGCGGCCTTCGAGGCCGCAGGCGAGGGCGAGGCAGGCGGCTTGGTGGACGAGGACGGCTTGTCGGAGGGTGCCGCCGCCGGCGTTCCGCCGGCGCCCTCCGCGGGTGACGCCTTCTCGCCGGCCGGCCCGCCTGAGGCGCGCTCTCCCTCCTGCAGCCCGAGGTATCCGCCGATGGCGGCGATGATCAGCAGCACAGGGATCGCGACCAGGGCCCATTTGACCGGGGGAAGAGCGCGCCACCGCTCCGCGAGGCCGCCGGGCGCGGACGCCTGCCACGCCGTCCCCTGCTGGGTGGGGGCGGGCACGGGCTCGCCCCACCCCGGCCGGCCGCCCCAGTCGGCGGCGGCCGGCTCCGTCCACTGCCTCGGCGCCTGGTTCAGGCGGCTCTCAGCGGTCTCCTGCGGCGGCACGGCCCCGTGGGGGAGGTCGTTCGCCGGAGCGGGCTCGTGGGTCTGCAGAGGGAACGAGGGGAGCCCCGGAGAGGCGCCGCGAGAGGGGGAGGTCGCGGGCGGCGCGGGATGTGAGGAGGGCGAGCCCTCCGGATCGCGTGGGGGCGCGGGATCAGCCGAGGGCGCGGGACGGGCCTGGGATGCGGGGCGGGCCTGGTTCGCGGGGCGCGGTGCCGGCCCGGCCGGGGCCGGGGCCCGGCTTCCGGTCTCCGGCGCCCCGCGTGGAACGGCCCGAGTCGGCGGCATCTCCCCGGCCTCGGGTTCCGGGGTGTCCTCCGGCTCCGCGCGGGAGTCCTCGGACACGGGCGAGCCGGGATCCGTCGCGCTGTCCGGGTCCGTCTGCTCCGGCGACGCGGGCCCGGCCGCGTCCCCGTTCGCGTCCGGGGCGGGTCCGGAGGATTCGCCCGCCATGGGGCCGCCGGCGGGGTCCGGCCGGTCCGACGACGCCTCAGGCGCCGGGGCCTGCTCCGCGGACGGCCGGCGCGCCGGTGGCGCGGCGCGCCCGCCAGGAGGGACGACCTCGGGCAGGGTGGGAGGCGGCGTGACGGGAGCGGGGCGCGACGCCTCCTTGAGCAGCCGGGCGATCTCGTCGTAGCCGGGCCGGTCCTCGGGTTCCCTGGCGAGCAGCCGGATCAGCACCGGCCCCAGCCGCCCGGCGCGGATCGCGGGTGCGGGGTCGTCGGTGAGGACGGCGTGCATGGTCGCCATGGCCATGCCCCGGTCGTGGGGCGGCTTGCCCTCGACGGCGGTGTAGAGCGTCGCCCCGAGCGACCACAGGTCGGACTCGCGCTGCGCGGGGCCGCCACGAAGGCGCTCCGGGGGGATGAACGCGGGGGTGCCCACGATCCCCGTGCGCGTCATGGTGGAGTCGGCCTCGAGGCGCGCGATGCCGAAGTCGGTCAGCACGACCCGCCCGTCCTCGGTGAGCAGCACGTTCTCCGGCTTGACGTCACGATGGAGCACGCCCTGGGCGTGGGCGGCCCGCAGCGCGTCCAGGATCTGCAGCCCGATCTCGGCCGTCCGCTCGGGGGACAGCGGCCCGTCCTCCCGGATCGTCTGGCCGAGGGACCGGGAGATCACGAGCTGCATGATGATCCAGGGGCGGCCGTCCTCCTCGATCACGTCGTGGACGACGACCACGTTCGGGTGGGTCAGTCGCCCCGCGGCCCGCGCCTCGCGCATGGTCCGGCGGTTGAGATCGCTGAGCTCGTCGCCCATCGCGCTGTCGTAGCGGACCTCCTTGACCGCGACGGCGCGATCGAGCAGCTGGTCATGGGCCCGCCAGACGACTCCCATGCCCCCGCGGCCGATCGGCTCCTCGAGGTGATACCGGCCTCCGACGAGCCGGCCTTCCGCTTGCGGCATCTGATCTCCTCCCGAACCCCAAATCGTCCCACGGATGGCAAATGGTTCGACCAGACCACGCGGTGTCATCTATCCGTATTTCGAAATATGAGACAGATCATTTCAATCTCGCGAAGCGTGGCTGGTAGGGTCGCAGGCATGGTCAGGTATCACGTGTTTACGCAGCCGGCTCCGGGAGGGCCGGTCGCGCGTTCGTGAACTAGCGATCACCTGGAGCCGGCTGAAGGCAGAGACGCCATGTCTCTGCCTTTTTCGTTGTCGACGAGCCGGCGCGGACGGCCGGCCCACCAAGGAGCGGACATGTCGCAGGCGACACAACTCGGCCGCCGTGCCGTACGGATCGGGACGTTGACCATCGGGGACGGCACGCCCGTCGCCGTGATCGGCGGTGACGACGCCAGATGGGTGAGCCTGCGCGGCCACCACGGCCGGAGCACCGCGGAGGAGATCATCGGGACGGCCAGAGCCGGGTGTCCGGGACCGCTGCTCGTCGAGCCGTTCTCGGCCGCGGACCTGGGCGCGGTGGCCGCTCAGGCCGACGGGGTCGTGGTCGGCGCCGCGTGGATGCAGGACTTCCGCCTGGTCCAGGCGGTGGCCCGGATCGGGCTGCCGGTGGTGGTGCAGCGCGGCCCGGCGGCCACGCTGGAGGAGTGGCTGGCCATCGCGGACTACTGCGCGGCCGAGGGCAACGACCAGGTGGTGCTCTGCGAGAGCGGGAGCCGTACCCACCTGGGCGGCACCACGCTCGACCTGGGGCTGATGCGGGAGGCGGCGGAGCGTTCCGGCCGGCCCGTGCTCGCCGACCTGGGAGACGACCCCGCGCTCGCTTCCGCGGCCGTCGCCGCCGGCGCCGACGGGCTGCTGCTCGCGTCCGACGCGTCCCCGGAGACGGCCGAGGAGGCGCACGAGGCCGCCACCGTCGTCGGCGCGGTGGTGCGGCAGGAGGCCCCCGGCACCGTCGTCGCCGCCCGGGCCGCGATCGACCGGGTGGACGCGGCGCTGGCGACCCTCCTGGAGCGCCGGATCGCCCTGGCGGGGACCGTGCAGCGGCTCAAGCCCGTGGGCGGCTTCCGGGGACGCGACATGGACCGCGAGCGCAGGCTCGTCGCCGCGATGGCGCGGCGGGCGCCGAGCCTGGGTGAGACCCGGCTCGCTCCGGTGATGAACGCGGTGATCGAGGCGGGCCTGCGTGTCGCGGAAGAGCGGCTTCATGCCGCTGACCTGGCGCCTTCCGACTGCGGATAGGATCTGAATCACCTGAGTCCCACGGGTTCGCGATCACGCGTAGGCTCTGATCCGCAGGGCGCACGGCGTGCCGAGCGACCCGGAGAGCGCGGCTGGAGTGGGGGTCTCATGGGTGATTCGTTTGTACATCTGCACGTCCACACCGAGTACTCGATGCTCGACGGGGCGGCCCGGCTGAAGCAGATGTTCAAACACGTGAGCGATCAGGGCATGCCCGCGATCGCGATCACCGACCACGGCAACATGCACGGGGCCTATGACTTCTACAAGCAGGCCACCGGCGCCGGGGTGAAGCCGATCCTCGGCATCGAGGCGTACGTCGCGCCCGACTCGAGGTTCCAGAAGAAGCCGGTCGTGTGGGGTGAGCCCCACCAGAAGAGCGACGACGTCTCCGCGGGCGGCTACTACACCCACATGACGATCTGGGCCAAGAACCGGGTCGGCCTGGGCAACCTCATGCGGGTCAGCTCCCGGGCGTACACCGAGGGGTTCGTCCGCAAGTGGGCCCGGATGGACCACGATCTCCTGGCGGAGCACTCCGAGGGCCTGATGGCCACCACCGGCTGCCCCTCCGGCGAGGTGCAGACGCGGCTTCGCCTGGGCCAGTACGACGAGGCCGTCAAGGCCGCCGCGAAGTTCCAGGATCTGTTCGGGAAGGACAACTACTTCCTGGAGATCATGGACCACGGGCTCGACATCGAGCGGAGGGTCAGGGACGGCCTGATCCGGATCAGCCGCGAGCTGAACATCCCCCCGCTGGTCACCAACGACTCCCACTACACCTACGAGCCGGACGCGGCCAGCCACGACGCCCTCCTGTGCATCCAGACCGGCAAGCAACTGTCCGATC
The DNA here is from genome assembly GCF_016863295.1 of Planotetraspora phitsanulokensis. Taxonomy (GTDB): domain Bacteria; phylum Actinomycetota; class Actinomycetes; order Streptosporangiales; family Streptosporangiaceae; genus Planotetraspora; species Planotetraspora phitsanulokensis. The sequence goes on from NZ_BOOP01000001.1 coordinate 438,261, forward strand.
CGGACCGGTTCAGGTTCGACGGCAGCGGCTACTACATCAAGTCGGCCGACGAGATGCGCGCCGTCGACTCCTCCGACATCTGGCAGGAGGGCTGCCGCAACACCCTGATGGTCGCCGAGAAGGTCGACCCCTCGGACATGTTCGGTTACAAGAACCTGATGCCGAGCTTCCCGATGCCCGAAGGGCAGACCGAGGAGGAGTTCTTCCGCGAGACGGTGTGGGCGGGCATGCGGCGTCGCTACCCGGACGGCTTCGACGACGAGCGCCGGGAGCGCGCCGAGTACGAGATGGGCATCATCCTCCAGATGGGGTTCCCGTCCTACTTCCTCGTGGTCGCGGACTTCATCATGTGGGCCAAGGAGAACGGCATCCGGGTGGGGCCGGGACGTGGCTCCGCGGCCGGCTCGCTGGTCGCCTACGCGATGGGCATCACCGACCTCGACCCGATCCCGCACGCCCTGCTGTTCGAGCGGTTCCTCAACCCCGAGCGCGTGTCCATGCCCGACGTCGACATCGACTTCGACGAGCGCAGGCGCGCCGACGTGATCAGGTACGTCACGGAGAAGTGGGGCGCCGACAAGGTCGCCATGATCGCGACCTTCGGCACGATTAAGGCGAAGGCCGCCATCAAGGACGCCGCCCGCGTCCTGGGACACCCGTACGCGCTGGGCGACAAGGTGTCCAAGGCGTTCCCGCCCGCCGTGATGGGCAAGGACATCCCGCTGTCGGGGATCTTCGACAAGGACCACCCCCGCTACAACGAGGCCGGCGAACTGCGCCGGCTGTACGACGAGGACGTCGACGTCAAGGCGACGATGGACCTCGCCAAGGGCCTGGAGGGCCTGATCCGGCAGACCGGCGTGCACGCCGCCGGCGTCATCATGTCGGCCGAGTCGCTCGTCGACAACGTCCCGATCATGCGCCGGGACTCCGACGGCGCGATCATCACGCAGTTCGACTATCCGACCTGCGAGACGCTCGGCCTGCTGAAGATGGACTTCCTCGGCCTGCGCAACCTCACGATCATCGACGACTGCCTCAAGATGATCGAGCTCAACGGCAACGAGCCGATCGACCTGCTCAAGCTGCCCCTCGACGACCGCATCACCTACGAGTTGCTCGGCCGCGGCGACACGCTGGGCATCTTCCAGCTCGACGGCGGCGGCATGCGCTCCCTGCTGCGCATCATGCGCCCCGACAACTTCGAGGACATCTCGGCCGCCCTCGCGCTCTACCGGCCGGGTCCCATGGGCGCCAACTCGCACACGAACTACGCGCTGCGCAAGAACGCCCAGCAGGAGATCACCCCCATCCACAAGCAGCTCGAGGAGCCCCTCAAGGAGATCCTCGACACGACCTACGGCCTGATCGTGTATCAGGAGCAGGTCATGGCCATCGCGCAGAAGGTCGCGGGCTACTCTCTGGGCGGCGCCGACCTGCTCCGCCGCGCGATGGGCAAGAAGAAGAAGTCCGAGCTGGACAAGCAGTTCGAGTTCTTCGAGAAGGGCATGCAGGACAACGGCTTCTCGGCCGAGGCGATCAAGTCGCTGTGGGACATCCTGCTGCCGTTCTCCGACTACGCCTTCAACAAGGCCCACACCGCCGGGTACGGCCTGGTCTCCTACTGGACCGCCTACCTCAAGGCCAACTTCCCGGCCGAGTACATGGCCGCGCTGCTCACGTCCGTCAAGGACGACAAGGACAAGTCGGCGCTGTACCTCAACGAGTGCCGCCGCATGGGCATCAAGGTCCTCCCGCCGGACGTCAACGACTCCGACTTCGACTTCACCCCGCGGGGCACCGACGTCCGCTTCGGCCTGTCGGCCATCCGCAACGTCGGCGGCAACGTGGTCGACGGGATCATCGGCGCCCGCAAGGAGAAGGGCCGGTTCACCGACTTCAAGGACTTCCTGCGCAAGGTCCCCGCGATCGTCTGCAACAAGCGCGTCATCGAGTCCCTGATCAAGTCGGGCGCGTTCGACTCGTTCGAGCACGTCCGCAAGGGCCTGCTGATGGTCCACGAGCAGGCCGTCGACGCGATCATCGACATCAAGAAGAACGAGGCGATCGGGCAGGACTCGCTGTTCGGCGCGGTCGACGGGGCCGAGGACCAGACCTTCGACGTGCAGATCCCGCCGGGGGAGTGGGACAAGACCACCCTGCTGCAGTTCGAGCGGGAGATGCTCGGGTTGTACGTCTCGGACCACCCGCTGCTCGGTGTCGAGCACATCCTCGCGTCCGGCGCCGACTGCTCGGTGGCCGCGCTGCAGTCCGAGGACCGTCCCGACGGCCAGATCGTCACCGTCGGAGGCCTGCTTTCCGGCCTGCAGCGGAAGGTCACCAAGAAGGGCGACACCTGGGTCCTCACCATGCTGGAGGACCTGGAGGGCGCCATCGAGGTGATGATCTTCCCTTCGTCCTACCAGCTGTGCGCGACGATCCTCGCCGAGGACGCGATCGTCTTCGTCAAGGGCCGGATCGACAAGCGGGAGGACGTCGCGAAGATCATCGCGATGGAGGTGACCGCGCCGGATCTCACGGCCGAGACCGGCGGCCCGCTCGTCGTCAGCCTGCCCGTGGCCCGCTGCACCCCGCCCGTCGTCGGCCGCCTCAAGGAGGTCCTGACCACCCATCCGGGGACGACGGAGGTGCATCTTCAGGTGCACAACGGGCCGCGGACCACGGTCATGCGCCTCGACGACCGGCTGCGGGTCACCCCCTCGCCGGCCCTCATGGGTGATCTCAAGCAACTGCTCGGCCCGGCCTGCCTCGGAGCCTGATCTCCGGGCTCGATCTTCGGGCTTGAGGTTCCAGCGGCTGGAGGGTGCAGGCTGATCGTGTGAGCGAGGAGACACGGCTCTACACGATCGGGCAACTCGCTCGCCGTACGGAGCTTTCCGTACGGACGATCCGTTTCTGGTCCGACATCGGCCTGATCCCTCCGGCCGGCCGGTCCGCCGGCGGGTACCGCCTCTACGACGCCGAGGCGGTGACCCGCGCCGACCTCGTCAGGACCCTGCGCGATCTCGGCATAGGGCTGGAGTCCGTCCGGGAGATCCTCCTGCGGCAGGCCTCCGTGGCGGAGGTGGCGCAGGCCCATGTCAGGGCGCTGGACGCGGAGATCCGCACCCTGCGGCTGCGCCGGGCCGTGCTGCGCACGGTCGTCGAGCGCGGCGGCACGACCGAGGAGACGTTGCTGATGCACAAACTGGCCCTGCTGTCCGTGCGCGAACGCCGGCAGATCATCGATGACTTCGTCGACCGGGTGACCGCCGGCGTCGACCTCGACGCCGACGCCGCGGTCATCGCGCAATGGATGCGCGAACTGCCCGACGACCCGGCCCCCGAGCAGGTGGACGCCTGGATCGAGCTCGCCGAGCTCGTCGGCGACGAGGACTTCCAGCTCACGATCAGGCGGCTGGTGGTCGGGGGAGCGGAGGGACGGCCCGAGTCCGCGTACGACGTGCGGGCGTCGGTCGTCCGGTTCGCGGGACGTGCGCTGGCGGAGGGGGTGGAGCCAAGCTCGCCGGAGGGCAAGGCCGTCCTCGACCGCATCGTGGCTCCCGATCTGCCGGCTCCCTCACGCGCCGAGCTCCGTCAGTGGCTGGAACCGCTGGCGGACGCCCGGGTGGAGCGGTACTGGCAGTTGCTGGACGCCGTGAACGGCCGGGAGCCGTCCCCGCCGGCCGTACCCGCTGTGGAGTGGGTGGTCGCCGCGCTGCGAGTGCACGGCTGAAGCCGGCCCTCGTGCCTGATCACGGCAGGCGGCCGCGCAGGTCAGTGGGCCTGATCGCGAACATGTGCATGATCACGCCCAGAGTGGGCGCCGCCGGGGTTCCTGCTCGTGTTTTCTCGTGGTGGTCTGGGCGCGTCTCCACGCTGGCCTCTGTTCGTGCCCCCCTGTGGGGCTCGGTTCGTGCCCTGGGGGTGAGCCTGGGGGGCTCTGTGGGCGGGCCTGTGCCTTTCCTCGTGTGAGGCGCCGGGCCGGCCTGCGCGAGGACCGGTGTGCGGGGCGCGGCGGCGGTCGTGCCGGACGTCGGGGCGCCCTGCGTGGGGGGCGCCATGCCATCGGTCCGGCCATCCGCCCGGCCAGTCGCCGTGGCGGCCGCGCGGCCCTGCCCCGGCGCCGCCGTCGCGGCCCATGGGCCCGTCGCCCGTGGCCGGGTCAGTGCCTTCCCAGGCGTCCCCTCTGTCGCGTCCGCGGTCCCCATCCCTGCCCCGGTCTCCGTCCCGGCCTCTGCGCCGGTCATCCTGCTCCTGGGCCTCCCTCAGGCCCGGGGTGAAGCCTCCGCCGAACCGCGCCATGTCCGGAGGGACGAATCCGGACGGCTCGATGTGCCGCAGGGCGGCGGACATGGAGTCGACCCAGATCGGCCCGGGCAGGGAGGCGCCCTGCACGGCGCCGTAGGACTGGCCGCCGATCTCGACGCCAGTGAGCGGGTAGCGGTAGGAGCCGCGGATGTCGCCGACGCTCACGGCCGCGGCGAGGTTGGGCGTGTACCCGGCGAACCAGGCCGAGGTGTAGCCGTTGTTCGTGCCGGTCTTGCCCGCCGCCGGCCGTCCGATCGACTGGCCGCGCATCGTCCCCTGGGTGAAGACGCCCGAGAGCACGTGGTTCACGGCGTCGGCGACCTCGGGGTCGAGCGCCTGCGTGCAGCTCGGCGGAATCTGCGTCCGGCTACCGTCCCGCTCCACGATGTCGGTGATCGCCATCGGCTGGCAGTAGCGCCCCCGCGCGGGGAACGTCGCGAAGGCGGCGGCCACCGTGGTGGGGTCCATCTCGTTGACCCCCAGCGTGAACGTGGGGACCTCCTGCAGCGGCTTGCCGTCGGCCCGGGTGATGCCGAGGGCCTTGGCCGTCTTCACGACGTTGCACAGCCCGACAGCCTGCTCGAGCTTCATGTAGAAGATGTTGACCGACTTCCAGGTGCCCAGTTCCAGGCTGTACGGCCCGCCGCTGCCCTCTCCGCTCGCGTTGAAGATCGTGGCCGACGGGTCGTTCACCGGCTTGCCCGAGCAGTCGCGAAATCCACTCGAGGGCACGAAGGAACCCGGAGTCTGGAAGCCCTCACCGAACCGCCAGCCCTGCGACAAGGCCGTGGCCAGCGTGAACGCCTTGAAGGTCGACCCGGCCTGGAAACCGTTGCCGCCGCCGTGCGCCCGGTCGGCCGGCAGGTTGTAGGTGGTGCTCGGGCCGGAGTTGCGGTTGCGCGGGTTGCGGCCGTACTTCTTGCTGGCGACCATCGCCCTGATCAGCCCGGTGCCGGGCTCCACCATGGTCTCGGCGGCGACCTGGGAGTCCTCCGGGCTGACCCGTTCGGCGATCGCCTGCTGCGCGGCCTTCTGGGCGACCGGGTCGATCGAGGTCCACAGGGTGAGCCCGCCCCGCTGGAGGCGGCGCTCACGGTCGGCACGCGTGTAGCCGAACGCCGGGTTGTTGAGCACCTCGTGCTCCACGTAGACGCAGAAGAACGGGTAGGCGCTGCCGCCGCAGCCTCCGGGCTCTCCGCGCATGCGCAGCCCGAGCGGGGTCGCCGCCGTCGACCTGTCCGTCTCCGGAGTGATCATCTTCAGGTCGGCCATCCGGTCCAGCACGAGGTTGCGCCGCTCCAGCAGCCGCGCCTGCTCCTGGTCGCCGAGCGAGGGATCGGTGTCGGACGGCGTGCGCACGGCGCCCGCGAGGGTGGCGGCCTGGGCGAGCGTCAGATCCGCCGCGTCGGTGTCGAAGAACCGCTCCGCCGCCGCCTGCACGCCGAAGGCCCCCGCGCCGAAGTAGGCGATGTTGAGGTAGCGCTCCAGGATCTCCTTCTTGGAGTACTTCTTCTCCATCGCCAGCGCGTACCGCAGCTCGGTGATCTTGCGCTGGATGTTCTTGACGCGGGCGAGCGTGCGCTCGTGCTCCGACTCGGCCTGGGTGAGCATGATGTTCTTCACGAGCTGCTGGGTCAGCGACGAGCCGCCCTGCTTGATCCCGCCGGCCTGCGTATTGGTGATGAGTGCCCGGAGGGTGCCCTTGATGTCGAGCCCCCCGTGCTCGTAGAAGCGGGAGTCCTCGATGGCCACGATCGCCTGCTGCATGGCGGGGGCGACGTGGTCGAGCGCCACCGACTGGCGGTTCTGGTAGTAGAACTGCGCGATCTGCGTGCCGTTGCGGTCGAGGAGCCGGGTCATCTCCGGGAGCGGCTCCTCGCGCGGGGGCGCGGGCAGGTCGGTGAAGGTGGACGCGACGCCCTTCGTGGCGACTCCGGCCCCGCCGACGAACGGCAGGGCCATTCCCGCGACCAGGACGCCTCCCAGCGCACCGGACAGACCCAGCGCGACGGCGGCGCTGCGGAGGCGAGAGGTCACGGCTTATCAGTGCGACGCGGCGGAGTGTCGCAAACTCCGTCCGCGAAAAACTTTACGATCCCCTGCTGATCTTCAACCCGAGTGAGGTGAACTGCTCGAACGGCCGGTGGTAACCCCGTTCGATGTGGTTGACCCCCCGCAGCGTGGAGGTGCCCTCGGCCACCGCGGCCGCGAGCACGGCCGAGAACCCCGCCCGGATGTCGGGCAGCATCACGTCGGCGCCGCGCAGCTCGGACACGCCGCGGACCACGGCGGAGTGCTTGGCGTTGGTGTCGTGGTAGCGGCAGGCGGGGCCGCCCAGGCACTGCGCGAAGACCTCGATCTCGCAGCCCATCTTCTGCAGGGCGGGCACGTAGACCAGGCGGTTCTCGAAGACCGTCTCGTGCAGCACCGACATGCCCTCGGCCTGCGTGAACAGCACCATCAGCGGCGTCTGCCAGTCGGTCATGAAGCCGGGATGCGTGTCGGTCTGCACCGCGGCGGCACGCAGGCCGTCCGGCGCCGAGGCTGTCAGCCAGTCGTCGTTGATCTCGAACCGGGCGCCCATCCGAGCCAGGGTGGTGATGGCGGTCACCAGGCGGTCCTGCGGGCAGCCGTGCACCCGCACCTCGCCCCTCGTGACGAGCCCCGCCACCAGGTAGGAGAACGCCTCGATGCGGTCGCCGGCGAGCCACGTGGACGCGCCGTGCAGGCGCTCGACGCCCTCGATGACGATGCGCCGGTCGGGGCTGAGCTCGATCATCGCGCCCATCCGCTGGAGGAACAGCGCGAGCTCGACCACCTCCGGCTCCATGGCGGCGCCCTTGATGACCGTCTTGCCCTCGGCGAGCACGGCGGTCATCAGGATCGTCTCGGTCGCGCCGACGCTCGGGTAGGGCAGCGTGATCCTGCTTCCGCGCAGGCGGTTCGCCTTGGCCGTGATCCCGGTCTCGCCGACCTCGATCTCGGCGCCCATCGACCGCAGCGCCTCCACGTGGAAGTTGACCGGGCGCCGCCCGATGGGGTCGCCGCCGACCAGGGGGACGAACGCCTCACCCGCCAGGTGCAGCAGCGGGCCGAGCATCAGGATCGGGATGCGGTTGAGCCCGGTGTACTCCTCCGGGACGCGGGGCCTGATCTCGTCGCTCCGCTCGATGGTGATCTCCCCGGGGGTGATCTCCACGTGGATGCCGAGCGCCTCCAGCATGGCCGCGGTCAGACCGACCTCGCCGACCTCGGGGGCGTTGTGCAGTGTGCTCGGGCCGTCTCCCAACATGGCCGCGACCATGTGCTTGGACACGGCGTTCTTGGACCCGCGCACCTCGACGTCACCCCGGAGGGGACCCGAGGGGTCGATCCGCCACACCTCTTCGCGGCCATTGCCTTGCACGCTCACACCTACTCCTCGCCGGTGGCTGGTGAAGCACAAGGGTATCGGGGCTTTCTCCGATCACCATGTAGGTACCATCTGGACGGTGCGGCATTTGAAGGGCAATCTGACAACATTGGTCACGACCGTCCTCGTCCTGGTCCTGCTCGGGGTGGCGGCCGGATTCGTGTGGTCGGCGGTCGCGCCGCCCACCCAGTACGTCCTGACCGACATCGGGCCGCAGCCGGCGGATCTCGAAGGTCAGTCGCTCATCGCCGCGGACGGCTGGTTCGCCGTCATCGGCGCGGTGTGCGGCCTCGTCTGCGGCGTCGTGGCCTACCTTCTGTCGCGTGCCCGGCCCGTTCCCGCCGTCTTGGGCATCGCCGGCGGCGGGCTGCTGGCCTCCTACGTCGCGTCACTGGTCGGGAGTTCGGCGAAGGGAACGATCCAGGCCTCCGCGGCGGGCGGGCTGACCACGTCCACGTCGCTCGGCCTCACCGCGCACGGCGTGCTGTTCGCCTGGCCGGTCGTGGCCACGGGGGTCTTCTGGATCCTCGAGTTCGTGCTGACCTACCGGCTGCGCGGAGACGCCTGAGCCCCGGGGAGCTCCGGCATCCTTCGCCAGGTGCCCGTCGCCCGTTCGAACGCGTGGCCCAGTCGCAGGACGTCGACGTCGGCCCACGGCCTTCCGACGATCTGCACGCCGACGGGCAGCCCTCCGGAGGTGAACCCGCAGGGCACCGACATGGCCGGCGCGTGGAGCACGCTGATCCAGTAGCAGGACCGCATCCACGCCAGGTAGTCGGGCATCGGCGTGCCGTCGATCTCCAGGACGTAGGGGTCCTCGACGGGGAACGGCGGCACCTGGCTGACCGGCGCGATCAGGAAGTCGTACTCGCCGAAGAAGGCGTTCATCCGGTGGAACAGGCCGGTGCGCAGCCGCTCGGCCCGGGCGAGGTCGGCTCCCGTGACCGTGCGGCCCTGTTCCACGTTCCACGTGACGTTGGGTCCCGCCTCCGGCAGGTCGCCGAGCGCGAGGGCGTAGTACCACGAGCGGTAGATCCGGAAGGCGTCCTCGGCGTCGGACAGGTCGAGGGCGACCTCCTCCACCGTGGCGCCGAGGCCCGTCAGCACGCCCACGGCCTGCGCGGTCACCCGTGCGGTCTCCGGGTCGACCGGCAGCCCGCCGAGGTCGGGGCTGAACGCGATCCGCGCGCCCGTGAAGTCACGCTCCAGGGAGCCCGCGAAGACCGAGCCGTCCTCCCTGATCGCGTACGGCGAGGCCGGGTCGAAGCCCGCGATGCCGCTCATGAACAGCGCCAGGTCGGCCACCGTGCGCGCCATGGGGCCCGGCACCGAGAGCGTGTACCAGGCCGCGCTCGCCGACGCCGAAGGAACGCGCCCGGGGGTCGGCCGCAGCCCCGTGACGTTGCAGAAGGACGCGGGGTTGCGCAGGGATCCGCCCATGTCCGAGCCGTCCGCCAGGGGCACCATGCGGCCGGCCAGCGCGGCCGCTGCGCCGCCGCTGCTGCCGCCCGCGCTCCTGGACAGGTCGTAGGGGTTGCGGGTCGCCCCGAACACCTCGTTGACCGTGTGCGACCCCGTGCCGAACTCGGGGGTGTTGGTCTTGCCGATCATGATGCCGCCCGCGTCCCTGACCCGGCGCACCAGCAGGTCGTCCTGGTCGGGCACGTGGCCGGCGAAGACGCGTGAGCCGTACGTCGTCCTGACCCCGGCCGTGTCGACCAGGTCCTTGTGCGCGACGGGGAGCCCGTGCAGCGGGCCGCGCCAGTGGCCGCGCGCCAGGTCGGCGTCGGCCTGCGCGGCCTGGTCGAGCGCCCGATCGGCCACCAGTGTGACGATGGCGTTGAGCCGGTCGCCGACCTCGTCGATCCGTCGCAGATGCGCCTCGATGAGCTCCACGGCGCTCACCCGCCGCTCGCGCAGCAGCGCCGACATCTCCGTCGCGGTCAGCTCGACCAGTTCGGTCACGTTCGTCCCCGTTCCGTGTGTCCTTCGCTACGAGTCTCGGGTGGGGGAGCGGCCGTCGGCGATGGCAACAGTCGACAGGCTCAGGCCTTCGCGATGGGGGCGGTGACCGCCTGCGTGAGCCGTACGAGATTGGCCGGGGCCGTCTCGATCTGCAGTCCGCGGCGGCCCGCGGAGAAGTAGACGGTCTCGAAGCCGAGCGCCGACTCGTCGACCACCGTGGGCAGCCTCTTGCGCTGCCCGAGCGGGCTGATGCCGCCGACGACGTAGCCGGTGACCCGCTCCACCTTGACCGCGTCCGCCATGGCCGCCCGCTTGCCCTTGAGCGCCGCGGCGAAGGCCTTCAGGTCCAGTTTGCCCGCCACCGGGACCACCGCGACGGCGAGGCCCGCCTCGGTCTCCGCGACCAGCGTCTTGAAGATCCGCTCGTACGGCACGCCGAGCGCGTCGGCCGCCTCCTCGCCGTACGCCTGGGCGTTCGGGTCGTGGTCGTAGGGGTGGAGGGTGAACTCCGCCTTCGCCTGCGTCAGCGCGACGGTCGCCGGAGTTCCCTGGCCGCCCTTGCCCTTGGTCTTGCTCACGCCGGACAGACTAGCGATCCGCACGGCCCCGACCTTCTCCTTACCGCGCATTTCACATGACTTGACTCAAGTCGGCAGAGAACAGATCATCATCCTTGATCCGGTCATCGCCGTGCCCGTAGGCGGACGGGCCCCGTTCCTGCCGGACGCCGTCATCGAACGAAGGACCATGCACATGACCAGGCACGACATGGGGGTGACGCGTACGTGGACCCGGCTGCTCGCCGTGTTCGCCGTCGCGCTGGGGCTCGCCGCCGTCCCCGCCCACGACCCCGCGCGGGCGGCCGCCGCCCCGCAGTTCAAGGTGCTCGCCTTCTACAGCGGCACCTGGGACGCGGCCCACATCGACTTCACCAAAGAGGCGAACCAGTGGTTCCCTCAGGCCGCCGCGCAGAACGACTTCTCCTACACCGCGACCACCGACTGGAGCCGGCTGAACGCCGCCACCCTCGCGCAGTACCAGGTCGTCATGTTCCTGGACGACCTTCCGCAGACCGCCGCGCAGCGGTCGGCGTTCGAGCAGTACATGCGGGGCGGCGGGGCCTGGATGGGGTTCCACGTGTCGGCGTTCAACACCAACCCGCAGAGCTGGTCGTGGTACCACAACGAGTTCCTGGGAACCGGGGCGTTCAGGTCCAACACGTGGGGCCCGACCGCGGTCACCGTCCGCAACGAGGGCGGCGCCGGGCATCCGACCACGGCGCGCCTGCCCGGCACGTTCACCTCGTCGGTGAGCGAGTGGTACAGCTGGAACAACGACCTGAGGAACAACCCCAACATCAAGATCCTCGGGTCGATCGACCAGTCGAGCTTCCCGGTCGGGACGGACCCCAACCAGACCTGGTACAGCGGCTACTACCCGATCATGTGGACGAACAAGAACTACAAGATGGTGTACGCGAACTTCGGGCACAACGCCATGAACTACTCGACCAACACCCGGTTGTCGTCCACGTTCGCCAGTGACACCCAGAACCGGTTCGTCGTCGACAGCCTGCTGTGGCTGGGCGGGGGGAGCACTCCACCTCCGCCGTCGGACACGATCTCCCCGACGGCGTGGTACGGCCTCGTCGGCCGCGCCAGTGGCAAGTGCGTCGACGCGCGGGCGGCCGCCACGGCCAACGGCACCGCCGTCCAGCAGTACACCTGCAACGGCACACTCGCCCAGCAGTTCCAGGTCCAGCCGACCAGTGGCGGGTTCGCGCGGCTGAACAACCGCAACAACCCCGCCCAGGTGATCGACGTGACCGGCGTGTCGACGGCCGACGGCGCCCCCCTCCAGCTCTGGGCGTACGGCGGGGGCGGCAACCAGCAGTGGCAGGCCGTCTCGGAAGGTGGCGGCTACTACCACTTCGTCAACCGCCTCAGCGGCAAGTGCCTGGACGTGCCCGGCGCCTCGGCGTCCGACTCCGTCCAGCTCCAGCAGTACACGTGCAACGGCACGGCCGCGCAGTCGTTCCAGCTGTCCCAGAAGGGGTAGCCGTACGCACACGGTGATCGCCGGGCGGCCGGGCCGTACGCGCCCGTCCGCCCCGGCTCACCGGGAGGGTCACTGAGCATGTGGCATCGACAAACCGGCATAGATCATAAAAATGGGAGAAATCTCTTTTTGCGAAACACGGCGTCCCGCATAGTGGGCAGAACGGGATCTGTCGCTGGTCATCCGTAGACTAAGACGGTGATTTCCCGTATCGACCTGCGCGGGTCGCTGCCCGGCGACCTGCGTGACGTGCTGCCCCGCGCCGAGCTCGACGTCGAGGCCGCCCTGGAGAAGGTGCGGCCCATCTGCGAGGACGTGCGCCATCGTGGCGCACAGGCCGTCCGGGAGCTCACGGCGAGGTTCGACGGGGTCGACCTGGCCTCGACCCGGGTCCCCCCGGAGAAGATCGCCGAGGCCCTCGACGTGCTCGACCCCGCTGTGCGCGCCGCCCTGGAGGAGTCGATCAGGCGGGCCCGCCTCGTCCATCGCGACCAGCGGCGCACCGACACCACGACCCAGGTCGTGCCGGGCGGCACGGTGACCGAGCGCTGGGTGCCCGTCGGCCGCGTGGGGCTGTACGTGCCGGGCGGGCGCGCCGTCTATCCGTCCAGCGTGGTCATGAACGTCGTGCCGGCCCAGGAGGCCGGGGTCCGGTCGCTGGCGGTGACCTCGCCGGCGCAGAAGGAGTTCGGCGGGCTGCCGCATCCGACGATCCTGGCGGCCTGCGCGCTGCTCGGGGTCGAGGAGGTCCACGCCGTGGGCGGCGCCCAGGCCGTGGCGATGTTCGCCTACGGCACCGAGGAGTGCCCGCGGGCCGACATGGTCACCGGGCCGGGCAACATCTGGGTCGCGGCGGCCAAGCGGCTGCTCAAGGGGCGGATCGGGATCGACTCCGAGGCCGGCCCGACGGAGATCGCGATCCTCGCCGACGAGACCGCCGACCCCGTGCACGTCGCGGCCGACCTGATCAGCCAGGCCGAGCACGACGTGATCGCCGCCGCGGTGCTGGTCACGACGAGCCCTGAGCTCGCCGACGCGGTCGAGAAGGAACTGCCGGGCCAGGTCGCCGCGACCCGCCATTCGGAGCGGATCACCGAGGCCCTGTCGGGCCGCCAGTCCGGCATCGTGCTCGTCTCGGACGTCGAGGCCGGCCTCGCGGTCGTGGACGCCTACGCGGCCGAGCACCTGGAGATCCAGACGGCGGACGCGCGCGAGGTGGCCGCCCGGGTCCGCAACGCCGGGGCGATCTTCGTCGGCCCGTACGCGCCGGTCTCGCTCGGCGACTACATGGCCGGGTCCAACCACGTGCTGCCGACCGGCGGGTGCGCCTGCCACTCCTCCGGGCTCTCCGTGCAGACGTTCCTGCGGGGCATCCACGTCGTGGACTACACCCGCGAGGCCCTCGCCGAGGCGGCTCCGTACGTCAGCGCGCTGGCCGACGCCGAGGACCTGCCCGCCCACGGCGCCGCCGTCCGTGCCCGCTTCGACTGGGAAGTGCCCTCATGACGCTCGACGACCTGCCGATCCGCGACGATCTACGGGGCAGGCAGCCCTACGGAGCGCCACAGCTCGACGTGCCCGTCCAGCTCAACACCAACGAGAACCCGTACCCGCCCTCGGCCGCGCTGATCGACGATCTCGCGCGGGCCGTGCGGCACGGTGCGGCCACGCTGAACCGCTACCCCGACAGGGACGCGGTCGACCTGCGCAAGGACCTCGCCGACTACCTCGGCCACGGCCTCACCGCCCGCCAGCTCTGGGCGGCCAACGGGTCGAACGAGATCATCCAGCAGATCCTCCAGGCGTTCGGCGGCCCGGGGCGCTCGGCCATCGGGTTCGAGCCGTCCTACTCCATGCACCCGATCATCGCGGGGAGCACCAGCACCCGCTGGATCGAGGGCGCGCGTGACGAGGACTTCTCGATCGACGTCGCCGCCGCCGTCCAGGCCGTCGAGACCCACCGCCCGGACGTCGTCTTCCTGACCTCGCCGAACAACCCGACCGGCACGGCACTGCCCCTCGACGTGATCGAGCGGATCGTCGCCGCGGCCCCGGGCGTGGTCGTGGTCGACGAGGCGTACGCCGAGTTCGCGCGGACCGGCACGCCGTCCGCCCTCAGCCTGCTGCCGGCCAATCCGCGCCTGATCGTCACGCGGACCATGTCCAAGGCGTTCGCCATGGCGGGCGCGCGGCTGGGGTATCTGGCCGCCGATCCGGCCGTCGTCGACGCCATGCTCCTGGTCCGCCTGCCGTACCATCTGTCGACCCTGACCCAGGCGGCGGCCCGGGTGGCGCTGGCGCACCGCGAGGAACTGCTCGCGACCGTCGGCACGCTGCGGGCCGAACGGGACGCGACCGTCGAGTGGCTACGGCATCGTGACCTGTCGGTCGCTGACTCGGATGCCAACTTCGTGCTATTCGGTAGGTTTCCAGACCGGCGCGCCGTATGGGAGGGGCTGCTTGAGCAGGGCGTTCTGATCAGGGAGACCGGTCCGGCGGGCTGGCTCCGGGTGTCGATCGGAACGAAGGACGAGATGGCGGCCTTCAGGGCCGCCCTGGAAGGGATCCTCGGATGAGTGACGAACGCCGCGGCCGGGTCGAGCGCAGCACCAAGGAGACGTCGGTGCTGGTCGAGGTCGACCTGGACGGCACCGGTGTCGTCGACGTCGCGACCGGTGTCGGGTTCTACGACCACATGCTCGCCCAGCTGGGCAAGCACGGTCTGTTCGACCTGACCGTGAAGACCGAGGGCGACCTGCACATCGACTCCCACCACACGATCGAGGACACCTCGATCGCGCTGGGCGCGGCGTTCCGCGAGGCCCTCGGCGACAAGTCGGGCATCCGCCGCTTCGGCAGCGCGTCGTGCCCCCTCGACGAGGCGCTGGCCCAGGTCACGGTCGACCTGTCCGGACGGCCGTACCTCGTGCACACCGAGCCTGAGGGCATGGCCCCCATGATCGGCCCGGACTACGACACGAGCATGACGCGGCACATCCTGGAGTCGTTCGTCGCCCAGGCGGCGGTCTGCCTCCACGTGCACGTGCCGTACGGGCGAAACGCCCACCACATCGTCGAGGCACAGTTCAAGGCCCTGGCCCGCGCCCTGCGCGAGGCCTCGGAGCGGGATCCGCGCGCGACCGGCGTGCCCAGCACGAAGGGCGTCCTCTGATGACGCTCGCGTCAGGTGGCATGATCTTCATTGGGCTCTTCCTCCTCGGAGGGGTCTACTCCGCCATACGGCAGAAGCTCAAGGTGCTCGCGGCGCTGACCGGAATCGGAGCCGCGCTGGCGATCACGGCAGGGGTGATGTGGTGGCAGTAGACAGACGTGTCGTGATCCTCGACTACGGATCGGGCAACCTCCGCTCGGCGGAGCGCGCGCTGGCCCGGGTGGGCGCCGACGTGACGGTGACCGCCGACTGGGACGCCGCGCTCGAGGCCGACGGGCTGGTCGTCCCCGGCGTCGGGGCCTTCTCCGCCTGCATGGAGGGACTCAAGAGCGTCCGCGGCGACCAGATCGTGGGACGCCGCCTCGCGGGCGGGCGCCCGGTGCTCGGCATTTGCGTCGGGATGCAGATCCTGTTCGAGAAGGGCGTCGAGCACGGCGTCCACACCGAGGGCTGCGGCGAGTGGCCCGGCACCGTCGAGCGCCTCGACGCGCCCGTGCTCCCGCACATGGGGTGGAACACGGTCAACGTGCCGTCCGGCAGCGTGCTGTTCGACGGGATCGAGGCGGGCACCCGCTTCTACTTCGTCCACTCCTACGGCGTGCGCGACTGGCGGCTCACGGCCGGCCCCGGTTTCAACCAGCCGCTGGTCACCTGGGCCGAGCACGGCGTGCCGTTCGTCGCGGCCGTGGAGAACGGGCCCTTGTCGGCCACCCAGTTCCACCCCGAGAAGTCCGGCGACGCCGGAGCGGCGCTGCTGGCCAACTGGCTGCGCACGTTGTGAGCGGGCCGAGCCGGCGGCCGGGACGGGAGACACGATGAGCAAGGAGCGGGCCAGGCGGAGGGCGGAGCGCGAAGCCGAGCGCGAACGCCTCGCCGCCGCTCGCGCCGTGCGCGAGGCCAGAGCGGCCAGGCGGCGCGAGCTGCGCGGCCGCGTCACCGCGGTGTTGCCGCGGCCGGTCCGCGTGGCCAGGCAGCAGGGCCGGCTCGCGCGGCGGCGCCGCACCGAGAACGGCGTTCTCGTGCTGTTGTGGTTCATCGTCCAGGTGATCGCCTGGATCCTGCTCGACGGCTGGATGGCCCGGCTCGGCGTCCTGATCTTCTCCATTCTGCTGATGCCCGTGCTCGTCACCATCGTCTTCGACCGGAGGTCGTGACCCATGTCGCTCGTATTGCTCCCTGCCGTGGACGTCGCGGACGGCCAGGCGGTCCGCCTGGTGCAGGGTGAGGCCGGGACGGAGACCTCGTACGGCGATCCGCTCGCCGCGGCGCTGGCCTGGCAGGAGGCCGGTGCGGAGTGGATCCATCTGGTCGACCTGGACGCGGCGTTCGGCCGGGGTGACAACCGTGCGTTGCTCGCCTCCGTGGTCGGTGCCCTGGACGTGCAGGTCGAGTTGTCAGGGGGCATCCGGGACGACGCCTCGCTCGAGGCGGCCCTGTCCACCGGTTGCCGCCGCGTCAACATCGGCACGGCCGCGCTGGAGGACCCCGCCTGGTGCGCCAAGATCATCGCCGAGCACGGCGACAAGATCGCGGTTGGGCTCGACGTCCGGGGGACCACCCTCGCCGCGCGCGGCTGGACCCAGGAGGGCGGCGACCTGTGGGAGGTCCTCGACCGGCTGGAGTCCGAGGGCTGCCCCCGCTACGTCGTCACCGACGTGACCAAGGACGGCACCCTGCGCGGCCCCAACCTCGACCTGCTCCGCGACGTCTGCGCCAGGACCGACCGGCCGGTGATCGCCAGCGGCGGCGTGTCCTCGCTCGACGACCTGCGCGCCCTGTCCACCCTCGTCCCCGAGGGCGTCGAAGGCGCAATCGTCGGCAAGGCCCTGTACGCCCAGGCGTTCACGCTGGAAGAGGCACTCGCGGCGGTGAGCGGCCGATGAGCGAGCACGTCACCTTCACCCGGATCTCGTCCGGCGGTCCCTGGGAGGACCGGTACGGCTACGCGCGCGCGGTCGTCGCGGGCCCGCACATCTTCGTTTCCGGATGCACCGCCACCGTCGGCGGGGAGATCCAGCACGTCGGCGACGCCTACAACCAGACGCTGACGGCGATCTCCATCGCCCTCGACGCGGTGGAGAAGGCGGGCGTGTCCGTCTCCGAGGTCGTCCGCACGCGCCTTTACGTCGTGAACGCCGACGACTTCGAGGCCGTCGGGCGGGCGCACGGCAAGGTGTTCGGCACCGTACGGCCCGCCTGCACAAGCGTCCAGATCGCGGGGCTCGTGGACCCGCGCATGCTGGTGGAGGTCGAGGTAGAGGCCTATCGGGGGGAGAGGTCGCCATGACCGTCGCGGTGCGGGTCATCCCCTGCCTGGACGTGGACGCCGGGCGGGTCGTCAAGGGCGTCAACTTCGAGAACCTGCGTGACGCGGGCGACCCGGTCGAGCTCGCGAGCCGCTACGACGCCGAGGGCGCCGACGAGCTGACGTTCCTCGACATCACCGCGTCGTCGGGCGAGCGGGAGACCATGCTCGACGTGGTCCGCCGTACGGCCGAGCAGGTCTTCATCCCGCTGACCGTCGGCGGGGGGATCCGGGCGGTCGACGACGTGGACCGGCTGCTGCGGGCGGGCGCCGACAAGGTGGGCATCAACACCGCGGCCATCGCGCGGCCCGAACTGCTCACCGAGGCGTCGCGGCGGTTCGGCTCCCAGTGCATCGTGTTGTCCGTCGACGCCCGCCGGGTCGTCGACGGGCCGCCCACGCCCTCCGGCTTCGAGGTGACCACCCACGGCGGACGCCGCGGCACCGGTCTCGACGCCGTGGAGTGGGCCGCGCGGGGCCAGGAGCTCGGCGTGGGGGAGATCCTGCTCAACTCGATGGACGGCGACGGCACCAAGGCGGGCTACGACCTGGAGATGCTCAGGGCCGTGCGCGCGGCGGTGACGGTCCCGGTGATCGCCTCGGGCGGCGCGGGACGGCTGGAGGACTTCCCGCCGGCCGTCGAGGCGGGGGCGGACGCCGTGCTCGCCGCCTCGGTGTTCCACTTCGGCCAGCTCAAGATCCACGAGGTGAAGGAGACGCTGCGGGCCGCGGGTCATCCCGTCCGCTGAGCGCCCGGCGGAAAAGGCGGAAATGCTCTTTACCGCTGGGGGAGTTTGAATTCCGCGCGGCGGCGATCCGGCCCGTGCGGCGATTCCCGGAAATTCGCCGAATATGCGAGAACACGGCCTCCAGATTCACTGGAGGCCGTATCCGTATTCATGTGACGCTTTTTCCGCGGCGCTTGGTTTCACTCACCGCGTGCCGTGCGGGTGCGTCACTCGCCCTGTTCCTCGCTCTGCTCCGACCAGCGGTGCCGGGGCTCCGCGATCGGCGTTTCGGACTCGTCCCGCATGGACTGCTCCTGCATGGGCGTGCCGGTGAGGGACTCCTCCCGCATGGACTCCTCTCGCGAGGTCTCCTCGGGAATGTTGCCCGCCTGCTGCTCGGACTCCTCGGATTCCGTGGACTCTTCGTCCACCGGGTCGTGGGTCCGCATCCGGTCCTGCGGCATGCCGGAGACCGAACTGGACGAGGACTCGGACGCGGTTCCGATGTTGGCGCCGATGTTGGTTCGGATGTCGGTGCCGGACGCCGTGTCGGCGACCGACGAGCTTCCGGGGTCGTGCGTGGCGGCCTCGGCCGTCTGCGCGGCCCCGAAGGCGATGGCGGGAAGGAGTGCCAGACCCAGAAGAGCTGGGAGACGCTTTCCGTTCATGTTTTCTCCTATCCGATCAGGGCCGTTGGAACGGCGATCGGGGATTTGCCCTTCCATCGTCGGCCCGGGCATCGAATCCCGTCTAGGCGAATCAACCGGAAATAGAGTGAACCGAACGGTATTGCATTCCACGCGCTGACGATTCGTTGTCCTTTCCCCCTGATTAGGAGGTGGCGATTTGCGCGGCCGTCGACTCTCTGACGACCAGCGTCGGCTGGAACATGATCTGCTGGTGGGTGTGGCCCTCGGGGTTGTCGCACTCGTCGAGCAGCAACTGGGTGGCGATGCGGCCGAGCCGGTACGTCGGCTGGGTGATCGAACTGAGCGACACGGCTGAGGCGGCGGCGAAGTCGATGTCGTCGTAGCCGATCAGCATCACGTCGCCGGGCACGCGCACCCCGGCCTGGAGCAGCCCGCGCAGCAGGCCCAGAGCCAGCAGGTCGTTGGCGCAGAACACGGCGTCCGGCAGCGCTCCCGACGACAGCAGGGTCTCGGCCGCCTCCTGCCCGCACGCGGCGTTCATGCTGGTCACCGTCAGCTCGGCGAGCGCGATCGCCGGGTCCAGTCTCGCCTGCAGCACGGCCTGCCGCGCGCCTTCCAGGCGCTCCTGGCACTGCCGGATGGACGAGGGGCCGCTCACGTAGACGACGCGGCGGGCTCCCCGCTCGAGCAGGTGGGCGACCGCGAGCCGGCCGCCGGCCACGTCGTTGACGGCCACCGAGCACTGGTCGGGCCGGTGGGCCGGGTGGTCGACCAGGACGAGGTTGATGCCGCGCTCCCGGATGCGGTCGAGCGGGACCGGGTCCTCGCCGGACGGAGTGATCAGCACCCCGCGCACCCGCTGCTCGGACAGGACGAGCAGGTTCCGCTCCTCCTTCGCGGGGTTCCCCGCCGAGTTGCCGAGGATCACCGCGTAGCCGAGCTCGCTCGCCATGTCCTCGACCCCGGTGACGACATCGGTGAAGAAGGGGTTGCCGATGTCGATGACGGACAGCCCGATGGTCCTGCTGTGCCCGGCCCGGAGCGACGACGCGGAGCCGTGCCTGACGAATCCCAGCTCGCGTACGGACCGCTGGACCCGCTCGCGGGTCGCGGCGGCGACCTTCTCCGGGCGGTTGAGCACGTTGGAGACGGTGCCGGGGGAGACGCCGGCGTGCGCCGCGACCTCCTTGATGCCGATCGGGTTCATCGAGCCGATTAAAACGGAGCCACGGGGCCCCGCGCCAGCCCGGAGCGCCCCTTTCTACGAGGCTCGCGCCGGCCTGGGGCGCCCCTTTCCACGAGGCTCGCGCCGGCCTGGAGCGCCCCAGCCCGGACCGCCCCTTTCCTCGAGGCTCGCGCCGGCCTGGGGCGCCCCTTTCCACGAGGCTCGCGCCGGCCTGGAGCGCCCATTTCCACGAGGGAGGGCTCGTCCCGCCCACGCCCTTCCCCGGCCGGCGCGCGGGGACGGCGCGGGCTCAGAACGCGCGCAAATGCTGGAAGGTCTCGAACGCGACGTCCCGGTCGGCGAAGTCCGCGGCCTCCGACCGTTTGACGGCCAGGTAGGCGGCGCTCCGCAACGGCCCCAGGGCGTCCATGAGGAGCCGGTCGGCCTCCAGCGCGTCCAGCGCCTCCGCGAGGGTGGCGGGGAGTCGCTCGCAGCCCAGCCGGGCACGCGCCTTCTCGGTCAGCGTGTGGGGATCCACCATGACGGGCTTGCCGGGGTCGAGCTCCCGCCGGATGCCGTCCAGTCCCGCGTGGAGGACGGCGCCGAGCGACAGGTAGGGGTTGGCCGACGAATCCGAGGGCTTGATCTCGAGGTTCGTCGAGGCCTCGACGTTCCCGCTCATGGGCGAGCAGATCCGGACCGCCGCCTCGCGGTTGTCCGGGCCGTAGCAGGCGTACGCGCCGGCCCAGCTGCGGGGCTGGAGGCGCCGGTAGCTGTTGACGCTGGGGCTGGTCAGCGCCACGAGGCCGGGCAGGTGGGCGAGGACGCCCCCGATGAAGCGGCGGCCCAGCGCGGACAGGTCGCCCTTGCCGTCGGCGAACAGGTTGTGCTCCAGATCGGCGTCCCACAGGGAGACGTGCAGGTGGGCGCCGTTGCCCGGCTGGTCGGCGATCGGCTTGGGCGCGAGCGAGGCCCACATCGCCATCCGGAAGGCCACACCCCGGACGGTCTCCCGGTAGATCACGTGGTTGTCGGCGGCCTTGAGCGCGGTCGTGGGCCTGATGGACAGCTCGTGCTGGCCGGCGCCCAGTTCGGGGTAGTAGTGCTCGATCGGCAGCCCCTGAGCCTCCAGGGCCCGTACGAGCGCCATGGTGTAGTCGTGGGCGAGGTCGAAACCGGCCGCGGCGTAGCACAGGCTGTCGTCGATGGGCACGAGCCGGTCGGGGCCGCCGGTCGGATCGGGGAGTCTGCGGCCGAGCGTGAACTCGGGTTCGAACGCCGCGACGGGGGTGAGGCCCTCGGCGCCGAGCAGGGCCACGGCGTCCTTGAGGAACGTCCGCGGGCAGGCGGCCCACGGGCTCCCGTCGAGCTCCTGGAGATCGGAGAGCATCGCGGCGGCGCCGGACGCGTAGGGGAGCGGGACGAAGGTCGCCGGATCGGGGACGATGCGGACCTCGCCCACGGGACCCATGCCCTCGACCGGCTGGAGCCGGTCGAGCATGGACATGGCCATCATCGCCACCGTGTGGCCGATGCCCGTGCCGAGCCGTTCGGAGAGGCGGGAGCGCCCGGCGGCCTTGCCGCGGATCACTCCGCCGTGGTCGGCATAGAGGAATCGGACCAGTTCGATGCCGTCGACCTCGACGCGTTCGAGGACTCTGCGGGCGACGGGATCGAGTTGTCGAGCGTCGGCGGCACTGTGGCGGTCTCCCATCCTGCCTGCGTAACACGCGAGGGCCGCCGGTGGAAGGGCCGCCACGCCACCGCGCCGCCTTTTCGGCGCGGTGACGAGGGTGGAGACGGGACCAGGTGTGCGGAATCCCCTTCGGCACACCCGGCCGGGATCACATCACTGCAGGACCGTCGTGAAGAAGGTGGCGAGACGGGTGGCGCCGGTGTTCACCATGTCGAAGGCGCCGTTCACGGCGCCGGCGGCCGCGCGCGGCTGGTTGTAGAGGTAGAAGACCACGAACGCGATGGCCGCGTACGTAAGAACCTTCTTGACCTGCATTGGGGGGCCTCCTGCAGTCAGTTTCCCGGCTGTTTGTACCCGGCGACACGGAAGATCATAACTAGCCGGGAGGCCACGAGCCCCTACCATCCCATCCGCTGAGAACGCGGAAGGGCTCAGCTGAGATCGCGGCCGGGCTCAGCCGCTCACAAGCGTCGTGAAGAACGACGACAGCCGCTCGGCCCCGGTGGAGACCCCGTCGAACAGGCCCTTCACCGCCGCGGCGGCGGCCGTGGGCTGCGTGAACAGATAGAAGATGACGAATGCGACCACCACGTAGGTGATTATCTTCTTGGCGTTCATCGGGGCTCCAACCATGAGGCGCTGCCCTCATGCTGCCGCATCATGCCAAGGTTATGCGTGATTTCCGTCTAGATCGATTTACCGTGTCACATGCCCAGACGGGTCTCGCGCAGCCGCCGCACCGCGTCGGCGTCGCCCTCGAAGGTCACCCGGGCGTGTTCCCCCCGCCCGAAGGCGAACAGGATCAGCTCGCCGGTGTCCCCGGTGACGACCGCCTCGGGCGTGGCCTTCTTGGCCACGACCTCGCCGCCTGCGGTGCGCCGGAACACGACGCCCACCGGCGACTTGCGCATGAAGAGCCGGGCGCCGCTCTTGAGCTGCTGCCACAGGGCCTCCTCCGACTCCGGAGGCAGCTCGCGGGGCTCCCAGCCGGGCTGGGCCCGCCTGACGTCCTCGTGGTGGACGAACAGCTCGACGGAGTTGACGAGCCTGTCCAGCCCGGGAACCCGGTACGGGGACCAGATCGGCGGGCCCTGCCGTACGAACTGGACGAGCTGGGCGTACGGCCGGCCGTTCTTGAGATGGTTCTGGACGGAGCCGGTGTAGCCGGACAGGAAGCTCAGCGCGATGCCCCCGGCGGCGTCGGGGCGGCGCTCGCGGAGCACGAGATGCGCGGCGAGGTCGGCCGTCGTCCAGCCCTCGCAGAGCGTCGGAGCATCGGGGCCGAGTTCGTCCAGAGTCGTGGAGATGGCCGCACGTTCGTCCCGTACAAAACTCACGGGGGGCAGCCTAGTCCCGACCGCCCTCTGTGATCACCAGGCAGGCCAAGGAATAATTCAGTTGATCGTGATGATAAGGAATATCTAGGACTAAAGGCTTGGTGTGGCGTCGGTCGGGAGGCCGATCCGCGCGCGCGCCGGGGTAGGTAACGTCCGATTCGCTGGCGCTCGGACCGGGCGGCCAGATGGTCCCCGATCGAGAGGAAACCCGGCGTGCCGTCGAATGACTCCCCCGCGCGCCCGAACAGATCCGTCATGGCCCGTGGGCTGCGGGTCATCGGCACGGCGATCAGGGCGGAGCCGCGCATCTTCACCGGCGCGGTGCTCGCTAGCGCGGTCTACGGCATCATGACCGTCGGATCCTCGTGGGCGCTCGGCCGGGCGACGGACGACGTCGTCCTTCCCGCCTTCCGCGATGGCCGGTTCCACACCGGCGCGCTGGTCGGCGCGGCCCTGCTGATCGTCGGCGTCGCGGTGCTGAAGGCCGCCGGTGTCATGGGCAGGCGGATCCTCGCCGGAGTGATGCAGTACCGGATGCAGGCCCGCTCCCGGCGCGCGGTGACCCGGCAGTATCTGCGACTGCCGCTCGCCTGGCACCACCGGCATCCGACGGGTCAGCTGCTGTCCAACGCCAACTCCGACGTCGAGGCCGCCTGGGCGCCGCTCGCGCCGCTCCCGATGGCCGTGGGCGTCATCGTGATGCTCGTGACGGCGGCAGGGGCGATCCTGCTCATCGACCCCGTCCTCGCCGTCGTCGGCTTCCTGATATTTCCGGCTATCGCCGTACTGAACCTGATCTACCAGCGCAAGCTGTCCCCCCTCGCGATGCGCGCGCAGCAGCTCAGGGCCGAGGTGAGCGAGGTCGCGCACGAGAGCTTCGACGGCGCGCTCGTCGTGAAGACGCTCGGCCGGGAGGACGCGGAGGCCCGCAGGTTCCAGGCGCGCGCCGACCAGTTGCGCGACGCCAACGTCGCCGTCGGCCGGGTGCGCGGGCTGTTCGACCCGCTGCTCGAGGCGCTGCCGACGATCGGCGTGCTGGCCGTGCTGCTGGTGGGCGCGATGCGGCTCGAGGCGGGCGACGTCGTCGCCGGCGACCTCATCCAGGTCGCCTACCTCTTCACGCTCCTCGCGTTCCCCGTCCGCGCGCTCGGCTGGGTGCTCGCCGAGCTTCCCCGCAGCGTCGTCGGCTGGACCCGGGTGCAGGACGTCCTCGACGCCACCGGGTCCATGGAGTACGGCACGGCCGGCCTGGCCGGCGACAGCCCCGCGGGCGTCCGGGCCGACGGGGTGACCTACGGCTACCTTCCCGACGCCAGCGTGCTCACCGACGTGAACTTCGCGGTGGAGCCGGGCCGCACCGTCGCCGTCGTCGGGCCGACGGGCTCGGGCAAGTCCACGCTCACCCTGCTGCTCGGACGGCTGATCGACCCCGACGACGGCGCCGTGCGGATCGACGGGACCGACGTGCGCGAGGTCGCGCGGGGCGGCGTCAGCGACGCGGTGGCCCTGGTGCTCCAGCAGACGTTCCTGTTCGACGACACCGTCCGCGGCAACATCACGCTGGGCTGGGACATCCCGGACGAGACCGTGTGGGCGGCCCTGCGCCTGGCGCAGGCCGACGGGTTCGTCAGCGCCCTGCCGTCCGGGCTGGACACGCGCGTCGGCGAGCGGGGCACCTCCTTGTCGGGCGGGCAGCGGCAGCGGATCGCGCTCGCGAGGGCGGTCGTCCGCAAACCCCGGCTGCTCATCCTCGACGACGCCACCTCCAGCGTGGACCCCCAGGTGGAGAAGCGCATCCTGCACGGCCTGCGCGAGGGCGCGGCCGGCTCCACGGTGATCGTCGTGGCCTACCGGATGGCGACGATCGCCCTGGCGGACGAGGTCGTCTACCTGGAGCACGGCAGGGTCACCGACCAGGGCCCGCACGAACTGCTGCTGGCGCGCTGCGAGGGCTACCGGGCCCTGGTGACCGCCTACGAGCGCGAGGAGGCCGAACGGGCCGCGCTCGACACCGACGAGGAGATCGTGGCATGACCGCCGTGACAGAGGAGACGACCACCACCGGCGAAAGGCCCGGCGGCCTCCAGGCCGCCGAGCGGACGGCGTTCGAGACGATCCGGCACGGCCTGCGGCTGTCGCCCGAATTCCGCGTCGGACTCGCGGGCACGGTGTGCCTCGCCGTGCTGGCGACCCTCGGCAAGGTCATCGTCCCCATCGCCGTGCAGCAGGTGATCGACCGCGGGCTCGGCGGAGGCGTGCCCGACGTCCCGTTCATCCGCAACGCGACCGCTCTGTGCGCTGTGGCCGTCCTGCTGACGGCCCTGTGCGGCTACCTCATGAACGTCAGGCTCTACAGGTCGACCGAGTCGGGCCTGGCCACCCTGCGGGGCAAGGGCTTCCGCCACGTCCACGACCTGTCGGTGCTCACCCAGAACACCGAGCGGCGCGGCGCTCTGGTCTCGCGGGTGACGAGCGACGTCGACCAGATCAGCACGTTCATGCAGTGGGGTGGGCTGCTCGTCATCGTCTCGCTCGGGCAGCTGATCGTCGCGACCGTGCTCATGGCGGTCTACTCCTGGCAGCTCACCCTGCTGGTCTGGGTGTGCTTCCTGCCGCTGGTGATCGCCCTGCCACGGTTCCAGCGGCTGGTCGCCCGGGCGTACATCCGCGTCCGCGAGCGGACCGGAGACGTCCTCGCCGGGGTCAGCGAGTCGGTCGTCGGCAGCGCCGTCATCCGGGCCTACGGCTCGGAGGACCGCACGTCCGCTCGGATCGGCGCCGCGGTGGACGAGCAGCGCAAGGCGCAGACCCGGGCCCAGCAGATCATCGGGTTCACGTTCCCGATCACCGAGCTGGTCGCCGCCGTCGCCGTCGCGGGAGTCGTGGTGGCCGGTGTGGCGCTGGGCGTGTCCGGATCGATCACGCCGGGCAGGCTCATCGCGTTCCTCTTCCTGATCACCCTGTTCATCAGCCCGCTGCAGACCGCGACCGAGGTGCTGAACGAGGCGCAGAACGCCATCGCCGGGTGGCGGCGCATCCTCGGCGTCCTCGACACGCCCGCCGACGTCGCCGACCCGGAGAACGGCGCGACGCTGCCGCGGGGGCCGATCTCCGTGGAGTTCGAGAACGTCGGCTTCGCCTACCCCGGCGGCGCCCCCGTGCTCCACGACGTGGCCGTGGAGATCGGGCCGCGTACCCGCCTCGCCATCGTGGGCGAGACCGGTTCGGGCAAGACCACGTTCGCCAAGCTGCTCACCCGGCTCATGGACCCGACCTCGGGCCGCGTCCTCGTCGACGGCGTCGACCTGCGGAACGTGCGGTTCTCCTCGCTGCGCGAACGGATCGTGATGGTCCCCCAGGACGGCTTCCTGTTCGACTCCTCCCTCGCCGACAACATCCGCTTCGGGCGTCCGTCCGCGACCCTCGACGACGTACGGCTGGCCGTGACCGAGCTCGGCCTGTCCGACTGGGTCGAGGGCCTGCCCGCGGGCCTGGACACCCAGGTGGGCCAGCGCGGCGAGTCGCTGTCGGCGGGGGAGCGGCAGCTCGTGGCGCTCGCCCGGGCCTACCTGGCGGATCCCGATCTGCTGCTGCTCGACGAGGCGACCTCGGCGGTCGACCCCGCCACGGAGGTGCGGCTCGCGCGCGCCCTCGACGGCGTGACCCGGGGCCGCACCGCTGTCTCCATCGCCCACCGGCTGTCGACGGCGCAGGCAGCCGACGAGGTCCTCGTGTTCGAGCACGGGCGCATCGTCCAGCGGGGGCCCCACGCCGTCCTGGTCGAGGAGCCCGGCGTCTACGCGGACCTGTACGCCTCCTGGACGTCGGCCACGCACTCCTCCTGATCAGCGGGTGGTGGCCTCGCCGGACAGCCGCTGGGCCAGCCAGATCGGGACGATCGAGACGACGATGAGGGCGGCGGCGACCACGTTGACCACGGGGGCCTGGTTCGGGCGGAAGAGGTTCTCGAAGATCCAGATGGGCAGGGTCCTGACCCCCGCCCCCGAGGTGAACGTGGTCACGATGATCTCGTCGAACGAGAGCGCGAAGGCCAGCAGGCCGCCCGCGAGCAGCGCCGACCGCATCATCGGGAACGTGACGAGGCGGAACGTGGTGAACGTGTCGGCGCCCAGGTCGGCCGACGCCTCCTCGAGCCCGAGCCCCATGCGGCGCAGGCGGGCCAGCACGTTGTTGTAGACCGTGACCACGCAGAAGGTGGCGTGCCCGACGATCACCGTCAGCATGCCGAGGGGGACGCCGAGGACCG
The DNA here is from genome assembly GCF_016863295.1 of Planotetraspora phitsanulokensis. Classification (GTDB taxonomy): domain Bacteria; phylum Actinomycetota; class Actinomycetes; order Streptosporangiales; family Streptosporangiaceae; genus Planotetraspora; species Planotetraspora phitsanulokensis. Next base: position 465,327 of record NZ_BOOP01000001.1, read on the forward strand.
TGTGGAAGGTGTTGCTCAGCGCGATGCCCGTCACGATCCCCGGAAGCGCGATCGGCAGCACGATCAGCAGCGAGACGGTGTTCTTGCCGAAGAACCGGTACCGCTGCACGGCGAAGGCGGCCATGGTGCCGAGGACCAGGGCGATCACGGTGGCGCCGAGCCCCGCCTGGACCGAGGTCCACAGGGCGTCGCGGACCCCGCTGGAGTTCCACGCCGACCGCCACCACTGGAACGTCAGCCCCGGGGGCGGCCACCCGAAGGTGCGGTCGGCGTTGAAGGAGTTGAGGATCACCACGGCCAGCGGCACGTAGATGACGCCGAGGCCGGCGACCAGCGCGACCCTGAGCAGCAGGCGGGCCGGACGGGAAAGGTTCACAGATTCTCCAGGGCGCCGGTACGGCGGACGGCCGCGAGGTAGACCAGCATGATCACGACCGGCACCGTCGCGACGGCTGCGGCGAACGGGAGGTTGTTGGCCGCGCCGATGTTGTCGTAGACGACGTTGCCGATGAGCTGGGACTTGCCGCCGACGATCTTCACGGTGATGTAGTCGCCCAGCGACAGCGAGAACGTGAAGATCGAGCCCGCGACGACGGCCGGGAAGGTCAGCGGCCACACCACGGTCCGGAACGTCCGCCAGCCGCGGGCCCCGAGGTCGCCGGACGCGTCCAGCAGGGCGTTGGGCAGCCGCTCGAGGCCGGCGTAGATCGGCAGGATCATGTACGGCAGCCAGAGGTAGGAGAGGGTCGCGATCGTCGCGGTCAGGCCGTACCCCCAGCCGAGGATGCCGTCGGACGACAACAGCACCCGCCAGGCGTACGCCTTGAGCAGGTAGGAGGCCCACAGCGGGGTGAGGACGAGGATCACGAGCCACCGCTGCGCCCGCGGCGAGGCGAGCTTGGCCATCGCGAACGCCATGGGAAAGGCGATCACCAGGTCGATGACCGTCACCGCGGCGGCGACCCCCACCGAGCGCAGGGCGACCGTCCGGTAGACGTCGCCGGAGACGAGGTCGTGGAAGTTGGCCCAGGTGAAGACCTTGACCAGGTCGCCGGTGAAGGTGTCGGTCGACCAGAACGCGGTCACGAACAGGGCGGCGAGGGAGCCCAGGTAGGCCAGCCCCAGCCAGGCGAGGGGAGCCGACAGCAGCAGCGACAGCCGTACCCGGGCGTGTCTGTGCAGGAAGGCCGCCACCCCCCGCCGCAGCCCCGTGGCCTGCGCGTCCCCCATAGCGGCACCAGCCGTCATGCGTCCCTACTTTCCATGTCTTCTTGCCGTGATCACGCACACATTCGTGTGCGGCCCCTCTGACCTGCCCCACCCTCTGGCGTGATCATGCACTCGATGACCGCGTGCATGATCACGCTCGAGGTTGAGACTGGTCAACGGGCCTGCGCCCGAACCTGTGCATGATCACGGCCAAGAGGGGGGTCAGCCCTTGATCTCGGTCCAGGCTCGGGTCCACTCCGAATAGTCGGTGCACTTGACGTCCGTACGGCCGTCCAGGCACTGGGCGATCGGCGTGGTCCAGTAGTGGACCTTGGAGAAGTAGGCCTCGTCCTGAGCGTGGTAGGTGTCGCAGAACGTCTTGTCGGACGTCTCGTCACACGCCTTGGCGTTGGACGGGGCCTCGCCGAACCACTCCGCCACCTGGGCGTTGGCCTTGGGGGAGATGATCCAGTCCATCCACTTGTACGCGCAGTTGGGGTGCTGGGCCTTGGCCGCGACCATCCAGGTGTCCGACCAGCCGGTCGAGCCCTCCTTGGGCAGCGTCACCTGGACCGGGGCCTTCTCGGCCTCGGTCAGGTTGGCGATGACCTGCCAGGTCGTCCCCACGACGGTGTCGCCGCTCTTGAAGCTCTGGACCGCCTTGGTGTAGTCGGACCAGTACTCGCCGACGTTCGCCTTCTGCTGCTTGAGCAGGTCGACCGCCGCCTGCAGCTGCTTGTCGTCCAGCGCGTACGGGTCCTTGATGCCGAGCTCAGGTTTGGCCGACATGAGGTACAGCGCCGCGTCGGCGATGTAGATCGGCGAGTCGTACGCCGTCACGTGCCCCTTGTACGGCGAGGCGGGGTCGAACACGACGCCCCACGAGTCCGGCGGCGTCGTGACCTTGTCCGTCCGCCACATCAGGAGGTTCGCGCCGCGGCCGTGCGGCACGCCGTAGGCCACCCCGTTGACGGAGTTCCACGGCTTGAGCTTGAGGCCCTCGAACACGTCCTTGTAGTTGGGGATGAGGTCGGTGTTCACCGGGGCGACCGTGCCCGAGGCGATCAGCCGCAGCGAGGCGTCGCCCGAGGCGGACACGGCGTCGTACTCGCCGGTCTTCATCAGGTTGAACATCTCGTCCGAGGTGCCGGCGGTCTTGGTGTTGACCTTGCAGCCGGTGGCCTCCTCGAAGGGATGCACCCAGTCGACCTTCGGGTCGTTGGAGCCGTCCTCGGCGTAACCCGCCCAGGCCACCAGGTTGACCTGGCCCTCTCCCTGCCCGAGGGACTTCAGCGCCTCGATCTTGGGCGGGGTGAAGCCGGTGCTTCCCGGCGCGGGGGCCGAGCCCGTCGTCGACGAGCCGCCGCCGCACCCCGCCACGGCGGCGAGCGCCAGCGCGGCGGTGGCGATCAGACTGTGCCGGCCGATGCGCCGGTGGGGGGATCTCATGGGTTCTCCTTGTTCGATGACGGTTCATGACGCGCCGCGCGGTGTCGGGACGCCGCGCGGCGGGGTCATGGGTGTGCCGCTTCCCGGGGCGCGGCCTCGCTCACGTCCGGGCTGTCCGCGATCGCGAACTCGTGCCGGCGGTGCCACACGAGACTGACCCTGGTGCCCCGCAGGCCCATGACGTCCATGGACGAGACCTGCAGGTTCTGCTGCAGGGCGATCAGGCGCCCGCCGGCGTCGAGGTCGACGACGAAGCGGGTCGCGGGCCCGGCGTAGACCACCTCGGACACCGTTCCCGCGGCGCTGTGCTCGTCCGGCCCGGCGCTCTCGCCGTCGCCGCCGACCACCCGCAGCTTCTCCGGGCGGACGCTGTAGGTCCCCTCCTTGCCGAGGACGGCCCGTGCCGCCTCGCCGGAGATCAGGTTCGAGGTGCCGACGAATCCGGCCACAAACGCGCTCGCCGGCCGCTCGTAGATCTCGGCGGGGGTGCCGATCTGCTCGATCCTGCCCTGGTTGAACACCGCGACCCGGTCGCTCATCGTGAGCGCCTCCTCCTGGTCGTGGGTGACGAACAGGAACGTGATGCCGACCTCGCGCTGGATCGCCTTCAGCTCGATCTGCATCTCCTCGCGCAACTTGAGGTCGAGCGCGCCGAGAGGCTCGTCGAGCAGGAGCACGCGGGGGCGGTTGACGAGGGCGCGGGCGAGCGCCACGCGCTGACGCTGGCCGCCCGACAGCTGGGCCGGTCGCCGTTTCTCGAAGCCTTCGAGGCGCACCGTGCGCAGGGCCTCCAGGGCGCGCTCCCGGCGCGGCGCCCGGGCCACCTTCTTCACCCGCAGGCCGTACTCCACGTTCTCCAGCACGCTCATGTGCGGGAACAGGGCGTAGTCCTGGAACACGGTGTTCACGTCGCGCTCGAACGGCGCGAGCCGGGTGACGTCGCGGCCGGCCAGTTCGACCGTCCCGGCCGTCGGTGACTCGAATCCGGCGATCATCCGCAGCACGGTCGTCTTGCCCGAACCGGACGGCCCGAGCATCGCGAAGAACTCCCCGTCGGCGACGTCGAGATCCACGCCGGCGACCGCCTCGACGCTGCCGAAGGTCTTGCGCAGGCCGCGGAGGCCGACTGCTTGGTCTGGCATGGCCGAAAACATATGGGGTTAAATGTTTCCCGTAAAGGCCCGGACCGGATTCACCGTGTTAACTTCTGGCGCAGCGGAACGCCGGCCCGGGGATGGCGTGGCCGACAGGGGGTTGATCGGCTCCCTCTCAGCTGGGACGGCGAAGGCGGTGGGGACGGCATGGTGGTGAACGCCGCCCGGCTCGCCGTCTTCTCGCCGGTGGACAGCACCGCCCGGGTCGAGGCCGTGGTCCGCCGTCTCGCGGACGCGATAGCCGTCGGCCTGCTCGCCGACGGGGAGCAGCTTCCCAGCGAGGCCGAGCTGGCCGCGAGCCTCGGCGTCTCGACGGTCACCCTCCGGGAGGCCCTCATGGCCCTGCGCCAGCAGGGGATGGTCGAGACCCGGCGCGGCCGCGGCGGCGGCAGCTTCGTGCGGGCTCCCGCCGAGATCGACGTGGCCACGCGGCTGCGCCTGATCGCTGTCGACGAGTTGCGCGATCTGGGGGACCACTACACGGCCATCGCGGGAGCGGCGGCGCGGCTGGCCGCCCAGCGATCTCTGCCCTCCGACGTCGCGCCGCTGTGGCGCTCCCTCGACGAGATGGCCGCCGTCGCCGCGCGGGTGGCGCCTGGCATGATCGCCCAGCTCCGGAGGCTCGACGGCCGGTTCCACATCGAGGTGGCGGCCGCCTCGCAGTCCGCACGACTCACTCAGGAGGAGATCCGGTTACAGGCCGACATCGGACCTCTGCTCTGGCTTTCTCACGAGGCGCTCGGCGGGCACGATGAGATGGCCGCCCAGCACCACGCCATCGCCCGCGCCATCGAGAGCGGCGACGGCGACCAGGCCAGAGCCCTCGCCGAGCGGCACGTGCTCGACGCGATCGACCATCTCATCGAGCTTCGGCTGGGGCTCGAGGAGTAAGAAATGATCACAGATGTGGGCGCCGGGCCCCACAGCCAGGCCGTCACGGAGGCGCTCACCCGCGTGGCCGACGCCGTAGAGGGCGTGTTCGGCACTCTGCGCGAGGTGCGCGACGCGTCGGCCCGGTGCGTACGGCGCCGCGGCCGCCCGCCGGTCGCCGCCGACCTCGCCGGGCTCCGGCCGTTGTTGTGGGCGCGGCTGACCGGCAACGGCGTCGCCGCGCTCATCGCGGGCATCGGGTTCATCGCCGCGCCCGGCCTGCTCGCCGACGCCCACTGGTACCTCGAGTGGTGGCAGGAGCACCCCGCGGGCGCCCCGGTCCAGTTGCTGCGCGACCTCGACCCCTCGAGCAGCGCCTTCTACGACTACACGCACTGGGACTGGTACACCGGCCCGCTCTCCGGCGCCGAGCGCACCATCTGCGGGCCGTACGTCGACTATCTGTGCACGGACGAGTACAGCCTCACGCTCTCGGTGCCGGTCGTCCTCGACGGCGCGTTCGTCGGCGTCGCGGCGGCCGACGTGTTCGTCCGCCGATTCGACGGCGCGGTGCTCCCCGCGCTGCGAGAGATCCCCGCCCCGGCGTTCCTCGTCAACGCGAGCGGCCGGGTGGTCTCGTCCAACACCGTGCGGTGGATCGCCGGGTCGCTCTACCGCGGCGGCGAAGGCTTCGCCGTACGGCCGGTGCGGGATCTCCCGCTGTCCCTGGTCACGGCCGGGGTGTGAACCGTTTTCCGGAAAGATCTCCTGCTACGGAATACTCACGATCACGGCAATAAGCGATTAGTTCCTGATCAATTAAGTTATGTGTCCTTATATGCGACTTTGGCCGTCGTGGGGGCACTTAATGAGTCCAGGTGACTGGTTCCAAGCGGTGTCGGCCGTCGTGGTCGTGGTCGCACTCGTTCTGAACGTGATGCAATTACGCGCGCTCGGCCGGCAGAACATGTCACTGGCGACGTCGTTGCACCAGACGCTCGTCCAGGCGAACACCAGCTCCCGCGCCATGTTCTTCTGGCGCGATCCCGGCCTGCTGGCGTGGCACCTGTCCCATCGGGGCTACGGGTCCTCGACGCGCAGGAAGAACCAGAAGAGGCTCTACATCATCGTTGAGATCGAGCTCCACGAGTTCAACTATCTGAATTACAGAGCGGGGCTCCTGCCGGAGCACGTCTGGGCCGCGTGGAAAAAGGTGCTGGAGGCGGACTTCGCCGTTCCCGAGTTCAGGGAAATGTGGTCGGCCGCGCGCCCGTTCTTCGCTCCGCCGTTCGTCGCCTACGTGGACACGCTCCTTTCCGGGCCGCTTCGATCCGAACGGGGCGTGGCACCGGACACACATTTCTTTTCACGGGTGTTCCACCGGGCCCGGTGACCGGACAAGGCGGCGGAAATGCCGGACCGGGGCACGGGCCGCGCTCTGGTGATGCGCTGGTCGGCGAAGGACAGCGAGCACCTCCTCACGCCCCTGGCCTGACGGCCCCCGAAGCCCGGTGCGGCAGAATTGGGCACATGGCACTCGATCCGAAGATCGCCGGACGGCTGAAGCGCGCCGCTGACGGGCTCGTGCCCGCGATCGTGCAGCAGCACGACACCGGCGAGGTGCTGATGCTCGCCTGGATGGACGACGAGGCGCTGCACCGCACCCTCACCACGGGCCGGGCGACCTACTGGTCCCGCAGCCGCGGGGAGTACTGGGTCAAGGGCGACACCTCGGGTCACGTGCAGTGGGTCAGGCACGCCGCGCTCGACTGCGACGGCGACACGATCCTGCTCAAGGTGGACCAGGTGGGGGCCGCCTGCCACACCGGCGACCGCACCTGCTTCGATGCGGACGTGCTCGAGGTAAGCGAAAACGCATGACCACTCGGAACGTGACGCCCGTGCCCGGCCAGGCTCGTACGGCACGGCGGTCGCTCGCGGTCTGGCTGATCACGTGCGCGGTGGGCGCCGGGCTCGTGCTGGTGGCCGCCGGGCGCACGTGGGCCACGGTGACCCTGCAGTCGCAGACCGGCGCGCCCGGCCCGGCCGAGGTGGCAGTCACGGGCGGCGAGATCGCCGCCTCTCTCACCCCGGCCACTCTCGCGGCGCTGGCGGCCGCGGTCGCCGTGCTCGCCACCCGCGGCCTGGCGAGGCGGGCGATCGCCGTGGTGATCGCCCTGTGCGGCCTCGCGGTCGCGGCGGCGAGCTGGACGGGGACGGGATCGGAGGCCATCGCCGCCGCGGCGCGCGAGCACGCGACGTCGGCGATGATGTCCAGCGGCGCACCCGTCTCGGAGTCACCGGTGTGGGCGTGGCCCGTGCTCTCCATCGCCGGCGGTCTCGTTCTGCTGGCCGCCGGAGTGGCGGCGGTCGTCTGGGGCGCGAGGTGGCCCGGCATGTCGGGCCGGTACGACCGGGCCGGCGGCGACAGCCGTACCGGATCGGCCGGCGAGGGACGGCGAGGCGCACGTCCCAGGAAGGTCACGGGCGAGAGGGCGATGTGGGAGGCCCTCGACGAGGGCGCCGACCCGACCCTGGAACCGCGGCAGTCCCACGACGACGCCTAGCGCTGTTTCCGGCTCATATCACAACTTGTCTGCAACCCTTCAGGTTTCCTCCTGATCAGGCGTCGCCGTCGCTATGCTTCCGGCCGCAACGAGTGATCTCAGGGGAGCACAAATGAGCTACGGAAATCAGCCGGGTGACACGGGGGGCCACGGGACGCCGCCGCCCGGCGGAGGGTACGGCCCCCCCGGCGGGAACTACCCTCCCGGCGGGTACCCCCCTCCGGGCGGATACGGCGCGCCTCCGACGCCGCCGAACAACCATCTGGTCATGGCGATCGTCACCACGATCCTCTGCTGCCTGCCGCTGGGCGTCGTGTCGATCGTCTTCGCCAGCCAGGTCAACTCCAAGTGGGCCATGGGCGACTACCAGGGGGCCGTCGCGTCCTCGGAGTCGGCCAAGAAGTGGTGGATCGCGGCGATGATCTCGGGCCTCGTCGTGGCCGTGCTCTACATCATCCTGGTCGTGGTGGTCGGGATCAGCATCGGCACCTCCTCGTACAACTCGTCATACTGACGGCATGACGGAGATCGTCCCCGCGCGGCGGGGGGTGGACCGGCTTCGGTCCGTGCTCCCGCCGCTCGGAGTGGCGGCGCTCACGGGTGCGGCGTTCGCGTACGTGAGCGCCGTCGACCCGAATCAGCCCGGTCACTATCCGACGTGCCCGTTCCTGTTCCTCACCGGGTTCTACTGCCCCGGGTGCGGCGCCCTCCGGGCGATGCACGCACTGGGACACGCCGACCTGGTGTCCGCTCTCGGATTCAATCCGTTCGCCGTCGCCACCCTCCCCTTTCTTGTCTTCTGGTGGGGGCGATGGGCGTTACGATCATGGCAGGGACGGCCTGTGCGGACGAGCCTTGCGCACCCCGCGTACATCTGGGCGCTGTTCGTCGCCGTGATTCTTTTCGGGGTGCTCCGTAATACACCTTTTGGTCAATTCCTCGCGCCCTGACGAGACCCAGTGGCGGAGCGGCGCGAGCCGGGCCGATAGCATCGCAAGGCAAGACAGGGAGCGCAGCCGACCGGAGGGACCCTTACGCGTGAGCGAGCGGACTGGTATTTCGCGCGGGATCCGAGCCGAGGGCGAGGAGGACGCGTGAGTGTTCTCGAGGACATCATCCTGGGTGTGCGAGAAGACCTCGAGGAGCGGCAGCGGGCCGTGCCCATCGAGGAGCTCAAGGAGCGGGCGGCGCGCGCGCCGGGGCCCCGGGACGCGTACCCCGCGCTCAGAGGCGACCGGGTATCGGTGATCGCGGAGGTCAAGCGGTCGAGCCCCTCCAAGGGCGCGCTGGCCGCCATCGCCGACCCCGCGGCCCTCGCCGCCGACTACGAGGCGGGCGGAGCCCACGTCATCAGCGTGCTGACCGAGCGGCGCAGGTTCGGCGGCACCCTCGACGACCTCGCCGCCGTCCGCGCGGCGGTGGACATCCCCATCCTGCGCAAGGACTTCATCGTCACCTCCTACCAGTTGTGGGAGGCCCGGGCCTACGGCGCGGACCTCGCCCTGCTGATCGTCGCCGCCCTCGAGCAGAACGCCCTGGTGTCGCTCATCGAGCGGGCGGAGTCGATCGGGCTGACGCCGCTGGTCGAGGTGCACACCGAGGAAGAGCTCGACCGGGCGGCCGAGGCGGGAGCCAAGATCATCGGGGTGAACGCGCGGGACCTCAAGACCCTCGAGGTCGACCGCGAGGTCTTCGCCCGGCTGGCGCCCAAGGTGCCCGACGGCGTCATCAAGATCGCCGAGTCGGGCGTGCGCGGCCCGCACGACCTGCTCGCCTACGCCCGGGCGGGCGCCGACGCGGTGCTGGTCGGGGAGAGCCTCGTGACGGGGCGCGACCCCCGGGCCGCCGTCAATGACCTGGTGACGGCCGGAGCGCATCCGGCCTCGCGACTGGACACGGGATCCGAGAGGTAGTCGTGACGGACAGCGTTCATCGAGGAGAGCACCTGACGGGGGCGGAAGGGGTCCTGATCACCCCCGCCGACCTGGTCGGCGGCGGTGTCAGGGGCGACGATCCCGACCTCCGCGGCAAGTTCGGCGTCTTCGGCGGGCGCTACGTGCCCGAGGCGCTGATCCCCGCGCTCGACGAGGTGGCCGCGGAGTACGAGAAGGCCAAGACCGACCTCGGCTTCATCCGTGAGTTCGACCACCTGCTGCGGACCTACGCGGGCAGGCCGACGACGCTCACCGAGGTGCCCCGCTTCGCGGAGCAGGCCGGCGGCGCGCGGATCCTGCTCAAGCGCGAGGACCTCACGCACACCGGCGCCCACAAGATCAACAATGTGCTGGGCCAGGCGCTGCTCACCAAGCGGCTCGGCAAGACCCGCGTGATCGCGGAGACGGGCGCGGGCCAGCACGGCGTCGCCACCGCCACCGCGGCCGCGCTGCTGGGGCTCGAGTGCGTCATCTACATGGGCGCGGTCGACTGTGAGCGCCAGGCGCTGAACGTGGCGCGGATGAAGCTGCTCGGCGCCACCGTGGTTCCGGTCACCAACGGCAGCCAGACCCTCAAGGACGCCATCAACGAGGCCTTCCGCGACTGGGTCACCAACGTCGACCACACCCACTACCTGTTCGGCACGGTCGCGGGGCCGCACCCGTTCCCCGAGATCGTCCGCGACTTCGCCCGCATCATCGGGGTCGAGGCCCGCCGTCAGGTCCTCGAGCTCACCGGCAGGCTACCCGACGCGGTCGCGGCGGCCGTGGGCGGCGGGTCGAACGCGATCGGCATCTTCCACGCCTTCCTCGACGACGAGAGCGTCCAGCTGCACGGCTACGAGGCCGGCGGGCGCGGCGCCGAAACCGGCGAGCACGCGCTGACGCTGACCATGGGAAGCATCGGCGTGCTGCACGGCTCCCGCACCTACGTCCTGCAGGACGAGGAGGGCCAGACGATCGAGTCGCACTCGATCTCGGCGGGCCTCGACTACCCGGGCGTCGGTCCCGAGCACGCCTGGCTCAAGGACTCCGGCCGCGCCGTCTACCACGGCGTCACCGACGCCGAGGCGATGGAGGCCTTCTCCCTCCTCGCCCGGACCGAGGGCATCATCCCGGCGATCGAGTCCTCGCACGCCCTGGCGGGAACGCTCAAGCTCGGCCGTGAGCTCGGACCGGACGCCGTCATCCTGGTGAACCTGTCCGGCCGGGGCGACAAGGACATGGGCACCGCGATGAAGTACTTCAACCTCTGACATTTCGTAAAAGGCAACCGATGACGACACTCCAGACGGTCTTCGAGAAGGCCCGAGCCGAGAACAGGTCCGCGCTCGTCGGATACCTGCCCGCCGGCTTTCCCAGCAAGGACGGGGCCGTGGCCGCCGCGACGGCCATGGTCGAGGCCGGCTGTGACGTGATCGAGATCGGCCTGCCGTACTCCGACCCGCTCATGGACGGGCCCACCATCCAGGACGCGGTCCACCGGTCCCTGATGAACGGCACCCGCATCGGCGACGTGATGCGCACCGTCGAAGGGGTGGCCAAGTCCGGCGCGGCCACGCTCGTCATGACGTACTGGAACCCCGTCGACCGCTACGGGGCCGAGCGCTTCGCGCGCGACCTGGCCTCGGCGGGCGGGACGGGGACCATCACCCCCGACCTCACCCCCGAGGAGTCCGAGCCGTGGCTCGCGGCGAGCAAGGAGGCGGGGATCGACACCGTCTTCCTCGTCGCGCCCAGCTCGCCGGACGAGCGGATCAGCCGGGTCGTCTCCTGCTGCACGGGATTCGTCTACGCGGCCTCGCTGATGGGCGTGACCGGTGCGCGGGAGTCCGTGGGCTCGGCCGCCGAGGGGCTGGTGAAGCGGACCAGGTCCCACACCTCGCTCCCGGTCTGCGTGGGCCTCGGCGTCGGCAACGGCCGCCAGGCGGCGGAGGTGGCGGCCTACGCGGACGGTGTCATCGTCGGCTCGGCCTTCATCCGGCGCCTCCTCGACGCGCCGGACGAGAAGTCGGGGCTCGCCGCGGTCCGCGAGCTCGCCGACGAGCTCGCACGGGGTGTCCGGCACTGAGGTGCATAAGGGGTCATGTCCGGCCCCTGTGACGGGTAAGGCCGGTAAAACCCCTGCTTACCGTGCTCTTATCCGTCACATGTTGTGCTGGTCCCGATATTGTTCACCCGGGGTTGCCGAGCGGGACGAGGAGACGATGGTTCAGTTGGCATCCGGCAGGCCGGTGTCGCATCCGTTACAGTCCGTGGTCAAGGCACTGTCCTGGGTGACGACCCTCGCGAGGCTCGTGCTCGGAATCTCGCTCTTCGTGGCGGGCGCGATCAAGATCGGCGCGCCCGCGGTGTCCGTCCAGGCGGTCAAGGCGTACCAGCTGTTGCCGGACGCCATGGCCACGGTGGTGGGGCACGGGCTGCCGATCGCGGAGATCATCGTCGGGATCCTGCTTGTTCTCGGCCTGCTCACCAGGCCCTCGGCCATCGTGGGCGGTGTGCTGATGGTGGCCTTCATCATCGGCATTTCTTCGGCCTGGGCGCGTGGCCTGCGGATAGACTGCGGCTGCTTCGGCGGCGGCGGCACGGTGGGCGCGGACCAGGACCCCGGATACATCTGGGAGCTTCTGCGCGACGCCGGCTATCTCATCTGCGCCGCATGGATCATCTACAGGCCCCCCGGCCGGTTCGCGATGGACTCGGCGCTCGGTCTGTCCGGGTCACGCGACCCCGGCACGGCGGACGACGACGACGACGACGGCAGCGACATGGATTGACGAGGTCGCGGGCCCGCCGCGATCTCTTCGAGGCCGGTGCGTGATGGCCGGCGGAGCAGCCACGGGGGGGCTTGCGTGAGCAAGAGGGCAAGGGAGGCCTCGGCCAAAGCGCGGGTCGCGGCGCAGCGTGAGGCGGTCCGCAGGCAGGAGCAGCGCAAGCGGACGACCATGCTGACCACGATCGGCGTGATCGTCCTGATCGCCGGCGCGGTCACCTGGTGGTCGGTGCGGCAGAGCGCGTCGGAGCAGGTCACGGGCCCGCTCGCGCCGATCGCGATGCAGCCCGACGGTTCGGTCGTCATGGCGCGGCCGGGCGTCACCTCGCCCGTGGTCGACGTCTACGAGGACTACCAGTGCCCGGCCTGCAAACAGCTGGAGCTGACCAGCGGGTCGACGCTGAAGAACCTGGCCGCCGAGGGCAAGGCCAAGGTCGTCTACCACCTGCTCACGATCTTCAAGCAGGAGCCCACGATGTCGAACTCGCTGCGGGCCTCCTCGGCGGCCCGCTGCGTGACCGACGGCGCCCAATGGCTGGCCTTCCACGACAGGCTGTATCAGGAGCAGCCGGGCGAGACCACGGCCGGGTTCGCCATCGACGACCTGGTCCGGTGGGGCCGTGACGCCGGTGTCACGGCCCCGGACTTCGAGAGCTGCGTGCGGGGCCAGAAGAACGTCCCCGCGCATCAGCAGTACTCGACCCAGGTGATCGCCACGCAGAAGCTCGCAGGGACGCCGACCGTCATGCTGGACGGCCAGAGCCTGGGCACCACCGCGTTCGTGCCGAGCGCTCTGCGGGAGGCCGTTCTCGATGCGGCCAAGTGAGCTTCGGTGCCTGTACTCCCGGGTGTGCACCGAGGGCGGGCGGACTTACGGTAACGTCACGTGACATGCCACCCCTCGCCTCGATTCCCAGCCCGTCACAGGGCGTCTGGGATCTCGGCCCGATCCCGATCCGGGCCTACGCGTTGTGCATCGTGCTCGGCGTCATCGTCGCCGTCTGGATCGGCGAGCGCCGCTGGCGCGCCCGCGGCGGCGCGGCTGGGACCATCACCGATCTCGCCGTGTGGGCCGTGCCGTTCGGCCTGGTCGGCGGGCGTCTCTATCACGTCATCACCGACTGGCAGCTGTACTTCGGGTCCGGCGCGCCCAACCGGCCGATAGACACGCTCTTCATCTGGAAGGGCGGGCTCGGCATCTGGGGCGCGATCGCGCTCGGCGCCCTCGGCGTCTGGATCGGCTGCCGCCGGCGCGGGATCTCCTTCACCGCGGTGGCCGACACGCTGGCTCCCGCGGTCGCGGTCGCCCAGGCCATCGGCCGGTGGGGCAACTACTTCAACCAGGAGCTGTTCGGCAGCCCGACCACCCTGCCGTGGGGTCTGGAGATCGACCCGGGCAGGCCGGGCGCGATCACCGGCGTGGAGACCTACCACCCGACGTTCCTCTACGAGTCGTTGTGGGACCTCGCCCTCGCCGGCGTGCTGATCCTGCTGGCCAGGCGCTTCACCCTGCGGCACGGCAGGCTGCTCGCGCTGTACGTGGCGGGATACACCCTGGGCCGGTTCTGGATCGAGGGCCTGCGGGTCGACCCCGCGCACCACATCCTCGGGCTCAGGCTCAACCAGTGGACGTCGGTGGTCATCTTCCTCCTGGCCGTGGCGTACTTCTGGTACGCCAGGAACAGAACGAGCGAGGAGACCGTCGTCGCTCCCGGTGAGCCCGTGGACGGCGACCAGCCCGCGGCGGCCGGGAGCACGGATGCCTCCGACGCCGCCGACGAGGACGGCTCCGCCGCGGAGCGGGGAGACGGGTCCGAATTAGCGGCCGGGCAGGCGAAGGCCGCCTTCACGAGCGAAGCGGTCGCAGAGACGGCGGGCGAGGCGGAGACCGGCTCCCCGGCGGACGGCGATGCCGACACTGGTGCCGGTGCCGACGCTGACGCCGCCGCGGCCGAGGAGGACGGGGTCGACCCGGCGCACCTGCGGGATCAGGCGGACGAGTCCGACACCGCGCCCCCCGCGGCGGTTCCCGGCTCCGGCCCGGCGGACGAGGACGGCAAGGACGGTCAGGACGGTCAGGACCGCGAGGGCGGTCAGGACGGCGAGGACGAGGCACGGGCAGGCGAGGCGCAGGCCGTACCTGACCAGGAGGCCGGCCAGAGATGACCGAAGGCGGCTCCGGGGCGCGGGCCGAGATCCATCACCAGCATCGGGACGTCACCGGTGGGTGGCTCAGGCCGACCGTGTTCGGCGCGATGGACGGATTGGTCTCCAACTTCGCCCTGATCGCCGGTGTCGCGGGAGGGACCGCCGACACGAAGATCATCTCCTTGGCGGGCGTCGCCGGCCTCGCGGCCGGCGCGTTCTCCATGGCGGGCGGTGAGTACGTGTCGGTCGCGAGCCAGCGGGAACTGGCCCAGGCCGAGATCGACATCGAGCGCCGCGAGCTGGAGCGGCATCCTCAGTCGGAGGAGGACGAGCTGGCGCAGCTGTACGTGCAGCGTGGCGTGGAGCCGGAGACCGCTAGGGAGGTCGCCAGGCAGATCTCCCGCAATCCGGAGCAGGCGCTCGCGGTCCACGCGCGGGCGGAGATCGGCGTCGACCCGGGAGACCTGCCCTCGCCGGTCCTCGCGGCGGTCTCGTCGTTCGTCTCGTTCGGCGTGGGGGCACTCATCCCGCTCGTGCCGTACCTCGTGGGGCTGTCGGTCCTGTGGATTCCGGCGGCCGCCTCGATGGCCGCCCTGTTCGGCGCGGGCGCGCTGGTCTCGAGGGTGACCGCGCGGAGCTGGTGGTTCAGCGGCCTGCGCCAGCTGCTCGTCGGCGGGCTCGCGGCGAGCCTGACGTGGGGGCTCGGCACGCTCATCGGAGCCGGCGGTCCATGACCAGGCCCACGACCAAGAGAAGGCGCCGGACGTCCGGGTCCCGGGACAGAGACAGAGACAGGGACAAGTGGGCCGACTCGGCGCCGCCGGCCGAGTCGGGGATGACCGACCGTCAGCGGCGGATCCTGGTCTGGTCCGGGTCGATCGCCGCCGCCCTCGCGACCACGCTGGGCCTGGTCCTGCTGGCCAACTCGATCACCGGGGGCGCGCCCGCGCCGGACGAGCAGGGGTCCGATCCCTTCGGGAAGGCCCGGCCCGACCTCTACCAGGCATGGCCGTCCCCCAAGCAGTTCGAGCCGATCGCCGACAGGAAGGCCGACGCGGCGCCGCTCACGGCCAAGGAGGTCTTCGGCGCCAAGACGCTCACGTCGGGCCGGATCGCCCTGAAGAAGGTCGGCAGCCAGTTGGACGGCAACTGCGGCGACACCGTGTGGGGCGGCCTGGCGGGAGCACTGGCGGACGCGGGCTGCGAGCAGGCCGTCCGCGGGCTCTACGCGACCGCCGACGGCTCGTACGTCGCCCAGTACACGATGTTCAACCTCGCCGACGTGAAAGCCGCCAACGCGCTCGTCGACGACCTCAAGGCCCTCCACCACGACGGCTGGGTGTTGCCGCTGGAGTCGGAGAAGGCGGGATTCCAGGGATACACGGAGGCCAGCGGCCAGGCGATGGGGCACTTCGTCGGTCTCGCCTGGATCGGCCGCGCGGACGGAGCGGAGCCGGGAGGCAAGGACGACTTCGTCACGCTCGGGCTGGCCGTCCGGGAGTCGGAGAAGGCGCTCTACCGCCGCGTGGTCGCGGTCGCCGGGCTGCCCGCCGCGCCCGCCGGAGGGGACGAGACGGACGACACGGCCCAGCCGTCGGAGCCGCCGCCCAGCGAGCCCGGGTCCGAGGGCGGGGCCTCAGAAGCCCCTCCACCGGCCGCCTGAGAGGTCGGCGGGGGCCCAGGTCGTGTCGGACGCATCAGGCCCTCCTGTGCGCGGCCAGCAGGGCGCCTCGCCGCGTCGCCGCCGTCGGCCGGAGGCTTCCGCTCCGGCCTCCTCCTCCGCCCGTGACGCGTCCGTCTGGATCCGCGCTCGCGACGGGGAGTGCGCGTCAGACCCTCCCTAGGGGAGCGTCCTCGACACCGCGGCGGCGAGCCCGGCGAGGCGGTGAAGGGGCAGTTCCAGGGCGGTGAGGTCGCGCGCCCACGGCGCGGCCTCCTCGACCGCCGCCCTGGCCTCCTTCCTGGTCAGCCCGGCCGTCTCGGTCAGGGCCTCACGCCAGGTGTTGGCCACCTTGCCGTGTGCGCTGTTGAGGACCCGCCGGACGATCCGCGCCGCGGCCCCGTCCGGGGGCGGCAGCCGTACGGCGTCGAGGACGGCCCCAGCGTCGGCAGGCCGGCACGTGACGTCGTAAACGGGCCGGACCGCCTCGGTCAGCGCTGACAGGTCATCCGGCCGGGCCGCGAGCAGGACGCGCACGTGCCCGGCCCGGGTCGCGAGCAGCAGCCGGGGGAGGGCCGTCTCCAGCCCGGCCGGCACGGCCACCGCCACGCGTTCGGGTGTGGCGGCGTACGGCTTGGCGAGCAGGGTGGACAGCCGCGTCCGGGGCACCTTCGGCAGCAGGTCGCGCGGCCACTCCCCGGCGAGCAGCGCGGGGGCGAACTCCGCCACGGCGTCCTCGCCGGCCGGTGCTCCCTCCGGAGAGGCGGCCTCGACGGACTGGGGGCCCTGGGTGTAGATCGCGGTCGCGAGCCTGTCCACGCGGGCCGCGACCGCGGGCCACGTCTTGGTCGTCGGCCGCAGGATGTAGAGATCGGCGGCGCTGCCGATGGCCTCCGCCCCGTCGTATCTGTTGAAGTCCGGAAATATCGCCTCATTGAGGAGATTGAGGTCGGACAGGGTGTTCTGGACCTTCAGGGCGAGCATGGGGGTGCGCTCGGACGCGCCGTAGGCCAGCAGGATGCGGCCGTGGTCGCGATCCCGCAGCCCCTCGGCCGCGCGGGCCACGAACAGGCCGATCCCCTCGGGCGTGTAGGGCGGATCGGTGATCGCCAGGTCGGCCTGCCCGCGCGCGGACGGGGCGAGGCCCAGGCGCAGGTCGGCCCAGCGGGTCCTGACGCCGAGCCCCTGGGCGTCGATGTAGCCGAGGATCCGCTCGTCGATGTCGACGACCGTCACCTCCACCTCCGGATGGAGCATCCGTACGGCGAGGGAGGTCAGGTCGTGGTCGCCCACGCAGAGCAGCCTGGCTCCCGGCAGCCAGAACCGGGTCCCGAGCAGCAGGGCCCGGCGCAGGACCGTGTCGGCGGTGGCCGAGACATGATCGAGGGTGTGCCTGCCCCGGGGAGCCTTGGCGATCAGCTCCGCCAGCCGCTCGTGGGTCTCGGCGTGCGCGCCGGCCAGGGCGGCGACCGGATCGGCTAGATCCGAAATATCGGAGCCGAGGGCGCCGTTATAGCGTGAGGCCCGATCGACCGGCAGCCGGAAGCGGTCGCCGCTGCGCTCAACGGGGAGCTCACGCAGCAGTGACTCGATGGAACGCCGTGACGTGGCGGTCTCCCGGACGAGATCGGCCAGGGTCCACCAGTCTCCGCCGCTGAGAAGGGTGAGGGCTCTGCGCAGACGGCGACTGTCCACGCCTGCCGAGGTCAGGAGTTGATCGATCGCCTCATGAGCCGTCATGCGGCAACTGTATCCATCGCGTCGACCAATGAAGATTCGCGAAGAGGACCCCCGGGGACTATTCCGGCAGGGTGCGGTAATCTCTACGTACCATAACCGCAGCAGGGCCAACGTCGTCCCTCTGGTTCGAACAGATGACGACGGGAGTGACTAGATGCCTGCTGCCCGCCTTGGCTCACCCAGAGGCTTTCCGGAGCCCCAGGGCCTGTACGACCCCTCGAACGAGCACGACGCCTGCGGCGTGGCCATGGTGGCCGACGTCGCCGGCAGGCGCAGCTATGACATCGTCTCCAAGGCGCTGACGGCGCTCCGAAACCTCGATCACCGAGGCGCGAGCGGCAGCGAGCCCGACACCGGTGACGGGGCGGGCATCCTCACGCAGATCCCCGACGCGTTCTTCCGTGAGGTCGCGGGCTTCCCGCTGCCGCCGGAGGGCGCGTACGCCGTGGGCACCGCCTTCCTGCCCCTCGACGAGGAGGCCAGGAACATCACGATCGGCCTCATCGAGGAGATCGCCGCCGAAGAGGGCGTCACCGTCCTCGGCTGGCGAGACCTGCCCGTCGACCGGGCGCTCCCGGGGGCCAGCGCCCGCGCGGTCATGCCGTACTTCAAGCAACTCTTCGTCGGCTCGCCCGGCGGCGAGACCGGCGTCGACCTCGACCGGCTCGTCTTCGCCTTCCGCAAGCGCGCCGAGCACGAGGCGGACGTCTACTTCGCCTCGCTGTCCAGCCGGACGATCGTCTACAAGGGGATGCTGACCTCCCTGCAGGTCGAGCCGTTCTTCCCCGACCTGGCGGACGAGCGTTACGTCTCGGCCATCGCGCTGGTCCACTCGCGTTTCTCCACCAACACGTTCCCCTCGTGGCCGCTGGCCCACCCGTACCGGTTCATCGCGCACAACGGTGAGATCAACACCGTCAAGGGCAACCGGAACTGGATGCGGGCCCGCGAGGCCATGCTGGCCACCGGTCTGATCCCCGGAGACCTGGAGCGCCTGTTCCCGATCTGCGACCCGGACGGCTCCGACACCGCCTCCTTCGACGAGACGCTGGAGCTGCTCCACCTGGGTGGCCGGTCGCTGCCCCACGCCGTGCTGATGATGATCCCCGAGGCGTGGGAGAACCACACCGAGATGGACCCGGCGCGGCGGGCGTTCTACGAGTTCCACTCGACGCTGATGGAGGCGTGGGACGGCCCCGCGTCGATCACCTTCTCCGACGGCACGCTCGTCGGGGCGGTGCTCGACCGCAACGGCCTTCGCCCCGGGCGCTTCTGGGTCACCGACGACGGCCTGGTCGTCCTCGCGTCCGAGGCGGGAGTGCTCGCGGACATCGCCCCGGAGCGGGTCGTCCGCAAGGGCCGCCTCCAGCCGGGCCGGATGTTCCTGATCGACACCGCCCGCGGCAAGATCATCGAGGATGACGAGATCAAGGCCGAGCTCGCGGCGGCGGAGCCGTACGAGGAGTGGCTCCACGCGGGCCTGGTGCGGTTCGAGGAGCTGCCCGAGCGCGAGCACGAGCACCCCACGCACGAGGCGCTGGTGCGGCGGCAGCAGACCTTCGGGTACACCGAGGAGGAGCTGCGGATCATCCTGGCGCCGATGGCCAGGATGGCCGCCGAGCCGATCGGCTCCATGGGCACCGACACGCCGGTGGCCGTGCTGAGCGACCGGCCGCGGCTGCTGTTCGACTACTTCAGCCAGCTGTTCGCCCAGGTCACCAACCCGCCGCTGGACGCCATCCGCGAGGAGCTCGTCACCTCGCTGCAGTCGACGATCGGCCCTGAGGGCAACCTGCTCGACCCCGGACCCGCCTCGTGCCGGCGTCTCGTGCTGCCCTACCCGGTGATCGACAACGACGAGCTTGCCAAGATCGTCCATATCAACGACGAGGGCGGGCTGCCCGGCTTCCAGCCGCACGTCGTCTCCGGCCTGTTCGACGTGGCCGGCGGCGGCGAGGCCCTGACGCGGAGGCTGGAGGAGATCCGCCAGGAGGTCTCCGCGGCGATCCGCGACGGCGCCCGGGTCATCGTGCTGTCCGACCGCGGCTCCTCCCGCGAGAAGGCGCCGATCCCGTCGCTGCTGCTCACCGGCGCGGTTCACCACCACCTCATCCGGGAGAAGACCCGCACCCGGGCCGCCCTCGTGCTCGAGACCGGCGAAGCCCGCGAGTGCCACCACATGGCCCTGCTCATCGGGTACGGCGCCAGCGCGATCAACCCGTACCTCGCGCTGGAGACGGCCGAGGACCTGATCGCCACCGGCGTGCTCGACCTCGAGCCGCGCAAGGCCGTCCGCAACCTGATCAAGGCGTACGGCAAGGGCGTGCTGAAGGTCATGTCCAAGATGGGCGTGTCCACGGTCGCCTCCTACACCGGCGCCCAGATCTTCGAGGCGCTCGGCCTGGGGGCCGAGGTCATCGACCAGTGCTTCACCGGGACCACCTCCCGGCTCGGCGGCGTCGGCTTCGACGTGCTCGCCAGTGAGGCGCTGGAGCGGCACGCCCGGGCCTACCCGCGCGCGGAGAACGCGCACCGGCGCCTGGAGGTCGGCGGCGAGTACCAGTGGCGGCGCGAGGGCGAGCCGCACCTGTTCAACCCGACGACGGTCTTCAAGCTGCAGCACTCCACCCGGACCCGGCGCTACGAGCTCTTCAAGGAGTACACCTCGCTCGTCGACGGGCAGGCCGAGCAGCTCATGACCCTGCGGGGGCTGTTCAAGCTGCGCCCGGGCACGCCCGTGCCGATCGAGGAGGTCGAGCCGGTCGAGTCGATCGTCAAGCGGTTCTCGACCGGCGCCATGTCCTACGGCTCCATCTCGATGGAGGCGCACGAGACCCTGGCCATCGCGATGAACCGGCTCGGCGCCAAGTCGAACACCGGTGAGGGCGGCGAGGACCCCGAGCGGCTGCACGACCCCGTGCGCCGGTCGGCGATCAAGCAGGTGGCCTCCGGGCGCTTCGGTGTGACCAGCGAATACCTGGTCAACGCCGACGACCTGCAGATCAAGATGGCCCAGGGCGCCAAGCCCGGTGAGGGCGGCCAGCTGCCCGGCCACAAGGTCTACCCGTGGATCGCCAGGACCCGGCACTCGACGCCCGGCGTCGGCCTCATCTCGCCGCCGCCGCACCACGACATCTACTCGATCGAGGACCTGGCCCAGCTCATCCACGACCTCAAGAACTCCAACCCGCGGGCCCGCGTCCACGTGAAGCTGGTCGCCGAGGTCGGGGTCGGGACCGTGGCCGCCGGTGTCAGCAAGGCCCACGCCGACGTCGTGCTGATCTCCGGCCACGACGGCGGCACCGGCGCCTCGCCGCTGACCTCGCTCAAGCATGCCGGCGCGCCCTGGGAGCTCGGCCTGGCCGAGACCCAGCAGACGCTGCTGCTCAACGGCCTGCGCGACCGCATCGTCGTCCAGGCCGACGGCCAGCTCAAGACCGGCAGGGACGTCGTCATCGCCGCCCTGCTCGGGGCGGAGGAGTTCGGCTTCGCCACGGCGCCGCTGGTCGTCTCCGGCTGCGTCATGATGCGCGTCTGCCACCTGGACACCTGCCCGGTGGGCGTCGCCACGCAGAACCCCGAGCTGCGCAAGCGCTTCACCGGCAAGCCCGAGTTCGTGGTCAACTTCTTCGAGTTCATCGCGCAGGAGGTCCGCGAGTACCTCGCGGAGCTGGGCTTCCGCTCGATCGAGGAGGCCGTGGGCCACGCCGAGATGCTCGACACCGCGCAGGCGGTCGAGCACTGGAAGGCCGCGGGGCTCGACCTGTCGCCGATCCTCTACCAGCCGGAGCTGCCCGCGGGCACCCCGCTGCACCGGGTCGTCGCGCAGGACCACGGGCTCGACAAGGCCCTGGACAACACCCTCATCCAGCTCGCCGAGGGCGCGCTGGAGCTGGGCGACCGGGTGACGCTCGACCTGCCCATCCGCAACGTCAACCGTACGGTCGGGACCATGCTCGGCCACGAGGTGACCAGGCGGTACGGCGGCGCGGGCCTGCCGGACGACACCATCGACGTGTCGTTCACCGGCTCGGCCGGCAACTCGTTCGGCGCGTTCGTGCCGCGCGGGGTCACGCTGCGGCTGATCGGCGACGCCAACGACTACCTCGGCAAGGGACTGTCGGGCGGGCGCATCGTCGTCCGTCCGCACCCGGACGCGCCGTTCGCGGCCGAGACGCAGGTCATCTCCGGCAACGTGGGCCTGTACGGCGCGACGTCCGGTGAGGTGTTCGTCCGGGGCGTCGTCGGCGAGCGGTTCTGCGTGCGGAACTCGGGCGCCACCGCGGTCGTCGAGGGAGTCGGCGACCACGGCTGCGAGTACATGACCGGCGGCAAGGCGGTCGTCCTCGGCACCACCGGGCGCAACTTCGCGGCCGGGATGTCGGGAGGCGTCGCCTACGTGCTCGACCTCAGGCCGGAGCGCGTCAACCGGGAGATGGTCGAGGTCGAATCGCTGGAGGACGCCGACGCCGAGTTCCTGAGAGAGATCGTCGAAAGGCATTTCGCCGAGACCGGATCCACGGTCGCCAAGGCCCTGCTGGCCGACTGGGACGCCGCTCTCGGCAGGTTCGGCAAGGTCATGCCGACGGACTACAAGCGGGTCCTGCGGGCGCGGGCCGCCGCCGAGGCCGAAGGCCGGGACATCGACGAGGCCGTCATGGCCGCCGCGCACGGATAAGGGGCACACCAGATGGCCGACCCGAAGGGTTTCTTGAGGCACGGGCGCGAGCTGCCGGCGCGCCGTCCCGTCGACGTGCGCATCCGCGACTGGCGTGAGGTCTACGAGGACTTCTCCCGTCCGGCGCTCGCCAAGCAGGCGGCGCGCTGCATGGACTGCGGCATCCCGTTCTGCCACAACGGCTGCCCGCTGGGGAACCTGATCCCCGAGTGGAACGACCTCGTCTTCCGCGACGACTGGCGTGAGGCGATCGAGCGGCTCCACGCCACCAACAACTTCCCCGAGTTCACCGGCAGGCTGTGCCCGGCTCCGTGTGAGTCGGCGTGCGTCCTCGGCATCAACTCCGACCCCGTCGCGATCAAGCGGGTCGAGGTGGAGATCATCGACCGGGCCTTCGCCGAGGGCTGGGTCACTCCCCAGCCTCCGCTGGAGCGGACGGGACGGCGGGTCGCGGTCGTCGGCTCTGGCCCGGCCGGGTTGGCCGCGGCGCAGCAGCTCACCCGCGCGGGGCACGACGTGACCGTCTTCGAGCGGGCCGACCGGATCGGCGGCCTGCTCCGCTACGGCATTCCCGAGTTCAAGATGGAGAAGCGGCACATCGACCGCCGCATCGAGCAGATGGAGGCGGAGGGCACCCGGTTCCGCACGTCGGTCGACGTCGGCGTGGACGTCACCGTGGCCGAGTTGCGGGCGGAGTTCGACGCCATTGTGCTGGCGGGCGGCGCCACCGCGTGGCGCGACCTGCCGATGCCCGGCCGTGAGCTGGGCGGCGTCCTCCAGGCCATGGAGTACCTCCCGCAGGCCAACCGGGTGCAGCAGGGCGACATCGCGGAGTCTCCGCACTCGGCGGAGGGCAAGCACGTCGTCGTGATCGGCGGCGGCGACACCGGAGCCGACTGCATCGGAACGGCGATCCGGCAGGGGGCCGCGTCGGTCACCCAGCTGGAGATCATGCCGAGGCCGCCGGAGGACCGGCCGGGCACGCAGCCGTGGCCGACCTACCCGATGTTGTTCAAGATGGAGAGCGCACACGAGGAACTCGAGGCAGGGGCGGGGGACCGGGTCTACGCGGTGTCCACGCAGGAGTTCCTCGGCGACGCCGAGGGCAACCTCAGGGCGCTGCGCGTCGTCGACGTCGAGGGACCGGGCGCCGGGTTCAGGCCGATCCCGGGCACCGAGCGGGAGATCCCCGCAGGCCTGGTCACCCTCGCCATGGGATTCGTCGGGCCGGAGAAGGGCGCGCTGCTCACCGGGCTGGCGGAGCTCGCCGGGGATCCGGACTCGTTCTTCGACGCCCGGGGCAACGTCGCCCGGGGCAAGTCGTACGAGACGGCAGTGGACGGGGTGTTCGCCGCGGGCGACATGGGCCGCGGACAGTCACTGATCGTGTGGGCGATCGCCGAGGGCCGTTCCGCGGCCGCGGCGGTGGACCGGTACCTCAGCGGGCGGACGGCCCTTCCGGTCGCCATCGCGCCGACGGCCCGTCCGCTCGTCTGACGCCAGGGCGACCCCGTGCGTGATCGTGGGGGCGATCACGTACGGGGAACCCCGCCGGCTCGCCGTGTCTCCGATGGTCAGGGTGAGTCTTTGCATGATCACGGCCGGACCTTTCGACGAAGAGGGGTAGGGTCCCGGAGCCTGTGCCAGGTCACGGTGACGAGGGCGATGGCCGTACAAAACGGGAAGTAATCCCTGCAGGGTGGTGGAATCGCGCGCTGAACGGCGTAGTGTCGCCGCCTGCCGAGGGGAACCCGGAGGGGGAGGATCGTTGAAATCACGGGGGCGTGTCGCGAGGGCACTCGTTTCGATCGCGCTGGTGGGTGTCGCGAGCGCGGCCACGGCCGGTGTCTCGATGCCGGAGGTCAAGTCGACCCCGTCGGCCACGGGCCGCGACTACCTGGTCTTCTACGCCGACGGCGCTCGTGACACGACAGCACGCGCGGTCACCGCCGCGGGGGGCGTGGTCCGGTCGCGGGACGACAGGCTCGGCTACCTCGTCGTGCGCGCGGCGGCTCCCGAACCGCTGGGGGAGATCTCCTCCGTCGTCGGCGTCACGCCCGACCTCCCCATCGGCTCCGTCGCCAACGCGCCCCTGGCCGGACCCCCGCCGAGGATGTCTGGTGGAGCGAACGCTGTGGCCGGCGAACCGCTGTCCGACCGCCAATGGGACATGAGAATGATCGGCGCCACCCCCACCGGGTCGTACGCCACGGCGCGGGCCAGCCATCAGGTGCTGGTGGGCGTCATCGACACGGGGATCGACGGCCGCCACCCCGACATCGCGCCCAACTTCAACCGGCAGCTGAGCCGCAACTTCGTCACCGACCAGCCGAACGACGTCAACGGCAAGAAGTTCGACGGCGCCTGCGAGGTGGCGGGCTGCAAGGACCCCGCCGACGTCGACGACGACGGGCACGGCACACACGTGGCCAGCACCATCGGCTCGCCGATCAACGGAATCGGCATCGCCGGGGTCGCGCCCGACGTTTCGCTGGTCAACCTGCGCGCCGGCACCGACTCCGGATACTTCTTCCTCAAGCCGACCATGGACGCCCTGGCCTACGCGGCGGACGTGGGCGTCGACGTGGTCAACATGAGCTTCTACGTCGATCCGTGGACGTTCAACTGCACGGCCAACCCCCAGGACTCGCGGGCCGACCAGCTGGCCCAGCGGGGCATCCTCGCCGGCATGCGCAGGGCCGCCGCCTACGCGCACCAGCGCGGCGTCACCATGATCACCGCCATCGGCAACAGCGGCTCCGACCTCGGCAAGCCGAGCAAGGACGCGGCCAGCCCCGACTATCCGCTCGGCGCCGAGAAGGAGCGCACGGTCGACAACACCTGCCTCAACGTGCCGACCGAGCTTCCCGGAGTCATCGCGGTCTCGTCGGTGGGCCCGAGCGGCCTGAAGGCGGCCTACTCCGACTACGGGATCGAGCAGACCGACATCGCGGCGCCCGGCGGCGACGTCTTCGACAGCGGGACCTCCGTGATCGGGGAGCGCAGGGAGATCCTCGCCGCGGCCCCGGAGGCCATGCTGCGGGCCGGGCACCAGATCGACGCCGCCGGCAATCCCGCCGACGCCTCCGTCGTGCGCGACTGCCAGGGGGGCTCGTGCTCCTACTACCAGTACCTCGAGGGGACCTCGATGGCCGCCCCGCACGTGACGGGCATCGCGGCGCTCATCATCAGCAGGTTCGGCGTGCCCGGCAAGGGCGGGTTGGCCATGGACCCGAACCAGGTGGAGAAGCTCCTGTACGCGTCGGCGACCCCGACGTCCTGCCCGACGCCGCGGGCCTTCAAGTACGGCACGGCCACGCAGACGTGTGACGGGACCAAGGAGAGGAACGGCTTCTTCGGCCACGGCATAGCCAACGCCGCCCGAGCCGCCACCGTCACCCCCTGACCTCGCCGCCCGCCCCCGGGGGTGTGATCGTGCCCAGGGGGGTGCCGAATCTGAGCATGATCACGGGGGAAGGGTGAGTAGGAGTACGGATGTCGTGAGGGAGGGGGCGATCTACCTTCGGGGGCGGAGGGCAGATCATGATTTATCGCGTCATCTCGGAAGTCACCATGGTGGTCCACTTCCTGGTCATCGCCTACATCGGCCTGGGCGGCTTCCTGGCCTGGCGCAGGCCGCGCCTGATCTGGCCGCACCTGCTGGCCTGTGCCTGGGGCCTCGTCCAGCTCACGGGCCTGGTCGAATGCCCCCTGACGGCTCTGGAGAACTGGGCGCGGGCCCACGCCGGAGAGCGCGGACTGCTCCCCGGCGGCTTCATCGACACCTACATCGAGGGCGTGGTGTACCCGGAGGCCTACATCACCCTCGTCCGGCTGGTCGTGGTGGCCGTGGTCCTGGCCTCGTGGGCAGGATTCCTCCTGGGGCGAAGGCGTCGTGCCCGCGCCGCCGGCGTCTGATCAGCCGCTCGGAATGCCGCAGGCGTCCTCGGCGTACGACAACATCGTCGCCTTCGTCTGGTCGGACGGGGTGGCGATCAGCCAGTAGGTCTGCCCCGCGCCCACGGAGCCCCAGACGGGGAACAGGTAGGCCTTCTTCGCCTCCGCGAACGCGTGCGCGTCGCAGCGCGCGGGCGTGACCTCCACCGGGATCTCCAGGCTCCGCACCCCCGGTTCGAGTACCACGACCGGATGGCGCCGACCCGACACGGGCCTGACGTTGAAGTGCGTGGTCCCGCCGAGGTCGTCGACGGTGACCGGTTCGTCGCCGTTCTTCCTCGTGACCAGAACGACCCCGGTCAGCACCTTCCCGGTGTGCGTCCAGGAATCGCCGAAAGTCACGTCGGCGGACTCCCGGAGGATGAAGGCCCCGCACTCGGCGTTCACCAGCCCGGTCAGCGTCGGGTCGGGATGCGGCACCACGAAGGTGACCTTCTCGAGCGGGCCGCCGCCCACCTGGATGTGGGCGATCACGGTCGCCGGCTTGACCGGGGGGATCCGCGCGGGGTCGCACCGGGCTTGGCCGTACGGGATGCGCAGGTCCGTGCGCGGCGTCTTGCCGAGCGTGGTGTCCACGCGCTCCGGCGCAAGTGTGGCGAACGACGCGGTGACGAGTTGAACGTCCTGGAAACGCACCTTCGTGGTGCCGTCGTTGCGGACTGACACCTCGAGCGCGTGGTCCGCGTCGTCACTGCGCCACTGGTTGAGCGACACGGAAACTCCGGCCGGAGGCTTGTCCGATTCGGTAGTCTGAGCTGAGCATGCGGCCGCCACGACGAGCGCCGCGACGGCACCCGATGTCCGGATACGTCCCATGCATGGTCACGTTAGGGCACGCGGGTGATCACGTGAAGTCTCTGAACATTTGGCGACAGGTACGTGGGTCGTAACGAGCAAGTGGTCTGTACCAATTAGGGTGGGGTTTGTGAGTCGTCGAGCAAAGATCGTCTGCACGCTTGGGCCCGCCACCTCCTCTCCGGAGCGTTTGCGCGAGCTCATCGCCGCAGGTATGAACGTGGCCCGTTTCAACCTCTCCCACGGCAGCCATGAGCTGCACAAGGAGGTGTTGGACCGGGTCAGGGCCGCCGCCGACGAGCTGGGGCAGGCCGTAGGCGTACTCGCCGACCTGCAGGGTCCCAAGATCCGCGTCGGCCGCTTCGCCTCCGGTCCCGTACGGCTCGGCTTCGGCGACGTGTTCACCGTCACCACCGAGGACGTCCCCGGGGACAGGGACATCGTCTCCACCACCTACTCGGGGCTCCCCGGCGACGTGAACCCGGGTGACACGATCCTCGTGGACGACGGCCGCCTCAACCTCGAGGTGACCGCGGTGGAGGGCCCGCGCGTCGTCACGCGCGTCGTCATCGGCGGGATGATCTCCGACAACAAGGGGCTCAACCTCCCGGGCGTCGCCGTCAGCGCCCCCACCCTCACCACGAAGGACGAGGCGGACCTGCGCTGGGCGCTCCGCACGGGCTTCGACATGATCGCCCTGTCGTTCGTGCGGACGGCTGAGGACGCCCAGGTGGTCCGCGACATCATGGACGAGGAGGGCGTGCACCTGCCGCTCCTCGCCAAGATCGAGAAGCCGCAGGCGGTCGAGCGGCTCGAGGAGATCGTCGACGCGTTCGACGGCATCATGGTCGCCCGCGGCGACCTCGGTGTCGAGCTTCCGCTGGAGCAGGTCCCGATCGTCCAGCGCCGCCTCATCGAGCTGTGCCGCGAGAAGGCGCACCCGGTCATCGTGGCGACCCAGATGCTCGACTCGATGATGAGCGCGCCGCGCCCGACCCGCGCCGAGGCCTCCGACGTCGCCTACGCCGTGATGGACGGCGCCGACGCGGTCATGCTCTCCGGCGAGACCTCGGTCGGCACCTACCCGATCGAGTCGGTCGCCACCATGGCCCGCATCGCCACCGCGGCCGAGGGCACCACGCTGCACGCCACCCACCACCTCGACCGCCTGCCCGAGACCACCGGCGGCGCCATCGCGCGCGCCGCGGCCGAGGTCGGCGCGATCGTGGGCGCCAAGGCGCTGGTCGCCTTCACGATGTCCGGCGAGACCGCCCGCCGCCTGGCGCGCTACCGCTCGCCGATCCCGCTGCTGGCGTTCACCTCCAACCCGCAGGTCCGCGGCCAGCTCGCGTTGACGTGGGGCGTCGAGACCTTCGAGGTCCCGTTCGTGCACCACACCGACGACATGGTCCGCCAGGTCGAGGCGTCGCTGCTGGCCCTCGGCCACTGCGAGAAGGGCGACAAGATCGTCATCGTCGCCGGCTCCCCGCCTGGGAACCCCGGTTCGACCAACGCGCTGCGGGTGCACACGATCGGCTCGGCTGTCTCTCACAGCCGCTGACCCCCTCCGCCCGGAAACGGCCACCGCTTCGGCGGTGGCCGTTTCGCGTGTGACCCCGGGGACTCCGGCGGTCGTTAGGGCGGTTGCGGCCGGCCCACCTCACGCCCAGCGTCTCCGGCGGCCGTCCGGGTGACCGGAGCCGGCCGTCCCGCGCGCGCGTGTGATCCCCGGTGGCCCGGGAAAACCGGTTGATCGCGGCATTCGCCTGATGAACCATGGCAGGTGCGAGTCGCCCGGTCCCGTTCCCCATGCGCCGGTGAGGAGTGCTGCGCCCGACGATGCCTTCAGACGATGACGATCCAGGTGGGGCTCAGGGCGCCCGGCGGCTCTCGTGGCGCTCGCTGTGGCGGCTGAAGTCCTACCTCCGGCCGTACAACCGCGTGCTGATCGTGTCGTGGGTGGCCGCCTTCCTCGGCATCGCGGCGGGCACCGCCGTCCCGCTCGTGGGCAAACAGATCATCGACGGGCCCGTCGGCCACGGCGACCTCGGGGGCCTCCTGCCGCTCGGCCTGCTCGCCCTCGTGCTCGGGATCGCGGAGGCGGTCCTCATCTTCATCCGGAGATGGTCGCAGGCCGGGCCGGTCCTCGGCCTGGAGACGGCGATCCGCGACGACCTCTACCGCCGGTTGCAGAGCCTGCCGATGAGCTTCCACGGTGAATGGCAGTCGGGCCAGTTGTTGTCGAGGGCGACTACCGACCTGTCGACGATCCGCAGGTTCCTCGGGTTCGGCGCGCTGTTCCTCGTCATGAACGTGCTCCAGCTCATCGCCGTCACCGTCGTCCTGTTCCACATGTACTGGCCGCTCGGCCTGCTCGTCGCGGTCTCAGCCGTGCCGATCGTCGTCCTGTCGCTGCGGTTCGAGAAGCGGTACATCGGCATCTCCCGCCGGGTCCAGGACCTGCAGGGCGACCTGGCCACCCTGGTGGAAGAGGCGGCGGTGGGCATCCGGACGATCAAGGCGTTCGGCCGCAGCCGGCACCTCTACGAGGGGTTCGACGAGACCGCCCGCGGGATCCACCGGACCTCCCTCGCCAAGGTACGGCTGGCCTCGCGGTTCTTCACCTTCCTCGAGGTGGTCCCGAACGTCACCCTGGCAATGGTCGTGCTGGTCGGCGCGCTCGCTGTCGCGCGCGACGCGCTCACGCTCGGCACCCTGGTGGCGTTCACGACCCTCGTGCTGCAACTCGTCTGGCCGGTCGCCTCTCTCGGCTACATCCTCGCGATGGGGCAGGAGGCCATGACCTCGGCCGACCGCGTCACCGAGGTGCTGGACACCGTCCCGGAGATCGTCGGCGGCACCGAGGTCGTCGAGCGCCCGCGCGGGCACCTCCGGTTCGAGGGCGTGGAGTTCCGCCATCCCGGCGCCGCGCGCCCGGTGCTGCGCGACGTCTGGCTGGACGTGCGGCCGGGGGAGACCGTCGCCGTCGTCGGCGCGACGGGCGCGGGGAAGACCACCCTCACCGCGCTCGTCCCGCGGCTGATCGACGTGACGGCCGGCCGCGTCACCGTCGACGGGTACGACGTCCGCGACCTGACCCTGCCCTCGCTGCGGTCGGTGGTCGCGACGGCGTTCGAGGAGCCGACGCTGTTCTCGATGAGCGTGCGGGAGAACGTCATGCTGGGGCACGGAGACGCCGGCGAGAACGAGATCCGGGAGGCGCTGGAGATCGCCCAGGCCACCTTCGTGTACGACCTGCCATGGGGACTGGACACCCGGATCGGCGAGCAGGGGATGTCGCTGTCCGGCGGTCAGCGGCAGCGGCTCGCCCTCGCGCGCGCGGTCCTCGGAAAGCCGCGGATCCTCGTCCTGGACGACACGTTGTCGGCGCTCGACGTCGAGACCGAGGCGCTGGTGGAGGAGGCGCTGCGCCGGGTGCTCGCCGACGCGACCGGACTGGTCGTCGCCCACCGCGCATCGACCGTCCTGCTCGCCGACCGGGTGGCCCTGCTGCGCGACGGCACGATCCAGCACGTCGGCCGGCATGCCGACCTGCTCGCCACGGTCCCCGAGTACCGAGCGCTGCTCGCCCAGGACGCCGACCTCGACCCCGAGCAGGCGCTGCGATGACGGCCGACGCCTGGCGCGGGGTCGCGGCCGAGGACAAGGACCACATCCCCGAGACCGTCTCCCTTCTGCTGCGGACCCGCTCCCGCCGGCTGCTCGGCGATCTGCTGCGCCCGCACCGGCGGGCCATCGCGCTGCTGACCGCCGTCATCGTCGTGTCCAACGCAGCCGGGCTCGCCCTGCCGTACCTGGTGAAGACCGGCATCGACAGCGGGATCCCGCCGATGGCCGACGGGCGGGGCTCGGGCACGTTGCTGACGATCGTGGCGGCGATCGTGGGGGCCGCGCTGGTCCAGGCCGTCACCCGGCAGGCGTTCCTCCAGCTCGCCGGGCGGATCGGGCAGGACATCCTGCTCGAGCTGCGCCGCCGGGTCTTCACGCACTTCCAGAAGTTGTCGTTGTCGTTCCACGAGGGGTACACGTCCGGCCGGGTGATCTCACGGCTCACCTCCGACGTCGAGGCCATCGCCGAGCTGCTGGACTCCGGTTTCGACGGCCTGGTCACGGCGGTGCTCACGCTGTTCGGCACGGCCGCCATGCTGCTCGTGCTCGACGTCCACCTCGGCCTCGTCGCGCTGCTGCCGCTGCCCGTGCTGCTGCTGTTCACGCGCTGGTTCCGCCGGGAGTCGAGCGCCGCCTACCGCCGGACCCGCGAGACCGTCGCCCTGGTCATCGTGCACTTCGTGGAGTCGATGACGGGGGTCCGCGCCGTGCAGGCCTTCCGTAGGGAGCCGCGCAACCAGGAGATCTTCGAGAGGCTCAACGCCGACTACCGCCAGGCGAACACGCGCGGGGCGCGCCTCGTGGCGGTCTTCATGCCCGGCATCAAGCTCATCGGCAACGTCACCGTCGCCCTCGTCCTGCTGTACGGCGGATGGCTCGCGTTGCACGGCACGGTCACGGTGGGGGTGCTGGCGGCGTTCCTGCTCTACCTCCGCCAGTTCTACGAGCCGATGCAGGAGATCAGCCAGTTCTACAACGCGCTCCAGTCGGCCGGGGCCGCCCTCGAGAAGCTGTCCGGGGTGCTGGAGGAGCAGCCGGGCGTGGCGGAGCCGCGGCGGCCGCGGGAGCTGGCGCGGGCGAGCGGCGCGCTGCGCTTCGACGCCGTCGAGTTCGCCTACGGCGAGGGCCCGCGGGTCCTGCCCAGGATGGACCTGGAGATCCCCGCCGGCCAGACCGTCGCGGTGGTGGGGACGACCGGCGCGGGCAAGACGACGCTGGCCAAGCTCATCTCGCGCTTCTACGACCCCGTGTCCGGCCGGGTCATGCTCGACGGCGTGGACCTGCGCGACCTGGACGAGGTCACGCTGCGCCGGTTCGTGGTCATGGTGACCCAGGAGAACTTCCTGTTCACCGGCACGATCGCGGACAACATCGGGTTCGGCCGCCCCGGCGCGCCCATGGAGGCGATCGTCGAGGCCGCCGAGGCGATCGGCGCCCACGAGTTCATCGCGGCCCTCCCCGACGGCTACCACACCCAGGTCGGCAAGCGGGGCGGCCGCATATCGGCCGGGCAGCGCCAGCTCGTCGCGTTCGCCCGTGCGTTCCTCGCCGACCCCGCCGTGCTGATCCTCGACGAGGCGACCTCGAGCCTCGACGTGCCGAGCGAGCGGATGGTCCAGCGCGCGCTGCGGACCATCCTCGCCGACAGGACCGCGCTGATCATCGCCCACCGCCTGTCCACGGTGGAGATCGCCGACCGGGTGCTCGTCATCGAGGGCGGGCGCATCGTCGAGGACGGCTCGCCGGACCGGCTCATCGAGAGGTCCGGCCGCTTCGCCCGGCTGCATCAGGCCTGGGTCGACAGCCTCGCCTGACACGCCTCCCGCCTGACCTGCCTCCCGCCTGACCTGCCTCCCGCCTGACCTGCGTCGCCGGACGCGCTCTGACGGGCCCTGCTCCTGGCACACCAGCGCCGCCGATGCCCCCGGGCACGCCTGTACGGCTCGCGCCTTCCGGGCGCGAGCCGTACGGGCACGGGGTCCGCGGGATCCCGCAATCAGCCGACCGGGACCGGGTAGTCCTTGGCGAGGTCGGAGACCGCGGCCTCCTTGAAGACGACCGAGCCGCCGACCGCCGCCTTGTCGGGCTTGAGGATGTAGGACGCCCGGGACGCCGGCTTGTCGAAGAAGGTGAAGTCCATCGGGGTGCCGAAGCCGCCCTCGAAGGCCGCCTGCGAGCGGTGCGCGGTCAGGATGCCCTCGTGGCTGAGGTCCTTGGCGGCGCAGGCCTTCTTGACCGCCTCGTCCACGATCATCGCGGCGCTCCATCCGGTGGGGACCGCGTTGTCGAGGACCTGCCCGGGATACTTCGCCTGATAGTCGGCGACCAGCTTCTGCATCGCGGGCATGGGCGCGCTGACCGGGGCTCCGGCCGTCATGACGTAGAAGTCCTTGAGCAGGGCCGGGGCCGCCGGGGTGTCGAGCAACTGCGGCGCGTAGGCGGAGTTGCTGCCGACGAACGGCACGTCCATGCCGCCCGCGAGCGCGACCCCGACGAGCGAGGCGGCCTGCCGCGGCCCGACCGAGACGAGCACCGCCTTCACCTTCGCCGCCTTGAACGCGGCGACCTGCGCGCTCATGTCCTGGTCGGTGGCCTTGATCTTCTGCTCCACGACCTCCAGGCCGAGCTTGTCCGCGGCGTACTTCGAGCCGTTGAGCGCGCTCTCGCCGTAGTCGCCCTCGAAATACAGGTGCCCGATCTTGTCCCCGGCCTTGATGCCCTTCTCCTTCGTCAGGAAGTCCACCCCGTTGATCATGTCGATGTCGTACGTCGTGCCGGTCACCTGGATCGCCCGGCTGCCCAGCAGGGACGTCGCCCACGCCATCGGGATGGTCAGCAGCTTGTCGGTGTCGATGCGCTGCTTGAGCGCCGTGACCATCGGCGAGCCGATGAACTGCGGGATCGCCGCCGACTTCGGCCCGATCTCCGTGTAGGCGGCGACCGCCTTCTGCGTGTCGTAGCCGTGGTCGCGGACGACCACCTCGTACTTGCGGCCGCATGCCCCGCCCGCGGCGTTGGCCTGCTCGAAGTAGAGCTG
The DNA here is from genome assembly GCF_016863295.1 of Planotetraspora phitsanulokensis. GTDB lineage: Bacteria > Actinomycetota > Actinomycetes > Streptosporangiales > Streptosporangiaceae > Planotetraspora > Planotetraspora phitsanulokensis. The sequence goes on from NZ_BOOP01000001.1 coordinate 498,928, forward strand.
CTGCGCCTGGGTGAGGCTCTTTCCGAGAGAGGCGTACGGCCCGGTCAGGTCCGTGACCACGCCGACGGTGATGGTCGTGGCGGTCACGCCTGGGCCGGTCTTCACGCCGTCGCCGCCGGTGGCGGGCGCGCCGCCCACCGCCTTGTCGCTGGCGCAGGAGGCCGCAGCCAGGGCGAGGACGGCTAGCGTCGCGATGCGGGCGCGGGTGCCGAATTCAGCCATCTGAGCTCCTTGATTCGAGGGATGACGCGGCGGAGCCGCGTGGCGAGCCCGAGCAGACCGCCGGGCAGGAACAGCACCAGCGTCACGACGGCTGCGCCGTAGAGGATGCGCGCGGCCTCCGCGGGGGAGACCCCGCCGGAACCGGGCTCGGCCACCAGCGGCAGGGCGTCGCTGTAGCGCGTCAGCAGCTGGGGGAGGAGGGAGACGAACACCGCGCCGATCACGGCTCCCGCGACCGATCCGAGGCCCCCGATCACGATCATGGCGAGATAGTCGAGCGACAGCAGGAAGCCGAAGTAGTCCGGCACCGCCCGCTGGAAGACCAGGGCGACGAGCACGCCGGCCAGCCCGCCGTACATGGACGACAGGACGAACACGCCCGCGCGGTAGCGCGCGACGGGGACGCCCATCACTCCCGCGGCGATCTCGTGGTCCCTGATGGTGTTCATGGCCAGGCCGGGACGGCCGCGCAGCACGCCGCGGGCGAACGCCGCCGCGCCGGCGAGCACCACCAGGCCGAGGAACCACAGCCGCTCCAGCGCCCCGAAGGGCACGTTGAGCAGGACGAGGCCGGGGGAGTCCGCGAACACGAAGCCGAACAGCTCCATCGGCGGCACCGCCCTGCCGTTGTAGCCGCCTGTCAGCGGCTCGGCGTTGAAGAGCACATGCTGGCCACCGAAGATCAGTGCGAGGGTGGCGATGCCCAGATAGGCGCCCTTCAGACGCCCGGCGATCGGGCTGAACGCCCCGCCGGCGGCCCCCGCGAGGAGCACCGCGACGACGGCCGCCAGAGGCGTCGGCAGCCCCACGTCCGTCGACAGGTACACGTAGGCGTACGCGCCGACGGCGAGGAAGAACGCGTGGCCGAGCGACAGCTGCCCGGTCGCGCCGGTCAGCAGGTTGATGCCGATCGCGCCGACCGCCGCGGACATCGCGAACAGTCCCGTCTGGAGCCAGAAGCCCTCCAGGTAGAAGGGCGCGACGACCGCCGCCACCACGACCGCCCCCCAGACCGCTCCGAGGGTGATCCACCTCGATCTCCTAGACACGGGCCAGCTCCTTGGTGCCGAAGATCCCGGCGGGCCGGAACAGCAGGATCGCGATCATCACCAGGAACGGGGCGGCGTCGCCGATGCCCCGCCCGAGGAAGGCCAGTTGACTCTGGTATCCGCTCATCAGCGCCTCGGTCACCCCGACGATCAGGCCGCCGGCCAGCGCCCCGGTCGTGGAGTCCAGCCCGCCGAGGATCGCCGCGGGGAACGCCTTCATCGCGGCGGCCGTCGTGCTGCGGTCCAGACCCGGAGTGGGGAAGACGCACAGGAACAGCGCGGCGATCGCGGCGAGCGCGCCCGCCACGGCCCAGGCGCTGAGGGAGACCCGGCCGAGCCGTACGCCCATCAGGGCGGCGGTCTCGGCGTCCTCAGCGGTGGCCCGCATGGCCACGCCCCATCCTGTGAACTTGAACGCCAGGAGGAAGGCCGTGATCAGCGCGGCGGCGACCCCCAGGGCGACCACGCGGGTCTCGGCGATCATGATGGGGCCCAGGTGCAGGACCTGGTCGCGCCACGGGTCTCCCAGGGCGAGGACGTCGGTTCCGATCTCCCGGGTGAGCTCGGTCGTGAGCAGGATGTCCACGCCGATCGTCACGATCGCGAGGACGCCGTGCGAACCGACCCGCGCCCGCCTGATGATCAGGAACTCGATCAGCGCGCCGACCAGCGCGGCGCCCGCGACCCCGGCCGCCAGGGCGAGCCAGAAGCCGAGCGCCGGATGCAGTTTCGCGACCAGGAAGCCACCCGCGAGCAGCAGCGAGGCGTGCGTGAAGTTCACCACCTCGGTCGCCTTGAAGATGACGACGAACCCGAGCGCGATCAGCGCGTACACGGCTCCGACGGAGATCCCGTTGACGAGGAGTTCCAGGAAGGTGGTCATGAGGCGCTCTCCTCGATGTCGCCGAGGTAGGCGCGGATCACCTCGGGATCGCGTTGGATCTCGTCGGGCACGCCGTCCGCGATGCGCCTGCCGAAGTCGAGGACGGTCACCGAGTCCGCGATCCGCATGACCATCCCCATGTCGTGCTCGACCAGCAGGATCGAGATGCCGAGGCTCTCCCGGACGGAGACGATCAGCTCGGCCATCTCCCGGCGTTCCTCGCCGTTCATGCCGGCGACCGGTTCGTCGAGGAGCAGCAGCCGCGGCTCCATGCACAGCGCCCGGGCGAGCTCGACGCGTTTCTGCGTCCCGTACGGCAGCAGCCCCACCGGGGTGGGCAGTACCCCGGCGACGCCGACGAACTCGGCGATCTCCTCCACCCGTGCGCCGTGCCGCGCGGCCTCGCGCCGCGCCGACGGCAGCCGCAGCCCGGCCGAGACGAAGCCGCTCCTGGTCAGCCGGTGACGTCCGAGCATGAGGTTGTCCCGCACGGTGAGCCGGGGGGACAACGCGATGTTCTGGAATGTGCGCGCGACTCCGAGCGCCGCGACCTGGTGCGGCCGCGACGCCGTCAGCTCCGCGTCACCGAACCGGACGCTTCCCGACGTCGCCCGGTACACGCCGGACAGCACGTTGAAGCACGTCGACTTGCCCGCGCCGTTCGGCCCGATGAGCGCGTGCGTGCTGCCCGGCCTGACCGTGAAGCTCACGGAGTCGAGCGCGACCAGGCCGGCGAACCTGACGGTGACGTCGCTGACCACCAGCTCCGGGATCATGCCGTCCACCTCGGCAACGTCCGGACCGGGCGCGGCGTGGCCTCGGGCGGGGCGTCCGCTCCGATACCAACCGGTCGGTCTGTCTCGGGCGTGCCGACACCCAGATACCGGCGGCGCACCTCGTCGCTGGCGGCCAGCTCCGCCGCCGGCCCCGACAGGGCCACCTCGCCCACCTCCAGCACGTACGCGTGGGACGCCAGCCCCAGCGCCATCGCCGCGTTCTGCTCCACCAGCAGCACGGAGGTGCCCTGCTCGTTGATCTCCCTGATCGTCGCCGCGATGCGGGCCGCCATCATCGGAGCCAGCCCGAGAGTGGGCTCGTCCAGCAGCAACATCGACGGGTTCGCCATCAGGGCGCGTGCGATCGACAACATCTGCTGCTCGCCGCCCGACAGCAGGCCCGCCCTCTGATGCGGGCGTTCGGCGAGGATCGGGAACAGCGAGTGGACCCGGTCACGCGCCTCGGCGACCTTCGTGCGATCGCGGACGCCCAGTGCCCCGGCCCGCAGATTCTCGGCCACCGTCATCCGGGCGAAGACCCGGCGGCCCTCCGGCACCTGGACGACGCCGCGTGCGACCGCGGCCGCCGGCGACCCGTTCAGCCGGGAGCCGCCGAAGGACACCGTGCCGGAGGTCACCCCGCCCCGGTGGAACCTGAGCGTGCCCGACACGGCACGAAGGAGCGTCGTCTTGCCCGCGCCGTTCGCGCCGAGGACCGCGACCACCGCGCCGCGGGGTACCGTGACGCGGACTCCTCTCAACGCGCGCACGGGGCCGTAGTGCACCGCCAGATCCGTGATCTCCAGGCCTGCCTCACCAGCCATCAACCCCTCCTGTGACTCCGATGAAGGCACAGACAACCCATCGCGTCGAGCCGCGTCCAGATCTGCCCGGCAAGTCGGGTCCTGAGCCCATGCCTTTGACACAGCACTTGTGCGACAGCACAATCCACGGTCACGAAACGGGAACCGAATCTTGTTCCGGATGCGAAGAGCTGGCACATTCGGAACCATGAGGTCCAGGACGGAATCCGAGATCCGGGAACTGCTGAGGACCTCCGCCGCCGCCCTGCTGGAACGGATTCCCGAGCTCACCGACGAGCTGGTGAAGCGCGGCAGGGAGGACGACGAGGCCTACCGGATCAACATCCCCATCGAGGACCACTGGAAGAGCACGTACGAGGGACTGCGCGTCGGCATCACCGCCATCCTCCAGCCGAGGCACGAACGACGCGACGTCGCGTACGCGCAGACGGTGGGCCGCAGGAGGGCCGAGCACGGGCTGCCGCTCGACTCGCTCATGCGCAGCTACCGGCTGGCCGCCCAGGTCACGTGGAACGGCTTCATCGACATCGTGGGCGACCAGAACCCGGAGAAGCTGCCCGCGCTGCTCCGCAGCGCCACCCACGTGTGGCACGCCATCGACCGGCAGGCCGTGGCGGCCGCCGACGCCTACCGCCAGCGGGAGAACGAGCTGCTCGGGCGCGGCAACGAGCGGGTGCACGCGATGCTGGACGCCCTGCTCGAAGGCCGGGCGGACGCGGCCGTCGGACAGGTCGCGGCGGCCGCCCTGGAGCTCCCGGAGTACGGCCGCTATGCGGTCGTCACAACGCGGCTGCCCGAACGGTCCCACCGTCCCGAGATCATCGGCGGCCTGCTGTTCCTGTGGCGCATGCGCACCGACTACGAGATGGCCGTGGTCTTCATGGGGGACAGGTCGCTGGACGACCTCGTCGAGGCCATCAGGCCCATCGTGTGCGGTATCGCGGGGATCAGCCCCGTCGTCGAGGGACTCGCGGAGCTCGGCAACGCCCGGCGGATGGCCGAGCTCGCCATGCGGACCTGCTCAGGCGCCCGGCCGGAGATCGCCAGGCTCGACCGGCGGCTGCCCGCCGCGCTGGTGGTCTGCCAGCCCGAGCTGGCCAGGCAGCTGGCGAGCGGCGTGCTCGGGCCGGTGCTGTCCTCGCCCGAGCGCGCGGTGCTGCTGGCGACGTTGGAGGCCTGGCTGCGGTGTGAGGGCTCGGCGGTCCGGGTGGCGAGCGAGCTGTACTGCCATCGCAACACCGTCTTCAACCGGGTGCGCAGGATCGAGCAGATGACCGGCCGTTCGCCGTCGCGCCCGCGAGACGCGGTGGAGTTGTCCCTCGCCCTCGACGCCGTACGGCTGCTGCCGGACGCCTGACGCGCTGGAGCGCGGTCGGCCGGTGAATGAAAGTGCCCCGGGTGGGACTCGAACCCACACTGTACGGGTTTTGAATCCGCTCCCTCATGCCAATTGGGGTACCGGGGCTTCAATCCGGACATTTGCTGACGTGTCCGAACCCGTCGTCATAGAGCTTAGCGGAGAGATGATCGGCCGCGTGGCCCCTGGCGTGGTCCTAATGTAGCGGACATCGGTAACCTCTTGTGCGTGAGTACGCAGCGGCGAGTGGTGATCGCGGAAGACGAGGCACTGATCCGTCTCGACCTCAAGGAGATGCTCGAAGAGGACGGCTACGCCGTCGTCGGAGAGGCGGGCGACGGGGAGAGCGCGGTGAAGCTGGCCGTCGAGTTGCGGCCCGACCTCGTGATCCTCGACGTGAAGATGCCCGTCCTCGACGGGATCTCGGCCGCCGAGAGGATCGTCTCGGAGCGGATCGCGCCCTGCCTCATCCTGACCGCGTTCTCGCAGCGTGACCTGGTCGAGCGTGCCCGGGACGCGGGGGCCATGGCCTACCTGGTCAAGCCGTTCACCAAGGGCGACCTCGTTCCGGCGATCGAGATGGCGGTCAGCCGCCACGAGGAGATCTCGGCGCTGGAGAAGGAGGTCTCCACCCTCTCCGAGCGGCTGGAGACCCGCAAGCTGGTGGAGCGGGCGAAGGGCCTGCTCATGACCCGGCACGGATGGACCGAGCCGCAGGCGTTCCGATGGATCCAGAAGGCCTCCATGGACCGCCGGCTGAGCATGCGCCAGGTGGCCCAGGCGGTGGTCGACGACGGCGCCGGAGAGTCCGATTCGACCGCGTGACGCCTTTGCCGTGAGTTGATTTCAGAGCTCAATGGGATTCGAGTGCCACTTGAGGCGCATGTGACGAAATGCGCGGAGAGAGTGCACACCAGGCTCCTGGTCAGAAAGGTTCCCCTCCAAAGTTGAGGAGTTATTACGACTCCGCAACCAAGTGTGGACAGTTCTGACGCATGCCTGGTCGGAGGTCCCTTGCGGTATGTACGTTTCCACCATTCGATCGGGACCGGTCGGCGTTGCTGCCGTATCCCGGCCTGGATGAAGGAGATGCTTCATGATCCGCATTGCCCCCCTTGGGCGCGTGCTGGCCGTCGCCGCGGCCGCCAGCCTCGCCCTGACGGCCTGTGGCGGTGGCGAGGAGACCGCCGCGCCGACGTCTTCGGCGCCCGCCTCCTCGGCGCCTGCTGCTGCCAAGGGAGACGGCGTTCTCACCGTTGGCACGCTGCTGCCGCAGACCGGTTCGCTCGCCTTCCTCGGTCCGCCGGAGTTCGCGGGTGTCAAGCTGGCGGTTCAGGAGATCAACGCCGCCGGCGGCGTCCTCGGCAAGCCGGCCGTCGAGATCGACACCGACTCGGGTGACACTTCGACCAACATCGCCTCTCAGTCGGTTGACAAGCTGCTCCAGCAGAAGGCCGACGTCGTGGTCGGTGCGGCGTCGTCCTCGGTGTCGCTGTCGGTCATCGACAAGATCACCGGTGCCGGTGTGGTGCAGTTCTCGCCCGCCAACACCTCTGACCAGTTCACGACGTACAACGACAAGGGTCTGTACTTCCGTACTGCTCCGCCGGACGTGCTCCAGGGCCGCGTGCTCGGCGACCTCATCCTCGCCGACGGCAGCGACAGCGTGGGCATCCTCGCCCTCCAGGACGCGTACGGCACCGGCCTCGCGGACAACGTCCAGAAGGCGGTCGAGGGCGGCGGCGGCCAGGTCGTCTCGAAGGTCATCTACGACCCGAAGGCGGCCGACTACTCCGCGGACGTCGCGAAGATCAAGGAAGCCAACCCCAAGGCCATCGCGCTGATCGGCTTCGACGAGACGAAGAAGATCGTGCCTGAGCTCGTCAAGCAGGGCCTGACCGCCGACAAGGTGAAGTGGTACTTCGTCGACGGCAACCTGTCGAACTACGGCACCGGCAAGGACGGCTTCCCCAAGGGCACGTTGGACGGCGCGAAGGGCACCCAGCCCGGCGCCGAGGTCTCCGACGACTTCAAGGCGAAGCTCATGACGGCCGACCCGAGCCTGAAGGACTTCAACTACGGTCCCGAGTCCTACGACGCCACGATCCTGACCGCTCTCGCGGCGACCGCGGCCAAGAGCGACGCGGGCGCCGACATCGCGGCGAAGCTCACCGAGGTCTCCAGCGGCGGCGAGAAGTGCACGGACTTCAAGTCCTGCGCGGACCTGCTCGCGGCCGGCAAGGACATCGACTACGACGGTGTCTCGGGCCCGATCGAGTTCAACGCCGCGGGTGACCCGGCAGAGGCCACCATCGGCATCTACCAGTACGGCGCGGACAACACCAACAAGAACATCGCCTTCAACACCGGCAAGATCGACGGCTGACGCCGCCGACGGCACGGCTGTAGGCCAGCGAGGGGCCCGGTCCGCGAGGACCGGGCCCTTTCGCGTGTCACGGCGTCCCCGCCCGCCTCGGCCCGGCCCTGGCGCCTCGTACGGCAGGCGGGGTCAGGGCCTGGGGCAGGTCGAGGTGATGGCGTGGGAGGCCTGGCGATACTCGCGGAGCAGCGCGGGCCTCTGGGCGGGGTCGGTGGCGGCCGCGGACAGCGGCGTGCCGACCTCCTCGATCGTCGCGGCGGGTCCGGCCAGGGACGCGGGGAGATGCGGGCCGTACATCGCGAGCGTGCCGCGCACGTAGCCGAAGCGGCCGCGCACGTCGCCGTCGTAACGCTGGGCGTCCTCCTGACCGGCGGGGAGCAGGGACAGCTCGAGGTAGCCGATCGCGGAGACCACCCGGGTGCATGCGTCGTCGCCGGGCTTGGCGCCGGTCACGTAGACGGCCTCATCCGTGGAGGTCCCACCCGTGCCGGCCGGGGACGCGGACTCCGCCGAACTGTCGTGGGGGGTGCTCTGGCAGGCGGTCAGGGCGATCGTGAGCGCCGTGACGGCCAGCGCCGACCCCAGAGTGAATCGGGTCATGACGCCCATTGTGCTCGCCGCGTTTCACGGTCTCGCGGGCAAAAGGTCACAAGGTGGTAGCCGGCTGGCCGTGCCGTACCCGGACAACGCGAAGGGCCCCGGGCGGCGAACCGCCCGGGGCCCTTCGTGACACCTAGGCGCGCGCCAGCGTGCCGAGGTAGAGCTGGATGACCTTGGGGTCGTTGATGAGCTCGCGACCGCTGGCCATGTAGGCGTTGCGGCCCTGGTCGAGGACGTAACCCCGGTGGCAGATCTGCAGGCAGCGGCGTGCGTTCTGCTCCACCATGATGATCGTCACGCCGGCCTTGTTGATCTGCTGGGCCTGGATGAAGACCAGGTCCTGCAGCTTGGGCGACAGGCCGGCCGACGGCTCGTCGAGCAGCAGGACCGACGGCTCGGTCATGAGCGCGCGGCCCATGGCGACCATCTGGCGCTCGCCGCCGGACAGTGAGCCGGCCCGCTGCTTGCGCCGCTCCTTGAGCGCGGGGAAGATCTCGCAGACGAACTCGAAGCGTTCCTTGAACTTGCCGGGCACCTGGAAGGCGCCCATCTCCAGGTTCTCCTCGATGGTGAGGCTGGGGAACACGTTGTTGGTCTGCGGGACGTATCCCACGCCCCTGGCGACGAGCGAGTGGGCCTTGAGGTTGGTGATGTCCTCGCCGTTCAGCGTGACCGTGCCCGTGCGCACGTTCACCAGCCCGAACAGCGACTTGAGCAGCGTCGACTTCCCGGCTCCGTTGGGGCCGATGATGCCGATGAGCTCGCCCTTCTTCACGTACAGGTCGGCCCCGTTGAGGATGTTCACGCCGGGGATGTAGCCCGCGTACAGCTCGTCGGCGCGCAACACGGCGTCCTCCGCCCCGGCGAGGTGGTCGGAGCGGTCGGTGACGGCCGAGGAGCCGGCGACCTGCGCGGCGTCCTCGGTCTCCGGGGCGTCCTGCTCCGCGGCCCTCGCGGCCGGTACGGCTACCGCCTCGTCGCCGGCCTCGGCGCGCTCGGCGTTCGGCTCTGGCTCGGTCATGCCTTCTCCTCGATCTCGGCCTCGAGCTCGGCCTCGGCCTCCTGCAGCTGCTCCTCGGCCTCCTCGGCCGACATCGGCGCGTCGTGGTGGGCGCCGAGGTAGGCGTCGATGACCCGGCTGTCGGACATGATCGTGTCCGGCGGGCCCTCGGCGATGACCGCGCCCTGTGCCATGACGATGACCCAGTCGCTGATGTCGCGGACCATGTCCATGTCGTGCTCGACGAAGAGCACGGTCATGCCCTCCTCGCGCAGGTCCTTGACGTGGCCGAGCAGGGACTGGGTCAGCGCCGGGTTCACGCCGGCCATGGGCTCGTCGAGCATGACGAGCTCGGGGCCGACCATGAGGGCCCGGGCCATCTCCAGGAGCTTGCGCTGGCCGCCCGACAGGGAGCCGGCGAAGTCGTCCCGCTTGGCCGCGAGCTTGAACCGCTCGAGGAGCTCCTCGGCGCGCTCGGTGATCTCGTCTTCCTGGCCCCGCCAGCTGCCGGGGATCAGGGCGCGGAAGAAGTTCTCCCCGCGCTGGTTCTGCGCCCCGAGCCGCATGTTCTCCATGACGGTCAGCTTGGACAGGGCCTTGGTGAGCTGGAAGGTGCGCACCATGCCGCTGCGGGCCACCCGGTGGGCGGGTACGCCCTTCAGCTGCTTGCCGTTGAAGGACCAGGAGCCCTCGTCCGCGGTGTCGAACCCGGTGAGCTGGTTGAAGAACGTGGTCTTCCCCGCTCCGTTCGGCCCGATGAGCGCGGTGATCGAGCCACGCTGGATCTCGACGTGGTCGACGTCCACCGCGGTCAGGCCGCCGAACCTCCGTACGACCTTCTCGACGACGAGGATGGGGTCGGGCTTGGGGACGCCCGGCTCGGTTTCGATTCCCTCGAAGGCCGCGAGAGCGGCGGCCTTCTTGCTGGTCACGGTGGTGTCAGCGTGCATCGAGCGCCATCTCCCTCTTGTCGCCGAAGATGCCCTGGGGCCGGAAGATGAGCAGGAGCATCAGGCCGAGGCCGACCAGGATGAAGCGCACCGAACCGACCTGGGTGACGGTGACCGCCGTGCCGAAGACTCCGGCGCCGACGGCCTCGCTCAGCGTGTTGCCGACGAAGACCAGCAGCACCCAGAAGATCGCCGCGCCGACCACGGGGCTGAAGACCCGTGCCGCGCCGCCGAGGATCACGATCGTGTACGCGTAGAACGTGAACTCGGTGCCGAACAGGTCGGGCTGGATGGACGCCTGACCCAGGCCGAAGATGAAGCCGCCGAGGCAGCCGATGACGCCGCCGAGGACGAGCGCCTGCATCTTGTAGGAGAAGACGTTCTTGCCGAGGCTGCGCACGGCGTCCTCGTCTTCCCTGATGGCCTTCAGCACGCGGCCCCACGGGCTCTTCATCAGCAGGTAGACGAGCGCGCAGGACAGCGCGATCAGGACCCAGCCGACCGTCAGGACCCAGGTGGTCCGCTCGTTGAACGAGATCGGGCCGATGCCGTACGTCCCGGGGGCGAAGGGGTTCATGGCGTAGAAGTCGCCGGAGAAGTTCTGCCGCCCGTCGGAGCCGCCGAAGACGTCCTTGAACGCCACCGACCGGAAGACGAGCCGGACGATCTCCGCCGCCGCGATGGTCACGATGGCGAGGTAGTCGGCCCGCAGCCGGAGGGTGGGGATGCCCAGGAGGAAGGCGAGGACCACCGTGGCCGCGAGACCAACGGCGATGCCGAGCCAGAACGACAGGCCGAACGTCGAGACGATGACGGCCAGGCCGTACGCGGCGACGCCGAGGAAGGCCGCCTGGCCGAAGTTGAGCAGTCCGGCGTAGCCGAACTGGATGTTGACGCCGATCGCGGCGAGCGCGTAGACGACGGTCTCCAGGCCGATCGAGGCCTTGACCGTGGTCACGAAGATGGTGTTCCAGTCCACGTGTGGTCTCCGATCAGCCGATGCGCTCGCGGCGGCCGAGGATGCCCTGCGGCCTGAAGAGCATGACGAGGATGAGCACCAGCAGCGCGCCGACGGTCTTCAGCTCCGTCGGCACCACGAGGGTGGACAGCTGGATGAACAGGCCGACGACGAGCGAGCCGACGAGTGCGCCGAACGCGGTGCCGAGGCCGCCGAGGGTGACGCCCGCGAAGACGAGCAGCAGGATCTGGAAGCCCATCTGGAAGTTGATGTTCTGGGCGAGGCCCAGCATGACGCCCGCGAGTGCGGCGACGGCGCCGCCGACGGTCCAGATGATCCGGATGACGCGCTCGACGTTGATGCCGGAGGACGCGGCGAGCGCGGGGTTGTCGGCGACCGCGCGGGCCGCCTTGCCGGTGCGGGTCTTGAGCAGGGCCAGGCCGACGATCACCAGGACGGCGAGCTCGATGGCCATCGCGATGAAGTTCTTGGGCGCAGCCGAGATCGGTCCGACCTGGACGCCCGGCTGGGCGTTGTAGTCGGCGAAGGGCCTGCTCTCCCCGCCGAAGAAGAACAGGAAGACGTAGCGCAGGAACAGGGCGAGGCCGATCGAGATGATCATCATCGCGACGAGGCTGCTGCCGCGTTTGCGCAGCTGTCCCCAGAAGAAGCGATCCTGCAGATAGCCGAGGCCGCCGCCGATCGCGACCGCGATCACCGCGGCCAGGATGAGCGGGACGCCGAGGGTGGCGTTGAACAGGTAGGCCGCCATGGCGCCCAGGGTGAGCAACTCACCGTGCGCGAAGTTCGTCAGGCCGGTGGTGCCGAAGACGAGGGACAGGCCCATCGCCGCGAGCGCGATGATGAGGCCGAGGTTGAAGCCCTCGAAGGTCAGCTGGGCGACACGGTCCCAGAACGAGGAGGACGTTTCGCCAGAGGTGTTCCCGCTGCCCTGCTGTCCGGCGGGTGCGAGGGCGAACAGCACGTTGCGCTGGTTCCCCTCGTACACCTGGACGTCGAGCGTGCCCTTGTCCTTGAACTTGAGCGCGACCCCCGAGGGAAGCGTCGTCTGGTCGAGGGTGACCTTGAACTTACCGGCCTTCGGGACGGGGACCTCCCACGTGCCGTCGGCCCCTGTGGTGACCGCGGCGACAGGGCTGCCGTCCTCGGCCACCACGCTGATCTTGACGCCGTTCACCGGCTGGCCTTGGTTTTGGAGTGTGCCCTTCAGCGCCTCCCCTTCCGCCCATGCGGGGGAGGCGAGGAGAAGAACGAGTCCGCCCAGGAAGGCCGTGAACGCGATCACGGCTCTGCGCAATGGTGCTCCCTCTATTTGGGTCATGGCGGGGGGGTCGCCCCTCCATTCCGAACACGCAACAATCGCCTCGGGTCGACGACGTTGTGGCGGAGCATAAGCCCGAGTCGCCCGGTTCGGGGTTGTTCGTCACCAATCGGTGACCATGGTGTGTCACTCGCGTGAGAATGGCTTCCCAGGTCAGAACCGATTTGCCAGAGAGATCCTCTATTGAACGGCTGCGGAAAAAACAGTGAGCCCGTGGCTGACCTTTGGGACCGTGCAGAGCTTCCCCGGCTCTGCACGTTGTCTACTCGGTCTTCCACGGGCTCAGGGGCCACAACGGTAGCGACCGGAGAGGGCCGCGTGCAAAGAGAGTCGTAAGCTCATCCGTTTTGCGGCGATATGTCAGTGTGCCGTCGGCGTGTCGCCGACCCGTGCGGATTTCAGGCGTCGCGAAGCATGCAGGTGAGGCGCGAGGTGCAGATCCGCCGGCCCTGCTCGTCGGTGATCTCGATCTCGTACGTCGCGAGGGTGCGCCCGCCGTGCGTCCGGGTGGCGACCCCGGTCACGTGCCCGGAGGTGGCCGAGCGGTGATGCGTGGCGTTGATCTCGATGCCCACCGCGATCCTGCCCTCGCCGGCGTGCAGGGCGGCTCCCGTGGACCCCAGCGTCTCGGCGAGCACGACCGAGGCGCCGCCGTGCAGCAGGCCGTACGGCTGGGTGTTGCCCGCGACGGGCATGCGGCCGACGACCCGCTCCGGGCTCGCCTCGAGGATCTCGATGCCCATGCGCGCCGGCAGGTGGCTTTTGCCGGCCTCGTTCACGGCTGCGAGGAACTCGTCGGGGTTGGTCAAGGTCAAAGGGATCCCTCCTGTGGGAAGAGCCCGGGATTCATGTCGTAGACGGAGACTAGGCTGCGGTTGTGCCGAAGAGTGAAGCGACCCCCAGCCGTCCCCGCCTGCTGCTGCTGGACGGCCATTCTCTTGCCTACCGTGCGTTCTACGCCCTCAAGGACGCCAATCTCATGACGACCGACGGGCAGCACACGGAGGCGGTCTACGGCTTCACCTCGATGCTGGCCAACATTCTCCGCGACGAGCAGCCGAGTCACATCGTCGTCTGTTTCGACCGCAGTGAGCCCACCTTCCGGCACGAGGCGTTCGAGGGCTACAAGGCGAACAGGAGCGAGACCCCGGAGGACTTCCGCGGGCAGGTCCAGCTGATCTTCGAGCTGCTCGACACGCTGCGGATCCCACGGCTGTGGCAGGCCGGTTTCGAGGCCGACGACCTGATCGCCACCCTCGCCACCCAGGCGGCCGGCCAGGGGATGGACGTCCTGATCGTCACCGGCGACCGCGACGCGCTCCAGCTCGTCAGCGACGACGTCACAGTGCTGATGACGCGCCGCGGCATCAGCGACATGACCCGGTTCACCCCGGCCGCCGTCATCGAGAAGTACGGCCTCACGCCGGCGCAGTATCCCGACTTCGCCGCGCTGCGCGGCGACCCGAGCGACAACCTGCCGAGCATCCCCAGCGTTGGCGAGAAGACCGCCACCAAGTGGATCTCGGAGTACGGCTCGCTGGACGAGCTGGTCAGGCGGGCCGACGAGGTCAAGGGCAAGGTCGGCGACAAGCTGCGTGAGCACCTCGGCCAGGTCATCCACAACCGGATGCTGACCGAGCTGAGGCGCGACGTGGAGATCGGCGTCGAGGCGGGCGACCTCCAGATGGGCCAGTGGGACCGCGAGGAGATCAACAAGCTGCTCGACTCGCTGCAGATTCGCGGGGAGCTGCGTGAGCGGCTCTTCAAGACCCTCGGCACGTCCGAGCCCGAGGTGGAGGAGGGCTTCGAGCTCGAGGTCACCGTGCTCGAGCCCGGCCAGGTCGCCGGATGGCTCGGCGCGCTCGCCGAGGGCAGGGCCGGCCTCGCCTTCGAAGGCGCGTACGGCAGCGGCACCGGGCGGCTGGAGGGCATCGCCATCGCCGCCGAGTCGGGCGCGGCCTACGTCGACCCCACGAGGCTGACCCCGGAGGACGAGGCGGCGCTCGGCGCCTGGCTGGCCGACGAGTCGAAGCCCAAGGCCGTGCACGACGCGAAGGGGCCGCTGCTGGCCCTGTGGGAGCTCGGGTTCGACCTGCGGGGGCTCACGTGCGACACCGCCCTCGCCGCCTACCTCGCGATGCCGGGGCAGCGCTCGTTCCCGCTCGACGACCTCGTCCTGCGCTACCTGCACAGGGAGCTGCGGGCCGAGTCCGCGCCCAACGGCCAGGGCTCCCTGTTCGAGGACGCCGACGCCGGCGCGGCCAAGGACCTGGCGCTGCGGGCCCAGGGCGTCCGCGACCTGGCCGAGTCGCTGGAGGACCACCTGTCCAAGCGCGGCGGCACGCGCCTGGTCACCGAGGTCGAGCTGCCGCTCGTCCGCGTCCTCGCCGAGGTGGAGCGGGCCGGCATCGCGGCCGACCGGCAGTACTTCGCCGCGCTGGAGGCCGAGTTCGGCGCCGCGGTGAAGCAGGCCGTCGAGGCGGCCCACGACGCGGTGGGGGAGCAGTTCAACCTCGGCTCGCCCAAGCAGCTCCAGGAGATCCTGTTCGTACGGCTCGGCCTGCCCAAGACCAAGCGGATCAAGACCGGTTACACGACCGACGCCGACGCGCTGGCCTGGCTCGCCGGGCAGACCGAGCACGAGCTGCCGACGATCCTGCTGAGGCACCGCGACCAGACCAAGCTGCGGACCACGGTCGAGGGCCTGATCAAGGAGATCGCCGACGACGGGCGGATCCACACCACGTTCAACCAGATCGTCGCCGCGACGGGGCGCCTGTCCAGCGAGAAGCCCAACCTGCAGAACATCCCCATCCGCACCGCCGAGGGCCGGCGCATCCGCAAGGGCTTCGTCGTGGGGGAGGGGTACGAGACGCTGCTGACGGCCGACTACAGCCAGATCGAGCTGCGGATCATGGCTCACCTGTCGGAGGACGCGTCGCTGATCGCCGCGTTCGAGTCGGGCCACGACTTCCACCAGGCGACCGCCGCCCGGGTCTTCGACATCCCGCCGGAGCAGGTGGACGGCGAGCTGCGGGCGCGGATCAAGGCGATGAACTACGGCCTGGCGTACGGCCTGTCCGACTTCGGGTTGTCGGGGCAGCTCAACATCCCCGTCGCCGAGGCGAGGGCGCTCAAGGACGAGTACTTCGAGGAGTTCGGCGGCGTCCGCGACTACCTCGAGGCGATCGTCGCCCAGGCGCGCACGGACGGCTACACCGAGACGATCCTCGGCCGCCGCCGCTACCTGCCCGACCTGACCAGCGACAACAGGCAGCGCAGGGAGATGGCCGAGCGGATGGCGCTCAACGCCCCCATCCAGGGCTCGGCCGCCGACATCATCAAGGTCGCGATGCTCAACGTGCAGCGGGCGATCGAGGGCATGCGTTCGCGGATGCTCCTGCAGGTCCACGACGAGCTGGTGTTCGAGGTGGCCCCGGGAGAGCTCGACGAGCTCACCGCGATGGTGCGGGAGCAGATGAGCGCCGCCTACTCCCTGCGGGTGCCGCTCAGCGTCTCCGTCGGCGTCGGCTCGACCTGGGAGGACGCCGGTCACTGAGGGAGCCCGCGCCGTCTCCCGCCGAGGGGGCCGGACGGCTCGTCCCCGGCATTCGGGGGTTGTCCACGCGGCGTGCCCGGCGGTTGCCGGGAGGGTGAGGGTTGCCCGGGTGGTGTGCCCGGTGCCTGCCCGGGCGTGGCCGGTGGCTGTCCGGCGGGCGAGGGCGACGTCCCGGCACGCCCGTAGGCGCCGGGTGGGCCCGCGGTTCTCCCGTCCCCATCCGACGCTCCACCGGCGGCCGTCCGGCGCACGGCCGCCGCCTCGACCTCGAGGATGCTCGCCTCACGCCGCTCCTCCTCGTGCGCGGCCCGACCGCCTCGCAGTCCGAACAATCGCTTGCTCAACGCGATGTAGAGGACGACCGCGATGTTGATCAACAGGATGATCAGGCGTGTCGGAGTGACCTTCCCCACCAGCTCGTGGACCTCCACGGGGATGAACGACGAGGTCGCGATCACGGAGAAGTACTCGCCCCAGCGCTTCAGCAGCCACAGGCCGAGGCCCTCGATCATCCACAACGTGCCCAGGGCGATCAGGGCGAGCATGATCCAGGTCAGCGTCGTCGTCGTTGCCGCCAGGACGGTCCTGACCGTGTGGACCACGCCGGACTGGTCGAGGTTCCAGCCCAGCCGGTCGGCCAGCGGCTGGAGCAGCGGCAGGCTCTCCTTGAAGGCCCGGTTGACGGCGTCGTGGTCGGCCCGGAACCGCCACACCCCGTACGCCGCGCCGAGGACGAGCACGCCTTTCACCCACCGGAACATGGCGATCAGCCGGAGTATCGTGGCGTCACGCAGAGCCCTGCCGCGCAGTACGATCGGCGCGGCTCCGGCAGGCCCGGAGCCGTGGACCTCGCCGACGACGAAGTCGCCGCATCGGAGGCACCGCCAGGCCTCGCCCATGGCGGTGTCCGCGCGGAGACGGCCGCACAGCGCCGGGTCATCGGGCGCGTACGTGACGTGACCGTGCCGGCCGCACGCTCGCAGGCTCCAATCCACACAAAAATTGCAACACAGGCCATCTCGGGCGGAGGGCGGCACTAAGGTCAAATGACTGTGCGGAGTGTTGCCCGAGCCGGTGTTCTCGCCAACGTGGCCGTGGTCGCCGTCGGCCTGGTCGTCGTGGCGCTCCTGCCCTCGTCCGACCACGGCGCGGCGCCGGAGGGCAGAACCCGGATCACCCCCGCCCCGTCGCCGTCCGCGAGCCGTCAGGCCGCCCAGCCGGCGGCCGCCGAGTCCGCACGGAAGGTGAAGGCCAACGAGGCGGGCATGATCCCGGTGATCATGTACCACCGGCTGATGGCCAAGCGGCGGGCGTCCATCGACCGGACCCCCAAGCAACTGCGGGCCGAGCTGGAGCGGCTGGTCCGGGAGAAGTACATGCCGATCACGGCCGCGGAGCTCGTGTCGGGCAAGTTCAACGTCCCGGCCGGGATGCACCCCGTCGTGCTCACGTTCGACGACGGGAGCCCCAGCCACTTCGCCCTCGACGCCCATGGGAACCCCAAGAAGAACACGGCGGTCGAGATCATCTACGAGGTCGCCAAGAAGCATCCGGGCTTCCGCCCCGTCGCCACCTTCTGGGTCAACCGGAACCCGTTCGGGATCAAGGACAGGGCCCAGGAGAAGCGGGCGGTCGCATGGCTCGTCGGGCACGGGTTCGAGGTCGCCAATCACACCTACACCCACCCCGACCTGCACCGGCTGAAGGCCAAGAAGGTGTCGGAGCAGATCGTCAAGCAGGAGCGGCTGCTCAAGGAGATCGGCGTTCCGTCGTCCTCCACGTTCGCCCTGCCGTACGGCTCGGCTCCGAAGAAGCGGGGCGTGGCCCGCGAAGGGGCTTGGGACGGAACGAAGTACCATTTTGACGGAGTTTTTCTGGCGTCTGCCCGGCCGACCGTTTCGCCCTACGCGAAAGGGTTCGATCGCAACGCGATCCCGCGGGTGCAGTCGAACGAGAAGAAGACGGGATGCCCCGTCTACTGCACGCAGTACTGGCTCGATTGGCTGGACAAGAGGCCGGGGGAGCGGTACACGTCGGACGGCGATCCCGCCCACATCGCGGTCCCGAAGAAACTCAGGGGTAAAATCACTCCAAGCAGGGCCAAAAACGTCATCGCGTACTAGCGTGTTCAGGCTTGTATCGGATTGACCCAGCACGCCACGTCTCATATGCTGATCGCTGCGTTGTGGGCTCGCGCGCGTCTCGTACGGAGCGGCTCGCGCTCGATCATCCGATGCTTCGCCAGGTGCCTCCGATGACCGAAAACAGGCCCGCCGCGCTTCCGTCACAACGACATCTGTCCGGTTCGGAGCAACTCCACACATGACGAGCAGCACTGAGGCCACCTCGAACACCCCGCAGGTAGCGGTCAACGACATCGGTTCCGAGGAGGCCTTCCTCGCCGCGATCGACGAGACCATCAAGTACTTCAACGACGGAGACATCGTTGAAGGCACCGTCGTCAAGGTCGATCGAGACGAGGTCTTGCTCGACATCGGCTACAAGACCGAGGGTGTCATCCCCTCGCGTGAACTCTCCATCAAGCACGACGTCGACCCCGCTGAGGTCGTCGCGGTCGGGGAGCACGTCGAGGCCCTGGTTCTCCAGAAGGAGGACAAGGAAGGCCGTCTGATCCTGTCCAAGAAGCGCGCTCAGTACGAGCGGGCCTGGGGCACGATCGAGAAGATCAAGGACGAGGACGGCATCGTCACCGGCACGGTCATCGAGGTCGTCAAGGGTGGTCTCATCCTCGACATCGGCCTCCGCGGCTTCCTGCCGGCCTCCCTGGTCGAGATGCGCCGCGTCCGCGACCTGCAGCCGTACGTCGGCCGCGAGCTCGAGGCGAAGATCATCGAGCTGGACAAGAACCGCAACAACGTGGTCCTGTCCCGCCGCGCCTGGCTCGAGCAGACCCAGTCCGAGGTGCGTCAGACGTTCCTCAACACCCTGCAGAAGGGTCAGGTCCGCAAGGGCGTCGTCTCCTCGATCGTCAACTTCGGCGCCTTCGTGGACCTCGGCGGAGTCGACGGTCTGGTCCACGTCTCCGAGCTGTCCTGGAAGCACATCGACCACCCCTCCGAGGTCGTCGAGGTCGGCCAGGAGGTCACGGTCGAGGTCCTCGACGTCGACATGGAGCGCGAGCGGGTCTCGCTGTCGCTCAAGGCGACGCAGGAGGACCCCTGGCAGCAGTTCGCCCGCACCCACCAGATCGGCCAGGTCGTTCCAGGCCGGGTCACCAAGCTGGTGCCGTTCGGCGCGTTCGTCCGGGTCGAGGAGGGCATCGAGGGCCTGGTCCACATCTCCGAGCTGGCCGAGCGTCACGTGGAGATCCCGGAGCAGGTCGTGCAGGTCGGCGACGAGATCTTCGTCAAGATCATCGACATCGACCTGGACCGTCGTCGCATCTCCCTGTCGCTGAAGCAGGCGAACGAGGGCGCGATCGGCGCCGACGTCGAGTTCGACCCCACGCTGTACGGCATGGCGGCGACCTACGACGACCAGGGCAACTACATCTACCCCGAGGGCTTCGACGCCGAGACCGGCGAGTGGCTCGAGGGCTTCGACAAGCAGCGTGAGGAGTGGGAGCGGCAGTACGCCGAGGCTCAGGCCCGCTTCGAGGCGCACAAGACGCAGGTCGAGAAGGCTCGCGCCGAGGAGGCGGAGGCCAGCGAGGCCGCGCCGTCCTCCTACAGCGGCGAGACCGCCAGCCAGGCTCCGGCGACCGGTGGCGCGCTGGCGTCCGACGAGGCGCTCGCCGCCCTTCGCGAGAAGCTGGCCGGCGGCCAGAGCTGACCGCACCTGAAGTGAACGCAGGCAAGGCCCCGCTTCGGCGGGGCCTTCCTCATGTCCGGGCCTCATGTCCGGGCCTCATGTCCGGGCCTCATGTCCGGGCCTCATGTCCGGGCCTCGTGTCCCGCCCTCGTGTCCTGAGCCGTCCGGGCGGCCTGGCCCCGGAGCGGACGACGGCGCGGCCGGGACTCCGGACCGCCGATAGGGTGTGCGGCGTGGTGGACATCACGCGCGCCCTCCCCGACGACGCGGGGGAGATCCTCACCGTCCAGCGGGCCGCCTACGTGACCGAGGCCCAGTTGTACGGAGACCCGTTCATCGGGCCTCTGGTCGAGACCGCCGAGCAGGTCCGTGAGTTCATCGGGACCGGGGTCGTGCTGAAGGCGACGGCGGGCGGGCGGATCGTCGGGTCGGTCCGGGGCAGGCTCAACGGCGCCACCTGTCTCGTGGGCCGCCTCGTCGTCGTCCCAGACCGCCAGGGCGAGGGGATCGGGGGCGGCCTGCTGTCCGCGCTCCACGACGCCGTGCCGGACGCCACCGCCTTCGACCTGTTCACCGGCCACCTGTCCGGCGGGAACACGCGGCTGTATCGCCGTCTCGGCTACCGCGAGACGCACAGGGAGCGCGTCCAGGACCACCTGACCCTGGTGCACCTCCGGCGCGACGTCTGAGGCCCCTGTCGGTAGGCTTCGGGCGTGCTGAAGGTTGGCCTGACGGGCGGCATAGGTTCGGGAAAGAGCGAGGTCTCCAAGAGGCTCGCGGCCGTGGGCGCGGTGGTCATCGACGCCGACAAGATCGCGCGTGAGGTGGTGGAGCCGGGAACCCCCGGCCTCGCCGAGATCGTCGAGGCCTTCGGCGAGGACATCCTGCGCGCGGACGGCACGCTCGACCGGGAAAGGCTCGGCTCGATCGTCTTCGGGGACGCCGCGAAGTTGAAGATCCTCAACGGGATCGTCCATCCCAAGGTGGGCGCCCGGATGCAGGAGCTCCAGCAGACGGCGCCCGACGACGCGATCGTGGTCTACGACGTCCCGCTGCTGGCCGAGAACAATCTCGCGGGCCTCTACGACGTGGTGATCGTCGTGGACGCCTCCGACGAGATCCGCCTCGAGCGTTTGCGTAAGTTCCGCGACATGAGCGAATCCGAGGCGCGAGCGCGGCTCGCGGCTCAGGCCTCCCGCGAGGACCGCTTGAAGGTCGCGGACATCGTGATCGAGAACGAGGGCACTCTGGACGCCCTCGACGACCGCGTCGCCGAGGTGTGGGCCGGTCTCCAGTCCAGATGACCCCCGGGTGACGCGGGCCACAGTGTCATCGCCCGCCCTTGGGGAAGATGGCGCCGGTGAGGTTGCGGCGGCTGGGCGTACTCGACTGGATCAGCGTGGGGCTGCTCGCGCTGGGCCTGTTGTTCGTGGTCACGGGGCTGCTTCCGGCCGCGGCGGCGCGGGAGAGCGTCGACCGAATCGCGCCGCTTCTGCTCTTCCTGTGCGGGGTCGTCGTGCTCGCGGAGCTGACGAAGGAGGCCCAGGTCTTCGACGTCGTCGCCACCCGGCTCGCCATCGTCGGCCGCGGCAGCTACGCCGTACTTTTCGTGCTTTGTACGGCTTTTGCATCTTTGGTGACGATATTTCTGAATCTTGATACCACGGCTGTGCTGCTCACCCCCGTCATGCTGGCGCTCGCGCCCCGAGCCGAGATCGCGCCGATGCCGCTCGCGATGACGACGGTGTGGCTCGCCAACACCGCGAGCCTGCTGCTGCCGGTCTCCAACCTCACCAATCTCCTCGCGGTGAGCCGGGTGGCGTCCGGCACGCGGGAGTTCGCCGCCCGCATGTGGGCGCCGGCCCTGGCGGCCGTATCGGTCACGATGGCGTTCCTGTGGATCTTCTACTGGCGGCGGGGGGAACGCGGAGACGACCGCTACGTGCCGCCTCCGGCTCCTGCGATCGCCGACCGGACGCTGTTCGCCGTCGCCGCCGCGGCCTGTGTGGTCTTCGCCGGCGCCATCCTGGCGGGGGCGCCGATCGAGGCGGCCGCGCTGGTCGCCGCGGTCGCCGTCGTCGTGGCCTTCGTCCGGCGCGACCGAAAGAGGCTCGGCTGGGGTCTCATCCCCTGGCGGCTGCTCGTGTTCGTCACCGGATTGTTCCTCGTGGTGCCCACGCTCGGCAGGTTCGGCCTCGAATCCGTGATGAGCACGATCATCGGGCAGGACGGCGCCGGTGACGGGGCCTTCCGCGCGGCCGCCGCCGGCGCCGGGTTGTCCAACGTGGTGAACAACCTCCCGGCGTACGTCGCGGGGGAGCAGGTCATCCCAGCAGGGCACCATGTGCCCCTGTTGTCGCTGCTGATCGGTGTCAACCTGGGGGCGGTGGCGACACCGTGGGGCTCCCTGGCGACCCTGCTGTGGTTCGAATGGTGCCGCCGCTGGGACGTGCGCGTCCCTGTGGGCAAGTTCATCCTCACCGGCGCGGGCCTCGCCGTCACTGGCGTCGCCGCCGCGGTGACCGCGTTGCTGCTCACGGCGTGAGCCGTCCCCGTGGGCGGGAGCACGCCGAACCGGCCACCGTGGTCCTGAAGGCCGGAGCGCCCCGATTCCCCGGGGGGAATGGCCAGACCGCGGGGGCGGGGGCTACAACTGACCGGGTGGACTTTCCTCAGGCGCTGCGGGAGCGGCGTAACGGGCGCCGGCTGAGCCAGCTCGACCTCGCCCTGCGGGCGGGGACGACCCAGCGGCACCTCAGCTTCATCGAGAGCGGCCGGTCGGCTCCGGGCAGGGCCATGGTCGTGCGGCTGGCCGAGTCGCTGGAACTGCCCCTGCGGGAGCGCAACGAGCTGCTGCTGGCCGCCGGATACGCGCCCGCCTACCCGGAGACCTCCCTCGACGCCCCCGCCCTGGCGCCCGTGCGGGCCGCGCTGGGGCACATCCTGGCCGGTCACGAGCCCTACCCGGCCATCGTGGTCGACAGGTACGGCGATCTCGTCGCGGCCAACGAGGCGTTCGGGCTGATCACCGAGGGAGCCGCGCCCGAGCTCGTCGGGCCGGGGACCAACGCCTACCGCCTGGCGCTGCATCCGGACGGCCTGGCTCCCCGGATCATGAACTTTCCCGACTGGGCCCGCCACATCCTCGAACGGCTCCACCAGGCGGCCCCGCACGACCCCGCGGGCCGGATCGCGGCGCTGCACGCCGAGCTGGAGACGTACGTCCCCGAGGTGCCGCCGTCACCGGACCACCTGGGGTTCGCCGTACCGTTGCACCTGCGGTCCCCGCGCGGCGAGCTCCGGCTGATGACCACGGTCACCACTTTCGCCACAGCCGTGGACGTCACGCTCGCCGAGCTGAAGCTCGAGGCCTTCCTGCCCACCGACCAGGCCACGGCGTCGCTCCTGTCCGCCTGACGCGGGCAGGGGGATCCGCACCGGAATTGTCGGTGCCCGCGCGTAGGTTATGGAGGTGTGGGGCCGGCGCGGCGAGCGGAGTCGCCGCCGACGGATGGTCGCCCCGCGGCAAGCGAAGAGTGGAGATCGGCCGATGAGACCTGTCACGGACCTGCAGCGGAGCGTGGCGCCTTTCGAGGTCGTCACCGGCATGACCCCCTCCGGGGACCAGCCGACCGCGATCGCCGAGCTGGAGCGCCGGGTAAGTGGCGGGGACAAGGACAACGTCCTGCTGGGCGCCACGGGCACCGGCAAGACGGCGTCGGTGGCCTGGCTGATCGAGCGGCTCCAGCGCCCGACGCTGGTCATGCAGCCGAACAAGACCCTGGCGGCCCAGTTCGCGAATGAGTTGCGCGAGATGCTCCCCAACAACGCGGTGGAGTATTTCGTGTCGTACTACGACTACTACCAGCCTGAGGCGTACGTCCCGCAGAGCGACACCTACATCGAGAAGGACTCCTCGATCAACGAGGAGGTCGAGCGGCTGCGTCACTCGGCGACGGAGTCGCTCGTGACCCGCCGCGACGTCGTCGTGGTCGCCTCCGTCTCGTGCATCTACGGCCTCGGCACTCCGCAGGAGTACGTGGACCGCATGGTCGGCCTCAAGGTCGGCCAGGTGATCGAGCGCGACCGGCTCCTGCGCAAGCTCGTCGACATGCAGTACGCGCGCAACGACGTGGCCTTCACCCGCGGCACCTTCAGGGTGCGCGGCGACACCATCGAGGTCATCCCCGTCTACCAGGAGCTCGCCGTACGGATCGAGATGTTCGGCGACGAGATCGAGAAGCTGTCCACGCTCCACCCCCTGACCGGCGAGATCGTCAGCGAGGACACCGAGCTGCACATCTTCCCCGCGACCCACTACGTCGCGGGGCCGGAGCGGATGGAGCGGGCGATCACCGGCATCGAGGCCGAGCTCGTGGACCGGCTCGCCGAGCTGGAGCGGCAGGGCAAGCTGCTCGAGGCGCAGCGGCTGCGCATGCGGACGACCTACGACATCGAGATGATGCGCCAGATCGGCACGTGCGCCGGCATCGAGAACTACTCGCGGCACATCGACGGCCGCGAGGCCGGCTCCGCGCCGCACACGCTGCTCGACTTCTTCCCGGAGGACTTCCTGCTCGTCCTCGACGAGTCGCACCAGACGGTCCCGCAGATCGGCGCGATGTACGAGGGGGACGCCTCGCGCAAGCGGACCCTGGTCGAGCACGGGTTCCGCCTGCCGTCCGCCATGGACAACCGCCCGCTGAAGTGGGAGGAGTTCCTGGAGCGCATCGGCCAGACCGTCTACCTGTCGGCAACCCCCGGCCCCTACGAGCTCGGGCGGAGCAAGGGCGACGTCGTCGAGCAGGTCATCCGTCCGACCGGCCTGATCGACCCCGAGGTCGTGGTCAAGCCGACGAAGGGCCAGATCGACGACCTCATGGAGGAGATCAGGGCCCGGGCGGAGCGCGACGAGCGGGTCCTCGTCACGACGCTGACCAAGAAGATGGCGGAGGACCTGACCGACTACCTCCTCGAGAACGGCATCCGCGTCCGCTACCTGCACAGTGAGGTCGACACCCTGCGCCGCATCGAGCTGCTGCGTGAGCTGCGGATGGGCGAGTTCGACGTGCTGGTCGGCATCAACCTGCTGCGTGAGGGCCTGGACCTGCCCGAGGTGTCGCTGGTCGCGATCCTCGACGCGGACAAGGAGGGTTTCCTCCGCTCCGAGACGTCGCTGATCCAGACCATCGGCCGGGCCGCGCGAAACGTCTCCGGCCAGGTGCACATGTACGCCGACAAGATCACGCCGAGTATGGAACGGGCGATCGACGAGACCAACCGGCGGCGGGCCAAGCAGGTGGCCTACAACGAGGCGAACGGCATCGACCCCCAGCCTCTCCGCAAGAAGATCGCCGACATTCTCGACAGTCTGGCTCGGGAGGACGAGGACACCGCCCAGCTGCTCGGTGGGGGCGGGCGGCAGCAGTCGCGCGGCAAGGCCCCGGTTCCCGGCCTGGCCTCTCGTGGGGCCGGCCAGCACGCGAAGGCCATCGCGGGAGAGATGCCCCGGGCCCAGCTGGAGTCGCTGGTCGAGTCGCTCACCGAGCAGATGCACGCGGCCGCCGCCGACCTCCAGTTCGAGGTGGCGGCCCGGCTTCGCGACGAGATCAAGGAGCTGAAGCGCGAAGTCCGCGACATGCGCGAGGCCGGCGTCAAGTGACCCCGCACCCCGCCTGACGGGCCGTGCATGAGCGGGCCGTGCCGGTCCCGCCTGGCGGGCCGCGCCCAAGGGGTCTTGCCCGGTCTCGCCTGACCCGTCCCGCCTGCCTGACCGTCCCCTCCGGGTGAGGCCGGGGGAGACGGCCCGCGGACGGTTACGGGTGCCCGGCGGGGTCACGAGCGCGGCAGGCCAAGCAGAAGGGTCACAGCAGCAGGATCAAGGAGTACGGACCGTTTCGGGGCCCCGGACGGTCTCGGGGGTGCGGACAACCTCCGCCGGGGTGCGAGGGGACGTCGCCGGGGCGTCTGAGGCGTCCTGGCCCTGCCTCCGCGAGACCGCTCCGGCGACCACGGCCAGCAGTGCCAGAACCAGGACCAGGGCGCCGTATGCGGTGGCCGTGGTGTGCAGCCCGACCGACGGGACGGCCAGCCCGGCCAGGACGGCGGGCACGCTGAACGCCAGGTAGCTCACCACGTAGATGGAGGCGAACAGTTCCGCCCGCTCCGCGGGCTCGGCGAGCTGCGCGAGCGAGCGGAACGCGCCGAGGAAGGCGGCGCCGAAGCCGCTGCCTGCGACGGCCGTACCGACGAAGAACAGCGGTGCCGACTCCACGGCCATCGCCGTCAGGGCCAGCGCCGTTCCGACGGCCAGCGAGACCGATCCCGCGATCATCACGCGCCGCGGATCCATGTCGCGGACCACCAGGGAGGCGACGGCTCCGGCACCGGTCAGGGTGGTGACCACGAGGCCGCCGACCAGGTGGTTGGAGACGTGCAGGACGCTCGCCGTCACCGAACCGCCGAGGGACAGGTAGAGCCCGCCCATCGCCCAGGTCGCCACGAGGCAGGGGACGGCGGCGAGGAACGCCCGCCGGGCCCGGGGCGGCACGGACGCGCGCGGGCGCAGCGACGAGAGGGCTCCCGGGCGCCGCGAGACCGTCTCCGGCAGGAACGCCACACCGGCGGCCAGGATCACGAAGACCACCGCGAGAAGGGCGAACGGCAGGGTCGTCGGCGCGGGAGCGTACTGCAGCAGCAGCCCGGCCCCCAGCGCTCCTACGGCCAGGCCCACGGTGGGCGCCACGCTGTTCGTCAGCGCGCCCTGGCGTGGACTGCGCTGCAGGTCCACCACGGCGGCGCTGATGGCGCCGGCCGCGGCGCCCGTCGCGAGGCCCTGCAGGATCCGCGCCAGCAACAGGAGCCCTACTCCGTCGGCGGCCATGAAAACGACCATGGCGACCGCCTCGGCCAGCAGGGCGACGGCCAGGACGGGCCGCCGGCCGACATGGTCGGAGATCCCCCCGACGGTCAGCAACGCGATCAACAGGGCCAGGACGTAGACGGCGAACACGGCGGTCAGCACGGCGGCCGAAAAGTGCCATCGCTGCTGGTAGACCACATACAGCGGGGAGGGTGTGCTCGAGGCCGCCATGAAGGCCAGCAGGGTCCCGCCCACCAGCCAGAAACCGGCCTGCCGGGGAATCCGCCGCCCGGTGCGGTCGGTTGACGGGGGAGCGCCAGTCATGTGCGTGCTCCTTAAAGTTCCAAAATTTTCGAACTGTTGGAGAGTACGCCCCCGATGCGCGTCGGTTCAACTATTCTCGAACTATGAGTGGAAACTCACGTGAGCTCGCGCATCCGGACGCGGCGGACCTGGCCCTGACCGACGTGCTGTTCGCCCTGAGCGATCCGTCGCGGCTGGCGATCGTGCGGTCGCTCGTCGAGGGGCCGATCGAGGTGGCGGCGTGCCAGCCGGCCGGCGCGGAGATCCCCAAGTCCACGCTCTCGCATCACCTCAAGACGTTGCGTGAGGCCGGGGTGATCCGCAACGTCCCCAGCGGCCGCCAGCGATACGTCAGCCTGCGCAGCGGCGACCTGGACGGGCGATTCCCCGGACTGCTGACCGCCGTCCTCGGCGCCGCGCCCGGCCCGGCCGCAGACCCGGCGCCCGACGTGGCGCCGATCCTGGCCGCGGGCTCCTCGCGCGGCACGGCACGGAAGGAAACGTCCGGTGCAGCGCCCTCGGGCGACACCCCACGCAAACCCCGAAGCGAAACCCCAGGCGACGCTCCGCACGACACCGAAGGCGCGCCCCTGGGCGCCCGGAGCTGACGCGTGAGACCGGCTGTGGGTGAGCCGCTGCGGC
This sequence comes from Planotetraspora phitsanulokensis, assembly GCF_016863295.1. Taxonomy (GTDB): domain Bacteria; phylum Actinomycetota; class Actinomycetes; order Streptosporangiales; family Streptosporangiaceae; genus Planotetraspora; species Planotetraspora phitsanulokensis. The sequence goes on from NZ_BOOP01000001.1 coordinate 526,406, forward strand.
GGTGCACGGCCTGCGGCGGCTGGGAGTACGGCGGAGCGCCGAGCTGCGCGCGCTGCGCCGCGCTCGTCGACGACATCGTCGAGGACGCCTGGCGGGAGTTCCTCACGCGGATGCTCGGCACGCGGCCGGGCGTTCAGGGCGCCGGAGCGGGCGAGCTCGACGCGCGGGGCGCGGGAGGCCACGTGCCCGGCGCGGGGAGCACCGGGGCGGCCGGTGACGGGCGGACCGCGGGGGACGAGCGGGCCGTCGCCGAGATGGTCGCCGAGGAGCCCGACCGGCACGACTGGCGGGTGTTCGACGCCGCGCTCGACAGGCTGACCTGCGACGACTGCGGCGACCGGTTGGGAAGGGGCCTGGCGGGCTGTCCTGGGTGCGACCTGGCGCACGGCTTCCGTTACGCGGCGATCGAGACCGACCGGTCGGGTGTCCCTCCGGGGAACGAGCACGCGATCCGGGTGAACGTCTCCGTGGTGCGCCGCCCGCACGGCATCTCGGCGCCCGAACTGCTCGGCAGGAGCCTGTTCCTGCCGTTCCTGCTGGCCGGGGCGCTCCCCACGACGCGGCAGGCGCAGCGGATGTCCGCTCTCCTGAAGAGTGGGGTCACCCGGGAGGAGGTCGCGGCGCTCGTCGACGCTGTGTCGGCGGAGTTCAGCCGCTGACGCTCCCCGGCGGCGGCACCGTGCGTGCTCTGCGGGACTCCCGATAGCGCCGCACCCGGACCATTAACCGCCATCCGGCGAGCGCCAGCACCGCCATCGCCACGATGACGAGCACCGGCAGGAAGATCGCGACGAGGCTCATGCCCAGCGCGCTCGCGTCCTCGACCGTGCTGACGACGGGAGCGCCGAATCCGGCCGTGGTCGCGTTGACGACCGGCCGGGCGCCCGACTTCACGAGGTGCACGGCCAGGGCGACCACGATGCCGAGGACCCAGCCGACCGCCGGATGCTCGGCCATCCAGGTGGAGTTGTCGAGCTTGGCCGCCGCCGCGGTGGCGCTGAACACCACGCCTCCGGAGGCGGGCCGTACGGCCGTCTGCACGATGTCGTTGACGTGGTCGACCACGGGGACCTTGTCGAGCACGAACTCGGCGACGAGCAGCACCCCGATGATCGTCAGCACCCAGCCGTTGGACAACCATTCGTAGCCCTGCGGCAGCCGTACGGCGTCGGTGAAGTTGGCGAGCAGGCCGACGACCATGAGCGGGATGTAGGCGTTGAGCCCCGCCGCCGTCGACAGGCCGAGCCCGGTCAGAGCCGCGAACATCAGCACCTCCACGCAGTGCGAGACGATCTCGCGCAGACACCAACGGACGATTCTGCCCCTGTGTCCCCGTTCCGCCGTCCCAATCTTCGGGGAACGGAAACTCCTTCATAGCCGCTTATCCCGGTCATTTCCGGTGAACCGGTCTCCTGATCGGGCGACGGCGTCCCGCCGGCCGGATCGGCCCTGGTCGGGAGGATGCGGCTCAGGCGGTGCCGGTTCCGGCGGCGGACACGCCGGGTGCCGTACGGGGATCGGGGAGGGAGACCGGCTCGACCGGCAGGAGCGGGCTGTGCCATCCCCGCTCAGGGGAATGCCGCCGGACGATCTTTGCGGGGACGCCCGCGATGACCGAGTGGTCGGGGAACTCGCCGCGGACGACCGCCCCGGCCGCGACGACCGACTGGCGGCCGATGCGCGTGCCCGGGAGGATGATCGCCCCCGTGCCCAGCCACGAGCCCGAACCGATCGAGACGGGATTGTTGCGCGGCCACTGCCGTCCGATCGGCTTCTCGGGATCGTCGTAGACGTGGTTCTGGTCGGTGATGTAGACGTACGGGCCGGTGAACACGTCGTCGCCGATGTCGATCGACTGGTGCCCGACGATGTGGCTGCCCCTGCCGATCGAGCAGGCGCGGCCGATCCGCACGATCGACCCGGGTCCGAGATCCACGCCGGGGCCCATCCCGGCCGAGATCGAGACCCGCTCCCCGATCAGCGTGTGGTCCCCGATCTCGATCCACGCCTCGCCGAAGATCGCGCCGAGCGGGAAGGAGACGCATGCCCCCTCACCGAGGCGCCGGAACCGGTAACCGCCCGTGGAGCCGGGGCTGAGCGCGGCCGCATCGCGCAGGTAGGCCCACCCCCGGTGGGCCAATCGGCCCACGACACGCTTCACGATCGACATAACGGGACAAGGTACCCGCTGGTCCCGCCCTTGACCATGGTGGGTTCGCGCACGTAGGGGCACCAATCATGTAAAGCGTTTGATATTCTGAGAGCCCGTGGCATGGCGGTCGCCGATTTGGCGGCCGAGCAAAGACAACGACCACGGGAGCCCTTCTTGCGCAGCGACGCCCACTCCAGGCCAGCACTGACCAAGCATCTGTTCGTCACCGGCGGCGTCGCCTCCAGCCTCGGCAAGGGGCTCACAGCCTCCAGCCTTGGCCGCCTCCTCAAACTGCGGGGCCTGCGGGTCACCATGCAGAAGCTCGACCCCTACCTCAACGTTGATCCGGGGACGATGAACCCCTTCCAGCACGGCGAGGTGTTCGTCACCGACGACGGGGCCGAGACCGACCTCGACGTCGGCCACTACGAGCGTTTCCTCGACACCGAACTCCACGGCTCCGCCAACGTGACGACCGGCCAGGTCTACTCGAACGTGATCGCCAAGGAGCGCCGCGGCGAGTATCTCGGCGACACCGTGCAGGTCATCCCGCACATCACCAACGAGATCAAGGACCGCATCCGGGGCATGGCCGGGCCGGACGTCGACGTGGTCATCACCGAGGTCGGCGGGACCGTCGGCGACATCGAGTCGCTGCCCTTCCTGGAGGCCGTCCGCCAGGTGCGCCACGAGGTCGGCCGCGACAACGTCTTCTTCCTCCACGTGTCGCTCCTGCCGTACATCGGCCCGAGCGGCGAGCTGAAGACCAAGCCGACGCAGCACTCCGTGGCCGCGCTGCGCAGCATCGGCATCCAGCCCGACGCCATCGTGTGCCGGTCCGACCGGCCCATCACGACCTCGCTCAAGCGCAAGATCAGCCTGATGTGCGACGTGGACGAGGACGCCGTGGTCTCGGCCGTGGACGCGACCTCGATCTACGACATCCCGAAGGTCCTCCACACCGAGGGTCTCGACGCGTACGTCGTCAGGCGGCTCGGCCTGCCGTTCCGCGACGTGGACTGGAAGGAGTGGGACCAGCTGCTGCACCGGGTGCACCGCCCGGCCACGGAGGTCACGATCGCGCTGGTCGGCAAGTACATCGACCTCCCCGACGCGTACCTGTCCGTCACCGAGGCGCTGCGCGCGGGCGGCTTCGCCAACGATGCCAGGGTCAACATCCGCTGGGTCAAGAGCGACGACTGCGAGACGCCCGAAGGGGCCGCGCGTGAGCTCGACGGCGTCGACGGCGTGCTCATCCCCGGCGGCTTCGGCGTACGCGGCATCGAGGGCAAGGTCGGCGCGGTGCGCCACGCGCGCGAGCAGAAGATCCCGCTGCTCGGCATCTGTCTCGGCATGCAGTGCATGGTCATCGAGGCGGCGCGCAACCTCGCGGGCATCGCGGACGCGGGCAGCACCGAGTTCGACCCGGACACGGCCGACGCGGTGATCTCGACGATGGCCGACCAGGAGGACGTCGTCTCCGGCGACCGCGACATGGGCGGCACCATGCGGCTCGGCCTCTACCCGGCCGCGCTCGCCGACGGCTCCCTCGCCCGGCAGCTGTACGGCAAGGCCCGGGTTGAGGAGCGGCACCGCCACCGCTACGAGGTGAACAACTCCTTCCGTGAGCGGCTGGAGAAGATCGGTATGGTGTTCTCCGGGCTGTCGCCCGACGGCCGGTTGGTGGAGTACGCCGAGCTGGCGGCCGACCAGCATCCCTTCTTCATCGGCACCCAGGCCCACCCCGAGTTCCGCTCGCGGCCGACCCGGGCCCATCCGCTGTTCAAGGGGCTGGTTCAGGCGGCCCGGGTGTACGCCGACGTCCGTGAGAGCGTTGCGAAGGCGGGCCGTAGCAAGTGAACGTGGAAGATTCCGAGGAGAGCTGGGAGATCACCGGCTCGCAGGAGCACTTCTCCGGACGGGTGATCTCCGTGCGGACCGACGCGGTGCGGATGTCCGACGGTTCGGTGGCCAAGCGCGACTACGTCGTCCACCCGGGGGCGGTCGCGGTGCTCGCCCTCGACGAGGACGACCGCGTGTTGCTGATCCGCCAGTACCGCCACCCGATGCGCCGTCTGCTCTGGGAGCTGCCCGCGGGCATCCGCGACGTGCCCGGCGAGCCGCTCGTGGACTGCGCCGCGCGTGAGCTGGCCGAGGAGGCGGCCTACCGGGCCGCCACCTGGCACACGCTGGTCGACCTCTACACCTCGCCCGGCATGAGCGACGAGCGGATCCGGGTCTTCCTCGCCCGCGACGTCAGCCCCCTGCCGGACGAGGAGAACGCGTTCGTCCGGGAGGACGAGGAGATCGACATGCCGGCGATCTGGATCCCCTTGGGCGACGCGGTGGACAGGGCCCTGAAAGGAATGATCCACAATTCTCCGGCCGTCGCCGGTATTCTCGCCGCGTACGCCGCTTCCGCCGACGGTTTCAAGGGCCTTCGTCCCGCCGACGCTCCGGAGGCATGAGTCCGTAGGGGGACGTTCTGAGCGAGCCGGAGGCGGTGCTGTCCAGCTACCTCGCGCACCTGGCGGTGGAGCGGGGCCTGGCTGCCAACACGCTCGCCTCATACCGTCGTGACCTGCGGCGCTACCTCGACCATCTCGCGGCGCAGGGAATCGACTCCTTCTCGCGGATCACCGAGTCCGACGTCGTCGCCTTCCTGACCTCGTTGAGGGAGGGCGACGAGGAGCACCCCGCCCTGGTCGCCAGCTCGGCGGCCCGGGCGGTCTCGGCGGTCCGCGGGCTGCACCGCTTCGCCGTCCGCGAGGGCGTGACGGATCACGACCCCGCGCACGAGGTCCGGCCGCCGCGCCAGCTGCGCAGGCTGCCGAAGGCGATCACGGTGGCCGACGTGGAACTCCTCATCGCCGCCGCCGGCCCGGAGGACGCGCCGCTGACCCTGCGCAATCGCGCGCTCCTTGAGGTCCTGTACGGCACGGGCGCGCGGATCTCCGAGGCGGTGGGGCTGGCGGTCGACGACGTCTCGCACCGCGAGGAGCCCGATCACGACCAGGTCCGTCTGCGGGGCAAGGGCGGCAGGACCAGGATCGTCCCGCTGGGCCGGTTCGCCCGCGGGGCCCTGGACGCCTACATGGTCCGGGCGAGGCCCCAGATCGCCGCTCACGGGCGCGGGACGCCCGCGCTGTTCCTCAATGCGCGAGGGGGCAGGCTGACCCGTCAGGGCGCCTGGGAGGTCCTCCAGGCGGCGGCGGAGCGGGCGGGCCTTTCCGGTGTTTCTCCGCATATGTTGCGGCATTCATTCGCAACCCACCTCCTTGACGGAGGCGCCGACGTTAGGGTTGTGCAGGAGTTGCTGGGCCACGCCTCGGTCACCACGACACAGGTTTACACGCTCGTGACCGTCGACAGGCTCCGCGAGGTCTACGCCGCGGCCCACCCCCGGGCGCGGCGCTGAACGTATTTGGCTCCACGCCGAATATGGCGTTGAATATCGCAGGCCCTGGCGCGCCGCCTTGCCGCATGGGGGCCTACGCTCTAAATTCGATCAGGTTCGGTCCATCAGGGAGGTTCGTCAGTTGACTGCGACCACAGATGCGACGTGGACCGCGGGGACTCCCGGCGGTGAGATCGGGCCGACCGGTCGCCCTCGTCCCGTATTCCCGGAGCCGACACCGCCGGAGACGCACGGTCCCGCGCGGATCGTCGCCATGGTGAACCAGAAGGGCGGCGTCGGCAAGACGACCACCACGATCAACCTGGGCGCCGCGCTGGCCGAGGTGGGCCAGCGGGTGCTGCTCGTGGACTTCGACCCCCAGGGCGCGCTCTCCGTCGGGCTCGGCATCGATCCGCGGCCGCTCGAGTCGACCATGTACGACCTCATCATGGAGGAGCCGGACGTCACGATCGACGACGTGCTGCTCAACACCTCCGTCGAGGGCATGGACCTGCTGCCGAGCAACATCTTCCTGTCCGGCGCGGAGATCAGGCTCGTGAACGAGGTGGCGCGCGAGTACGCGCTGCAGCGGGCGCTCGAGCCGCTCCTGCCGCACTACGACCTCGTGCTCATCGACTGCCAGCCGTCCCTCGGCCTGCTCACGGTCAACGCGCTGACCTGCGCGCACAGCGTGATGATCCCGCTGGAGTGCGAGTTCTTCGCCCTGCGCGGCGTCGCGCTGCTGATGGAGTCGATCGGCAAGGTGCAGGAGCGCCTGAACAAGGACCTTGAGATCGACGGCCTGCTGGCCACGATGTACGACCCGCGCACCCTGCACGCGCGCGAGGTGCTGGCGACGATCATGCAGGGCTTCGGCGACAAGGTCTTCCACACCGTCATCAACCGGACCGTGCGGTTCCCCGACGCCACCCTGGCCGGCGAGCCCATCACCCAGTTCGACCCGGGTTCGATGGGAGCCACCGCCTATCGCGAACTGGCTCGTGAGCTGCTCGTCAGGTGGCCCTCCCGGGTCTGACACCACGCGCGGTTCCGAGCCCCCGCTTCGGGACCGTACGCGCCGGGTGTGCTCCGGCTAGGCCAGCCCCGCCCAGGCCGAGGGGCTCTTGGGGGAGTCTCGGCCCGGTGCCCGCAGGCCACGTCACCATAGGGCGGCGTGGCCGTACGGGCCGGGTCCGCTCGGGGCCCGCGCGCCACGATGCAGCCGGGGCCCCCGCGCGGCTCGATCAGGACCGCGTGCCGCCAGGACCGTCGAACAGCGCGCTGTAGTTGTCGACCAGCATCGCGCTGCCCTTGACCGCCGAGGTCACGTCGGCTCCGGCCAGCTTCCCGACGCCGTCTTCGCCCGGGAGCCAGGCGGCGCCCTTCTCCGGGCCGAGCGGCACGACGATGATGGGCGGCAGCGGCTGCCACGTGCCGAGCTCGCCCTCTCCGGTGATCAGTGTCCGGAGATTTCCCGCGAGCAGCTGGCCCTGGTAGTTCGCGGCGCCGGCCGTGTTTCGGTCGGCGTCGGTGATGTCGCCGAGGGCGTACACGCGGTCGTGCCCGATCACCTGCAGATGCTCGTCGACGCGGAGGTAGCCGTTCGCGTCGCGGGTGTCCGCGAGGGAGCCCTTCAGATAGCCGGACTGCGGCGTGAGGCCGAAGCAGCGGAACCAGATGTCGGCGGTCAGCTTGTCTCCGTCCTCGGTGGCGACCGTGATCTCGCCGAACGTGGCGGGAACGGTGTCCGGCAGCGCCGTCAGCGCGGTGCCGAGCTTGACCTCGACGCCGATCTCGTCCAACTGGCGGCGGAGGTCGTCGCGGAGCGACTGGTCGAACGGGCCGGGGAGGATGTCGGCGCCGACGTCGACGATCGTCACGTGCTTGTCGGGGAAGAACGCCTTGATCTCGCCCGCGAGCTCCAGACCGGTGGGGCCGGCGCCGACGAGCAGTACTCGGGTGGCGCGCCGGAGTTCGTCGTGCGCGGCCCGGTGCCTGGCCCGTGCCGTCTCGGCGTTCGGCGCGTCCGTCTTGGCGGGGAACGGATACGTCGACCCGGTCGCCAGGATGAGGTAGTCGGGCTCGAGTTCCCTCCCCGATTCGAGAGTGACGCGCCGGCCGTCCACCGCCACGGCACGGTCACGCAGGAACCGCCCCTGCTTCAACAGGCGGTCGTAGGGCATGAAGATCCGCTCCAGCCAGACGGGCTCGACCAGGGCCCGCCATGCCGCGACGTTGTGCACGAAGATCTCGCTGGCGTCCACGAGGGTGACGTCGGCCACGTCGTCGAGACCTTTGGCGACGTTGACGCCGCCGTATCCGCCGCCCACGACCACGACGCTCGGGCGTCCACCGGTGTTGCTGGTCATGACGATGCTCGTCCTCTCACTTGTCATTTAGTGGTGACGAGGCGAAGAGTAGCAGCTAGGAAAGTCGAAGTGACAAGGGAGCGGATAGGATGGCGACCGTGACGCCCAAGCCCCCCGCACCCACCGAGGTGGAGTGTTCTAAGCGCCTCGACGACGCGCTGACGAGGGCCTTCTCGGTTCTGGGGAAACGCTGGAGCGCTGTGGTGCTGGGCTGCCTCCGCCCGGGTCCCGCCGGATTCCGCGAACTGTCACGTGCCATCGGGGGAGTGAGCGACTCGGTGCTCTCCGACCGTCTGTCGGAGCTGACCGAGATGGGACTCGTCACCCGCACCGTCTGCGAGGGACCGCCCGTCACGGTGTCCTATCAGCTGACCGAACGGGGCGAGGCGCTCATGCCGGCGCTGGACCAGATCTCCCGCTGGGCGCGCGAGCATCTTCCCGTCGAGAAGGTGTAGAGCAGCCGTCCTCCGTCGGCCGCCCGGGTGTGCTCTCCACAGGCTGACCTGCTGTGACAAACGGCGAGTGCCGTGCCGGGCCGTCGCCTGGTGCGGCACTCGTTGTCTTTCAGCGAACTCAGTTCGACGGCGGCGTGTGATCCACGAACGTCGTGCAGTTCGCCGGGTGGGCAGGAGGCCCGCCCCGGTTTCCTGGCGCGAGGAACCCGCCGAGCGGGAGCGGAATGCCGATGGCGCCCGCCGGCGAAGTCGTCGCCGCCGCCCGGGCAGTGCTTTCCGCTGTATCCGTCATCGTCGTCGTGGAGCATTCTGCTCAGATGCCGCGAACTTTCGGCAATACGAATGACATTGCGAATCGCGCGAGGGTTGTCGAACTCGTTGCCTCTCGCTTCGATAGGGGTCGCCTCTGTCGCGCCGACGATGGCACGTACCGGTGTTTGGCATGCAAGTGCCAATATGGCGCCGCTCGCCGTAGTCGCCACCCCAATGCCCGGATGCTCTTGCCGGAGCCGGGAGTGGAAGCACGCCTGTTGCTACTAGAAGCCGTCGCATTCCATGTCGTTTGTGATTCGAGAGAATCAAATCCGTGAACCGCTGAAGCGGCTGCGAACAAGGGGTAACCGGCCATAGTCGCGACAATGCTGTCTCTTCGTTGACAGGGTATGAATGGGTTCGTCGACGATGAGAAATCGTCCAAATTCGTCGAATTTGCTCGAAGGGTTCCATGGAGAATGCTGCCCTTGATTCCCATGCCTGAGTCACGAGTCTTCATTCGCTATAAGGCGATCCCGGTTTTGTCGATTTGGGGCCATGTGCCGCCGATTCCAGGCTCATTCGAGCCGGTCGAATATGTCGGATTCGGCGAGTTGCCGATGATTCATCCGGCCATCGCGGGTCCGAATGACCCGTATCGAGTTCTTGGTCTGAGAAAAGCGAGATGTTCGGCCGTCGCAGGCCGTCGAAATGGATTCCCCAGGCCTTCGGCAGCGGTCCTCCGTGTGAGGGAGAATGGGAGGCGTGATCGAGCAGGAGACCGAGCGGGAGAGCCCGGCGCCGGACGGCTTCCAGGTGCATCTGGACGTCTTCGAGGGCCCGTTCGACCTGCTGCTCGGACTGATCTCCAAGCACAAGCTCGACATCACCGAGGTGTCCCTGCACCAGGTCACCGACGAGTTCATCGCGTACATCCGGTCGCGAGGCCCCGAATGGGACCTCGACCAGACCAGCCACTTCCTTCTCGTCGCGGCGACGCTGCTCGATCTGAAAGCGGCCAGGCTCCTGCCCACCGGCGAGGTGGAGGATGAGGAGGACCTCGCCCTCCTCGAAGCCCGTGACCTGCTGTTCGCCCGCCTGCTCCAGTACCGGGCGTACAAGGAGGTCGCCAAGATCTTCTCTGGCCGGATGGCGGAGGAGGCCCTGCGCTTCCCGCGGGCCGTGCCCATGGAGAAGCGGTTCGCCGACCTGCTGCCCGAGCTCGTGCTCGGCATCGGGCCCGAGCAGCTGGCGAAGATCGCGGCGAGGGCCTTCACGCCCAAGGCGCCGCCGTCGGTGTCGGTGAGCCACATGTATCAACCGCTCGCCAGCGTGCGCGAGCAGGCCGCTATCCTTGTCGAACGGCTGAGGCGGGTGAAGAGGGCCACTTTCCGGTCGCTGACAGCCGACTGCGCGGGGACGTGGGAGATCGTCGCCCGCTTCCTGGCCGTCCTGGAGCTCTTCCGGGAGGCCGCGGTCTCCTTCGAGCAGGTCGAGCCTCTGGGCGACCTCCACGTGACGTGGACGGGCGCCGACGACGGCGACGTCACCGTCGGAGACGACTACGACGACGGCAAGCCGGGCGCCGCCGGGGAGCGCGGGGACGGCGGGGCCGCAGAAGGGCCGGATGAATGAGCCGGACCGACCGGACCCCCGGGAGCTCCGCACCCGCTCTCCGGAGTGACGGCCGCGACGATCGTGACGGCCGTCGCGGTGTTCCGGCACCATGAGCACGCTGCGCGATGATCAGGGCGAGCCGCGGCACGACGAACACGGCGACCCGCCGGACGACGACGAACGAGGAGTTATGGAACGCAGCGACGCCCCCGGCCCCGTCGGGCGTGAGGCGAACGTGCCGGATGAGCCCGATGGCGCTGAAGGCGCGGCCGCCGGCGTTCCGGCCCTGGTTCCGAGCCAGGTCGCGAGCCGGATGGAGAACATCCCCGACGAGCCGGATGAGCTCGGCGAGGAGAACGAGGCCGCCAGGGCCGACGCGACCCAGGCCGACGAGGCCGGCGCGGAGGAGGCCCTCGGGGCTGACGAGACCACCGGGGCAGGCGAGGACGAGGCGGACGAGACCCCAGGGGAGGACGACCAGGACGCCGCGGGCGTGGGGCCCAGCCTCGGCGCGGCGCTAGAGTCGATCCTGATGGTGGTCGACGAGCCCGTGGCCGAGATCACGCTCGCCCAGGTCCTGGAGCGCCCCACGAACGAGGTCACCGCGGCCCTGCGCGCCCTGTCCGCGGAATACACCGCCGCTGGGAGGGGTTTCGACCTGCGGGAAGTGGCGGGCGGCTGGCGCTTCTACACACGGGCGGAGTGCGCCCCGCTGGTGGAGCGGTTCGTCCGGGACGGCCAGCAGGCGCGGCTGACCCAGGCCGCACTGGAGACGCTCGCCGTGGTTGCCTACCGGCAGCCGGTGAGCCGGGCCAGAGTGGCGGCGGTGCGTGGTGTGAACAGCGACGGCGTCATGCGGACGCTGCTCGCGCGAGGCCTCGTCGAAGAGGCCGGGGTCGATCCGGAGAGCCAGGCCGTGCTCTACCGGACGACCAGCTACTTCCTGGAGAGGCTGGGGCTGAAGGAGCTCGGAGAGCTTCCTGAACTCGCCCCCTTCCTCCCGGACAACGTGGAAACCCTAGAGGAGCAGAAGTGAACAGCAGGCCTACCCCGTCCGGTGATGGACGCGGTCGAAGCCGGAACACCGGCCAGCGCGGAGGAACCGGCGGGTTCGGACGCGGTGCCGGAGACGCCAGAAGAGGGTCGGGCGGCCGCTCGGGAGACTCGCCCAGAAGCGGATCGGGCGGCGGGTTCCGGAGCGGATCCCGTGGATCCCAGGGACGCCCCCAGGACGACAGGCGCGGCGGTTCCCGCGGCTCGGAGACGGGCTCCGGCTACCGGGCGGACAGCGCCGGATCCCGCAGGGACGGCGGATCCCGTTACGACGGCGGATCCCGCTACAGCGATTCAGGCGACCGAGGCGGCTCGTACGGCAGGCCTGACGGCGACAGGGACCGCTACAGGAGCGGCGACCGCGACTCATCCCGTGACTCCTTCCGCGCCGACCGCGGCGGTTCACGAGGCAGGTACGGCCAGCAGGACGGCGCCCGCGGCGACCGCCGTCAGGACGACCGCGGCGGCCGCGGCGACGACCGCGCCTTCAGCCGCGACGACCGTGGCCGTGAGGATCGTGGCCGTGAGGACCGCGGCTTCAGCCGGGGTCCCGGCGCATCCGACCGCGGCTTCGGCCGTGACGACCGTGGCCGTGGCTTCGGGCGGGACGAGCAGAGCCGTGAGGGCCGTGGCTTCGGCCGTGACGACCGTGGCCGTGGCTTCGGGCGGGACGAGCAGAGCCGTGAGGGCCGTGGCTTCGGCCGCGATGACCGTGGCCGCGATGACCGTGGCCGTGAGGACCGTGGCCCCAGCCGTGGTCCCGGCTTCGGGCGTGGCTCCGGCTCATCCGACCGCGGCTTCGGCCGTGACGACCGCGGCTCCGACCGTGGGTACGCGCCCCGGCGCGACGACGCGCGCGCGGCCGGCCGGGACGGCGGTCGTGACCGGCGTGACCAGGGTGAGAGCCGGGACCGGCGTGATGATCGGCGTGGCGGTGGCCGCCCTTCCGGGCAGGACAGGCCGGGGTTGCGGGCCGACCGCGGTGGCGCCCGAACCGGTTACTCCCGCAGGAACGACCGGTCGGACGACGTCCAGACGATCGGCGACAGCGCCCGCCGTGGCGGTGCCCGCGGCGACGGGGCCGGCCGGAGCGGCGGAGGCGAGCGCGGCGGCTCGCGGGCCCGGTTCGGCAGGGACAGCTCTCGCCGCGACCTGCGCGCGGGCGCGCCCCGAGGAAACAGGTCGGAGGCCAAGCCGTACGGAACGCGCGGTGGCGGCCCGGCGGGCGCGCGCGGCGGTGCGGGGAACGCCGGCGAGAACCCGTTCAAGACCTCCCGGCAGCCGCTGCGCGACCCGGACTTCTACGACGCGGACTACGTCGACGAGCGCGACACCACGGAGGTGCCGGGCGGCGAGCGGCTGCAGAAGGTCCTCGCGCAGGCCGGCATCGCCAGCCGCCGGGCCAGCGAGGAGATGATCGGCGACGGCCGGGTCACGGTCGACGGCCAGGTGGTCCGCAGGTTCGGGGCCCGGGTCGACCCCGTCAAGCAGGTCATCCACGTCGACGGCAAGCGCATCCCGACCTCGCCCGAGCTCGTCTACTACGCCCTGAACAAGCCGATCGGCGTCGTGAGCACCATGGAGGACCCGGACGGCCGTCCGTGCCTCCAGGACTACGTCCAGGACCTCAACACCCGGCTGTTCCACGTGGGACGGCTGGACACCGAGACCGAGGGCCTGCTCCTGTTCACCAACGACGGAGAGCTCGCCCACCGGCTGACCCACCCGAGTTACGGCGTGCAGAAGAAGTACTGGGCCAAGGTGCCCGGTCCCGTTCCGCGCGACCTGCACCGGGTGCTGCGCAAGGGAATCGAGCTCGAGGACGGCCTGGCCAAGGTGGACGAGTTCCACGTCGTCCAGGAGCACGGGCAGCAGGCGCTGGTCGAGATCATCCTGCACGAGGGGCGCAAGCACATCGTCAGGAGGCTGCTCGAGGCGTCCGGGCACCGGGTGATCGACCTCGCCCGCATCGAGTTCGGCCCGGTCAAGCTGGGCCGTCTCAAGCCGGGCACGATCCGGACACTGAGCGTCCAGGAGGTCGGCGAGCTCTATGCGGCGGTCGGCCTCTAATCCGGCCCGTCCGGCGGCGAACTTCGCGAGTCGGGCACAATGTCCTGGGAGGTCACAGTGATGGGCCGCGACGGAGCGGACCCGTCACTGCAGTCTGGTGGGAGGGGAACGACATGGTCCGGGCCATCCGGGGAGCCATCCAGGTCGACGGCGACGATCGGAACTCGATCATCGCGGGCACGACCGAACTGGTGACCGCGGTGATGGAGCGCAACAGGCTCACGACCGATGACGTCATCTCGGTGATCTTCACGGCCACGCCCGACCTGACCGCGGAGTTCCCCGCCCTCGCGGCCCGCAAGCTGGGATTCCACGATGTCCCCCTGCTGTGCGCCTCGGAGATCGCCGTGCCGGGCGCACTGCCGCGGGTGGTGCGCCTGATGGCCCACGTGGAGACCGACCGGCCCCGCCAGGACATCCAGCACGTGTACCTGCGGGGCGCGGTCGCCCTGCGGGTGGACATCGCCCAGTGACCGGCGCGGTCGCCCGCCCGGACGAGAAGGCACGCTAGGACGACGAGGACCATGACTCCCATCGAGGGTGCGACGATCGGCAGTGCCGTCGTCGTCGGAACCGGGCTGATCGGCACATCGATCGCCCTCGCGCTGCGTCAGCGGGGAGTGCGGGTCTTCCTCACCGACCGCGACGCCGCGGCCGGACGGCTCGCCCGGGAGCTCGGCGCGGGGGAGGAGTGGCCGGCCGACCGCACCGTGGATCTGGCGATCATCGCCGTGCCCCCGCGGTTCGTCGCGCAGCAACTGCTCGACCTGCAGAAGAACGATGTCGCGCGGGTCTACACCGACGTCGCCAGCGTCAAGGTCCTCCCGCTGGAGCAGGCTGCGCAGCTGGGGTGCGACCTGTCGACCTACGTGGCCGGGCATCCGCTCGCGGGGCGGGAGCGTTCGGGGCCCGCGGCCGCGAGAGCCGACCTGTTCCTCGGCCGCCCCTGGGCCCTGTGCCCGTCGGCGGAGACCACCGAGCAGGCGGTGGAGACGGTCCAGGAGCTGGTCGAACTGTGCGGGGGGAACTCCGTGCGGGTCGGCGCGGAGGAACACGACCGGGCCGTCGCGGTCATCTCCCACGCACCTCACGTCACCGCGGCGGCTGTGGCCGCGCAGTTGTCGGAGGCGTCCGACACCGCTCTCGGCCTGTCAGGACAGGGCGTGCGGGACGTCACACGCATCGCGGCGGGCGACCCGTCGTTGTGGACCGGAATCCTGACGGGCAACGCCGGCCCGGTCGCCGAGGTCCTCGAGGCCCTGGTGGAGGACCTGTCCGCCGTGGCCAGGTCGTTGCGGGCGTTCGCGGGCGAGGGTACGGCCGTCGCGGGGGTGACCGATCTGCTCGAACGCGGCGTCCGCGGGACCGGCAGGATCCCCGGCAAGCACGGCGGCCCGGCCCGCACCTACGCCGTCGTCCAGGTCGTCATCGGCGACCGCCCCGGCGAGCTCGCCCGGCTCGTGCAGGCGGCGGGCGAGACCGGCGTCAACATCGAGGACATCCGGCTGGAGCACGCCCCCGGCCTGCCTCTCGGCGCGGCGGAGCTGTACGTCCAGCCGGAGGCGGCGGCCGCGCTCGCGGACGGCCTGCGCGAGCGCGGGTGGCACCTGCCCGTCTGACCTGCCCGTCTGGCCTGCCCGTCTGATCTCCGCGCTCCCCGGCCGTACACGCGTTCACGTGGGACGTGCGACCTCGGCGGGCCTCGCGGCGGGCGAGGCCGCGTGACCGTGTCCGACCGCGCCACGGCGACGCCACCAGCGGGCGAGCGGTGCGGGCGCCCACCACGCCCACCGGCCGAGCAGCCGCATCGTGGCGGGGACGAGCAGTGCCCGCACGACGAAGGCGTCCACCACCACGGCGATCACCAGCCCCACCCCGGCCATCTTCATGAAGACGATGCCGGACAGGGCGAATCCGCCCACGACCACGGCCACCAGAAGGGCCGCGCTCGTGATGACGCGGCCGGTCCGCTGCAGTCCGAGCGCCGTCGACTCGGCCACGTCGCCCGTCCGGTCGTACTCCTCCCGGACGCGTGACAGCAGGAACACCTCGTAGTCCACGGCGAGGCCGAAGGCGATCGCGACGATCAGCACGGGGAAGTTCACGTCCACCGCGCCCACGGCTTCGAGTCCCAGCAGGCCGTCGAGCAGGCCGTCCTGGAAGATGAGCTTGATCGCGCCGAAGGCCGCTCCCAGCGAGAGCAGGTTGAGCAGCACCGACTTGATCGGCAACACCACGGATCCGAGCGCCAGGAACAGCACCACGAACGACACCGCCGTCGCGAACAGGGCCATCCACGGCAGCCTCGAGGTGACCATGTCCACGATGTCCGCCCGGGAGGCCGGCATTCCGGTGAACGACGTCGTACCGCCCTCGGGCGGGGCGACCGCCCGGAGATCCGCGACCATGCGCCGGGCGTCGCGGGACATCGGGTCCATCGAGTAGCCGAGGGTGATCCTCGCCTGGTCGCCACTGACACCCGTGACCGCCGCTCCCTCGATCCCCGGCACGCCGTCCAGACGGGCGGCGTAGGCCTCGAGGGCGGCCCGGCCGGCGGGGCGGGGCGACTCGACCACGGCCGTCACCAGCTTGCCCGGGTCGGCGGCGAACCGTTCCGTCATCACCTGGGTGACGACGCGGGCGTCGGCGCTCGACGGCAGGACCCAGTCGCCGGGGCGGGCCCAGTTCACGCCGAGGAACGGCAGGCCGAGCGCGCCGAGCACGACGACGATGACGACGGCGTTCCGCCACGGGCGCCGCATGACGGCGTGGGCGGTCCGGTACCACCGCCCGGCCGCCGGGTCGCCCGTCCGCGCCCTGGCCGGGTTGAGCCGCGGCCCCATGGCGGTGAGCAGCGCGGGCAGCACCGTGAGCGAGGCGAGGACGGCCATGACGACGGTGCCCGCTCCCGCGTAGCCCATCGACAGCAGGAACCGCGACGGGAACAGGGTGAGCCCCGCGAAGGACACGGCCACCACGGCGCCGGAGAACGCGATGGTGCGGCCGGCGGTCGCCATGGTCCGCTCCACCGCCGCCTCCACCGTGGCGCCCGCCGCCAACTCCTCGCGGAACCGGGTCACGGCGAGCAGCGCGTAGTCGATGGCCAGGCCCAGGCCGAGGATCGTGATGACCTGGATGGCGAAGGTCGAGATGTCGGTTAAGAACGTGACGAACCGGAGCAGAGCCAGCGATCCGAGAGCCGCGGTGAGGCCGATGATCAGCGGAAGCGCGGCGGCCAGGAGACTTCGGAAGATCACGATCAGCAGGATCAGCAGAACGGGTATCGAGACGGCCTCCGCGAGCGCCAGGTCGCGCAGCGTCAGCCTGTTCACCTGGTCGGTCATCGCCGTGGTGCCCCCGAACCGCACGGTGAGGCCGTCGGCGCGGAAACTGTCCTGGATCTTCCTCAGCTGCAGGACCCGCTCCTGGTCGTCGGCCGACCGCAGTTGCACCGCGGCGTACGTCGCGCGCCTGTCCCCGGACACGTACGAGGACGAGCCCGTCGACCAGTAGGAGTCGAGCCGGATGACGTCGCCGCGGGGCACGCTCGAAAGGGCCCGCTGAACCGGACCGGCGAAGCCCTGGTCGTCCACCGTGAGCCTGTCGCTCTCGTAGAGGACGACCACGTCGTTGGCGTGGCGGCCGAGCGGGCCTGCCAGCAGTCTGTCCGCGTGGGCGGACGGGCTGCCGGGGTCGTCGAAGCCGGCGCCGCCGCCGAGGCGGCCGAAGACGCCGGTTCCCCAGACCGCCGCGAACGCGACGAGCAGCAGCGTTCCCACCATGATCCACCGACGGCGTCTGCCGGCGAACCTGCCCAGAGTGCCGAACATGAAAGCCTCCCCAGTATGGATAGTGGAAAGTATTGCTATCCATATTATGGATAGTGGCGCTATCCGCTTCGTGCGTCAAGCCGCCGGCCGCCGCGCACGCCCGTCCGCATGGCGGGCGGTCCTATCCTGGGAGCACGCGGTGAGGGAGAGGGACGATGAGGATCGCTGAGCTGAGCAGGCGCACCGGCGTTCCGATCCCGACGATCAAGTACTACCTGCGGGAGGGGCTCGTCCCCGCCGGTGAGCGCACGGGGCCCAACCAGGCCCAGTACGGCGAGGCGCACGTCAAGAGGCTGAAGCTGGCCCGCGCCCTCGTCGAGATCGGCGGCCTGTCGATCGCCTCCGCACGTGAGGCGCTCCGCCTGATGTTCTCTGCGGGGCTGTCCGAGCTCGACACCATCGGCAAGGCCCAGTACGCCATGACCCCCGCGAGGGAGTACGTGGAGGACGAGGCGTGGGACGAGGCCGTGGCCGAGGTGGACGAGCTGATCGCCAAGCGGGGCTGGCAGGTCAAGGCGACCAACCCGGCCCGCCGCACGCTGGCCGACGCGCTCGCCACGCTGCGGAGGCTGGACCAGGACGACTACTTCGAGCTGCTGGACTCCTACGCGGAGACCGCTGAGCGGCTCGCGGACACCGAGATCGAGACGGTCGCCCGCAGGGGGGACCTCGACAGCGTCGCGGAGGCCGTGGTGGTGTGGACGGCGGTCGGCGACACCGTCCTCGCCTCCCTCCGCAGGCTCGCTCAGGAGGACAGGTCGACCCGGCTGCTCGGGAACCCCTGAACCGACGCAGGAGGCCCGGTCCCCGGCGGGGGCCGGCCACGCTCCGATGCGTGGTTGGGTGCCGAATCCCGGTAGCCTCAGGGGCGACAGCTCGAAGGGGCGCGAAAAGCAAAGGAGAGACCGTGTCGGGTCTGGTCGTCGCCATGGATGGCCCTTCGGGGTCCGGCAAGTCGAGCGCCTCACGGGGTGTCGCGCGCGCGCTGGGCCTGCGCTACCTGGACACGGGTGCGATGTACCGCGCGATCACCTGGTGGATGCTCCAGCAGGAGGTCGATCTCGCCGATCAGCGGGCGATCGCCGAGCGTTCGGGCGAGCCGTCCCTGGTCATGAGCACCGACCCGGACGCCCCGGGCGTCACCGTCGACGGCGTCGACGTGAACGGCCCGATCCGCGGTCCCGAGGTCACGGGCGCCGTCTCCGCGGTGAGCGCGGTTCCCGAGGTCCGCCGCCGGCTGGTCTCCCTTCAGCAGGAGATCATCGCCGAGTCCCTGCCCGGTGGGGGCATCGTGGTCGAGGGACGCGACATCGGCACCGTCGTGGCGCCGGACGCGCCCGTCAAGGTCTACCTGACCGCGAGCGCCGACGCCCGTGCGCAGCGCCGTACGGCCGAGCTGACCGGGACCACCGTGGAGACGCAGAAGGCCGAGATGGCGCGTCGGGACACGCTGGACTCGACGAGGAAGGCCGACCCGCTGGCGATGGCGGCGGACGCGATCGAGCTGGACACCACACCGCTGACCTTGGACGACGTGATCGCCGAGGTCCTGCGGTTCGTCAAGGAGAGAGCCTGATCCTCTCCGGATCGGGAGAGGAAGCGATGAGCAGGGACGTGACGGGGGAGTACCGCGACGAGAGCGGCTGGGTCGAGGCCGGGGACGAGGACTTCGACGAGTTCTCCTACGACGAGAGCGAGTTCTCCGAGGACGAGTCCGAGTACTCCGACGGCGAGACCGGTGAGGCGGCGGGACCCGACGCGGGCCCGCTCCCCGTGGTCGCGGTGGTCGGCCGGCCCAACGTGGGCAAGTCCACGCTGGTCAACCGCATCATCGGCCGTCGTGAGGCGGTCGTCGAAGACGTTCCGGGTGTGACCCGCGACCGGGTGACCTACGAGGCGACGTGGCGGGGCCGCCGCTTCACCCTGGTCGACACCGGCGGCTGGGACCCGGACGCCACCGGCATGGCGCTGCGCATCGCGGAGCAGGCCCAGATCGCCGCCGAGCTGGCCGACGTCGTGCTGTTCGTGGTGGACGCCAGCGTCGGCGTGACCGACTCGGACGAGGCCGTGGGGGCCGTGCTCCGCCGTTCCGGCAAGCCCGTGGTACTCGCGGCCAACAAGGTCGACAACCAGCAGATGGAGCTGGAGGCGACCGGGCTGTGGTCGCTGGGTCTCGGGGAGCCGCAGCCGGTCTCCGCCCTCCACGGCAGGTCCAGCGGCGACCTGCTCGACATCGTGCTCGACGCGCTGCCGGAGACGCCGCCCCAGACCTTCGGCGAGCACCGGGGCCCGCGCAGGATCGCGCTGCTGGGCAAGCCCAACGTCGGCAAGTCGTCCCTGCTGAACCGGGTGGCGGGTGAGGAGCGCGTGCTGGTCGACCCGATGGCGGGGACCACGCGCGACCCGGTGGACGAGCTGGTGGAGCTGGGCGGCAGGACCTACCGCTTCATCGACACCGCGGGCATCCGCCGCCGTGACCGGGAGCTGAAGGGCGCCGACTTCTACGCGGCCATGCGCACCCGGGCCGCCCTGGAGCGGTCGGAGGTCGCCGTCGTCCTCATCGACGCCTCCGAGGTGCTGACCGAGCAGGACCTGCGCATCCTCGGCCTCGTCATCGAGTCGGGCCGGGCGATGGTCGTGGCCTTCAACAAGTGGGACCTCGTCGACGAGGACCGGCGGTACTACCTGGAGAAGGAGATCGACCGCCAGCTCGTCCGCACGCCCTGGGCGCTGCGGGTCAACATCTCCGCGAAGACCGGCCGCAACGTCGAGAAGCTGGTGCCGGCCATCGAGCGGGCCCTGGACTCGTGGGGCACGCGCGTCCCGACCGGCCGGCTCAACCAGTTCTTCACCGACCTGCTGCGCGCGACGCCGCCGCCGGTGCGCTCGGGCAAGCAGCCCAAGATCCTGTTCGCCACCCAGGCGTCCACCGAGCCGCCGAAGTTCGTGCTGTTCACCTCGGGGTTCCTCGAGGAGACCTACCGCCGCTTCCTCGAGCGCCGGCTCCGCGAGGAGTTCGGCTTCGCCGGTTCGCCCATCGAGGTCACGATGAAGATCAGGGAGAAGCGGAAGAAGAAGTAGGGTATTCCCTACCCTGAACACTCCCGAACACGGGATCGATCGGAGATCTCCGGCTGCTTAGCGTGGGGGACATGCGAAGACTTCTCTCCCGACTCGCCGGGGACTCGGTGTACCTCCTCGTGGGGTTTCCCCTCGCGATCGTCGCGTTCTGCCTGGTCGTGACAGGTCTGTCCGCGGGTGCCGGCATGCTGGTCGTCTGGCTGGGCGTGCCCATCCTCGTGCTGACCGCTCTCGCGGCGCGGGGGATGGGCGAGATCGAGCGGGTGCGGATGCGCGGTGTCCTGGGCACGGAGGTGCCCAGGCCCCGCTATCCTCAGTCCCCGCCCGGCGCGGGCTGGTTCCGCAAGACGCTGACCCCGCTCGCCGGCGCCCAGCCGTGGCTCGACATCCTCCATGCCCTGGTGGGCTTCCCCGTCGCCATCGTGACCTTCTGCGTGACGGTCACGTGGTGGTCGATGGCGATCGCCGGACTGACCTATCCGCTCTACGGGTGGGTGCTCGCGAACATCCCGGACAACCAGGGCCTCGCCGAGCTGATCGGGCTCGGTCACGGGTACGTCCCGGAAAGCCTGTTGAACGTGTCCTTCGGCGTCATCGCGGCGCTCACGCTGTACCCGGTGATCCGCGGTTGCGCGCTGCTCCAGGCGTCGCTCGGCAAGTCGCTGCTGACCGGCGTCGCCCAACTGCAGGAGCGCATCGAGGACCTGACCGAGGGGCGCAACGCCGCCGCCTATGCCGAGGCGAACGCCCTGCGCAGGCTGGAGCGCGACATCCACGACGGGCCCCAGCAGCGTCTCGTGCACCTGGCCATGGAGCTGTCCCGGGCGCAGCGCGAGCTGGAGAAGGACGCGGCCGCCGCCCAGTCGACCATCGGCAAGGCGATCACCGCCACCAGGGAGACGCTGGACGAGTTGCGCGCGCTCTCGCGCGGCATCGCGCCGCCGATCCTGGCCGACCGCGGCCTGGCTCCCGCGCTGGCCGCGCTGGCGGGCCGCTGCACGGTGCCCGTGGAGCTCGACGTCCAGACTGAGGAACGGTTCCCCGCGCTGATCGAGAACACCGTCTACTTCGTGACGGCCGAGGCGCTCACCAACGTCGCCAAGCACAGCCGGGCGGAGATGTGCTCGGTCACGCTGACGAGGATCGGCGACACGCTGATGCTCACGATCGGCGATGACGGGGTCGGCGGCGCGCACGTCGCCAAGGGACACGGCCTGTCCGGCCTCGCCGAGCGGCTGCGCGGAGTGGACGGCGAGCTGACCGTGCGGTCCCCGGCCGGCGGGCCCACTTCGATCACGGCGGAGGTTCCGTGCGGGTAGTTGTCGCCGACGACGCCGTCCTGATCAGGGAGGGCCTGGTACGTCTGCTCGAGGAGTTCGGCTGCGAGGTCGTGGCCGCGGTGGGCACGGGCGACGACCTCGTCGAGGCCGTCGCCGAGCACCGTCCCGACGTGTCGGTGGTCGACGTGCGGATGCCGCCGACGTTCACCGACGAAGGGCTGAGGGCGGCCGTCGAGGCCCGGCGCAGGGTCCCCGGGGCGCCCGTGCTGATCCTGTCCCAGTACGTCGAGGTGTCCTACGCGGACGACCTGCTGGCCGACGCCAAGGGTGCGGTCGGCTACCTGCTGAAGGACCGCGTCGTCGACGTGGAGGAGTTCATGGAGGGCCTGCGCAGGGTCGCGGGCGGGGGTACGGTCTTCGACCCCCAGGTCGTGGCGCAGCTCATGGTCCGGCGCCGCCGGGGCGACCCGCTCGCGTCGCTGACCCCGCGCGAGCGTGAGGTCCTCGAGCTCATGGCGGAGGGCCGGTCGAACCCCGCCATCGGCCGCCGCCTCGTCGTCACGGACGGCGCGGTGGAAAAGCACATCCGCGGCATCTTCACCAAGCTCGGGCTGCACGCGGAAGACGGGGACCAGCACCGGCGGGTGCTGGCCGTGCTCGCCTACCTGCGCTCGTGAGCCGTCCTCAGGCCTGAGGCGTGCGCCGGGGGAGGGCGAGCGCCGTCAGCACGCCGACCGTGCACAGCACCGCGGTGATCAGGAAGATCTCCGAATACTCGACGTGCAGCGCGGCCTTGACCTGGGTGGTGTAGTCGGCCAGTTTCCTGGTGAACTCGGCGGCGTCCATCCCCATCGGAAGCGGAGTGTCGAGGTCGGCCGTGAGCGACTGGAACCGGTGGAAGCCCCAGGCCGACAGCGCCGCCACTCCGAGCAGCATCCCCATCATCCGCGCCACGACGACCGCGGCAGAGGCCACGCCGTGCTGTACGGCGGGCACGACCCGAAGCGCGGCCGACGAGACGGGCGCGATGACGGCGCCCAGGCCGAGACCGGCGATGACGAGGTCGACGTCCACCCGAAGGCCGGCCGCCGCGAGGTCGGCGGGCCAGCGGGAGATGAGCACGTAGCCGACGGCGGCGACCGCCATCCCCGCCGCGGCCACGGCGCGCTCGCCGAACCGGCGGGTCAGCATGCCGCCGAGGAACGCGGCGACCGCCAGCGCGGCCAGGAAACGGGTGAGCACGAGCGCGGCGGGCACGGTGTCCTTGCCCATGAGCGTCTGCGCGGCCAGCTGGACGTCGACCAGCGTGACCAGCAGCGCCGCCCCGGCGAGGAAGCTCACCCCCAGCGTCGCGAGCAACGGGCGCCGGGGGATTCCGGTGAGGTCGAGCAGGCGGACCGGCGACCGGATCTCCCAGGCCACGAACAGGACCGCCACGACGATCCCGGCGGCCACGCACGGCAGGCCCCAGGGCGGCAGCACGGACGCGTCCGGCGACGGGTTGTAGAGCCCCGCGACGAGCAGCCCGAGGGCGAGCGCGAGCAGGACGCCGCCCACCACGTCGACGCGCACGGAGATCCTGCCGGTCCCGCGGGGCCCGGCAGGCACGGCCCGGTGCACGGCGACCGCTGCGAGCAGGGCGAGGGGAATGTTGATCCAGAAGATTCCGCGCCAGCCCGCCAGCGCCGCCACGCCCGCGCCGTACAGGGGGCCGAGGACGCTGCCGAGTTCCTGCGCGGCGCCGACGGCGCCCAGGGCCACCGGCCGGCCACGCTCGTCCCACAGGTCTCCGATGAGGGCCATGGTGATCGGGAGCAGCGCACCGCCCGCGACGCCCTGCAGCGTACGGCCCGCGACGAGGCCGGGCACGCCCGTGGACAGCGCGGTGATCAACGACCCGGTGGCGAACCCGGCCAGGCAGGCGTGGATGAGGACGCGTCTGCCGTACCGGTCGGACAGCTGGCCGAGCAGCGGCATCGCCGCGATGTAGCCGAGCAGGAAGCCGGTCACGATCGGCGTCGCGCGTTCCAGATGGTTCAGCGGGACGCCGGCGTCCCCTGCGACCTCGGTGAGGACGGTCACCACGACGTACGCGTCGAGCGCGGCGAGCAGCACCGCGGCGCCGCCGACGCCCAGCACGACGCGGCGGTTCTCCACTGTGGTCATGACGCGGTCACGAGGTGGGGGGAGCGATGGTCACGGGAGCGTCGTAGTCGTCGAGACCCACGGTCACGCTGCCGCCCGTCATCGGCAGGTCGATCTTCAGCAGCCTGCTGGAGTCCTTGGCGATCCACACCGTCCCGTTGACGCCCTGCTGCACGCCGGGGACGAGCTTGGCCAGCGCCTGCTGCGGGAAGGTCGCGGCCACCCGGTAGGCGTCGGAGCCGCCGACCTCCTCGGACTCCTCCGAACGGACGTCCTGCGCCGCCGCGAGCAGTTGCGGGACCCCGGTGAGCACGGCCGAGGGGTCGTAGATCGCCGCCAGCTGCTCGCGGGTCATCGTCTGGTAGCCGCCGGTCGCGCCCTTGAAGTGCACCGTGTCCCCGGACACGATGAACTCGAACTCCTGCAGGCCGCCGAAGTCGATCTGCAGCGAGCCCTTGGCGTCGCCCTCGCTGGTGAGAACACCCTCCGCGTGCCTGACCGGTACGGCGGGGCGGTCCTTGGTGTCGATGGTGAAGGCCACCGTCTTGACCGTCTTCATCGCCTCGGCGGACTTCGCGAGCAGTTCGGGCCCGCTCGGGACCGCGGCCTCGCTGCTGCCGGAGCTGCATGACGTCACGAGGAGGAAGGCTGCGGCCATGGCCAGCCAGACGATTCTTCTCACACGCGGATCGTAGCGATCGCCACCTGAACAGCGGGCTATTGCGGCATATCGGTTCGGCACTTCCCTGCGGCGAGTCTCATGCGAGGGGCCGGTCGCCTGCCTGCGCGCGACCGGCGCTCACCTGGGCCTGCTCGGGCCTCTGGATCTCCCTGCGCCCGCTCTGGGTCTCCTTGCGCCCGCTTGGGCCTTCCTGTGCCCGATTGCGCCTACTTGGCCGAGCGGATCGAGTGGAGGTGATCGACGACCTGGGTGTAGATCTCCTCCACCGTCGCCACCTGCTCGGGCGTGAGCAGGTCGATGAAGTGCTCGCGGACGCTGGCCACGTGCTCGGGGGCCACCCGCTGGATGGTCTCCCAGCCGAGGTCCGTGAGCACCGCGTAGGTGCCGCGCCGGTCGTCCTCGCAGTTCTCCCTCGTCACCAGCCCGGCCGCCTCCATGCGGGAGATCTGGTGGGAGAGCCGGCTGCGGGACTGGATGGTCGCGTCGGCCAGTTCGCTCATGCGCATACGATGCTCGGGACTCTCCGAGAGGTTCACGAGGATCTCGTAGTCGTTGAGCGACAGTCCGAACGCCTGCAGCTCACGGTCGAGCTGGTGCGACAGCAGACGGTGCGCGGCGAGGTGGGCACGCCAGGCGCCCTGTTCTCGCGGGCTGAGCCAGCCGGGGTCTTCCATGGCTTACAGCATAAGATCGCACTGATTGAGCAGGGTGGACGGAGTGGCGATGGACGAGCACGAGGCCGGCGAGAACAGTGAGAGCCTCGGCACGGTCGTGATCGCCGGCGCGGCCAATCTCGCGATCGCGCTCGCGAAGCTGGTGGCCGGCCTCATCAGCTCTTCGGCGTCGATGTTGTCGGAGGCGGCCCACTCCGCGGCCGACACCGTGACCGAGGTGCTCCTGTTCACCGCCATCCGGCACGGCGAGCGCCCCGCCGACCGGCGGCATCCGCTGGGACACGGCCGGGCCAGCTACTTATGGGCGATCATCGCGGCCTGCTTCACGCTGGTCGTCGGCGCGGGCTTCTCGCTCACCCATGGCTGGCACACGATCAGCCACGGCGAGGAGCTGGGCGGCGTCGCCGTCTCCTACATCGTGCTCGTGGTCTCGTTCGCGATCGAGTCGGTGTCGCTGTGGCGGGGGTTGTCGCAACTCAGGACGGAGGCCGGACGTCAGCAGATCTCCGCCAGGCGGCTGCTGTCCCGGACCGCCGACACCATGCTCAAGGCCGTCGTGCTCGAGGACATCGCCGCGCTGGCCGGGCTCGTGATCGCCGGTCTCGGCCTGGCGTTGTCCCAGATCACCGGATCCGCGGTCTGGGACGGCGTGGGCTCGATGGCCATCGGCCTGCTCCTGCTCGGCGTGGCCCTCACCCTGATCTGGACCAATGCGTCCCTGCTCATCGGCCAGGCCGCCCCGAGCGGGCTGGAGGACGAGATCCGCGCCGTGCTCGTGGCCCAGCCCGAGGTGGAAGGCGTGGTCGACCTCGTCACCGTGGTCATGGGGCCCAACCAGATCATGGTCGCCGCGAAGGTCGACTTTCTCGACGAGACGACGGGGGAGCGGCTGGAACTGGCCTCCGACCGGGTGGAGCGATGCCTCACCGACCGCTTCCCCGCGATCAAGCAGGTCTTCCTCGACCCCACCCCCGGCAGGTCGGCCGCCCAGGAGGCGTAGACCCGGCCCCGGCGGGTCAGCCGCCCAGGAGGCGCAGCTTCGCCGGCTCGTCGGTGATGGCGGTGGCGATCACGGTGCCCGCCCTCCATTCGAGCAGGTGCCGTCCCTCCCACTCGAGGTCGCCGGACAGGCCGTCGTCGAAGGGGAGCGCGGACAGGTCGACCTCGCGGAGCCGGTCGAGGGTCAGCTCGCCCCGTTTGACCAGGGCCTCCTTCCGAACCCACTGCCGGATGAGCCGGGCGTTGTCCCGGCCGACCAGGGCGGCCTCGGCCGGGGTCAGCGCGAGAGCGGCGAGGCTCTCGTCGGCCGGGCCGGACGTGGCGTGCTCGGCGTCGATCCCCACCCGGCCGTAGCCCGCGGCCGCGCAGACGTATCCCGACGTGTGCGCCAGGGTGATCGAGAGTTCTGGTGCCTCGGCGAGCCGTGGACGCCCGTGTGCCTGGTCGCACCGCTCGCACCGCTGCACCACGGTGAGCATGCAGGCACGTGTCCCGAGGACCTCCGCCGCGCACTGCCGTACGAGGAGGTGGGCGGCGACGAAGTCCAGGCGGTCCTGCTCGCGGGTGAACCGGTCCGCGCGGGTGCGCTCCGCCTCGGTCAGGGTGCCGCCTGCGACCTCGAGCACCTCGTCGGTGTAGCCGGCCACGGCCAGTGGGGGGCGCACGCGCTCACCCTAGGAGAGCCGTGTGACGATCAAGTGAACTGACGGCGGGAGGAGTGACGCCGATATCCATCTGAAGAGTATCGGCTGGGCACATATTCAAGCGAAAGGTGATACTTCACCTGTAGTGAGTCAGGATACTTGACGGGTCACCGTAGCCGCTGTTGCCTGGGGAAACAGGCTGATCCGCTCCCACCGGCCGGTCGGGGCGGTAGTCGGGGATCTTCCCTTGGGGCCCCGGAAAGGCGGTGCCGGTTGCTCATCGGTTCGATCTTGCAGGGTAAGGGGACCAGCGTGGCGACGGTTCGCCCGCAGGCCACGGTGACCGAGCTCCTGGCGACGCTCGCCGAGCTCAACATCGGTGCGGTGGTGGTGTCGGACGACGGCGAGACCATCGCGGGAATCGTCTCCGAACGGGACATCGTACGGCAGCTGCACGAGCGGGGCGCCGGCATTCTCAGCCATCCGGTGTCGTCGATCATGACCTCCGACGTCCGTACCTCCGGTCCGGACGCGAACGTCGACGAGCTCCGCCGCACAATGACCAACCATCGCATCCGTCACGTACCGGTCGTCCGGAATGGCCGGCTCGCGGGCATCGTCAGCATCGGCGACGTCGTCAAGAGCACCATCGAGGAGCTGGAGACGGAGAAGGACGCCCTCGTCGGCTACATCAACCGGTGAGACGGCGCGAGAGGGGCCCGGCGGTCTGACCGCCGGGCCCCTCTCCTGTGCGGTTACTGGACGGTGATCTTGTCGACTTCGACGGTGATTCCCTTCACCTGCGGGGTGGAGGTGGCCGTCGTGACCGTGCCGGTGCCCGAGGAGACGCCCTTCAGCGTGAAGGAGTAGGTGAACGTCCCTCCGGGAGTTCCCGGCGTGCTGGTGATCCGGTAGTCCTGCGTGGGCGGCCCGCTGATCTGGCTGCCACCCGTGCCGTCGGCGTTCTCGGCGCCCACGGTCAGGCCCTTCGCCGTACCGGGGTCACCCGGCAGGGCCGCGGGGTTGTAGGCGTAGGTGATGTCCTCGGCGCCGTTCAGGCCGATCCATTCCTGGAAGACCTTCGTGTCCGCCGTGCCGGCGAGATTGACGTGCCATTCGAGCACCAGCCAGCGGTTCACCTGGTCGGTGAGGAAGCCGGCGTAGACGCCCGGCGTGCCGGTGCCGTCCAGGTCGGTCCAGTACGGCGCGAGCACGCCGTTCGGCGGGGTGGCGTCGGGAAGCGTCTGCGGCGTGGCCTGGATCTGTGCCGGGTCGGTGATGCCGCCCGCGACCGCGTAGCCGTTGGAGACGACGCCGATTCTGTTGTAGGTCCGCCCGGCGAAGGTGAACGCCGGAACGTTGAGGTTCACCGCCGACTCGTTGCCGACGGGGATGGGCGCGATGCCGAAGTTCGTGAGGGACAACCAGCCTCCGGCCGGGTTCTCCCCGGGCGCGATGACCGGTCTGTCCGGCTGCTTGCCCGCGAGCGTGGCCTTGGCCGTCACGATCTGGCTGCCGACCTTGGTCGCGCCGGTCGCGCCGGTGAGGCGCAGCCTGCCGTCCAGTGTGGACAGCGCGGTGACCTCGGTGTCGTCGAAGGTGTTGTTCTGCGCCGTGACGGTGCAGGTCGACGTCCCCGAGTTCTTCGCGATGGTCGCCGGCGTGCAGGTCTGGTCGACCGGCACCACGCCCTCCTGACGGAAGAACGCCACCGGCAGGTGCTGTGCCCGGCTGCCGCCGCCGACCTGCTTGAGGTTCACCTGGCCGAAGTACTGCCCGGTGGGCAGGTCCGGCGCGGTGATGACGATGGTGATGCCGACGCTCTTGCCCGGCTTCACGGTGAACAGCGGCGGCAGCACCGTGATGTTCGCCCCGCTGACCGTGGTGCCCGTCGCGGTGTAGATCAACGTCTTGTTCGTCGTGTTGACGAGCGTGCGCTTGGCGCTGATGACGCCCGGCATCACCGGGGCGTTCACCGACGGCAGGTTGAGGTCGATCCGGTTCAGCGGGTCGTCCGCGGAGGCCCGGTAGTCGGCGGCGCTCTCGTCGAGCGTCAGGGCCGCGTCCCCCGCCTTCGTCAGGTCGATGCGGCCGCCGCCGTAGTCGAAGGGGTCGGCGGGCGTGGTGCGGTCCTGCTTGGTGACCTTGGTGGTGGCGGTGGTCTCCAGCGCGGACTTGACCTGGCCGGGAGTCCACTTCGGGTGCAGGGCGAACAGCAGCGCGCCCGCGCCCGCGACGTGCGGCGACGACATCGACGTGCCCGCGATGACCTGGTACAGGTTGCCCGGGGGGCCTTCCAGCGCGGACTCGGGAGTCGGGGTCTGGCCGGCGAGGATGTGCAGTCCGGGCGCGGTCACGTCCGGCTTGAGGAAGTCGCCGCCGGGTCCCCGGGAGGAGAACGAGGTGATCACGTCGCCCTGCCAGGTGGCCTTCTGGCCCTGGGTGAAGGAGGCCGTCGCACCCGGGTGGGAGGCCAGCCACGACAACAGGACGTCGGTCTCCGGCTTGTCGATGTGGACGGTCGGCAGCCAGTGGTTGTCGGTCATGACGTCGAGCGGCGTCGTGTTGTAGAGGATCATTCCGGCCGCGCCGCCCTGCTTGACCTGGAAGCCCTTCAGGACCCGGTTGGTCCCGCGTTCACAGGCGACGATCTTGCCGGTGAACAGCCCGGGCGGTGCCGGGTTCAGGCACTGCGGGTCGCTGTACGGCGGAGCGGACGCGAGCACCACGGGCAGCGGGGCAGCGATGCCCGAGGTGATCGAGGCGCCCTTGATCGTGGGACCGCCGGTGAGGCTGATCGTCGACTGGAACGTCCGCGACTGCGTCGAGGCGGCCACCGTGGTCACCCACGGGCTGCGGTGGTCGGTCGTCCCCGCGCCCGGGCCCGAGTTGCCCGCCGAGGCCGAGACGAACACGCCCGCGGCGTACGCGTCGAGGAAGGCCAGCTCGACCGGATCGCTGTAGGGATCGGCTCCGCCGGAGATGGAGAAGTTGATCACCCGTACGCCGTCGGCGATGGCCTGCGCGACCGCCGCGGCGGTGTCGGTCTGGTAGCAGCCCTCCGCGCCGCAGATCTTGTAGACGGCCACGTGCGCGGCGGGGGCGATGCCGTGGATCGCGCCGCGGTCGATGCCGAGGGGGTCGGCGTGCGCGACCAGGCCGCCCGCCGAGGTGCTCGCGGTGTGCGTGCCGTGCCCGTTGGAGTCACGCGCGGTGTCCGGGTAGACCTCGGGGGTCTCCGCGTTCGCCTTGTACGTCTCGAGGAACGCCTGGCCGGAGATCAACTTGCGGTTGCAGACGAAGACGTCGGTGGCAGGCGTGAGGGGGTTGTCGCCGAAGTTGCACGTGCGCGGCGTTCCGTCCGCCTTGGGCGGTGGGGCCGGGAGCGTTCCCGGATCGGCGAACGAGGGATGCTCGGGCCACGCGCCGGAGTCGAGGATGCCGACGATGACGCCCTTGCCGGAGGACTTCGAGCCCCCGAGCTGCTGGTAGACGGTGTCCGCGCCGATGAACGAGGCGCTGGAGTCGGTCAGCGGGTGCTCGAGCTTGTCCTCCTGGACGGCCGCGACGCCGGGGAGTTTGAGCAGGCTCGCCGCCTTGTCCGCCGGGAGCGTGAGGGCCACGCCGCCGTAGACCGTGCGAAGGCGCTGGCCGACCTTCGCGCCGGGGATCTTTTTGCCCAGCTCGGAGAGGAAGGCGTTCTCGACGCCCTCGATGTGCTTGGTGTACTTGGCGGCGTCGGCGCTCTTGAGATCGAGCGACCTGCCGGTCACCGATGGGCTGGTGGCGGGCAGGCCGGGCAGGCCGCCCTTGTAGGCCGCGATGGCGTCGTAGTCGAGCTTGACCACGACGCTGACGGGGGCGGGGGAGACGGACTTGAGCAGCGCCTGGTCGCTTTCGGCCAGCCGGCCGCTGTCCGAGGTCGCGCCCTGGACCTGATCGGCGACGGTGACGGGTGTAACGCTCCAAGTCGGTGAGGGTGAGGGGCTCGGCTCCGCGACGGCCGACCCTGCGGGGATCATGGCTGTGATGAGTCCGAGCCCGGCGACGACCGCGCCGGCGCGTAAGAAGGTAGGCGGGGGCTTCCTTGACACGACACCTCCCTGTGGTGCTGCGGGCGCTCGAGGCGCACGGGCATGGAGGCGTCGCGCCGCCCTGATGGCAGGGGAAGGTACGAGCCCCTCCCCGGTGGGCGACGAGCGAACGGCCACCCGGGTGGGCGGCCGATCCTGACAGGGAGTCTAACTAACGATCATTTATGCGGCTAGATCATTCTTTGTGGGAATTTGAATGGGGCTTTAGGTGATCGATGGGGCGGGCGGTGGCCCTTTAGACTCGATCCGTGAAGCTCAAGCTGGATCTCCATGACATCTACAACAAGGGCGGCGAGATCGACCGGGCGCTGCGCGGCATCATCCAGGAGGCGGTCCAGAAGAAGGCCACCCAGGTGGAGATCATCCCGGGCAAGGGTTCGGGACAGCTGAAGAAGAAAGTGCTGCGATTCCTGGAGCAGAAGGAGATCAAGGCGCTTTATCACCGGATCGACAAGGACGCCAAAAACCACGGCCGCCTGTTCGTCTACTTCCGCTGGTAGCGCTTCTTCGCGGGGGTCAGAGTTTGCGGAAGGTTCTGGCTTCTTCGGCGGAGGAGAGGACATCCGGCAGGGATCCCCCTCCTCCCACGGTGACGGCTGCCGCGATGGCACCCTCCACCAACGGCACGTCGGCGATCACCACGGATCCCGGTTCCTCGACCAGTTTGGCCGTCAGCACCGAACTGCCGAGGTCGGGGATCAGCACGACTCCCGCGCCCTGGTCCACGCTCTCGACGGCCGTGATCACCTTGTCCAGGCTGGTGCCGAGACGTCCGTCGTCGGTGCCCCCGGCCGCCGCCACCGGCACGTTCGCACCGCCGAACTCCCGGACGAGCGCCGCCACCTCCTCCGCCAGCCTCGAGCTGTGCGAGACGATGACGATCCCGACCATCGGCCGAGCCTGGCCGTCCATCAGGCCGGCCCGGCCGCCCGCCGCAGGGCGGCGAAGATCAGCGCCGTCGACGCGGCGCCCGGATCTTTGTGCCCCACGCTACGCGGGCCGAGATAGCTGGCCCGGCCCTTGCGCGCCTGCAGCGGCACGGTCGCCCGCGCACCCTCCTCGGCGGCCGCCGTCGCCGTCTGAAGGGCGTCCTCCAGATTCGCCCCGTCCTGTACGGCCTGCGCCAGGGCCCTGACGGCGGGAGCGAACGCGTCCACCAGGGTCTTGTCGCCCTCCGCCGCCCCGCCGAGCTTCTGGACCCCCTCCTGAGCCGCCTCCAGCGCCGTGACCAGGTCGGCCGGCGTGACCTCCGGCGCCTCGCCCAGCGCCCGGCCCATCTGCCGGAAGGCCGTGCCGTACAGCGGGCCGGACGCACCCCCCACCTTGCGGATCAACGCCGAGCCCGCCTGGACCAGGACGGCGCCCGGCGTCTGCGGAGGCGTGTCGGCCAAGACCTGCCGTACGGCCGCGAAGCCTCGATCCAGGTTGGCGCCGTGGTCGGCGTCGCCGATCGCGGCGTCGAGCTGGGTCAGGTGATCACGCTCGGCCTGTACGGCTGTCGCGGCCTCCTTGATCCAGGCCAGGAAGAAGGATGTGTCCAAGAGTGACTCCTTGCTGCACGGCGTTTTCTGTGGGCGGGCTTCCCGCGTCGGTGTCCTGTGGGGCGGGGTTGTGAGTGGGGAGCGATCAGCGGCCCCACCGGAGCGCCGCGGTCTCCACCGGGGCGTCCCAGAGCCGGGTGAGCTCGTCGGTCAGCCGGCAGACGCTGACCGAGAAGCCCTGCATGTCGAGGCTGGTGACGTAGTTGCCCACCAGGCAGCGTACGGCTCTCGCGCCCTTCTCCTCGAGGTAGGCGGCGACCTCGCCGTACACGATGTAGAGCTCCAGAAGCGGCGTCCCGCCCATGCCGTTGAGCAGGACGAGCGTGTCGCCGGACAGGGGGACGTCGTCGTTGACGGCGTCCATGGCCAGCCGCGCGATCTCGCGGGCCTCCCGATGGGTGGTGCGGGTGCGGCCGGGCTCGCCGTGGATGCCGATGCCGAGTTCGATCTCGGTGTCGGAGAGGTCGAACGTCGGCTTGCCGGCCGCGGGGACCGTGCCCGCCGACAGGGCGACCCCGAACGACCGGCTGCGCTCGTTGACCTCCTGGGCGAGGCGGGCGACCTCGGCGAGCGGGGCGCCGGTCTCGGCCAAAGCGCCGGCGATCTTCTCCACGAACAGCGTCGCCCCGGTGCCGCGGCGGCCGGCGGTGTAGAGGGAGTCCTGTACGGCGACGTCGTCGTTGACCAGGACGCTGGCGACCTCGATGCCCTCGTCGGCGCACAGTTCGGCCGCCATCTCGAAGTTGAGCACGTCGCCCGTGTAGTTCTTGACGATGTGGAGCACGCCGGCTCCGCCGTCGACGCCCTTGGAGGCCTCGATCATCTGGTCGGGGACGGGGGAGGTGAAGACCTCGCCGGGACAGGCCGCGTCGAGCATGCCGTATCCGACGAAACCGCCGTGGAGCGGCTCGTGGCCGGCTCCGCCGCCGGAGACGAGCGCGACCTTGCCCTGGTGCGGGGCGTTCCGCCGGTAGATCACCCGGTTCTCGAAGTCCACGCGGAGTGAGGGATGCGCCGCCGCGACACCGCGGAGGGTGTCGGTGACGATCGCGTCGACGCTGTTGATGAGTTTCTTCATGACCACGCCGTCCTTGTCCGTTCTCAAGGCCAACCAGTGCCCCGTCCGCGGCGGCGGCAAGCGTGTCCGCCGCGGGCGTCCCGCGACGGACGGTGTGCCGGGCCCGGACGAAACCTTGCCCGGGCCCTCTGCGGGCTCGGAACACCGGTGCCGTCGTCTGGGTGGACCAGGTTTTCCGATGCTATGCCCAATGTCTATTTATGCCAATAAGTCCGAATTATTAGCGCTTGCTGTGTGATGTGGGCGTAAGTTCGCCACATATGACGCCGATTCAGAGCGGCGGGCACAGAGCGGAGACGGCCGATTCCGATCTGGCGCTCGGGAGTGCGGTGTAGGAGGATCTTCCCATCCTGACAGATGGGAGTCGGCATGTCGGTGCTGCGCAAACTGGTGGAGAGCATTCGGACCGGTGGGATCGAGGTGCTCGACCTGACAGCGCCGCTGAGCGCGACGACGCCGATCCTCCTGCTACCTGAGCCGTTCGGGCAGACCGTGCCCTTCTCGCTCCAGGAGATCAGCCGGTACGACGACCGGGGTCCGGCGTGGTACTGGAACAACTTCACGACCGGTGAACACGTCGGCACCCATTTCGACGCTCCCGTCCACTGGGTGACGGCGAGGGACGGGGAGGACGTCTCCCAGGTCGCCGTCTCCAAGCTCATCGCGCCCGCCGTGGTGCTCGACTTCGCCGCCGAGGCGCAGCGGAACCCCGACTTCCTCCTCGAGATCGACCACGTCAAGCAGTGGGAGGACGAGCACGGCCCGCTGCCTGACGGAGGCTGGCTCCTCTACCGGACGGGCTGGGACACCCGGGCGCACGACCAGGCCGAGTTCCTGAACGCCGACGAGACCGGCCCCCACACGCCGGGCGTCTCGGCCGAGTGCGCCCGCTACCTCGCCGAGGAGACCCCGATCGCGGGGATCGGCGTGGAGACCGTCGGCACGGACGCCGGCGCGGCCCACTCGTTCGAGCCCGCCTTCCCGTGCCACTCGTTCCTGCTCGGCGCGGGCAAGTACGGCCTGACCCAGCTGCGCAACCTCGACCGGCTGCCTCCCACGGGCGCGGTCGTGATCGCGGGGCCGCTTCCGATCGTCGGCGGTTCGGGCAGCCCGACGCGCGTCCTCGCCCTGGTGGAGCGATGAACGTCGCGGAGGCCGTCGGCGCGGTGCTCGCCTCCTGGGGCGTCCGCGCGGCCTTCGGCGTCGTCGGAAGCGGCAACTTCCACGTGACCAACGCCCTGACCGAGCAGGGCGTCCGCTACGTCGCGGCACGGCACGAGGGCGGCGCCGCCACCATGGCGGACGCCTACTCGCGGATGAGCGGCACGGTCGCCGTGCTCACCGTGCACCAGGGGCCCGGGCTCACCAACGCCCTGACCGGCATCACCGAGGCGGCCAAGAGCCGCACACCCCTGCTCGTCCTGGCCGCCGAGGCCACCTCGCCGCGCTCGAACTTCCGGATCGACCAGGCCGCGCTCGCGGCCGCCGTCGGCGCGCACGGGGCCAGGGTCGGATCGGCGGAGACCGTGGTCGACGACACGGTCATGGCCTACCTCGCCGCTCTGCTCGGCCGCCGCACGGTGCTGCTCAACCTGCCTCTCGACGTCCAGGCCGAGGAGTTGCCCGACGACGTCGTGCACGCCGTACAGGAGCTGCGCGCGGGGCGCGGGAGCAGGCGTCAGGAGGCGGCGGGCCTCGTGCCGCCCCCGTGGGGACTCACCTTCCCGTCATTGGGGGAATCCGACGAGGAGGAGCCGATCGTCTCGGCGGCGCCGGCCGAGGGATCCGGCGCGTCCGGAGCCTTGGCGGAGCTGGCCGGCCTGCTGGCGGCCGCGGAGCGTCCCGTGTTCGTGGCGGGACGCGGCGCCCGCGGCTCCCGCATGGAACTCGAGGCGCTGGGGGAGCGCGTCGGCGCCCTGTTCGCGACCTCGGCGGTGGCGAAGGGGCACTTCCACGGCAGCCCGTGGGATCTGGACGTGAGCGGCGGGTTCGCCTCGCCGCTGGCGGCCGAGCTCATCGGCGCGGCGGATCTCGTCGTCGGATGGGGCTGCTCGTTCACGATGTGGACCACGCGGCACGGCACGCTCATCGGTCCGGACGCCAAGGTCGTGCAGGTCGACATCGACCCCGACGCGATCGGCGGGAATCGCCCGGTCGACCTGGGCGTCGTCGGAGACGTTCGGGAGACCGCGCGGACGGTGGGGGCTCTGCTGGCGGACCGATCCCCGGCCGCCGCGCTGGGCTGGCGCAGCCCTGAACTCGCCGAGCGGATCGCCCGTGAGGTCCGCTGGCGGGACGTTCCGTACGAGGACCTGGGCGGGGACGGCAGAATCGACCCCCGGACGTTGTCGATCGAGCTGGACGACCTCCTGCCCGAGGAGCGGGTCGTGTCCATCGACTCGGGCAATTTCATGGGGTATCCGACGATGTTCATGTCGGTCCCCGACGGAAGCGGGTTCTGCTTCACCCAGGCGTTCCAGTCGATCGGCCTCGGCCTGGCCACCGCCATCGGGGCGGCGCTCGCCCGTCCTGACCGGCTCCCCGTCGCCGCGCTGGGCGACGGCGGCCTGCTGATGAGCGTGGCGGAGCTCGAGACGGTCGTACGGCTGGGCCTCCCCATGGTGGTCGTGGTCTACGACGACCAGGGCTACGGGGCCGAGGTGCACCACTTCGGGCCGGACGGGTTCCCGCTCGACACGGTCACGTTCCCGGCGGTGGACATCGCGGAGATCGCACGGGGGTTCGGCTGCGAGGCGGTGACCGTACAGGACAGGGGCGATCTGGCGGACGTCGCCGAGTGGCTCAAGGGTCCGAGGGACAAGCCTCTGGTGGTCCACGCCAAGGTGGCGGCCGGCAAGCCCGCATGGTGGCTGGAAGAAGCCTTCCGCGGCCACTGACCCCGCATAACGCCGAACCTGTGCATGATCACGGCGGGGGGTGAATCAGTCGGCCATGTCCCGGATGGCGATGACACGGCCGATCCGGAGCCTCACGAGCAATTCGCCCGGCACGCCGTTGCGCTCGCCGAACTCCTTCGCCCTGTCCGCACCCATGTAGCGGCCGCCGATCACGGTCGCCCATTTGATCATGTCCTCGAGGTCGGTCTCGATCGACGCCTCGCCCTCGATCATGACGAACGCGTACGGCGCACGGTCGTCGTCGACGCACAGGCTCGCCCGGGGATCACGCTGGAGCGCCTTTCCCTTCACTCCGGTCGCGCTGGTGTTGAACAGCACGTCGTCGCCGTCGAGGACGAACCAGATCGGGGTCACGTGGGGCCGGCCGTCCGCGCGGGTGACCGCCAGTTTCCCGGTCCGTGTGCCCGTCATCACGAACTCGCGCCATTCGGCGTCCGTCATGACTTCCATGCATCCCACGCTACCCTCACCCCTCCCCACGTGATCATGCACATGTTCGGTGACTGCCACCCTTACCTGCCCCGCGTCGCCGTCCTGGAAGCCCGATCGGCTCGGCTCGGGTTCCCGGAATCCAGTGAGGCGATGGGACTTCCTGTGCCCCAGGGAAGAGGTGTAAGCATGTAATAGGAGGTACAAATGAAGGTTGGATTGCAGATCCCCGATTTCACCTACCCCGGAGGCCCCACCACCCTCGGTGCGGATCTGGCGGCGATCGCGAAGACCGCGGACGACGCCGGGTTCGCCTCCATCGCCGTGATGGACCACTTCTTTCAGATCCGCAGCGTCGGGCCCAGCGAGAACGAGATGCTGGAGGCCTACACGACCCTCGGCTACCTGGCCGCCCACACCACCAGAGCCGATCTGTTCACCCTCGTCACCGGCACCATCTATCGCGAGCCCGGCCTGCTGGCCAAGATCGTCACAACCCTCGACGTGCTGTCCGGCGGCCGTGCCTGGCTGGGGATCGGCGCGGCGTGGAACGACGAGGAGTCGCGCGGGCTGGGGTTCTCCTTCCCCGAGACGCGCGAGCGGTTCGAGCGGTTGGAGGAGGCGATCCAGATCTGCCTGCAGATGTGGACGGGCGACGAGAAGCCCTACCACGGCAGGCACTACCAGCTCGAACGGCCGCTCAACTCGCCTCAGGCCCTGACCCGGCCGCACCCGCCCATCCTCATCGGCGGGGGAGGGGAGAAGAAGACCCTCCGTCTGGTGGCCCGGTACGCCCAGGCCTGCAACCTGTTCCCCGGACCCGAGCTGGCGCGGAAGCTGGACGTGCTGCGGGCCCACTGCGAGGCCGAGGGCCGCGACTACGACGAGATCGAGAAGACCGTCTACTACGGCTACGACGTGGGAGACGGCGGTGAGAACGTCCAGCGGATCGTCGACGACCTCGGCGGGTACGCCGAAATGGGCTTCAGTCACGCCATCGGCCAGGTCAAGGGGGTTCACCGCCTCGAGCCGCTCGAGACGATCGGAGCCCGGGTCATTCCAGCGGTCTCCGGTCTCTGAGCGCCCGAATGATCCCCGAATGATCCTCGGACGGCCCCCCGGACGACCTCCGGATGAACCCTTTCGAATGATCCCCTGGGACGGCTCGCCGCCGGCCTCCGGGGTCAGGCCGGCAGTCCGTCCGGCTTCCAGAGCCAGTTCCGCCGGGGATGGATGACGGTGAAGCCGGCCCTGAGCATGTTGTTCAGTGACGAGTTCTGTCTGTTCGGGGTCGGCTTCCATGTCTCCGCGACGAGCCACCGGCAGCCGGCCGCGGCGGCGTCGCGGGCCCGTACGGCCAGCAGGGCCGACTGCGCGCCACCGAGGCGGTGCCCCGGCAACGTGGACGCGCCGGAGAACGAGGCGGTGTCTCCGTGGATGCGCAGATTGGCGGCGCCCACCATGTCGTCACCGCTCCAGGCGGCATAGGCGCGGAAGCGGCCACTCGCCACGCCGTGGACCAGCACCGGCGCCATCGTCTCCACCGGCATGCCGAAGCCGCGCAGCAGGACCGAGGCCCATTCGGCGACCTCGTCCATCTCCACGGCGGCCACCCGCAGGTCCGTCCGGGCCGGGGCGAACCCCGGCCCGGACGCCGCGCGGACCAGCTTGACCCAGGTCGATCCGGCGGAGATGTTCTGCGCGGCGCAGATGCCGGGCCACTCGGGCGGCAGGCACCCGGGGGCGATCTGCAGAACGGCGCCCGGGCTCGCCTGGTCCCGGTAGAAGTCGCAGACCTCGGCGATCAGCTTGTGGCTGACCGGCTCCTCGAATCCGAAGCCGAGCGCCTTGCTCCAGTAACCGGTCGAGTCGTGTCGCATCGACACCACGACGCCCCCGCCGATGCGGGCGGACGCGATTCCCAGGGCGGACCGCGCGGGTTCCGGCGCCTGGGCGATGAGTGCGAACAGCGACTCTGCCTCGGCGAATTCGGCGACCGCCGCCAGGTCGTCCACGGTCGGTCTCCTCTCGGCCCCGGGCGCGGACGGGGCGAGCCGCCGAGAGCGGCACGCCGTACGCCAAGACGAGAATACGCAGGGCGAGAAGAAGGGCCGCAGATATCAATCGATAGAGACGGGCCGAAAAGTCGGCTCGCATAACAGCGCGAGCCGCTCGGGCGACGTTGACCGAGCGGCTCGCGAGTGAAAGGACGGCCTCATCCGGAGGCGTTGTCCGGCGGCGTTCAGCCGGAGGCCGTCATCCGGCGCTCATCCGGTGGCCGTCATCCGGCCTGTGCCCGGTGGCGCCGTCCGGCGTTCATCCGGCGCTGCCGTCCGGGTAGCCGAGGGAGCCCAGGTCGGGCTGCGGCGAGCCGCTCTGCGGCACGTCGCCCCGGTACGGCCCTTCGACGACCGGAGGGACGAACGCCTCCTTGATCGTGCGGGCGTTGACCCACCGGATCAGGTTGAAGATCGAGCCGGCCTTGTCGTTGGTGCCGGAGGCCCGCGCGCCGCCGAACGGCTGCTGGCCGACGACCGCGCCCGTGGGCTTGTCGTTGATGTAGAAGTTGCCCGCCGCGAAGCGCAGCCGCTCCGTCGCGTCGGTGACGGCCTGCCGGTCCTGCGCGATGATCGAGCCGGTCAGCGCGTACGGCGCCGCGCTCTCCATCTGGTCGAGCACCGTGTCGTACGACGAGTCGTCGTAGACGTGGACCGCCAGGATCGGGCCGAAGTACTCCTTGACGAAGATCTCGTCCGCGGGGTCGGAGCACTCCAGGATGGTCGGCTTCACGAAGTAGCCCGTGGAGTCGTCGTACGACCCGGTGAGCACGTCGATCGAGCCGGTCGCGCGGGCCCGGTCGATGGCGTCCTTGTGCTTCGCGAACGCCCTCGCGTCGATGACGGCGCCCAGGAACGTCGACAGGTCGCCGGCCACGTCGCCCATCGTGAGCGCCTCGGCCGAGGAGACCACGTCGTCGCGCATGCGCGACCAGAGCGACCGCGGCACGTACGCCCGGGAGGCCGCCGAGCACTTCTGGCCCTGGTACTCGAACGCACCCCGGATCAGCGCGGTCGACAACACGTCGGCCGACGCCGACGGGTGGGCCACGATGAAGTCCTTGCCGCCGGTCTCGCCGACGAGCCGGGGGTAGCTCCGGTAGCCCGTGATGCCCTCACCGACCGTGCGCCACAGGTGCTGGAAGGTCGCGGTGGAGCCGGTGAAGTGGATGCCGGCCAGGTCGGGGTGCGACAGCGCCACCTCGGAGACCGCGGCGCCGTTGCCGGTCACCATGTTGATCACGCCGGGCGGCAGGCCCGCGGCCTCGAACAGCCGCATCAGGAAGTGCGCGGAGAACTGCTGCGTCGGCGACGGCTTCCAGACGACGACATTTCCCATCAAAGCCGCAGAAGCAGGCAGATTCGCGGCGATGGAGGTGAAGTTGAACGGCGTGATCGCCAGAACGAAGCCCTCCAGCGGGCGGTACTCCATCCTGTTCCACACGCCGGGCGACGACAGCGGCTGCTCGCTCAGCAACTGCCGCGCGTACGACACGTTGAACCGGAAGAAGTCGATCAGCTCGCAGGCCGCGTCGATCTCCGCCTGGTGGGCCGACTTCGACTGCCCGAGGATCGTCGAGGCGTTCAGCGTCGCGCGCCACGGCCCGCTGAGCAGGTCGGCGGCCTTCAGGAAGATCGCGGCCCGCTCCTCGAACGGCATGGCCCGCCACGCGGGCGCCGCCTGGGCCGCGGCCTCGATCGCCGCCCGGACGTCGGCGGCCGTCGCGTCGGCCGTGGTGCCGAGGACCGAGGCGTGGTTGTGCGGCTGGACCACGTCGATCGGAGCGCCCCCGGCGAGACGCCGCTCGCCGCCGATCGTCATCGTGAGGTCGAGCCGCGCGCCCGCGAGCTCCTTGATCCGGTTCTCCAGTTCCACGCGCCCCGCGCTGCCTGGCGCGTAACCGCGCACCGGCTCGTTGGCCGGTACCGGAACGCTGGTGATCGCATCCATGGCTGACCCCTCTATTCGCCGATCAGAGAACTACTTGCCGCTCAGGGAGCGGAGGAAGAAAGCGACGTTGGCCGGACGCTCGGCGAGACGGCGCATGAAATAGCCGTACCAGTCGTCGCCGTAAGGAACGTAGACCCGGGTCTGCGACCCGGCGCCGACGAGCGCCTGCTGCTTGTCGGTCCGGATGCCGTACAACATCTGGTACTCGAAGCTGTCGCGATCCCGGTCGTTCCGGTCGGCCAGCAACTCGGTGATGGCGATCAGCCGGTCGTCGTGCGTGGCCACCATCGGATAGCCCGTGCCCGCCATGAGGATCCGCAAGCATCGCACGTAGGCCATGTCGACCTCGGTCTTCTTCTGGTACGCGACCGAGGCGGGCTCGCGGTAGGCGCCCTTGACCAGGCGCACGCGCGACCCGGCCAGATCATGGCAGTCGGCCTCGCTGCGGAACAGGTAGGCCTGGATGGCGACGCCGGTCTCGGGGAAGTCCTCGCGCAGGGCCCGCAGGATGTCCAGCGTCGAGTCGACGGTGGTGTGATCCTCCATGTCGAGCGTCACCGTGGAGCCGCAGTCGCGGGCGGCCGCGCAGATCTGCCGGGCGTGATCGAGGGCCATCGTGGCGTCGAGCGCCTGCCCGAGCGCCGACAGCTTCACCGACACCTCCGCCCGGGGGCCGAGATCGAGCGGGCGGAGCGCGCCGAGCAGGGTCACGTAGGCCTTGACCGCGTCGATCGCCGCGCCCGTGTCGCGGACCTCCTCGCCGAGGTGGTCGATCGTCACCGAGAGCCCGGCCTCGGTGAGGCGCCGGGTGGCGGCGACGGCGTCGTCGGCCGACACGCCGGCGACGAAACGATCGACGACCTTGCGGGTCAGCGGGAAGCCCGACACCGCCCGCCGGGCGAGCGGGCTCCGTGAGCCTGCCAGAAGCAGCGAACCGAACATGGGCAAAGCGTAAATCCGCAGTTCACAGGTGGTCCACGGACATCCGCCACAGGGTTTTCATACAGATGTACAACAATGGACCCATGCAAGACATCGCCGATGAGATCGCCCGGATCCTCGACGCGTCGGTGACACTGGAAGACCGCTCGTTCAATCTTCTGGCCTACGGCGCGCAGAGCGGGGACATCGACACCGTCCGCCAGGAGTCGATCCTGCGCAGGCGCGCCACCGACGAGGTGCGCGCGCACTTCGAGGCGTACGGCATCGCCACCGCGGCGGGACCGGTCCGGATCCCGGGCCTTCCCGGCATGCTCGGCCGGGTCTGCGTGCCGCTGCGGCACGGCGGGGTGAACTACGGATACCTGTGGCTGCTCGACTCGGGAGCCCTGACCGACGAGCGGCTGGCCTCGGTCGCGCCGCTCGTGGACCGCGCCGCCGCGCTCCTCGCGCACGAGGCCCGGGGCAGGCGCGCCAGGCTCAGGGACTTCTTCTCCGCCGACCCCGCCACCCGGGCCGCCGCGGGGGTGGAGACGGAGGGCCCCGTGGCGGCGATGGCCGTACGGACCTCGCCCGACCGGGCGGCCGCGCTCTGGACCCTTCCGCGTGGCGTGCTCACCGAGCCGGCTCCGGAAGAGGCGCTTCTCGCGGTGCTCGCCCCCGCGTCGCAGGCCGGCGAGGTCGCGCGGAGGCTCCAGGAGATGTACGGCACCGCCGCCGGAGCCGGAGGCGTCCGGGACGACGCGGAGGAGGCGTGGGAGAGCTGGCGGGAGGCGGTCGTCGCGCTGCGGGTGGCCGAGCACGTGGAGCGGCACTCACCGGTCGCGACCTGGGCCGATCTGGGCGTCTACCGCCTGCTGGCCAGGCTCGCCCACCGGGAGCTCGCCGAGCTGGCGGCCGAGTCGGCGGCTCTGACGGCGGCCGGGGGACAGCTGGCCGCGACGGTGGAGGAGTACCTGGACCGGTCGGGTCACGCGGGGAAGACGGCCGAGCGGCTCGGCGTCCACCGCCAGACGCTCTACTACCGGCTCCACAAGGCCGAGCGGCTCACGGGGCTCGCTCTCGACGACGGCGAGGATCGCCTGCTCCTCCACCTGTCCCTCAAGGCGGCGGCTCTCGTGGGCGGCCCCCGAGCCCTGTAGGCCCTCGGGCGGCGGGTGCGGTCAGCCGCCCTCGGATCGGCGGATCTGGGCCGCCACATCCGAGGGGGAGAGGTTCGCGGCGAGGAAGGACTCCGTCGTGGGGAGACTCAGGTGCAGGTCGGCCGAGCTGCTGACCTCGATCACCCCGTGCGCCAGCTCGCAGTCGAGCAGATGGCCGCCGTGGGAGTGCTCGTCGTCGATGAAATGCAGGTGATGGCCGGCCACGGAGATCCCCTGCTCGTAGTCCGGCGTGCGGAAGCCGGCCAGGGTGCCAGTGACGCCGGTGGACTCGGTCACGGGCTCGTGCGCGGTGGCGTCCGTCAGTGATGGATAAGGTGGCGTCTGCGCCATCACCGTACGCGTGCGAACGCCGGCGAAGACGCCGCTGATCTTGATGGCGTGGATCAGGTTCGTGCTGGTGATGGACTTGTCGATCAGCGCGACGAGGTCATCTCTCGTGGCCGGCGCGCCGACTCGCACGGTGACGTCCGGGACGAACCGGGTGACCACGGCGAACGGCGTGCGGTCACCCGGAGCCGCGACTCCGGCGGTGCCGTCCGCGCGCAGGTGGTAGCAGACGCCTTCGAGGATGACCATCTCGCCGTCGAGGTGGTTGAACGTCCCCAGCCCGAAGTCGCCGTGGGTCAGCAGGTCGGCGATCGTGACGTCGCCGTCGTAGACGCCGTCGAGCAGCGCGCTCATCGTCGAGGTCTGGTAGACCGTGCGCGCGAGATCGGCGTCCTGGTGCACGCCGTGTTCACCGTGGTGGTGCGACAACAGGGTTCTGGCCCAGCGCAGGAAACGGTCCCGCGCCGGATCGGCCGTCCGGCCGCGCGGCCGATCCCGGGGCTCAGGCGGCTGACGGTCCGCCGGGTCGCCGGTCACGACGCCTCCCTCACTCGAACAGGTCTCCGGGCGGGCGGTTAGGCGCAGGTCCGTTCGTAGACCCGCAGCAGCTCCATGCTGATGCGCTCGACCGAGTACCGCGAGCGCGCCCGGTCGGAGGCCGCGTAGCCGATCGCGGTCCGCAGGGTCGGGTCGCCCAGCAGCTGGCGGATCCGGCCCGCCACCTCGGCCGGGTGGTCCGGGCGGATCAGGAAGCCGGTCACGCCGTCGACGACCGAGTCGAGGTGGGCGCCGGCGGCGGAGGCGATCACCGGAATCCCGCAGGCCATGGCCTCGAGGGCCGCCGTTCCCGTGGGCACGGTGGACGGCAGCGACAGGATCAGGTCGGCGCTGCGCATGAGCTTCGGCATCGCGGTGTGCGGCACCATGCCCAGCAGCTCAACCCGGTCGGCCACGCCGGACTCGCGGGCGAGAACGCGCAGCCGCTCGACGCTGAGGTCGTCGCCCCCCGCGATCACGAGCTCGGCCTCCGGGACGGAGGTCAGCGCGTGGACCGCGCTGTCCGCCCCGGCGTGCCCGACGTGGAGCAGGCGCGGCTTGTTCCCGCGCGGGAACGCCGGCCCCTGGCGGCGGAAGCGCTGCGTGTCGACCCCGTGGGGCACGACGGAGATGTTGCGCCGGGGGACGCCCATCCGGATGAGCTCCGACTCCTCGTCAGCGCACGCGGCGATGACGGCGCGGGCGCGCCGGCCGATCGCGCACTCGAGCCGGCGCACGGTCGCGGGGGTCCCGCTGCCGCCGGGGTCGTGGAACGTCTGGGTCACCGGAACACCGAGCCCCTCGGAGCCCGCGATGGCGGCGAGCCCGCTGGACCAGGAGTGGGCGTGGATGATGTCGGGGCGGCTCTTGCTCCACCGCCGCCGCAACCCGTCACTGAAGTCGGAGATGTACGGGAGCAGATCGCTTTCGGAGAGCTCCACGTCGGGCCCGGCCGGAACGTGCTCCACCCCGGCGCCCTTGGCCCTGGACCGCGTGTAGACCGTGACCCGGTGGCCGCGTGCCAGCTCGCGGGCGATGGCGGGGGTGTCGAGAGTGAGCTCGTGAGCGGAGACGATCGCGATATCCATGGCACACCTCAAGGCAGAAAGGCGCTTGAAAAGGTGTGCCTGCG
Organism: Planotetraspora phitsanulokensis; assembly: GCF_016863295.1. Classification (GTDB taxonomy): domain Bacteria; phylum Actinomycetota; class Actinomycetes; order Streptosporangiales; family Streptosporangiaceae; genus Planotetraspora; species Planotetraspora phitsanulokensis. The sequence goes on from NZ_BOOP01000001.1 coordinate 571,272, forward strand.
TCTTAGGCACGATCTATGTAAGCGTGTTTACCATAGCCCGTATCGAGCTAAACGCCTAATAGAGAAAATCATCCCGTCTGCAGCCGGGGTCCCGATGCGTGGAGCCTGATGGTGCAGCCCGCGGCGTCGGACCGGACGTCCACGTGGTCACAGACCTGCCTGGCCAGCCAGAGCCCGTCCTCGGCCCGCTCGACGGGACCGGGCGGCCGGAATCCGGCGAGCGGGTCGGAGATCGCCTTGCCCGGCCGCCGCAGATCGCAGACCAGCGACCCGAAGCCCGCCCACACGGCCGCCGTCAGCGGCATGCCGAGATAGCGGGCGGCCTCGTGCGCCGCGACGGCCAACAACGAGGCACCTTCTCCGGTGAGACCCCGGCGGTGCGCCGCCTCCGTCACGAACCGGCGCACGTCGTTGATCTCGTCGATGGGGGCGCTCGTCGCGTCCGGCGGCGGCGCGGGCAGCGGCGCCGCGTCGCACCGGCCGATGAAGTCGAGGGGGTCCGCGTAGGCGCCGGAAGGCCGTGCCGTCCTGCCGTCGGCGCACACCGACGGGTGGGTGCGCAGCGCGTCCTCGGCGATCCCCGCGCCGACCGACCGCGTGTCGTAGGGGCAGATCATCCAGATCCCGGTGTCGTCGAGCAGGACGTTGAGACCGGACTCCATCCGCTTCCAGGCCAGCACGTCGCGCGCCGATCTGCCCTGCCACACGGGCTCGGCGAGGATCCGCACCCGCCGGTGGCGGCTGTTGCGCCGCCAGTACCGCGTGAACGCGGTGGCGCGCTGGGCCGTCCTGCGGCCGTAGTAGGCGGTCTCCGCGTGGTCGACCCGCGCGGCGTCGCCGCCCAGCGCCTCGCCGAGAAGTTCGAGGTTGGCCGACGTCGTGGTCACCAGGACGGGTTCGCCGTCGGCCAGGCCGTCCCGCACGAACGGCACCGCCATGTCGAGGAACTCCCGGTCCGAGCCGTACAGGCACGCCTGATGAATCATGGGCTCCATCGGGCGCCCCCTCCTCGCACGCGCAGTCCCGGCGCCCTGTCCCAGCCGATCAGGCGGATCAGCTGCACGACGTGCTCCGGGACGCGGTTCAACACGAGGGACCTGCCCTCGGCCAGCGCCGTCGCCGTGTCCACCAGGACTCTCAGGCCGGACAGGTCGATGAACGAGATCCGGCCCATGTCCACATGCACGTCCCCCCGCTCCCGACGCACGGCCGACGAAAGTGCCCTGGCCAGCTCGCCGACCCCGTTGGCGTCGATCTCGCCGTCCAAATCGAGCCCCGGCGGCCGGGCGCTGCGGCGGATGCGGAGCAGGGCGCCGTCGAACTCCAGGTCCACGTCTGTTCCCGTGTGCAGGCGCTGCAGTTCCGACAGGGTGACGGGCGGGAACACCCTCCGGTCATACTGGCAGACCCCCATCGCGAGGCCCGAGTCGAACACGGCCTGGACCTGGGTCTCGAAGGCCGTGAGGGTCTCCGTTCCCTCGCGTACGGCCCAGCTCATCTCGCCGGTGAAGCGCAGAGCGCGGTATCCCTCGGCGCGGGCCCGGTGCGCGGCCTCGGTGAGCTCGGCGACCATCACGTCGGGATCGGACGTGCCCAGCGCGCGCACCTCCAGCCGCCCGGCGTGCGCGTCGGGGTCGATCCCCCAGCCGCGCAGCAGCCCCACGGCCACGGCGGGATGCGTGACATCGGTGATGTACAGCACCTTGTCGCGGCCGGCGAGCCCTTCGGAGACGAACGGCGCCAGCACGGGCTCGAGTTCGGCCTCGTCGGAGAAGGCCACCGACCGGTGCTCGCCTGGTCCCATGCGCACGTCGGACCTCCTCAGTCCCGGCCGGTCCCGTGGATCACCGTGACTTCCTGAGCACGAGCACGGTGATCTCGTCGATGACGTGGCTTCCGCAGAACGCCTGGTGATCCTCCTCGAGGGCCTTGACGACCGTGCCGGGCGGCTGGCCCACGCAGCGGGCGAGGACCTCGGTGAGGCGCCCCTCCCCGTACACGGCCCCCTCGTCGCTCTGGGAGCCCACCAGGCCGTCCGAGTAGAGCACGAGGGTCTCGCCGGCCGACAGGGTCAGCTGCTCCGTGGCGGGCTCGGCGCCCTCCTCGAAGCCGAGCGGGACCCCGCCGCCCTCGGAGAACCTGACCTGGCCGTCGGTCTGGAGGAGGGCCGCGGGGTGATGGCCGGCCGAGGCCAGCCGTACCTTGCGGCCGCGCACGAACCCGGCGGCGGCCATGACGAACAGGCCGGTGTTCTGCTGGACGAGCGCGTCGTTGACCTTGCGCAGGGCCTGGCCGGGATCGTCCTCCCACACGCTGAGCACGCGCATGCCGTTGCGGACCATCGCGGTGACGGCGGCGGCCTCCTCGCCCTTGCCGGCCGCGCTGCCGATGACGAAGCCCCAGCCGTTCTTGACGGGGAACACGTCGTAGAACTCGCCGCCGATCGCGCGCATGCCCGACCCCGGGTGGTAGACGGCGGCCGTCTCGAAACCGGGCAGGTCCGGCAGGTTCCGGGGGAGGACGCCCGTCTGCAGCGTGTCGGCCGCGAGCGACCTGCGCTGGAAGCTCCGCTGGGCCCGCATGGCGAGGCCGAGGTGGAGGCCGATCTCCTCCAGCAGCCCGAGGTCGGCCAGGCCGAACGGGGGCCGGTCGCGCAGCCGCACGAGCGTGAGCACGCCGCCGACCTGATCCTCGGTCGTGATCGGCACGCTCAGCAGCGAGCCGGCCTCCATCGCCTCCAGCACGCCGTCGCCGAGCAGCGCGTCGTCGGCCAGCATCTCGTTCACGATCCCGCTCTGGGTGGTCAGGACCTGGGCGACGATCGGCGCGGCGGCCGGATCCATCCCCTCGAGATCCCGCTGGAGCCGGCCGAGCGGCTGGTCGGCGGGGCCGACGACGACGGCCCGGTGCAGCCGGCCGTCCCTGATCACGTCGGCGATCACCCAGTCGGCCGTCTCGGCCGCGAACAGGCGGGCGGCCCGGATGAGGGCGACCGGCTCGCGCAGGCTCTCCTCGTCGAGCAGCAGCCGGGTCAGGTGGGACAGCAGCTCGTGGCGGCGGGCGGCGGCCATGATCACCGGGTCACTCGGTTCGCCGGTCGAATCCGGGACCTCGGGCAGCTGGACCTCGGTGGGCAGGACGACCGCGGCGATCATCTCCTGCGGCTCGCCGGGCAGGTGGAGCGCGCTGAGGACCAGCCTGACCGTGTGCGTCCGGCCCTGGTGTGCCAGGCGGGTCTGGAAGGCGGCGCTCTCCTCGCCGCGCAGGACGGCGGTCAGATGAGAGCGGAAGGCGGCGCGGCCGGCGACGTCGATGAGCAGCGGGAAGGCCCGGCCGATGAGGTATCCGGCGGGGCTGCCGAGCAGGCGGGTGGTCTCGTTGTTGATGCGGCGCACCGTGGCGCCGGTGTCCATGATGATCACCGGCACGGGAAGTGCCCGGAAGATCTGCCGCAGCAGCTTCTGCTCGCGCTGGTTGCCGCCGTCCTTGCGCCTGCGGCTCCTGGCCAGCTCGCCCAGTGCGTCCCTGAGCAGCTCCTCGGCGTTCTCCAGCTCGCGCAGCGCCGCGCCGGACCCGGGGTCGTCCCGGAGCGCGGCGATGCGGTCGGCGAGCCCGCTGAGCGAGCGCTCGAGCTCGGCGATGTCGGCCAACGCAGCCCCCTCTCTAGAGATTAGACGCTACGCCAGACAGCCGATCTAATCGATGCAGCCTGGATTAACACCGGAACTATGGGAATGGTCTTTCTACCATGGAGACATCGTCCATCCTCGCCCGTGATCTCGCCGCTCTCGGCCGGGTGACAGAGGGCGCGTCGGCGGAGAGCGTCCTTCGCGGAATCACCGAGGCCATCGCCCGTGGGGTGCCCGGCTGCGCCGGCGGAACGGCCGAGCTGTGGATGGAGGGGCGGGTCCTGCTCGCCGCCTCCCACAGCGAGCTGATCACGTTGACCGACAGGGAGAACGACCTGCGGGAGGGCCCGTCGAGGGAGGCCCTGACCTCGGGACGGCCGGTCGTCGTCACGGACGTCATGCGCGATCCCCGCTGGCCCCGTTACGCGGCGACGGCCGTACGGCACGGCATCCGGTCGGTGCTGATCCTGCCGATCGAGGTCGAGAACGCCGTCGTGATCATCGGCCTGTACGGCGTGCGGACCGGAGCACACGGCGACGGCGAGGCGCTGATGTCCCTGCTCAAGGAGCAGGTGACGGTGGCGCTCGCCAACGTCTGGGAGTTCGACGACGTCCTCACGGGAGCCGCCCAGATGCAGGAGGCCCTCGCGGGACGCTCGGTCATCGACCAGGCGAAGGGCATCATCATGTCGAAGAGCGGCTGCTCGGCCGAGGCGGCGTTCGACGAGCTCAGGCGGGTGTCCCAGCACCATCAGGTCAAGGTCGCCGACCTGGCGAGGCTGCTGGTCACCGAACACCAGCAAAAGCACGGGGGAGCCACTCCGTAATGGCCGCCGCCGGGATCGGGCCGCACCGAGCCGGCACGGCCCTGGGATCAGGAGCTGGGCTCGGCGGCGAAGGCCGCGAGGGCCTCGTCGAGGGTGTCGAAGAGCGGCAGCCGCTGGGACAGCCCCGTCACCCACATGACCTTGGAGGTCGGGTACTGCACCGCCACGAGGGCGAAGTTGCCGCCCGCCGCCGTCGACCGCTGCCAGTGGTGGACGATGAGGCCGAGCGCCCGGGAGTCCATGAAGGTGACGCCGCCCAGGTCGAGGATCAGGTCTGGGCCGTGGTCCTCGGCCTCGGTGTCCAGGCGGTCGGCGAACTGGTCGCGGGTCGTGGCGTCGAGAATGCCGTCGACGTGGACCACCACGATCGTGCCGGCCATGGTGGATCGCAAGGACAACAGACCGTTGTTGGACACGTCGCACCTCCTCGAGCGCAACATTACTGGTGCCGGAGGGGTGGTGATACTCCCGAAATTCGGGCAATATACTGCGTCAGAAGGTCCAGCAGAGGGCCTCGTCTCGAAACTGTAGCGAGGCGCGCCTTCTGCACGGGTGACTTCCGCGCCGGCGTAGCCCTCGCAGGACATACGAGGGGATATACGCAGATGGCTGCCAATATCCGAGTAGCGACCATCAGCGAATCGACCGCTGAGGAGCTCCTGGTCGAACTGGCTCGGGACGACGTGTCCGAGCAGCGGCGGGAGCGCCTCCGAGAGATCATCGTCGAGATGCACCGCCCGATGGCGAGGGACATCGCCCGGAGGTACCTGAACCGGGGCGAGCCGCTGGAAGACCTCCTCCAGGCCGCCTACGTGGGGCTCATGAAGGCGATCAACGGCTTCGACCCCGACCTCGGGCACAGCTTCAGGGGCTACGCCATGGTGACCATGACCGGAGAGGTCAAGCGGCACTTCCGCGACCGCACCTGGGCCGTCCGGGTCCCCCGCCTCTACCAGGAGCGGCGATCCGAGCTGAACCGGCACGTCGCCGACATGACCCAGCAGCTCGGCCGGTTCCCCACGGTCGCCGAGCTCGCCGAGAAGATGGGCATCTCCGAAGAGGACATGCTGCTGACCATGGACGCGTCGGCGGCCTACAGCACCCTCTCCCTCGACGCGCCGATCGGCGCGGACGGCGACTCCGCCCCGCTGGGCGACGTCATCCCCGAGCAGGACGACGCCCTGTCCGCGTTCGTGGACAGGGAGGCCGTCATGCCGCTCATCGACCACCTCCCCGAGCGTGACAAGAACATCCTCCTGCTGCGCTTCTACGGCAACATGACCCAGGCCGAGATCGCCGCGGAGTTCGACATATCCCAGATGCACGTCTCGCGGATCCTCCGCAAGACGCTCGACCAGCTGCGTTCCGAGCTGGTCGCGGGCTGACCGTGGCCCCGCGAGGAACGGGCGGACCCGGGATATCGCCGCCGACCCGGCGAGATCCCGGGGTATCTTCGTCCGTATGCCACGGCTCACCAGGTCGTACGGCTGAGTCAGGTCCGGTGGGAGGCGGTACCGGGTGAACGAAGACGGCGTTCCTCCGTCCGTCGCGGAGACGGCCAAAGAGCTCACGTTCTCATTGGCCGACCTGCCCGACGTCCGGGAGTTCGCCGCTGCCCAGGCGCAGGACCGCGGAATGAGCGCGGACGCGGTGGGCGACTTCCTCGTGGCCCTCAACGAGGTGGCCACCAACGCGGTGACCCACGGCTCGTCCAAGGCACGGCTGCGGGTGTGGACGGACGGCGCGTCCCTCATGGTCGACGTCCACGACGACGGCCGTCTCTGGCATCCGGAGGACCGGCCCGGTCTCACTCCGCCCCCGGAGAACGCCACCAGCGGGATGGGGCTCTGGGTCGCCCGGATGCTGAGCCATGAAATTGTTGTCCGTACTGGGGTAAACGGGACGACCGTTTCGATGCGTTTCCTGGTCTAGCGGGTGCGTAGCGGGTAGGGGACCGACATGGCTGTCCCGCGGATTCTGATCGTCGGTGGCGGATACGTCGGCATGTACACGGCGCTGCGCCTTCAGCGCAGGCTCAGGCGCGGCGAGGCCCGCGTCACGGTGACGGACTTCGACTCCTACATGACCTACCAGCCCTTCCTGCCCGAGGCCGCCGCGGGGAACATCGAGCCGCGGCACGTCGTCGTCCCGCTCAGGCGGGTCCTGCGCTCATGCGAGATCCTCAGCGGGAGCGTCGAGTCGGTCAGCCTGGCCGACCGCACGGCGCGGTTCCAGCCGCACGAGGGCCCGGCCGTCACGATCGGATACGACTACGTGGTCGTCGCCCCCGGCTCGATCTCCCGGCTGCTGCCCATTCCCGGGCTCAGCGACCACGGCATCGGCTTCAAGACCGTCGAAGAGGCCATCCACCTGCGCAACCACGTCCTCGGCAAGCTCGACCTCGCGGCGTCGACGCCGGACGAGCGGGTACGGCGGCGCGCGCTGACCTTCGTCTTCGTCGGCGGCGGCTACGCCGGGGTGGAGGCGCTCGGCGAGCTGGAGGACATGGCCGCGGACGCCTGCCGGTACTTCGAGGGGATCAGCAGGGGTGACATGCGCTGGGTCCTCGTCGAGGCCACCGACCGCATCCTGCCCGAGGTCGGCGAGGACATGGCCCGGTGGACGGTGCAGGAACTGCGCAAGCGCGGCATCGAGGTCCGGACGCGGACGCTGCTCAGGTCCGCGGAGCACGGTCACATCGTGCTCGACGACGGTCAGGAGTTCGACGCGGAGACCCTCGTCTGGACGGCCGGGGTCAAGCCCAATCCCGTCGTCGCCGCCGGAGACCTGCCCCTCGACGAGAAGGGCCGGATCAAGGCCACCGCCTACCTGCGGATCAAGGGCACCGACTTCGCCTTCACCGCAGGTGACGCCGCCGCGGTGCCCGACCTCACCAGGCCGGGCATGCTCTGCCCGCCCAACGCCCAGCACGCCGTACGGCAGGGGCGCCGGCTGGCCGACAACCTGCTGGCGACCATGAGAGGCCAGACCTGCACGCCGTACCGGCACAGGAACGCGGGCTCGGTGGCGAGCCTCGGGCTCTACCAGGGCGTGGCGCAGGTCTACGGCCGGCAGATGCGCGGATTCCCCGCGTGGTTCATGCACCGGACGTACCACCTGATGAGAATGCCGACCTTCAACAAGAAGTCGCGCATCCTGATGGACTGGACCCTCGGGCTGCTCTTCCCCCGAGAGATCATCTCGCTCGGCGCGCTCCAGCGGCCTCGTGAGGAGTTCAAGTTCGCGGCCAGGACCTGAAGGCGCGCCTTCTCCGAACGTGAATGTGCCGCGTGAGCCCGGGCTCCGGGTCACGCGGCACGTCGTTCTCAGGAGGCGTCCTCAGGGGGCGTCTTTCGGCGGTGTCCTCGGGGGGCGTCCTCGGGCGGCGCTCGCCGGACGTCGTGAGCGCTCAGGCTCGCGGGCTCACAGGCGGGGCCTCAGCGGCGGGCGCGGCGCCAGTTGCCGCGGTAGGAGCTCACGCTGGCCGTTCCGATGCCGGCCTGGTGCAGCGCCAGCAGGCACAGTCCCAGGGCGATCAGCGCGGTGAGGCCGATGCCGATGCTGGCGTTGAGAAGGTCGAGCAGGAAGGCGATGCCGAAGACGATCGCGGCTGCGATGGCGAGCATGGTTGTCTCACTTTCCGGTCAGTTGGGCGAGGAGGGTGTGATATTCGCGCAGGGCCAGACGCAGCGCCTCCGTGTCGGCCTGATCGCTGTTCTTCCACTGGTCGAGCAACGCCTGGCGGCGGCTGGCGTACACGGCCACGGCCGCCTCGACGAGCCCGTCGGCCTGCTCCACCGAGCCGCGGGGGTCGTCGACGAAGCCGGCCTTGATCTCGTGCCAGCTGCGCTCGAAGTCGACGTCGTCCACCGGCTCGGGGTCGTCGACGGTGGCGCGTTCCCTCGCGGCGGGACCCGCCACGAGGACGTCGGGGTCACCGGCCACGGGCGGGGTGCCCGGGTCGCCGGTCCGGACGAGGTCGGGCGCCAGGATGTCGTCGCGGGCGTCCGAGGTTTCCGAGGTCTCCCGGGAGTCCGCGTTCTCTGAGCCGTGCCGGTCCAGCGGGTCGTTCTCGACTGTGTCCGTGGTGTCTTTTCCGTCGGTGTCTGTGCTGGTGGTTTCCATGCGGCTGGTTTCTGTACGGCGGGTGTCCTGTACGGCGTCGCCGTGCACGGTGCGGCGGGGATTGCCGAAGTCCGGGGGAGTGTCGCCGGAGCCGGAGCCGGAGCCGGAGCCTGTGCTTGTGCCTGTGCCTGTGCCTGTGCCGAGCACGTGGACGCGCCGCGTCTCGTCCGCCGCCGTGTCGCCGGCACCTTCCGCGGAGTACACGGGGCCGGGGCCGTCGTGCTCGTCACGCCGTTCGTCCGCCTGCGCCTGCTGCGTCCGGGCCTCCTCCTCAAGGGAGTCGGAGGGCTCGCGAACCGGCCGTTCCGGCGTGCCGTACCGGCCTTCGTAAGGGTTGCTCTGCATCACAGGTCTGCCTCCTCGGCGTTGGAGCGCGCGGCGTGACGGCCGTTCGAAGGGAAGTCGGCGGAGTCCGCGAGCAGCTCCTGGAAGAGCGCGCGGTAGTGGACCATCGCCTGGCGGAGCTCCTCGGTGGAGGCGTCCTGCCGGGCGGCGCGGCTGCTGATGTCGTGCGCCGCGCGGTAGTGGTCGAGCGTCGACGCGTAGTCGACCGACAGGTCGCTCACCCGTTGCTCGAAATCGTCGGTCGGATATCCGCGGTCGGCCATGACAGAGGTGACCAGGGCGTCCGCCTCGGTGACGGCGAAGCCAGGCGCGTCGACGAAGCGCTCCTGGACCTCCGTCCACTTCTTGTCATAGGACTGCCGGGCCTCAGGGGCGAGCGGTCTGAGGTCCAGCGTGGCGTGGCGCTCCTCGCGGGCGATCAGGTCCTGCTCGGCCTCCTTGCGGCTGTCGCTCTCCTCGACGGTCCTGTCATATTCCGGTCCGAATCGGCTCCGCAGTTGCCGGCGGCGGTTCTGGCCGGAAACGAGGTAGCCGACCACCAGGATCACGACCACCGCGACTACGACGACGGCCACCCATGCAATGGCGGACATATCTGCCTCCAGGGTGATTGTGCGTTGTTTGTTCGCACTGCCCGGGAAAGCCCCCTTCACGCATTGCGTAATGCGGGATCTGAGGGGTAGAGGCACCGATTACCGTCTGAGGAGGTAATCATGGGCTTCGGAGCCAGTCTCGCTTTCCTCGCGATCGGCGCGGTGCTCGCCTTCGCCGTGAAATGGGATGTCCCCGGAATCGACCTGCAGATGATCGGCTGGATCCTCATGGCCGTCGGCGCAGTCGGCGCTCTACTCACCGGCCTCTACACGCGCCGTCCCCACGCGGAGGACACCGTCGAGACCATCGAGCCCGACGTGATGTACACCGTGGACCCGCCGGCCCAGCCGCATGTCGTGCAGGAGACGGTGCGCGAGACCGAGGTCGCGCCGACGGTGCGGCCGAGCGAGCGACACGTATATGTCCAGGAAGAGTCGACGACCCCCATCAAGCGCGATGGCGTTTAACCCGTCGTGAGGCTGACCCGGCGCATTTCGATGGTGCCGGGCCCGGAGAGGGTCACTCCGAACAGGAGGAAAACGGCGTCGCCGGGTATTCGGGCTTCCACGACGAGCGGGCGCCAGTCCTCGCCGGGCGCGGTGACGGCCATGTGCTGATGGTCCTCGGCTCCGCGTGACCGGTCGGGGTCGACGACCCGCAGGTAGAGCGCCGCCTCGCCGCCTGAGTCGCTCGGGTCGCCTGCGTCGCCTGTCTGGCTTGTGTGGCCTGTATGGCGGATTTCGGCGGCCAGCCGTACGCGGGAGCCCTGGCGAGACCCGGCGACCACGGCCTGGCGCAGATCCGCGAAGCCGAGCGGGCGGTCGACCGTGGACGCCAGCCACGCCGCGCCGTCGCGTACGCCGCAGGCGTAGTCCCGCCAGTGGGCGCCGCTCGGGTCGTGGAGGAAGCCGCCCCGCAGGTCCCAGAAGCGCAGGCCGTCGGAGAAGTCGAGGTTGCGCGGCTCTTCGACACGCTCCTCGCGGCGGAGGGCGGCCGAGGCGCCAGGGACTCCCGCACGGCGGACGGCCTCCTCCGCGGCCTGCTCGACCGTCGTTGACCCGGTGAGCGGCACGAGCCCGTCGTCGGGCACGAGGATCGGACATTTCTGGCGGTGGGCGAGTGCGAGCCCTTCCGCCGGCCGTACGTCGAGGACCTGGTCGCCCGACGGGGTCCGCAGGCGCAGCCTGGCCTCGCCGCCGGACGTGAGCTCGACCGCCTCGAGGGCCGCGCCCGTGCTGGTGAGGATGCGGCCCGCCAGCCGGGTGGACCTGCCGAGCATCTCCGGGGCCTCCAGCCAGAGCGGCAGGACGCGTCCGCCCGGCTGGTCGTGGAGCATGAGCAGCAGGCGTGGGGCGGCAGGGACGATCATGGCGATGCGGACGGGAATCATGGACGTCCTCCTCGGAGAGTGGGGGAATTCGCCGGCCAGCCGTTCTCTGAGCCGATGACGGCCTCGATGCAGGCGCAGCTTGACGGCCGAGGGCGACAGGTCGAGGGCCCAGGCCACCTGCTCCACGCTGAGATCGTCGTAGTAGAAGAGCAGCACGGCCTCGCGGCTCCCCGGAGGAAGATCGCGGACCGCGTCGCGGACCAGCCAGCGGGCCTCGATCGCCTCGAACGGATCGACCGCGTCGCCGTCGGCGTACGGGTCGAACGGGGATTCGCGCGGCAGGCTCCACCGGCGGCTGAGGTTGAGCAGGATCCCGTGGAGCCAGCTGCCGAATCGGTCGCCGTCGTTGAGGCGGGAGAGTGAAGTCCACGCCTGGAGGAAGCCCTCCTGGACGAGGTCTTCGGCGGCGTCCGGGCCGCGGGTGAGGTGCCCCGCGAGGCCGCGAGCCATCGGCCGGTGGCGGCGGACCAACTCGTGGAACGCCTCGGCGTCGCCGGTCGCGGCGCGGGCGACGAGTTCGCCGTCGGATGGGTTCACATCTCAGTAGTGGCGCCGGGCGGCGAAAAGGTTACGTCGCCGTTCTCGCCGTTTCGCGGGGGCCGATCTTGTGGAGCGGAGTTGATCTTGTGCGGTAGGGTCGGGCCTATTCGGCGGGGTTGTCCCGGTTTTCGTTGGGGAGGCCCTCCGCGGCAGGTTGGATGGCCTGCCGTGCCTCCGCGAGGACCGTGGCGATGTGCGAGGACCCGTGGACGGGGACCTCCTGGAAGCCCCGCTCGGGGTCGTAGGTGATGTCGAGATCGTTGTCGACCAGGCGGGTGGCCCAGCGGAGGGCGGTGTTCAGCTTCTCTTTGGGGATCGCCCGGCCCTGGGTGACGGCGGACAGGTTGCGAAGGTTGGTGGCAGGTCCGCTCTGGCTGTGCTCGCGGCTCAGCTTCCAGGGCACCGCCCGGCTGTGGTCGGTCATGGGCTTGGACAGCCCCGCGGCCCGCTTCGCCTGCAGGATGCCGGAATCCGTCACCCCGAAGTGCGCCGCGAGTCGGGCGTTCGACCAGCCCTCCGCGGTCAGGCGGCGGAGCTCGTCTTGATCGATGCGAGGTTTCCTTCCCATGATCCACAGCCTAGGTGCGGCGGGATAAGCCTGTACGCACGTGCCCTCAAACTGCGCTAAGGTTGGTGAAGCCCGAACGGGCAAGCGGGACGTAGCGCAGCTTGGTAGCGCACTTGACTGGGGGTCAAGGGGTCGCAGGTTCAAATCCTGTCGTCCCGACTCTGTTTCGGCAGGTCGGAGCCGCAGTATCCATGATCGGATACTGCGGCTTTTCGCTTGTGTCACCCAGGTGTCACCCAAGCTCGACGTCTCAGGGGCTGTCGTCGGGTGACAGATCTCTCTCCTGGGTGTCACCGTGTTCGCCGATTCCTGGCCTGATGGCCGCAGCCGAGTTCAAATGCGTGACGGATCTACGTTGTAAAGGCGTGCAGCCAATCAGGCGCCGGATTCTGGCCCGTGGCGGTGAAAGTCCCGTTCGTCTGGGTGTCAGGCTGATGGCGTGCCTTCTCCCTCATGGTGTCGGGCGTCCTGTCGGATGCCTCTGAGGCAGAGGTAAAGTTGAATGCTTTTGCCCAGCTTGGGTGTCGCCGGGCCCGTGCCTGCCCACCCGAAGCGGCCGGTGAGGGCGACTTCTTTCCGGCGTGGATGATGAGGTGGCGGCGAGATCAGAACCTTCGGAACCCTGCTGCGCGATCTGCGAACACGCGCGCGGATGACGATGGAGGAGCTCGCGGCGGCCTCGGGGGTCAGTGTGCGGGCGATAAGCGACATGGAACTGGGCTACAGCCGGATGCCCCGGCGGCGGACGGTGGCCGCGCTGTTGGCCGGGCTGGGCCTGGCGGAAGCCGATGAGGCCGAACTGGTGGGCGCCGCACGAACCGGCCGCGTCGGCCCGGTGCCCGCACAGCTGCCGGCGGACCTCGCCGCGTTCGCCGGCCGGCATGACGAGCTGACCCAGGTACTCGGATTCCTGGACCGCCAGGACGCGAGCCCGACGACGGTGGTGATCGGCGCCATCCGCGGGATGGCAGGAGTCGGCAAGACGACGCTCGCGGTGCATTGGGCGCACCGCGTGGCGGACCGGTTCCCCGACGGGCAGCTATATGTGAACCTACGCGGCTACGACCAGCGAAGAAGCGCGATGGAGCCGGTTAGAGGCGCTGAGCGGCTTCCTGGAGGCCCTGGGCGTCGCCGCGCGCGACATGCCGCAGAGCGTCGAGGCCGTGGCGGCGCAGTTCCGGAGCCGGCTGGCCGGACGCAGAGTGCTGGTGGTGCTGGACAACGCCCGCGACAGCGACCAGGTGCGCCCCTTGCTACCCGGTACGCCGGGCTGCCTGGTGATCATTACCAGCCGCCACCAGTTGCACAGTCTGGTGGCCTTGGAGGGCGCGCGCCTTCTGACACTGGACGTCTGGCCGCAGGCGGAAGCCAGAGAGGCCCTGGCACGCCGGCTGGGTGACGAGCGGGTGGCCGCCGAACCGGACGCGGTCGCCGAGATCATCGCCCTGTGTGGAGGGCTGCCGTTGGCGCTGGCGATAGTCGCCGCCCGCGCGGCGGTCGCACGCGGTACGTCCCTGGTCGCGCTCGCCGCCGAGCTTCGCGAGGCCCACGGGACGCTGGACGCGTTCAGCGACACCGACCTGTCGGTGGACGCCCGGGCGGTGTTCAACTGGTCGTACCGGACGTTGGCGCCCGACTCGGCCCGGCTGTTACGGCTGCTGTCCCTGCACCCGGCTCCGCACATCACTCTGACCGCCTGGCGGCGCTGCCGCTGCGGCGTGTCCGTGCGCTCCTGGCCGACCTCGTCCGCGCGCATCTCGTCACCGAACACGGGCACGACCGGTACGGCATGCACGACCTGTTGCGCGCCTTCGCCGCCGAAGCGCTCGAGCAGTCCGGCGAACAGACCTTGGCGCTGCAGCGCCTGGTCGAGCACTACATGTACTCCGTACGCAATCCCTACCTCACGTACGGGCAGTCGCCGATCGACACCGCGGATCCTTCGGGAACGGACATCCTCCTGGACGCCGTCAACGGGCTTCCCGCCGCCGGTCGATGGCATCTGCGTGAGCGAACGATGCTGGCCGCCGTCATCCGCGAGGCGGAGAGCCGTCACCTGGACCGCCAGGCGGCGACGACCGCCCTGGATTGGGCGCCGGCGCGGTTCACCCACAACAGGCAGGCAGGACTCCTATCCGGCGCACAGTCGGCTGTCCGCGCGGCCACCCGCGCCACGGATCCGCTCCTAGTCGCCGAACTCGAGCGGTACGTCGCGGACGCGTACACACGGCTGGGGGATCTCGTCGCCGCGGAGTCCCACTTCCAGCGTGCCATGGATATCTTCCGGGCCGGTGGCGACGTGGAGGGCGAGGCCAACACCCTGCGCAACATGGCCTACATGGCCTACATGGCCCAGTCGGCCGGAGAACTGGACCGGGCGGATCAGTACACCGACGAGGCGGTGTCCGCGGCCGAGCGCTCGGGCAAGCCGTACCTGCTTTCCGCGGCACTCGGCGACCAGTGCCTGCTACTCCTCGACACCCGGCGTTACACGCGCGCCGCCGACGTGGGCTCCCGTGGTCTTCTCATCGCCCGCGCCGAGGGCATGGGCTACTACGAGATGGGGCTGTGCGCGCAGATGACCCGTGCGCTCGTCCGGCTCGGCCGGTATCACGAGGCCATCGAATCAGGGGACCGTGCCCTCCGCCTGCTGCAGGATCACCCCGATTCGACCGTCGAATTCGCCCTGCTGCCGCCCCTTGCCGTCGCCAACATCGCCATCGGCGACGACGATCGCGCACGAGAGCTTGGAGCGCGCAACACGCGCCTGGTGAACAAGTACGACGAGGCCCAGTTGGCCGCCATGTCCGGCGCCGCGGCGGTCGGGTACGAGATGGGCCTCTGCACGCACATGACTCATGTGCTCGTCCGGCTCGGGGGTTACCACGAGGCCATCGAAGCGGGGGAGCGATGCCCGAGTTCCATGTCGCTGATCGCGCGGACGCTGACCCCGGAGGCTTCCGCCAGTTCTTCCATGGTCATGTTCATCGCCCGCCGGTGCGCGCGCAGCAGCGCCCCGACGGAGGTGATTTCCGCCATCGTGATCCCCCCCGGCCAGCAACGACACAGGCTAACCGCCATCCGGCGCCGCCTCAGCCATCCGGTTTCAAATCAAATCACCCGTTTGAGCGATCGAAGGGCCGCGTACTGGCGTGGTCTGCTGCTTATCGCGGCTCATCGGCCACGATTGCGGGCCATCGCCGATCGTGGCCGGTCATGACCACCGATGAACACTGAACTGCGCACTCTGGAGCGATGTTGGCGTCCTTGGATTTCGCGACGTACGTATCACCACCCAAGCCGGTCGTCTCCGACGATCTTGCGCCCGGCGCCGCCGAGCGCCTGTGGTCGCCCACCACGTCCACCCTGATCTACGGCGAACGCGACGCGGTGCTGGTGGATCCGCTGCTGACCGTGGACGAGGCGCGCCACCTGGTTCACTGGATCACCTCTGCCGGCAGGAAGCTGACCACGGTCTTCGTCACTCACGGCCACGGCGATCACTTCTTCGGGGCCTCTGTCGTGCTCGAACGGTTCCCGGAAGCGCGATTCATGGCGACCGCCGGGGTGGTCGGCCGGATGCGCGGGCAGTTGAGCCCCGAGGTGCTGGACGGCTTCTGGCGTCCCCGCTTCCCCGGCCGGTTGCCGGAACGACTGATCGTGGCGGAGCCGCTCGACGGGGACTCCTTCGAACTGGAGGGTCACGACCTCGTCGCCGTGGAGCTTGGTCACTCGGACACCGACGACACGACCGCACTGCACGTGCCGTCCCTCGGTCTCGTGGTCGCAGGCGACGCCGTCTACAACGACGTTCACCTGTACCTGGTGGAGTCCGGACGCGACGGCCGGCGGGCCTGGATGGCCGCCTTGGACACGGTCGAGTCGCTCCGCCCGGAGACGGTGATCGCAGGACACAAGCGCGCGAGCGCCGGCGACGGGCCGCACACCATCGATGAGACCCGTCGTTACATCCGTGATTTCGACGTGGCGGTGGACACGACGGATACAGCGGTCGAGCTGTACGAAACGATGCTCGCCCGTCATCCCGGCCGTGTGAACGTCGGCGTCCTGTGGAACTCCGCCCGGGCGGCCAAAGGCTGACCGATTCCCGCTCGCGACGACACCACACGAGCGGAACGCCGATGCGATCACCCCGTTCACCACCATGCTCGTCCGCGCCGATCGAGGCGTACCCGAGAACCCGTCATCGATGTTCATTTCCACCAATTGAGGATTGGCGTGCGTAAGCAGCTCTCAGTAAAAGTCCTGCTCGCGGCGGCCGTCGCCGTCGCGGCCACGAATTCTGCGGTCGGCCCCGCCGCGGCGGCGACCGCTCCCGTCACCAACCCCCGTGTTCTGATCCACTACGACCTCGGCGCGGGCCGGCAGTCGGAGGCGATCGTCGCCGAGCCGGATGCCGTCGAGAAGAAGCCCAGCAGCAGGTCACGCACCGGGACGCGCCAGTCACGAGGGCGAATTTGGCCAGCCAAAGGATCGATGAGGGGAAACGGAATGAAGGCAGTGGTTGGGGAGACAGTTGTGGCCGAGGCCGCGAACGAGGCTGTAGTCAGGATCGAGGGGAATGCCTACTTCCCGCCGGACTCAGGCAGCTGACTGTCTCGGCGTCGCGCCCAGTGAGGTGGGCTGGGTCCGTAACGTCTCAGAGGGTGTGTCGGCAGTGCTTGGTTCGATCGACCTTGCGCCGGGTGACGAGCTGGTGATGAGCCGACACGGCTACGGCGCGGTGCGCATGGCGCTGGAGCACTGGGCCCAACGACGCGGCGCCAGCGTGCGCGATGCGGTCTTTCCGGTGGGGGCCGCGGTGCCCGGCCTGGGATAGGACGCCGTTGGGGGCGGACGCCGCCTGGCATTGGTGGCGGAACGGGGTGAGGGCGCGCTCGCCGCTTCAGCGGTGAGCGCGCCCTCGGTGTAGCGCGGTCAGCTAGAGGTCGCAGCGCGCCTGGGCAGCACCCAGTCTGGGCGCGGGAAGTGGCACGTGTAGCCGTTCGGGTACGTGATGAGGTAGTCCTGGTGCTCGGGCTCGGCCTCCCAGAACGGTCCGGCCGGCTCGATCGTCGTCACTGCCTTACCCGGCCACAGCCCCGATGCATCGACGTCCGCGATCGTGTCCCGTGCGACTTGCTGCTGCTCGGGTGTCAAGGGAAAGATCGCCGAGCGGTAGCTCGTGCCGCGGTCGTTGCCCTGACGGTTCAACGTCGACGGGTCGTGGATCTGGAAGAAGAACGCCAGGATGTCACGGTAGGTCGTCTGTGTCGGGTCGAAGACGACCTCGACGGCCTCGGCGTGGCCGGGGTGGTTGCGGTACGTGGCGTGATCGTTCTCGCCGCCGGTGTATCCGACCCGCGTGTCCAGCACGCCGGGCTGCCGGCGGATGAGGTCCTCCATGCCCCAGAAGCACCCGCCGGCCAGGACGGCAGTTTCGGTGCCCGGGGTGCGGGTGATCTGTCCGGTGTCGTGGATCCCGCTGGTCATGATGTGTGCTCCTCGGTGCTGGTGGTGTCGGTTGTCTCGAACAGGGAGCGGTACTCGGCGTAGCCCTGTGCCTCGAGCTCGGAGAGCGGGACGAAGCGCAGCGCGGCCGAGTTCATGCAGTACCGCTGGCCGCCGGCATCGGCGGGACCATCGCCGAACACGTGCCCGAGGTGACTGTCGGCCCCGGTGGACCGCACCTCCGTGCGGGTCATCCGGAGCTTCCGGTCGATCTCAGTGCGTACGGCGTCGGCCACAATCGGCCTGGTGAAGCTGGGCCATCCGGTGCCGCTGTCGTACTTGTCGGTCGACGAGAACAGGGGCTGGCCGGAGACCACGTCCACGTAGATGCCGGCATCGTGGTTGTTCCAGTACTCGTTGCGGAACGCCGGCTCCGTCCCGTCCTCCTGAGTGACGCGGAACTGGCTGTCGGTGAGGCGGCTCAGCGCCTCCGGGGTCTTGCTGTAGTCGTGCGACACGATTTCTCCTCCTTCGGCACCGCTGGCTGCGGCGCCGCTGGAGACAACACCGCACAGAACCGATTTGGTCCCGGGTTCATGATGGTGCGTTGTGGCGGCGATCTCAGGTGATGATCGTGGCGGATCAAAGCCACCGATCGGGGGCGTTGGCCGGCTTGGATGGGTCGGGCCAGAGCTCGTATAGGCCGCAAACGAGAGCGGCTCGTTATCGCGCTTGTTCCTCGACGCCCGTGCGCGCAACGCGATCAGGGTGGTGAGACGCCGAAGTCTGGTGACACTAATGCGGAAGCGGAGCACGGGTGAACCTGTGCGCCGCACTCTAAGGACCTCAGATCTGACCGGCATCGGTCCGTTGGGGGAGAGACACACCCCGAAGCCTCTAGAAACACCGGGGTGGTTGAGAACAAGAGAAGGGCACGGCTCGATGCAATACGTGGCGCCAGTGATCGACCTTGCTCGTCGGGAGAGAACGCTCAGGTTGGCGTTCGTGTCTGCGGGGGTATCCCTGGTGGCCGCGTTTGCCGCGGTGGGCTCGACGATCCGCTTTTCAACATCTACCCGGACAAACACCCCGAGGTCAGGGCCTGGGCCGCTGGCAACGATGTGGAGTTGGTGTTCCTGCCGACCTACGGCTCCTGGCTGAACTGGATCGAGTCGGAGTTCGCCGCGCTGCGGTACTACGCGCTCAACGGCACCGATCACCGCACCCACGACGAGCAGAACGCCGCCATCGCCGGCTACGTGCGCTGGCGCAACGCCCGAACCGCCCCCAAGACCAACTTCGCCGCCAGCTCACCCAACCGAAGCTGGACCAGTTACCCGGCCAAGGTCGCGTGACGGGCCACTAGGCCGACCGCGTGGCCACGTTCGCACTCAGCGATGCCCGGAGCCTCCCGGTGTACTACCAAGCGACAATTAGGCCGAAATATACACGCTAAACATGACATATAGCACATAATGGACATATGGACCGCCTCGTCAAGCTAGGAGATTTCCTCCGGGCATGCCGAGCCCGCATCAATCCCGAGGAGGTCGGGATCCACCCTCAGGGAGTGCGTAGGCGTGTGCGGGGGTTGCGACGAGAGGAGCTTGCGCGGCTCGCTGGCGTCAGCGTCGAGTACTACACAAGCCTCGAGCAGGGACGCAGCCTCAACGCCTCCCCTGTGATACTCGATGCGATCGCCCGCGCGATGCGGCTCGGCGAGACCGAACGCGTGCACCTGTTCGATCTGGCCAGCCCTCGTTGTGGCAAGGGCCGCTGCGACAAGCTTCCTGCACAACGTATGCACCCGGAGACTCAGCTGCTTCTCGACACTCTGGAGCGCGCTGACGTCCCCGCCGCCGTGATCGGCCGTGGAACCGACATTCTGGCCGCCAACCTGCTGTTCCGGGCCCTGATGGTCGGCTTCGACACCATGTCGGCCCGCCAGCGCAACCTCGCTAGATACGTCTTTTTGGACGGCCGGGCCCGCGAGCTGCACTGCGACTGGGACACTGTGGCCTCAGAAGTCACCGCCGTGCTGCGTTTTTCCATCGGCCGGCATCCGGAGGACGCCGCACTCATCGAGCTGACAAGTGAGCTCTGCCGGGGCAGCGAGGACTTCCGGCGAATCTGGGACGACCACGACTACGTACATGAGCGCGTTTCCGGGATCGTGCGCTTCCAGCATCCGGTCGCCGGCGAGCTCGCCCTCACCTACCAGGCACTCACCCTGCCCACTGACGCGGAGCAGATGTTGCTCGTCTACACCGTCGAGCCCGGCTCACCCACCGCCGCTGCTCTCCAGCTCCTCGTCAAGTGAGCGAGTGAACCGCGCCGGGTTTCGTGGAGACTCGGCTACTTGTTTCTGCCGCGGTGAGTGCGGCCTGTTGGGGTCTGTCCGACGACGAACGCGGTCCGAAGAAGGCACTCTGGGCCTCCAGCGTTGCGTAGTCGACGTAGCGGTCGAACAGCTCACCGGCACCGGGGTGGCCCGTGGCGGCGAGACGTGCCAGCGGCCCGACCGTCATGGTGTGCGCCGAGGGCAGATTGAGCTGGACCGCCTGGTCGCGCAGCCAGCGGTGCGTGGCGATGGTTTCCCAGCAGCCGCGCTGACCGCATTGGCAGGGCAGGCCGTCGACCTGCACGATGCTGTGCCCGATCTAACCGCCCGCGCCGCCCGGCCCGCGGTGGACCGAGCCGCCGAGCACCAGTCCGACGCCTAGTGCCTCGCCTGCGTAGAGCGAGGCGAAGGTGGACAGCCCACGCCCCTGTCCGAACCAGCGGTCGCCCAGCGCTTGGACACGGGGGTGCAGGTCGACGTAGACGGGCAAGCGGGTGCGCTCTGCGATGAGCGGGCCGATCGGCAGACCGGCCAGGCCGGGGGCCAGATTGACCTGCACGATGGTGCCGGTGTCGGTGTTCACTATGCCGCCGACCGCGATGCCGACGCCGAGTGCCATCGGCCGGTCGGGAGTGAAGAGCTGCTCCAGCGTGTCATTGACCGCGTCGACGACCGAGTTGGTGTCGCGGGTGTCCGCCGGGTACTCGCGCGTTGCCGTGCTCAGGATCGTGCCACCCGCGCTGACCAGGGCAGCCTCGATGTGTCCGGGGAGGAGGTGGACGGCGGCGATGGGTTGGCTGGTGGGGGAGAACCACAGCGGGCGCGAAGGCTTGCCGCCGGCCGCGCTGCTGGGCTGGGATCGCCCTCGGCGAGCATTCCATTGTCGATCAGCGGCTGCACGATGGTGCCGATCGTCGCCCGGCTCGTTCTTGTTGGCAGGTGCAGTCGACCAGGGCGCCGCGCAGCCTGTTAACCGTCACGTCGGACCGTAGGCCGCCTTCGTTTCAAGCTGTCCTACGTGCTCGCCAGCCATGCCCATCTCATCTCGCCACTGAGGTACATGCTCGGCAAGCCGTTCGACGTCTACAAGGACCTGTACCTGCGCCACCTTGCGGGAGCGGGCGTCGCCGCGATCCGCACCGAGCTCGCCGGCATCGCCGCACCGCTCGAACCCGGTCGACCGCTCGTGCTGCTGTGCTTCGACCGTCTCGACCGCGAGGGCGTCTGGTGCCACCGGACGCTCTTCGCGGCGTGGTGGCACGAGGTGACCGGGCAGGAAGTGCCGGAGTTCGGCGCCACCTATGTGGACGGGCCGGAACCGCCCCTGTCTCTGTTTTAACCGCAAACCGAATCCGGACCTGGACGGCGCCGCAGGCGCCGTCCCGGCGGCCGCGATCCTGCTGCGCTGGCTGCGAATTGACCAGTCAAAGACTTCGACCTGCGGGGCCTGGTCGTCAGATCATGGACCAAATACCGCGCGTCGTGAGTTAGCCAGCGCCGCCTCCAGAGAGGAAGGAAAAGAAGTGAACCGCCAAGAAGCCCATGATCACCAGCATCCCCGCGATTACAATGATGGCGAAGACAATCTCGAACATGATCATTACCCTGCTTTGGGATGCATTCATCATTGACCAGGCCGCTGACATGCCCTTCGACATTCTCACTTCGGAACCGGTAGTTCGGTTGTATGCATAGTCCGTGCTAATGAAACCCCGACCTGCATTTCCTTTTGGAATCTCTACTAGATCTCCCTCGGAAATTGCCCCATCTAGAACCATGCCGCGCATTTCAATGGAAACGGTCGGCATTCCAAGTCGTTCCACGCGAAAGGCGAGGAAAATAATAGTAGAGCCGCTGTAGTATTGGGTGCGCTGTTGAACGTTTCGAGCTCTGCCCGAGATGACCGCTGTTTGGCCGGCGCTGTTGAGGTCAGCATGGAGTCGCGATTGTGCTACCGGGTCCTGCGGTGCTGGCTCGCGTCGATCGCTTGCTGCTGGACGGGTCCCGCGTATGCGGTCGTCTGTGTCAGGGGCGTGCTGCTGTGCAGCAATGACTGACTCCGCGGCTGACTTCGCTGCAGACGCAGCATTCTCGCTTGTGGCGCCCTGCTGCGCAGCCCGAATGGCGGCGTCTGTTGCGGCTCGCACTCGAGATTCATCTCCACCTATGTGCTCGCGCACCCACGTTTCCCACCGATTCCGAAATGCTTCCGCCGTGGGCGAGTTACTGTGGGAATCATCGCTAGGAGACATTTCGACCAACCCCATCAAATAGTGTCGGGCAAGCATTAATTGGCCAGACTCCCCTCCACATCACGTGTAACCGAAATCCGACGGTGGCGGGCCTGGGAACGGGTCGGGCGATGGGTCCGACGGTGGCGGGCCTGGGAACGGGTCGGGCGATGGGTCCGGTGATGGCGGGCCTGGTGGTTCCGGCGGTCCTGGTGGTTCCGGTTCCGGTACGGGGCGCGGCCCAGACTCGGGCGGCGGCTCAGGCTCCGGCCCCGGTGGAGGCGGCGGGAACGGATCCGACGGTGGCGGTGGCTCCGACGGTGGTGGTGGCTCCGGTGGTGGCTCCGTCGGCGGACCTGGCGGTGGTGCGGGGCGCGGCCCTGACTCGGGCGGCTCCGGCTCCGGCCAGGGCTCCGGCTCCGGCACGGGGCGCGGCCCAGACTCGGGCGGCGGCTCAGGCTCCGGCCCCGGTGGAGGCGGCGGGAACGGCTCCGACGGTGGCGGTGGCTCCGGCGTCGGTGGTGGCTCGGACGG
>NZ_BOOP01000002.1 GCF_016863295.1 Planotetraspora phitsanulokensis
CGGTGGCGGTCCTGGTGGTTCTCGCGGTCCAGGTGGCGGTGTTGGTGGCGGTGCGGGCGGTGTTGGTGGTGGTGCGGGCGGTCCCGGGGGTGGCGGTGCGGGCGGTTCCGGCGGTGGTGGCCCCGGTGGCGGTCCTGCGGGTGACGGCCCAGGTGGGCCGTAGTCGTCAGTCGAGCCCCCACCACCGCCCGTACCGCCGCCGCCGGTGTAACCGGAGTCGCCGGAGGAGTCTCCACCAGAGGCCCCGCCGCCAGATGCTCCGGGGGCACCAGAAGAGGAGTCTCCGCTTTCGTTGGGTTCCGGCGGTCCCGGGGGCGGTGGTCCTGGTGGCGGTGCGGGCGGTTCCGGCGGTGGTGGCCCCGGTGGCGGTCCTGCGGGTGACGGCCCAGGTGGGCCGTAGTCGTCGGTCGAGCCCCCACCACCGAACGTCCCACCGCCGCCGGTGTAACCGGAACCGCCGGAGGAGTCTCCACCAGAGGCCCCGCCGCCAGATGCTCCGGGGGCACCAGAAGAGGAGTCTCCGCTTTCATTGGGTGCCGTCTCGGGCATTTGCGCATCGCCGGACGCTTCGTGCGCTGGCTCGTTACCGTCTGTCGCCGCCATGATCGATTCCGATCGTGCTGCCGTGACCTAGATGGCTGGGAATGAGTCCCTGTTCTCGCCGAGCTGCGGAACCCTTTTAGCCTACTCTCATGCCGAACGATGGCACCGAGACCATACCTGGAGGGGCCTCCTTGGCCCAGCCTGCACGACCGGGGGTCCCTACCAAAGACGGCGGCATGACCGCCAGCACAACCGAGGGAACCGACCACAAGCATCCCCGACACCGACTTCGATGGGTCCATTCAGCGCTCCAGCCGTGTGGCTCGCTGGTAGACCAGCGTTGCCGCGCCCAGGGCGAGTCCGTACAGCAGCCAACTGCCGTAGACGAAACCCACGGTGAGCACGTTGCCGGCGTCGTCGAACCGGACGGGGCCGTCTGTCAGTCGGAGAGCCTGGGACAGAGCGCCAAAAACGGACATGATCCCCATCGTGGTCAGTGTCGCGGTCGCGGTCCAGCCGCCGGCGAGGATGATCCTCCGCGGCAATCGCCGCCCCCAGCTTCGCGCGAGGGCGAGCGATCCCGCGGCTCCCACCGCCAGCATGATCAACTCGCCGATCGGAAAGCCCTCCTGGTAGATCTCCGGGCGGCCGACCGTGCCGCCAAGCCACCAGTAGATCTTGGCCAGCGGATACGGGAAGGCCAGCGCGAACGCGGCGTAGCCGAACCACGGCCGGCCCGGCACCTGGGTTCCGGGAAGCATGAGTGCCACGATCAGCGCCGCGGCCATCAGACTGATCGACCGGGTGAGCATCCCGGGCCAGTCCACCTGTGAGAACGTCCCCGCGGGAATGCCAGTGATCCAGAAGAACGCGCGGAAGACGTCGAGGACGACCCCTCCGGCCGACCAGAGCAGGAGCACGGCGGCGACCCATCCGGCGACCAGTGCTCCACGATGTTCCCGTACGGCCAGCGCCACGGCGACCATCGCCAGGAGGGCCGCTGTGACCGTCATCCACGGTGGACAGAAACCCCTGGTGTAGTCGACGTCGGCGGGCAGATCGGGAAGCGCGGTCGATACGGCCGTCGCGACGAGGGCCGCGGCCGCAGCCGCCAGCGCTGATACACGTACGAGGCGAAGATTCACACCACCGACGATGACGCGGCGGACCCAGCCGCCGCGTCTGCATCACGTCTCGACAGAGCGAAACCAGAGAGGTATTGACATCGTCATCTCGATGCGTCCTTACCCAGCGATCATCCAGTCTGGCGATTGATCAACTGACAATCTCATACCGCCCATTTTGTTAGGGGCCCTGAGTGCGGGCCGTGATGACCACTTGGGCAGCGCCGTGCAACCCCTTTTCGATCGACCCCGATGTTCCCGGAAGCAGCTCCGCGCGGCCTTCCTCTGGCAGTGCTGGCCCCGTCCGCGTCTCAGCTGAAGCGCGCGAGGAGGTCGCGGCCGGGGGTGTGGAACCGCAGGACGAGGATGTCGTGGACGGCGACCGGTATGGTCGCACCCCATGTTCCTCGGCCGTCCTGTACGGTCATGTTGCCCAACTTGACCTTGCGGCCATCGCGGGTGGTGAGATCGACCTCGTACGCATCCGGGCGGCGTGCCGCCGTCATCGTGACGAGCACCCACGTGGGCGATCCCTGGTAGGCGAAGACGTACCCCTCCGGTGCCGCGGTGGCCTCCCCGACCACGGGAACGGCGCCCAAGTACTGGCCGTGTGCGACGGCGAGCGTCCTGCGGTAGGCGTACCCGGCGGTCGCTCTCGGTCTGGTGCCAGACCGCGCCCCCGGACAGCGCTGCGACGAGAATGATCGAGGCGGCCAGGAGAATCGCGTTGCGCAGGCGCCGGGGTCGTCTTCGGCGCAGCATGGGCTTCAGTACGGAGGACTCGAAGCCGGCGGGTGGCTGACGTTCCGGGACGAGTTGGAGCAGTTCGTCGATCAGCCCGGTGTGTGCTTCCAGCTCGCGGTGGCATCGCCCGCATCCGTCCAGGTGGCGCAGTGCCTTGGCGCGCTCTTCCGCCGGAGCGACGCCCGCTGCCAGTTCGGGGAGGACCCATCCGGGCCCGCGAAGGGGCCGCGATGAGGCTGCACAGTCGCGAGGATGGTCGCACCGTAGGGCACGATGCGGGACAACTTGCGCTCCGGAGCCTTGCATATGGGCGGTCGGGACACCCTTAGGTGCGGTCTGTTTGCCTATTTTTGACCCGATATTTCCTAGTATGCGTGATATGAGCAGTCTTCTTGGTGAGTTCCTTCGCGCTCGGCGCCGGTTCATGACGGTTGATCAGGTGGGGCTGACGTGTGTAGGCGACCGTCGCCGGACTCCGGGGTTGCGCCGCGAGGAGATCGCGATGCTGGCCGGCCTGAGCGCCGACTACTACACCCGGCTGGAGCAGGGACGTGACGGCAACCCGTCGACCCAGGTGCTTGCCGCCTTGGCCCAGGCCTTCCAGCTCGGCCCCGACGCTACTGAGTACTTGTACAAGCTTGCGCACCCGGGAGCGTGCGGGAAAAGAGTCGTTCCCCTCGCCGATCAGGTCAGCCTGCGTGTATTGCGGTTCATCGAGAAATGGGACGATGCGTCGGTGTTCGTGGTGAACCATAGGTTGGACATTCTGGCCAAAAACCGAGTGGCAGCTGCTCTCTTCAATGGGCTGGAGTACACCGACAACCTGATCAGATTGGCCTTCCTCAACCCTGTGGCACGCGAGTTCTGGGTGGACTGGGAAGAGGAAGCGGCTGCGAATGTGGCTCACCTGCGTGCCGTGGCGGGAGTAGACCGCGACGATCCATACTTGCTCGAACTGGTTGACGAGCTCTCACGTGAAAGTGAGGACTTTCGCCGACTCTGGGCTCGCCACGATGTACGTGGCAGGAACGAGGGACTCATACGCTTGCACCGCAGCGAAGTTGGTGAGATGACCTTTTCACTTGAGACGTTGCGTATCGACAGCGCTCCCGGCCTGCGTATCTTCGTCGCTGAAGCTGTGCCAGGCAGTCCCGCTGACGACGCCTTGGCCAAGCTACGCGTGCTCACCGCCGGCCACCGGTGATTCGAGCGGACGGCTGGCTTTGCAGCAGCCCCGCCAACTTGACCGGTCCCATGTTCAGGTGGTCGCCAGCCCCTCCGCGACGGTCACGCCAGTATCGGCAATCGCCGGCTCGCTGCGAGATAACGAGCCGTTGACGACTGTCGAGGTCGGTGGCGCCACGAGCATGTTGTCTGCCGTGGTGGCTGGTTCGGTTGTGTGGGGATTGTGGAACAGCCCGCCTTGGCGGGTGCTTCGCTCTGTGCCGGGGTTGCACGGGTCCACGCGTCCGGCACCTCACCATCCCTGCGGGAGGTGCGGTGTGAGGGATGCGATGGTGACGATGCGGTGTACCTCCCGGAAGGAGCAGTCCTGCCCCTTTGAGCGGGCGGCGCCAGTGCAATGATGCAAAGCCGGGATGCCGAATGGGTCGGCGCCGAGCTGGGCATCGTGATGCGATCAAGGACGTTTTGGACGATGAAACCTTCCACAGCACAGCCGCGGCCGGTCGCCGTCGTCACCGGCGCAGGCAGCGCCGACGGTATCGGCTTCGCCTGCGCACAGCGGCTCGTTGCGGACGGGATGCGCGTGGTGCTGACCTCCACCACGGAGCGCATTCACGAACGCGCCGCCGAGTTGCGGGAGCATGGCGCCGACGCGGTGGGTCTCGCCGCGGACCTCACCGACCCCAGCGCCGCCGGCGAACTGGTCCGCCTGGCCACCGAACGGTACGGCCGGCTGGACGTGCTGATCAACAACGCGGGCATGACCTCGGTGAGCGACCCCGACGACTCGGCGGACATCGGCCGGCTTTCCGACGACCAGTGGAGACGGTCGATCGCCCGCAACCTGGACACCGCGTTCTTCATGACCCGGGCGGCGCTGGAGCCCATGTTGGCCGGCGGCTACGGCCGGATCGTCAATATGGCCTCGGTTTCCGGACCGGTCCTCGCCTTCAGCGGCGACAGCGCCTACCACGCGGCCAAGGCCGGAGTCGTCGGCCTCACCCGCAGCGTGGCGATCGAAGTGGCGAAGCGGGGCGTGACCGTCAACGCAGTGGCTCCCGGGTGGATCGCGACAGGCTCCTCCACCGACCGAGAGCTGATGCTGGGCGCGGCCACACCGTTGGGCCGGTCGGGCACCGCTGAAGAGGTAGCCGGCCTGGTGGCCTTTCTCGCGTCTCCAGAGGCGAGCTACATCACCGGTCAGGTCTTCGTGGTCGACGGTGGGAACTCGATCCAAGAGGAGGGTGCCATCCCCTCTCCGCCATGGTGAGGTACGCGCGTCGAGCGAGCCTTCCCTAAGACGGATGGCACTGGGGCCGTTCATCCTCATGTGAAGCCCAGGTGCCAACCGTGCCGGGCTGGCGTGCGTGGCCGACACCTGTGCGGCGCCGGCCACGTGATGGTCATCTGGCTCCCGAACGGATGACCATGTTCGGCTCTCTTCGACACTGTTCCAGGCGCCGCCATCGGACACTCCCGACGAGACGGTCGCCGACGCGGACTTCTCACTTGGGCTGGAGTTGATTCTCGACGGAGTCGCCGTCCGGATGGAACGCGGTGTGGACCAATGAGCCATCGAAGGAGATAGAGAACTCCAAGCCAGATCAAGCAGCCTGACGTCTCTCACGAGGTTTGACAAGCACCGGTCGACCGACAGACCGTCCTCAGTACGGATCCCGCAATGGCACGCGTCCCTCGCGGACGCCAACGCCCGCTGACCCCACGACCGCACGTGTCAGTGAGCAATATGACACAGAGCACATTGCGCCGGAACGGGACTGAAGAACCACCCAATTAGGTGCGCGGGACACAATGCGAACGATGATCAGCGCAGGCGGTCTGCAATCTGCCGGGCCGTCGCGACCAGCTGTGCACGGAGCTCCGCTGAGGGACGAGTGTGGGTACGGGCCGACAGGTCGACCATCAGGTTGGAGGTCCGGAACTTGGCGTGTATGTCGTAGATGTCGGTGCGAGCGAACACGATCTGGATGCTCATATGGTCGACGAGGCTGAATCCCTCTTCGGCCAGGCCAGGCTCGTCCCGCGCGCCCGATTGGGGGCCCGCGCCGCGCCGCCATGTAGCGAACAGCTCGCGAGCGCGCTGGGTGGCGCCCTGGTACGGGGGATCGGCGGTGCGGGTCTCGGCGTACACGCGGACCGTACGGAACGGGGCGTCGCGGCCGGCGATCAAGCTGGACCACTTGCAGACTGCGGTCAGGTCGCCGCCGCCCAGGCCCAGAAGCGTGCGCGGCGGGTGCGATTCACCATCGCGGTCGGGCACCGGGTCCCATACCAGGTGCCGAAGCGTGTCCGGCGGCATCAGCGGGCAGGCGTCCACCCGGTGGAATCGTCCGTGGTCGGTGAACGCCCCGAACCACCAGGCGGCCGTCACTCCGCATCCGCTCACCAGTAACACTAGGGCGGCGATGACCGCAAGGATTGCACACCACGGCCGTGCCGAGCGGGGGGCCGCTGCATAGGGGGGCGAATAGGCCATTGGGGCAGGCTGCCACAACGACGGCCCAGCCGACAGGAGCAGGCGCCGCTTTGTAGGTTGCGTGTAACCGAGCCGGTGAGGGACCGGGCGCTGGTTGCGTCCACGGGTGTGGTGTAAGAGTTTCCGCTGGTAGAGGCGTGGCGTCGTGAAATGAGGACGGCCATCGCGTGATCCTTCGTGATTGCGACATCAAGATCGAAGGAGAAGAAAGCGATGGCCGTGAACGACAGTGGACCCTGCCGCGTGGCCGGCGCGGCAGATCGAGGCCGGGGGTCCGGATCTGTTGCGATCCATGGAGTCGGACGATCAGCTCGACCGTCACGGCCGTGATCGCGGTCGGTGAGGCGTTCGGTCGTCTCGACCGCGGCTCGAACGTGGTGACCAGGAGGGGCAGACAGCCCCATCCCCATTGATCAGGGCGAAAGCCGTCCACATGATGCGCCCTGGCGGCCCCCCGGGACCAGGCCGCCAGCAGACCTACCGGAAGCCTTGTCCGCAACGTGGACATCTCAGGCACGGGCCTTGTCCAGGGCGACCTGGAGGGAGTGGATGTAGCCCTCGCTGGTGTAGGAGGCGCCGGACACGGCATCGATGTGCGCGCTGTGCGCGGCCAGCGCCTCCCGGGTCAGGATGGGCACCGCGTATGCGGCGATCGCGCGGCTTTGCCCGGCATCGTTCGGGGTCTGCAGCGTTTGGACTTTGGTCAGCATGCCGTGGGAGAGGGTGACGGCGACCTCGACCGGGCCGAACGGGGTCTGCTCGACGTCACCGGTGTAGGTGCCGGTGGCGCCGCCCCTGCTGCTTCCGCGCTGGTGCGTGCTGGATTTGACGGACTTGCTGGACTTACCCGACCGGCTGGAGTTCGGCTCGGGCGAGGAGACTGCGGCGCCGCCGGGGGAAGCGGTCAGCACCGGCAGGACGCTATGTTGCGGTTTCAGGGCCAGCAGCAGGATTAGGCCCGCGGCGCTTGATGTGGTCAGAACGGCGGCACGGCGCATTGCCATGGAGTGCTCCTTTGGGGATCCGGGACCGCTCAGAACGCGAACGACTCATGGTGGATGCGGCGGCGCGGCACCCCGGCCCGGCGCAGCGCCGGTATGGCCGCGGCCGTCATTCCCGGCGGGCCGCACAGGTAGACGTCGCGCTTGGCGATGTCCGACACGAGGGAGACCAGTCCAGCCGCGGTGAGTGGCGAGGAGTACTCGACAGGTTCGTCGACCACGTAGTGCACGGTCGCGCCGCGATCGGCAGCGATGGCGTCGAGCTCCTGCCAGAGCGCCAGGTCCTCCGGCCGACGCGCCCGGTACACAACAGTGACCTCGCCGGGCAGCGTCTCGAAGAGAGCACGCAGCGGGGTGATGCCGACGCCGCCTCCCAGCAGCAGGACCCTGCGCGCCGTGCGTCGGGCCGCCGTGAAGGCGCCGTACGGCCCCTCAGCCCACACCCGAGTGCCGGGCCGGATCCTGGCCAGCGCTTCGCTGTGGCCGCCGACGGCCTTCACGGTGATCCGCAGGAAGTTCCGGTTCGGCGGCGCGGACAGCGAGTATGGGTTCGCCGTCCACCACATCCCAGGGGCGAGGAAACGCCAGCGGAAGAACTGGCCGGGCTCGGCGCCCAGCTCGTCCAGGTGCCGCCCGGTCATGAAGACCGACACCACGCCGGGTGCCTCGGGCCGCACCTCGGCCACGGTCAGCCGGTGCCGTAGCGCCCGCCGCACCGGGGTGAGGAAGCGGTACCAGACCAGCAACGCTGCCACGCCGATGTAGATGGCGTACCAGGCGAGCTGGACAGGGCGGTGTAGGACGAAGTCGGCGCCGTTGGAGAGCGGGTGGGAGAAGGCCAGGAAAATGGCGAGATACGTGGTGAAGTGCAGGTAGTGCCAGGTCTCGTAGCGCAGTCGGCGGCGCGCGGCGCGAGCCGAGACGATCCCGGCAGCGACCAGGAGCAGGAAGCCCGCAGTGGCCGTGAGCATGTCGGGATAAGTGAGGACGAGCGTGGTGGTCTGACTGACGACGCTGATGTGGGCGCTCGCCGCGGAACCGAGGATGATCAGCAGCGTGTGGGCGAGCGTGAGCGAGATGGTGTAACGGCCGCCAAGCGCGTGCCAGCGGGCGAGGCGGTCTGAGCCGACACCCCGTTCCAACAGGGGGAAGCGGGACATCAGCGCGAGCAGCACCGCACAGGCGTAACCGGCGAGCAGGCCGGTGACCCGGCCGGCGTTGGTCAGCCACCCGGCGAGACCAACCACTGAGGTGGTGTCGACCCACCACAGGCCCACCACAGCTGTGGCCCCGATGTAGATCAGCAACTGGGCCACGATGAGAACGATGCGGGGAAAGTGTACGGCGGGCTGCGGGGGGCGAGCCATGGCACGGCTGGCGTACGTGGACGTGGTAGCCACGTGACTCCTCTCGTCGACTCGGGCTGCCACTTTTCCAATGGAATTTCTGCAGACCCTCTGGGCGCACCACTCGTCCGCCGATTCAGAGAGAAGTCAGAGGTCCCTCCGCTCGCGGCAACCCCACGCATCACGAGCTCTCCGATCCCTTTTCCGCCTTCATCCGCTGAAGTCCACGGCCATACGACGCCGCAGGTCATACGAGCAGGCAGAACCCAACGACGGCAGCGGAGACATACCGATGAGAAGCGGCATATGGGGTGATCAGGCAGTGATAGGCGTGCGCGCCCGCGAGTGGGACTCCGCTTGATCGCACTTCACACCCGTGCCAGTGTGGAGATGCGCGCCTTGCGCGTGCAGCCGACGCCCTTATCAACGCGGCATTGGAATTGGACGGTCGCCCGAACAAGCAGGCAGAACGAAAGCTGAAGGACGCAATGCAGGCGTTCGCTGAGGAAGTTCGACGCTTGGCCGGAGTGAAGCGAAGCAAGGCTCTGCGAAGGAGACTGTCTGCCTTCCGATGAGTGAGACCCTCAGCGGGACCTCAGAGGTTCCCGACACCACCGCGTAACACTCACGACATGCCCTGGCCAGCAATGCCATGAAAGGTTAGCGCGTCAAATAGACCTCCTTGAGGAGTATGACGCACATGCGCAAAACCGCGATGCTGGCGGCAGCCGCTGCGACGCTCGCGCTGGGCACCATGTCCCCCGCGATGGCCGCACCCAGCCACGGTCACGTCTTCACGCTGGCCATCTATGGAGATGCCCCGTATGGGACGACTCCCACCGACACCGCCGAGTTCCAGGCGACTCCCGGCTTCGTCGATTCGATCAACAACGACCCACAGGTCAGCCTCATCGCACACGTCGGCGACATCCACTCAGGCAAGCAGTACTGCACGCAGGTCTATGACCAGTCGGTCTACAACCTGTGGGCGAAATACCAGAAGCCTATGGTCTACACCCCCGGCGACAACGAGTGGACGGACTGCCACAAGGCAGCTGAGGGCGGCGGCACCTACAGCTCTGCCACGCAGCAGATCAACTATGTCCTCGATCAGGTCACGCACCAGCCGGTCGATTACGCCAGCGGTAACCCCGCCGCCAACCTCGACCTGGTCCGCTCGATCTTCTTCTCGAAGCCCGGCAGCACGCTCGGCAACGGTAAGCAGCACGTGCTCTCGCAGGCGCAGGTCTACGACCGGGCGCACCCCACGGACTCGAAGTTCGTCGAGAACGTGATGTGGCAGCAGAAGGGCATCCAGTTCGTGACGCTCAACATCCCGGGCGGCTCGAACAACGACACCGATGTCTGGTACGGCGCTCCCTCGCAGAGCGCCGCACAGAAGAATGAGGTCGCCGAGCGCACGGCCGCCGACCTGCGCTGGCTTGACCGGGCATTCTCGCAGGCCCGGGAAGACGGCGCCAAGAGTGTCGTGATCTTCACGCAGGCCGACATGTGGGACCTGGACGGCAACACTCTGGCGCACCTGACTGAGTACGAGCCCTTCGTGGCGAGCATCGCCTCCAACACGAAGAAGTTCGGGAAGTCGGTCTTGTTGTTCAACGGCGACTCCCACGTGTACAAGTCCGACAACCCTCTGTCTCCGTCGGCCCCGTGTGTCGACGAGGCAGGCGCGTGCACCTCGGTCGCGTCGTCGCACCCTGGTTATGACGTGCCGAACTTCCACCGGGTGGTGGTGCACGGCAGCACCTTCCCGCTCGAGTGGCTGAAGCTGACCATTGACACGAAGGCGAACCACCCCGCGAGCGCCGACGCGTTCGGGCCGTTCAGCTGGCAGCGGATGACCCAGTCCTGACTCCGCGCGTGACGAAACCGGGGGAGTCGCCTTCTGGCGATCCCCTAGTGGCGGTCAGTCGGAATCCCCGCCCTTTCCGCGTCGCGGAAAGGGCGGGGTCACCGTATCGTCCGCACTCGAGTGGTTGCGGCGGCCGCGGCTTCCCGGGGCATGTGGTGGGCGTGGCCGAGCAGGACGGCGATGTCTTGGCCGTGGACGAGGATATCGATGAGCGTCTCGCGGTAGGTGACTCCGGCGTTGTGCCGGCGCGAGCCGACCATGCTGCGGATCTCGGCGATCATCTTCTCGGTGGACAGCACGGCGGCGCGGAGGCGGGCGGCCTGGTCAATGGCCAGGTCGACGTCCGCGCTGGGGTCAGGCCTTGTCGGGTGGGGCAAAGCCTGGCGTTGTTCCTTGTCCCCAGCTACGGTGACCCGGATGGTCGGCGGACGGTTTCATCTCCCCATGCTCAAACAGCCGATTTACGCCCTCGACGACCCAGCATGCCGACTTCCTCCTGCGCCGCATCCGCAGCGCCACATAACCGCCGGCCCCTGCGACGACCACGACGGTCCCGCTGAAGCGTGTTCATCCGCCGGGCGCGGCCTCGCCCGCCCGCACCAGGCCCTGCTCGTAGGCGAAGACCACGGCGGCCACGCGGTCGCGCAGTCCGGCCTTGGCCAGGACCCTGGACAGGTGCGTCTTCACGGTGGCCTCGGACAGGTGGAGAGCCGCGGCGATCTCCGCGTTGGACCGGCCGCGCCCGACGTGCGCGAGGACCTCGCATTCGCGGTCGGTGAGGCGCTCCAGGGCGGTCCCGCGGCCGGGTGGGACGCTCAGGAAGCGCTCAATCAGCCGCCGTGTGACCGCCGGGGCGAGCAGCGCCTGCCCGGCGGCGACGGTCCTGACCGCCTCGGCGAGTTGTCCCGGCGGCGCGTCCTTCAGCAGGAAACCGCCCGCCCCCGCGCGCAGCGCGTCGTAGACGTACTCGTCGAGGTCGAAGGTGGTGAGCACCAGTACGGCGGGGCCGCCGCCCGGCGTGTCACGGATTCGCCTGGTGGCCTCGATGCCGTCGAGCCTGGGCATCCGGATGTCCATCAGCACCAGATCGGGGCGCAGCCGCCTGGCCTGCGCCACCGCCTCGACGCCGTCGGAGGCGGTCCCGGCCACCTCGATGTCGGGCTGGACGTCGAGCATGGCCGACAGTCCCGACAGGGCCAGGGCGTGGTCGTCGGCGATCAGTACACGGATCACGTGGGCTCCACGGGAAGTCGGATGCGTACGGCGTAGCCGCCGTCGGTGACGGGACCCGCGTGCAGGGCTCCGCCGTACAGGCGGGCCCGCTCACGCATCCCGAGCAGGCCGTGGCCGCCACCGGCCGCAGGGGCCTGGGCGGCGCCGG
The DNA here is from genome assembly GCF_016863295.1 of Planotetraspora phitsanulokensis. GTDB lineage: Bacteria > Actinomycetota > Actinomycetes > Streptosporangiales > Streptosporangiaceae > Planotetraspora > Planotetraspora phitsanulokensis. The sequence goes on from NZ_BOOP01000002.1 coordinate 11,695, forward strand.
GTCCGTTGACGACCTCCAGCCCGAGTTCGGCGCCTCCGTAGACGACCCGGACCTCGGTGTCGGCCGCGCCCGCGTGCCGCAGGACGTTGGTAAGCGCTTCCTGGACGATCCTGAATGCGGCCAGTTCCAGCCCGGCGGGCAACGCGGGGCGCACTCCCTGCTCGACCAGTCGTACCGGCAGCCCGCCTGCCTTCGCCTGCTCAACCAGTTCGGGCAGCCTGTCCAGGGTGGGCTGCGGGGCGAGCCGGTCGTCGCCGTCGTCGCGCAGGGCCTCCAGCACGTGGCGCATCTCCGCCAGAGCCTCGCGTGCCGTACCGGCCACGGCGTCCATGTGGTCGCGGGCCCGTTCCGGGTCGAGCCCGCTCAGCTCCCGCGCCGCCCCGGCGTTCACCGCGATGATCGACAGCGAGTGGGCGACGACGTCGTGCAGTTCGCGTGCGATCCGCAGCCGCTCGGCCGCCACCGCCTCCCTGGCCTGCTCACGCGTACGCTCCTCGGATGCGCGCAGCTGGATGTCACGGCGGCGCAGCAGCCTGCCCGCCGTCCACGCGCCGGTGACGAAGAAGAACAGGATCAGGAGGGATCCCACGTCAGGCCAGGGACCGTAGAACCGCAGTGCCGTCGCCCCGGTCATACCGCCGACCGCTAAGGGCCACGCCAGGGCCGCCACCGGCAGGGACCGGATGTACAACGCGGCCGAGAATGTGGACACGAGGATCGTGGGGAAGGGCGCGACGGTCGCCGGCGGCCCGGTGGTGACGGCCGCCCAGACCAGCAGCGCGGCCACCGCGACCCCCAGCACAACCACCGGCGCGTGCCGTCTGAACATCAGCGGCAGAGTCACCACTAATGCGAACGTGATTCCGGCACCCAGTGGGTCCGGGCGCGCCACCAGCGCCTCGGCCACGGCCCAGACCGCCAGCAGCCCGGCGAGCGCGAGGTCCGACCTGGACGGGCGCGGCACGCGTGCGAGCCGGGCTAGGGGGTCCACGGCTAGACCGTACTTCGCCGCGGACGGCCGGGCATCAGTCCGTGGCGGTAGCCGGGTCAGCCATCCGTGGTAGGAGGTTGCGCCTTCCGGCGGACGCGCCGCGATCTGCCCCTTTCCTACCGTTACAGCGTGATCTCAAATGAAACAGCGCCCCGCAGGCGCACCGCAGCGGGCTGGTCGGCGATGGCCGGCGGCCTGATCATGGCTGGCCTCGGCGTGTCGCAGGCCGTGCAGCCCTTCGACACCAACCCCTTGGTGCTCGGTCTGGAACATCTCACCCTCGGGCTGTTGGCGGTCTCGCTGATCCTGCTCGTCCCCGGACTGATCGCGCTGGCCCGCCACGGGGGCAGGGCCGCCCTCCCCGGGGCCGCAACCATCTCCGTCGGCCACGTCCTGCTGGCGTTCGGCGCCACATCGTCCAACCTGCACGGCAAGGACTACCCGTGGTTCGTCTTCGTCGCCATTCCCGCGAACCTGGCCATGCTCGCCGGGGGGATCGTGATGGCGGTATCGCTGTGGCGGACGGGCCACGTGCCCCGGCTGGTCGCCGCGATCCTGCCGCTGCTGTGGCTCTTCGAGATAATCCTCAGCCAACTCGGCGGCAGTCTGATCGCCGGCGTCTACTGGCTGGTGGTGGGCCGCATGTTCGTCGCGGGTACGGCGGACCGCCGCCTCGCCGCCACAGGCTGACGGAGGATCAGGTACGAGGGCTTTACGGAAGGTACTGCGATCGATCCCGCCTGCTAGAGACCAGCGCTGATCTCCGCGAAGGTCAGTCGCTCACCGCGCCTGGTGGCATAGAACGAGCCGGCATCGCTGCGAAAGACGATCCAGGCGGGGAAGGTGTCTCGAACACAGCCCTCCACCCGGCGGCGAGGGACCGGGGCCTCTGGAGCCGGGACAAGGCCGGGCTGGATGGTGGAAACGGCCGCAGAACGGGGCCGTTTCCAAGGGGAGGCACTCGTGATCTCTTCGAAGGTGCGCGCGGTCGGCGGGGCCGTGGCGCTGATTGCGACCGCGCTCGGTCAGCTGGCGCAGTACGCCGTGGCCCCGGCACACATCTCCGGCGGCAGCGCGGTCGACCAGGTGTCGGCCATCGCCGGGGAGGGCGCCCGGATGCTAATGCGTGGTGGCGCATGCCGGTTGGCGGCCGGTGCCGCAGGGCTTGGGGCCACTGGAATCTGAACGGTTCGCGCGCTTGCCCAGTAGGGCCAGGGCGAGGACCGTGCCTGTCGCGGCGATGATGGCGGTGGTGGCGAACGCGGTGCGGTGTCCGGAGGTGAGGGCGAGCGTTGCGGGCCCGCTGGTCGCGGACGCGCTCGCGGTGGCGACGCTGGAGCAGATGGCGACGCCAAGCGCGGTGCCGATGGCGAAGGAGGTGTCGGCCAGCCCGGCGGCCAGACCCGAGTCGCGCTCGGCGACGCCGGTCAGCGCGGCGATCTGCGCGCACACGGCCGCTGTGCCCATCCCGGCGCCGAACACCAGCAGCGCCATGAGCAGGAGGCCGAGCGAGCCGTCGGCCGAGATCCGGGTGAGCAGCAGGCAGGCCCCGCCCAGCAGCACGGTTCCCGAGGCGGCTACCAGCCGTATGCCAAGCCTGGTCACCACGCGCTGGCTGAACAGCGCGCCCGCCACCGACGCCACGGTCATCGTCGCGGCCGCCAGACCGAACTGCACCGCAGACCAGCCCAGCACCTGCTGCACGTGCGAGGTCAGGGTGATCAGCATGCCGTCGACCGCCATCCCTGCGATCAGTAGTAAAAGGTTCCCGCCGACCAGCACCCGCGAACCCAGCAGGCGGAATGGCAGCAGCGGAGCCGCGGAACGCCGTTCGATCATCGCGAACAACGCGACGAGCGCTGCTGCGACAACCAGCTGCCTGCCGTCCCAGCCGTCACTTGGCACCCGGACGATGACGTACACCAGCAGGACGAGTGCCGGGGTGATCGTCAGCGCGCCGGCGAGGTCGAACCCTCGTGTGTGTGTACGGCTCTCGTGAAGCAGTACCGGCGCCAGCAGCAGGACCGTCGCCCCGACGGGGACGTTGACCCAGAAGACCCACTGCCAGCCGAGCGTGTCAGTGATGAGCCCGCCGAGCAGCAGCCCCGCGGTCGCCCCGAACCCCCCGAGCCCGCCCCAGGCAGCAAGCGCCTTGTTGCGCTCCGGGCCTTCGGCGAAGGCGTTCATCACGATGGACAGCGCGGCGGGAGCGATGATCGCCGCCGAGACGCCCTGCAGGGCGCGGGCGGCCACCAGCATCTCAGGAGAGGGCGCCAGCCCGCAGAGCAGCGATGACAGCACCCGCAGCACCATCCCGGCCAGGAACACCTTGCGGCGTCCCAGCAAGTCGGCGACTCTGCCGGACAGCAACAGCAGGCCGCTGAAGGCCAATGCGTAGGCCGTCACCGTCCACTGAATCGCGGGGCCGTGAAACTCCAGGTCACGCTCGATGGAGGGCAGGGCCGACAGCAGGCTGGTGCCGTCCAGAATGGTCATGAAGAACGCCGTGCCCAGCAGAGTGAGCACCTGCCAGCGGGTCCTTGTCATGATGGCCTCTCTTCATCCGCGCCGCAGGTCGGCGCCGAGCGCGTCGAGCCACTCGCTGGTGCCCTGCCGCCGCCAGTCGGGGTCTTCCCGGCCGTCGAGGAACGTGCCCTGCTCAGTGAGCGTCAGCAGCGTCCCGCCGTCCGCCGGGGCGAACTCCACGCTGGTCAGTGACACCGTGGCGAGTTCGGTCTCGCCGTACAGGGTCGAGGTGTAGACGATGCGGCGGTCGGTGACGATGTCCTGATACCAGGACTCGAACGTCATCATCCGGTCGTCGTGGCTGGCGCGGTTGACCTCGCGGCCACAGACCTTGAAGTCCAGTTCGTGCTCGCCGGTGGGGGTGGAGAACCAGCGGGCCTTGGCCGCCGGGTCGGCCCACGCGGCGAACACCCTGGCGGGCGCCGCCTGGTAGGTGCGTTCGAGGGTGAAGGTGGCGTGCGTGACAGTCATGAGGTGCTCCCTTGTTCTGATGGCTGCTCTGGTGGTTGCTCTGCCAGATGGTCGTCCAGACGGTCGAGGCGTTGATCCCAGGAGGTGCGCTGGCGCGCGATCCATTCCTCGGCCGTTCGCAGGACCTGCGGGTCGATCTGGTAGGTGCGGACTCGGCCGACCTTCTCGGAGCTGACCAGGCCGCAGGCCTCCAGCACCTGCAGGTGCTGCATCACGGCAGGTAGCGACATGGCCAGGGGTTGGGCCAGTTGGCTCACCGAGGCCGGGCCGCGTATCAGTCGCGCCACGAAGTCCCGGCGAGTCCCATCGGCCAGCGCCTGGAACACCCGGTCCAACGACTCCGAATGGTTAGGCATGTACTTAACTATGCGTCCTACGCGAACTGATAGTCAAGTGACTGCTTAAGTGTTGCTTGGCATGGCCCTTCCGCCGCGACTCGACCTCGGGTGGGCACGGATCCGGTGCGGAGCAGGGTCAGGGCGGCGGACAGGGTGGCACGGAATCAGCGGTCGCCGAAGGGGGCCGGGCCATCGAGCGATCATCGTCGCCGGCGACTCATGCGCTTCCGGTAGCTATCTTGCGGCGCCCTGATCGCCCGAGACGGCGCGCGGGCGGAACAGGCGCTCGTCGATGGCCTTGCGGGCGCGGTCATGGGAGCCGGGCATCATGTGGGCATAGACGCGGAGAGGGCGGATTCAACCGGTCGTCGCAACACTGCTGGTCAGCAGCGAGTTTAGATGATCACCAACGCCGCGGTCTGAGCCGAGTCGATGGACCAGCCGACCACCCGCCGGGAGTAGACGTCCAAGACGACGCAGCAGTAGACCTTGCCTTCGCGGGTCGGATGTTCGGTGATGTCGGTAACCCACAACTGGTTCGGCCCGCCCCTGGCGAACAGCCGATCGACCATGTCGGTCGCGGTCGGCACCTGTGGAATCGGGCGCCGGCGGTGGTTGCCGGGCAGGCCCTTAATGCCGGCACGATGCATCAGCATGGCGACGGCGCCGTATCCGACCGCGATGCCGCGGCCGAGCGTGAGTTCGGCGTGCACCCGGCAGCCGCCGTAGACACCTCGAGAGGCGGTGTGAACCTCGCGGATCATGTCAGTGAGCCAGGCATGGCGCAGCGCCCTGGCTGAGGGCGGGCGAGTGCGCCAGGCGTAGTAGCCCGACTCCGAGACGCCCATCACCCGGCAGCAGACCCGGACCGGAAAGCCTTCGGCGGCCATCACCGCGATGGCCTCGAACCGCCTTTTGGGGACACCACCTCTCGCAGCAGCTCACTGGCCCGCCGGGTCACCGCCAGCTCGGCCTCCAGCTCCGCAATCCGTCGCCGGGCGGCGACCAGTTCGACCTGATCTGAAGACGTAATGCCGGGCTCGAGCCCCGCGTCGATGCGGTCCTGCTTGCGCCAGTTGTAGATCGTCTGGTCGCTGATCTGCAGATCCGCGGCCACCTGCTGAACGGTCCGGCCACCCTTGAGCAGGTCCAGAACCTTACGACGGAACTCGGGGGGATAGCTCCTCGGCAGGCTGACCTCTCCAGAGGATCAAGACATGCAAGTCAACCAAAGCGACTCTACGAAAGCCGGTGAACATCAAAGCCTCCAGCAATCCCGGCGCGGTTCAACCGGCAGCGCACGCGGGCGCATCGACATCGAGGACCTCATTCCGGGGGCAGGATCACAGGACACTCAACCGGAACGCACCCTTCCAGGCCCCAACGATCATTATCATGCGAACACGCCGACGCGACCAGAACTAGGCAACAGGGTCGTACATGCCCACGTCGCCGCGATGACCCGATGTCACGCCAGGCCAGGCGTGGCCCAGTTCAAGGACAGCGAGCTGCCCGCCGGCGCCGCGCGCGACCCTCGGTCTCATTCAATCTCTCGCCGGACGCGGCGAGCAGTCCGGTGCGGAAGTTGCCCGGCTCGACGATGAGCACGGTTACGCCCAATGGGCGACCTCGGCCCGTAGCGCTTCGGAGAAGCCTTCGAGCGCGAACTTCGTCGCGCTGTAGGCGGGGATTCCCGCGAACGACAATCGTCCTCCCATGCTGCTGACCTGCACGATCGCGCCGGACCGCCGTGTCCGCAGGTGGGGAAGGGCGGGCGCGGGTCAGCGCGGCGGGGCCGAAGAAGTGGACCTCGAACAGGGCCCGCGGCTCGGCCTCGCCGGTTTCCTCCACGGCACCGACGTGGCTACGTCCGGCGTTGTTCACGAGGATGTCGATGCGACCATGTCGAGCGATGACCTCGGCCACTACCTCGTCATGGCTCGGTCTCGGGGAGGGCGCTAGCTTCTGCGCGGATCACGCCTGCTTCATGCTGATCTGCTTGAGCACGGGCTGCGGACCTGTCGCAGCAATTAGTGACCTCGTTCCCGGCCGAGGAAGCACGACAGGAGTCGCACGAAGTCGTGCGGGTGCTCGAGCGCCGGCACGTGCCCGCATCGGCCGAGCACGTACAGACGGACATCGGCCAGGTGTTCGAGCAGGGGCAGGGCTGCCGTCCCGAGCGGGGTGACTCGGTCCTCGGCGCCGTGGACGAGCAGCACGGGCGCGCGGACCCCTGCCAGCGTTTGCGCCGAGAGGGTGAGCTCGTCGGCCCAACGTGCCCTAGGCGGAGGGAACAACGACGCGAATGCGGCCGCCCCCGCTCGCATCGCAGCTGCACGGGCAGCGACGGCCGACTCGGTCACGAGCGCTTGGTCGAGAACGAGTCGACTCAACATGTCTCGTGCCCCGAGCGGGCCGGCGGGGGCGGCCCAGACCGCGTCGAGCTCGGCGGACAGCGGCGCCCCGGGGGCGCCCATCGTCGAGACCGCCACGACACGGGTGACCTGCTGGGGACGCGCGGCCGCCAACGCCAGCGCCACGGCACCGCCCATGGAGTGGCCCACCACGGCGTAGTGCTCGACACCGAGAGCATCCATCAGGCCCGCGGCCTGCTCCGTCCACAGCCGGAGCCCACCCCTGGAGCCCGCCGGG
>NZ_BOOP01000003.1 GCF_016863295.1 Planotetraspora phitsanulokensis
CTGCTGGTCCTGGTCAACGCCGAATCCCTCCCCAAGGACCACCCCGACCCCGACCCCGAGTCCGAGTCCGACCCTTACTCTGACGGTGCCGAACCGCGCGCAGGCGGTCAGTCCGATGCGCAGAGCAAAACGGACGCGTGCAGCAACGATCCGACCGGCGACCAGTCCGCACCCACCCGCATGGGCGGCATCAGCGGGCCAGACGCGAGCGGGCCAGGCGCGAGACCAGAAGAGCCGGATGGACAGGAAGAGCCGGAAGGGCTACAGAGGAGCGGGCTGGAACAGTTGGAAGGGCTGGTCCAGCGTGGGGTCGTGCCGGGATTGTTGCTGGCCACCGGCCAGTTCCTGTCCCCAGATGACCTGCACCGGCTCGCCCGCACCTCGACCCTGGTACGGCTGGTCATGGACGCCGACGGCCAGGTCCTGGACATGGGACGCAAAGTCCGCCTGGGCAACGCCGCCCAGCGGCGCGCCGTGTTCGCCCGCTACGCCACCTGCTGGATAGACGGCTGCCCGCTGCCGGCCACGATGTGCCAGATCGACCACGCCGACAACTGGTCCGACGGCGGCCACACCGACCTGCGTCTGCTCGGGCCCGCTTGCCAGTTCCACAACCGCGACCGCTACCGCCGCCCCCACCACTACCAACGCCGGCAAACCGGCAAAGACCGCTGGGCCTTCACCTACACCGGCCGACCCCAGTACGCCGGCCGAAGGACACCCTCCACCCCGGACGCCACCACAGGCGACGCCCAGACCACCGCATCAACCAGCGGAAAGAAACCGAACGCGCCATGAAAGGACCATCGAGAAAGGACCATCGAGCAAACGATCATCGCGGCGGCCGCCGCCGAAACGTCCTTCGTGGATGGCCGCCCCTCGCCCACCGGCCGACGGCCGCTGATCAACCATGCCCTCAGGGCGGGAACGACTGCTGGATTTCTACGAGGCATGCTTCGACACGCCCGCGACCGAGGTCATCGCCACGAGGACGGCGGCCCGGATGACCTTGACTCCCAGGACGAGGGCCGCCTTGCAGATGACACCGCGGACAAGTCCCCCACACAGGATCCGACCAGCAAAAATGAGATCATTGACCGATACTTGACCAACAGTTACATTACGTCGGCAGATCGGGGGTCCCGGATGCTCGAAGGGAGAACCGTTCTATGGTCCGACGAGTTCTGATCGGCGCAGCAGCTGTACTTCTCCTCGTCTGGGGTGTTCCATCGGCCGTATTCGCGGCGGACGGCACCCGGACTCCCTCCGCACCGTCCTACACGGTCACCCTGACCAGCAACGCGTCGGGAAGCACCTGGACCGGCCACGAGAGCATCACCTTCACCAACCCGTCCGCGGATCCGCTGACGGAGGTCTACCTCCGGCTGTGGGACAACTACCACGGCTCGTGCCCGTCGACGCCGATCACCGTGACCAACGTGACCGGCGGCACGCCGTCGCCGTTGTCCGTCTCCTGCACCGCGCTGAAGATCACGCTGCCTGCTCCGCTCAACCAGAACCAGAGCGCCTCGGTCGGGTTCGACCTGAGCATCGTGGTGCCCGCCGGCGCCGACCGGTTCGGCCGCGACGGGTCCTACAACTTCATCGGCAACGCGCTTCCCGTGCTGGCGGTCCGCGACGCGAGTGGCTGGCACCTCGACCCGTACAGCAACAACGGCGAGTCCTTCTACTCGCTCATCAGCAACTACTCGGTCACGCTCGACCATCCGACCTCGCTGCTCGTGCCCGCCACCGGCACCTCCGTCGACACGCCGGGGACGTCCGGCCGCACGATCACCAAGGCCACCGCGAACAACGTCCGCGAGTTCGCGTGGGGGGCCGGGCCGTTCGTCAAGACGACCAGCACCACCACCACGGGCGTGGTGGTGAATGTCTACCGGGTGAGCTCGATCAGTTCGAGCAGCGCCGCCTCGATGATGACCACCGCGAAGAACGCGCTCGTCGCCCACGCCGGGCGCTTCGGCGCCTACCCGTACGGCGAGGCGGACGTGGTGCTGGACAACAACTTCTGGTTCGGCGGCATGGAGTATCCCGGGTTCGTGCTCGACGTGATCAGCTCCACGGCCCTGGCCCACGAACTGGCCCACCAGTGGTGGTACGGGATCGTCGGCGACGACGAGTACACCAGCCCGTGGCTGGACGAGTCGTTCACCGACTACGCGACCGACCTGTACAACGGCGTCTCGGGCACCAACTGCTGGAACAACGTCTCCTGGCAGTCGTCGGCCGAGAAGATCAGCAACTCGATGGCCTACTGGGACGCCCATCCGAACCGGTACGGAACCGTCGTCTACACCTACGGCAAATGCGCGCTGCACGACCTGCGACGCACGATCGGCACGACGGCGATGACGAACCTGCTCCGGAACTACGCCGCCGGCCACTGGTACGGGGTCTCGACCACCGCGGACTTCAAGGCCGCCGCCCAGGCTGCGACCTCGGTCAACCTGTCGTCGTTCTGGACCACCCACCGCATCGACGGCTGACCAGCTCGAGACGCCGAGAAGCCGGCGCGTGCCTGACGTACGATGCAGGCCCTCACCGGGCTCGGCGCGAGGAACGGGACGACCGGCGGCGGGAGGCGAGGACGTGATCTCGTCTACGCCTCCCCCGCCGGCGCACATGTCCCGGATTCCGGGTCGGCCGCCGCACTCATCACACTCCACGCAGCGGAGCCGACCGGGCCGACGAACCCGGACATCAATAAGTCACCGAGTGAACCTGGTCGCCGGCCGACAATTCGGACGCTCGATCACGCGTAGGCGACGCGAAGCGGAAGCGTGCGCGGCCCCCGGACCTGACCCGCCGCCCAGGTCACCGCCGCCGGGTCCTGGAGGGTGAATTCCGGGATCCGCTCGAGCCAGACCTCGAGGGCGACCCGGAGCTCCATCCGCGCCAGGTGCGAGCCCACGCAACGGTGGATGCCGAGTCCGAACGCGACGTGCCGGTTGACCTCACGGTCGATGACGACCTCGTCCGCCTGCTCGAACTGCGCCGGGTCACGGTTGGCGGCCGGGAACGACAACAGCACCCAGTCCTCGGACTTCATGTCGACGCCGTTCCAGTGCATGTCCTCCTTCACCAGCCGCGCCATCGTCACCGGGGCGTAGGCCCGCAGGAACTCCTCCATCGCGGTCGGCAGCAACTCCGGCTCGGCGACCAGGCGCCTTCGATCCGCCGGGGTCTTCGCCAGATGCCACAACGACGCGCCGATCGCGCTCCACGTCGTGTCGATCCCGGCGATGAGCAGCAGGGCCATCGTCCCGGCCACATGCGACGGTTCGAGCTTGCGGCCGTAGAGCTCGGCGTTGATGAGATAGGTCGTCAGGTCGTCGCGCGGGTTGTCGACGTGGTCGCGGATCTGCGCGAGCAGGTAGTCGAACAGCAGCGCCATCCGCTCCATGCGCTCCTCCGGCGGACGGTTGACGCCTTCGAGCGCGTTCTCGATGAACTCACGGAATCGCGGGCCGTCCTCCTGCGGGAAGCCGAGCATGTCGGCGATGACCCGCATGGGAATGTGCTGCGCGTATTCGTGGGCCGCGTCGACGTCCTGCCGGCCCTCGAACGCGTCGATGAGCGAGTGGCACAACGCTCTCGTCGCCTCCTCCCGCCTGGCGACCTCCTTCTTGGTGAACACCGGAAGTAACAGCTTGCGGGCGTCGTGGTGGAACGGCGGGTCGGAGGAGATCGGCGGCGTGCCGCCCACCGGCGCCAGCTCGCGGGGCGGCCGGAAGTTGCTCATGATGATCGACCGCGAGGAGAAACGCTCGGTGTCGTAGGCGATGGCCGCGACGTCCTCGTAGCTCGTCGGCAACCACCCGCCGCCGAACCGGTCGGTGTGCGCGATGGGGCACCGCTGACGCAGGTCGTCCTGGATGGGGTACGGGTCGGCGGCCCATTCGGGTTCGAGGTGGGAGAAGTCGGTCGCCCAGTCCGAGACCGGGCCGGTGACGATCTCGTTTCGCGTGCCGAGGGGCTGGTCTCCTCGCGTCTCCCGGAAGTCGCGGGTGAAGCGTTCGTCGAGCGTCATGTCAGGCCTCCTCGACCAGGTCGATCGCTCTTTCCGGACAGTTGGACACCGCCAGGCGCGCCGCGTGCTCCTGGTCCGGCGAGACGGCGCTGTCGCCGATCACCTGTCCATAGCCCTCGTCGTCCTCGCCGAAGAGGGCGGGGGCCAGGGTGTAACAGCGGCCATGTCCATGGCACCGCTGGGGATCGATCTGCACTTTCACTGAGTGGCTCCCCTCTGTGCAGTGATGTCGGTGGGGGCGAGGGCGGTCACGACACGGGTGAGTAACGCGGTCCACTCCTCGTCACCGACGGAATGCAGGTCCGGCGGGATGAGCGCGCTGCCCATCGCGAGAAGGAGGCAGAAGTGGGCGAGCGCGTTCGGCGACAGCGCCGAGTCGAGTTCGCCGCCCGTCTGTCCGGCGCGGACCAGGTCCGCGACCCAGTCGGCGCGTTCGCCGACGTAGTCCCGCATCGGCCGGGCGACGTCCTCGTCGCGACGCGCCGCGACCAGGGCCTCCACGATGAGGTAGCCCCGGGCGTCACGGCGGCGGGGAAGCCACCGGCCGATGGCGAGGAGCAACTCCGTGATGGACCGATCGGGATCGGCGGCCAGCACCGCGGCGAGCAACTGCCGTCCATGAGTGCGCAATGCCGCCACGAGCAGTTCTGCCTTCGAACCGAAGTGCGCGTACAGCGCGCCGTTGCTCACGCCGGCCGTCGCGGCGATGTCCGCCACGCGCGTGCCGTCGTACCCGCGCTCGGCGAAGACGTCGGCCGCCGCGCGCAACAACCGTTCACGCGTTTCCGCCGCGGTGACACCCGCGATCCGCCCCATGGTGGAATTAAAAGACCGTTCATTTCATTGGTCAAGGCATCTGCTCGTCCGATGGGCCGTGTCTGGCATCGCTCAACCTGACAGCTGCACCGCCCGTCGTAGAGGTGCTCTAGTCGCTGCAGGGTCCCCCATGGGTCGCGCTTACCGCAGGACGCGGGATGTGCAGGGATCCGCCGTCAGCGGGCGGTCATTCCGCCGTCGATCGCGAGCGCGGCTCCGGTGATGAACCGGGCTTCATCGCTCAGCAGGACACGACCACTCCCGTGATCAGTCAGGCCAGTACGGGCCAATGTCTCGCAAATCGGTATGATGGTACCGTATTCCCATACCGATCACGTAATAGATCGGCTCGACCAGAACGTAGGGCGACAAGGCGGCATACAGTGTGTCTATACATGCTGTATGGTGGCCCTGGAGGGTGCGCCCGATTTCCACACAGCCGTTCAAATCCGCGAGGAGACCCGCGCCCCCGAATGCATTTCCGTGCATTCGGGGTGGTCTCCCCATGCCCTTTCTCACCGGTCGTGCGCAGCGAGTCGCACGCTTCTTTCGCCATCCCCATCACCAAGGAGGTGCCCGATGCAGGAACCCGCAGACCGTCCCACATTCCTCCTGGTACACGGAGGCCATCACGGCCCCTGGTACTGGGAGAGGTTGCAGGGCGTACTGGAGAAAAAAGGCTGGACGAGCGACACGGTCACGTTGCCCAGCGCCGTCCATGAGGCCACCGCCGAACCGCTTCCCGGCATGTACGACGACGCGGCGGTGATCCGGAAAACCCTTGACGACATCTCCGGACCGGTGATCGTCGTCGCGCATTCGTACGGCGGCGTGCCCGCCACGGAGGCCGTCGCCACGGCGACCAACGTCGCGCACATCGTGTATGTCGCCGCGTACATGCTGGACGTCGGGGAAGGCATGTTCCAGACACACGGCGTTCCCGTTCCGGAATCCCTGGCCGGACTACGGGCGCCGGAGAATCCCGATCTCAACCTGCCCGCCGCCTTCTACGACGGCGACGCGACCAACTCGGAAACCGCCGAGGCGACAGCCCGCCTGGTCCCGCAGACGGTGCGGGCCGACTACGAGACGGTGACACAAGCCGGCTGGCGGACCGTGCCGAACAGCTATGTCATCCCCGACAACGATGTCTCCATCACCGGAACCATCGCGGAGAGCATGGCCGCGCGCGCCGACGCCGTATACCGGTGCCCCGGGCACCATGCGCCTTTCTATTCACATCCCGCGGAATTCGCGGACATTCTTCTGGATATCGCCTCGCGCGCTTCCCTGCCCGGTTAGACGAGGGCTCTCCGACGGACGGCACCGCGATCCGCGCACGCCGATCCTAGGTCGCCGAGGCGCACCCGTGGACCACCTCTAGTATGTGGGACATGGCTTCCGTGACCCGTAAACGTAAAGACAATGACGAGCGGCCGACCGCCGCCGAGAAGCAACTGCTGGCCGCACTGGAACGACTCCTCAAAAGAGGGGAGTCTTTCACGGAAATCAGCGTGCAACAGATCATTGAAGAGGCGGGGGTGTCGCGCGCCACCTTCTACGCCTACTTCCGGGACAAGAGTCACCTGCTGATCCAGCTCACGGACGCTTTGAGAAGCACTCTGCTGGAAAAGGCCAGGAAGTGGGATCCGAGTGCGGGCGAGGACGGCGCGGCGAGGTATGCCCGCTTCTTCATCGAAGTGATCACCATACATCGCGACAATCATGCGGTACTTTCCGCCCTGCGAGAACTGTCGTCCTATGACGCGTCCGTCCGCGATTTCTACACGGCGGATCTGGAGAAATTCGACGAGGCCGTTCTCAAGACGATCGTCGACGAACAGGCGTCGGGATCGACGCCTTCCGACCTAGACGCCGCGGCGGCGAGCCGGGTGATCGTCTGGGGCGGGGAACAGGCGATCGCCCGCCATATCAGCGTGGACGACGGAAGCGGCGACGAGGCATTCGCCCGAGAGCTTGGGAAAATCTGGTGGTACGGCGCCTACCGCCGTCCCGCCGAACAGCCGGTAAACGAATCTGAGAATCATCGGAATGCCGAGAAAGAAAACAGAAATGAACGAAGAGAGTGAAGGGCTTCCTGCACGGCCGCTCATCGGCAGAACTGCGGTCGTCACGGGCGGTGGGCGCTGTGTCGGAGCCGGCGTGGCGGGTCTCCTGGCCCGCGCCGGGGCCCGGGTGGCGCTGGTCGGCCGGTCGGAGGACTCGCTGCGGGCGGTAGCGCGCGAACTGCCGAGGGACACTGAGGTGATTCCGGCCGACCTGTCACAACCCGATGCCCCCGCCGCCGTCATCGACGCCGCGATCCGGCGACTCGGCAAGGTGAACATCCTCGTGAACAACGCGGGAGCGGAGAACTTCACCCCCAGCGACCAGCTGACCGCGCAGGAGGCGGACGAGCTGTGGGCCCTCAACGGACGTGCTCCGTTGCTTCTGGGCGGAAAGGCCGCCGCGCACATGGCGTCAATCGGCGGTGGCAGCATCGTCAACATCTCGTCGGTGGTCGGCAGCGAGCGGAGCATCCGCGGTCAGAGCCTGTACGCGGCGACGAAGGGCGCGGTCGACGCCATCACCCGTTCGCTGGCCGCAGACTGGGGAGGCAAGGGCGTGCGGGTGAACGCCGTCCGCCCGGCTGTGACGCGTTCGGACATGTCCGCCGCGATCTTCACCAACCCTGACCTCAAGAATGCCCTGACCGCCCAGTACGCGCTGGGACGTCTGGGCGAGCCCGAGGACATCGCTCAGGCGGTGCTCTTCTTCGCGTCCGACGCGAGCTCCTACGTCACCGGCCAGACTCTGAGCGTCGACGGAGGCTGGATCTCCGCCCTCGTCCACTGAGCAGGCCAGACTGCGGGTGCGACATGGCACGGCCTGGTCAGGGGCCAGGCATTGAGGTGATTCCATGACGCCCCCCATGACAACGAATTGAGCGAGCATGATCTGGACAGCCGGCTTCCGTACCGCAGTGATCAGTCCCTACGAGCAGATCCAGTTCACCGCACCGCGCGGCTTCGCCGACCAGACGGTGCGTCAGGTGCTTCACATGGCCGGCGGAGGAGAACTTCTCCGCGTACGCCTGACGAACCGCTACGGTCGCGCCCCCTTGACCATCGCCGCCGCGACAGCCGCCACCGAGCACGGGCAGTCCGCCCTCACCTTCGACGGCGCGGAGAAACTCACCATCCCGCCGGGAGAAGAGGCCGTCAGTGATCCGGTGGATCTGTCCATCGCCGCCGGCGCCGACTTGGTGCTCAGCCTCTATCTCCCCGAGGAGACAGGTCTGGCCACCTATTCCCACATGCCCATGGAGACCGCTCACATAGTCGGCGGCAACCACGTCACGTCTCCCGCTCTGCCGAAGGCTGAGCAGGTAGAAGCCAGGTTCTACGTCTCAGGCGTCGACGTGCTCACCCCGGACGACACCGCGATCGCCGTGGCGTTCGGCGACTCCTGGTTCGAAGGGGTCGGCACCACGACCGGCGCGAACAACCGCTCCGTCGACTTCCTCAACCGGCGCCTGAAGCCGGGATGGGTCGTCAACCAGGGCATCGCCGGAAACCGCCTGCTGAGAGACAACGTCGGCGAGCACGCGCTGGCGCGCTTCGACCGCGACGTCCTCTCGGTTCCCGGCCTGACCCACGTCCTGGTGCACTTCGGCATCAACGACCTCGTCCTCCCCAGCATGACCGGCGAGCCTCCCGCCACCTCCGACGCCCTCATCGAGGGCTTCAAGGCCCTGGCCTACCGTGCTCACCAGGCCGACCTGAAGATCCTCGCCGCCACCATCGGCCCCTTCGGGGGCGCCGTCCTCCGCGGGATCGGCACCTCTGAGGGCCTCGCCGTTCGACGCGAGGTGAACGACTGGATCCGCACCACCGGCACCTTCGACGCCGTCTTCGATGTGGCCCGAGCCGTCGAGAACCCCGAAGTTCCCGACTGCATCCACCCCGGCCTGGACAGCGGCGACGGCATGCACCTCAACGACAGAGGCGCCCACGCCATGGCCGACGCCGTGGACCTGGAAACCCTCGCCCTCTAGAAACCGGCTATGTCCTGTCGCTGGGCCACTGGCTCGTCACGCGATACTCGGACATCGCGACGATGGGACCCCGCGCATTCCAGGGTCCCCATCGCTGTTTCGCTTCGGCCGGCGTACGGAAATCCCGGGCGAGGAAGAGGGTCAACCTCGGGGACGGGACGCGGTGACCAGCCAGTGGCTGCCGTCCAGCCGGACGCCACCGGGCCCCTCGTACGGCTCGAGGTTCACGGTGACCTCCTCACGCGCCTGGTCGACGGCTCGAGGATCGGCATGGCGGAGGTTGTAGCGCATCGGTCCCATGGCGAAGATGAACCGGGCCGCGTCGGCCGCGTCCCGGCCGAAGACCATCGGCGCCGTGACGGCTTCATGCGTCACATCGGTGAATCCGGCGCCGCTCAGCACCTCGTGGATCCGGTCAGGGTCGGCGAATGAGCCCGGCCCCTGCTGCCGGTCGCCCGAGTCGTCCTCGGGAGCGTGCTCGCCCAGCAACGCGTAGAGCGGGCGGAGCACACGGGCGAAGTCCTCTCCGGCGTCGGCGCCCCGCAGGCATATGAAGGCCAGGCGCCCACCTGGACGCAGCGCGCTCCCGATGTTGGTGAAAGCGGCGACCGGGTCGGCGAAGAACATGATCCCGAACCGGCTGACCGCGACGTCGAACGTGTTGCGCGGAAACGGATGAACCTGGGCGTCGCCCTGTTCGAAGGTCACGTTGGCGATCGCATCCGAGGCCGCGGCGGCACGCGCCTGCGCCAGCATCGGAGCCGACAGGTCGACGCCGACGGCCCGCCCCCGGGGCGCCCGGCGAGCGGCCAGCCGGGTGATCTGCCCGTTGCCGCATCCGAGGTCGAGCACGTGGTCACCTTCGCCGATCGCGGCCGCGGTGAGGAGCGGTTCGTTGAAGCCGCTGTTCATGGCGTCGTAGCGGTCCCGGTTCTCGGCCCAATGCACACCTTCGTAGCCGTTCCACGCCTCGGCCTGCTCGGTGTTGACGATGTCCGTGCCGCTCATCGGGACATCGCCTCCTGCCGCTTGCCGGCTCGGACATGCCTGCCAGGCGTTCCTTGCTGCGCGAATTCCTCGTTGAACTTCATGAGGGTCTGGACCTTTCTCAGAGGTTTCCGTGAGCGCCGCCGGTCTCGGTTCGTTCCGGTGAGCGTCGTCGGCCCTGATGCTCAATCGCGAGCGGCGGCCTGCGCCGCCCCGCGTGCGGACGGTTCCACGGGGTCAATGCTGGCTGCTCCGCCGGCCGCCGTCGTCGCACGTGGGGAGGCGGTTGCGCCTACTTCTCCGACCGCCGTCCGCGGCGTGAGTACGTCGTCGGGAGTAGGGCGGATCTCATCCCTCAGAGGTCCGGCAGCCGATCGGCGACCGATACCGTTCGCGGGCGAGACCGTCGCACCCGGGAGCCGCCACGCCACGGGCTCGGCGCGTGCTGCCGGCCTGATGCGTCGCCGCCGGATCGCGCCGTCACACGCTCGTGGCCGTAGCGGCCGACCCCCGCACGATCAGTTCGGTGGCCAGTTCGACGTGATGGGAGTCGATCTTCTCGCCCGCCGCCAGGCGCAGTGCCGTACGTATGGCGACGCCGCCCATCTCCCGCAGGGGCTGGCGGACGGTGGTCAGCGGCGGCGAGCCCATCCGGGCGACCTGGGTGTCGTCGAAACCCACGATGCTGAGGTCTTCGGGGATGCGCAGACCCCGCGCCCGGGCGGCCTCGATGATTCCGAGGGCGGTCTCGTCGCTGCCCGCGAATATCGCCGTCGGGGCCTCCGGCAGGTCGAGCAGCTCCGCGCCCAACTCCACGCCGTCGTTGTAGAGGAAGTGCCCCTCCCGCACGTAGCCGGGGCCCACGGGCGCCCCCGCGGCCTCCATGGCGGCCCGGTAGCCGTGCATGCGCGCCTGGTTGCAGGCTGCCGTCGCCGGGCCGCCCAGGTAGGCGATGCGACGGTGGCCGAGGGAGAGCAGGTGCTGGGTCGCCGCGAGGCCGCCGGCGAAGTTGGTCGACCCGACGCTGGTCACGTCGGTGCGCGGCAGGTTGAGCGGGTCGATCACCACCAGCGGCAGGTTGGCCCGCGACAGCGCGGTCAGCTGCCTGGCGGTCATCTCCGCTGTGACGGCGATCACCGCCCTCCGCCCGGCGGAGACCAGGTCGCGGGCCCATCCGGTGGTGCGCTCCGCGCCCCTCCGGATGCTCACGACGACCCCGACACCGACCTCGGCCCCGGCGTCGACGGCGCCCTGGATGATCTCGGTGGAGTACGCGTTGATGTCCGTGTCGAACTCCACCTCGATGGTGCCGGCCGCGGCCGCGTCGCCCCGCCGCGGCGACGGGGCGACGTAGTCGTGCTGCAGCAGCAGCGACTGCACCAGCGAGCGCGTCGTCGGCGCGACGTCGCTGCGGCCGTTGAGCACCTTGGAGACCGTCGCGATCGACACTCCGGCCGAGGCCGCGACGGTGGCCAGAGTGGCGCGCCTAGGATTGACCGGCATCTCTTCCCTCCTGCTGCCCGGCGGCGGTGCCGGACGCCGGCACCACCTCCACCGGTGTGACGAGTCGCCTGTCGTGGCCGACGACGCGCAACGGCCCGGTCAGCCGTACGGTGCCGCGGCACGGAAGGTCGGCCGCCGAGGTGCCGACGAGCACCTGGATGTCTCCCGGCTCGACGATCCGCCGCAGGTCACGGCCGGTGAACGCGGTCCGGTCGGCGTGCACGTGGAACCGCACCTCCGCGCTCGCGCCGGGCTCCAGGTGAACTCGCGCGAACCCCGTCAGCTGCTTCACCGGCCGGGTGACCTGGGCGACGACGTCGCGCAGGTACAGCTGGACGACCTCGTCACCCGCCCTGGCGCCCGTGTTGCGGACGCGGACCGACACGCTGAACTCGCCGTCGGTGGGAACCTCCGTGCCGTCGACGCGCAGGCCGTCGACCTCGAAGGTGGTGTACGAGGTGCCGTACCCGAACGGGAACAGCGGGGTCGGGTCGACGTTGCTGATGCCGTGGCTGTCGTCCCCCAGCGGCGGCTGCAGGTAGGTGCCCGGCTGCCCGCCGGGCCTGCGGGGGATCCGCACCGGCAGCTTGCCTCCCGGCTGGACACGTCCGGAAAGGACGCCGGCGATCGCCGCCGCACCCTCCTCACCGGGCATGAACGCCTGAACGAGCGCGGCGGCCCCGGCGTGCACGTCGCCCAGGGCGTACGGGCGGCCTGAGACGACGACCACGACGACCGGGGTCCCCGTCGCGGCGAGATCGGCCAGCAGGTCCGCCTGCACGCCGGGCAGCCGGAGGTCCTCGGCGTCGCAGCCCTCGCCCGAGGTGCCGTGCCCGAACAGGCCCGCGAGGTCGCCCACGACGGCGACGCACAGGTCCGCGTCGC
Source organism: Planotetraspora phitsanulokensis (assembly GCF_016863295.1). Classification (GTDB taxonomy): domain Bacteria; phylum Actinomycetota; class Actinomycetes; order Streptosporangiales; family Streptosporangiaceae; genus Planotetraspora; species Planotetraspora phitsanulokensis. The sequence goes on from NZ_BOOP01000003.1 coordinate 12,300, forward strand.
GGGCCGCGGCCGTCGCCGCGGCGAAGCCCGAACGGTCCGCACTCTGAACGTCGCAGCCACGCTCATGGACGATCTCGGCGTCCGGCAGTTCCGCCCGGAGCGCGTCGAGCACGGTGGGAGCGGCGATGCCGAGCCCGAGGCCGGGGTGGCGGGGCAGGACGTGGTTGGGGAAGGCGTAGCACCCCATGAACGTGCGCGGGTCGGCCGCGGCCGGTCCGACCACGGCCACGCGGCGAAGCTCCGGACGTCCCTGTCCGAGCAGGGGCAGCGCGGTTCCGGCGTCGAGCAGGACGATGGAGCGCTCGGCCATCTCGAGGGCCAGGGCGCGGTTGGACGGCGAGTCCAGATCCGTCGCGTCGGCCGCGGCCACCGACCCCTCGGGCGTCCAGTCCTCGTCGAGCAGCCCGAGCTGCACCTTCTGAGTGAGCAGGCGGCGCGCCGCGCGGTCCACCAGGGACTCCGGCACCTCTCCCCGGCGCACCCGCTCGACCAGGTGCTGGCCGAAGCCGAGGGTGTCGGGGAGCTCGACGTCGACGCCCGCGGTGAGCGCCTGGACGCCGGCGTCGTCGGTGTCGGCTGCGATCCCGTGCATCGTCGCGAGGAACGGCACGGCCCAGTAGTCCGACACGACGGTCCCGGTGAATCCCCACTCGTCGCGCAGCACCTCGGTCAGCAGCCACGGGTCGGCCCCGGCCGGGACGCCGTCCACGTCGGAGTAGGAGCACATCACCGAGCGGGCGCCGCCGAGGGCGACGGCGGCCTCGAACGGGGGCAGGATCATGTCCATGAGCTCGCGGCGTCCCATCGGGACGGGACCGTGGTTGCGGGCCGCCCGCGACGCGGAGTATCCGGCGAAGTGCTTGAGGGTGGCGATGATCCCCGCGCTCTCCAGGCCGCGGACATACGCGGCGCCGAGCATCGCGACGAGATGGGGGTCCTCGCCGATCGTCTCCTCGACCCTCCCCCAGCGATAGTCGCGGACGACGTCGAGCAGCGGTGACAACCCCTGGTGCACTCCCACCGCGCGCATGTCCCGCCCGATGGCCGCGGCCATCCGTTCCACGAGGCCGGCGTCGAACGTCGCGCCCCATGCGATGGCGGCCGGGTAGACGGTCGCGCCGTAGGTCGTGAATCCGGTGAGGCACTCCTCGTGGACGAGGGCGGGGATGCCGAGCCGGGACCGCTCGATGACCGCGCGCTGCAGCCGGACGACCTCCGCCGCGCCCTCCGCCGGGGTCACCGGGCCGCTTCCGAACACGCGGGTCAGGTGACCGAGCCCGAACCGGGCCGCCTCCTCGATCGGGATCGTCCCGGACGCGGCGAAAACGTCCTGCATCGGCGCGACGTTCAGCGTCGCCGCGTCGGTGGCATCCGCCGCATCAGCTCCGTCGGCTGCAGCGGCTGCGTGGCCTGCGTCGACTGTGCCGGCGGTCGCAACGGCCTCGCCGGAATCCGCGGCCGGGCCGCCGTCCGCATGGGGATCCGCACCGGAACCGCCATCGCCATCGTCGACCTGCATGTCGTTGCCGATCCACCGGCTGCCCAGCTGCGCGACCTTCTCCTCCAGAGTCATCTCCGCAAGGAGGGCATCGACCCGGTCGGACACGGGAAGCGTCGGGTCCTGCCACGCACGCTGGACCTGCTCCGACGTGGGGGTCCGGTCTAGAGCCGTCATGTGCCGCTCTCCTTCAAAGGGGGGTTAGTGTCGCAAATTCTCGCAACATTTCGGCGCCGTGAAGCGTCCCTGGGGGCGGACCTCCTTGACACCGATTGACCAGCGCGACGCCCCGGCGAGCGTACCCCACACGTGCCTCACCGAACCCAGTTCGAGTCGGTGAGTCAGAGGTATTGACACACCATCTACCGAAATCTAAATTGACGTGCCGCGCGGTCATGTCGCAAATGTTTCGAGAACGTTGCTCAAGGAGGAATTGAAGAGCGGCATCGGGGGGTGCTGATCCATGACCGCCGGCCGACGCATTCGATGATCAACGAGCCGCGGCCAGCCCCCGGCATTCGAGTACGGAGATCAGCGTGGATTCCAGGAACACATCTCGCCGCACCTTCCTCGGCCTCTCCATGGGCCTGCCCCTCGGGGCGGCGCTCGCCGCCTGCGGCACCTCGGGCCCGTCCCAGCCCGGCGGAGGCTCCAGTGGGGGTGGCGCCAAGGCCACCTACTGGTACCTGTCGGTCCAGCCACAGGAAGGCGTGCGCACCAGGGCCGTCGAGCGCTTCAACAAGGCCAACCCCAACGGCCAGATCACAGGAACCCCCTTCCAGAACGACGCGTACAAGACGAAGATCAAGACGGCTATCGGAGCCGGCCAGGCACCCACGATCATCTGGGGCTGGGGCGGCGGCACGCTGCGCTCGTACGTGAAGGCGGGCCAGGTCGAGGACCTCACCTCGTTCTTCGACCAGAACGCGGCGGTGAAGGACCGGCTGTTCCCCTCCTCGTTCGGCGCCGCGACGATCGACGGCAAGATCTACGCGATGCCGTGTGAGACGGTGCAGCCCATCGTCCTGTTCCACAACAAGACGGCGTTCGAGAAGATCGGCGCCGAGCCGCCCCAGTCGTGGGGCGACATCATGGACCTGGTCCCCAAGTTCAACAAGGCCGGCATCGCGCCGTTCTCCCTCGGCGGCCAGTCCCGTTGGACGAACATGATGTGGCTGGAGTTCCTCCTCGACCGCATCGGCGGCACCGAGGTGTTCCAGGCCGTGTTCGACGGCGAGAAGGGCGCCTGGTCCAACCCCGCCGTCCTCGACATGCTCACCAAGGTGCAGGAGCTCGTCAAGGCGAACGGGTTCATCAAGGGCTTCTCCTCGATCACCGCCGACTCCAACGCCGACCAGGCCCTGCTGTACACCGGTAAGGCCGCGATGATGCTGCACGGCACCTGGACGTACGGCGGCATGTCCCAGGACGGCGGCGACTTCGTGCCCGGCGGCCACCTCGGCTACACGAACTTCCCGCCGGTCGACGGTGGTAAGGGCGACCCCAGCAACACCGTCGGCAACCCCGGCCAGTACCTGTCGATCTCCTCCAAGGCGACCCCCGAGCAGAAGGAGATCGCCAAGAAGTTCTTCGCCGAAGGCGTGCTCACCGACCAGGAAGGAAAGGAGTGGGTCGAGACGGGCGGCGTGCCGATCGTCAAGGGCGCCGACGCGGCGTGGGCCGGCTCCAAGGACGCCGACTTCCTGAACTTCGTCTACGGCATCGCGAGCAACGCCAAGGTGTTCGCCCAGTCCTGGGACCAGGCGCTCAGCCCGGCGGCCGCCGAGGTGCTGCTGGACAACATCGCCAAGCTGTTCCAGCTGTCGATCTCGCCCCAGCAGTGGGTGGACAACATGAACGCGGTCATCGGCCAGTGAGCGCATTCGCGCCAACTGCCCGGAGAGGGACGCCGCCCGCCGCCACGCGTGAGGGGCGTGGCGGCGTCCTGCCGTGGCTGGCCGTGCCGGCCCTGGTGGTCTTCGTGGGCTTCGGAGTGATCCCGCTCATCGGCGTCCTTTTCCTCAGCTTCACGTCCTGGGACGGGCTCGGCGAGATCAACCTGTCCGGGCTCACGAGCTGGCAGACCGTGCTCGCCGATCCCGGGCTGCCGCACGCGCTGTGGATCACCTTCCTGGTGATCGCCGCGTCCTGGGCGTTCCAGACGCCGCTCAGCCTCCTGATCGGCGTGTTCCTGGCCGGGCGCCAGCGTTACCGTGCGGTGCTCGCGGTGGTGTTCTTCATCCCCCTGCTGCTCAGCCAGGCGGCCATCGCGATCGCGTACAAGGCGCTGCTCGATCCGAACTTCGGTCTCGGCGCCGGCCTGCACATCGACCTGCTCGTGCAGGACTGGCTCGGCAGGCCCGTCCTCGCCTTCAGCGTCGTGATCTTCGTGGTGTCGTGGCAGTTCATCCCGTTCCACTCGCTGATCTACCAGGGCGGCGTGCGGCAGATTCCGCGCTCCATGTACGAGGCCGCGGAGCTGGACGGCGCCGGCCGGATGCGCAAGTTCTTCAGCATCACGCTGCCGCAGCTCAAGTACACGATCATCACCTCCTCCACGCTCATGGTCGTCGGATCGCTCACCTTCTTCGATCTGATCTTCGTGCTGACCGCGGGCGGTCCCGCCGACGCCACCCGGGTTCTCGCCCTGGACATGTACAAGCGCGGGTTCCAGGCCTCTCTCATGGGTCCGGCCAGCGCGATCGCCGTCATCCTCGTCCTCGTGGGCCTCGCCCTGGCGCTGCTGCTGCGCCGGCTCGGCGGCCGTGACCCTCAGGCCAGCCAGCTGGAAGGGGCGTGACCATGGACGTGACCCAGACCAAGGAACGCGAGCGAACCGCCGCGTCCGGAACGCACCGGCGCCTGAACGGCGCGCGGGGGGAGCGGCCCAACTGGCTGGGCGGTCTCGTGAGCCTGCTGTGGCTGGCAGTAGTGATCATCCCGATCTACTGGATCGTGATCACCAGCTTCAAGGCGCAGAGCAGCTACTACGCGACCAACCCGCTGGCTCCGCCCACCGAGCCGACCCTGGCCAACTACCGGATGGTCATCGAGTCGGACTTCCCGCTGTACTTCGTGAACAGCCTCATCGTCACCATCGGCGCGGTCGTCCCGGCGGTCGCGTTCTCGTTCATGGCGGCATACGCCATCGTCCGGGGCAACGCGGGCCGCTTCCTGCGTGGGGTGAACTCGCTCTTCCTCATGGGACTGGCCATTCCGCTGCAGGCGACCATCATCCCGGTCTACCTGATCATCATCAGGCTGCACCTGTACGACTCGCTGCTGGGACTGATCCTGCCGTCGATCGCGTTCGCGATCCCGCTGTCGGTGCTGGTCCTGTCCAACTTCATCCGCGACGTCCCCAAGGAGCTGTTCGAGTCGATGCGGCTGGACGGCGCGAACGAGTGGATGACGCTCTGGCGCCTGGCGTTCCCGCTGACCCGGCCGGCCGTCGTGACCGTGACGATCTACAACGCGCTCCAGATCTGGAACGGGTTCCTGCTGCCGCTGATCCTCACCCAGAGCCCGGACAAGCGCACGCTGCCTTTGGCGCTGTGGACCTTCCAGGGGCAGTACAGCGTGAACGTGCCGGCGGTGCTGGCCTCGGTCGTCCTCACCACGCTGCCCATCCTGATCCTCTACGTGGTGGGCCGGCGTCAGCTCCTCAGCGGCCTGACCGCGGGGTTCAGCAAGTGACCGCTGTACGGCCTGCCGTACGGCTCGGCGGCTGCGGGACGTCGGTCGCGAGGGCGCGACGGAGACGACGGCCCGGCGTCGTGTGACGGCGATGAATTTCAGGGGGTGGATCCCAGGCGGCGACGGCCGCCGGTCCACCCCCTGACCCGTGTCACGCGGGCCGGGCACGCAGGTGGGCGCGTTCACCCTGCGGGCCGAAGAGCACGAGCAGTTCGACGGGGCGGGCGTCGGCGGATCCCAGCCAGTGAGGGACGTGGGTGTCGAACTCGGCCACCTCGCCCGGTTTCAGCACGAGGTCCCGCTCTCCCAGGAGCAGGCGCAGCCGTCCTTCCAGGACGTAGAGCCACTCGTAGCCCTCATGCGACTTCAGGTCGGGTTCGCCCCCGTCACTCCGCGGCGGGATGACCAGTTTGAGAGCCTGCATGCCGCCGGCCCTGCGGGACAGCGGCACGAAGGTCATGCCGAGTCGATGCACCGGGCGCAGGTGCACCCGCGGGGCGCCGGTGTGCGGCGCGCCGACCAACTCGTCGAGCGGGACGCCGTAGGCGTGGGCCAGGGGAAGAAGCAGTTCCAGGTTGGGCCGCCTACTGCCGCCTTCCAGCCGCGACAGCGTGCTCTCCGAGATCCCGGTGCTCCGTGACAGCTCCGCCAGCGTGATGCCTCGTTGTCTTCTCAGGTCACGCAGCTTCGGTCCGACGGCCGCCAGCACGTCCTTCAGCTCGTCCATGTCCCACCGCCGAACTCACCCCTGTTAATCCACCGTGCCGGACCACCTTGCCGGACCACCTTGCCGAAACAGCACGGAGAATTGCAAACGGGTGGAGAGACGACCGTGGCCGGTCAGTGCAGCGCCGGCGGGGCCGCGGAGTCTCTGATGACCAGACGGCACGGCATGCGGTGGATCCCGCTGGTGGCCCGTCCTTCGATGGCGGCGAACAGGTGCTGCGCCGCCGTACGGCCCAGCAGTTCGAGGTTCATGTCCATGGTCGTCAGCGGTGGCCGCGTCTCCTCCGACAACACCTCCCAGTTGTCGTAGCCGACCACCGCGATGTCGTCGGGCACCCGCCGCCCCCGCTCCCGCGCCGCCTCGATCAGCCCCGCCGCGATCTGGTCGCTGCCGCAGAAGACGGCGTCCACCTCGGGATCGGCGTTGAGCACGATCTCGGCCGCGTGCCGTCCCCACCGCTGCGACCAGGCCCCGTAGACCACGCGGCCTCCGGACAGGGGGAGCCCCGCCGTCTGGAGCGCGGCCAGCGCCCCCTCCGCGCGCTCTCGCGCGGCCGTGTAGTGCGTCGGGCCCGTGACATGGGCGATCCTCCGGCGTCCGAGCGCGATCAGATGGCGTACGGCGTCGCCGGAGCCGGCCACGTCGTCGGGGACGAACGACACGTCCGCCGGATCGTCGGACGGCGCATAGGCGTAGACGACGGGGATGGGCAGGTCGCGGCTGATTGAGGGCCGCGGGTCGGTGCTCTCCCCCACGACGATCAGGCCGTCCACGCGCCGGGCGAGCAGCGTGCGCAGGTAGTGCTGCTCGCGGAAGGCATCACCCCGGGCGTCGCACAGCAGCACCGCGGTCTCGCCCGAGCCGAACGCGTCCTCGGCGCCGAGCATGACGGGGATGCCGAAGCGGCCCACGCTGTCGCTCGTCAGCAACCCCACCGTGCGGGTCTGACCGGTCACCAGGCTGCGGGCCAGCGGGTTGGGCTGGAAGGACAGCTCACGTGCGGCGGCGAACACCCGGTCCCGGGTTTCCGCGCGCACCTGGCCCCGCCCGTTGAGCGCCTTGGACGCGGTCGCGATCGACACCCCGGCCAGGGCCGCCACGTCGTTGATCGTGACCGCGCGTGGTCGCTCAGGAGGCATTGTGAAAACCTTTTCCTCAGGAACATCACTGTCGCCAGAGAGCTCGATCTACCGTTCACGCAGACCATAACGGTCGTTCCGACATCACGGCAACCAGCGGCGCCGCCGCGCCCATTGACAGCGCATCAGATGACGTTTACGTTTCCGAAAACCTTTTATTTTGCTTCACACCGGTGAGATCGCAAGCAGTTGCTTGGTTGGGGCGCGAACACCGGGCATCGGCCGCCGTGACGGACGGCAACCCCCCAGAAGTGCAAGGAGCAGGACATGGCAAAAAGGTTTTCGGCGGCGATAGCCGCTGGGCTCTTGGTGACAGCGCTGGCCGCCTGTGGCGGCGACAAGACGGAGGGCGGTGCGTCCGGCGCCCCCGACAGCGGGACGACGATCACGATGTGGACCCGCGCGGCCACACAGGCCCAGAGCCAGCGGCTCGTGGACGCCTACAACAAGACCCACAAGAACCAGGTCAAGCTGACCGTGATCCCGATCGACAACTACCAGCCGCGCATCGCCGCCGCGGCCGGCGCCGGGCAGCTCCCCGACATCTTCGCCGCCGACGTGATCTTCGTGCCGAACTACACGTCGCAGGGGCTGTACCTGGACATCACCGACCGGATCGCGAAGCTGCCCTTCAAGGACTCGCTCGCCGCCTCGCACATGAAGCTCGGGACGTACGAGAACCGGATGTACACCCTTCCGCACACCCTCGACCTGTCGGTGTGGTTCTGGAACAAGGATCTCTACGAGAAGGCCGGGCTCGACCCGGAGAAGGGCCCGACGACCCTCAAGGAGTTCGCCGCCCAGGCGACCACGGTCCAGGAGAAGCTCGGCAAGGACGGCAAGGTCCACGGCACCTTCTTCGGCGGCAACTGCGGCGGCTGCTACGTCTTCACCTTCTGGCCTTCGGTCTGGGCGGCCGGCGGCCAGGTCATGAACGAGCAGGGCACCAAGTCGCTGGTGAACCAGCCGCCGATGACCGACGTCTTCAAGATCTACAAGGACCTGTACGACAAGGGCATCAGCGGGCCGACCACGAAGGAGGAGCAGGGGGCGACCTGGACGGGCTTCTTCCCCAAGGGGGAGATCGGCGTGATGCCCATGCCGTCCACGACGCTCGGCTCCATGCCGGCTGACATGAAGATCGGCGTCGCCCCGATCGCCGGGCCCGACGGCGGCCAGTCCACGTTCGTCGGCGGCGACTCGATCGGCATCTCCGCCACCACCAAGAACGCGGACGCGGCCTGGGACTTCCTGTCCTGGACGGTCGGCGACGAGGCCCAGGTCGAGGTCCTCGCCAAGAACAAGGACGTGCTGGCCAGGACCGACCTCGCCAGCAACAAGTACTCCGCGGCCGACCCCAGGGTGGTCCTGATCAACTCCCTGGTCGCCAAGGGGCAGACGCCGTACGCCCTGCGCTTCGGCCAGACCTTCAACGACCCCCAGGGTCCGTGGCTGCGCTTCGCGCGGGAGGCCGTCTTCGGTGACCCCGCCAAGCTGGCCGAGCTCAACGTCGCCGTCGACAAGTCGCTCGCCCAGTCATGACGCGACTCGCCTCGCCCCGCGCGGGCCGTGACCTCGACGAGGTCGCGGCCCGCGCGGCCCACGCCCGTGGCCGTCCCCGCTCCCGCAAGTACATCGGGCTGCTCTACGCGGCTCCGACCGCCCTCATCGTCGGAGTGCTGTTCCTCGCCCCGCTCGCGCTCGTCGTCTGGATGTCGCTGAACAAGTGGCCGCTGCTGGGCCAGGCGAGGTTCAACGCCCCGGACAACTACACCAAGATCTCCGACGACCCGTTGTTCGTGGACTCGGTGTGGTTCACGCTGAAGTACACCGTGATCATCACGGTCCTGCTGTCGGCGGTCGCGCTCGGCCTGGCCCTGCTCGTGCAGAACCGCCGGCCGGGGGTCGCCTTCTTCCGCACGGCCTTCTTCCTCCCGGGCGCGGTCGGATTCGCGGCGGCCTCCCTGCTGTTCTACGGCATGCTCAATCCGGACTTCGGACCGCTCGGGTTCATGGACGTGAAGTGGATCGGCACGCCGAACATGGCGCTGTTCTCCACCATCGCGCTGGTCCTGTGGCGGTTCGCCGGGTTCAACATGCTGATCCTGCTCACCGGCCTGCAGGCGATCCCGGTCCAGGTCTACGAGGCGGCCAGGACCGACGGCGCCACCAGGTGGCAGACCTTCACCAAGATCACCCTGCCCCTGCTGCGCCCCACGATCGCGCTGATGCTGATCCTGAGCATCACCGGCTCGCTGCTGGCCTTCGACCAGTTCTTCATCTTCACCAACGGCGGCCCCGACAACAGCACGGTGTCGATGGTCATGGTCATCTACCGCAACGCGTTCTTCCGCTTCGACCTCGGCGGAGCCGCGGCGCTGTCCGTCGTGCTGCTGGCGGCACTGGTCGCGCTGAACGCCCTGCAGTTGCGGGTCCTCAGGGGAGGCGACAAATGAGGCGCACCGGCTCGTATTCCGCCACGTCGGCGCTCGCCGTGCTGTTCCTGTTCCCGCTGGTCTGGAGTGGGTGGTCGTCCCTGAAGGGGCAGCCGGGCAGCGGCCAGACCAACGGGTACGGCTTCGGCAACTACTCGAGGATGGCCGGCTTCGGCGAGGGCCTGACCTCCTATCTGACCAACAGCCTGCTGGTGTCCACGATGACGGTCGCGGGGACGCTGGTGGTCTCGGCGCTGGGCGGCTACGCCTTCGCCAGGTTCGCCTTCCCCGGCAAGAACCTGCTGTTCCTGGCGACGCTCGCCATCCTCATGGTTCCGTACGCGACGATCCTCATCCCGCTCTACGTGCTGCTGGGCAAGATCGGCCTGCAGAACTCCCTGGTCGGGCTCAGCCTCGTCTTCGTCATGTTCCAGCTGCCGTTCGCGCTCTACATGATGCGCAACTCGTTCGAGGCGGTGCCGCGGGAGCTGGACGAGTCGGCGCTGGTCGACGGATGCGGCACGTTCCGCGCCTTCACCCTGATCCTTCTCCCTGCGGTCCGGCCTGGTCTGGTCACCGTCGGGCTGTTCGCCTTCCTCGCTTCGTGGAACGACTTCCTCGCCCCGCTGATCCTGCTCAACGACGGGGCCAGCTTCCCGCTCCCGGTCGCCGTCTGGAGCATGACGCAGCGCACGTTCGGGGCGATCGACTACGGGATGCTCGAAGCCGGGGTCATGGTCATGGCCATTCCCTGTCTGCTCCTGTTCATCGTGCTTCAGCGCTACTACGTGCGCGGATTCATGTCAGGCGCGCTGCGCGGCTAGCGGCTTCCCTTCGCATGAGAACTCTGAAAAGGACAAATGTGACTGGCATCGTCGAAAGACACACCTCCCCTGTCGCCCCCGTCGTCCCGCGCGGCGGGGTGTTCACCCCGCTCGGTCTTGATGAATCACGTCTCGCCGGAGGATTCTGGGGGGAGCGCCAGGAACTCAACCACGACGCGATCATCCCGCACGCGCTCCACTGGCTGGAGCGTGCGGGCTGGGCGGGGAACTTCGACGACGCCGCCTCCGGCCGGCCGTACGAGCATCGGGGCATGCAGTTCGCCGACTCCGAGATCTACAAGATCATCGAGGCGATCTCCTGGGATCGGGCGCGTAACGGCCCGTCGGCGGACCTCGACGCCGGCCTCGACACCGCGCTCGACGGGCTCGACGCCGCGCTCGACGGGCTCGTCGACCGGCTGGCGGCGGCGCAGGACGCCGACGGCTACCTGCACACGCAGTTCGGCCGGGCCTGGCAGCGCCCCCGGTACTCGGACCTCTCCTGGGGGCACGAGCTCTACTGTTTCGGCCATCTTCTGCAGTCGGCGGTCGCCAACGCGCGGGCGGGCGCCAACGCCAAATACCTGCAGGTGGCAAGGGCGGTGGCCGACCACGTCTGCGTGATGTTCGGGGAGAACGGGCTGCGCACGGTGTGCGGCCACGCCGAGATCGAGCTCGGCCTGGTCGAGCTCTACCGGCTCACCGGTGAGCGCCGTTACCTGGACCAGGCGGCGCTGTTCATCGAACGGCGCGGCGCTGGAACGCTCCCCCGCATCGAGTACGGCAGCGCCTACGCGCAGGACGACATGCCGGTTCGCGAGGCCACCGTGCTGCGCGGCCACGTCGTGCGGGCCCTCTACCTGGCGGCGGGCGCCACGGACGTCGCCGTGGAGACCGGCGACACCGAGCTGCTGCACGTTCTCGAGACCCAGTGGGCCAACACCGTCGCGACCCGCAGCTACGTCACGGGCGGCATGGGATCCCACCACAACGACGAGGCGTTCGGCCTCGACTACGTCCTGCCTCCCGACCGTTCCTATTGCGAGACGTGCGCGGGCGTCGCCTCCATCATGTTCAGCTGGCGGCTGCTGCTGGCCACCGGGAAGAGCCGGTACGCCGATCTGATCGAGCGCACTTTGTACAACGTCCTCGCGGCGTCGCCCGCACGTGACGGCCGGTCCTTCTTCTACGCCAACACGCTGCACCAGCGCTCGGTGAGCGTTCCGGCGCCGGTCAACGCCGACGGCCTGTGCCTGAGAGGCGCGAGCAGCCGGCGCGAGGCGTGGTTCGAGGCGTCCTGCTGCCCCACCAACCTGGCCAGGACGCTGGCGAGCCTCGGCGCGCTCTGGGCGACCAAGGACGCCGAGGGCGTGCAGGTCCACCAGTACGGCGGCGCGTCGGTCGACACGGTCCTCGCGGACGGCCGGCGGGTCAGCCTCGACGTGGAGACCGAGTACCCCCACGAGGGCACGATCAGGATCACGATCCGGGAGTCCCCGGGCACCCCGTGGACGCTCTCGCTGCGCGTCCCCTCGTGGGCGGACGGCGCGAGCGCGTCGGTGAACGGGTCCGTGGAGGCGGCCGCGCCGGGTGTCTTCTCGGTCACCAGGGTGTTCGTCCCGGGGGACACGATCACGCTGGAGTTGCCGATCGAGGCGCGGTTCGTCTTCCCGCACCCCCGCGTCGACGCGGTCAGGGGCTGCGTCGCGGTTCAGCGCGGCCCCGTCGTCCACGCCCTTGAGTCGGTCGACCTGCCCGGTGGCTGGAGCACGGAGTCGGCGGTCGTCGACGTGTCGAAGCCGCCCCGGTCGGATCAGGACGGCGTGCATGTGCACCTCTCCTCGAGGGATGAGGCCGCGTGGGAGCTTCCGTACACGGCCGATGCCGCGGACGCCGCCCCCCGCCTCGCCGCCTCGGCCGAGGTGCCGCTGACGCCGTACTACGACTGGGCGAACAGGGGCCCCTCGACCATGCGCGTCTGGATCCCCGCGAGCACGGCCGAGTGATCGGTCACACCGGCCGGGGGTCGCGATGGCGTGAGACGTGCGCCATCGCGGATTGAGCGGCCGGTCTCCGTGAGCCGCGGTGACAGGTCACTTGCGCAGCCTGTCGCGCACGGTTCGCGGATCGACCGGCCCGGGGCCCGGGGCCGGGTTCGCCTTTCGAACCCGCCCCGGGCCGCCGTCCGTCCGGGATTCGGACCCTCTGGGAAGGACTTCCGCGTGCGCGCCGGCAGGCGCATCGCGGCGAACCCTGCCTGCTCCGGCGTCCTCGGCTTCCGTTTCACGGCCGACATGCCGGGTCACCACGCCTGACGACACGAAAGTGATCTCGCACGGGCCTGGGCTCGCTACCCATGCTCCAGCGCAGCGCGCTCGACGTCTCGCGCGCCGCCGCTCAGCTCGGCTGGAAGGCGGATAGCGGGGACCGCAATGGCGGAGGAGGGGGACCTCCTCCGCCACGGGGGTCGGACCGCCGTCACCTCAGCGGTCGTAGATCTTGATTTCGGTGAGGCCGGACTTCGCGCCGGACGCGTTGGTCATCAACACCCGCACCCGCTGCGCGCTGACCGGGGTGAACCGGACCACGTTGTAGTTGCCCTGCGGGGTGCTCGGCGTCTTGACCTGGGCCGCGGCGTTGGTCCAGGTGCTGCCGCTGAGGTACTGGATCTGGTAGGCGGACGGCGGCCGGTAGGTGCCGCTGGCCGGACGGCTGTCCTTGAAGTAGAGCCGGACCTCGTCGAGGGTCTTGGCGCTGCCGAGGTTCACCTCGTACCAGTCCTGGGCGTTGGGCGAGCCGCCCGCGCCCCAGTAGGGCTCGTTGACGGGGTAACCGTCCACCGCGCCGCCGGTGCTGGTGCCGCCGGCCGTGTAGGAGGCCGACACGGTGGCGCCCTGGGCGAGGTTGGTCAGGTTGGCGGTGAGGTCGACTCCGGCCTTGGCGAGCTCGTCGACGACGCGAGCGTCGGACTGGACGACCTGCTGCGGCGCCCGGAGCCCGGAGATCGCCGTGCTGAAGGCGACCGTCCCGGTGGTGCCGCTGAAGGTGACCGCGCCGGTGTCGGGGTTCCACACGAACGGCACGAGCTGGTTCACCGTCGCGGCGCGGGTGCCGTTGATGTAGATGGAGTAGCCCTGCGGCACTCCGGGGTACTTGACCACGCCGTCGGCCGGGTCGTCCCAGACGATGGACAGGTCGGCGTTGCGGTACCTGATGTTGTTGACCGCGAAGTTGGACCAGCCGATGTTGATCGGCGACAACTCCACCCTGTTGTCGTTGCGGGGGCGCAGCCCGGCGACGTCCTCGATCAGCGTCCAGTTGCTGCTGCCGAGGATGTTGTGGTGGATCCACGAGCGGTAGGTGATGGACGAGCCGTTCCAGTTGGCCCAGAACTCGTTGGCGTCCGGCCACTGGGTGTTGCCCCCGACGTACTGGGCCCAGGTGTTCCAGTAGAGGAGCTTCTTGTAGTCGGTGGCGGTGATGTAGGAGCTCGGGTAGTTGCGCAGCGCTGAGGAGAACAGCCGGAACTGCACGGTGGAGTTGATCGTGGAGAAGTTGTTGCTGCCCGGGCTGCCCGCGGCCGCGGCGGCCGCCTTGTCCTTCTGGTTGGCCGTGTAGAAGGGGAAGAGCGGGTACTCGGCCGGGTCGGTGAACAGCCGCAGCGCCTCGCGGTAGGTCGCCGTGTTGGGCATGAGCCCCACCGAGTACGGATAGAAGTTGTTGATCTCCTTCCACGGGTCGAGCGCGTTGGTGGCCACGTGGCGGTGCTGCAGCACACGCGCGGTCGGGTTCCACAACACGTTGACCACCGCGTTCTGCACGCGGGTGGCGAGCGTGCGCATCTCGGCCGCCTTGGTGGTGTTGCCGATCGCGTCGTACGCCTGGGCGGCCGCCAACGCCCCGCTGTAGACATACGCCGACTCGGTGCGGTCGAGGTTGCCGCTGCGCCAGTGGAACGAGACGGCGTCGGCGTCGTTGCCGGTCAGCGCGCCCCAGTCGTATTCGATCAGGCCGTTGTTGTCATGGTCGTAGAAGCTGAGCTGGCCCTTCGCGTCGCCTTCGGCGTACTTCGCGAGGTTGGCCGCGATCCCGGGCTGGCCGCCGTGGATCTGGTAGCTGCGCCAGGCCGCCTCCCCGATGTACTGGGTGTAGCTGTTCGACCAGTTGGCCGGGTCGCCGGGGTTGTCCAGGAACCTGCCGCCCTTGGAGATCTGACCGACCGAGAGCCAGTCGCCGTACGCGTAGAGCGGGGTGCGCAGGTACTTCAGATCGTCGATGTGCATCGGCTGGGTGAGCGCGATGGCGTTGTTGTACCCGAGCGCGCCCTCGACCGAGGTGGGGAACTGGTAGGTCTGGCCGGGCAGGTTGGCGTCGAGGTTGTTGAACCTCATCAGCCACCATCGGTAGTAGTAGTTCTTCTTGATGGCGGGCTCGGGCGAGTCGAAGTACGGGATGTTCTGCGCCCACCACAGGTTGTACGCCCGGACGTGCGTGGCGAACGCGGTGGCGTTGGTGTAGCCCTTGTAGGCGTTGTACTCGGTCAGCGACTCGGGGATCTCGTTGGTGGTGAAACCCATCACGATCTTGGCGGTGACGGTGGCGCCCGCGCCGACGGTCACCGAACGGTTGAGCCCGCCGCTGGTGACGGTGAACCCGTCGCCGGACAGGCGCGTCGAGAGGGTCGTCAGGTTGTTGAACGAGTTGCGGCTGCCGGTCAGCTCGTTGCCGCTGCCGGACGTCGCGTACGGCGAGGTGGCCCGCAACTGCAGGGTGGTCGCCGAGCTGCCCGAGTTGGTGATCGAGAAGTTCGCCACGGCGACGTTGTTCTGGGTGATGAACTTGGTCTGCTCGACGCGGACCGAGCCGCTCGTGTGCACGCTCTTGAAGTAGCTGGGCGCCTGCCAGCGCTGGGAGACCTGCTCGGTGAAGGTGCCGGGCGTGATCGCCACAGTGAACGCGCTCTGGTTGCTGATGCTCTCGATGTAGGCCACGTTGCCGGCGAAGCCGAGCGTCCCGGGGTTGTGGGTCTTCATGAACAGCGCCCGGCCGCGGGTCATCAGGATGCCGCCGTCGGCGTCGGACGGATCGCTGCCGGAGCGGCTGAGCAACCGGTCGATCCAGAAGTTCGTGCCCGAGCTCTCGGAGTCGTAGATGGCCTGCATCATGTTGCCGGTGTTGTAGGCGACGGGTGGCGCCGGCACGGCGGGACCGGTGAAGGTCGGGTATCCGATGGTCTGGGCCGCGGACGCTTGCCGTCCTGGGGCCACGATCGCGCCGGCGACGAGGCAGAGCAGGGCCAGGATGACCAATGTTCTCGATCTGGAGCGGGCGTGCACCAGCATTGCGTCACCTCTTTCGGGGGGTGGACTGGCGGGGGGGTGCGGAGGGTCGAGAGGTGCGGTCGGGGGTGGAAAAGCGGGGGTGCGATTCGTGCCGACGCGCCCGGGATGCGTCGCTTCCGTTCACGATCGACTCCGAAAAGGTTTTCGGCAACGTTAAATTTCAATAACCAGGGCCCTGCGGCAAAGTGTTGTGTCAGGGAGATCTTCGACATAAGCTCAGGCAACGCGCCCCTACCGACTCAGTCGGCATCGTGAAACGCTTTCGAAAGGTTTTCGGTGGGCCGACGTCGTTCGGAAACGGTGACCCTCGCTGACGTGGCCAAACTGGCCGGGGTCTCCGTCTCGACGGCCTCCAAGGCGCTCAACGGAAAACCCGAGGTCGCCGACGCGACCCGGTCGCGTGTACGGCACGCCGCCGCGGAGCTCGCCTTCCACCCCAACCCGCTCGCCCGCGGGCTGATCTCCGGCCGCACCCGCACCATCGGGCTGCTCACCGACGAGCTCGGCGGCCGCTTCTCCATGCCGGTGCTGCTGGGCGTGGAGAACGCCCTGGGCAACGAGGAGATGTCGGTGGTGCTCTGCGACGCCCGCGGCGACTCCATCCGCCGGCAGCACTACATCCGCACCCTGGTGGCCCGGCAGGTCGACGGGTTCATCATCCTCGGCGAGAGCAACGACCTGCGCCCGTCTCTGACCCGCGACATCCCGGTGCCCGTGGTCTACGTGTACGGGGAATCCGGCGACCCCGGGGACCTGTCGATCCTCGCCGACGACGAGGGCGGCGCGCGCCTCGCCGCCGAACACCTCATCTCTCTGCAGAGGCGGCATGTCGGGCACATCACGGGCCCGGTGCTGTACCGCGCCGCGCGTGACCGGGCGGCCGCTCTGCGCCGGGTGCTGCACGACTCCGGGCTGGACCTGGCCGGCGGCGAGCCCTTGCACGGCGAGTGGTCGCGCCGCTGGGGACGGCACGCGGCGCACATGCTGGTCACCGCCGACCCCGACGTGGACGCGATCTTCTGTGGCAACGACCAGATCGCCGACGGCGTCTGCGAGGCGCTGACGAACCTCGGGCGGCGCATCCCCGACGACGTCGCGGTGGTGGGTTACGACAACTGGGAGACTCTGGCGGCCGACTGCCGGCCACCGCTGACCACCATCGACCTGAACCTGGAGCAACTGGGCGCCGTCGCGGTGGAACACCTGTCCGCCGCCCTCGACGGGCACCGCACGACCGGTGTCATCCGCCATCCGGGACGGCTGGTCGTCCGCGAGTCGACCGGCCCGTCACCCCACCGCTCAGGGCGTGGGCTCGGGGGACGCCTCGGCCCGGACCACGCCGGCGGCCCGCCGATCACCCGTGCGCAGGACGCCCGCGAACACGGCGAGCCCGAACGCGAGCGCCGTCACCACACCGAACGACACCACGAGGCTGGTCGCGTCGGCGATCGTCCCGATGACGAACGGGGCGATGAGGCCTGAGGTGTAGGTGACGGTGGCGACGCCCGCGATGGCCTGGCTCGGATTCGGTCCCTTGCGTCCCGCGGCGGCGAACGCCAGCGGCACGACGACCGCGATGCCCACGCCCAGCAGCGCGAAGCCGGCCATCGCCACCAGCGGATGCGGGGCGGCCATCACCAGCAGGCCGCCGACCGCGGCGATCACACCGCTGGCCCGCACCGTGCGTACCGACCCGAACCGGTCGACCAGGGCGTCGCCGGCGATCCTGGCCACGGCCATGGTGAGCGTGAATCCCGTGGTCGTGGCGGCCGCCACTCCGGCCGAGGCCGTCAGGACGTCACGCAGATACACCGCCGACCAGTCCAGGCTCGCGCCCTCGCCGAACGTGGCGCAGAACGCGACCGCCCCGATGAGCAGCGCCGACCTGGGCGGAAGCGTGAACCGCGGAGGCGGTTCCTCGTCCTGGTCAGGACGCAGGTCGAGCACGTATCGGCAGGCGGCGAGGCCGATCGCCATGAGGGTTACGGCCGCCACGGCGTGGTGGATCTGGGCGCTCACCTCGAGGTGCGCGGCGAGTGTGCCCACCGCGGAACCGATCAACGCGCCGACGCTCCACATGCCGTGCAGCCCGGACATGATCGACTTGTCGAGCCGTCTTTCGACGTCGACGCCCAGCGCGTTCATCACCACATCGCACATCCCCGCCGACGCGCCGAAGACGAACAACGCCAGGCACAACGTCAGCAGGCCCGGCGCCAGCGACGGCGGGATCAGGGCCAGCGTCCACATGATGAGCAGGCCGCGCTGTGCCGCACGGGTGCCGAAGCGGTGACTCACCCGGGCCGCGAGGGGCATCGACAGGGCGGCGCCGATCGCCGGGAAGGCCAGCGCGATCCCCAGTTGGCCCGCGCTGAGCCCGGCGTGTTCCTGGATCCACGGGACCCGGGTCGCGAAGGACCCGGTCACCGCGCCGTGGACGCAGAACACGACGGCCACCGCGTAACGGGCGCGCCTGACGGTGCGCTGGTCATAGCGTGCCAACGGGAGACCCCCGGGTGTCCGATCGGCCCACATCGGCCGCCCCACAGAACACTATGCTCAATACCGACCAAGTGGTAGGTATCTGACTTGGATATCTAGCGTGGAAAGAGACGGAGACCGTGACCGGCGGAACTCAGCACGGCTACGAGAAGGGCCGTGCGAAGCGACGCGAGATCATCGACCGCGCCATGGCGTCGTTCGGCGAGGTGGGTTACCGGGGCGCCTCCCTGCGCGACATCGCGGCCCGCTGCGGCATCTCCCATCCCGGCCTGCTGCATCACTTCCCCACCAAGGAGTCGCTGCTCCTCGCCGTGCTCAAGCACCGCGACGAGGTGGACGGGCGGTGGCTGGCGGCCGACGGAGCCACCGGCCTGGAGGCGCTTCGCCGCCTGGTCGACCTCGTCGCGCTGAACGCCACACGCCGGGGCATCGTGGAGCTGTTCTCCGTGTTGTCCGCCGAGGCGACGTCGGCCGCGCATCCGGCCCACGACTACTTCGTCGAGCGCTACCGCATGTCCGTGGCGTCCTTCGAGCTGGCCTACACGCGGGCTCGCGACGAGGGGATCCTGCGGCCCGGCATCGACCCTCCTACGGCGGGGCGCCAGCTCGTCGCCCTCATGGACGGCCTGCAGGTTCAGTGGCTGCTCGACGACTCGGCGACGGACATGGCGGGGGTCGTCCGGGCACACGTCCAGGCTCAGCTGACCGTGGATCTGTGAGCGGCCCCGGCCCGAGGACTCAGGTGCGGACGGCGCTCACCAGCCAGACGGCGCCGGGGATGCGGACGCCCTCTGAGGCCTCGTAAGCCCCGAGCCCGGCTCGCAGTTCCTCCCGCGTCCGTTCGACGACGGCCTGGTCGACCCCTTCCAGATTGAAGCGGACCGGTCCCTGACTGAGGATGAACTCCGCCGCGTCGGCGGCGTCGCTGCCGTAGTCCATCAGCGCCTCGACTGGAGTGACACTCACATCGGCGAACCCGGCCTCACCGAGCACCTCGTGGATGCGGGCCGGCTCGACCAGGGATCCCATCCCCCGCGCGGCGGGCGACGGCCCGCGCATCAGCGGCTTCAGTGCCGCGGTGGCACGGGCGTAGTCACTGTCGGGGGTACCGCCCTGCGGGCCCATGAACGCGAGCCGCCCACCTGGTCGCAGCCCTCGACGGATGTTGACGAAGGCGGCCACCAGATCTCCGAAGAACATGACGCCGCCACGGCTGATCGCGACGTCGAAGCCACCGTCGGGAAGGTGGTGAACCTGGGCGTCCCCCTGCTCGAACCTGACGTTGGCGACGCCCTGCTCCGCCGCGTCGGCGCGGGCGCGCTCCAGCATCGGCGCCGAGATGTCGAGGCCGACGACGTTCCCTCGGGACGCCTGGCGTGCCGCCAGCAGCGTGATCTGGCCCGTCCCGCAGCCGACGTCGAGGACGCGGTCGTTCTCGTCGATCGCGGCGACTCGGAAGAAGTCCTCGTTGAAGGCGGCGACTATCGCGTTGTAACGGGCGGGATTCTGCGCCCAGTGGACGCCTTCCCAGCCGTTCCACGCTTCCGCGTGCCGGATGTTGGCGATGGCCTGCATGAGCTCTCCTCCTGTGTTTCGCATGCACGTCACTAGAGTTGAACTCTAGTGTTGATATCTAGAGTTAAGCTACAGCCATGGGTCAGGTCAAGGGCGAGGACAAGCGGGCTCGGAAAGCGCAGGAGACGCGCAGGCGCATGCTGGAGGCCGCGAGCGAGCTGTTCGTCCAGCATGGATACGGCGCGACGACGCTTCAGGAGATCGCCGACCAGGCAGGCGTCGCCGTGCAGACGATCTACTTCACGTTCGGCAACAAGCGCGCGCTGCTCAAAAAGCTGATCGACGTGTCGATCGCGGGAGACCACGAGCCGATCGCGACGATGGATCGGCCGTGGTTCCACGAGGCCCTCACCGCGGAGACCGCCGACGCCCAGTTGCGGCTCCATGTCCGGGGCACTCGGGGGATCCTGGAGCGAGTAGCGCCGATCATCGAGATGCTGCGCGCCGCCGCCTCGGCCGACCCCGGGATCGCCGAACTGTGGGACCAGGACGCCGACCCGAGGTTCACCGTCCACGCGGCGGCCGCTCGGTCGCTGGTGACCAAACCGGGAATCCGCCCTGGCGTGACGGCCGAGCACGCCGCCGACCTGCTGTTCGGCCTGCTCAGCCCGGAACTCTATCTGCTGTTCGTCCGCGACCGCGGCTGGTCGCCCGACCAGTGGGAGCGCTGGTCATACGAGACTCTGACCCCCCAGCTCTGCGTGGGGTGAGACGGCCCTCGGCTCGTCGTTCCCGGTGCCCTTCCTCCACCCGCCGCGCCCACAGGAATACCCTAGGGGGGTAAGGTGTTGCCCAAGGAACGAACCGATTCCCAGGTGGAGCGATGGCCGGATACACACACAGCAAGGACGATCACCTCAAGCGGCTGCGCCGCATCGAGGGCCAGGTCCGCGGCCTGGAGCGGATGGTCGACGAGGACAAGTACTGCATCGACGTCCTCACCCAGGTGTCGGCCGCCAACAGAGCGCTTCAGGCCTTCGCGCTGGAGTTGCTCGAGGAGCATCTGGCGCACTGCGTCGCCGACGCCGTCGCCAAGGGAGGCGCGGAGGCCGAGGCCAAGGTCAAGGAGGCCTCTGACGCCATCGCCCGCCTCGTCCGTTCCTGATCGATACAGCGCAGATACGCAGACACATAGAGCTAGGAGATTTCCGATATGACCACCGCGACCTACACCGTCAAAGGCATGACCTGCGGTCACTGTGTCAGTTCGGTCAAGGAGGAGGTCGGGGGCATTCCCGGCGTCTCCGGTGTCCAGGTCGATCTCGGCACGGGCCTGGTGACGGTGGAGAGCGAGACCCCCGTCGACGCGGCGCTGATCAGGAGCGCCGTCGCCGAGGCCGGATACGAAGTGGCGGATCCGTCGTGAACGCCCCGGCCAAGCTGGGCGCGTACGGTCTCGGCCTCGTGGTGATCTTCAGCGCCGCCCTCGGGATCGGCAACACGGTGGGCGCGGTCGGCGCAGTCGGCCCGTCGCCGGCCGGGGACGGTCACGGTGCTCACGCACCCTCCTTACCGGCCCGCCCGGCCGCGGAATCCGTTCCGGCAGGCCTGCAGGTGTCCCAGGACGGCTACACCCTCACCCCGGAGACGACGACGCTCGCCCCCGGCGAGCGCACCGCGTTCCGGTTCACCGTGACCGGACCCGACGGCCGGCCGGTGACCAGCTATCAGGTCGCGCACGAAAAGAAGCTGCACTTCATCGTGGTGAACCGCGACCTGGGCTGGTTCCAGCACCTCCATCCCACGGAGGTCGGCGGCGGAGTCTGGTCGGTCCCCCTGTCGCTCCCCCAGGCCGGGGCCTATCGCGCCTTCGCCGACTTCGTCCCTGAAGGCCATGAAGGGCTCACCCTCGGCACCGACCTGTTCGCCCCTGGCGACCACACCCCGCAGCCGCTGCCCCCCGCCACCCGTACGGCCGAGGCCGACGGCTACACCGTCGAACTCGACGGCGACCTGACGCCGGGCACGTCCAGCAGGCTCACGCTCACGGTCAGCAAGGACGGTGCGCCCGTCACCGACCTGGAGCCCTACCTGGGCGCCTATGGCCACCTGGTCGCGTTGCGCGCGGGCGACCTGGCGTACCTGCACGTGCACCCGGACGGCGAACCGGGTGACGGCGTGACCCGTCCCGGGCCGGCGATCACCTTCAACGCCGAGGTGCCGAGCCGCGGCGACTACCGGCTCTTCCTCGACTTCCAGCACGGGGGAACCGTCCACACCGCCGCCTTCACCCTCCGAGCCGTCCCGTCGCCGGCAGGCGCGACACCGGCCGGGGCCGATCACGAGCACTCCGGCCACTGACGCCCGGGACGCGGAAAGGGGTGGTGATGACCTCCACCACGCATGACAGACCGCCGGCCGCCGGTGGTGCCGTCGAACTCTCGATCGGCGGAATGACCTGCGCGTCCTGCGCCGCCAGAATCGAGCGCAAGCTCAACAAGCTGGAGGGCGTGACCGCGTCGGTCAACTACGCCACGGAGAAGGCCAAGGTGACCTTCCCCGGGGATCTCGATCCGCAGCGCCTCGTCGCCGAAGTCGAAAAGGCCGGGTACACCGCCAGGCTGCCCGACCCGACCAAGGCGGGACCCGACGCCACGGAGCGGGAGCCCGACGAGCTCCGGCAACTGCGGACACGGCTGATCACCTCGGTGGTCCTGGCCGTCCCCGTGATCGCGATGTCGATGGTGCCGGCGCTGCAGTTCACGTACTGGCAGTGGCTCTCGCTGACGCTCGCGGCGCCGATCGTGGTCTACGCGGGCCTGCCCTTCCACAAGGCCGCGTGGACCAACCTGCGACACGGCACCGCCACCATGGACACGCTGGTGTCACTGGGCACGATCGCCGCGTTCGGCTGGTCGCTGTGGGCGTTGTTCCTCGGTACGGCCGGCACTCCCGGCATGACCCATGGGTTCGAGTTCACCATCGCGCGCGGCGACGGGACGGGCGACATCTACCTGGAGGCCGCCGCGGGCGTGACGGCCTTCCTCCTGGCGGGCCGCTACTTCGAGACGCGGTCCAAGCGCCGCGCGGGCGCCGCGTTACGGGCGCTGCTGGAGATGGGGGCCAAGGACGTCACCGTGCTCCGCGACGGTGCCGAGACGCGTATCCCCGTCGACCGGCTGGCCGTGGCCGACCTCTTCGTCGTACGGCCGGGCGAGAAGATCGCCACCGACGGCGTGATCGAAGAGGGCGCCTCGGCCGTCGACGCGAGCATGCTGACCGGCGAGTCCGTACCCGTCGAGGTCAGACCGGGCGACGCCGTCACCGGCGCGACCGTCAACGCGGGCGGCCGGCTGGTGGTCCGCGCCACGAGGGTGGGCGCCGACACCCGGCTCGCCCAGATGGCCAGGCTCGTGGAGGAGGCCCAGACCGGCAAGGCCCGGGTGCAGCGGCTCGCGGACCGGATCTCGGCGGTCTTCGTGCCTGCCGTGATCGCGCTGGCGGTCGGCACCCTGGGCTTCTGGCTCGGCACCGGCGCGGGCGCCGGGGCGGCCTTCAGCGCCGCGGTCGCCGTGCTCATCATCGCCTGCCCGTGCGCGCTCGGGCTGGCCACCCCGACCGCCCTGCTGGTCGGCACCGGCAGAGGAGCTCAGCTCGGCATCCTCATCAAGGGGCCCGAGGTGCTGGAGTCCACGCGCAGGATCGACACCGTCGTCCTGGACAAGACGGGCACCGTCACCGAGGGCAGGATGACCCTGGTCGACGTCGTCACCGCCGACGGCGAGGACGCCGATGAGGTGCTGCGCCTGGCAGGGGCGCTGGAGAACGCCTCCGAGCACCCGATCGCCCAGGCGATCGCCCGTGGCGCAGTCGAGCGGGTCGGCGACCTGCCTGCTCCCGAGGAGTTCGCCAACGTCGAGGGCCTGGGCGTGCAGGGCGTGGTGGACGGCCACGCCGTACTCGTCGGGCGGCCGCGGCTGCTCGCCGAGTGGTCCCAGCATCTCCCCGGCGACCTGGAACGGGCACTGCACGCCGCGCAGGACGCCGGCCGTACGGCAGTCGCCGTCGGCTGGGACGGCCAGGCGCGTGCCGTGCTCACGGTCGCCGACGTCGTCAAGCCCACCTCGGCCGAAGCCGTCTCCCGGTTGCGCGCACTGGGGCTGACTCCGGTGTTGCTGACCGGCGACAACGAGACCGTCGCGCGGTCCGTCGCCGCCGAGGTCGGCATCACCGAGGTCACCGCGGAGGTGCTGCCCGCCGGCAAGGCCGACGTCGTCAGGGCGCTACAGGCCGAGGGCAAGGTGGTAGCCATGGTCGGCGACGGCGTCAACGACGCGGCCGCGCTCGCCCAGGCCGACCTCGGCCTGGCCATGGGCACGGGCACCGACGTGGCCATCGAGGCCGCGGACCTGACGCTGGTACGCGGCGACCTTCGAGTGGCGGCCGACGCGATCCGGCTGTCGCGCCGGACGCTGCGCACGATCAGGAGCAACCTGTTCTGGGCCTTCGCCTACAACGTGGCGGCCCTGCCGCTCGCCGCGCTCGGGCTGCTCAATCCCATGATCGCCGGTGCGGCCATGGCGTTGTCCAGCGTCTTCGTGGTGAGCAACAGCCTCCGCCTGCGCCGGTTCCGATGATCTGATCCGCGGGGCCTCCGGGTGACTCCGGAGGCCTGTCGGCGTCGAGGAACCGACCCGCCCTTCGTCGAGAACTTTCCGCCCCTGGCCAGGGCATATGTGATTCCTGATCGGGGAGACGCGATAATCGTCGGGGCGTCGGGAAAGCGATGACAGCCCGGAACTCATCCCCGGCACGGACATCCGTGCCGCCGGAGGCGGTTTCTGACGACAGGAAGGCCGGACCCATGCGCACGTACACGGCGCGGATCGTCGAGTCACCAGGTGAAGGGATACGTCTCGAGCCCACGGAAGACTCCGGCGTCCCCGAGCACCCGAGCGAGATCAACCTGCTCGGCCTGGCCGTGGCGCTGGCGCTGGGCAGCGCGGGATACGAACATCACCCGGAGCCCAGGAACACGGAGATCCAGACGATCGAGGCGTTGCTGGAAGGCACGGCCACCATGCCATGGCGGTCCCGACCGGCCGGTGCCGCGGCCGGCGATGCATCTGGCGAAGCGGGCGGCGAGGCCGAGGGCGCGCCGGAAACGGCGGCCTTCGTCGTGTGCGAGCGTTCGGAGTCGGGTGTGTCGAAATGCCGGGTGGAACACCGGCCCGTGGAGCCGCAGTAGACGCTCGAGATTTTCCACATTCGCTCGCGACAGAACTGTCCGGAACCGGCCGCCCCGTTCGTCACCATGGTGCGATCACGTCAATCCAAGGAGCGCAGCGTTGAAGTACATGATGTTCGTCTGCACCGATTCCGAGCCCGAAATGGTCGCGGAGGACCACATCGACCAGTGGGTGGCTGAGAACGACGCCCTCGGCCGGCGTCTGCAGGGCAGTGAGCTGGCCCCGACGACCGCGGCCACCACCGTCCGCGTCCGCGACGGGCGACTGCTGGTGTCCGACGGCCCGTTCGCCGAGACCAAGGAGGTGATCGTGGGCTTCGACCTGCTCGAGTGCGCCGACCTGGACGAGGCGATCGAGGTCGCGCGGGCGCATCCCATGGCACGGAGAGGACGGCTGGAGCTTCGTCCGCTCGTCGGATCCGAACAGTGAGCGCGTGACCGACATGCGGTCCGCCGCGGCGGAATCGGACGTCACAGCGGAGCCGGCGGGCGCGGCGGGCTTGGCGGGCTCGACGGGCTCGACGGGCTCGACGGGCTCGACGGGCTCGACGGGTTCGGACATCACGGCGGACGCGGCCGTCGCGGAGGCGGGCGTCGGCGCCTACCCCCGCATCGTGGCCGCGCTGATCCGCGTCACCAGCGACTGGACGCTGGCCGAGGACTGCGCGCAGGAGGCCCTGGCGCTCGCCGTGCAGCGGTGGCCCGAGGAGGGGTTGCCCGCCAATCCGGGCGGCTGGCTCATGACGGTGGCCCGCAACCGGGCGATCGACACGATGCGGCGCGCGTCGGTGGAGCGCCGCAAACTGCGGGACCTGGCGGTGCTCGCATCCGTGGCCGCGGATGCGAGCACCGCTGCGGACGCCTTCGCGCTCGCGGAAGCGGGCGACGAGGTCGTGGACGACCGTCTGCGGCTCATCTTCACGTGCTGCCACCCCGCGCTCGCGCTCGAGGCACGTGTCGCGCTGACCCTGCGGACGATCTGCGCGGTGCCGACCGGCGACATCGCCCGCGCGTTCCTCGTGAGCGAGTCGACCATGACCCGCCGCCTCACCCGGGCCAAAACGAGGATCGCCGACGCCGGCATCCCCTACCGGGTGCCCAGCGGCCCGGCGCTCGCCGAGCGGCTGCCGGGCGTCCTCTCCGTGCTGTACCTGCTGTTCACCCACGGCTACAACGCCGACGGAGAGCCGGCGTTCGCCGAGGAGGCGATACGCCTGGCCCGGCTGCTCGGGCACCTCATGCCCGAGCAGTCCGAGGTGTCCGCGTTGCTGGCCCTGTTCCTCTTCCAGCACTCGCGTCGTGACGCCCGCCGCGATCCCGACGGCAATCTGCTCACGCTCGGCGAGCAGGACCGGTCCCGCTGGGACCACGCGGCGATCGCCGAGGGCCTCCGCGTCCTGGCCGGAACGGAGCCGGACGGTCCCTACGCACTGCAGGCGCGCATCGCCGCCTGCCACGCCACCGCGGCAACCGCCGACGCCGTCGACTGGCCGACGATCGCGCGATGCTACGACGAGCTCGCCCGGACCCAGCCCACGCCCGTGGTCGAGCTGAACCGTGCCGTGGCGCACGGGTACGCGCACGGACCCGCCGCCGGACTAGCGCTGCTGGCCCGGGCGCGCGCCAGTGGCGCTCTGGACGGCTACCCCCTCGCGATCGCCGCGGAGGCGGACCTCACCGCCCGGCACGGCGACCACGCCCGGGCCGCCGGCCTGTTCCGGCAGGCGGCGGCCGCCGTCCGCAGCAAAGCGGAGCGCCGCGCGCTGCTCGTCCGCGCCGAGGAGTGCTCAGGCGGACGATGAAAACCGCCCTCGCGGAAGGAGCCCGGAACCCGATCGCGGCGCCGTCCGTTGTCCGCGGCGACAAGCCGAGTGAGGGGTGAATGGTGTTCCGGAAGTTGATGGCCGCATTCGGGGCCGGCGTCGAGGTGGACACGGTATTGAGCACGCCGCGGGTACGCCCGGGCGGGCTCCTCCAGGGCGAGGTGCGTTTCCAGGGAGGTTCCAACGACCACAAGGTCGACGAGATCACCGTCGACTTCACCGCCGTCGTGGAGGTCGAGCACGGTGACAGCGAGCACCACGCCACCTACACCTTCCTGAGATCCCGCGTCAGCGGGCCGTTCGAGCTCAAGGCGGGCGAGGCCCGGTCCCTGCCGTTCTCGATCCCGGTGCCGTGGGAGACGCCCGTCAGCGCGATCGGGGGGCACCCACTCCGCGGAATGCGCCTCGGGGTCGCTACCGAGCTCGCACTCGCGGGGGCCCTCGACAAGGGCGACCTCGACCCGCTGTACGTCGAGCCGCTGCCCGAGCAGGGACACCTGCTCGCCGCCCTCGACCGGATGGGCTTCCACTTCAGCCGCGCCGACCTGGAGAACGGCACGCTGCGCGGCTCGTCGATGCCCTTCTACCAGGAGATCGAGTACCACGCCGGCCCGGAATGGCGCCGCCACTTCAACCAGCTCGAGCTGACGTTCATCGCCGGGCCGCACTCGATGGACGTGATCCTGGAGGCCGATACGCGGGCCGGCTTCCTCACCTCCAGCCACGACGTCTACAACCGATTCCCGGTCCGCTACGGCGACCATCCCGGAGCGGTGGAACAGTCGTTGCGCGACGGTCTGGCCGCCATGGCCCGCCGCCGCGGCTGGTTCTAACAGAGCCAGCTGGTTCTAACAGAGCCGGCTGGTTCTAGCGAAGCCGGGCGGGTTTCCGGCGGATCCGTCGGTCTTCCCTGGCTCCCCGGCTCCCCCCTGGGACGGCGTTGAAGACGGCGTTGGGACGCGGGGGACGACGCGGCGTCGCACCGCGCCGTCCCCCGCGGCTTTGCGGACCTCTATCCGTACGTGGGCCGCTGGGGCCAGCCGGGCGGGGAGTCCTCCCAGTCCTCCTGCCTGCCGTAGGGGGTCAGATCCAAGATGCTGTGCTCGAAGACGAGCCGGTCCACGCCGCGCGAGGTGGTGCCGTACGTCCGGTAGACGTCCTCGCCGTCGCGGAGGAACACGCTGAACATGAACCCGGGGCCGGCGCCGCAGTCGTCCGCGAACGACGTCCCGTGCGACGACACGAACGGGACCGTCCAGCCTCTCAGCGCCTTGTACGCCTCGATCTGGGCGAGCGGCATGTTCGACACGTTCACCCACGTGATTCCGCGCTCGGCCAGGCTGGCCGGCGCGGTCGCGGGGATGTTGTCCGTGAACTTGGTGCAGCCCGGGCAGTAGTGGTCGGGCCCGTTGTCCATGAACTGGTAGACGACCAGCTGTCCCCGGCCCTCGAACAGGTCCAGCAGCGTCTTGGGGCCGGCGGGTGTGTCGAAGACGTACCCATCGGCGAACTTGACCATCGGGAGGCGGCGACGCCGCGCCGCGAGCGCGTCCTGCGCGCGCGTGAGCTCCTTCTCGGCCTTGAGCAGCTCATCGCGGGCCGACTGCCACTCTTCGGCCGATACGATCGTTGGCTTCTCCATGCGGCGATTGTCTCCGCGGGGACCGACAAAATCCCGTCGTCCGCTTCGAGGGCCTCACGCCGCACGAGGCCTCCCCTGGGTCTTCCGGGCCGGTGTGCCGGTGCGACGGGAGGTCAGAGGCCCGCGAGCAGGTTCCGCGTCAGTTCGGCGAGGCGCCGGCGGTAGTCCGGATCGTAGGCCTCCTCGGAGGCGCGGGCGTCCTTGTCGCCGTCGAAGTAGCGGCCGGTGACCTCGGCCAGTTCGGGGTCGTCCACCAGGCGCCGGGTGGCCGCCACCCCCTGCTCCAGCGTGTCCACGACGTCCATGCCCGATCTTCTCGACATCGCGGTCGGCATGTACGTCGCGGGGTGGACGCTGTTGACCGTGACTCCGCTTCCGGCGAGTTCCCCGGCGAGGTCGAAGGTGTGGGCGATGAGGGCGAGCTTGGACCTGCAGTACGCGGCGACGTCGGTGTATCCGCGCTCCAGTTGCGGGTCGTCGAAGTCGATCGGCGCCTGGCCGATCGAGGCGACGTTGACGATCCGGGAGGGGGCGGACCGGCGCAGCAGTGGGAGCAGTTCGCGGGTCAGCAGCACCGGCGCGAGGTAGTTGACCGCGAAGCGCAGTTCGTGCCCGTCGGCCGACGTCTCCCGTGTGGCTCCTTCCACGTGGAACCCGATCCCGGCGTTGTTGACGAGGACGTCCAGCCGCTCGTGCGATTCGGCGATCTCCGCGGCGAGACGCCGGGCATCGGCGAGGGACGAGAAGTCGGCCGTGAAGGTCTCGCCGCCGGTCGCTTCGGCGACCTCAGCGAGTCGCCGGGCGTCGCGTCCATGGAGCAGCAGCCGGTGCGTGCCGCTGGCGGCGAGGTCCTCCGCCAGCGCCCGGCCCAGCCCGTCCGACGCGCCCGTGATGAGAATGGTTGCCATGTCTTCGACCTTTCGATGAGGTTTCGTTCCGCCACTCAGGCGTGGGTTCGGGCCGTCGGCTCAGCTCAGCGCCTTGAGCAGTTCAGCGGCCAGTGGGGCGGAGGAGGCGGGGTTCTGCCCGGTGTGGACGTTGCGGTCGACGACCACGTGCGGCGCCCACGGCTCGCCCGCGGAGAACCGCGTGCCCAGGGCGACCAGCCGGTCCTCCAAGATCCACTTAGCCCGCTCGGCGAGTCCGGCCTGGATCTCCTCCGCCTTGGTGAAGCCGGTGACCCGGTAGCCGGTGAAGGGCGAGGTCCCGTCCGGACGCTCGGTGGCGAGGAGGGCCGCCAGGCCGTGACACATCACGCCCACCGGCTTGCCCGCGTCCACAGCGCCGGCGAGGAGCCGAGCCGACTCGGCGTCGACCGCCAGATCCTCCATCGGGCCGTGACCGCCGGGGTAGAAGACCGCGGCGTATTCCGCCAGGTCGGCGCTCTCCAGCGTGATCGGACGCCGGAGCTCGGCGGCGGCGTGGAGCGCAGTGGTCAACGCGGCGACGACGTCCGGGCCGCCGACGATCTCGGGGGTGAGGCTCGCCCGGTCGACCGTGGGCACGACACCGCCGGGGGGTGGCGACGACCACCTCGTGCCCGGCCGCGGTGAACGCCTGATAGGGAGCCACGAACTCTTCGGCCCAGTAGCCGGTCGGGTGCTCGGTTCCGTCGGCCAGCGTCCAGTGGCGGGCGCCGGTCATCACAAAAAGAATCTTCGCCATTTACTCGTGCTCATCTCCGCGGCCCCTCGCATAGAGGCGAGAGGGGACGAACCGACGAGGCTCTGCTGCTCGCCAGCGGGAACGACGCCGATCGTAGGTCGCCCAACCATAGGTAAACCAATAGCATCGACACTATGAGCCATAGGGAATCTGATACCTCAGATCCTCTCGCAGCGGGACGGGCGGACGACGGGCCGCTGGATCTGATGCTGCTGCGGACGTTCCTGGCCGTGTACCGCGCCGGCTCCTTCACCGCGGCGGGCGCGATGCTGGGGCTGTCCCAGCCGACGGTGACGAGTCAGATACGCGCCTTGGAGGCGCAGCTCGATCGCCAGTTATTCGAGCGGCTGCCCCGGGGCGTGGTCGCCACGTCGGTGGCCGACGAACTGTCCGCGCAGGTCGCCGGCCCCCTGGACGAACTTGCGGCGGTGGCCGGACGAGGACGACCAGGCGGTGCGACCTCCGAGCCGGTGCACCTCGGGGGCCCTGCCGAGGTGCTGAGCACGCGGATCCTGCCCGCCCTGGCGCCACTGGTCGAGCAGGGCGTGCGGCTGCGGGTCACCACGGGCCTGGCCGACGATCTGCTCGACGGCCTGCGCGCGGGGCGTTTCGACCTGGTTCTCTCGGCGATCCGCCCACGCGGGCGCTCCGTGATCGCCGTGCCGCTCATGGACGAGGAATTCGTACTGGTGGCCGCACCCGTGTGGGCCGACCGGATCGGACCCGTCGACTCCGGCGACACCGGCCCTCTGGACGACGCCCCGCTGGTCGCCTACGCCGAGGACCTGCCCATCCTCCGCAGGTACTGGCGCCACGTCTTCCGTACGCGTCTGACCAGGTCACCCGCGGTGGTCGTCCCCGATCTGCGCGGAGTCCTGGCGGCCGTCGTCGCCGGAGCCGGCGTCACCGTGCTCCCCCGCTACCTCTGTGACCGCGAGCTCGGCACCGGCGAACTCGTGACGCTCCTCGACCGCGAGGACCCGCCCATCAACACCGGCTTCCTCGCGCAACGTCCGGGCGCGCCCGAACGCCACCACGTCGCACTCGTCCGCGACCGACTGCTGCGTGCGGCCCGGTCCTGGTGAGAGCGGCTGTACGGCGAGAACAGAGCCAAAGAGCCACTCGAGCCGACCGGCTGCGTCACTCGGGTCTCGAGAGTCGATCTGGCACGGTGTGCGGCTGGCCAAATTGCGCCGTGATGAATGATGAGGGCATGGTCACCAAGGACCGCGCCGTCGAACTGGTTGAATCCCTGCTGTCGCGTACGCGGCAAGAGTCGCCATGGATGGCAGGACTACCCGAACTCGCTGTCCTTGACGTGGAAGAACGTGCCCTCGGATGGCTGGTCTTCTGGCAGTCGGTGGAGTACGTCCACAGCCGCTGACGGGACATGCGGGTTCGAGCCCTGCGAGTCCCTGCCGACCGACCGCTTTCATGACCCGCATGCCGATCCTGCGTCAGGCCCGGATCAACGCAGGAACACGTTCACGAGCCCGGTCAGCACCAGCGAAAGGACGATCGACAACACGATCATGGTGAGGCAGCCTGCCGCGCCGCCGAGAGGCCGGATCTTGAAGTTGCGCGTCATAGAGGTGTCGCCCCCTCACTCCGCGTACGCCTCCCGGCCGGTTGTCCTCACCGGGCCCATCGCCTTCCAGAAATCGCGGTCCAGAACAGGCGGGTTGCGTCAGCTCAGCCGCCGGCGGTCCGCCTGGATCGGGTCGAGCCGGTGATCGAGGGAAAGAATCGACAGCAGCCGGTCGACCCTGGGCGTGACGTGCATCAGGATCAGCGTGCCGCCTTCCTTGCTGAGCCGCACCTTCGCATGGATCAGGGCGCGGAGCCCCGAGCAGTCCATGAAGGGCACGCCGCTCATGTCCACCTCGAGGTACGAGACCTCCGGCCGCAGCAGTGCCTCATCGAGCGCGCGTTCCAGGAGGTACGCGGTGGCCAGGTCGAGATCGCCCCGCGGACGGACCACGGCGGGTTGGTGTTCTATGGTGACGTTCAGCCCCTCCATCGCCGCCTCCAGAGGTCAGCCGGGCGAGCCACGACGAGCCCCCCTAGCTCTTGCTAACAGATCGGCCGCCCTCCGTGAGCGATGACCAGGTCAAACCAGCGCAATATGTCAGATACCCGGTAAATGGCGATATCGCAGGGTCTATGAGCACCTCCAAGCGATCCGGCATCTGTCGCCCCCATGGGCGCGTCATCCCTTGAGGGGACGTCACCCTCCGTGACGCGTGATGCGCCGAGTCCGTGCGTCAGCTGAGCTTGCTCGGGTGGATGAGGACCTTGGTCCAACCATGGTCCCGGCGGTCGAAGTGCTCGTACCCGTCAGGCGCGTCGTCCAGGTCCAGCTCGTGCGAAACGACCCAGGACGGCCGGCCCCTGCCCGCGTGGATGAGCGTGCAGAGCTGCCGGTTGTAGCTCTTCACGTTGCACTGGCCGTTGCCCATCGTCTGGCCCTTGAACCAGAACATCCCGTAGTCGAAGGCGATCTCGCCCAGCTTGTAGAGATCGTCCGGGCTGCCGGGGTCGGACGGGATGAAGACGCCGACGACGCCGATGGTCCCGGTGAACTTGACCGATCGGACGAGGTCGTTGAGCGTCATGTTGGGATGCTCGTGCCCCTGTGGATCGTGCGCCTGGTAGCCCACGCACTCGCAGCCGCAGTCGGCGCCGAGGCCCCCGGTGAGCTCCATGACCTGGTCGACCGGCGAGACCTGGGAGTCGTCGATCGGGATCGCGCCGATCTCCTCGGCCTTGGCGAGACGATCGGGGTGACGGTCGACGATCATCACCTTGCTCGCGCTCCTGAGCATGGCGGAGTAGGCGGTCATCAGCCCGACGGGCCCCGCTCCGTAGATCACGACCGAGTCGCCCGCCTCCATACGGGCGAGCCGGGTGGCGTGCCAGCCGGTGGGCCAGATGTCGGAGAGCATCACGTAGTCGTTCTCCTTCTCCTTCGCGTCCTCCGGAAGGATCAGGCAGTTGAAGTCCCCGTACGGCACGCGCAGGAGTTCGGCCTGACCCCCGCTGTAGGGCCCCATGTCCGCGAAACCGTAGGCCGCCCCGGCCATGCCCGGCTCGGGGTTGGTCGTGAGGCAGTAGGCCGTCAGGCCCTTCTCGCAGTTCGCGCAGAACCCGCATGCGATGTTGAACGGGATGCAGACCACGTCGCCGACGCGGACGTGGTCGACGGCCGATCCGATCTCGATCACCTCGCCGAGGTTCTCGTGCCCGAGGACCCGGCCCGTCTCGATATCGGTACGGCCTTCGTACATGTGCAGGTCCGACCCGCAGATGTTGCTCGTTGTGACGCGGACCAGGACGTCGGTGGGCCGTTCGATGTGCGCGTCCGGGACTCTCTCGACGTTGACCTGCCGAGGCCCCTCGTAAACGACGGCTCTCATGATTCCCCCCGGTGATTGCGAAGAATCGGAGCGGCGGCGCCACGGCGCCTCGCCGTTCGCGAAGGCCGTCCGCCGAGATCGACGGGCCCGGTCTCGGGCCGGATCCCGCATCGGCGGCGTCTGAATGCACCCGTCGCGCGGAGCCGGCCCCCGGGGCCGCGCCGCCTGGTCTTCGGTGCGCCGCTGTGACCCTACCCGTCTCGGGAGGTCGAAACCCGCGGGCGGCGGATCGTCGGTCAACTATCCCTTGACCCCTGTTTTCCTTCCCGCTGCCTGGAGATGTCCGGCCCGGCACCGGCGAGGACGCGGGGCCGGTGCGGCGACCGCCCCGGCGTCCTCGGCCGACGATCGCGTGGTCAGCGCTCCGGGTTCTCGTACGCGACCGTGAGCGTCCCGTCCGACAGGCCGACGCGGATGACTGCGCCGTCGAGGACGTCGCCTGCGACCAGGGCGCGGGCGATGCGGGTCTCGACCTCCCGGGCGATGAAGCGGCGCAGGGGCCGGGCGCCGTAAACCGGATCGAAGCCCTGCTCGGCGATGTGCCGGACGGCCTCGGGAGTGACCTCCAACGTCATCCGGCGGTCGGCAAGACGTGCCTTCACGTCGCTGAACATCAGCCAGACGATCTGCTCGACCTCCGCCTCGGTCAGCGGCTTGAACAGGACGATCTCGTCGATCCGGTTGAGGAACTCGGGACGGAACCGGGCACGCAGCTCGGCCATGACCATCTCGCGCACCTCGGGGTCGATCTCGCCCGCCGGAGCGGCCTTCTCGCTCAGGTAGTGCGAGCCGATGTTGGACGTCATGATGATCACGGTGTTGCGGAAGTCGACCGTCCGGCCCTGGGCGTCGGTGAGCCGTCCGTCGTCGAGCACCTGCAGCAGGATGTTGAAGACGTCCGTGTGCGCCTTCTCGATCTCGTCGAACAGCACCACGGAGTACGGCTTGCGCCGCACGGCCTCGGTGAGCTGGCCGCCCTCCTCGTATCCGACATATCCGGGTGGCGCGCCGACCAGCCGGCTGACCGTGTGCCGTTCCTGGTACTCGCTCATGTCGACGCGGACCATGTTGTCCTCCGTGTCGAACAGCGCCTGCGCGAGCGTCCTGGCCAGCTCGGTCTTCCCGACGCCCGTCGGGCCGAGGAAGATGAACGAGCCGATGGGTCGGCGCGGGTCCTTGATCCCGGAACGCGCCCGGATGACGGCGTCCGCGACGGCCTGCACGGCCTCGTCCTGGCCGATCACGCGCTCGTGCAGGATCTGGTCGAGCCGCAGCAGTTTGTCCCGCTCGCCCTCCTGGAGCCGTTGAACCGGGATGCCGGTCCAACGGGACACGATGCCCGCGATCTCCTCCTCGGTCACCACCTCGCGCAGCAGCCGGCGCCCGCCCTGCTTGGACTCGAGCTGCTCCTCGCCCGCGGCGAGCTTGCGCTCCAGCTCGGGAAGCCTCCCGTGCGTCAGTTCGGCGGCGCGGTTCAGGTCGTACGTCCGCTCGGCCTGGTCCGCCTCGCGCCGCACGTTCTCGATCTCCTGGCGCAGTTGCTGCACTTTGTGCAGGGCGTGCCGTTCGGCCTCCCACTGCGCGCGCATGGCGTCGGCCCGCGCCCGCATGTCGCTCAGTTCGCCGCGCAGGGCCTCCAGGCGGTCCCGGCTCGCCGGGTCGTCCTCCTTGGCCAGGGCCGCCTCCTCGATCTCCAGGCGCATCACCACGCGGGTGAGCTCGTCCAGCTCGGCGGGCATGGAGTCGATCTCCGTACGGAGCATCGCGCAGGCCTCGTCGACCAGGTCGATCGCCTTGTCCGGGAGGAAGCGGTCGGAGATGTAGCGGTGGCTCAGCACGACCGCCGCGACGACGGCGCTGTCGGTGATCTTCACGCCGTGGAACACCTCGAGGCGCTCACGCAGGCCGCGCAGGATGGAGATGGAGTCCTCCACGGACGGCTCGTCCACGAAGACCGGCTGGAGGCGGCGCTCCAGCGCGGCGTCCTTCTCGATGTGCTTGCGGTACTCGGTGATCGTCGTCGCCCCGATCATGTGGAGTTCGCCGCGGGCCAGCATCGGCTTCAGCATGTTCCCCGCGTCCATGGCGCCCTCGGCCGCGCCCGCGCCCACGACGGTGTGGACCTCGTCGACGAACAGCAGGATCCGGCCCTGCGACGCCGTCACCTCCGTGAGCACGGCCTTGAGCCGCTCCTCGAACTCGCCCCGGTACTTCGCCCCCGCGACAAGGGCCCCCATGTCGAGGCTGAAGATCGTCTTGTCCTTCAGGCCCTCGGGCACGTCGCCGCGGGCGATGCGCTGGGCGAGCCCCTCCACGATCGCGGTCTTGCCGACCCCCGGGTCGCCGATGAGCACCGGGTTGTTCTTGGTCTTGCGGGACAGGATCTGCACGACCCTGCGGATCTCGCCGTCCCTGCCGATGACCGGGTCCAGCTTGTCGGCCCTCGCCGCGGCCACCAGGTCGCGGCCGTACTTCTCCAGGGCCTCATAGGCGACCTCCGGCATGGCGGAGGTCACCCGCTGGTTGCCGCGCACCTGGGTGAGGATCTCCAGGAAACGCTCACGGTTCAGCCCGTGACCCCGCAGCAGCCGCCCGGCGGCGCTGTCGGTCCCCTCATCGAGCAACGCCAGCAACAGGTGCTCGACGGAGACGTACTCGTCCTTCAGCCGCCGCGCCTCCCGGTCGGCCGCGTCCAGCAGCCGGGACACGCGCTGGGTGAGGTAGACCTGGCCGGGGGCCGCGCCGGGGCCGGTGACCCGGGGCCGCCGCTCCAGTTCCGCCTCCAGCTCCAGCCGCAGCTTGTCGGCGTCCGCGCCCGCAGCCGACAGCAGCCGGGGCACGAGTCCCTCGGGCTGCTCGAGCAGCGCCGACAGGAGGTGCTCGCCGTCGACCTCCGTGTGCCCGTGGCGGATCGCCTTGGTCTGGGCGTCGTGGAGGGCCTCCTGCGACTTCTGGGTCAGACGGTTGATGTCCACGATCAGCCTCCCGTCGTACCGGATCGGACGCGCAACTCCGTCTCGAGCTCCGCGATGCGATCGAGCAGGTCCGTCACCAGGCCCAGCGAGGCGTAGTTGACGGCCAGCCCCGCGTGCAGGCGTTGCAACCGGCCCGCCGCCGCGAGCTGGGAGATCGGGAAGCACAGGTCGCCGCCCGGGTCCGGAACGGCGTCGATCAGGCCCAGGACCACCAGGCGGCGCACCAGATCGGGGTGCAGGCCCGTGGCCCGGGCGAAGGACTCCAGGTGCAGATGCGGCGACCGTGCGAGGGGCCGGCTCATGATCGCGTCCTCCCTCCGGATCGCGGGGTGAAGCTCGAGACGCCCGCCAGCTGTTCGTAGAGGCGGCGCTCCTCGTCGGTCAGCGTCGGGGGGACCATGATCCGGGCCTCGGCGAGCAGGTCTCCCGGCTTGCCGCGCGGATTGGGCATGCCCTGGCCGCGCAGCCGCAGGCGCCGTCCGGAGGAGGTGCCGGCGGGAACCTTCACCTTCGCCTCTCCCCCGGGGGTCTCGACCGCGACGGTCGCCCCGAGCGCGGCCTCCGAAGGGGTGAGCGGCAGCCGGACGTGGATGTCGCGGCCCTCCAGGCGGTAACGGGGGTGGCCGGTGATCCGCGTGATCAGGTAGAGGTCGCCCGCCTGCGCGCCGTCGCCGCCCTCGCCCCCCTGACCGGCGAGCCTGATCCGCTGCCCGTCGGTGACGCCCGCGGGGATGTCGACCTTCAGCGTGCGCGTTCCCCCGCGGCCCGGGAGGGTGATGGCGCGGCGTCCGCCGCGGTAGGCCTCCTCGACCGTGAGCGGCAGTTCGGCCTCCTGGTCGGCGCCCGGGACCGGCCCCCAGCCCCGTCCGGCGGCCCTCCCGTGACGTCCGCGGCCCCCGAACATCTCCCCCAGCAGGTCGTCGAGGTCGATGCCCTCTCCGGTGGCGAACCGGATCTCCTCTCCCGCGGGGCCGCGCGCCCATCCGGCCCCCGGTCCCGCTCCGGCACCCGCGCGGGCCCGCGCGTACGCCGCGGGATCCACGCCCTCGGGCACCTGCCGGAAGTCCCGGCCGAAGGCGTCGTAGCGACGGCGCGTGTCGGGGTCGGACAGCACCTCGTAGGCCTCCGACACCTCCTTGAAGCGGTCTTCCGCCCCGGGGTCCTTGTTGACGTCGGGATGGTAGGAACGCGCGAGCTTGCGGTAGGCCCGCTGGATCTCCTCCTGGCCCGCGGTTCTCGGCACCCCGAGGATCTCGTAGAAGTCCCGCTCGGCCATCAGTCCTCCGCCTTGGTGGACACGACGACCGATGCGGGCCGGAGCTGGTCCGGGCCGTCGCCGTAGCCGGGCCGTACGACGGCGACGACGGTGCCGGGCTCGGCCTCGGGGTCCTCCACCGTGCTCACGGCCTCGTGCCTGGCGGGATCGAAGCGGGCGCCGAGATCTTCGTTGCGCGGGAAGCCCAGCCGGGTGAGCAGGGCCACCGCCTGGTCCCGGACGGCGCGGACCCCCTCGATGACCGCCTCGGCGCCGGCGTCCGCGTGCTTGAGGGCCAGCTCCAGGTTGTCGACGATCGGCAGCCACTCCGCGGCGACCCTGGCCCGCTCGTCGAGCCGTTGCCTGGCGACGTCCCGGGCCGTCCGTTTCCGGAGGTTGTCGAGCTCCGCGACCGCCCGGAGCCAGCGGTCGTGCAACTCCGCCGCCTGCTCCGCGGTCCCGGCCCCCTCGGGCTCCTGGGTTTCTGGCTCTGTGATCTCGGGCTCCGATTCGGCGACGAGCTCGGAAGGCGCGGCCTCCGTGACGCGGTCGCGGTCCTCGACCGCGGCCTCCGTGACGCGGTCGCGCTCTTCGGCCTCGGCCTCCGCCGAGTGCCTGCGCTCCGGGAACTCGTTCTCGACCATGTCAGGCGCCCGTCACTCGGAGCTGGTGAACTCGGCGTCGATGACCTCGTCGTCCCCCGGCCCGCCGGGTTGCTCGGGTCGTCCGGGCGGCCGGCCCTGCTGTCCGGCGGCGGTGGCGCCGAGCGCGTGGTAGATCTGCTGCAGCTCGGCGGTGAGCCCGCGCAGACGGTCGACCGGCGCCTCCTCCTTCACGGCCTGGCGAGCGTCGTCGACGAGTTGCTCTGCCCTGGCCTTCTCATGCACCGGTACGGCCTCGCCGAGCTCGGACAGGCGCCGGTCCACCTGGTAGGCGACCGAGTCGAGCTCGTTGCGGGCGTCGACCGCCTCCCGCAGCCGCGCGTCGTCGGCGCGGTGCCGCTCGGCGTCGGCGATCATCCGGTCGATCTCGCTCGTGTCCAGGTTGGAGCTCTCGCTGATCGTGATCCGCTGCTCCGCCCCGGTGTCCCTGTCCCGGGCCGACACGTTCAGAATGCCGTTCGCGTCGATGTCGGTGGTCACCTCGATCTGCGGCACGCCCCGCGGCGCCGGCCGGATGTTCTCCAGCCGGAACCGGCCGAGCACCCGGTTGTCGGCCGCCCGCTCCCGCTCGCCCTGCAGGATGACCACGTCGACGGCCGACTGATCGTCCTCCGCCGTGCTGAAGGTCTCCGTACGCCGGGCCGGGATCGTGGTGTTCCGATCGATGATCTTCGTCATGACGCCGCCGAGCGTCTCGACCCCCAGCGACAGCGGGGTGACGTCGAGCAGGACGACGTCCTTGACCTCGCCCTTGATGATGGCGGCCTGGACAGCCGCTCCCAGCCCGACGACCTCGTCCGGGTTGACCGTCATGTTGGGGTCCTTGCCGGTCATCCGGCGGACGATCTGCTGCACGGCGGGCATGCGGGTCGCGCCGCCGACGAGGATCACCTCGTCGAGATCCGCCGAGGTCAGCTTGGCGTCCGACATCGCCTGCTCCACCGGCCCCTTGACCCGCTCGAGCAGATCGGCGGTGATCTGCTCGAACGTCGAGCGCATCAGCGCGGTGTTCAGATGCTTGGGCCCGTTCGCGTCCGCCGTGATGAACGGCAGGCTGACCTGCGTCTGGGTGACCGCGGACAGCTCCACCTTCGCCTTCTCCGCCGCCTCGAACAACCGCTGCAGCGCCTGCGGGTCCCGCCGCAGGTCGATGCCCTCCTGCCGCTGGAACTCGTCGGCCAGATGGTCGACGATCCGCCGGTCGAAGTCGTCGCCGCCCAGGTGGGTGTCCCCCGCGGTGGACCGCACCTCGACCACGCCCTCGCCGATGTCCAGGATGCTCACGTCGAAGGTCCCGCCTCCCAGGTCGAAGACGAGCACCGTCTCGCTGCCCTTCTTGTCCAGGCCGTACGCCAGGGAGGCCGCCGTCGGCTCGTTGATGATGCGCATGACCTCCAGGCCGGCGATCTTCCCGGCGTCCTTGGTGGCCTGGCGCTGGGCGTCGTTGAAGTAGGCCGGCACGGTGATGACGGCCTCGGTGACCTTCTCCCCCAGGAACTTCGCCGCGTCGGCCACGAGCTTCCTCAGCACGAACGCC
The DNA here is from genome assembly GCF_016863295.1 of Planotetraspora phitsanulokensis. GTDB lineage: Bacteria > Actinomycetota > Actinomycetes > Streptosporangiales > Streptosporangiaceae > Planotetraspora > Planotetraspora phitsanulokensis. The sequence continues at coordinate 52,201 of NZ_BOOP01000003.1, forward strand.
GAGATCTCCTCCGGCGCGTACATCCGGTCCCGCACCTGGAACCGCACCGCGCCGTCCGGGCCCGCCACGACGTCGAACGAGACCGCCTTGATCTCGTCCTGGACCTCGTCGAACCGGCGGCCGATGAACCGCTTGGCCGAATAGATCGTCCCCTTCGGGTTCAAGATCGCCTGACGGCGGGCCATCTGACCGACCAGAACCTCGCCCTGGTCGGTGAACGCCACCACCGACGGCGTGGTCCGCGACCCCTCGGCGTTCGGGATGACCGTCGGATGACCGTCCTCGGTCGTCGCGATCACGGAGTTCGTCGTGCCCAGGTCGATGCCCACTGCCTTCGCCATCACTCCACCCCCTGAGGATCCGGCACGCCATCCGGTCCCCGTCCGGCGATCTCCGGTCGCACCGCTGATCTCCGCCTTCGCCGTCTACGTGGAGGTCTCCCTACGTGACCGCGTCCACCGGCGCGCAGCCGCCGGGCCTCATCGTCGGACTCCGGAGCCCCCACGCGGCGGCGTGTCCGACGGGGAGGTCGGGCCGGCAGATCTGCGCGCTGGGTCGCCTCGTCGGTGTTGTGGCCGACCGCCACAGTCTGGGCGGACCCGCGTCCCGGGTGCCCACGGGGATCAACCCCCACCGGGGGTCGTTCCTCCTGCCGAGAAGCGTGGTCCCCGCTCCTGGTCTCCGGGCTGTCTCACCGCGCTCATCGGCCACGGCTCGAACGGCGACGAACGGACCTCGAACCCTTCAACAACCAGCCAAACCGCGTGCACGTATCCCCGAAACCCTCAAACAACCATGTTTGGATCAAACTCCGACGACCCCCCGCCCGGGAGGGAAGCGCCGCGACCCGCTGTCAGCCGGCCTGGCGGCCGGGTGGAACCTCCCGGACCACGTCGGCCGGCGCCTTGTCCGGCCGCAGGCCACGCCACGACGGGTGCCGCAGGTAGCCGTCGCCGGTCCACTCGGCGTACTGGACCTCCCCCACGAGGCGCGGCTCCACCCAGTGCGCGTCCCGGGCGTGCTCACGCGGCACCGGCCCGTCGAACGGAGGTGCCGGCCGTTCCAGCGGCGCCAGCATCTCCCGCAGCTCGCGCAGCGCCGCCTCGGTGAACCCGGTGCCGACGTGCCCGGTGAACACCAGCCGCCCGTCGTGGTCGTGGATGCCCAGCAGCAGCGATCCGATCATCCCGGCGCGCCGGCCGCCGCCCGGCTTCCACCCGCCGATGACGACCTCCTGCGTCGCGAAGTTCTTCACCTTCGTCCAGTCGGCCGACCGCCTCCCCGGCCGGTACGGCGAGTCGAGCCGCTTTGCGACGACGCCCTCCAGGCCCATCTGCAGTGACAAGGCGAGCGCGACCTCTCCGGCGCCGGGGAACCACGCCGGCACCTGCCAGCGGGGGCCGGCGGTGACCACGCTCTCGAGCAGGCCCCGGCGCTCCGTGTACGGCATCGCGACCGAGGTGGCCGCGTTGACGTGCAGGATGTCGAACACCAGATACGTGACCGGCACCAGCCTCACCAACTGGGCGATCCTGTCGCGGTTGCGCTGGTGCATGCGGGGTTGCAGCGCCCCGAACGAGGGCCGTCCCGCCTCGTCGAACGCGACGATCTCCCCGTCGAGGACGCAGTCGTGGCCGCCGGTGGCCCCGGCGAGGGCGAACAGCTCGGGATAGGCGACGGTGACGTCGTTCCCGTTCCGGGAGACCAGCCGTAGGGCGCGGGCCTCCACGTAGGCCAGCGCCCGGACGCCGTCCCACTTCATCTCGTGCCCGTAGTCCGCTCCGCGCTCCGGAAGGGGGCCGAGCTGGGCCATCATCGGCGCGTACGGAGGGAGAGACCCCACATCGAGCCTGGTACCCCAGCTGGAGATCGGTACCGGACGCGACGCCGCGACGCCTCCGGCGTCAGCCCGAGGCCGCGAACCACGCTCCCGAGGCCGCGCACACCACGGCCGCGAGCAGGAACGCGTACGTTGATCCGGCCCCGGCACCGGCACCGGCACCGGCCCCGAGACCGACGCTCGCGCCCATCGCGGCGACGCCGAGAGTGGCGCCGCTCTGGCGGGTGGCGTTGAGAAGACCGCTGACGGCTCCGGCCGTGCCGTCCGGGGCGGCGCCCATGATCGCGGTGACCAGAGCGGGCAACGCGAACGACACCCCGAGCCCGGTGAGCAGCAGACCGAGCGCCGACAGGCCGTATCCGGCGTCGGACCGGACCGCGCCACCGAGCACCAGGCAGCCCGCGGTCATCAGCGCCATCCCGGCCAGGATGGGCGGGCGCGCGCCGAGCCGTACCACGATCCTTCCGGTGATCGGCGGGTTGAGGACGAACGGCAGCGTGAGCGGGAGAAACGCCAGCCCGGTGGCGATCGGGCTGAGCCGGTGCTCCTGCTGGAGCAGCAGCGGCAGCACGAACAGTCCTCCGGAAAGCGTGAAGTTCACGGCGGCCCCGACGGCGAGCCCGGCCCCCACTCCTCCGGCCCGGAGCAGCACCCGGTTGACGACCGGGGCCGGGCTGCGCCGTTCCGCCCGCAGGAACACGGCCCCGGCGAGCACCGTCGCGGCCCCTGATCCGGCGGCGTGCGCCCACGACCGCGCGCCCGCGGCGATGAGCGTGTCGGTCGCCAGCGCCAGCACCACGCAGCCGGCCGCCTGCGCGGCCCAGTCGATCCGCCGGTCGCCGCGCGGACAGCGGACCGCCCTCCCGGCGGTGAGCGAAAGCACCAGGACCGCGATCGGCACGTTGACCAGGAAGACCGCCCGCCAGCCCGCCAGTCCGACCAGGGCTCCGCCGACGATCGGGCCCGCCGCCATCGCGGCTCCGCTCGTGGCCGCCCACGTCGCCACCGCACGGGTGCGTTCGGCCGCGTCCGGATAGAGCCGCGTGATCATCGCCATCGAAGCGGGGACGCAGGCCGCCGCGGCCACACCGAGGACCGCCCGCAACGCGACCAGGATTCCCAGTGCCGGCGCGAGGGCGCACAGAAGCGAGCCGACTCCGAACACGATGACGCCGGCGCGGAAGACCCGATGCGCACCATGGCGGTCGGAGACCGCGCCGGACGACAGCAGGAGCGCGGCGAACACCACCGTGTAGCCGGTGGTGGCCCACTGCAGACCGGAGGTCGAGGTGTGCAGGGAGGCGGCCAGATCCGGCTCGGCGACCGAGAGCACGGTCATGTCCAGCAACACCATGAAATATGCCAGCGAGATGCCGAACAGCGTGGCCGTCCGGCGACGTGTCCGCGGGGCGACCTGCGCCCGCTCGCCGAACGGAGAGGGTTCAAGGGTGGTCATGCGCCTCACTGTTCTGCTCCGGCGCCGGAGCCTCCACCGGAGCACCCGTACACTCCGTTCGGAAAATCCGAACACTCCTGGCGGGGCTGGTGAGCGGCGTGGAACTGCGTCAGTTGAGGACCTTCGAGGCAGTGGTCCGGCACGGTACGGTGACCGGCGCCGCCAACGTTCTCGACCAGGCCCCCTCCAGCGTGTCCGAGCAGATCCGGGCCCTGGAGCGGTCGCTTGGCGTGGCGCTGTTCGCCCGTACGGCCAGGGGGATGCGCCTGACCGAACAGGGCGAGGTGTTGGCGCGCTGGGCCCGCGGCATCCTCGACCAGGTCGAGCAGGCGCGCCGCGAGGTGACCGGGCGGCCTCAGGCGGTGCGGCTCGGCGCGCTGGAGACCATCGTCGCCACGTACGTGCCGAAGGTGCTGGCCAGACTCGCCGAGCGCCGCCCGGGCGTCATCGTGGAGGTCCGGGCCGAGACGAGCCGGGACACGTTGCTCGCCGACGTGACCGCCGGGCGGCTGGACGCGGCGCTGCTCCTGGACACCGGGGACGCCCTCGGCGATCTCGGCTTCCCGCTGCCCGCCGCACCGCTGACCTTCGTCGACCTCGACCCGGTGCCGCTCCTCCTGGTGGCCGCACCCGATCACCGGCTCCGCGGCCTCCGCCAACCGGAGCCCGGCGATCTGGCCGGCGAGCAGTTGCTGGTCAACGTGCCGAACTGCTCCTTCCGGATGGCGGCCGACAAGCTCCTCGGCCCCGGCCCTCGGCGGGTCCAGGTAGGCGGTGTCGCGGTGATGCGCGCCTGGGCGGAGCAGGGCCTCGGCGTGGCGCTGCTCCCCGAATTCGCCGTGGACGCCGCCCTGCGGTCCGGCACGCTCATCGACCTCGGTCTTGTCGCGCCGGACCTCCACCTGCGGTTGATCTGGCGGGCCGACAGGGAGGACCTCCCCGGGCTGCGTGACGTCCTCTACGCCGCCAGCGCCTGACGGCCCGGCGGGTCTGGTCTCGTCAGGAGGTCAGCGCCGTCCACTCACCGTGGCCGGCGACGCGCAGGCGGGACGCGAGCCCGGCGTCGTCGAAGGCCTGCTCGATCTCGGCACGTCCTTCGCTGAAATGAGCCCATCCGTCGTAATGCGCGGGGATGACGACGGGCGCCCCCAGGACCTCCGCGGCCGCGGAGGCGCGCTCGGCGGTGAGCGTGAGAGGCCGGCCGCGCTCCTTCACGGGGACCCGCGCCCCACCGATGAACAGGACGGCCACGTCGACGGGGCCCACCCTCCGGGCGATCTCGGCGACCGCCTCGACCGACGCGCTGTCACCGCTGACGTACACCGTGGGCAGGTCCGTGCCCGACAGCAGGAACCCGGTGACCTCGCAGTTCACATGACCGTCGTCGTCCCGGGCGCCGTCCTGCGGGCCGTGTACGGCCGGCAGCGCCTGGACCTCCAGGAGTCCGCCGCCGTCGGCGCGCGGGAGCTCGTACGTGGTCCAGTAAGGGAGACCGACGGCGGGCGGGCCCAGCCTCCTGGCGCTCACCGGCCCGGTCAGCAGCACCGGCGCGCCCAGGGCGAACGCGCGGCCACGCTCGTCGAGGTTGTCGGGATGGAGGTCGTGGCTGACCAGCGCCGCGTCAACGGCTCCGACCTCCGGCTCGGCGGCGGCGGGACCCTCGAGCTTGGTCAGATACGCCTTCGGTCCCGGGTCGTCGAACGTGGGGTCCGCGATGATCCGCAGGCCACCCATGTCGATCACCGTCGTGGGCCCCCCGAGCACAGTGATCGCGCACTTCTGCCGTTCGGGCCCGATCCGATGTGCCATGCCCGCCGCCTCCCCGCCGACTCGCCTGCTTTCCCGTTCCCCCGTCCGCCGCGAAGCGGCTTCCACATGCATCTGGCACGGACGATGACCGCTCACCACGGCGGACGAATGGTGGCGCCTACTTTAGAGGGACACCAGTCGCCCGCTGCGACCCCGTAGGCGGACCGAGGTCAGGATGTCGCAGACCAGCGCCACGCACAGGAGCACCCCGCAGGCTCCGGCCAGGGTCCGGGTGTCGCCCGCGAGAGCGGCGTGCAGACCACGGACGGCCCAGTAGCCGGGTGAGATCGGGGCCGCGTCCGCGACCCAGGGCGGCAGGACGGCGAGCGGGACCAGGGCCCCGCCGAGACTGCTGAGCAGCATGCCGCCGATGTCGTAAGCGGCCGAGAGCTCACCCATGCTGCGGGCCAGGACACCGAGAAGCGCGCCGAGGCCGAGCAGCGCGCAGCTCCAGCTGAGCAGGACGGCCAGCAGCAGGAGGGGGTGCGGAACGTTCAGGCCGAGGACGCACACGGCGAAGCCGACGATGAGCAGCTGCTGGGCGAGCATGGCCGCGAAGACGGGGACGGCCTTGCCGATCAGCATCTCCGCGGGGTGGAGGGGCGCGCCGCGCAGGCGGTCCCAGGTGCGCCCGAGCCGTTCGGTGAGGATCGCGCTGCCCGAGATGCTGAGTGCGAGCAGCGAGAAGGTGACCACTGTGCCGACGACCGCCTGTTCGGTGCCCGCCGTGCGGCCCTGCGCGGCCACGTACAGCGGGCGCAGCAAGACGATGAAGACGAGCGGCAGGATCATCCGGCTCAGCAGCGGACCCGGTTCGCGCAGCATCAGCAGCAGGTTGTGCCGCACCAGGGCGCCCGTGCGGGCGGCGGATTCACGCGGCGACATCACGGGTCTCCTGCTCGCCGTCACCGGCTGCGGCTTCCAGCGAACGGTAGAGGTCGTCCAGGCTGGGGCGGCGTACGTCCACGGAGACGGGGGTGCGGCCGGAGGCGAGTAACGCGGCGAGGTCGGCACCGGGATCCGTCGTCGGCAGACGCAGATCGGGTTCGCCCGGGTCGGCGAAGGTGACCAGAAGCTCACCGGGCAGGTGGCGGGTGAGCTCCTGCTGGGTGCCGCGCGCGATGACGCGCCCGGCGCGGGCGAGCGCCAGAGTCGCGTCGAGATCGACGAGTTCCGGCAGGTAGTGGGTGGTGTAGAGAACGGCGGTGCCGGCTTCGGCACGGGCCTTGACGGCGGCCAGCAGGGCCGAGCGGGTCTCCGGGTCGGCGCCGGCGGTCGGCTCGTCCAGCAGCAGCAACGGCGGCGAGGCGACCATCGCCGTGGCCGCCTGGACACGGCGGCGCTGGCCACCGGACAGGACGCCCACGAGCCGGTTCGCGAGCGCGGCCAGGTGGAGCTCGTCCAGGACGCGGGCGATCTGTCGGTCACGGTGCCGCCCGCGAAGCCCGGAGATCGCGGCGAACAGGCGCAGGTTCTCCCGCACGGTCGCGCGGTTGTACAGGGCGAGCTCCTGCGGAGCCACGCCGAGCAGCTGCCGTGCGGCACGACCGGCACGCAACGCGTCGATCCCGCCGATGCGCACCTGCCCCGTGTCGGGGCGCACGAGGCCGGTGACGACCTCGACGAACGTGGTCTTGCCCGCGCCGTTGTGACCGATCAGTCCGACGATCTCGCCGGACGCGACCTCGAGGTCGAAGCCGTCGAGCGCCGGGCGGCGGCCGTAGCGCTTCACCAGTCCCTCTGCGATGAGCATCCCGCCTCCGATGTCTACGGTGTATACGTCTACACTGTAGACCTATGGGAGGCAGGCGGGAAGAGATTCTGGACGCGGCACTGGCCATCGCCGACGAGCACGGCCTCGACGCGGTCTCGATGCGAGCGGTGGCCGACCGCGTCGGAGTCACACCCATGGCGCTGTACCGGCACGTCAGCGACAAGGCCGCACTGTTGGACGGAGTCGTCGGGCGGCTGCTGGCCACACTCCTGCCGTCGGACGCCGAAGCCGGCCACGCCTGGAACGAACGCCTCAGCGCCCTCGCCCACGCCTGCAGGGCGATCACCCAGCTTCACCCCTGGGCGGCGCACCTGCTCTTCTCGCGGCCCGCGGTCACACCGGACGCCGTACGCGCGGTGGACGTCATCTACACAGCGCTCATCGAAGCCGGAGTGCCCGAGCGTGAAGTGCCCCGGCTGGAACGCCTGATCAGCACCTTCGTTCTCGGGTTCGCCGCCTCCGAGGCCTCTGGGCGTTTCGCCCCCGGCCCCCTCGACCCGCGCAGCCACCGCGGCAGGCTCCCCGACGGTGAACTTCCCGGCCACAGCAGAATCGCGCCGTGGCTGGACCTGCCCGTCGACCTCGGCGCCGAGTTCGAGGCCGATCTGGACGACATCCGGCGGCTGATCGAGACGGTCGCACGCGAGCAGGGATGAGCTCAGAGATGGTCACCGGCGCGAAATCGTGAGCCCCGCCGTTCTCGTGCGGATGAGGTCCCGCGCCCTCATGAGGCGCGGTCGGCGGGCAGGACGTCGAAGCGGATGTCGGCGAGCCGGTCGGCGGCGCTCCGGTCCAGCACGGTGACGCTCGCCGCCGGGGGCAGCCCTCCGGCGCGAGCCCGCCGTACGAGCAGCCGCCAGCGCCGGCAGTGGCGGGCGAAGGTGGCCGTGGTGACGACCCGCCCACGCGAGTACTGCCCGGCGCGTGCCGTCTGCGGCGGGGTGTCCAGAAGGATCAGGTGAAGATCGCGTCCGCGGCGCCTGGCGAGCCAGGCGAAACCGTGCAGGATGTGCGGCCAGGTGCCCCGGGTGTGCGCGACGACGGCGTGCCCGCGCAGCACCGCCCGGGTGATCCGCAGAACGTGCGTGGTGTGCACGAGCGGGGTGCGTGCCCGGGAGGGCACCGGCCCGAGGAAGCGCGCCCACCAGTTGCGCGCCTGGCGGGAGTCGACCACGCGCACGTCACCGGCCACCACCGGCTCCGTCTCGTCGCCGTTCAGCCCGTACAGGCGGGCGAGGAGCGTGCTCTTGCCCGCGCCGGGCAATCCCGCGAGCAGCACCACCGATCCGACCGGGAAACGCAACTGCTCGGTGTGCGCACGGCGTGGCTCTCGTCTCGGCGGGGGCATGGTCGGCTCAGGCGTCATCGACCTCACGTCATCCACTTGGGAGCCCGGCGAACCCCCGATGGGGGTCACCGGTCCTGTCGGCCCGTCGGCAGGAACAACGTGCGGGAGGCGCCGGGAGTTTCAGACCCCCGTACGGCCAGGCCCCCGGTGCGGCTGTCTCCGGTCCCGGAGCGGTGCCGTTTTACGAGGTCCTACAGGCTCGGCTGGGCGGCGACGTGGCGGAGCAGGGTCAGGCCCGGCACGGGCACGCGGGCGAGTTCACGCCCGTCCCGGGGGTCCAGTCGCACGGCTCCCCCGTCGACGCCCGCGTACAGGCTCCCGTCCGTGCCCACCGCCAGCCCGCGTGGGCGTCCCGGCGTCCTGGCGGTGTGCAGCACGTCCAGGGAATCGAGGTCGACGGTGAACAGCGACCCGCCGGCAGCCACGTGAAGGGCGTCTGACGACACCGCGGCGAAGGCCGGGCCAGGCGACGCGGGGAGCGCGCCCACCTTCCCGATCGCCAGTTCCCGCACGTCTGCTCGCACAAGCCGTCCGCTGGCGCCGTCGAACACGTAGAGGCTGTCGGGCGAGACGGCGATCGCGTGTCCCTCCGCCGGCCCGTGCCCGAACGGCTCGGGCAGGTCGAGGCAGTACGCCCAGCGCTCGGTCAGGCTCAGCACGTGCACGAACGCGTGGACGCCGGTCGACCGCCCGGCGACCAGATCCCGGGTGTGCAGGTGGTTGGCCTGATGGGTGTAGAGCGTGTAGAGCCTGTCCCGGTAGGGAGAGAGCACGGCGAGCCGGCTCTCCCCGCGCATGGTCTCCTCCTCGGCCACCGGAGTCTTCTCCCTGCTGAGAACCGGGCCCACCTCGCGGGACGCCAGGTCGAGCATCCGGACGCGGTACGCCTCGGGAGCCGTCGACGGGAGGTACTGCAGCACGAACAGCGCCCCGCCCTCCGCCGAGAAGGCGTCGGGCTCGTAGTTCCCGTCCAGTTCGATGGTCATGGCCTCCCGGCGGCCGGAGGGATCGGCGATCACCAGGCGGGTCGTGCGACGGCCGGGCGAGCCGTACGGCGTGGCGGGGGCGGGGTCCCCGAGAGCCGCCAGGACACCGTTCGGCGAGACCACGCGGACGGCCTTCGAGGAGGGCACACCGGTGCTGGAGATCCTCCGCCCGGTGACGGCGTCCACGGTCATCAGGGAGTTCCCGGAGAGGGTGAACAGGCGGGTCCAGTCGGCCGCGGGGACCGTGGACGGGGAATTCGCGAGGCTGCGCCCGCTCCGCGTCTCCACGGCGGCCAGACCGGACGTCGTGTCGGCGTAGAGGAGGTGGGCCGGACCTCTCGGCGGCACCGGACCGGCACACGCGCCGACCAGAGCCGTTCCGCCGCAGATCTTGAGGAAGTCGCGTCGCTCCATGTGATGTCTACACCGGGCGGGGCCGAATGGTTCGCGCCCCTTCCCGGCCCGTTCGCCGGCTCGGTGTCGTGCCGTCGACGGTGTGCGGCCGCCGAGTCCGCCCTGAGTCCCGCGGCTCAGTGGAACAGCGCGAGCGCCTGATCCGACGTCAGGCAGCCGGCCGTCGCCAGATCCAGGTTGGCCAGCGACATGGTGTGGGCCTCGTCGGTCGCGGCCGTGACGCAGTCGCTGACCGTGTGGACGGTGAGGCCGAGGTCGGTGCCGTGCCTCGCGGTCTGCTCGACGGTGAGGTTGGTGGCGACTCCGGTCACCAGCAGCGTGCCGATCCCGCGCTCGGCCAGCCACGCGGGGAGGTCGTTGCCGGCCAGGCCGGACAGCTTCTGGTTGTCGACGACCCGGTCGCCCTCGGCCGGCGTCCGCATCTCCGGGATCAGTTGGGCGCCCGGAGCGTCCGGGCGGAACGCCTCCTGCGCGTCGCCGACCGCGTTCATGAAGCCGGTGTTGCGGACCAGGCCGCCCTCACCCACGGGCACCGTGAACCGGGTGAAGACCACCGGCACTCCCGCCGCGCGCATGGATCGGTGGAACCGCACGGCACGCCCCACGACGCCGCTGCGCGCGACCGGCTCGCCGAGCATCGCGCCGAAGAATCCCTCGGGCTTGATGACGTTCACCTGCCAGTGCAGGGCGAGAACGGCGGCGGTCCGCGGATCGTAGGTCATGTCGTGATCCTGCCGCACCCCGCCCCAGGCCGGAAGAGCCACGCGACCGCGGCGCCCCAGGCGGCACGCGATCTTGGATCGGACATAAGCACCATACCCGCCGAAAAACGCCCATAGGGCATCACATATAGTTGCCCTCGGCAACCAGATGAAGGTGGTCAGGGCATCGAGGCATGAGCCGTACGCATCCGTGTCCTCGCACCGCCCCCGCGAGACCCTCGGCGCCCCCGCCGAGGTGATCGCCGAACTCCCCCACACAAGCAGGCCCCCGTACTCCCGCCGTGCACGCCTCCCGCACCCCCGCCCCGCACGGCTCCCCGCGAAAGGACCCAGATGACAACCGCAGTACCGGCCGATGCGCGGGATGTGGCCCGTGATCCAGCCGGGTCGATGTCGCACCGGCAGATCCTGGAGGCGCTGTCGGGGCTGCTGATCGGCCTGTTCGTGGCGATCCTGGCGGCGACCGTCGTGTCGAACGCACTGCCCACGATCATCGCCGACCTGCACGCGAGCGAGACCACCTACACCTGGGTGATCACCACCGACCTGCTCGCGACCACGATCTCCACGCCTCTGTGGGGCAAGCTCGCCGACCTGGTGAGCAAGAAGGTGCTCGTCCAGCTGAGTCTGATCATCTTCGTGGCCGGCTCGGCGGTCGCCGGGCTCGCGCAGAACCCCGGGATGCTCCTGGGCGCCCGGGTCGTCCAGGGCATCGGCGCCGGCGGCCTCACCGCCCTCACCCAGGTGATCATGGCGGTGATGATCTCGCCGCGCGAGCGCGGCCGCTACTCGGGCTATCTCGGCGCGGTCTTCGCCCTCGCCACCATCGGCGGCCCGCTCATCGGCGGTGTGATCGTGGACACCTCCTGGCTGGGCTGGCGGTGGTGCTTCTACGTGGGCGTGCCGTTCGCCGTCCTCGCGCTGATCGTCCTGCAGAGGACGCTCCGTCTTCCCGTGCTCAAGCGCGAGGTGAAGATCGACTGGGCCGGCGCGACGCTGATCGTGGCCTCGGTGTCGCTGCTCCTCATCTGGATCTCGTTCGCCGGCAACAAGTACGACTGGCTGTCCTGGCAGACCTATGCGATGGTCGGCGGCGCTCTGGTGCTGGCGCTGCTCTTCCTCCTCGTGGAGCAGAGGGCCAGCGAGCCGGTCGTGCCGCTGCGCCTGTTCCGCAACAGCACGATCAGCCTGGCCGTGGTGTCCAGTCTGCTGGTCGGTGTCGCCATGTTCGGCGCGACCACCTTCCTCTCCCAGTACTTCCAGCTCGCGCGTGGTGACACGCCGACGAAGGCCGGGATCATGACCCTGCCGCTGATCCTCGGTCTGGCCGTGTCGTCGACCGCGGCCGGGCAGATCATCACCCGCACGGGCCGCTGGAAGATCTTCCTGGTCGCGGGCGGCCTGTTCCTGACCGCCGGGTTCGGGCTCATGGGAACGCTGCGGTACGACACGAACTACTGGCTGCTGGCCGTCTACATGGTCGCCATCGGCATGGGCGTCGGCCTGACCATGCAGAACCTCGTCCTGGCCGTACAGAACCAGGTGAGACAGCAGGACCTCGGCGCGGCCAGTTCGGTCGTCGCGTTCTTCCGGACGCTCGGCGGCGCGATCGGCGTCTCCGCTCTCGGCGCCGTGCTTGGCCACCGGATCACGGACTATCTGGACGAGGGCCTGGCCAAGCTGGGCGTGCACAGCGAGCTGAGCGACGGTTCGGTTCCCCGGCTGTCCGCTCTGCCGGAGCCCATCCGGGCGGTGGTGCAGAGCGCGTACGGCCACGGCGTCGGGGACGTGTTCCTCTACGCGGCGCCGAGCGCGCTGCTGGCACTGGTCGCCATCCTCTTCATCAAGGAGATCCCGCTCCGCAGCGCCGGTTCCGAGCAGCCTCTGGACGCGGACGCACCGCCGGCCGACGTCCCGGCGCCCGGCCGCCACGCGCACCGCGACGTGCCGGTGCCTGTGCCGGTGGCCGCCGGCGCCCACGGCGGGCGCGACGACCTGGCCAGGACGACGGCGGCACAACATGTGGTGTCCGCTTCGGCGGACACCGTCGAGACCAGCGTCGGCAGCGGGATCCGCGGCTTCGTCCGCGGCGCGGACGGTACGCCGGTGGCCGGCGCCACCCTCACCCTGATCGACGTGCGGGGGCACCAGCTCGGCCGCGCGGTCACGACGGCCGACGGCGGGTACGGCCTGTGGGCCCCCGGCGGCGGCACATACGTCCTGATCGCCTCAGCCGGTGAGCACGACCCTCAGGTCGCGACGCTCGTGGTGGGTGACCGGCCGCTGGACTTCGACCTGGTGCTGGCGGGCTCGGGCAAGTTGTCCGGCACCGTGCGCGACGCGAACGGCATGCCGGTGGCGGAGGCGATGGTCATCCTGACGGACGTGCGCGGCGAGGTGGTCACCACGGCGACGACCGGCGACGACGGCGCGTTCGCCTTCACGGGGGTCGTCGCCGGCGCCTACACCCTCGCGGTCAGCGCCCCAGGGCTGCGTCCGGCCGCGGTTCCGGTCGAGGTCGGGACCACCCTGACCAGCCAGGACATCGAACTGCTGCCCGGCGCCCACGTGCGCGGCACGGTCCGGGCCAAGGGGGCCGGCCGGCCGCTCGCCGACGCCCGGGTCACGCTGCTCGACGCCGCGGGCGACGTCGTCGGCACGGCGACGACCGGCGAGGACGGGCAGTACGCGTTCGCCGACCTCGCGGACGGCCGGTACACCCTGATCGCCACCGGGTACCCGCCCATGGCCAGCCCTCTCGACCTGACCGGGCAGGGCGACGACGAGCACGACCTGTGGCTCGGGCACGCGGAATGACGCCGGACTCCGCAGCCCGATGAGCGGCGAAAGCAGGGACAGCATGTACAGCGGCCCTCCGGCCTCCGCGTCCATGCCCGGGGAGCGGCACGGCCTTCGCGCACGGGTGCGGACGAAGGACGGCTGGGCGATACAGCACGCGATCGTCACCGTGACCGACCCGTCCGGCCACCAGGTCGTGCGGGCCGAGGCGGACGACGACGGGGCGGTGCTGACCGGCCCTCTCGCACCCGGCGTCTACACCGTCGTCGTCACCGCGGTCGGGTACGCCCCGACCGCGTCGACGGCGATCGCGACCGCTGCCGGCACCGCCGAGCTGGGCACTGTCGTACTCACACGGCAGGGCGGCGCGGAGCTCCCGCCGCCCGGCGTGTGGACCATCGATCCTGCCCACTCCAGGGTGGCCGCGACGGCGCAGCACCTCGGCCTGTCCAGCGTGCAGGGACGGTTCGGCCGGTTCTCCGGCCGGATCGACATCGGCGCGACCCCCGAGGCGTCCGGCGTCGTGGCCGAGATCGACGCCGCGTCGATGGACACGGGCAACGGCACGCGCGACGACCACCTGCGCTCGGCGGACTTCCTCGACGCTGAACGGCATCCGACGATCACCTACTCGAGCACCGGGCTGTCCCCCACGGGTCCGAACCGGTGGACGCTGCGCGGTGTACTGGAGATGAGCGGCGTCACCCGTCCGGTCGACCTCGATCTGACCTATCTCGGCACGAGCCCAGACCCGTGGGGCGGACTGCGGGTCGCGTTCCGCGCCTTCACCGAGTTGCGCCGTGAGGACTTCGCGATGAACTACAACCAGGTGGTGCAGGCGGGCATCTCTCTGATCGGGGCCACAGTGAGGGTGGAGCTGGACATCCAGGCGGTCCAGGGCGAACCGCCCGCCCTGTCATGATCGTCATGGCCGGCCCGGGACACGACCGGCACCCGGAGTGCCGATCCTCACCGGGGTTTCGGAAGCAGGAGGTGACAGCGCGATGACCGGGACGCATGCGGCGACCCCCGTCGAGGGGCGTGAGGCGTACTGCGAGCTCGAGCACCAGCTCGGCGTCCTGTTCCGCCGATCTCGCGCGCTGTCCGCCGAGATGAGGCGCGACGTGCATCCCGAGCTGGACCCCGGCGCGTACGGCCTGCTGGTCCGCATCGACGAGGCCGCTCCGGCGCGTCCCAGCGACCTGGCGGCCTACTACGGCATCGGCAAGGCCACCATCAGCCGCCAGCTGAAGGCGCTGGAGACCCTCGGGCTGATCGGGCGCGCCCCCGACCCCGTGGACGGCCGCGCCCACCTCCTCGAGCTGACCCGCGAGGGGCGGCAGAGGCTCGACCGCGCGCGAAGGGCACGCCAGGAGCGTTTCCGCGCGCTGCTCGACACCTGGCCGGAGGACGAGGTCCGGCTGCTGGGAGAGATGTTGTCCCGTTTCAACACCCTCACCGAGACCTTCTGAGGTCCCACCCGCCCAGGAGCGCGTCCTGGGCGGGTGACCGTCGGCGTCCGGCCGGGAGCCGTCAGCCGAGCTCGGCGAAGACGCGGTCGAGGGTCTCCGCGGTGAACTGGAGCTGGTCGGGTCCCGACGACGTCCACGAGCGATACGCCTCGCCGCGAAGCTTCTTGACCGTTTCGGCCGCACTCGATATCTCGATGTCGTAGACCCAGTTGGCCATCATCAGGATCGCGGCCTTGTGCGAGCCGCTGTTCGTGGCGGCGCAGACGTCCTTGACCAGGTTGACCTGATAGTCCCGCGCGTAGGCGTCGAAGACCGTCGTCAGCAGGCAGCCGTCGGTGACGAAGCCGCCGACGATCAGGTGCTTGACCCCGAGGCCGCGGAGCATCAGGTCGAGCGGCGTCTCGTGGAAGCCGCTCCAGCGGTGCTTGTCGACGACGACGTCCTCGGGGCGAGGAGCCAGCTCGTCGATCACCTCCACCGCGTCGGTGCCCGATCGGTAGTAGACGGGCTTGCCCTGCGCGTCCAGCACCTCGTCGTTGGGCAGGCCCACCGCGTCCGCCCGGCTCACGTGACGCGTGTAGACGACGGGGACACCGAGCCGCCGGCACGCATCGACGAGCGGGACCGCCGCGGCGACGGCCTCCTCCACGTTCGCGATGCCGTACTTGCTCTCCTTCTGCATGTCGATGAGCAGGAGGGCTGTTCTCGACAGATC
Source organism: Planotetraspora phitsanulokensis (assembly GCF_016863295.1). Taxonomy (GTDB): domain Bacteria; phylum Actinomycetota; class Actinomycetes; order Streptosporangiales; family Streptosporangiaceae; genus Planotetraspora; species Planotetraspora phitsanulokensis. Next base: position 67,536 of record NZ_BOOP01000003.1, read on the forward strand.
CACGGTCTCTCCCCGGCTGGTACGGCGAATCGCGGCGCGCGGGCCGGCGGCTCACCCCGTCATCACCGGATCATGCTCTCACCGTTGTCATAGGATCATCAGTGGTCGCGCCGGGGCGGTACCCGGTCCATCACCACCTGAGAGACTTAAATGATCTTCATTACTGCGAAGTTCCGCGTGCTGCCCGAATACGCCGACCAGTGGATCGAGATCACGCGCGACTTCACTCAGGCGACCCGCGACGAGCCGGGCTGCATGTGGTTCGACTGGTCGCGCAGCGTCGAGGACCCGGCGGAGTACGTCCTCGTCGAGGCGTTCCGGGACGGCGACGCCGGGGCGGCGCACGTCCAGTCGGAGCACTTCAGGCAGGCGCAGCGCACGCTGCCCGGCCACCTCGCGGAGACTCCCCGGATCGTCAACGTGACGGTCCCGCAGGACGACTGGTCCCTCCTGGGGGAGATGGCCGTGCCCGAGCGGAGCTGAGCAGGCCTCGCAGGCCGGGGTGCGCGGCCCGTCTGCCCGGAGCGCGGACGTAACGTGGGTGATGGTCCCCTTCTCGGTGGACTAGGACCGGCGGGTGCCATCTCGCTCCGGCCACCTCAGCTGGTACCGACCTCGTCCATCCGGCAGGGGCTGGAGGCGGCGATGAGACGGTTGAGCAAAGTGTTCCTCGTGGCGCTCATCGGCTTCGCTGTCATCGTCATGGTCATCTTCGTCCGCAATGTGTACGCGTGGGAAAGCTGTGGGGATGACACCGGATCGGCGGTGGCCGACACGGAGATATATGGAGCCCCCTCCCCCGCTGAGTGCTCCATCGTCAGGAATCAGCCCTCTGGGTTCACGCCCCCGTCGCAACACGGGGCATTGTGGGCCACCGGGGCCCACCCCCCGGCCGCGATCATGCACAGATTCGTCGATCAGTTGAGTGGCCTGGGCTTTTCCACTTCGTGATCATGCACAGGTTCGCAAAGACTCGCAATGAGCCGGCCGTACGCATTCCGTGATCATGCACTTCGCTGCCACATGATCACGAACGGCGAACCCCCGGTTCGGCCCACATGTCCACGAACCAATGCATGATCACCAACATGGTCGGCTCGTCACGCCGGAGACCACTCGTCGTCGTAGCCTTCGCGGTGCCGGTATCCCCGGGCGAGCAGGCGGAGCGTGCGGCAGGGAACCCCGTGCCTGGTGCCACAGGTCTTGCATGCCGGGATCTGCGTGACCCGTGCGTTCTTCCCGATCCCGTCCACCTGGACGATGTCGTGCTCGTCGAGGATGGCCAACGCCGCGTCGCAGCGGGCGATCGTGTCGCGAGGGTCCTGTTCCATCACCAGGGCGACGGCCTTGTCGGCTTCGATGGTGGCGCGCAGCCACGAGCCCAGAACGCTCATCTTCGCTCACCTCCCGCCTGTCCGACGAAGTCCACGATCGGTCAGGGGCCTCCACTCCTCACGGTAGTCCGGGTGGCCGGAGCACGGCAGGGCACGGTGTGCCGGGACCTTCACCGCCCGGCTCATCCCCCGCGACGGCGACGAGCAGCGGCCGGAAGCCGATGCACGGCATGGTGGAGCATGGCTGCCGTTCATCTCTGGGCAAAACGGCAGATTCGATACCAAGCATCATTAAAACCCGCCGTCCTGCCCTGTCCGCCGATCTCCAGTGACCGACGGCCTGAAATGAGAAAGCCTGGTCATCTTGTGGATGACCAGGCTTTCGACCCACCCGGATGGGGAGGGACGCCGCCGGTGGGCGGGGCCGTGGTCACGCGCCCCGCTCACCGGCGGCTTCGGTTGATCAGTTCGAGCCGGTGACCGTGAAGGGCACCTCCACCCGGGCCGCCGAGTCTGCGCCGGCCAGCGTGACACTGGTCGAACCGGGCTTGGCCGTACCGGGAACGCTGACGGTCTGTCCGGTGACGATGCCGTCGCCGTTCGCGTGGACGGTGGTGGCGGACAGGCCGTCACCGAAGGTGATCGTGACCGCCTCGCCCGGGGCGAACCCGTTGGCGTCGATCACGATCGCCGTGCCGCGAGGCCCGGAGGTCGCGGAGGCGAGCGCCTCCGGCCGGTACACCGGCGCCGCGGGCTGCTCGGTCACCTGCACGGTCGCCGTCGCCGGTGTCTGCGAGGACGTGCCGGCGGCGGTGACGGAGTACAGGCCGGGCTCGGCGTCATCGGACGCCTCGACCGACGCGTGCACCGCTCCCGTCGACGATGCCTCGACCGTCAGGCTCCGCACCGGGCTGGTGCCGAGCTTCACGGTCACCTGCTCGCCGGCGGCGAACCCGCTGCCGTTGACGGTGATCGGGGCGCCGGCGAGAGCCGACGGCGTCACCGCGATCGACGGCTGCCGCCCGGACCCCGCCACCGTCACGGTGAAGGACTCGGTGCGGCTCGACCGCGTGTCCCACGAGGTGACGTGCACCGTGTAGGTGCCCTCCTGGGCGTAGGTGTGCCGTCCGCTGATCGCGCCGGACGCGTCCACGACGGCGTCGTCGGGAACCGTGCCGTCGCCCCACTGGACACGTGCGTGGTAGCCCGCCGAGCCGGGGACGCCGCCGGTGACGGAACCGAGGTCCGCCGAGAGGGCCTGCCCCGCGGTGGCCTTCTGGGCCTGCGGTGCGGTGGTCTCCAGCGTGGGGGCCGGCGTACCGTCGTCGGCGACGGCGAACACGTGGATCCTGCCCGCCGAGCCCGGGTCGCCGGTCTGCGCCGGCAGGGTCACCGAGACCAGCTTCTTGCCCGCCGGGATCTGGTACGGCGCGGTGGCGAACAGGAACGGCTGCGCGCTGTCCCTGCTGGTGCCGTACAGCCGGTACGCCGCCTTGGCGACGACGATGTTGCCGTACGACGGAGTGCCGTTGGCGTTGCCGCCCAGCGTCCAGTCGCTCATCTGGATCGGGAGGGTCGCGGCGCTGCCGTCGCTGAACGTCGCGGTGGCGGTGGTGCTCTGGTTGCCCTGAGTACCCGCGCCGATGAACGAGATGCTCTTCGCGTCGTCCGGCAGGTCGAGCACGATCGTCTTGCCGTTGCCGGTCGCGTCGTCCGCCTGCCCCGCCGGGATCTCCGGCAGAGTGAAGTGCAGCGCCGTACCGGGAACGTCGTGACGCTCGCCCTGGGTCACGCCGGCCGCCTCGAGAGCGGCGCGGGAGTACGCCCACGACTTGGCGTCGCAGTTCGCCGCGACGACACCCTGGTCGCCGATGCACACGGTGTCGAAGGCCGCGGTGAGGCCGGAGTCCGGCACGTAGGCCACGTCGACCCCGGCCGTGTCCGAACCCTGCCCGTCGCCGTCGGTGACCGTGACGCCGGCCTGGTGGTAACCCGGCGTGGCGTAGGTGTGCGAGCCGGTGACGTTGTACACGCCGCGCGAGCTCAGGGTCACGGTGCCCGGGGTGGCCGGCGTGCCGTCGCCCCAGTCGATCGTGGCCTGGTAACCGCTCGCGTCGCCACCGGTGACGGTGGCCAGCGGCGCCGACACCGCGGCGCCGGACCTCGCCTGGACGCCGCTGACGGCGGTCACCGCGATGTCGTCACCGGTGAGCTGGACGTCGCCGCCGGAGAGCAACTCGATCTCGGACAGGTTCGTCTGCGTGGCGCCGACGGACTCCGTCACCACCAGGCGGAACTGCGTGAACCGTCCCGGATGGTCGATCTTGAAGGACCGGGTCTGGTTCCGCCACGGGAAGACCTCTCCCTTACGGGAGTCGACAGTGGTCCAGGTGATCCCGTTCTTGGAGCCCTGCAGGCGCCAGTCCGCGGGGTCTCCCGCGCTCGCCCCCGAGGTGAGGGTGTAGTACGTCGGCTTCTGCTTGCCTCCGCGGTAGGTCCAGTTCACCTGCGGCGTGCCGGTGGCGAAGGTCATCTGCGTGGTCGACGTGTCGTCGAACAGCTTCGACGCGTCCTGGCCCCCGGTCGCGGTCGCGGTGCCGAGACCCGGACCCGTGGTGTCCTGGAACGGCTTGGGCGCCTCGTCGCCCTTGGTCAGCGACGGCGGGGCGTCGTGCTTGCCGGTACCCCAGGACGACGGCTCCGAGCCCATCTGGAAGTCGATCCTGCCGCCGCGGGCGAGCTCGGACGAGTCGATGGACACCGAGTGCTGCGTCCTGCCGTTGACCTTCACGCTCTGCACGTAGACGTTCTTCGTGCTGTTGTCCGGCGCGTTGACCACGATGTCGCCGGTCTTGCGGTGGACGGTCATCTGGGTGAACTGCGGCGAGCCGATGGCCCAGTTGGACGAGCCGGCCTGCAGCGGGTAGATGCCGAGCGAGCTGAGGACGTACCACGACGACATCTCGCCGTTGTCCTCGTCGCCCAGGTAGCCCTGGCCGATCTCGCTGCCGACGTAGAGGCGCTGCAGGATCTCCCGCACGATCGCCTGCGTCTTGGAGGGCGCCCCGGCGTAGTCGTACATGTACGGGATGTGGTGCGAGGGCTGGTTGCTCATGCCGAGCTGGCCCAGGCGCACCGCACGCGCTTCGAGCATCTCGTGGATCGTCGTGCCGTACCCACCGACGTGGTCGGCGTTCTCCGGGGTGGCGAAGAACTCGTCGAGCTTGTCCCGCAGAGCCTTCTGCCCGCCGAACAGGTTGGCCAGGCCCTGGCCGTCCTGCTGCGCGGTGAACGCGAAGTTCCACCCGTTGGTCTCGGTGTAGACGCCGCCCCAGTCGAGCGGGTCGCCGGTCAGGAAGTTGCCGGAGGCGTCACGCCCGCGGAAGAACTTCGTCTTGTCGTCGAAGAGGTTGACGTAGTTGCGAGCCCGCTCGAGGAAGTACTCGGACTCCTCCTTGAGCCTGGCGCGCTCCGACTTCGGCGTGGCCGGGTCCTTGGCCAGGGCCGCGCCCATGTTGCCGATGCCGTAGTCGTTGATGAAGCCCTCGAGGGCCCACGACACGGACTCGCCGGTGGAGGTCGGCGTGTAGCCGAGGAACAGCGAGGTCTCGATGCCCTTGCGGCCGACCTCGCTGCGCCCGGAGGCGACGGTCGCGTCCTTCACCGCGGAGTCGTACGCGGCGAGCGGGTCGGGCAGCTTGACGCCGTTGAGGTAGGCCTCGGCCAGTGCGACGTTGGCGCTGGTGCCGGTCATCAGGTCGGCGTAGCCGGGAGACGACCAGCGGGCGACCCAACCGCCGTCACGGTACTGCTGGACGAACCCGTCGGCGATCTTGGCCGCGATGTCCGGGTACAGCAGCGAGTACGCGGGCCACACCGTGCGGTAGGTGTCCCAGAACCCGTTGTTGACGTAGATCTGCCCGTCGACGATCTTCGCGCCGGTCTGCGTGGCGGTCGACGCGCCGGTCGGCGCCGACACCGGGCTGGCGTACTGCCAGTGCGGCTTGTCGGCGGTGCCGGTGTTCTCCGACTGCGAGTTCGGATACAGGTTCAGCCGGTACAGGTTCGAGTACAGCGAAACCCGCTGCGTGTCGCTCGCGCCCCGCACCTCGATCCGGCCGAGGCGGTCCTGCCAGGCCGCGGTGGCGGCGGCGTGGATCTGGTCGAAGCTCTTGCCGGTGACCTCGAAGTCGAGGTTCCTGTGCGCCTGGTCGACCGAGATGAACGACGTCGCGATGCGCAGCGTCACCTGCCGCGTCGCGGACAGGTCGAAGGTGGCCGCCGTGGCGGTGGTCGCCGTCGGCGCCCGGTCGAACGTGCCCGACACGAACATCCGGCTGCGACCGGCCGACAGGCCGCTTCCGTTGTCGACCCAGCCGGTGAACGTGCCGTCGGAGCCGATGGTGAACGTGCCGTTGTAGAAGACGAGGCTTCCGGTGGTCTGCCCGGCCGGGAAGGTGAACTGCATGATGCCGCCGTGGTCGGTGGGCGACATCTGCGCGTTCAGGCCGTTCTGCAGCGTGACTCCGTAGAAGTCCGGCTGTGCGACCTCGTCGTCGTGACTGAAGGCGACGGCGCGGTTGCTCGGCGCTCCGGTGAGCGGTCCGCCCGCGAGCACCGGCATGACCGACATCTGGTTGCGGTCGCCCATCCACGGGCTGGGCTCGTGCGAGATCTCCAGGCCCTGCAGCATGGGCAGGTTAGCCGCGTTGTTGGCCCGCTGGTAGTCGTACTCCCAGTTGTTGGACGCGGCGTTGGTGACCGGCGTGAAGAAGTTGAAGCCGTTGGGCACCGCCGAGAGCGGCAGGTTGTTGCCGCGCGAGAACCCGCCCGTCGCGTTGGTTCCGCGCCGGGTGTCGACGTAGTCGGTCAGGCTGGAGCCGTCGATCGGCGCCGGAACGCCCGTCACGACGATGTCGTCGAGCCAGCCCTGGAACCGGGTCGTGTCCGTCGCCTGGGGGTCGTCGTAGGCGAGCAGGATGCGGTCGATCGTCTTGCCGTCCGCGACGGCTCCGATCTCGGACTGCACCGCGTTCCACTCGTCGGTGTACAGCACCTTCGAGGCACCCTGCCCGGCCGCCGTGAGCGGGTAACCGTGCTGGTCGAGGGGGGAACGGCTGCTCAGGTAGCTGCCGTCGGTGAAGTGCAGGTCGACGGCCACGTAGGTCGACGGGTACCGCGCGTCGTCGGCGGTGAACTCGGGGAAGACCTTGTAGGACAACCGGGTCTTGGGCCCGACCGGGATGTCGACGTCGAACAGCTTGTTGGTGGCGTGCGCGCGGCCGCCGGCCTGGGCGTAGCCCGCGTACCGCACCGCGGTCACTCCGGTGAACCCGGCCCCGGGCTTCATGTTGGCGCCGTCGACCGGACCCGGACCGGCGACGCTGACCATCGGGGTGGCCGGCCGCACGACGTCCGAGCCGTCGCTGATGTTCCAGTCGGCGAGCTGGATGATCGAGTCACCGGAGTTCGCGGTGACGTTCAGCCGGTAGTACGTGTAGGCGGTCGTGTTGGTGAAGCTGTAGGTGTTCGTGGCGAACCGCCCGCTGAAGCTCACCCCCGTCCGCTTGTCCAGGTCGGTCCACTCGTTGCCGTCGTTCGACCCCTGAACCGCGAAGTCCCTGGGGTCGCGGCCCGGCGCGTCGTTCGCGGAGGTCAGGGCGTACTTCTTCACCACCACGGGCTGGGCCATCTGGTAGGTCACCCAGCCGGCACGGCTGAACGCCAGCCACTTGGTCGACGAGTCGTCGTCCTTGAGCTTCGCGGCGACTTCGCCCGGCGGGTTCTCCGCGCTCGCGGTCACCGCGCTGATCTGGCTGAGCACGCTTCCGGGCAGTCCGGGGTTGGATCCGCTCAGGTTCGCCTGGACCGGCTTGCCGTCCGCGGTCTCGACGGTGCTCGCCGCGGCTTGCGGGTCGGCCGTCTCGAACGAGGAGCGGAAGTCGCCGGGCGGCGCCGCGGCGCTCGCGGCGGGTACGCCGACGAGCATCCACACCGGCAGCGACAGCGCGGTGGCCGCGGCTATCCGCCGGAGGGACAGGAGGCGGGCTATGGGGGAATGGGGCATGGACGGGGGCCTTTCGACTCGATGGGGGTCGAGAGCGTCGAATGTCGGGGTGACGACCCTGGGTGCCGCGGTCGATCGACTGCGACGGAGCGCGGACGCGCCTGCCGGGCGCTCGGGCCGGCCGTGCTTCGGGCCGGCCTTCATCGGCCTGGAGCGGTCCGGCTCCGGCGGCCGATCAGCGCGGGCCGGTGCCGGGCGAGGTGCCGTGAGGCGGCGCGAACCGCCACGGCCGCTGCCGTGAGTTCGTATGGAGATGTTGAGCCATGCGAAAGCTCCACGAGGGGTCGTTGGGCTCGCGCAAGCGCACCCGGCTGCAGATCGCGGCTAGCCTGATCCCTCTAAGACAACGTTGTCAAGAGCGATCCCGTAACCTGGCGGAAACAGGCTGTTCGTTTCCCCGGTTCAGCGGGGTCAGGTGAGCGAGGCGACGCCGCGGCCGGCGTAGGCCTCCGGGGCGAGCACCAACGCGGCGGCGCCGACCAGGCCGGCGGCGTTGCCGAGGCTCGCCGTCGTCACCGTCAGCTCCCGCAGGAAGGCCAGCCGGCCGTGTTCGGCGATGGCCTCCCGCAGCGGCGGGAAGAGCAGGTCGTGGGCGGCCGCGACACCGCCGCCGATCACCACCCGGGACAGGTCGCAGATGGCGGCCGTCGAGACGATGCCGGCCGCGAGGGAACGGCCCGAACGCCGGAACGCCTCGTTCGCGTGCGGATCTCCGGTCCGGGCCGCGTCCGCGAGGTCCACCCCGGTCGGCGCGGGCACGGGCGCCTGCCACCCCGCGCTCAGCGCCCACGCGACCATGCTCGGGCCGCTGCTCATCGCCTCGACACAGCCTCGGCCCCCGCACGGGCAGGGAACGCCGTCCAGGTCGACGACCATGTGGCCGATGTGGCCCGCGTTGCCGGTCGGGCCCGCCACCAGGCGACCGGCCTGGATCAGGCCGCCGCCGACCCCGGTGGACACGACGATGGCCAGCAGGTCGTCGACGCCCTGCCCGGCGCCGCGCCAGTGCTCCCCCACCGCGGCGCAACTGCCGTCGCCGGCCAGTCTGACCGGGACGCCGGGGACCAACTCGGCGAGACGGTCGAGGAGCGGGAAACGGCGCCACGCCGGGATGTTGACCGGGCTGATCGAGCCCTCCGGCAGATGGATCGGGCCGGCCGAGCCCACACCGACTCCGACCACCCGCCCGGTGCCGGCCACCGCGCGCAGGTCCGCGACGAGTTCGGCCACCGGCAGCCAGACCTCCTCAGGGTCCGGAGACCCGGCGGTGGGCCGCACCCGGCGTTCCGCGACGGTCCCGTCGGTGGCGACCAGCGCGGCCGCGACCTTGGTTCCGCCGATGTCGACGGCGAGGGCGAAGTCGGACATGCTACTCCTATTGCTCGGACAACGTTGTCACAATAGCGGTCGGTCTGCCGGTATGGTTCGTCGCATGGCTAGCGACGTCGGCCGTACGAAGCGGCCCACCATGGTGGACGTGGCGACCCGTGCCGGCGTGAGCCTGAAGACCGTCTCGCGGGTCGTGAACAACGTGCCGCACGTCCAGCCCGAGCTTGTCGAGCGGGTCCTCGCCGCCGTGGCCGAGCTCGGTTTCCGCCGCAATCCGTCGGCCAGCTCGCTGCGCTCCGGACAGGCGACCGCCACGATCGGGCTGCTGATCGAGGAGATCGCCAACCCCTTCTACGCGACGATCGCGGGAGCCGCGGCCGAGGTCGCCCGACTGCACGACACGATGCTCATCATCGCCAGCTCCGAGGAGGATCCGGCGCGCGAGCGGCAACTGCTGCAGGACATGTGCGCACGCCGCGTCGACGGGCTGATCGTGGTGCCGGCCGGTGACGATCACTCGTTCCTGCGCGCCGAGGTGGAGCTCGGCACCCCCATGGTCTTCCTCGACCGGCCGGCCGGAGGGCTGATCGCCGACACGGTGCTGCTCGACAACCGCGGAGGCGCGCGGGCCGGGGTGCGCCGGCTCGTCGACGACGGCCACCGCAGGATCGGCGTCCTGCTCGACTCGCTCAACGTCTACACGATGCGCGAGCGGCTCGACGGCGCGCAGGACGCGCTGGCCCCGGCCGGCGTGCCGTACGACACCCGACTGGTCCGCGACGGCGTCCGTGATCCGGTGGACGCCGCCAGGGTCGTCTCGGAGATGCTCGACCGGCCCGATCCCCCCACCGCGTTCTTCAGCCTGAACAACCGGATCACCCTCGGGGTGATCGAGGAACTGCACCGGCGCGGCAGCGACGCCGCGCTGCTCGGGTTCGACGACTTCGACGTCGCCCGGCTGGTGCCGTACCCGCTGACGGTGATCGCCTACGACACCCGCGAGCTGGCCCGGGCCGCCACCGAGTTGCTGTTCCGCCGGATCGGAGGGGACCGGTCCTGGCCGCGGACGGTGGTGCTCCCCACCGAACTGGTCGCGCGGGGCGCCTCGGCACGCCGAGCCGGCCACGCGCCCTGACCGTCTCCGCGCGCTCCGATCGGCCCGCCGTACGGCGTGGGCCGCACCGGCCCCGCCCTGCGGCCGGTCGGGGGATCGTACGAGGTGAGACGCCTAGAAAGATGCCCGCGCGTCACGAAATGGCCACATTGGAACGGGCCGAGTTGACACGCCCGTAACGCGGGTGGAGTCTCTACCCGCTGCCTGCCTGACAACGATGTCACGCCCGATAGGAGGGAACCAAGATCGATATGCTTGCCGACCTCTCCTCCCCCGGCGACGTGTCCCGTCAGGAAGTCCCCGCACGCACGGATACGCCTGCCGATCCGCATCGGGGTGAAAACCCCCAGTACGATCGCTTTCGGCGGCCGTCGTCACCCCCCGCCCATGACGAGGCGGCCGTGCATCGCCGGCAGTCCATCGCAGCCCCTGGCCGCGTGCGACTGCGGGGCCGACACGCGTCGATCACCCCCAGATCAGGCGAACTGTCCGAGAAATAAGCGAGTGGGGTTCCAGTGACCCCTTCGTCTTCGAAATCGTTCAGGCAGCGGAAGAAAGTCGCCTGAACAGACGACGACCCCGGAGGCAACAATGTCAGAGGAGACGTGGCGCGGCCCCCTGCAGCCGGACGCGCGCGGATCCCTCCGGCGGCCCAGGGACGGCGATCCCGCCGTCCCTCAGCCGTACCAGGCGCAGGCCCGGAACGGGGTGAGCCGACCATGAGCGACGCACCCGTCCTCCTGGAGATGCGTTCGATCACCAAGGAGTTCCCCGGGGTCAAGGCCCTGTCCGACGTCAACCTGGTGGTGCGGTCCGGCGAGATCCACGCGATCGCCGGGGAGAACGGCGCCGGCAAGTCCACCCTGATGAAGGTCCTCAGCGGGGTCTACCCGTACGGCACCTACTCCGGCGAGATCCTCTACCAGGGCACGGAGAGCCGGTTCTCCGACATCCGGGCCAGCGAGCACGCGGGCATCGTGATCATCCACCAGGAGCTCGCCCTGGTGCCCGGCATGTCCATCACCGAGAACATCTTCCTCGGCAACGAGCCGGGCCGCGGCGGCGTGATCGACTGGAAGGTCGCCAACCGCCGTGCGATCGAGCTGATGGCCCAGGTCGGCCTGGAAGAGGACCCGGACACGCTGATCAAGGACATCGGCGTGGGCAAGCAGCAGCTCGTGGAGATCGCGAAGGCGTTCGCCAAGGACGTGAAGCTGCTCATCCTCGACGAGCCCACCGCCGCCCTGAACGAGGACGACTCCCAGCACCTGCTGGAACTGCTGCGCGGCTTCAAGCGGCAGGGCATCACCTCGATCATCATCTCCCACAAGCTCAACGAGATCGCGCAGGTCGCCGACTCCATCACCATCCTGCGGGACGGCCGGACGATCGAGACCCTCGACATCAAGGCGGACGGCGTCGACGAGGACCGCATCGTGCGGGGCATGGTCGGCCGGGAGCTGCACAGCCGGTTCCCCGACCACACGCCCAACATCGGCGAGGTCTTCTTCGAGGTGCGCGACTGGACGGTCCGTCACCCGATCTCCTCCGAGCGCCTGGTGGCCAAGCACTCCGGCTTCACCGTGCGCCGCGGCGAGATCGTCGGGTTCGCCGGCCTGATGGGCGCCGGGCGGACCGAACTGGCGATGAGCCTGTTCGGTCGCTCGTACGGCAACTACGTCTCCGGGCAGATCTTCAAGGACGGCAAGGAGATCGTGCTGAAGTCCGTGTCGGACGCCATCGACCACGGACTGGCGTACGTCAGCGAGGACCGCAAGGCGATCGGACTGAACCTGCTCGACGACATCAAGACCTCCATGGTGTCGGCCAAGCTGTCCAAGATCTCCAACCACGGCGTGCTCGACCAGGTGCGGGAGTACGAGGCGGCCGAGAGCTACCGGAAGAGCCTGCGCGTCAAGGCCCCCACCGTCGACGAGGGGGTCACCAAGCTCTCCGGCGGCAACCAGCAGAAGGTCGTGCTGGCCAAGTGGATGTTCACCGACCCCGACCTGCTGATCCTCGACGAGCCGACCCGCGGCATCGACGTGGGCGCCAAGTACGAGATCTACGGCATCATCCAGCGGCTGGCCGACCAGGGGAAGGGCGTCATCGTCATCTCCTCGGAGCTGCCCGAGCTGATCGGCCTGTGTGACCGGATCTACACGGTGTTCGAGGGGACCATCACCGGCGAGATCCTCCACAAGGACGCCGACCCCGAACTCCTGATGAAGCAGATGACCTCAGCGAAGAAGGCACAACGAGCATGAGCCGCGCGAAAGAACTCCAGAAGTCCCTGTTCGGAGGGACGACCTCCAACGCCCGGCAGTTCGGGATGATCTTCACGCTGGTCGCGATCGTCCTGCTGTTCCAGATCCTGACCGACGGCCTGACGTTGAGCCCCGTCAACCTCATCTCGCTGGTGAGCCAGTACTCCTACATCCTGATCCTGGCCATCGGAATGCTGATGGTCATCGTCGCCGGCCACATCGACCTGTCCGTCGGCTCGGTCGCCGCGTTCGTCGGCATCGTGGTCGCGAACATCATGCAGGACTACTCCATACCGTGGTTCCTCGCCGTGCTGATCGGCCTCGTGGTCGGCGCCGTCATCGGCGCCTGGCAGGGCTTCTGGGTGGCGTACGTCGGCGTGCCCGCGTTCATCGTCACCCTGGCCGGCATGATGTTGTTCCGCGGCGGCAACCAGTACATCGGCAACGCCGACACCATCCCCGTGCCCGAGGGCTTCCGGACCATCGGCGCCGGCTTCCTGCCGGAGGTCGGTCCGAACACCGGATACAACAACCTCACCCTCGTGCTCGGCCTGGTGATCTGCGTGGCGGTCGTCGTCCGCGAGTGGCGGGGCCGCCGCACCCGGCACCAGATGCAGGCCGAGGTCGCCCCCATGTGGATCTCGGTGATCCGGGTCGCGATCCCGCTCGTCGTCGTGGTGTTCGCGACCCTGCAGTTCGCCGGTGGACGGATCGGGACCAGCTTCCCGGTCTCCGGCATCATCCTCGGCGTCCTGGTCGTGATCTACGGATTCGTCACCCGCAACACGGCGGGCGGCCGGCACATCTACGCGGTCGGCGGCAACGCCCGCGCCGCCGAGCTGTCCGGCGTCAAGCTCAAGCGGGTCAACTTCCTGGTGATGATGAACATGTCGGTCCTGGCGGCTCTGGCCGGCATGATCTTCGTCGCCCGTTCGGCCGCCTCCGGGCCGCAGGACGGCATCGGCTGGGAGCTGGACGCGATCGCGGCCGTCTTCGTCGGCGGCGCGGCCGTCTCCGGCGGCCTCGGCACCATCAGCGGGTCAATCGTCGGCGGCCTCGTCATGGCCGTGCTCAACAACGGCCTGCAGCTGATGGGCGTGGGGTCCGACCGCGTACAGATCATCAAGGGCGTGGTCCTGCTGCTGGCCGTCGCGCTCGACGCCTACAACAAGAAGCAGGGGCGCTTCTCAGTCATCGATTCACTGATGCGCCCGTTCCGCAGGGACGCGGCACCCAGCTCCGCGTCTCCCGTGGAGACGGGCCAGGAACACGGCAAGAGTCCGGTGGCAGGCTGACTCGGCCACCGTTCGGCGGACGGAACGACTCCGTCTCGTCTTATTTCGAAGAAGGGCACCTCAAAATGCGCAATATCCTTGTCCGGGGTGTGGCGGCCGGCGCAATCGCGCTGCTGTCGCTGGCCGCCTGCTCCTCCGAGCGTGAGGGCGGCGACTCCACCGCCACCTCCGGCTCGACCGAGGCCGCCAAGGGCTTCCCGGCCAACTCCCTGATCGGCGTCGCCCTCCCGGCGAAGACCTCGGAGAACTGGGTCCTGGCCGGTGACCTGTTCACCAACGGCCTGAAGGAGGCCGGCTTCCAGGCGGACGTCCAGTACGCGGGCTCCTCCACCACGGTCGCCGACCAGCAGGCGCAGATCTCGGCCATGGTCACCAAGGGCGCCAAGGTCATCGTCATCGGCGCGACCGACGCCGCGCAGCTGAGCACCCAGGTCGAGGCCGCCAAGCAGGCCGGCGCGACGGTCATCGCCTACGACCGTCTCATCAAGAACACCCAGGGCGTCGACTACTACGTCGCGTACGACAACTTCAAGGTCGGCGAGCTCCAGGGTCAGGCCCTGCTCGACGGCATGGCGAAGAAGAAGCCGAGCGGCCCGTACACCGTCGAGCTGTTCTCCGGTTCGTCGGACGACAACAACTCGGCGGTCTTCTTCGACGGCGCGATGAGCGTTCTCAAGCCGAAGATCGACTCTGGCGACGTCGTGGTCGGCTCCGGCCAGACCGACATCAAGCAGACGGCCACCGACGGTTGGAAGGCCGAGAACGCCCAGCGTCGGATGGACTCGCTGCTGACCTCCACCTACAACGGTGACAAGACGCTGGACGGCGTGCTCTCCCCGAACGACACGCTGGCCCGCGCCATCATCACCTCGGTGAAGGGCGCCGGCAAGCCGCTGCCCATCGTCACCGGTCAGGACTCCGAGGTCGAGTCGGTCAAGTCGATCGTGGCCGGCGAGCAGTACTCCACGATCAACAAGGACACCCGCAACCTGGTCAAGCAGACCATCCAGATGGTCAAGGACCTGCAGGCCGGTAAGACCCCCGAGGTCAACGACACCAAGTCGTACAACAACGGCGTGAAGGTCGTCCCGTCCTTCCTGCTGCCCCCGATGATCGTGACCAAGGACAACGTCGTCGAGGCGTACGCCAACGACCCCAACCTGGCCCCGCTCACCAAGTAGCGGCGACGGTAGTCACGTAGGACCGTGGGTCCCCGGAAGACGGGGACCCACGTTCGTTTACCGGGCGAATTCCGCCCACTGGAAAAGGGACCTTCCCGTGGCCGCGATTTCACATCAAGGGCGCCGCAGGCCCGGCGAGAGCTGGGCGCGTCCCGGATGCTGACGATCGCCGCTCCCAGTCAGGAGGAGGTCCGCCGCCGGAACCTGGGCGCGCTGCTCCGGTACGTGCACATCCACGGCGCCACCTCCCGGGCTGAACTGACCGACCGCCTCGGGCTCAATCGCAGCACCATCGGCGCCCTCACCGCCGACCTGGCCGCAGCCGGCCTGATCCGTGAGGAGACCCCTCCGAAGACCGGCCGTGCCGGCCGGCCGTCGCTGGTCGTGCGGCCCCGATCGTCCCGGGTGTACGCGTACGCGCTGAGCATCGAGGTCGACCGCCTGCGGGCCGCGCGGGTGGGCCTCGGCGGGAGGGTCCTGGACAGCCGCACCGCGCACCGCCCGCGCGGCCTGCAGATCCTCGAGACCATCGGCCCGCTGACCGATCTCGTGCGGGACATGCGGCGGGCCGTGCCCGCCGGCTCCTCCTGCGTCGGAGGCGGGGTGGCCGTCACCGGCACCGTGCGCGGCGCGGACGGCACGGTGCGGATCAGCTCGCCCGTCGGCCGGGTGGCCGACCCGGTCGGCGAGGCCCTCGGCTCCGAACTCGGCCACGACCACGCCCTCGTCGTCGCGAACGCGGCCGACGTCGGCGCCCTGGGCGAGCACGTCCGCGGCGCGGCCGCGCCCTTCGACGACGTCATCTACCTCCACGGCGACGTGGGCATCGGCAGCGGCATCATCGCCGGAGGCCGGCCGGTGACCGGACACGGCGGCCACGGCGGAGAGGCCGGGCACATGGTCGTCAACCCGCACGGCCGCGCCTGCGGCTGCGGTTCCCGGGGGTGCTGGGAGACGGAGATCGGGGAGCAGGCCCTGCTCCAGCGCGCCGGGCAGGCGGGCGCCACCGGCCGCGACGCCGTACTCGCCGTCATGGACGCGGCGGGACGCGGCGACCAGGCGGCCGGCGCAGCCATCCGGCACGTCGCGGACTGGCTCGGGTTCGGCGTGGTCAACCTGGTGAACATCTTCAATCCGAACGCGGTGGTGTTCGGCGGCACGCTGAGCGAGCTGTATCTCGCGGGCTCCGCCCAGGTCCACAGCCGGCTGAGCACCATGGCGCTGCCCGGCCGGGAACACGTCCGGTTGCGCACCCCGCTGCTCGGCGACGACGCCTCCCTGATGGGCGCCGCCGAGCTCGCCTTCGAACGGCTTCTGGAAGACCCGCTCGTCGCCGCCGGCGGCTGAGACCGCGTGTGCGCCGCTGACCGCCCGCTGGTGCGGCGCGGACAGGGCGGCCGGATCACGGTCGCGTGCCGGCTCGGCTACCTGGTCTGGTCCATCGAGCCCGCTTCATGGGCGGGCTCGTGGTACCGAGCGACGCTGACGGCCTGCACGGGGACGTGCGACGGAGCCCTCACCATCCCCACCACTACGCGACATGTCCTGCTAGGGTCCTCGGACCCCTCATACCGGTAAGGAAAGGACCCCCCATGCAGCAAATCCCAGGCGCCGGACAACAGGTTGGCCCCAGGGACCGTTGGGCCAAGTTCCGTGGGCTCAGTTGGTGGCAGTTGGTGCTGTCGCTTCTCCCGCTCGTGTTGGCAGGGCTCGGTGGCGCGCTCGGCGGAGTCATCGGAGCGGCGGCTCTCTTCGCCAACCTAGCCATAGCGCGGAAGCAGTTCGCGACGCCGCTGAAGGTCCTCGCGATGGTCGGCGTGGTCGTCGCCTCTTACTTTGTGTTCCTCGTCATCCTCGTCCTGCTGACGAGCTGACGCCTCATGCCCAGGGGCGCGCCGGGCGCGCCCCTGGCCGCATTACACCTCCTGCCGGGATGCGTCCGTCCCTTTCTGCGATCTGCTGACCGAGGATCAAATGGCGGCGATCCCCGCGCCCTCGCGGTGCGTGATGCTCGCTGGCCTCAGCGAATGAGGGGTGAACCACGCTCGAATTGGGCGGATGGTTTGGCACCGTCGTGTGCCTGAGGAGGACCGAGAGCACCGTTAGTCGTTCGTCTCAATCGACGCCTGCACCGGCGAGGAGGCGAAGCTGCGGGTGCTCGTCTGAATCGAGTGGTGGTTCGACAACGACCTGCGGGACGTGGTCGCCGCTAAAGCTGGAGCCGGCGCCCGCTGCAATCACGGCCGACCTCGATCGTCCCGCAGCCTTCACGCCGTCCGACCAGGAAGAACTGGAGTGATGCGCCACAGCCCGTTCGAGACGTGGCCCCAGATCCAAGGCGCACACGACTTCGAGGTGACGGCGGCGCACTCGGTCGCGTGGTGGGGATCTTGCGGCCAGGGGCGCCCCGTTGATCACGCTCGTTGAGCTGGTGGTGCTCGCCGGAAATAGTCATGGTCGACCGGTAACGTGACCTTGTGACCAGAGACTTCACCGTGTACCCCGCTCATGCCGGCGACGGAGACGTGGTGGGCGAGATCCACGCGGAGTCGTGGAAGGCCGCCTATATGGGCTTCTTCTCCCCGGAGTTCTTCGCGGAGGCGGTGAGGCGGCGCCGCGGCAAGTGGCATGACGTCCTCGCCCGGGGCGAGGCCACCGCCATGCTGGCCGCGCAGGACGACCGGCCGCTCGCCTTCTCCTACTTCGGCTCCTCCCCCACCAGGCCGGAGTCAGCGGAGATCTTCGGCTTCTACGGGCACCCGGACGGCTGGGGCAGCGGGATCGCGGGCATCCTGATGGCCGCGTCCCTGGAGACGATGCGCGAGAACGGCTTCAGGCAGGTCCATCTGTGGACGCTCCGCGACACGCCTCAGTCACGCCGCTTCTACGCCAAGAGCGGCTTCACCGAGTCAGGCGCGGTCCGCGGCCATGACTTCGGCGACGGCAACCCGATCGACCAGGTGGAGTACGCGCTGGTCCTCGGCTGACGGCGCCCGGTCCGCGGCGGGCGGCGCCGAGGCATCGTCACGGCGTCGCCAGCGCTTCGGTCGGAGACAGCCGGGCCGCCCGGATCGCCGGATAGAGTCCGGCGAGTCCGCCGATGAGCAGGGTGGCACCGAGGGCACCTGCCGTCGCCCACACCGGCACGACCGCCGGCCAGCTCTGGTGGGAGGCGTATCCGGTGGTGACGGCGATGCCCAGCAGTACCCCGCCCACCCCACCGAGCATCGACAGCAGCAGCGACTCCGCGAGGAACTGCACCCGGATCTGCCCCCGGGTGGCGCCGAGCGAACGGCGTAGCCCGATCTCGGCCCGGCGCTCCAAGACCGAGATCACCATCGTGTTGGCCACTCCGATGCCGCCCACCAGCAGCGCTACCGCGCCCAGTCCGAGCAGCAAGCCGTTCAGGGTGGCATCGGCCGCTCGGCGCGCGGCCAGGACGTCCGAGGGACGGGACACCTGGACATCACCAGGTGACTCCGGGTTGGCGGTGGCGGCCAAGACTGCGCGTACGGCCTCGACCTGACTGTCCCGCGACCGGGTGTAGACGGTCGTCGCCCGCCCGTCGAAGCGGAACGCGTCGGCGGCGATCTCCCAGCCGATCAGGACGGCCGAGTCCAACTCGGGCGCGAGTGCGACCTCGTCGAGCACGCCGATCACGGTGAACCGTTCGCCGCCGACCAGGATCTCCGCTTGCGGGCTGGGCCGGCCGATGCCGAGCCTCTCCGCCGCCGACGCGCCTAGCACCGCAGCCGGGTACCGGCCGGTGACACCGTTCAACCAGGCGCCGCTGCGCAGGGTCGCGCCGACGGTCTGCGGCAGGCTCACCCGGGCCGCCAGCACGGACAGCCCGTTGGTCTCCACCTTGGGGATCCTGTCCGAGCGATACACCTTGGCGTTGTGGATCGCCCCGGTCGCCGAGACGGCGGTGACCGGGCCGATCCGCGCGATCATCGCCTCGGCCTCGGCGGGCAGCTGCGCGTCCTGGCCCCCGATGGTCTGTCCGGGGGAGACGGTGAGCAGGTTCGTGCCGAACGCGGCGAGCTGACGGTCCAGCTCCGCGCGAGAGGAGGACGAGATGCCGACGACCGCGACCATCGCGGCGATGCCGATCGCGATGCCAAGCGCGGAGAGCAGCGCCCGGGTCGGCCGGGTGCGCAGGCCCGCCGCGCCGACCCGGACCACGTCACGCGGGGCCATGCGGGCGGGCGAGAGCCGGGGTCGGCCCTGGTGCGCGGTCATCATTGGGTCACCCCGGCCACCTGCGGCGTGATCGCGCTGTCGCCGACCACCCGGCCGTCACGCATGAGCACCTGCCGGTCGAGCCCCGCTGCGACCTCCCGGTCATGGGTGATGACCACCACCGTGGTACCGGCGGCGTTGAGCTCCCGCAGCACGGAGATGACGCCGTCGCCCGAGGTGGAGTCGAGGTTGCCGGTCGGCTCGTCGGCGAGCAGCAGCGCGGGATCGCCGATCACCGCCCGGGCGATCGCGACCCGCTGCTTCTCGCCGCCGGACAGCTCGTGCGGCTCGTGGTCGAGCCGGTGCCCGAGTCCGACCCGCTCCAGTGTCGCCTCGGCCCGCCGCCGCCGCTCGCTCAGTCCGACCCCGGCGTAGAGCAGGCCGTCGGCCACGTTGTCCAGCGCCGGTAGGCCGGTGGCCAGGTGGAACTGCTGGAACACGAAGCCGATCCGGCTCGCGCGCAGTGCCGACAACTGCCGGTCGGACAACCGCGACACGTCGTGGCCGTCGACCATCACCCGGCCGGAGGTGGGCCGGTCGAGCGTCCCCAGCATGTGCAGCATGGTGGATTTGCCCGAGCCGGACGGGCCGGCCACCGCGACCAGTTCGCCGGCGCCGATGGTCAGGGTGACGCCGGCGAGCGCGTGCACGTCACCGGGATACACCTTCGTCACGTCGGTCAGTTCGATCATTGCGGCGTCCCCACGGTCATGCCCTCGTTCAGCCCGTCGCCGGTGATCTCGACCCGGCCGTTCGCGAACAGGCCGGTCTCCACTTTGATGTAGCGCGTGGTGGATCCCTCGACGACCTCGACGCCGTAGCCGCCCTCGGCCAGCGCCACCAGCGCCGCGACGGGCACGGTGAGCACGTCCTTGCGCTCGGCCGCGGTGAAGACCACGTTGACCACGGCCGCCTCGATCCCCGTGGCCGCGGCGGGGTCGTCCAGGGAGACGATGGCCTCGATTCTGGTCTCGGCCTGGCTGCCCGGGTCGGTCGGCTGCTCGACCACCGTGTAGACCCGTTTCACCCGGCCGGCCACCTTCTTACCGTCGGGCATCTGGACCTGCACCTTCACGCCTTTGCGGGCCAGCCGTTGCTTGGCCACCTCCAGTTGGACCGTGATCTGGCGGCCGGTCCCGGTGTACCGCAACACCTCCTGCCCGCCGCCGGTGGACTGGTTCACCCCGGTCGTGACACTGTCGACCCGGATCTTGCCCGGCGCGAACAGCACTCGTCCCTGCTCGACCTGGCCGGTCTGCGACAGGCGCAGATCCTTCTGCCAGCGCCTCACCGCGGTCGCGGTGAGTGCCGTGTACGTGTTGTCCACCGTGAACCCGCCGTAGCCGAGGGCCTTCAGGTTCTCTTCAAGCTGCCGTACGTCCGCGCCGGTGACCCCCGGGGCGAGCGTCCGGTACGCGGCCACGGCGCCGTACATAAGCACCACCGGCCGGTTGTCCACCCGGTAGATCGGCCGGCCCCGGCGGACGACGTCACCCGCCAGCGGCACCTTGGTGACGACACCCGCGATCCGACCGGCCAGCGTGGCCTCGGCGCTGTAGCCGAGATCCCCTGGCACCTCGTCGGTGTCCGACATCGTCTGCCGAGTGACCTGCGCGGTGTCCGGTGGCAGGTCCGCCGCGGTCGGCGTATCCATGCCGCCCCCGCCGAACCCGACCGCTGCGGCGGTCGCCGCCCCCGCAGCGAGCACGACCGTACCGGCCACCGCGCCGGCGCGGCCACGCCGGCGCGCTCCAGATCGGCTGGTCATCTCGGCGTCGCTTCCGCGCTCGGGCGGTACGACCGGATGTACTCCCTGCAGAAGGCTTTCGCCTGGTCGTACTGCGGATCCTTGCGGACCTGCTCGGAGACGTCGACATGGGCTTCGGCGTCAGGGTCGGGGAAGTCCTCCACCCCGTGCTCCCGCATGCACCGCGACTCCTCGCGGGCCAACTCCGCCTTCACCGCGGCCAGGCCGGCGGATACGACCGGCTCGTACTGCTTGCACGCCTCTTGTGCCCTGGCCCCCACGTCCGGGTCCAGCGTGTCCTTGTTGAACCCGCCCCCCATCCGGACGTCGCCGTTGACGACCTGCGGGTCGGGCATCGGTACGCCGTGCTCCCGCATGCACCGCGCGTACCTGATTCCTTGCTCCAGCTCGCTGAGGCTCGGCGTCGCGCTCGGTGCGGCGGAGCCGTCCATCGAGGCGACGCCCCTGCCGTCGTCCGATTTCGAGCAGGCGGCCGCCATGACCAGCAATAGTGGTAACAGGCAGACGACCAGGAATCTCTTTCTCATCGGCGATTTGCCGACGACGTGGTCGTGCTCGACCGAGATCTGCCGCTCTTCCACTGCGACCATGTGTGCACCGCGTTGGCCTCGGGCGTCGGTGTCCAGCATCGTCTGCCGGGTCGTCATCACCGTGTGGCTCCAGGGCTCGGCGCGCGCGACGCGAACTCCGCAACCGTCTGCGCGCGGCACGTCTCCCTCGCGTCCATGAAGTCCGGGTCGGCCCCGACCTCCGAGGGGACTCGGGTGCCGTCGGGCCCCGGGTCGGGGAAGTTCTCCACCCCGTGCTCCCGCATGCACCGCGACTCCTTGAGCGCCAGCTCTTTCTTCAGATCCATCACGGGGCCGACCTCCTGGGGAGGGCGGTACTGCTTGCACGCGTCCTCCGCCGGGAACAGTTTGTCTCCGGCGGCCCCCTTGTCGGCGCGCCCTTGTCTGACGGTGTCGCCGTCGACCTCCGGGTCCGTCATCGGCACGCCGTGCTCCCGCATGCAGTGCGTGTACCTGATCAATTGATCCAGTCGGCTGACACTCTGCGTCACGCTGGGGGTGGCGGTGCCGCCCACCGAGGCCACGCCCTTGCCGTCGTTCGATTTCGAGCAGGCGGCCGCCGTGACCAGCACGAGTGGTAACAGGCAGCCGGCCAGGAATCTCTTTCTCATCAGCGGTCTCCTCCGGTCCGATGGGTCCAGTGGAGCAGCGGGCCCGCAACGGCTCCGTCACAGCGCCTGTAACGCCGGTGTAATGCATGGCCGCCGAAACTGCTGAAGCAGGGAGGATGTCAGGGTGCGAGTGCTACTGATCGAGGACGAGGTCCTGCTGGCCGAGCAGGTCGCCGACGGGCTGCGGGACCACGGCATCGCCGTGGACCTCGCGGCCGACGGGGTCGACGGCCTGCACAAGGCGGGCGCGAACCGGTATGACGTGGTCGTGCTCGACCGCGACCTGCCGCTCCTGCACGGCGACCACGTGTGCTCCGCGCTGGCCGCGAACGGTGGCGGCGCGCGGATCCTCATGCTCACCGCGGCAGGGGAGGCGGCGGACCGGGTCGCCGGCCTGGTTCTCGGCGCCGACGACTACCTGCCCAAGCCGTTCGTCTTCGAGGAGCTGGTGTTGCGGATCCGCGCGCTGGCCCGCCGGGTCGACAACGCTCCGCGGGTCCTGCGGCGCGCCGGTCTGACCTTCGACACCGCGCGACGCGTCGTGACCCGCGACGGCCGCGTCATCCCGCTGACCACGAAGGAGCTGGCCGTGCTGGAGATCCTGATGGGCGCCGACGGCGCCGTGGTCAGCGCCGAGGATCTGCTGGAACGGGCATGGGACGAGCACGCGGATCCGTTCACCGCCACCGTCCGGGTCACCCTCGCCCGGATGCGCCGCAAGCTCGGCGACCCGCCGCTGATCGAGACCGTCATCGGCGCGGGGTACCGGCTGTGAGGCCGCGGTGGAAGCACCCGTCGATCCGGCTGCGGCTGACCCTCGTGTATTCGGTCGTGCTCGTGGCGACCTGCGCGGCGCTCCTCGGGCTCAACTACGCGCTGCTGTACCAGAGCCTCTACAGGAACATCCATGGCCCGACCCCGGATGAGGTGAAGTCGGCTTTCATCGATCAGCCCGCAGGCGACCCGAAGGTCATGGCAATGCACCGCGATGATGCCGAGATCGCCCGGTTGCGTGCCGAGACGCTGCTCAACACCGCCGGAACCTCGGCGATCGCGCTGGGGATCACAGCGATGGTGGGGCTTGGTGTCTCCTGGGTCGTCACCGGCCGTATGCTCCGGCCGCTGCGAACGCTCACCGCCGCCACCCGGCGGATCTCCCAGGACCGGTTGGACGAGCGCGTCGCGCTCACCGGGCCGCGCGACGAGCTCAAGGAACTGGCCGACACCTTCGACGAGATGGTGGCCAGGCTGGAGGCCTCCTTCAACAGCCAGCGAAGGTTCGTCGCCGACGCCTCGCACGAGCTGCGCACCCCGCTCGCGATCGTCCGTACCGGCGCCGAGGTGCTGCTGGCCAAGCGGGAGAGCACGCACGAACAGTGGGAGGCCATGGCACACCGCATGCTGACCGCCACTGGCCGGGCCGAACGCCTGCTGGACGGCCTGCTGGCACTGGCCCGCAGCGACAGCGGCGTCATCGCTGACAAGCCGCACGACTTGGCGATCGCGGCGGCCACGGCGCTGAGCGAGGCGGACGAGGAAGCCGAGAGCGCCGGCCTGTCGATGACCAGCGACCTGCGCTCCGCCCCGGTCGTCGGCGATCCGGTGCTGCTCGATCGCCTGGTACGCAACCTGGTGGACAACGCGATCCGGCACAACCATCCGGGCGGCTGGATCCACGTGGGCACCGGTCGCCGCGACGGGAAGGCTGTCGTCACGGTACGCAACAGCGGCGACGCCGTCCCCCCGGCCGAGGTCGACCGGCTGTTCGAGCCGTTCCAGCGGCTGACGTCCGACCGCACCGCGAGCTCCAGATCGACCGGTCTGGGCCTCGCCATCGTCAGGTCCATCGTGCACGCGCACGACGGCACGGTGACGGCGGCGCCGAACGCCGAGGGCGGACTCGCGGTCACCGTCACCCTGCGTGCGCGAGACGGTCTCTCCGTGCCCGCCGAGGCGAGCGATCAGGAACCGGCACCCGCGGACGGATCACCGCGGTGAACCGTCGGGCCGGCCGTACGCCTCGAGGAGGCGCAGCCAGATCTCAGTGACCGTGGGATACGAGGGAACGGCGTGCCACAGCCGGTCGAGCGGAACCTCCGCGACGACGGCGACGGTGGCGGCGTGGAGCAGATCGCCCACATCCGGCCCGACGAAGGTCACGCCCAGGACGACCTTGCGCCGCTCGTCGACCACCATCCGGGCGCTACCGCGGTAGTCGTCGGCGCGCAGGCCCGCGCCCGACACGTTGCCTATCTCGTAGTCGACTACGCGGATCTCGTAACCGGCCTCGCGCGCGGCCGCCGCGGTCAGGCCGACGGAGGCGACCTCGGGTTCGGTGAACGTCACCTGCGGCACGGCCTGATGATCCGCGGTCGCCGCATGGACGCCCCAGGGGGCGTCCGAGACCGGAGCCCCCTTCACCCGGGCGGCGATGACGTCGCCCGCGGCGCGCGCCTGGTACTTGCCCTGGTGGGTGAGCAGCGCGCGGCCGTTGACGTCACCGACCGCGTACAGCCAGTCCAGCCCCGGCACGCGGAGCGTGTCGTCGGCCTCCAGCCACGCGCCGGGCGTGAGCCCGATCGTCTCCAGGCCCAGGTCCCGGGTCCGCGGGCTGCGGCCCGTCGCGACGAGCACCTCTTCGGCCTCGATCGTCGAACCGTCCGCGATCGTGATGACGACCCCGTTCCCGGTGCGGCTCACCCGTGCCGTCTCGGTGTTGAGCAGCACCGTGGCGCCCTGCTCGCGCAGCGCCTGCGCGACGAGTTCACCGGCGAACGGCTCCATGCTCGTCAGGAGCCCGCCGCGGGCGATCAGGGTGACCGCGGCGCCGAAGGCGGCGTACGCGGTCGCCATCTCCGTGGCGACGACCCCGCCGCCGATGATCGCGAGGCTCTCGGGCACGGTCTTGGAGCTCGTCGCCTCCCGGCTGGTCCACGGCCTCGCCTCGCGCAGCCCCTCGATGCCGGGGATCATCGCGTCGGAGCCTGTGGCCACGGCGACGGCGTGCCTGGCCGTCAGAACCGTGACCGTGCCGTCGGCGGCTGTGACGGTGACCTCCTTCGGCCCGGAGATGCGGCCGTGCCCCCGGACCAGCGAGATGCCGGCACTGTCGAGCCAGCCCACCTGGCCGGCGTCGGACCAGTCGTTCGCGAAGTAGTCCCGCCGGGCGAGAACGGCCGGGACGTCGAGTTCGCCGGTGACGGCTTCCGCGGCGCCCCGCACCTGCCGGGCGGCGCGGAGCGCCTGAACGGGGCGGAGCAGGGCCTTCGAGGGCATGCACGCCCAGTAGGAGCACTCACCCCCGACGAGCTCGCTTTCGACGATCACCGCCGTCAGCCCGCCCTGTACCGCTCGATCGGCCACGTTCTCGCCGACAGGCCCCGCGCCCAGCACGATGAGGTCGAAGTCGGTCGTATCCATCGCAGGCATATCCCTTTGTTGTGAGTGCTCACCGCCGGAAGCGGTGCGGCCGCGCCCTGAGCCGGGGCGAGATCGTCAGAAGACGCCGCGCCACGGCGTCGGGTCGTCCGCCACACGGGTGCGGCGGACGATCAACCCGAGAGCCCGACGATACGGTAGCCGCCCTCGGCGAGCGTGCGAGCCATGTGGTCGGCGTACCACTGCGGCCAGTCCTCGTCGTACCGTCCGCCGAGGGCTTCCGCCTCGTAGACGCCGTGCGCGGCCGCGGCCCGTTTGAGGAGATCAAGGATGATCTGCTTCGTCGCGGGGTCCGCCGGTTCCGCGCCCGAGTGGGAGCTCGTGGAATCCATGTCGCGATACTCCTGACCGAAGAACGAGTGATTATGCAATGAAACCAATCTAGAAGGGTGGTTTCCTGCGGACCCTCTCCCCCCATCTGTCGAGGCGCCGCTCTCTTGCACAGCCGTGCGGCCAGAGCCACGATCTTGGGCGGCGCGGCCGACGGCGGCGTCAGCACAGCACAGCGCGCAGCCATGCCGCCGTCATCGCGAGCGAGTCGGGGCGATCGAACTCCGCTCCCTCGTGGCCGGCGCCGCCCAGCAGGTCGAAGCGGGTGTTCGCCCCGGCTCGGCTCAGTGCGCGATGCAGGGCCTCGCCTTCCGAGGGCGGGATCACCCGGTCCCGATCGCCGTGTGCGATCAGGAAGGGCGGCGCCTGCGGACGGACGCGTGACGGCAGGCTCAGCTCCCGGGCGCGATCGGCGACGTCGGCGACATCGGGCACGCCGAGCAGATCCGCCTCGAACGCGAACGGCAGGATGCGGGCTTCGAGTTCGCTGCGGGAGCCGGACACCAGCAGATCGGACTGACCGAACCAATGGACGGCGGCCTGCACCGCGCTGGACTGATCCAGGTTGCCGCCGACCGTGCCCTCGAAGTCCGCGTCTCCCGGGGTCAGGGCCAGCAGGGAGCCGAGATAGGCCCCTGCCGACGCACCCCAGACGCCGATCCGCGCGGTGGCCAGGCCCAGGTCCGCACCGTGGGCCCGCAGCCAGCGGACCGCCCCCTTGAGGTCGTGCAACTGGTCGGGAAAGACCGCGCCTGGCACCAGCCGGTAGTTCACCGACGCCACCGTCACGCCGTACGCGGCCATCGGCGCCAGCCGCTCGGCGCTCCCGTCCGCCTTGTCGCCATGCCGCCAGCCGCCGCCGTGGACGTACATGACCACAGGCGCGCCGGGCTGCGGCGCGCGGTACAGGTCCAGCCCGAGTTCGGTCCCGCCGGCGGTGGCGAAGACGAGATCGTTCTCGACCGTCACAGACGTCATCGATCTCAGCCGGACCGTCCAGGGGAGGCGACGGCGGGCCACAGCACCGCCACGACGCGTTCGGGGATCTCCGCCCTCGGCTCTCCGGCGTAGAACGAGGCGAAGTAGCTGCCGAAGCACATCATCGCGATGATGCGGGTGTCGATGCCGGCGTCGACCGCGCGGCGTTCCTGCAACTGCCTCAGCACCTCCTCCACCATGGCGACGCGGGGCTCGACGGCGTGCTTGCGCAGGATCTCCAGCAGTTCCGGGGTGCGGTTCGCCTCGCCGGCGAAGTTGCCCATCAGCACCATGGCGTCGGGGTTGAAGTAGGCGGGGTCGAGTCGGCGGACGGCCTCCACGAGCGCGTCGCGAGGCGCCAGCTCCGACAGGTCGACGGTGTACATGTCGCGCTGCTTGCGGAAGCCGTAGTCGAGCGCGTCGACCACCAGGTCGAACTTGTTGCTCCAGCGTCGATAGAGCGTCGGCCTGGTCACCTTGGCGTCGGCGACGATGTCACCGATCGTCATCCTCGAGTAGCCGTCGCTTACCAGCCGCTCGCGCGTGGCCAGGATGATGGCCTCGTCGATGGCCGCGTCCCGAGGGCGGCCTCCGAGCTGCGCCCGGTCGGTCTCGGCCGTCCCGTCGCCGGCTCGTTCGCCCTGCGGCCGTCGTGCTCGAACCATGGATCACCTCGCAGATGACGACTCGTCACCTCAGCCTACCGGACGGTTACAGCCAGTGATCGTAATGGTGAGGGGTGAGTTGGGGCATGCCCGACCTTACGTTACATTTCTATATTGTAACGAAACATTCATGTTCGGGGGGATCAACAAATGGACACCGAGGCCGGCAGGCGGGGGCGCGGGGCCGACATGCTGGCACCTACGACCGTCCTGCACTGGTTCGACTTCATCTGCCCGTTCTGTTACGTGGCCCAGTAGCGGAACGACATCCTCGAAGGACGCGGGCTGGACGTCGTCCACCTGCCCTTCCAGATCCATCCCGAAATCCCGTCCGGGGGAATCGAGGCGGGGCCGCGTGTCGGGCCGATGTACAGGGGACTCGAACGTGAGGCGGCCGATGTCGGCCTGCCGTTGATCTGGCCGGCCCGGCTGCCCGACACCCGGACGGCGCTGGCCGCGGCGGAGTGGGTTCGCCTGCGCCGTCCCGACGCGTCACCCGACTTCAACAGAGGGCTGTTCACCGCGCGTTTCGTGCTCGGCGAGGACCTCGGCGACATCGCGGTGATCGAGTGGCACGCGAACGAGGTCGGCATCGATCACGACGCCCTCCGCGCCGCGCTGGCCGACGGCACCGCATCGGCGTCCCTTGCCGAGGCCGAGTCGCTGGGCGCTCAGTTCGGCGTGCGGGCGACGCCCAGTTGGCTCATCGCGGGCGAGTTGATCTCGGGGCTGCTCCCGCAGTCGGAGTTCGAACGCCGCGCGGACGAGGCGATGTCACGCGGGTAGGTACCCCGGGCGCACCCGGGCGCCGAGCGATGCTCGGGGCGGAATCAGCACGAAGGAGGAAAGACCGATGGACGTCCCCTACGCACCGGCCGTGAAGGTGGTGCAGCCCGGCGGCGGGGAGACGGCCGCCATCCCGGGATTCGGTGTGGTCTTCAAGCTCTACAGCCCCGGCAACGGCGCCGAAGTGGCCATCGTGGAGCATCCGTTCGCCGTGGGCACGATCACCCCGCCGCACCTCCACACGCGTGAGGACGAGCACTCCATCGTGCTCGAAGGCCAGATCGGCTTCCGGTCCGAGGCCGACGAGGTCGTCCTGGGGCCCGGCGGCTACATCACCAAGCCCCGCGGTCAGATGCACGCCATGTGGAACGCGGGGACGACGCCCGGCCGCATCATCGAGGTCATCACGCCGGGCGGCTTCGAGAACTACTTCCGCGAACTCAGCGAACTGCTCAACTCTGTCGAGGCCACGCCCGGAGTCAACGTCCGCGAGACGCCGGAATTCGCCGAACTCGCCAGGCGATACGGCCTGACGCATGGCAGGCCGGACTGGTACGACGACGTCGTGGTCCGTTACGGACTGACATCGCCGACTGGCGGTTCACGGCAGGCGGACTGAACGGCGCCGGGATTGATGCAGACGGCGACGTGCCCCAAGCGCCATGAGTCCCAGATGGCAAGATTCCGGACATGACTGAAGTAGAAATTCGGCGGCTCGTGCCCGGTGAAGGTCCGCGTTACCGCGAGATCCGGCTCAAGGCACTGGCCGAGTCACCCCGGGCGTTCGCCTCCTCCTACGACAAGGAGGCGGCCTTCCCCGCCGAGCAGTGGGAGGAACGGCTGGAGGGTGTGGTCGTCACGCTGGTCGCGGTGGTGGACGGGTCGGATGCCGGGATCGTCGGGGTGATTCCCGGCAGTGAAGAACATCCCAGGCGTGCCCACCTGGTCGGGATGTGGATTGATCCGGCGGCCCGCGGCCGTGGAGCCGGCGGGCGGCTCGTCGACGAGGCGCTGGCCCTGGCCTGGGGACTGGACGCCGAGGAGGTCGAGTTGTGGGTCGTGGATGACAACGAACCGGCGATCGCCCTCTACGAGAGCAGAGGCTTCACGCCGAGCGGCGTGCGCGGCATGCTGCCCTCCGATCCCACCGCCGCCGAATCCCACTACCTGCTCAAGAGCCTTCCGCCCGTTCCCGCCGGCTGAGAATCCCCCGGTGCCGCATCACCGGCGTTCGACGCCGGCTCCCTGCGCTTGACGGCTGGTTCAGACGCGCGCGAGTGCTCGGGTGGAGGCTTCGAGGATGTCGCCCAGTGCCGTACGAGCCCGGGTGAGGTCGGTGATGCGGGAATCCAGCTCGGCCATCTGGGTCCTGAGGTGGGCGACAGTGGTCGGCTCGTACCGCCGACCACCGCCGCCGTGAAACGCTCGGCCACGGTACCCAGGTCCAGGGCGGTGACCACACCGCCCACGGACCCAGCTTGCGGCAGCCCCTCAGCGCACGAGCCGTGCTGCGGGAATCCCTCCCTGGGGGACGTCCCGGAGCAGCCAGACCGGGTTGGAAAGAGCGAGTACGGCCCCCGTACGATCCCGCACCTCAACCCGCACGAACCGGGGCGCGGTGGTGTTGACGGGCACGTCGACGAATCCCTGAGCGGCCCACGCGGCCGACGGCATCTCGGTGAACGTGGTGCCGGGTTCGGGCTTCGACGGCCCGGCGAGGTCGACCGTTCCCTGCACGATGCGCACCACGCTGTCGGCCGGAAGGCCGGTGAGGATGGCGCGGACGGTGCGGGTCGCGGCGGTGGAGACGGTGACGGACCCCATGGGGGCGGCCCCGTCGACCTGCAGGTCGATGACGCCGGAGAAACGCGCGGGGTCGCCGAAGTAGACCCGGCCCGCCGAGAGGCTGGTGAGCAGGTCGGCCAGCTCACGGCTGGGCGCGTGCGCCCAGGTGACGAAGTTGGACTTCTGGCCGAGCCAGTCCTGGCCGGAGTGGTCGTCGCTGACGCCGGTGCCGGTGAGGAAGATCGCGTTGCGGGAGCAGACGTCCCACAGCTGCGAGTGCCGGTCGAGGTCGACCCCGCCGCGGCTGGGGTAGCCGACCTCGAGGATGTCGCAGCCCATGGCCCGGTCGGCGAGAACGGTCTTGGCGACCGAGGCGCGCATCGCGTCCTGCTGGGCGGGCGGGAGGTTGGCCGGGGTGGAGGTGCCGAAGGGGTGGTTGTAGGAGGCGAGGCCGCCCATCGACTGGATCATCGAGACGACGGCGAGCCCGGCGGCGGGGTCGGGGTCGGCGGTCGGCGTAGGCTTGGCGAAGGTCGGCATCGTGATCTTGGGGCCGAACCAGTTGACGTGCGTGGGCTTGACGAGGGAGACCTCAAGGCCCTGGTACTGGCGCACCGCGGGGAACTTCGCGGAGTAGCCGGCCATGAGAGCCGCCTGTACCTGCAGGACGGCGTCGTCCGAACGTGCCGGGCGGGAGATGCGCAGCAGGTCGAACCATCCGTCGGCGAGCCGTTCCTTCTCGCTGACCGCGCCCAGGGTCAGGTCCAGCATCGCGGCGTCGCGGCTTTCCAGGTCCGGCCAGAACCGCGCGATGTCCTCGGCCGGAGACATCCGCAGTGTGGTCCACTCCCCCTGCCTGGCCGGCAGGTGCACCACGGCGTTCAACCCCGTGCACGCGCGGGACTTGCCCTGGGTGCCGTTCACGATGTAGGTCAGCGTGTACTGGCCCGCGGGCCGGCCCGCCGTCGCCGGCCTCCAGCTGGTGGTGACCTCCACGGCGAGGTAGGCGTGGGGCGACACCTCGGCGGGGAAGACGTCGACCTCGATGGTCTGGTCGTACAGCGACCGCTGCAGCACCGTGTTGGTGGCGTCCCCCGAGATGCGCACGGCTGCCGCGTCACGACCGGCGGAGGTGGCAGTGAGCCGGACCGAACCGGGCGTGGACGCATCGGCAGGAGAGGCCATCGTCTTGTCCCAGAGGACCTGCGACGACGCGAGGGTTCCTTCGCGCTTCTCGGCCCACGAGCACGCCACACCGTTCACCTGCTCCGATGGGCCGTTCATGTGGAGAACGCCGGGGTAGCCGTGCTCGGCCATCCGGAAGTCGTGCTCGGTCCACCACATCACGTCGATGCCGGTGCGAGTCGCCTGCTCGAGGTGGCCCTGCATGGTGCCGGCGCCCTCGCTCCAGGAGGCGTGAATGTGCATCGCCATCGAGATCGGACGAGCGAGTGGTGCGCCCGTGGTGTCGGCGGCGAGCGCGGGCTGCGGCCCCAGGGCGAGACGCCCGGCTCCAAGGGCGGTGACCGCCGCAGTCGCCTTCAACAGATCGCGTCGTGATACCGGGCTCATCGTGCTCCATCCTCGTGATGCGAATACCGACAAAAATGTCGTAAATGAATGAAGCGGACACGACGATAGAGAGAAGGACGTCGCACATGAAGGGGAACACGCGCGAGGTCCGCTCGAGGGCCGACGCGCGCATGTCGGCGGCCACCGCAGGCCGTACGCTCGGCGTCAACGGCCCACGACCTTGAAAGGCGAGTACGTGTCCACCCACATCGCGGTCTTCTCACTGGGCGGCACCATCGCCATGACCCCCGGCGCGGAAGGCGGAGGCGCCGTACCCACGCTGAGCGGAGACCAACTCCTGGCGACGGTGCCCGGGCTCGCCGAACTCGACGTCAAGATCGAGGCGATCGACTTCCGCCGACTGCCAGGAGCGTCACTCAGCTTCGACGACCTCCGCGACCTGGCCGCCGCGATCCATGACAGTGACGCGGACGGCGTCGTCGTCACGCAGGGAACCGACAGCATCGAGGAGACCGCCTACCTCCTCGACCTGCTCCACACCGGGCAGGTTCCGGTCGTCGTGACCGGTGCGATGCGCAACGCCGCCCTGGCCGGGCCCGACGGGCCGGCCAACGTTCTCGCCGCGATCCAGGTAGCAGCCGACCCCGCGGCTCGCGAACTCGGTTGCCTGGTCGTGTTCGCCGACGAGATCCACGCCGCGTCCCGTGTGCGTAAGACGCACAGCACCAGCGTGACCACATTCGCTTCGCCCAACGGCGGAGCCGTCGGCCATGTGGTGGAGGGCAGGCCGCGGTTCCTGTCCGGTCCGCGTGAACGAGTCACCGTGCGCCTGCCCGCGCAGGTGCGTTTCGCCAGGGTCGCCCTGGTCACCGCCACTCTCGGCGACGACGGCGAGATCCTGCGTCCGCTCGTGAACGGATGCGAAGGCCTGGTGGTCGCCGCGATGGGAGTCGGCCACGTCCCCGCCGCCTACCTGGACGCACTGACCTTCCTCGCCGAACGCATGCCCGTCGTCCTGACCTCCCGCACCAGGGCTGGATCGGTGCTCACCCACACCTACGGCTACTCCGGCTCCGAAAGCGACCTGCTCGACCGCGGACTGATCAACGCGGGCTTCCTCCACCCCTACAAGGCCCGCATCCTCCTCACCGCTCTGCTGACGGCCGGTGCCTCCAGGTCTGAAATCGAGGAGGCCTTCACCAGAGCGGGAGACGCCCGCGCGTAGCCATTCACCTGACCGTCGGCCGAGATCAGGGTGCTGGAGATCGCGCCGTCAGGCGAGCCGATCGAGGCGGATGAGATCGGCGTAGACGCCCGCCGCGGTCCGCCTGTCCGGGGAGGGGCTGTCGTAGACCACGATCAGCCGGCCGTCGTCCAGTACGGCCAGGCCCTCCGGATGGTCCTCGCCCCGGCCGCAAGGAAGCTCGGCCACGGTTTCCAGGTCCAAGGCGGTGACCACGCCGCCCGCGGAACCGTTCCGCCAGCGCACGACCCGTACCGGGCCGTCGAGGTCCATGCTCGGGCCGGTGAGGATCAGCAGGTCGTCGCCGTACGGGCACAGATCGCGGATGCCCAGGCCGTCCAGGTCCAGGAAATGAGTCCGGTATGGCTCGGCCAGCCGGAGCCGGGACGGGTCACGCGGATGGGTCACGGGCCGGATCTCCAGCAGCACGGCCCAGCCGCGCAGGACCGGTCCCCTGAGCCCCACGTAGAGCCTGTCGCCGTGCTCGTCAGGTTGGGCGGCGATGCCCTCGATGTCCAGGCCGTTGTCCTTACCCGGCAGTTTCAGGAACGGCGCCAGATGGGGATCGCCGGAGAGCATGTCGGCGAGGTTGTCCTGGCCGGAGAGGATGGCGGCCCGGCGCCGGCCGTCCTCACGCACCGGTTCGCCGTCCCGGAGCGGAAGCCGTAAGAGCACGAACCGGTTCTCCTCACGGACCACCGTGGCCAGTCTCCTGCGAGCCTTGTCGGCGGAGTGGCCGGGCTTCAGCCGCTTGCGCTTGAGGCTGTGTGAGCCGACCGCCCACAACCAGCCGTCGGTCCTGGCCAACCCCTCGATGTCGGCCTCCGCCTCGCGTCCGGCCGGGAGGTCGACGAAGTCGGCCAGATCGAAGGTGCGCTGATCGTCGTAGACGCCGTCACGCGACGTCAGCCGCTCGATCGTCGCCGTCTCGTCGCCCGCGATCCACAGGTACGGCCCGTCCTGGCGGATCGCGGAGAGGTTCTCATGAGTGCCGGCGCTCTGGGCGCCTTCGTGGAAGCGGAGCTCCACCCGGTCTTCAACATGCACCCCTCCCATCATGACCTCCGCTCCCCGGAAGTGAACGGCTCGGCGAAGGCGCATCTCCCGTCCTCGTGGGAATCCGACCTTGCCCGAATGATGTTCGGTCGACGAAGCTGCCCTCATGAGGGCCATCGTGTGCACCGAGTACGGCAAGCCGGTCGAGCTGGTCGAACTGCCCGATCCGGTCCCTGGACCCGGCCAGGTGGTGGTCGAGGTCGAGGCGGCCGGCGTCAACTACGTCGACGGTCTGATGGCTCGCGGCGGCTACCAGATCAGGCCGCCCCTGCCGTTCACCCCCGGCTTCGAGGTGGCGGGACGGCTTCCCGACGGCACGAGGGTTTTGGCGATCACCGGGCTCGGCGGCTTCGCCACCCACGTACTCGTGCCCGCGGCGCAGGCCGTACCCCTGCCCGACGGGCTCGACCCGGTGCGGGCGGCCGCGTTCGCCCAGAGCTACTGCACGGCCATGTACGCGCTGGAGCGGCGCGCCGGGCTGCGGCGCGGCGAGCGGGTGCTGGTGCTGGGCGCCGGAGGCGGCGTGGGGCTGGCCGCGATCCAGGTGGCACGAGCACTGGGCGCCGAAGTCCTGGCGGCCGCCTCGACGGCGGACAAGCGGGAACGCGCCGCGCAGGCGGGGGCGGACGAGGTGATCGGCTACGAGGGGCTGAAGGACGCGGCCAGGCGCTGGGGAGTGGACGTGGCGGTCGACCCGGTGGGCGGGTCGCTGTCGGAGCAGGCGCTGCGCGGCCTCCGCGAAGGCGGGCGCCTCATGGTCATCGGCTTCGCCGCCGGCGACATCCCGAGACTGCCCGCCAATCATGTGCTGCTGCGCAACCGCGCGGTGGTCGGCGTCGACTGGGGCGCATGGTCGATGAGCAACGCCGCCGAGAACCGGGCGATGCTGGAAGAGCTGTTCTCCATGCCCGGGATCGACCCGATCCCACCGCGGACCAGGCCGTTGGCGGAGGCGGGACAGGCCATGGACGACCTGCTCAACCGCCGTGTCACCGGAAAGATCGTGCTCATCCCCGGGAAGTGAGGTACATCGCCCGGCGACCCGGTCCCCCGGCCGCTCCGCTCACCGGCTACACCCGACAACCGCCCAGGTGAGAGGCATCCGCGCCTGGCTACCCTGGAGCGGTGTACGTCCACACTCTGCGGTCCGCGGAGGAGTTGCAACAGGCGGCCGGCCAGAGCTACCTGCCGGTGATCGCCGAGCCGAGGCCCGGCTTCCGGGGCCGGCTGGCCTTGCAGACTCTGAGTGACGCGGTCTCGCTCTCGGAGGCTCGGACGACGGCTGTCCGGACGTTCCAGACCGTGCGCATGGCCGCGACCTCGGGACGGGACGATCTGCTGCTCTTCTGCGTCCACCTCGCCGGCTCGGGCCGGTTGCACCAGCACGAGCGGGTCGCCGAGCTCGGCCCTGGAGTCGGCGTCCTGTACGAGGGACGCAGCGCGTGGGACCTGGACGTCGCGTCGGACCTCCACAGCCTGCTTCTGCAGTTCCCCCGTCACCTGCTGCCGATGCGCCCGGCCGAGATCACCGAAGGGTGCGCTCGGCGCGTGGATCCGCGCTCGCCGGGCATGCGCCTGCTCACCGGGTACATCCGCCAGCTCGCCGGCGACCTCGACGGCGAGCAGCGCAACGACGCCGGCCTCGCGGCGATCGAACTGCTCGTGATGGCCCTGCGCGGCGCGATCCCCGCGGTCCCCGGCGAGCAGAGCGCGGGTGAGGTGCTGCTCGGGCTGATGCGCAGCCATGTCCGCGACCACCTCGCCGACCCCCGTCTCACCGTGGCGGAACTGGCACGTCGCCATCACGTCTCGGTCCGGCACGCTCACGCGCTGTTCGGCCGGATCGGGGTCACGCCGGGCGCCTACATCCGGGAGCAGCGGCTGCTGAGAGCACGGACGATGTTGTCGGATCCGAAGCACGACCTGCGCCCGGTGTCGGACATCGGCGCCGCCGTGGGACTGGGCGAGTTGAGGACGTTCGAGCGGGCGTTCCAGCGGCAGTTCGGGATGACGCCCGCGCGGTGGCGACAGGAGCACCGGACCCTCGACACTCCATAAGGCCTCGATACAGGAGCTCCTCGTGCTTATCCGTGCAGAAATGGACGCCTGGAGAGCACGAATCGTCGTACCGCGACCGGGTGCCTCGCTGGTCGGATGGTCGGCGTCCCCGGCGCACGCCGGACGCTGCCGGTCACGGCGCCGGCGGCACTCCTCGGTCGCCATCGCGACGGGGCGGGCGTGACGGCGGAGCTCATCAGGCGCCGGGGATGACGATCATCACCTGCGTAATGCTGGAGACTCCGATGACAGACATGCTCGACCCCGAACTCGCGGCCGTCGCGGCCGGCTTTCCCCGCCTGGATCTGGCCGATCTGGCGGCCGCCCGCGAGATGGAACGGCGGTTCGCCGCACACGTACCGGTGTACGACTCCTCGACCCCGTTGACCGTGCAGAATTTGCTGGTCCCCGGTCCGGAGCAGGCCCCGGACGTCGCCGTGCGGATGTACGCGCCCGCCGACTGCGTCGAGCCGCTCCCCGCCCTCCTGTACCTGCACGGCGGGGCCTACGTCACGGGCGGCCTGGACCTGACCGACCCCGCTGCGCGGCTGGTCGCCGACCGAGCGGGCGTCGTCGTGGTGACCGTGAACTACCGGCTGGCTCCCGAACACCCCTACCCCGCCGGCCTGGAGGACTGCTACGCGGTGCTGAAGTGGCTGAGCACCGAAGGCCCGGACCTCGGCGTGGACCCCGGCAGGATCGGCGTACTCGGGGAGAGCTCGGGGGGCGGCCTGGCCGCCGCGCTGGCCCTGCTCGCTCGTGACCGCGGCGGACCGCGCCTGATCGCCCAGTTCCTCGACGCCCCCACGATCGACGACCGCATGGACACTCCGTCGATGCATGACCTTCCCGACACGCCCACCTGGCAGGCGGCGAACACCGCGCACAGCTGGCGCCACTACCTCCGCGGAACCGCCGAGCCGGGGAGCCCGGACGTGCCCGTCCACGCTGCCCCGGCCCGAGCCCGGGTGCAGGACCTCGTCGGCCTCCCCCCGGCGTGGGCCGCCGCCTACCAGATCGACCCCACCCGGGACGAGGGCATCGATTACGCCCGTCTCCTCATGCAGGCCGGCGTCCCCACGGAACTGCACCACTACAGCCAGGCGTTCCACGTCGCGCACATCGTCCCCGGCACGGCCATCGGAACCCGGATGATCGCCGACAAAATAGAGGCTCTCCGCCGCCTGCTCCGTACGACGCCGTAGTCGTTCCCGCACGCGAGACGACGGCCCTGCGACGTCCGCCCCAGGCCGTCGTCGCAGGGGCGGTCCTGAGCGTTCACCTGCCCCAGGTCACGCAGAACAGAATCCGCCGTCAGGCGACTCCCTCCGGATCACGGTGAGGTCGCCTCTGCGCCTCGCGTTCGACGTGAACCATCAGGATCGATCAAGAACACGACCGAAGGCGCTGACGTCGGCGCACACCAGTGAATATCCGTAGGGAATCTCCCTGTTCCCCTCATGCATGCGTCTGGGGAACGCGCGCAGATTGGAACTGTGGAAGAAGTCACCGCGGACGTTCACCCCGGAAATGGTTCGAAGTTCATCCACCTCCGACCACGGCGGAACAATCACCGCGATGGTCTGGACCCGCAGTCTCTTGCGGTTGAGGTAGACGATCCGGCGCCGACCAGGATGAACCAGCTCAAGCTCGCTCCTGGTGGCATGAGACGGCAGGAAGCCACGCTCACTCGCCAGTGCCACCAAGCGTTCTTCCAGGTCATTCGCCCACCCGCCGGCACCAGAATCAGCACGGGGTTCGGGGAAGAAACGAAAGGACCCGGAGGACGGGCTCGCCACGGTCACGATCAGCAGCCTATGCCGCGATCTTCATCCAAGCGTGCCGAACGGCTTCGGCACCCTCAGAGGTGCTCATATCGCGAAAAACAGGTGTCGGGCGTCTTCCCACGCGGACCATCCTTGGGGCAGGGATTCAGAAGAATCGGCTGGCTTCGTCGGCCATTTCAGGTGCCTCTCGATCGCCGGTTCTCACTTCAGGGTCGTCGCTTTCCGCCGTGCGGGCCGGTCGGCTCTGTCGGGCCGCGTTCAGGCGGTGGTGGCGACCAGGCTGCCCAGGAGCGCCAGCGCGTTCTCGGAAGGGCTGCCGGGCTCGGGCTGCAGGATGAGGAGCTGATGCCCGGGGAGGCGCGCGACGTCGAGCACCTCGCAGAAGAGGGTGAGCTTTCCCACCTCGGGGTGACGCAGTCGCTTGACCCGGCGAGCGTCGGAGGACAGGTCGTGCCCCGCCCACATGCGCCGGAAGTCCCGGCTCTGCTCGGAGAGTTCGCCGATCAACGTTGTCAGGCCGGTGTGGTCGGTCTGGGCCTCGATGGCGTGCAGGAGGTCCGCCGCGGCACCGGCGATCTGGGGCCACTCGGTGAAGAAGTCCGTTGCCGCCGGATCCAGGAACGCCAGCTTGAACAGGTTGTCCGCGTGTTGCAACCCGTCCATGAGCGCTTCGCCGAGATCGTTGGCGGCCCGTACGTTCATCAACTCGTCGCAGCACAGGACGGGCACGTCGTACCAGGTGTCGATCAGACGTTGCAGGCGCGCGTCGGGCCGCTCGCGCCTGTCCGGCTCCGGCGGGGCGGGCAGCAGCGGACGGGCGACCTCCCACAGGCGCTTCGTCGCGCCGGGGTTCAGGTCCAGGACGCGCACCAGGGAGTCCAGCACCCGCTCCGACGGGCGCTGGGTCCCCTCCTCCAGCCGTACGTAGAACTCGATGCTGACTCCGGCCAGCATGGCGACCTCCTCCCTGCCCCGGCGCGTCATCGCGTCGGCGCCGCCGGCGTGGAAGGGGTCGAGGGCCTCGCGCCGGGTCCGGAGGAAATCGCCGAGCAGATTGCCGCTGTCCATGTCGTCACGATAAGTCTGTGCAGCTCCCGTAGGGTGACCGTGGAACACCCCCCCTCGCCCGCCCCGGGGTCATCGGCCATCGGTGGAGCGTCCTCGCCGCCGTTCGCCCCTGCGACTGGTAATGACACACCCAGCCAAAGCGGACCGTATCGACATACGGTTCAGGCATGGCCAGGGACAGACTGCTCGGCGAGTTCCTTCGCGCCCGGCGCGAGGTCACCACCCCCGCCCAGGTCCGGCTGCTGGACACCGGACCACGCCGCATGCCGGGGCTGCGGCGCGACGAGGTCGCGATGCTGGCCGGAGTCAGCACCGACTACTACATCCGGCTCGAGCAGGGACGCGAACGTCACCCGTCCGACCAGGTGATCGACGCTCTGGCGGAGGTGTTCGGCCTCGGGGCGGACGCCCGGGCCCACCTGTACGCCCTGGCGCACGAGGACGTGCCCGCCTGCGACATGCTCTCCGTCGCCGGCGCACCCGGCCAGCAACTGGTCACCGTCCAGGCCACCACCGGCAGCCCTTCCGCCTACGCGCTCGCCGCGCTCTGCGAGAACGTCACACGAGACCCCGGCGGACGGCCTGGGCCCCCGCCTCAAAGCGGGTCTCGGCGTTCAGCTCGTCCAGAAGATGACGCAGGCGGCGGCGGAGGCTCCGCGGGCTGACGCCGAGCTGGCGGGCGATGGCGTCGTCCTTGAGCCCGGCCGAGAGCAGGGCCAGGAGCCGGCGATCCTCCGGGCCGAGCTCCGCCCCCTCCTGCGCCTCGCCCGGGCCGGCTTCGTCGGCAGGCTCCGGCGCGCCGTCGCGGGGCGCGGGCTGCGGACGCATCGGGACCGCTTCCTGCCAGAGGCGTTCGAACAGCTCGGCCAGGGCCACCACCATGGTGGATCCGCTGATCAGCACGCTGCGGGTCAGCGGCGGGTCCAGGTGCAGCGGCATGATCGCCCGACGCCGGTCGGCGAGCACCATCTTGAACGGCAGCCCGGGCAGGACCCGGGCTTCCTCACCTGCCTTGAGCACGTTGTCCAGCTCGTCGAGCGCTCCCGCGTGCTTGAACGCCTCCGGAGCGTAGATGGTCCGGTAGCGGACGCCGGCACGGAGGCGGTCGCCCTGCAGCGGGTTGCGGTAGTCCAGCACGTACGGCGGCCGGTCGAAGGTCAGCACCTCGTCCTTGGCCTCCAGTTGCAGCCGGACGAACCATCGGGCGAGTTCCTCGGACCCGGCCAGGACCTCGAACTGGCCCGCCTCCTCCGGGTCCTGGCCGAGGCGGCGGTAGACGGCCTCCAGCGTGTCGGCCGTGTCGGTGAGCCGGTCCAGTTCGCTCTGCAGGCCGCGCACCAGCGAGCGGATCGCGGTCCCCGGGTCCGTCGCGGTCCAGCGGGGTGACCGGCCCCACAGCCGGCTGACCATTCCCTTGGCGCGGAGCTTGCTCAGCGCGGACTGGATGCGGCCCGAACTCTCCCCGCTTCTCTTGACCAGTTCCTGCACGGTGATGCCGGGAGAGGCCAGCACCGCGCGGTAGATCCGCTCGTCGAACGCGCTGATGCCCACTACTTCCAGCACCGGACCGTCATCAAGCACGATCACGATCTTGGCCACTTCCGGCGGCTGCCGCAATAGGCCACACCAACAACCTTGTCATCAAAATTCACAGACAGTTAGAAATCGGGTTGTGCTACAGAGAACCCCCCTTATCGGCATCGTGGTAGCGGCCCTGGTGCTGACCGCCACACCAGCCGAGGCGACACCCCGCCCCACAACAGGCCCGCTCCCCACCCCGACGGGGCAGGCCGCCACCAAGGCCGGACCCCCCAAGACGATCACGCTGATCACCGGGGACAAGGTCACCCTCCGGACGCTTCCCGACGAGCAGACCCAGCTCGACATCACGCCGGCCCCGGGCAGAGAGAAGATCAACTTCATCCACCGCCGGAGCAAGGAGGGGCTGAGCGTCGTCCCCGTGGACGCGATGCCCCTTCTGTCCGCGGGCAGGCTGGACCCCCGGCTGTTCAACGTCACCCAGCTCGCCGCCTTCGGCTACGACGACGCCGCCAGCCCGGCGCTCCCGCTGATCCTGACCTATCCCACCGGCACCGCCACACTGCGCGTCGCGGGCGGGCGCCCGCTGCCCGCGATCAACGGGATCGCCCAGAGCGAGCCGCACGCGAGCGCGGGCACGCTCTGGAAGTCGCTGACCGCACAGGCCAGAGCGGCGTCCGCACCCGAGAAGATCTGGCTGGACGGCAAGGCCAAGGTGTCGCTCGACGTCAGCGTCCCGCACATCGGCGCGCCCCAGGCCTGGGCGGCCGGCTACACCGGCAAGGACGTCACGGTCGCGGTGCTCGACACCGGCTACGACCCCGACCACCCGGACCTGCGGGGCCTGGTGGCCGGGTCCGAGAACTTCACCTCCGAGCCCGACGTCCGCGACCTCCACGGCCACGGCACCCATGTCGCCACCACGGTGGCCGGCTCCGGCGAGGCCTCGGGCGGCAGGTACAAGGGCGTCGCTCCCGGCGCGAAGCTCCTGATCGGCAAGATCTGCGACCAGGGCGGAAGCTGCTCGGACTCGGCGATCATCGAGGGCATGACCTGGGCGGCGGAAAACGGTGCCCGTGTCGCCAACCTCAGCCTCGGCGAGCAGGACACTCCCGGCGAAGACCCGACGGAGCAGGCCGTCAACACGCTGTCGGAGAAGTACGGCACGCTGTTCGTCATCGCGGCGGGCAACGACGGTCCCCAGACGCTCGGCTCGCCGGGCAGCGCGGACCGCGCCCTGTCGGTCGGCGCCTCCTACCGCGACGCCGACACCGTCGCCCAGTTCAGCAGCACCGGGCCGCGCCCCGGTGACGGCGCGGTCAAGCCGGACCTGATCGCGCCCGGTGTGGGCATCGTCGCCGGCAGGGCGGCGGGCACCTTCGCCGGCTTCCCGGTGGACGACTCCTACACGGAGATGAGCGGGACGTCCATGGCCACCCCTCACGTGACCGGAGCGGCGGCGATCGTCGCCGGCCGGCACCCCGACTGGAAGGCCGACCAGATCAAGGCGGCGCTGATGGCCTCCACAGCGCCCGGCGACGAACTGGGCGCCTACGTCCAGGGCTCCGGCCGCGTGGACGTCGCCCGCGCCGTCACCCAGCAGGTCACGGCCGAGCCCACCGCGCTGAGCATGGGATACGTCGAGCTTCCCCAGCCCTCCCCCATCACGCGCACGCTCACCTACCGCAACGACGGCGACGCCGCCGTCCACCTGGACCTGAGCGTGACGGCAACGGACGGCCACGGCCAGACCGTGACGCCGTTCACGCTCAGCGCCACCACGGCGCAGGTGCCCGCGCACGGCACGGCGCAGGTCCAGGTGACCGCCGAGCCGGGCGCGACCGGCCTGTTCAGCGGCACGGTGATCGCCACCGGGGCCGACGTCTCCGTGCGCACCGGCATCGGCATGCAGGTCGAGCCGGAGAAGCGCGGTCTCAGGCTCACCTTCACCGGCTCGGACGGCGCTCCCGCTCAGGCCGCCTTCGCCGGGGTGATCGACCTCGACACCGAGGAACAGCGCAACTACGACGTCTCCAGCGGCGCACTGGATCTCAGGCTGGAGAAGAACCACCGCTACACGGTCGTCACCCTCCTGGCCGACGAGGACGGCAGCGTGGTGATGGCCGCGGATCCGGAGTTCACGCTCCAGGCCGACCGCACCTTCGCGTCCGACGCGCGCAAGGCCAAGCCGGTGGACGTGCGCACGGAGGAGCCGACGGCACGGCTCGCGGTCGGCATGCTCGGCATGCTCCAGCTCGTCGACGGCCAGCAGCCCCTCGGGGTGGACGTCGACCTGGCCGGCATGTGGGGCGCGGACCACGTCGAAGGCGTGAAGGCCGTCCCGACGACCCGTACGGCGAGCAAGAAGTTCGCCTTCTACAGATGGACGCAGTGGGCCAAGCCCAAGGGCGACGGGACCTACGACGACAGCCCGTACTTCTACCACCTGATGAAGGCCGAACCGCGAATCCCCGCCGACCCCGGCTATCACCCGCGCCGCCGCGACCTCGCCCAGGTCGACTCCACGTACGCCGCCCAGCACGACGCCAAGTTCGGCGAGCACTTCGCGCTGCCCGTGCTGTACGGGACGGAGCCGGCCTGGATGCCGTACGGCAAGGTGTCGCGGTTCACGCTCCCGTTCCACCGGACCGAGTACTACACGCCCGGCGACACCGGCTGGTACCCGTCCTTCGTCCAGTACAGGTGGCCGCCGGAGGGCTTCAACGACCTGGACCAGTTCTTCTTCGGCCAGACCACCGTCTACCGTCCCGGCCAGAAGACCTCGGACCAGTGGAACGCCGGCGTCTTCGGCGCCGCGCTGGATCCCGACGGCGACTACTCCTGGCGTGAGGAGAACCTGCTGCAGTTCGCCACCGCGCTGTTCGAGGACGGCGTGCCCGGACACTTCTCCGTCGGCGACTATCTCTCCCCGCAGGCCACGCTCTACCGCGACGGCAAGGAGATCTACGCCGCCGACTACTTCACCCCCAACATCGAGGTGCCCGCTGACGGGAAGGAGAGCAGGTACCGCTACACCATGACCGCCGAGCGCGCGCCGACCATGACCGCGTTCTCCACGCGGGTCAGCGCCGAATGGCAGTTCAGGTCGAAGACCCCCAAGCCGGGCACGCGACAGGTGCTGCCGCTCCTGACCGTCGCGATCAAGCCGGAGCTGGACGACCGCAACCGTGCGGCCACGGGCCACACGAGCATCCCGCTCCGGATCCAGCGCCAGGACGGCTCACCTGACCTGGACATGAGCACGCTCACGCTGGAGATCTCCTACGACGACGGTCGCACCTGGCTCCCCACGCTGGTGCACCCGTCGGGCAGGGGCGCCTGGTCCGCCGAGACCTGGCATCCGGTCAGCGCGCGTGGCAAGTTCGCCTCGTTGCGCGTCAAGGCCGCCGACACCGGCGGCAACACCTTCGCCGAGACCGTCACCAGGGCCTACGCGATCAGATGAGTCCCGCGAACCCCGCCGTGCCTTCCCGAGGCGCGGCGGGGTTCCGCCACGTCGAGCGGGCGGGGGTTCAGACCCGCGACGTGGCGGAGTCCGGCACCGCGTCGGAGCGGGCGGAGGACGGCGCCGGCCGCACGTCGATGACGCGCATGCCCGCAGCGCGCGCGGCGGCCATCCCCTCGTCGGTGTCCTCGTAGACGAGGCAATCACCGGGGCAGACGCCGAGCCGCTCGGCGGCCAGGAGATAGATGTCGGGGGCCGGCTTGCCGCGCGACACGTCGTCTCTAGTCACCACGGCGTCGAAC
The DNA here is from genome assembly GCF_016863295.1 of Planotetraspora phitsanulokensis. Classification (GTDB taxonomy): domain Bacteria; phylum Actinomycetota; class Actinomycetes; order Streptosporangiales; family Streptosporangiaceae; genus Planotetraspora; species Planotetraspora phitsanulokensis. The sequence continues at coordinate 111,347 of NZ_BOOP01000003.1, forward strand.
AGCGGATACACGCCGATCGCCCGCAGGCTGACCTCGACCGCCCTGCGGCTGCCACCGGACGCGACCGCCAGCGGCACCTGGCCGTGGTTGTCTCTGGCGACCGCGACGACCGGCTCATTCGGCAGGACCAGGTCCAGCATCCGCCCGAAGGCGTCGACCGCCGCCGCCTCGACCACCGCGTGGTCGATCGGCTTGCCGGTCTCCTCTTCCAGCTCGGCGAGCAGGACGTCGGCCGACAGACCGGTCCGTTCGCGGTACCAGTCGAGGTCGAGCTCCACACCCGAGTCGGCCAGCGCCTGCCGCCAGGCCCTCTCATGCGCCGGGCCGCTGTCGACGAGTGTGCCGTCACAGTCGAAGATCAAGGCAGAGTACGGCGGGACGGGCTGAAGTCGTGGATCGTGCATGACCGCTCTCGTCGAAGAGTCCGTTCTGGCCTGCCGTCCACCGCCAGGAAGGGCCACACGAAGCGACGCACCGGGTGCGGGAGACGGGGCGTCGCCGCCCACCTCACCCTATGGGGACCTGAACATGCCCCCGCTCCGGCCGGCTTGTGGACCCGGCCCGCGGAACCCGCCACCGCCCAGAGCGCTCCGCTGCGAATTTCGCGACGGAATCCGTTCGCTTCGCGGTCATGGGACGCGCACACGCGCCATCAGCAGGAGAAGGCATGGCGTCCCGAAAAGCGCGCGATTCGAAGGATCCACGAAAAGACGGACCCCGGAACGCACGGCTGATTCATCGTGCGCAAAACGTCCGATTACGCCATCCAAGCCACGGGGCGAAGCCCCAGCTTAAAGCTATTTTCTGTTTAATTTTCATGATGTATGCGATCTTGTCAAGATTTCTTTTGGGTGTTACCACTATCAAGTTGGACGCTGCCAATGACCGTCACGTCCCATTCAGGAGGCATGTGTGTCGTCGTCTCATCGATTACGCATCGTCATCGCCGCATTAGCCGCAGCCTCACTCGCCATTCCCCTCGCGGGAACCGCCCAGGGCGAATCGAAGCAGGAGCAGCGGAAACTCCCGGCCGTCCATGGAGACGGGCACGGCAAGCCGGACAAGGACAACAGGAGAGGCCGGGTGGCACCCCCGCCCTCGCCGAAGAAGCCCTCCAATGCGACCGTGCGATGGAACAGTCTCGGCACCCCCGCTCTCGTCACCTCGGAAACACCCCTCGCCGAAGGGCTCCCCGCCGACCCCGCGCAGGCCGCACGCGACTACCTGAAGGGCAACACCAGCCTCTTCGGCCTGCAGGCCGAAGCCGTCGACGCCCTGGAGACGGTCGCGGTCAACCCGATCGGCGAGGGACATGTCGTGCTCCTGCGGCAGAGGTTCGGCGATCTGCCCGCCGGCTACGACGGTTTGGCGTCTGTCGGCGTGAACGACGGCAAGGTCGTGTACGTCTCCTCGACTCTGTCGCGAGCCACGCAGACGCCTCCCGCGGCGGCCATCACCGAGCAGCAGGCGCTGGAGGCCGCGGCGGCGGACGGCGAGATCGACCTGGGCGCAGTCTCGACCAAGCAGGTCGAGCAGGTGGCCGTCCCCGCGGCCGACGGCGTGCACCGCGCCTACCAGGTCACGCTGATCGACGAGGGGCACGACGCCGACGACGAGCCCACCGCGTACACCACCTACGTCGACGCCGTCACCGGCGGGATCCTGCTCAGGGAGAACCTGGTCGACCACTTCGATCCCGACGGCCCGTCGTGGTCGGTGTTCCCGGCCAACCCGCCGGCGGACTACTCCTCCAGGGACACGCGCGAGACCTGGTGTGCCGCCCCCGGACGAGGGTGCGACTACGTCGTCGGCGGGGATCCGGCCACCGGCAAGGCGTGGGACGTCGACCACGCCACGGACACGGCGACGAACACCAGCCTCGGCAACGCGGCACGCACCTTCGAGAACCGCGCGAACGGCTCCTCCTCCTCGGTCGGCACGCGCACCAACGTCCTCACCCCGAGCCGGAACTACGCCTTCCCCTGGCGGAACCAGTGGTTCAAGGCGAAGTGCGACCCGGCCGCGTTCGACCAGCCCGGCGAGGCGGACCTCGAGGCCGCGATCAGCAACCTGAACGCGATGCACAACCGCATGCACGACTGGTCGTACCGTCTGGGCTTCACCGAGTCCGCCTGGAACATGCAGGTGAGCAATGGTGAGCGCGGCGGTCTCGGCAACGACCCGGAGCGCGGGAACGCCCAGGCGGGCGCCAGGGTCCTGTCGGTCAGGAACAACGCCAACCAGATCACCCCGGTCGACGGCGTCGCCCCGATCACCAACATGTACCTGTGGCAGCCGCAGGCCGGTGCGTTCTACGCGCCGTGCGTCGACGGCGACTACGACATGTCCGTCATCGGGCACGAGTTCACCCACGCCATCTCCAACCGCATGGTGGCCGGGCCGAACGCGGGGCTCAGCGGAGCCCAGGCCGGAGCGATGGGCGAGAGCATCTCCGACCTGTTCGCCATGGAGTACCTTTTCGAGAACGGCTTCCGGCCGCGCGGTGACACGCCGTACGTGACGGGCGGCTACGTCACCGGCGACCCGGAGCGGGGCATCCGCAACTACGACATGTCGAAGTCGCCGCTGAACTACAGCGACATCGCCTACGATCTGGTCGGCCAGCAGGTGCACGCGGACGGTGAGATCTGGTCGGCTACCCAGTTCGACGTGCGCGACGCGTTCATCGACAGGTACGGCAAGGGCTCGTCCAAGGACCAGCAGGCCTGCGCCGAGGGCAAGAAGGCGCTCGAGAAGTGCCCGGGCAACCGGCGATGGGTGCAGCTGCACTTCGACGCGTTCCTTCTCACGGCCGCCGGCAACCTCAGCATGGTGGACATGCGGGACGCGATGCTCGCCGCGGACAGGATCCGCTTCGGCGGCGCCAACCAGGACATCATGTGGAAGGCGTTCGCGGAGCACGGCCTGGGCGAGGGCGCGGCCAGCAACGGAACGGCCGACCCCGACCCCACGCCCAGCTTCGCCTCTCCGGACGGCGGCAACGCGACGCTGACCCTGCAACCGGCGGGCGAAGCAGCCGAGGCGCCCGTCCGGCTGTACGTGGGCGACTACGAGGGCCGTGCGGTCCCGATCGCGGACACGGATCCGGCGACCGCCCTCGGCGCGACCTTCCAGATCGTGCCCGGCTCCTACTCCTTCGTCGCGGCGGCTCCCGGCTTCGGCCACAAGCGGTTCACGTCAACGGTGAAGAAGAACCAGGTCAGGGACTTGCACGTGGAGATGTCCCGCAACTACGCCTCGGCCGCGGCAGGTGCGGCGGCGACAGGCGACGGAGTCAACCAGGGCAAGCTGATCGACGAGACGGAGGCGACGAACTGGGCCTCGCTCACCGCCCCGGTGGCCGGCCGGTCCGTCGTCGTCGACCTGGCGGGCACGCAGGCCGTCCAGATCCGCAGGGTCGCGGTCAGCGCCATGCTCCGTCCGGACACCGGGGACCTCTCCGACCCCGGCGGCCAGAACCGGTTCAGCGCGCTGCGGGCCTTCGAGGTTCTGGCGTGTGACTCGACCCACGGGACCGACTGCGCCGACCCGGCGAACTACACCAGGATCTACACCAGTCCCAAGGGAGCCTTCGACACCAGCGTCCCGCGTCCACGCGGCGGCGACCTGATCATCAAGTCGTTCGACGTCCGCAAGACCGAGGCGACCCACCTGATGCTGCGCACGGTGTCCAGCCAATGTACCGGCAACCCGCTGTACGCGGGCGAGCAGGACAACGACCCCAACTCCGCCACCGACTGCGCGACCGCCAGCCCGTTCGCCGGTCAGATCCGGGCCGCCGAGTTCCAGGCGTTCTCGCACTGATCCGTCGACCGGTCACGCGGTGGGGGCGGCCCGGAGCCGGGCCTCCCCCACCGCCCCGGTGTGATCAGTCGGTGCCGGACTCCATCGCGGCGCTGTCGAGCAGCTCGTCGTCGCCGGTGACCTCTCCGCGGGAGGCGATCGCCTGGGCGCCGCCTTCGGGCATCGCGCCGATCAGGCCGGTCGAGGCGGCCTGCGCGGCGCCGATCAGCACCGGCTGCCCGCTGCCGACCATGCCGAGCCTGGCGTACTGCTCGAGCTTGGCGCGCGAGTCGGCGATGTCGAGGTTGCGCATGGTCAGCTGGCCGATGCGGTCGACCGGCCCGAACGCGGAGTCCTCGGTCCGTTCCATGGAGAGCTTGTCCGGGTGGTAGCTGAACGCCGGTCCGGAGGTGTCCAGGATCGAGTAGTCCTCACCGCGCCGCAGCCGCAGGGTCACCTCTCCCGTGACCGCCATCCCGACCCAGCGCTGCAGCGACTCGCGCAACATCAGCGCCTGCGGGTCCAGCCAGCGGCCTTCGTACAGCAGCCTGCCCAGCCGCCGTCCCTCGTTGTGGTAGCTGGAGAGGGTGTCCTCGTTGTGGATCGCGTTCACCAGCCGCTCGTACGCCGCATGCAGCAACGCCATTCCCGGCGCCTCGTAGATGCCGCGGCTCTTGGCCTCGATGATCCGGTTCTCGATCTGGTCGGACATGCCCATGCCGTGCCGGCCGCCGATGGCGTTGGCCTCCAGCACCAGGTCGACGGCGGAGGTGAACTCCTTGCCGTTGATCGTGACCGGCCGTCCCTGCTCGAAGCCGATCGTGACGTCCTCGGTGACGATCTCGACGGAAGGGTCCCAGAACCGCACGCCCATGATCGGCTCGACGATCTCGATGCCCGTGTCCAGGTGCTCGAGCGACTTGGCCTCGTGGGTCGCGCCCCAGATGTTCGCGTCCGTCGAGTAGGCCTTCTCCGTGCTGTCCCGATAGGGCAGGCCGTGGGCGAGCAGCCACTCGGACATCTCCTTGCGACCGCCGAGCTCGCCGACGAAATCGGCGTCCAGCCACGGCTTGTAGATCCGCAGGGAGGGGTTGGCGAGCAGGCCGTAACGGTAGAACCGCTCGATGTCGTTGCCCTTGAAGGTGGAGCCGTCGCCCCAGATCAGCACGCCGTCCTCGAGCATCGCGCGCACCAGCAGAGTGCCCGTGACGGCCCGCCCGAGCGGCGTGGTGTTGAAGTAGGTGCGGCCACCGGACCGGATGTGGAACGCCCCGCAGGCCAGGGCGGCGAGCCCCTCCTCCACGAGGGCCGCGCGGCAGTCCACCAGCCGGGCGAGCTCCGCGCCGTACGCCGTGGCGCGGCCGGGCACCGAGGCGATGTCGGGCTCGTCGTACTGGCCGATTTCAGCGGTGTAGGTGCAGGGCACCGCACCCTTGTCGCGCATCCACGCGACCGCTACCGAAGTGTCGAGGCCGCCGGAGAAGGCGATCCCGACACGTTCGCCGACAGGCAGAGAGGTGAGCACTTTGGACACGAGTAGAAATATATACACAGTCATGCATGAGCATGCAAGTCCGTTCGGGCGTTCCGCGGGCGTCCCACCCGCCCCTGCGGCCCCGATGCCCCTGCCGGCAGGGCCGACCAGGGCCATGTCCAGCGCGAATGCGGCGCTTCCCAAGAGGTGCGGCCGCCGCGTGGGCGCTCGCCTTTACGTTGTAGATTCATAAGCAGGGGGCCGATGCTCACCGAATCGAATCGGTGACCATCGGCCCCCCAGGGCGCGGGGAAGGCGCCTCTATGAGCCCATCGCGGCGCGGAGCGCCTCAAGGCGGTGCCGGTACTCGTCATCGTCGATCTTCCCGGCGGTGAACCTCTGGAAGAGGGCCTCCTCCGGAGTCCTCGACCTCTGGGCGCGGGTCTTCGCGTGGAGCGCGGCCCCCACGCCGCCGATGACGGCCACCCAGATCAAGACCGTGACGAGGAGGAAGAGGAGCTCCTCCTGGCTAGTTGCCATGCCGTACACGTGCATCCGGCCACCCTCCGATCAACATGTCTTCACCGATGCCGTGTATTCATCTTCGGGCGAGCGGCCAGGGGGCGCCAGGGTGCGATTCGCCTGGGTGTGGCACTGCCACCTTCGAGGGGCGACATCGGAGTCCGCCAATGCCCGACGTCACGGAGGGGCACCACTTTTGCTCGGCTATGCATTGTTTTGACCCTTGGATTTTTACTCTGTCCGGCATGGGAAATCCTCTGGGCGAGTTCCTTCGCGCTCGACGCCACCTCACGACGTTCGAGCAGGTGGGTCTCCCGCACATCGACGGTCGCCGCCGGACGCCCGGATTACGCCGCGACGAGGTCGCCGTGCTGGCCGGCCTGAGCATCGACTACTACACCCGGCTGGAACAGGGAAGGGAACGCCATCCCTCGGCCCAGGTGCTCAACGCTCTGGCGCAGGTCCTCCAACTCGGCCCCGAGGCCACCGAATACCTTCACGAGCTCGCCCACCCCCGGGCGTGCAAGCGTGGGCCGATCGATCAGGTCAACCCGACCGTGGCGCAGCTCGGGAAAGATCTGGACCATTTAGTCGTCTTCACGACAGATCGCCGGATGGATGTGCCGTACCGGAACCCACTGGCCGCCGCCCTCCACGGATGGCTGAAGCACAGCGACAACATGATCCGGATGCACTTCCTCGACCCCGCGGCACGCGAGTTCTACCTCGACTGGGAGCGAGAGGCCCGGTTCAGAGTGGCCCACGTCCGAGCCGCCACGGGAGTGGCCTACGGCGACCGGCAGTTGCTCGCTCTCGTCGATGAGCTCTCCGCCGGCAGCGAGGACTTCCGGCGAATATGGGACCGGCATGACGTACGGGTCAGGACGAACGAGTCCATCCGCTACCGGCACCCCGAAGCCGGGGAGATGACCCTTCTCTACGAGACATTCGCGATCAACAGCACCCCCGGCCAGAATCTCGTGATCGGCCGAGCCCAGCCCGGCAGCCCGTCCGAGCATGCACTGTGCCGGCTGAGGGCGCTCGCCGCCGCCCGCGGCTGATTCGACGGCGTCGGCTGAACCACCGGCCCTGGCGCGCCGCCGTCACCCCATGCCCGGGGCGTCCAGGAGACCGTGCCGAGGGCGCGCGTCCGCCGCTCCGCCGTGCGACGGTCGACCCCTCCGGCGCGATGCGAACGCCGGTCCATGGAGAGCGGTCACGATCCCGGCAAGACGCCGCCGAACCCGTTCCAAGGCCGGTCCGCGTCAACATCGCGATGAGATTCCATCGTGGACGCGTTAAGCGGCTTGCGTGACCCGCTATAGGAGGACCTACGTTCTACAAGCATCCTCAGCGTGGAATTTATGGTGATCTCCGGTGACCGTCGAAAATCTTATCGGCTTGATCGTTGCCGTCGCTCTGCTCGTTTATCTCCTCCTCGCGATCCGCTTCCCTGAGAGGTTCTGATGGCCGTCGAAGCGCCGGTCGCCCCGGACACCACCCGTGTCGAGGAGCCCCGATCCGCCCACAGGGTCGCCGCCGGGATGCTCGATCCACGGCAGCTCTGGAAGGCGATGCCGGAGGCACTGCGCAAGCTCGACCCGCGGACTCTGTGGCGCAACCCCGTCATGTTCGTCACCGAGGTGGGCGCGCTGCTGACCACGGTGTTCACCATCCCTCATCCGTCCCTGTTCGGCTGGCTGATCACCGCCTGGCTCTGGCTCACCGTGGTGTTCGCCAACCTGGCCGAGGCCGTGGCCGAGAGCAGGGGCCGCGCTCAGGCGGACACGCTGCGCCTCACGCGGCAGCAGACCGTCGCCCGGCGCGTCGCGGGCTGGGCCGAGGGTGTCCCGTCGTCGGCGATCCGCGCCGAGGAGATCCCGGCCGCGCTCCTGCGCCGTGGCGACGTCGTGGTCGTCGACGCCGGTGAGCTGATCCCGGGCGACGGCGACGTGGTCGATGGCGTGGCCAGCGTCGACGAGTCCGCGATCACCGGCGAGTCGGCCCCGGTCATCCGGGAGTCCGGCGGCGACCGCTGTGCCGTGACGGGAGGAACGCGCGTCCTGTCCGACCGGATCGTCGTGCGGATCGCCCAGGATCCGGGCGAGAGCTTCATCGACCGGATGATCGGTCTGGTGGAGGGCGCCAAGCGGCAGAAGACCCCGAACGAGCTCGCGCTCAACCTGCTCCTGGTCGCGCTGACCGTCATCTTCCTGATGGCCACCGTCACGCTCCAGCCGATGGCGATCTTCTCCAAGGGCGTGATGGCCGCGGCGCCCGACACCCTTGCCATCACCGGCGCGGGCATCTCCGCCGTCGTGCTGGTCTCACTCCTGGTCTGCCTGATCCCGACGACGATCGGCGCTCTCCTGTCCGCGATCGGCATCGCCGGCATGGACCGGATGGTGCAGCGCAACGTGCTCGCGATGTCGGGGCGGGCGGTCGAGGCCGCCGGCGACGTGCACACGCTCCTGCTGGACAAGACCGGCACCATCACGTACGGCAACAGGCAGGCCGACTCCTTCATCCCCGTCGGCGGGACGCGGGAGGCCGAGCTCGCGCACGCCGCCCTGCTGTCCAGCCTCGCCGACAGGACACCCGAGGGACGCTCCATCCTGGACCTGGCCCGCCGCCGCGTCGGCGCGCACGCGGGCGCCGAGGAGGACGGGCAGTGGGTGCCCTTCTCCGCCGTCACCCGGATGTCGGGCGTGGACCTCCCCTCGCGCAGCCTGCGCAAGGGCGCTGCCGCCTCGGTCTCCGCGTGGGTGCACGACCACGGCGGATCCGTTCCGCCGGAACTCGGCGAGACGGTCCAGAGGGCGTCCGCGTCCGGCGGCACTCCCCTGGTCGTGGCGGAGCAGACGCGCGTCCTCGGCGTGATTCACCTCAAGGACGTCGTGAAGCCGGGTCTTCGCGAGCGGTTCGCGGAGATGCGCCGGATGGGCATCCGCACCGTGATGATCACGGGCGACAACCCGACCACCGCGCGGGCGATCGCCGAGGAGGCGGGGGTCGACGACTTCCTGGCCGAGGCGACTCCCGAGGACAAGCTCGCTCTGATCAAGAAGGAGCAGGAGGGCGGCCGGCTGGTCGCGATGACCGGTGACGGCACCAACGACGCGCCCGCGCTCGCGCAGGCCGACGTCGGGGTGGCGATGAACACCGGCACGTCGGCCGCCAAGGAGGCCGGCAACATGGTCGACCTCGACTCCGACCCGACGAAGATCGTCGAAATCGTGGAGATCGGCAAGCAGCTGCTCATCACCCGCGGCGCGCTGACGACCTTCTCGATCGCCAACGACATCGCCAAGTACTTCGCGATCCTTCCCGCCATGTTCGGCCCGATCTATCCGGGCCTGTCCCGGCTCAACGTCATGGGCCTGCACTCGCCGCTCTCGGCCGTCCTCTCCGCCGTCGTCTTCAACGCCGTCGTCATCGTCGCGTTGATCCCGCTCGCGCTCCGGGGCGTGCGCTACCGCCCGTCCAGCGCCGGGACACTGCTGGCCCGCAACCTCTGGGTGTACGGCCTCGGCGGTGTGGTCGTGCCCTTCGCGGCCATCAAGCTGATCGACCTCGTCGTCCAGTTCATCCCAGGAATCTGATCATGACTCGTCTTCCGCGGTGGCTCGCCCACCACCTGGCGGCCTTACGGATGGTGGTGGTGCTCACCCTCACCCTCGGCCTGCTCTATCCGCTCGCGATGACCGGCGTCGCCCAGGCGGTCTTCGGTCATCGGGCCGGCGGCTCCGTCGTCAAGAAGAACGGCGCGGCGGTCGGCAGCGAGCTCGTCGGTCAGTCCTTCACCGGAACGGACGGCAAGCCGATCAGGCGCTACTTCCAGAGCCGTCCCTCGGCCGCCGGCGACGGCTACGACCCGGGCGCGACCGGGGCGAGCAACCTGGGCTCGCAGAGCGTCGTCGACGTCCTTCCGGATCCGGCCGACCCCGACTCGGGCAAACTCAGCCTGCTCACCCAGGTGTGCGCACGGAGCGTGGCCGTCGGCGAACTCGAGGGAGTCAGCGGCTCCCGGCCGTACTGCACCTCGGACGGCGTGGGCGCCGTCCTCGGCGTGTTCCGCGAGCAGGGGCTGAGCGGGCGGGCGACCCGCGTGGTCAGCCTGAACCAGGCGTGCCCCGCCGTGCCGTTCCTGTCCGCGTACGAAGGCGTGACCGTGGAATGCGCCAACCCGCGCGGCGACTACAGCAAGGCGCTGGTCGTGCCCGTCCGCGGGGACGCGCCCGCCGACCCCGTGGTGCCCGCGGACGCGGTCGCCGCGAGCGGAAGCGGCCTCGACCCGCACATCTCACCGGCGTACGCCGCCCTCCAGGCCCCCCGCGTCGCGCGGGAACGCGGCCTCGGCCTGGACCGGGTCAAGGAGCTCATCGCCGAGAACACCACTGGCCGCGGCCTCGGCTTCCTCGGAGAGCCCGGCGTGAACGTCCTGACGCTCAACCTCGCGCTGGACCAGGAGTCCTGATCATGTACGGCTGGCTGCAAGCACTGTTCGTCCTCGCCCTCCTGGTGGTGCTGCACGTCCCCGTGGGCGACTACATGGCCCGCACGCTGGACGGCGGCCGCCACCTCGCCGTCGAGCGCCGCCTCTACCGGATCTGCGGCATCGATCCCGACCGTGAGCAGGACTGGCGCCACTATCTGGTGGCGCTGATGGCCTTCACGGTGCTGAGCGTCGTGGCCCTGTTCGCCCTGTTCACCTTCCAGGGCTCGCTGCCGTGGTCGCTCGGCCACCCCGGCATGCCATGGCAGCTGGCCCTGCACACCGCGGTCAGCTTCACGACCAACACGAGCTGGCAGAACTACGCCGGCGAGGCCACGACGGGCCACCTGGCCGTCATGGCCGGGCTCGGCGTCCAGGGCTTCGCGTCCGCGGCCGTCGGCATGTGCGTCGGCCTCGCGCTCATCCGCGGCCTGGTCAGGCGGAGCGGTACGGAGATCGGCAACTTCTGGGTCGACCTGGTCCGCAGCGTCTTCCGCGTCCTGCTGCCGCTGGCCGTCCTCTTCGGAATCGTGCTGATCTGCATGGGCGTCCAGCAGAACCTGGACGGCGCGCAGGTCGTGAACACGGTCGCGGGCGGCACGCAGACCCTGATCGGCGGCCCCGTCGGCTCCTGGGAGCCGGTCAAGCTCATGACCGGAGACGGCGGCGGCTTCTTCAACGCCAGCAGCGCCCACCCGTTCGAGAACCCCTCGTCGCTGAGCAACAGCCTCGAGATCCTCATCATGCTGATCGTCCCCACCGCGTTCATCCGGACCTTCGGCCGGATGACCGGCAACCTCAGGCTGGGCTGGACGCTGCTCATCGTGGTCGGCATCCTGTTCGGCCTGCTGCTCATCGCGGGCAACGCCGCCCAGGCCGCGCACACCGGCACGGTCGCGCAGGCGGTGGGCGCCCAGACGGAGGGGACGGAGACCCGTTTCGGCATCCCCGCGAGCACGCTCTTCGGCGTCTCGGCGACGGCGAGCGCCGACGGCGCGCTCAACGCCTCCTACGACAGCTTCTCCAGTCTCGGCGGCGGGGTCCTGCTCGCGGCCATGATGCTGGGCGAGATCGCCCCCGGCGGCACGGGCAGCGGTCTCTACGGCCTGATCATGGTCGTGCTGGTGGCCGTCTTCCTGGGCGGACTCATGGTGGGCCGTACACCCGAGTTCATGGGCAAGCGCATCGGCTTCTCCGAGATGCGCTACGTCGTGCTCTACTCACTGGTGTCGCCCAGCCTCATCCTCGTCTTCACCGGGCTCGCCGTCGGGCTTCCGGCGGGGGTGTCGTCGATGGGCAACGTGGGGGCGCACGGTCTCACCGAGGTGCTGTACGCCTACACCAGCAACGTCAACAGCAACGGCAGCGCCATGGCGGGCCTGAACGGCAACACGATGTTCTACAACCTCACGATGACGGCGGCAATGTTCATCGGGCGATATCTGCCGATGGCCTTCGTCCTGGCGCTGGCCGGCCGGCTCGTGAGGCGGCAACCCCAGGCGGTGACGGCAGGCACACTGCGCACCCAGGGTGTCAGTTTCGTGGTCCTTGCCACCGGCACCGCTCTGATCGTCGCGCTGCTCAACTTCCTGCCCGCGCTCTCCCTCGGCCCCCTCGCCGACGGCCTGCTCGGCTGACCCAGTCCGTGCGCCGGAGCCCCTCCGGCGCACGGACCGCCGACGCGGAACCTCGGCACCCGACGCGATGGTTCGCGATGCCGGTCACCGACCGCCGCTTCCCGCTTGGCGAATAGGAGTCCGCCGGAAGGCGAATACGCCACAGCGGCAATTCTCTTCTTCGATGAATCAGGGACCGCGAACCGGAAAGGCGCCTTACCGGTCACCTCTCGATCCGCTCGGACGCGCCGCCCCTCGGACGGCGGCGCGTGCACGTCAATGAGAGCTCCATCGCCGTTCGCCACCCCTATTCGGCGCGAATTCACACCGCGAAGGGCCGTGCTCCGACGACATTCGTCGCAAATGCCGCGTAGATGTCACCTATATCCGCCTTCGGCGGCATGAGATTTCGAAGTCGTGAACGGCTCAGGCCGTACCGTGCGGAGGCTGTTCGACCGTCCACGCCGACGCCCGCAGCCATGGGGTGAGCGCCACGTCCGTCGCACGGCGGACGGCCTCCTGCACCGCGGCCGGGTCGTCGAGCTTGTCGGTGTCGTCGAGCAGCACCTGCAGCGCACTCGTGATCGCGCCGATGAACGCCCCGGTCAGCGCGGCCGCGCTCACCTCGTCGAGCTGCTCGGGGAACGCCTCGGCCAGATTCCTGGCGATCTCCCGCTGCGCGTCGAGCTGGATCTGCAGGGCGCGCCCGCGCACCACCGGCACGGTGCGCACCAACCGCAGCCGCAGCGCGGCGAGCCTGCTCGCCATGTCGTCGCTGTCCTCGCCGACCTTGCGCAGCGCGCGCAGCAACACCTCGGCCGGGCCGTCGTCTGGACCACGCGACTCGATGGCCTCGACCGCCGCCCGCACCCGCGCGTCGCTCTCCGGGAACAGCAACTCCTCCTTGCTGGCGAAGTAGCTGAAGAACGTGCGCGTGCCGATGTCGGCCGCGGCGGCGATGTCGGCGATGGTCGTCTCGTCGTAGCCGTCTCGTTCGAACAGCTCGATCGCGGCCTCGACGAGGGTCTGACGGATGCGGGCCCGCTTGCGTTCGCGAAGAGACACGGGCCACAGCATACGGCACTCGACGCAGATAGGCATCCGACGCATATCCGCACTCATTGCAAATCCGCACTGAGTGCGGTTATGGTGTCGGCATGTCCCCTCGCAGCGTGCTCATCTCCGGCGGCGGCATCGCCGGCCCCACCCTCGCCTTCTGGCTGGCCCGCCACGGGTTCCGGCCCACCGTCGTGGAGCGGTCTCAGGGCCTGCGCTCCAGCGGCAACCCCGTCGACGTGCGCGGCCCCGCCCTTCCCGTGGCCGAAGGAATGGGCATCATGTCCCGCCTGCGCGACGTCGCCACCCAGGCGACCGCGATGCGCGTCGTCGACGCCTCCGGACGGCAGGTGGCCCGTGTGGCCATGCGCGCCTCCCGCAGCGCCGCCGGCAATCGGGAGGTCGAACTTCCGCGCGGCGACCTGGCCGCCGCCCTCTACGAGAGCGCCCGCGACGACGCCGAGTTCCTGTTCGACGACACGATCGTCTCGATGCGGCAGGACGAGCACGGGGTCGACGTCATCTTCGACCACGCCCCACCGCGCCGCTTCGACCTGGTCATCGGCGCCGACGGGCTCCACTCCACGGTGCGGCGGCTGGCGTTCGGCCCGGAGGCCGGCTTCGTGCGGCACATGGGCGTCTACGTCGCGACCATGCCCCTCGACGGTGTCGTCGACCACCCGCACGACGTGGTCCTGTTCAACACCCCCGGCAGGCTGGTCTCCGTCCACCCGTCACGAGGCCAGGCCCTCGCCGCCTTCATCTTCCGCGGCCCCGCGATCGCCGGCTTCGACCACCGCGACACCGAGCAGCACAGGCGAATCGTCACCGAGGCCTACGCGGACGCCGGCTGGCGGGTGCCGGAACTGCTCGGGCGGCTGCGGAAGACCGAGGACCTGTACTTCGACTCGGTCAGCCAGGTGCGTCTGCCCACCTGGGCGCAGGGCCGCATCGCGCTGCTCGGCGACGCGGCGTCGTGCGTGTCGCTGTTCGGCGACGGCTCGAGCCTCGCCATGGCCGGCGCCCACACCCTCGCCGAGGCGCTCGCGCGGACGACAGACCACGCGGAGGCGTTCCGCCGCTACGAGACCGGGCACCGCACCCTCGTCGGACCGAAGCAGCGCAACATCGGACGAGCCGCAGGGCTGCTCATCCCGAGGACGCGACTGGGGATCGCCGCCCGCAATCTCACCGCGCGGGTCTTGATGAACCGCCCCGGCTCTGACGGATGACACGCGCCGTCGGCCTCCGGATTCCGCCTCACTCCCGACCTGCGGAAGTCGGCGGCGTACGGCGTCGTCCGCTCGCGTCCCCCTCTCCGGCACCGCCGGTTTCCGCGGCGGAACGCCTGAATTTTCCGTCAAGAAGGCGTTGACCATCCAGTCGGATGTAAGTAACTTCCAGGCAACGCGGTGACCTTGCATGACATTTACTCACATGCGAGTGGTTGGAGGACCAGATGCGTTACCGGCGGTTACTGACTCTGGCGGCGGTGGCGGTTCTCGGAGTGGGGACGGCGCCGGCCGCACATGCTCACGGCGGGAAGGACCGCTGGATCCTCGACAAGATCGCGAACATGAGTCTCGAGGAGAAGGTCGGGCAGCTCTTCGTGGCGAACGTCTACGGAGAGAGCGGTGACGCGCCCGCCCCGGCCGACGTCGCCGCGAACCAGGCGATGTACGGCCCCGGCGTCAGGAACGGCGACGACCTCATCGCCAAGTACAAGCTCGGCGCGATCCTCTACTTCCGGTGGTCGAACAACCTCAACGACCCCGTCAAGACGGCGGGACTGTCCAACGACCTGCAGCGGGCGGCGGCGAGGCAGCCGGCGAAGATTCCGCTGCTGATCGCCACCGACCAGGAGCACGGCGCCGTCTACCGGCTGGACGAGCCGTTCACCGCGTTCCCCGGGCAGATGGCGCTCGGAGCGACCCGCAGCGCAGGTGACGCGTTCACCACGGGGATGGTCACCGGCAAGGAACTGGCCGCACTCGGCATCAACCAGGACTACGCGCCGGTCGCCGACGTCAACATCAACCCGGGCAACCCGGTGATCGGCGTCCGCTCGTTCGGGGAGAGCACCTCGCTCGTGTCCGACCTGACGCGAGCCTCCGTCCGCGGTCTGCAGCAGGGCGGCGTCTCGTCGAGTCTGAAGCACTTCCCCGGTCACGGCGACACGATCACCGACAGCCACAACGGCGTGCCGTGGATCTTCCACACGAAGCAGGAGTGGGAGCAGGTCGACGCGCCGCCGTTCCGGGCCGGCATCGCCGCGGGCGCCGACATGATCATGACGGCGCACGTGGTCATGCCGTACCTGCAGAGCGACTGCGACGTGGTGACCCAGGAGGGCTGCGACCCCGCGACGCTCGATCCGGAGATCATGACGGGGCTGCTGCGCGGCGAGCTCGGCTACGACGGCGTCGTGGTCACCGACTCGCTGTCCATGCAGGGCGTGCGCGACAAGTACGGCGACGACCGCGTCCCGGTGCTCGCGCTCAAGGCCGGGGTCGACATGCTGATGATCGTCGACGACCCGGCGAGCTCGCTCTCCCTCGACGTCGCCTACAACGCCGTGCTGAACGCCGTCCACTCGGGCGAGCTGACGGAAAAGCGCATCGACGAATCCGTCTACCGCGTCCTGCGCCTCAAGCAGCAGCGTGGGTTCTTCCGCGGTGACCAGCTGGTCAATGAACGCAAGGTGCTCGACCGCGTCGGCACTCCGGGGCACGAGGCGCTCGCCCGCGCGGTCGCCGGCCGCACCGTGACGCTCGTGCGGAACGACGCCCACGCGCTGCCGTTGAGGAGAACAGGTCAGCGGGTCCTGGTGACCGGCTACCGCAACGTCGCGCCGCCGTCCGTGAAGATCCCGCCGACCGAGCGGCTCGCCGAGGCGATCGGCGATCTCGGAGTCACCACCGAGTTGTTCGAGACGGGGACGGCCCCCACCCAGGCCACCGTCGACACGGCGGTGGCCAAGGCCGGCGCGAGCGACCTCGTCGTGGTCACCACCGTGAACTCCAACAACTCCGCCTCCCAGCGCAACCTGGTCAACGCGCTGCTCGCCACCGGCAAGCCCGTCGTCATCGTCGCCGCCCGCAACCCGTACGACATCGTGGACTTCCCCGACGCCCCGACGTACCTCGCGACGTACTCGTGGGAGAAGCCGGCGATGGAGGCCACCGCACGGGTGCTGTTCGGCATGACCCGCCCCACAGGCAAGCTGCCGGTGACGATCCCGGCCGCCGACGGCTCGGTCCTCTACCCCTACGGACACGGCCTGAGCTACTGACCCTCCGGCAGAACGGAGCAACCCCCTCATGGGCCAGCCCTTCACACGAAGGGCCCTGCTGTCCACCGCGGCCGTCGCCGTGGCCGGGACAGGCATGGGCTTCCCCCGAAACGACGACCGTCCATCGCGCCGCGACTTCCAGACCGGCGTCCAGGTCCTGATGGCCGACGGCTACAGGCTCGTGCGTGGCCAGAAGGTCGGCATCGTGACCAACCCGACCGGCATCCTGCCTGACCTCACCCACGAGGTCGACGTGATGGCCGCCGACGACAGGATCGAACTCGTCGCGGTGTTCGGCCCCGAGCACGGGTTCCGCGGCGCGGCTCAGGCCGGCGGCTCCGAAGGCTTCTACGTGGACGAGCAGACCGGGCTGCCGGTCTACGACACGTACCTGAAGAGCGGCCAGGCGCTGGCCGACATCTTCACCAGGTCGGGCGTGGACACGATCATGTTCGACATCCAGGACGCCGGCGCCCGCTTCTACACCTACATCTGGACGATGTTCGACTCCATGCAGGCCGCGGCGCTGGCCGGCAAGCGGTTCGTCGTCCTCGACCGGCCCAACCCGATCACCGCCCGCAGGGCCTACGGGCCCGTCATGACGCCGCAGTTCTCCACGTTCATCGGCAGGGAGGCGATCTCCCAGGCGCACGGCATGACCGTCGGCGAGCTGGCGAAGCTGTTCAACGCCGAGTTCCTGGACCAGCCGGTGGACCTGACGGTCGTGGAGATGCGCGGCTGGAAACGGGACCTGGCGTACGAGGACACCGGCCTGCCCTGGGTCCTGCCGTCGCCGAACATGCCGACCGTGGACACCGCGTTCGTCTACTCGGGGACCGGCATGTTCGAGGGCACCAACCTGTCGGAGGGACGCGGCACGACCCGGCCCTTCGAGCTCATCGGCGCCCCGTACGTCGACCACCGGTGGGCGGACGCGCTCAACGCGCAGCGCCTGCCCGGCGCCGGGTTCCGCCTGGCCTACTTCACGCCCACGTTCTCCAAGCACGTGAACGTGTTGTGCGGCGGGGTGCAGCTGTACGTCACGGACCGGAAGGTGTTCGACCCGGTCAAGACGGCCATCGCGATGATCGTCACAGCGAAGGGGCTCTACCCGGCCGGCTTCGCCTGGCGATTCGACACCTCCGACCCGGCCAGGCCGTACTGGATCGACAAGATGACCGGCTCGACCCGGGCCCGGACCGACATCGACGCCGGGAAGGGCCCCGACGAGGTCGAGGCCGGCTGGGCCGCCGAGCTCGCGGCGTTCGCCAAGACGCGCGAGAAGTACCTGATCTACCGCGGGGGGCGCTGACCGTGCGTGCATCGCCGGCCCTCGTGGTCGCCGCGGCCCTCATCGTGGCCCTCACTGCCGTACTCACCGTGGCGAGTCCCCCCTCCGCGTCGGCGGCCGTCGGGGGCCCGCCGACCGTCACCATCGACGACGTGCGGTTCGCCGACAGGACGCTGCGGTACGGCGACGCCCGCATGGCGGGCCTGGTCCCCGAGTACGTGGACCGGATCGCGCCAGACGCCGCGGGGTTCATGCGGCCGTCGCCGACATGGCCGCTCTACTCGGGGGCGGTCGTGATCGCGGGCAGGAACGGCGTGATCGCGACCCACGAGGCGATGGGGAAGGCGGTGCGCTACGCCGACTCCACGCCCACCGAGCTGCCACCCGACCAGCAGATCCCGATGCGCAAGGACACGATCTTCGACCTGGCGTCGGTGTCCAAGCTCTTCACCTCGATCGTGGCCGCGCAGCAGATCGAGCAGGGACGGATCGGGCTCGACACCCCCGTGACCGCGTACATCCCGGAGTTCGCGGCCAAGGGCAAGGGCGGGATCACGGTCCGGCACCTGCTCACCCACACGTCGGGGCTGCCGGCGTGGATACCGCTGTACAACCAGCCGACGATCGAGGATCGGTACGCCGCGGTCTGGAACGTCGCGCCGGCGAACCCGCCGGACAGGGTCTACGTCTACTCCGACCTCAACCTGATCACGCTCGGGGTCATCGTGGAGCGGGTGACCGGCAAGCCACTCGACGTCGTCGTCGCGGAGAACCTGACCGGGCCGCTCGGGATGCGCGACACCGGTTACAACCCGGACCCGGCGCTCAAACCGCGGATCGCCGCCACCGAGTACCAGACCACGACCGAGCCCGACCGCGGCATGGTCTGGGGCCAGGTGCACGACGAGAACGCCTGGTCGCTCGGCGGGGTCGCCGGCCACGCCGGGGTCTTCTCCACGGCATACGACATGGCGATCCTGGCCCAGACGCTGCTCAACGGCGGCCACCACGGCCGAGCGCGCATCCTGTCGGAGGACTCGGTGCGGCTGCTGCTGACGAACTTCAACAGCGCCTTCCCCGGCAACGCGCACGGCCTCGGCTTCGAGCTCGACCAGATGTGGTACATGGACGGGCTCTCCTCGCCGGTCACCGGCGGGCACACCGGCTACACCGGGACGTCGCTGGTCATCGACCCGCTGTCGGGCTCGTTCATGATCCTGCTGACCAACCGGGTGCACCCCAGCCGAGACTGGGGCTCCAACAACCCCGCCCGCCGGGCGGTCGCCCGTGACCTGGCGCTGGCCGTTCCGGTACGGCCCGCCCAGGGCCGGGACGCGTGGTTCTCCGGAGTCGCGGACGCCCGGACGGCGACGCTCACGCTGCCGGTCGGCGCGCCGGAGGGCGCGCGGATGTCCTTCGCCCTCTGGTACGACACGGAGGCGGACTCCGACATCGGGTCACTCGAAGCCAGCGCCGACGGCGGGGCCACCTGGAGCCGCGTGCCGATGGAGCTGCGCGCCGGCCCGCACCGCTGGTCGTCGGACGGCACGTTCTCGGGTTTCGAGGGCCGCCAGTGGCTGCAGGCGACGGCCGACCTTCCGGCCGGGACCACCGGGCTGCGGTGGCGCTACGTGAACGACCCGCTCTACCAGGGCCGCGGCGTGTACGTGGACATGGTGCGGATCAGCGGGCCGGGGGTTCACTTCGAGGACCGGAACCCGCACGACGCGAACCTGTTCGTCCCCGACGGCTGGAGCCGCTCCATGTATTGACGCCCGGCTCACAGCGAGATCCATGCCCACCACGCACTCCCCTAAGGCGGAAAGTTCCGTGACGGATGATGAGCTCGAGGCGGTCAAGGTGGCGGCCCCGACCGAACGCGCCAACCCGCGTACGCTCGACATCGACCTCCGCTCGACCCTCGACATGCTGAAGCTCGTCAACGACGAGGACCGCCTCGTCGCCCCGGCGGTCCGGGCCGTCCTCCCCGAGCTGGCCAAGGCCGTCGACCTCGGGGTGGCCGCGCTGACGGCGGGCCGGTCGATCCACTACTTCGGCGCGGGCAGCTCCGGCCGCATCGCGGTGCTCGACGCGGCCGAACTCGTGCCGACGTACACGATCGACCCGGGGCAGGTCGTCGCGCACCACGCGGGCGGCATCGCCGCCTTCGAGCAGGCGATAGAGAACGTGGAGGACGACGAGGCGAAGGGCGCCGCCGAGGCGCTCGTCCTGCGCCCGGGCGACCTCGCGATCGGGCTGTCGGCCAGTGGGCGCACGCCGTACGTCGCGGGGGCGCTGCGCGCGGCGGGCGCGGCGGGAGCGGCGACCGTCCTGGTGTCGTCGAACCCGCCGGCCCCGCTCGGTGAACTGGTCGACGTCCACGTCGCGGTCGACACCGGCCCCGAGGTCATCGCGGGATCGACGCGGATGAAGGCGGGAACCGCGCAGAAGCTCGTGCTCAACACGTTCTCCACCGCAGTCATGATCCGGATCGGCCGGACGTACTCGAACCTCATGACCGACGTGACCGCCACCAACGCGAAACTCCGCGGCCGCCTGGTCACGATCCTCGAAGAGGCCACCGGCCGCACCGAGGCGCAGTGCGCCGAAACGCTCACCGCGGCAGAGGGGGACCTGAAGGTCGCCCTGGTCTGCCTCCTCGCCGATGCCCCCGTGGGAGAGGCGCGAATCGCACTACAGGCCGCCGGCGGCAGGGTGCGCGCAGCGCTCGCCGACCTGGCTACGAGCCGAAAGGAAGTCTCATGAAGAGAAGGTGGATCGCGGGGGCGATCGGGGCGCTCACTCTGGCGCTCGCGGCGTGCGCGCCCGGAAGCGGGTCGTCCGGCGAGAGCGACGAGACCGCCGGCAAGGTCACGCTCAGTCTGTGGTCGTGGCGGGTGGAGGACGTCAAGGCGTACGAGAAGATCCTCGCCAAGTTCGAGGAGTCGCACCCGAAGATCCACGTCGAGTTCAAGCCGTTCCAGGCCACCGAGTACAACAACATCCTGGCCACGGGCCTGTCCGGCACCGCCGGTCCCGACGTCGCCCAGCTGCGTGCGTACGGCGGCCTCCAGCCGCTGGTCGAGGCGGGCCAGCTGGTGCCGCTGGACGGCAAGGTGGACGCGCTGTCCGGCTTCGACGCCAAGCTGCTCGAGGGCGCCAAGGGTCACACGGACGGCAAGATCTACGGCGTTCCGTTCGCCTACCAGACGCTCCAGGTGCTCTACAACAAGAAGCTGTTCGCCGACAACGGCATCCAGCCCCCCGCCACCTGGGACGAGATGATCGCGGCGGCCAAGAAGCTGCAGGGGGCCGGGATCACCCCGTTCGCCGTCGCCGCCGGTCCCGACGCCACCTGGACACTGCCGATCGTCCACGAGATCTTCGGCAACGCCCGCTACGGCAGCACCGCGTTCCGGGACGCCGTGATCGGCGGCAAGAAGAAGTTCACCGACCCCGACTTCACGGCCTCCGTCAAGCTGATCAAGGACCTGGAGCCGTACTTCCCCAAGGACGTGGTGGCCGTCAAGATCCCCGACGTCCAGGCGCTGTTCGCCACGGGGAAGGCCGCGATGTACCCGACGGGAGCCTTCGACCTGGCGCCCGTGCTCAAGGCGAACCCGAGCCTGGAGGTCGGCCAGTTCCCGGTGCCGCCGCCACCCGGCTCCCCCGTGACCACGCCGGTCACGCCCGGCTGGGCCGACGGCTCGTTCGGCGTCAACGCCAAGTCCACCCACCAGGCCGAGGCGCTCGAACTGGTCAAGTGGATGGCGACGCCGGAGTTCGGGCAGCTCTACGCGTCCGAGCTGAAGCAGTTGTCCGCGGTCCCCGGCGTCACCCCCTCGGACCCGCTGCTGGCCGAGATGGCCAAGAACTACGCCGACAACGGCGCCCCGTACACACTGCTCGTCGACTTCCGGTACGGCCAGCCGAACGGTGACGCGGTCTTCCGGGACGAGGTGCAGAAGATGCTCGCGGGCCAGACCGACCCCGAAGCGGTCTCCGAGAGCGTGCAGAAGGGCGTCGAGCAGTGGTTCAAGCCAGGGAACTGAGCGCTCCTCGGCGTCGCGCGGCACGTACCGGCACCGGTCGCCGGTACGTGCCGCGGTGGCGGGTGCTGGCCGTCTTCCTGCTGCCGGCGTTCCTGCTCTACTCGGTGTTCATCATCTATCCGCTGGTCAGCGCGCTCGACTACAGCTTCTTCGAGTGGCGCGGGATCCGGCAGGCGGGGTTCGCCGGGCTCGACAACTACCGGGACCTGCTGAGCGTCTACCCGTACGACCAGCAGCTGTGGCGGGCGTTCGCGCACAACGGGCTGTTCTTCGCCGGGACCATGCTGGTCCAGAACACGGTCGGGCTGCTCTTCGCCGTCCTGCTGTTCCGGTACGGCCGCGGCAAACGGTTCCTGCAGGCCTCGTTCACCACGCCGTACCTGGTCGACCCGCTCGTCGTCGGCTACCTGTGGAGCCTGCTGCTCAACCCGACGTTCGGCCCGGTCAACGCGCTGCTCGAAGCGGTGGGCCTGGACTCGTGGGCGTTGCCGTGGCTGGGCGACACCCACACGGCGCTGCCGATCGTCATCCTGGTCAACGCGTGGCAGTGGGTGGGCTTCCCCATGCTGTTGTTCTCCGCCGCGCTCGCCAGCATCCCGGCCGAGTACCACGAGGCCGCGCGGGTCGACGGGGCCTCGGCCTGGCAGGCGTTCCGGCGGGTCACGCTGCCACTGCTCACTCCCGCGATCGGCGTGGTGAGCGTGCTGACGTTCATCGGCAACTTCAACGCCTTCGGGCTGGTCTACGCGATGGCCGGGTCGACCGGGTCCCCTGCCGGCTCGACCGACGTGCTCGGCCTGCTGTTCTACCGGGTCGCGTTCGTGGAGGGAGGCGTGGAGGCGATCGGGCGGTCCTCGGCGCTCGCCGTGCTGATGTTCGTGTTCATCTTCGGGGTGTCGCTGCTGGCCACCTCGTACTTCCGCCGCCGCGAACGGAGGCTGGTGTGACGGCCGGGCGCCGGGCGCCGGGGCGGGTCGCCGTCCACGTGCTGCTGTGGGGGTACGCGGTCGTCGCGCTGCTGCCGCTGGTCGTCATGCTGCTCAACTCGCTGCGGCCGACGAGCGAGGTCTTCACCGCGCCGCTCGGGCTGCCGACGTCCCCCACGTTGCGCAGTTACGGCCAGGTGTGGACGGATGCGTCGTTCAGCACGTACTTCCTGAACTCGCTGACCGTCACCTGCGGCGCGGTCCTGCTCGGCACGGCGGTCTCCGCGCTGGCGGCCTACCCGCTGGCCCGCTACGACTTCTTCGGCAACCGGGTGCTCGGCGCGTACTTCCTGGCCGGCCTGATGTTGCCGATCCGGCTGGGCCTGGTGCCGATCTTCTACCTCATGGACTCCATGGGCCTGATCGACTCGCTGCTCGGTCTCACGCTGCTGTACGCCGCGTCCGGGGTGCCGTTCTGCATATTCGTTCTGTCGGCGTTCTACCGTTCCCTGCCGGGCGAGCTGGACGAGGCGGCCCGGCTCGACGGGGCGGGCGAGTTCCGGATCTTCGGGCAGATCATGCTGCCGCTGGTGCGGCCGGCCCTGGCGTCGGTGATGCTGTTCCAGTTCGTACCGCTGTGGCATGAGTTCCTCTACCCGCTCGTGCTGCTGCGCTCCGACGAGAAGTTCACGATCCCGCGCGGGTTGTCGCAGTTCTTCGGCGAGTACACGACCGACTGGTCGGCGCTGTTCGCCGGGCTGGTCCTCGCCACGGCGCCGCTGTTCGTGCTGTTCGTCCTGGCGACCAGGCAGATCATCGCCGGATTGACCGCCGGTATGAGCAAGTAGTCAAGGACTGGCACGATTTACCCTGTACACGTCAGAAACTTGCACGGAGGCGACGTGGACCCCGGTGGCGACAACTCGAGCGGCATCCTGGTGCGACTGCGCGGAGCGATCCCGTCTCTGCGGCCCGCCGAGCAACGGGTCGCGCACGCGGTGCTGGCCGACCCTCAGGGGGTCGCCGACCGGCCGATCGGCGTGCTCGCCCGCGAATGCGGCACCTCGGAGACCACCGTGCTGCGGTTCTGCCGCGCCATCGGGCTGCGCGGCTACCCCGAGTTGCGGCTCACGCTCGCCCGCGAGGCGACGCGGGAGGCGTCGCGCGCCGGCGGGGGCCGGCCGCTCGACGGCGACATCAGCGTCGACGACCCGCTGGAGGAGATCGTCGCCAAGATCGGCTACAGCGACTCCCGAGCGGTGGCGGAGACCGCCGAGCACCTCGACGTCGCCGCCCTGGAACGCGCGGTCGACGCGATCGTCGAGGCCCGCCGGGTGGATCTCTACGGCGCGGGGGCGAGCGGGTTCGTCGCGGCCGACCTGCACCAGAAGCTGCACAGGATCGGCCTGATGGCGTTCGCCTGGCAGGACTTCCACAGCGCCCTCACCTCGGCCGCGCTGCTGCGCAAGGGCGACGTGGCGATCGGCATCTCGCACACCGGCACCACGGTCGACGTGCTGGAGGCGCTGCGGCTCGCCAACGACCACGGGGCGACCACGATCGCGATCACGAACTTCCACCCCTCACCGATCACCGAACTCGCCGACATCGTGCTGAAGACGGCGGCCCGCGAGACCCCGTTCCGCTCCGGCGCGATGGGCAGCAGGATCGCCCAGCTCACCGTCATCGACTGCCTCTTCGTCGGGGTCGCCGCCCGGCGGACGTACGACGAGACCCTCACCGCTCTCGAGGAGACCTACCGCGCGATCAGCAGCCGCCGGCGCAGGTGAGCACGGCCGTGGCCGTCACGCACGGGTGAAGGCCGCGGGTTCCGGGGCCTGTACGGACTTCGGATCTCCAGACGGGTTGGCGGCTTCGGATCCACAAGCCGGCTCCGCGGAGGCGGAGGCCGAATGGAAGGAGGGGCCACTCGTCCGAGTGGCCCCTCCGCTGCGCGCCGACGAGCGGCTAGGCTTCAGATTGGCAGTTCAACCGTGCTCTGCTGTGGCGGGCGCGGCCTCGAGAGGGTGTTCCAGCACCCTCTCGGGGGCCCGTCCAACCGGACGGTGCCTACTCGCAGAAGACACGCACTCTGGCCTCGGACTGGTCGACCTCCACGATCATCTCGTCGAGGTGCTCCACGAGCTCCTCGAGCTGTTCGGGCTTGAGCTGCGTCAGGTCGAACGGCACGCCCGACTTGTTCATTTCGGCGGTGGCCTTGGCCAGTGCCTGCGGCGGGATCAGGGCCGCCAGCCGTACGCCGGCCCGCAGCAGCTGCAGCGGCACCCGCACGTTGACCCGCGTCGGCTCGTCGTCCTCGATGGCGTCCACCACCACCCGCAGGTACTTCGCCTTGCCCTTCGGCCGGGTGTCGAGACTCGACGCCGGCGGCGTCTGGTCCCGTTCGAGCACGGCGATGAGCTGCTCCGCCTCCTCTGCGGTGATCTTGCCCTCGGCCAGCATGTCGAGGACGTCCTTGCGCTGTTCGTTCATCGGAATCTCTCCTATCGGATGGTTACGAGCACAGCCGTACGGCCCTGCTCGACGTCGACCCGGGTGCCGGGCGACGCGGTTACGATGCGCCAAGCGGCGCCGAATGCCCGCGCCACATTGACGCGGAACACGAGACAGGCCACGGCCGCCCCCAGTACGGCCAGGACCACGACCGGTGAGAACACGAGCACTACGGGGAGCACCGGGACCCAGATCCGGAGGGGACGACCGTCCGGGCGTTCGACCCGCACGGTCACCAACTGCGGCATCACGTCCGGCCCTCCAGTTCGGACAATGCCTGCTGTGCGGTGATCTCGCCGCGGCGCAGCCGATCGATGACGTCGGCCCGCGACGGCGCCGGATCGGTCTCGACGAAGTCGAGCATCTGCATGATCCGGTTCAGTCGCGATTTGATCGTCGGGTAGCTCACTCCGAAGATCCGCTCCATCTCCTTGATGGAACCGTGGCACCGCACGAACGCCGTGACGAAGACCTGATCCTCGACGTTGAGCTGAGCCAGTTGCGGCAACTCGAACTCGCCCTCGATCGCGACGCCGCTGCCCGCCAGGCGCACCCGCTCGACGACGAACGGCCGGCCCCGGGTCAGGTTCGTGAGTTCCTGCCAATCCATCGTCTGCTCTGTCATATTTAAAGTTATACCCGGCACGACTTTAACTTTCAAGAAGTTGATCTTAATTTTCTTAAACTCGCGCCCCCTCCGAGCTCGTCGCCGGCCCGCCGCCCCGCCCTGCGGCCTGTCACGACCCCGCCGCCGTCGATCCAGGGCCTGTGCGGACTCGAATCTTCACGCAGGTCAGAGGCTCCGGATCCACGCGAAGGCACTAATTCAGTCGCCGACGGGGCGCCGTCTGCGGCAGCATGGCCGTGATGTCCCGAGCGTAGAAGCACCTCGATCACCAGCAGGGGAAGGTCCCCGGAGCCACCGGCCCGGCGTGACGACCGTCCCCTGCTGAGGCCGCATGCCGTCAGCAGCGCCTGGGCCTCTCCTACGCGCCGCTCCCCCATCTGGGATGACGAGGATCCGCTGGCGGATCCGAATGTGATCGATGTGCAGGCGTCGAGTACGCCGAGAAATGGACTGACATGGAACTCCACGAGTACGCGCGGTATGACGCCGTCGGACTTCGTGACCTGATCGCAGCGGGCGAGGTCGGCGCCGAGGAGGTCGAGAGCGCCGCCCGGCACGCCCTGGCCATGGCCGACGCGGAGGTGAACGGCCTGGCCCTGCCGGTGTTCTCACCCGCGCTCGACCACGCCGGGGACGGGCCGTTCACCGGGGTGCCGTTCCTCATCAAGGACCACGGGCCGGTGGCTGAGGGGGTCCCGTTCTTCCTCGGCAGCCGGAGCCTGCCGGGCATCGTTGCCCAGCACGACAGCGACCTGATGGCACGCTTCCGCGCCGCCGGCCTGGTGACCCTGGGCCTGACCACCGTGCCGGAGATGGCGATCAGCTTCTCCACCGAATCGGTCAAATACGGGCCGACCCGCAACCCGTGGGATCCGGAGCGGGGCGTGGGCGGTTCGAGCGGCGGTGCCGCCGCCCTTGTCGCGGCGGGCGCCGTGCCCGTGGCGCATGGCAGCGACGGCGCGGGGTCCCTCCGGATCCCCGCCTCCTGCTGCGGGCTCGTCGGGCTGAAGCCGAGCCGGGGCCGCGTCACGTGCGGCCCCGACCTGGGGGAACCGATGCTCGGCATGGCGTACGAGTTCGCGCTGACGCGCACCGTCCGCGACACCGCCCACCTCCTGGACGCCGTCCAGGGGCCGGGTGTCGGCGACAAGTACACCGCGCCGCCGCCACGTGGCCGATATGCCGACGACGTGGGGGCCGACCCCGGCTTCCTGCGCGTGGCCGTGACGACCAAGGCCTGGTCGGGCGTAGTCGTGGACGGCGAGGTGGCCGCGGCGGCGGTCGAGGTCGGTCGCCTGCTGGAGGAGATGGGGCATCCCGTCACCGACGCGAGCCCGGTCCTCGACTGGGACGACGTCATGCGGGCCGCGGTGGCCGAATCGGTCGCGCTCGCGTCTCCGCTGCTCCTGGCTCCCCGGCGGCCGGACCCGGCCAGGATGGAAGCCGTCTCCAGGCGACTCCTTCAGGTCGCCGGCGACTACAGCGCGCTGGACATGATGGCCGCCTTCGGCGCGCAGAATCGGGTGACCCGGTCGGTGGGGGCGTTCTTCACCGAGTACGACCTGCTCGTCACCCCGGCCTTGGGCCGCCTCCCCGCACCCCATGGCACTCTGCGCTACGACGATCCCGGACACACCCTGACGAGCTGGCTGACGTCGCTCTTCGACTACGGCCCGTTCACCATGGTGTTCAACGTCTCCGGGCAGCCCGCCATCAGCCTACCGCTGGGCATGAGCGCCGGTGGCCTGCCGATCGGGGTGCAGCTCATCGCCGGCTACGGCCGTGAGGATCTGCTGCTCCGGGTCGCCGCCCGGCTGGAACAGGCCATGCCCTGGAAGGACCGGATCCCCCGGTTCTTCGTCGGGCGGCGCTGAAAGGACGGCTCCGCAGGCCCGCTCGCCTCAGGGGGGCGAGCCTGCGGGCCGAAGGGCCGCCTCGACGATGCCGAGTGCCTCGCGCTCGTCGAGGCCGACGCTGGCGACGACGGCCGCGTATTCGGCGGCCGCCTGGACGGCCCGCTCACGGGCCCGCTCGCCGGCCGCCGACACGAACGACCCCGCCCTCCCCCGGGTCTCGATCAGCCCGGCCTCCTCCAGCTCCCGGTAGGCACGGCCCACCGTGTTGACGGCCAGGCCGAGGTCGGTCGCGAGCCGGCGGATGGTCGGCAGACGGGAGCCCACCGGCAGCGTGCGGTCCTGAATCCGCCGGGCGAGCTGGGCCCGCAACTGCTCGAACGGCGGCACCGGCGAGCCCGCGTCGATGACGATCATCGAACGCCCACCACGCGCCGCGCCATGGCCGCGGCACACGGCGTCCTGACGTGGACGGCGATGTAGGCGCCCAGGCCCAGCAGCACGAAGCCGATGGAGGCGGCGTTCCACCAGCCGGGCGCGGTCCCTAACAGCAACACCACCGGCAGCGACCACAGCACGGCCGGCATGGTGCTCTCTCTCGCGTCCTCGATGCGCATGATGACGTCGGCCGTCAGCGAGACCTCGTCCTCGGCCACGACCGGCCGGGCCAGCAGGTCGCGCAACTGCAGGACCGAGCCGGCGGCGACCCCTGCCACGGCGACCAGCAGCACGACGGCCCCGTGCCGCGCGGTGCCCTCGCCGACGGCGAGGGCACTCCCCGCCAGCGCGAACGCGCCGCCGAAGGTTCCTGCCGCCAAGAAGGCATACGGCCGTCCGAGCAGGGCCCGCCAGCCGAGTTGCGTCGGATGGGCCGCCCGCCGCGCCAGCGACTCCCCGGTCTGCCTGTCGACCCGCCGCACCCAGGCGTCGACCATCATCCGGGCCAGCAACAACCCGACGATCAACACGCTCAGGACCAGCACCTTCGCCGGCGGATGCGACGCGTCCCCGCCGGACGCGGACGTGGCCAGCAGGTCGGAGGCCTGCACCAGCGCGGCCCCGAGGATCAGCACGGCCGGCAGGACACTGGCGAGGAGCCGTGCCCGGCGCCGCACCGCCAGTCGCGCGGTCAGCAACGGCGTCGGCGCACCGTCGCCGAGGCCGTGCCGTCGCAGCCAGGCTCCCGCGGCTTGAACGTCGAACTGCCGCCGCCCGGAGCGCGGCATGAAGCCGTTCATCATGCCCTTCTCCTTATGTCGCAAGCTTTGTATCAACATATTGCGTCATCGCTTGCGACAAAGTCAACAGAGAGGGCGTTCGGCACGGGCGAGAGCGCCTCCACGACCCGCTGCCGGATCAGGAATGCACCAGGACACCCATGGCCGGGAACCCCGTTCCACGCGCGTTCACAGGCCGGTCGGGATCCCGGGCTCGAGCCAGTGGACGAGGGAACCCGCACGCGGATCGGCGGCCAGCGTGTCGCGCAGGTGGTCAGGCGCTTCGGAGAAGTGTGACCAGCCCTCGTAGTGGACGGGGACCGCCACACGCGGTCGCGACAATGCGAGCAGTTCAACGGCGTCGCGGCCGTCCATGGAGTAGCGCAGGGGGCCGGTCTGCGGGAAGCGGACGCTGCCGAGGTGAAGGAGAAGGACGTCGACGTCCAGCGTGCGTGCCACCCGGCGGAGCGGCCGGTGCAAGACGGTGTCGCCCGTCATCCACACCGCGACGCCTGACCGGTCGCCGACGGCGAGGGCGAACCCGACCACGGCTCCGGCGACGGGACGGCTCAGGGGTGGCCCGTGCCGGCAGGGGGTGGCGGTGACGGTCAGCGGCGGCCTTCCCGGTGCGGTGAGGCGAGTCGTCTCCCCTGGCGCGAGGCCACGGGCGTTGGGCAGGGCCAGTCGCCGCGCCCCCGGCCTCGTCGTCACGACCGCGGTCGCGCCGGGAAGCAGCGCCCGGCCGAGGTCGTCCAGGTTGTCGGCGTGGTGATCGTGGCTGAGCAGAACCACGTCGACGGTGCCCACGTCTTCAGCCGACAGAGCGGGGCCGCGCTGCTTGACGGACGCGGTGCCCCACCCGAATCCGTACCGCCATCCTGCCGGATCGAAGGTGGGGTCGGTGAGGATGCGCCAGCCGTCCAGTTCCATCAGGACGGTGGGCCCGCCCACGTGGGTGAGGGTCGTCATGGGCGGGCCACCTTCCTGCATGCGGATCACTGGTCCGCGTGGGTTCCACGGGGAGAGGACGTCGCGTGCTCCAGGGCCCAGGCCAGGCCGTAGTCGGCCACGGCCTCCCATCCGGGTGCGGCGCAGGTCCAGTGGTCGCGGCCCTCGAACTCGTGGTACTCCGTGAGCGCGGGAGACTTCTCGTAGTGCTTGGCGTTCGACTTGTTCACCGACGGCGGCATGATGTGGTCCTTCTCGCCGCCGATGAACAACAGCGGAGCCCGGTCGGCGGAGTAGTCGACCCACGTGTCCTGGTGTCCGGGCTTGAAGTTCGCGAACAGCCCGTATTCCCACACCCAGTTGCCGGGCGCCGCGATGGCGTAGCGCTCCCACACCTTGCGCGACTCGTCCTCGGTGAGGGTGTTGGTGAAGGCGTAGTGGAACTCCTCGGGAGTGAAGCCGACGGCCTTGTGCCGGTTGGCCGGGTTCTTCAGCGCCGGGAACAGCGACTTCACCTGCGACAGCGGGTTGACCCGGACGCCCTCGGTGGGCGCGGAGTCGATGACCACCCCCGCGGATCCCAGCCCGCGGGCCAGGAGCAACTGGGTGAGCGTCCCGCCGAAGGAGTGCCCCACGATGATCGGCGGGGTCGGGACGGCCTCGATGACGGCGGCGAGGTGGTCGACGGTCTCGGGGACGGTCAGGTTGGCGATGACGTCCGGGTTCTCACGGAGCGCCTCGACTTCGATCTCGAAGCCCGGGTACGCCGGGGTGAGCACGGTGAAGCCCTTGGCCTCGTAGTGCGCGACCCAGTTCTCCCAGCTGCGGGGCGTCATCCATAGGCCGTGAACGAGCACCACGGTGTCGGGGCGGACATTGTCGTTCATGGGGGGCTCCTTCGGGAGGTCAGGCGTCGATGAACTCGAGCAGGTCGGCGTGCAGGCGATCGCGGTCGGTGTCGGGGAGTGCGTGCCCGCTTCCCTCGTAGACCTTCAGGACGGCGCCGTCGATCATTTCGGCCGACCGCTTGCCCCCGACCTCGAACGGCACGATCTGGTCGTCGTCGCCGTGGACGACCAGGGTGGGGACGTCGATCTTCGCCAGGTCCGGCCGGAAGTCGGTGGCCGAGAAGGCCGCGATGCACTCGTACGCGCCTCGGTGCCCGCATGCCATGCTCTGCAGCCAGAACGCGTCCCGGAAACCCTGGTCGACGTCCTGCCTGCGGTTGTGCCCGAAGAACGGGCCGTCGGCCAGGTTCCGGTAGAGCTGGGACCGGTTCGCGGCCTCGCCCGCGCGGATCCCGTCGAAGGTCTCGATCGGCAGCCCCTCGGGGTTGTCGTCGGTGCGCAACATCAGCGGCGGCACGGCGGACACGAGGACCACCTTGGAGACGCGGCTGCTGCCGTGGCGGCCGATGTAGTGGACGACCTCCCCGCCACCGGTCGAGTGCCCGACCAGGGTGAGGTCCCGCAGGTCGAGGTGTTCGATCAGGCAGGCCAGGTCGTCGGCGTAGGTGTCCATCTCGTTGCCGTGCCAGGTCTGCGACGAGCGGCCGTGGCCACGCCGGTCGTGGGCGATGGCGCGGTGCCCGTTCTTCGCGAGGAACAGGGCGGCCGCCTCCCACGCGTCGGAGTTGAGCGGCCAGCCATGGCTGAGGAGAACCGGGGATCCGTCGGTCCCCCAGTCCTTGTAGAAAATCTTGGCTCCGTCGTCGGCGGTGACGTGGGGCACCATGGCCTCCTTCAGCTCGATGGGATGGATCGAGCGTGCCGCCGGCGCCCGCCTTCGCGGACCACGTGATCCGCGTAGTCGCTCAGTCGTCGTCGGCTTTCAGTTTGTCCGCGAGCTGCCGCCGTGAGGAGATGCCCAGCTTCTGGAACACCTTGCGCAGGTGGTAGTCGACCGTGTTCACGCTGATGAAGAGGTTGGCCGCTATCTCCGGATTCGTGTGTCCGACCGCCGCCAGCCTGGCGATGGTCGACTCCTGGGTGGTGAGTTCGGGAGTGCCGGAGCCGCTGTGGGTCATCGGCGTCGTGCCGACGGCCTCGAGCTCGGCGCGGGTCCGCGGGACGAACATCTGAGCTCCACTGTGTTCGAAGTGCTGGACCGCCAGCTGAAGCTGTTCGCCGGCTTCACGGCGGCGCCTCATCCGCCGCAACCACTCGCCGTAGAGCAGATGGGCACGCGCGAGGTCGATCTCCGCGCCTGTCCGCCCAAGCACCTGGACCGCGGCCAGGAAATGGGATTCCGCCACTGCGTCGTCGCCGGCCAGGGCTCGAGTCCGTTCGGCGACCCCACGGCACCACAGGGACTCGTTCGCCGCGGCCCGCTCGACGAGCAGGTCGACGTACGGCTGTGCCTCGTGTGCGTGTCCGCTGCGGATCGCGGCCTCGACGAAGTCGGGGTACTGGTGGGGCGTCACATGCAGGAACGGCTCCCGGACCAGCGGCTTGAGGCGGTCGTAGGCGTCACGGTACTGGCCTTCGGCGAGGTCGCGAAGGCCGACGGCCGCGATCGCGGAGGCGCC
The DNA here is from genome assembly GCF_016863295.1 of Planotetraspora phitsanulokensis. GTDB lineage: Bacteria > Actinomycetota > Actinomycetes > Streptosporangiales > Streptosporangiaceae > Planotetraspora > Planotetraspora phitsanulokensis. The sequence goes on from NZ_BOOP01000003.1 coordinate 143,562, forward strand.
GACACCGCCGAAGCCGACGGCGTTCGCACCGTCCGCGACGGCGAGGACGACATGGCGCGGCGAACCGGTCCACGCCATCAGGGCGGCGTTGATCACGTTCTCCGCGTCGTAGCCCATCGCCCGCCGTACTTCGCGGACCTGTTCGATGGCCTCCTCGGCCCGCCGCACGGTCCCACCGGTCAGCTCGGACAATGAGATGACCCACATCAGCTGGTCGAGGATCTGAAGCGCCCCCGCGTCACGGGCCACCGCGGCGGCCCGGGCGAGCGCGGCCCGGCGCCCGGCGTCGTCCCACAGGAAGGTCCCCAGCGAGGCGATCGCCGGGCCCATGTGCATCATCTCGTGGTCCGGCAACTTCACGATCGCATCGAACGCCGCCCTGACACGGGGAACCGCCTCCGTGTAGGGCTGCAGGACGAGTGACCCGAGGCCGGCCAGGATGGTCGACTCCGGTCCGCCACCCAGCTTCGACGCGGCCTCGAAGCGCCTGCCCAACTCGTGCCGCGTGACACCCCGCATGAGCCGGTCGGCGTTCGTACAGGACTCGAAGGCCTTGAGGAGCGCTCGTTGTTCACGCTCGGTGTCGAGTCCGTGGAACTCGTCCGCGGCACGGACGAGTTCGGCCGCCGCGATCGACAACACGGCCGGATCCACGGTGAATATGCCGAGCGCGCAGCGAACGACGATCATGCGCCCGCGATCGACGCGATCGGCGGTGTCGGCGTCCACCCTCTCGAGCAGTTCGTGGGTTATCTGGGCGGCGCCCGCGACGAGCGCGGCCTCTGCGGCGCCGACCAGGCGCGAGTCCTTGACGCGGCCGGGCGGGGTCAGCTCCGCGGCACGGGTGAGGATGCTCGCCCGGGACGCGAAGCCGCCACGGCGCGCGGCGAGGTCTGCCGCGTGCTCCAGCCGGTCGGCCACGTGCGCGTCCGTTCCCAGCGTGGCCTTCGCGGAATGCCACGCCTCGAGTTCGACCATCCCGTGCCGGTCAGCGGCCCCGGCCAGGGCGCGGTGCGCGCGCCTGCGGTCCGCGCCGGAGGACGCGTTGTAGACGGCGGAACGCACCAGCGGATGCCGGAACCGGACCGTTTCCCGCAGCTCCACCAGCCCGGCGGTCTCGGCGTGGTCGACGACGTCTTCACGGAGACCCATCGCGCGTGCCGCCGTGGTGATGAAGTCGACGTTGCCCGTGGCGTCCGCGGCGGCCAGGAGAACCCACTGCTGGACCTGGGGGTCCGTCTGGCGCACCCGCCGTGCATAGTGCGCTTCGAGACGACGGCCCACCGGGATCGGGTCGTCGCCGAGGCCGAGACCGCCGAGTTCCTGCGCGGACAGCCCCTCGGCGAGATCGATGAGCGCAAGCGGGTTCCCTCCTGTGGCCCGCGCGATCGCGGCCGCCGAGGCGGGGTCGATCGGAGCGGTGAGCGACCTGCTGAGAAGGGCGGTGGCCGACTCCTGATCGAGCCCGCCGAGCGCCAGTTCGGGAACGCCACCCATGCGAGCGGCGAAGCCCTCTTCGTCCCTTGCGGCGAAGAGCATAGCGACCGGCTCGACGGCGAGACGCCGGGCCACGAAGGCCATGACCTCCAGGCTCTCCTGGTCGAGCAGGTGCGCGTCGTCCACCGCACACAGGACGGGAGTCCCGGCGGCGGCCGCGGCGAGCAGTCCGAGCACCCCCAGTCCCACCAGGAAGCGATCGGGTGGCGGGCCCTCGGCGACGCCCGAAGCCACCTCGATCGCCTGCTGCTGGCGCTCGGGCAGGCCGGGCAGATGTCCGCTGAGCGGGATGGTCAGCCGCTGGATGCCCGCGAAGGGAAGCGTCGTCTCCGATTCGAAACCGTCGAGCCGGAGCAGCGACAATCCGGCCGCGCCGTCAGTGGACGCCTCCAGCAGCGCGGTCTTGCCGATCCCCGGTTCTCCGGTGATCAGCAGTGATCCACCGCGGCCGTTGCGGGCATGGCCGAGCAGCAGGCCCAACCGCCGCCGCTCGTCGTCGCGACCGACGAGTCCCCCGATTTTGATCACGCCGACGACGTTAAGCCACCCGCGCGGACCACACCAGGCCCGGAAACTACGGACATCACGTGGTCCGGCGCACAGGTCCACCGGCCGACGATGTGCGGGTCCCTCCGACCCGAGGAGTCCCTATGACATCCCGCAATTCCCAGGCCGGCGCACCCCTGCGCTCCCGTCCGCGACGCCGGTTGCTCGGGACGATCGCCGGCGCCGTGGCCACCGTCCTCGTGGGCGGGCTCGCTCTCACCGGGGCCACCGCCTCGGCGAACGCGTCCTCCGCCCCCCTCACCGCCGCCGCGCAGACGGACCGGACGTCGTCGCCGAAGCCGACGATCGTCCTGGTTCACGGTGCCTTCGCCGACTCCAGCGGCTGGAACGCGGTCGCCGGTCGGCTGCTCGCCGCCGGCTACAAGGTGGTCTCCTTCTCCAATCCGCTCCGCGGGCCGCAGGCGGACGGTGAGTACCTCCGTCAGTTCCTGACCGCCGTCGAAGGTCCGGTCGTGCTCGTCGGCCATTCCTACGGCGGCGCCGTGATCAGCAACGGCGCCACCGGAAACCCGAACGTCAAGGCACTGGTCTACGTGGCGGCCTACGCTCCTGACCAGGGCGAGAGCGTCGCCGCCGCGAACACGCTGGGCGGTGGCCACACCGACGTGACCGACCACCTCATCGTGCGGCCCTACCCGGGCGCCTCGCCCGGAGACGGGGACGCCTACATCGACCCCGCCTACTTCCACAACCTGTTCGCACAGGATCTGCCGCGGAGCACCGCCGGCGTCATGGCCGCGACCCAGCGGCCCGGCGCGCTGGCGGCGCTCGTCACGCCGTCCGGTGCACCGGCGTGGAAGTCGGTGCCGAGCTGGTACCTCGTCGCCCGCCAGGACAGGATCATCCCGCCCCAGGCCGAGCGTGCGATGGCGAAGCGAGCCGGCGCCACGACCGTCGAGATCGACAGCTCACACGTCGCGATGATGAGCCACCCCGACGTGGTGACGAAGCTGATCCTGCGGGCCGCCCGCTAGCCGTACCGATCTGACAGGGAGAAACGCGCCGGGAACGATGAGGCCCCGAGCGAACTCGGCGCGTTTCAATCCACGCGCCTCGTCCACGTGTTCCGTCCACCCGTTCCGCGAGGTCGCGCTGCCGTTCAGGTCGGGAGCTTCGTGAGGAGGCGCGAGGTGTGGTCATGCTCGAAACGCGCGTCGATGCGGCTCCACCCCCGCAGCGACTCCCGCAGGGCGGCGTCGCCGTGCAGGCGGCCCCGCGCGCGGGCGAGACACGCGGCGGCCCAGTCGTTCTCGCCGGCCACCTCGGCCACGGCGGTCAGGAGGCGGTCCGCTTCGGACAGGCCGGACAACACGGCCAGCTCGGCCGCGACGGCGCGGGCGTAGGCGGAGGGCCATCCCGTGGGCGGGTCGGCGAAGGCCCGGGAGACCAGGGCGGCGGCGTCCTCGACGGCGCCCGTCTCCACGGCGACGCGGGCGTCCACGAAGGCGGCGAAGACCGTGGAGCCGGCGGCCGGGGCGCGCCCGCCCGTCCCCTGAGCCTGCTCGGCGCGGGCCCGCCAGAGCCGGTACGCGGCGTGGTCGCCGTGCAAGCCGTGGGCGAGCGCGACGGCCGAGGCGGCCGGTGAGAGCCACGCCGCGATCGGCATGCCGGAGCGCCGCCAGGCATCCCACATGGGCTGGGCGAGCTCCAGAGCCTCGTCGAAGCGCCCGAGCAGCACCAGCGGCGGGATCAGCTTGCCCGCGGACCGGTACGGGTGAGCGCCCAGCAGGTCGTCGTCGGCGATCTGCTCGGCTGTGGACAGTGCGGCGAGCAGGTCGCCGGCGGCGAACGCGCTGAGCCAGGCGTTGTGAAAGGCGTCGAGGATCTCCGCCGCGCACGCCGGCCGACGGCGGTCCATCACGCCGACCAGTGCCAGCCGTTCCCGGGCGATGCCGCACGCCTGACGGAACCGGCCCGCGCGGATCGCCAGTGTGCCGGGCGCGTCCAGGGCGGCGCTGATGAGGACGGCGTCACCGGTGACACGCGCCGACGCCACGGCGGCTTCGGCGAGTGACGGGTCGGGGGACGGGTGGGGCGAGCGGGTACACCAGGCTGTCGCGGCGGCCAGGTGGGCTGCCACCACGGGATCGTCCGAGTCGCCCATCGCGGCCGCCTGATCCAGCAGCTCGCGCAACCGAGACCCGGGGATCCGTTCGGGGAAGCCCGAGGTGAACCTGTGCGCCGTGACCACCGCGTGGGCGAGCGCGATCGCCCGGGCGTCGCGGTCACCCGCGGCCTCCGCGTGTGCGGCCGACTCCACGAGCAGGTCGAACGCTCCGCGGGCGAGCCCCACCGCATACACGACCTCGGCGGCGGTGCGCAGGTCAGCGGCGGCGGCCGAGGCGGTGGGGGCGCGGCGGGCCGCCTCCTTGAAGTGCTCCAGGGATTCGCTGGCCAGATGACGGGCGTAGGTGAGGTGGCCGAGCGCGCGGGCGAGCCGGTGCGGCAGCTCGCCGGGGCCCGGTGGGGCGTTCCGCAGCGCCGCGCGCAGGTCGTCGCACACGGCGTCGAAGCGGTCCCTCCACTGGCCGTCGCCTGGGTGCTCCGCCAACTCGTGCGCGGTCTCGGCCGCCCAGATCAGGTGCAGTTCCTGGACCTTGTCCAGGTCGCCGCTCGTCTCCAGCCGATCCAGGGCGTACGCGCGGACGGTCTCCAGCAGCCGCCAGGAACCCGCCTGGTCACTGCGGACGAGCAGGCTCTTGTCGACCAGCCTGCCGAGGAGGTCGGCGACGGCGCCCCGGGAGGCGAAGAGGGCGACGCGGCAGGCGGCGTCGAGGTCGAACGCGCCTGCGAAGACGGCCAGCCGGGGGAACAGGGCCCGTTCCTCGTCGCCGAGCAGGTCGTGGCTCCAGCCGATCACCGCGCTGAGGGAGCGGTGCCGCTCGTCCGGGTGGCGGCTGCCGGCCAGCAGCCGCAGTGTGTCGTCCAGCGCGGCCAGCACGCCGTCCGCACCCAGTGACGCGCAGCGGGCGGCGGCCAGCTCGATCGCGAGCGGCATGCCGTCCAGCCGGGCGCAGATCTCGGCGACGAGCGCCGGCTCGGCCGCGAAGCCGGGATCGACCGCGGCGGCGCGGTCCACGAACAGCGCCTCGGCGTCGGAGGCCAGCGGCAGCGGCGAGATGGGCACCACCTGCTCGCCCGGCACGCCGAGCCGTTCCCGGCTGGTGACCAGGATCGTCGTGCCTGGGCACTCGCCCAGCACCCGGTCGGCGAGGCCGGCCACGGCGTCGAGCAGGTGCTCGCAGTTGTCGAGGATCAGCAGCCGCCGGTCCCGGCCGAGCGCGCAGGCCACGGACTCCTCCAACGACCTGCCCGGCGACTCGCTCACGCCGAGCGCCCTGGCCACCGCCCCGGCGACCTGTCCGTCCCGCACCGGGACGAGGTCCACGAACGCCCCGCCCAGTGGGAACTCCGGCGTGGCGGCCTCGGCGACGACCGCGGCCAGCCGGGTCTTGCCCACCCCGCCCGGCCCGGCCAGGGTGACGAGCCGGCCGGGCCGCAACAGGTCGAGTACGGCGTCGCGTTCGTGCGACCGCCCGGTGAAACCGGTACGCCAGGTGGGTGATCCGGCGATCGTGCCGAGGGGTGCGGGGACGGCGTCCCGCGCCCGCTCGGCGAGGGCGGCCAGCGCCCGCCGGTCGGCGACTCCGTACTTGCGCAGCAGCGAGGACACGTGGTTCTCGACGGTGCGGACGGAGATGTGCAGGCGTCTCGCGATCTGAGCGTTCGACAGGTGCTCGCCGAGGTGGGCCAGCACCTCCGCCTCGCGCCGCGACACCGATTCCGGGCTCATTCAACATATCTGACCGCAGTTGTCGACATTTCGGAACCCGATTGAGCGTCCCCCCGCGTAGGTGGTCTCTGCGTGGCCGATAGGTGGCCGGCACGCATGCCCTCCTCGGGGGTGACCGCGCAGACTGGGTTCCGTCCGGCCACGTGGCGATGCGAATGGGGTGACGGCCGTGAGCGGCGGAGTGCTGAACGAGGCCTACGAACGGTTCCACCGCACCGGCCCCGAATGGGGGGAGGACCAGCTGACCAATCACGGTCCGATGGCCGTGGAGGTGCTGGTGCGCCGAGGGCGGGCCGACAGCGTGGAGGGCTGGGTGGGTGCCTATCTGGACCGGCTCGACGACATGCCCTCCCGCACCGCCGACATCACCGACGCGGACTGGGCGGAGGCGCTCGGCGACGGGCGGCGGATCGGCGACTGGACCGTGTACTTCAGCCGGGCGCTTCAGGAACGGCCGTGGCGCGAGGTGCTGGCCCTGTGGTGGGCGCGGCTGCTGCCGGGCATCGTGGCGGGCACCACGCACGGGGTCATCAGGGTCGGGCACGTGGTTCGCGCGCTGCTCGCCGGCGCCGAGAACCCCGCCACCATCGGCGAGCTCGCCCACGGGCTGGCGTTCTGGGCGGCCAGGTCGCGGCCCGTGCCGGCCGCCGGCCCACCGGCGGGACGGCTCAGCCCGCGGGCGGCGCTGGACGCCGTCCCCCGAATCCCCGACCAGCGGGGCAACGTGGCAGGCCGGTTCGGCCAACTGCCGCAGCTACCCGGCTGGGAGGCCGCGGTGGCCGGGCTGTCCCCCGCCGCCACACCGGACGAGGTGCCCACCCGGCTGGCGGACCTGGTGACGGCGGCCACGCTGGGCTATCTGGCGCACGGCCACGGACAGCCGGTCCTGCTGGTGCACACCGCCACCGCGCCCAACGCGGTGCTGCACACGCTGCCCGCCCTGCCGCGCGAGCTCTGGGCGCCGAGCCTGAACGCCATCTGGACCACCACCGCGGCGATCCACTCCGCCTACGCCCCGCCCGAGAGCGCTCCGCGCTCGGCCCTGCCCACCCCGCCCTCAGGCTCGGGCGCCGTCGCCGAGGTGCTGGACCGTGCGGTCGCCCATGCCGACGAGCACGTCATCAAGTTCACCGACACCGCCGCCGAGGTCTACACCCGCACCGGCCACCCGGACGCACTGGCCGCCGCCCTCCGCGCCGCCGGTCTCATCCGGTCCCCGTCCTAGACCGGCCCCGTCCCCGCGACCGCTGCCCGTCGGAGACATGCCGCGGCGCCGCACGCCGCAGCTGAGGATCCGGCGGCCGCGCACACCGTCCACTAGATCTTTACCGTGGGGAAGAACCCACCCGAAAAGGAGAACGTGTGAAGCTCACTGTCACGACTTTCATGACCCTCGACGGCATCGCGCAGGGACCCGGTGGTCCGGAAGAGGACCGCAGCGGCGGGTTCGAGCACGGTGGCTGGCTCGTCCCCCATGTCGATGAGGACTTCGGGCGCGCGATGAACGACTGGTTCGTCCCGGCCGACGCGTTCCTGCTCGGCCGCAAGACCTACGAGGTCTTCGCCGCGACCTGGGGCAAGGTCACCGACGAGGACAACATCGTCGCGAACAAGCTGAGCACGTGTCCCAAGTACGTCGCGTCCCGCACGCTCGAGAGCGCCGACTGGGCGGGCACCACGGTGCTGCGCGACGACGTCGCCGAGGCCGTCGCCAAGCTGAAGGCCGAGCCGGGGCGTGAGCTCCAGGTGCACGGCAGCCTGACCCTGATCCAGACCCTCATCAAGGCCGACCTCGTCGACGAGTTCCGCCTGCTGGTCTTCCCCGTCGTGCTCGGCACCGGCAAGCGGCTGTTCGGCGACATCGTCCCGACCGGTCTCAAGCTGATCGACTCCAAGGCCACCGGCACCGGGGTCATGCTGCAGACCTACCAGGCCACCGGCCGCCCGGCCTTCGCCACGGTCCCGCCGCTCGAGTAGAGCCACGCCGCGGGCCTGGGCCGGAGCCACCCATGTTGGCCTGGGGTGGAGCCACCCTGTGGGCTTTGGGCAGAGCCACCCCGCGGGCAGGGGCGCGCCTGGCCCGGGCGGCGAATGACGACGAGAAACAGCGAAGCCGTGATCGCTCGTCCGCGATCACGGCTTCCGCCTGCGGGCGTCAGGGCGACCCGTGGGTCCTCACCGCCGCCCGCCGAACTCCCAGTCGTGCACCTCGATGTCGGCGTACCGGTCCTGGGTCAAGACTGCGCGTGCCGCGGCCGGGTCCGGCGCCCGGACCAGCGCCGCCGTACCCAGCCAGGTGGCCCCGTCGTCGGACAGCAGCGGACCGTACGCGATCAGTTCGTCGCGGTCGGCCGGCACAGCGAGGTCCACGGCCTGCCCCGAACCGAGGCCGAGCACCAGATACCGGTTGCCGCCGGTCCGGCCGCCGGGGAAGTCCCACATGGTGCGCCCCAGCAGGTTGCGCCACCGGCGCAGCATCACGTCCCGGTACACGCCGCCCTGGTAGTTGGGCTCGTCGAAGGCGAACGCACGGGCGGCGGCGGTGTCGGGCAGGTCGACGATGTGCACGCTGCCGGTGGCCACGTCGTCGTCGGCGGTGAAGGTCGGACCGCGGGCGATCAGCTCCTTCTCGTATCGGTCCATGTACGACCAGTGCTCTTCCAGCAGCTCGTCGCGCAACGCCATCGAGCCGGGCCTGTCGCGGTGATAACAGAAGAACTCCATGCCCCATTGTCGATCACGGAGTCCCGCTCTGACGCTCCTGCGGCCGCGGATCCATGCGGCCAGGCGGGCCAGGCGGGCCACAACCTATGGCATGAATCCGACCAGGCCTCAAATAGAGATCACCTACCATGCCGCATTCGGTAGCGTTCACATTCATATTCGGACATCGGCGACAGGGGCGAGGAATGGCGAGCAGATCCCGGTGGACGACCGACCACATGAAGAGGCCGGCGCGACCACCCAGGCGACGGCGCCGTTACAGGGTCCGCTGGATACGCTCAACGGTCAGCTGGGGTATCGCATCCGCAGCGGCCCTTCTTTTCTTGGCTTCGGTGATGATCTCACCTCTGTTCCTGGAGAGCCTCGCCGAGTTCGACGTTTCGTGGCCCCTTCTCGCCAACGTCGGGCAGACATACGACGCCGTGGCCGCATTGGTGACCACTCTCGCGTTGCTCGGCGTCGTCGGATCACTGATCATGCAGGCGCGGGACGTCCATGTCGCCCGGTTGGAGGGACGCCGGGCGAGCCATCGGGAACTGGTGCGGATGGCTTTGGATGATCCGGTCTACCGGCGAGCATGGGCGGTATCCATACCCGGCGCCGATCAATACGATCGGACTCGGCAGCACATGTACATCAATCTGGTCGTGTCATTCTGGGGCACCGGCTTAGAGCTCGGCACCATTTCCGAGGAGGAATTGCACTACGAGGCCATGACCTTGTTCGACGGAGAGGCCGGCCGCCGCTATTGGAAAGTCGCCAGAGATATTCGCATCAGAACAGCAGAAGGACCTCAACGTAGATTCGTGCGAATCATGGAGGCGGCGTACGTCGAGGCCCTGAGCGCCGGGCCGCCCGCCGTCCCCTCCGAGGATCCGGCGAGCGCGGCCACATCCCCGGTCTCACGTGACCGGGAACGGCTCACCAGAGTGGCGTTGGGGGCGGCCGGCGCTGTGACCTTGGTCGCGCTCGGGGCCGTCGCAGGCCGTATGCGACGCAGATAGCCCCCGACGACCGGAAGTGCCGAAGGGCTCAGCCTGCTGACGCCGGGGCCGTGGAGGACGCGGTCTGACGCTCTCTGGCGCCCGCGAACAGCGCGATGCCGACGCCGAGCAGCAGCAGGTTGGTCGCCAGATCGACGATATTCGTCAGCAGGTCGTGGCGGTCGCTCTGGGCGAAGGTGAGCAGGAAGCCTCCGACACCGTAGACGAGGGGCGCCCATCGGCGGCCGCCCGGCAGGTCGGCCCGGCGTGCGATGAGGATTCCCGCCACGAGCGCCACGAGCGCCGACCCGAGACCGCCTATCGGCAGGAGCAGGTTGTCCTGGCCGGTCGTGAGCATGATGATCCCGCCGATGCCCAGCAGCATCCAGCACACCGACCACAGAGCCAGCGTGATCCGGGACGGCAGGCCGGGACCGGCCTCCTTCAACAGGAAGAGCCCGGTGGTGAGCACGGCGACGGAAAAGCACGTGATGTCGCCGAGCGTGTTCCCGATGTACCAGGAGGCCGTCCTGTCCGCCGGGTCGCCGAGCATGAAGGGCCACCCGGCGAGGGAGAACAGGGCGCCGGCGATGCCGACGGCGCCGAAGACACGGGCGCGGGAGGAGTGGTGCATGTCGATCCTTTCTGCGGCGGCCGGGACAGGCCCACCTGTGGGGGTGATGAAACGGGGGTCAGGTGATGGGTTGGGCAGTGAGCAGCAGCGCGGCGACGACCACGGCGACACCGAGCCGCGCGGCGGAGATCACGACGTCGAGCGGGGGGACGGCAGGCAGCACGAACGCCGGCACGCCGGTAACCGCCGTCAGCGCCTGGGCGGACACGACCGTGTTGCGGGCCCAGACCGCCCCACGCCACGCCGCTGGAATCGCCGCGAGAGTGAGGACGGCGAGTCCGAGCACCACCGCCGGTGTCACGGATCCCGACGGCAGCCGATGGACGGACACGGCGATGTCCGAGTCGGCGCACATCGCCGCGATGACCAGCCCCCAACGTGCGGGGGCCGGGATCGGCGCCTTGCCCTGGCCGGCGTCGCGCATCGCATGAGTCCTTCCGGTGGTATGGGGACATCAGTCTGCGAAGACGGACGGCACGCGCGGATGAGTCGGGCTTCCCGAGGGGCGCCGGCGGAGCGGGAGGGATTCCCGGCGGAATCGGGACCGCCGCCCTACGACGACCGTGATCGTGTGCCTTACCCCGCCGCGCCGGTGATCGCCATACTGTGCGCATGGACACGGATCGCGACGCTTCCGCCGCAATACGGGTGCTCCTCGCCGACGATCACCCGGCGTTGCGGCGGGGACTCGCGCTCCTGCTCGAGACCCTTCCGGGCATCGACGTCGTGGCACAGGCCGGGGACGGCGAGGCGACGCTGCGGGAGGTGGCGCTGCACCGCCCGGACGTGGTCGTCATGGACCTGCACATGCCCGTGATGGACGGCGTGGAGACGACCGCGCGGGTGGTGCGCGACCATCCGAGCACGGCGGTCCTGGTCCTGACGATGGTCAGCGAGGACACGATGGTGACCGAGGCGTTGCGGGCGGGCGCCCGCGGTTACCTGCTGAAGACGGCCGAGTCCGACGAGATCGAGCGCGCGATCCGGGCGGTGGCCGCAGGTGACGCGATCTTCTCGCAGGCGGTCGCGGGGCGGCTCATCGACCGGCTGTCGACGCGGGAGCCGCCTCTCCCGCAGCTGTCCCCCCGGGAGCGTGAGGTGCTGGACGAGGTGGCCACGGGCGCGACCAACGGCGCCATAGCGCTGCGGTTGCACCTGTCGCACAAGACGGTCGCCAACCACGTATCGGCGATCTTGATGAAGCTCGGCGTCGCGACCCGCGGCCAGGCCATCGTGATCGCCAAGGACGCCGGGCTGGGCCGGCGTGGCTGACACGCGCACCCGTGCCCGCGTCCTCGTGACGGGAGTCGCCGGTCTCGTCCTGACCGCCGTCGCGATCGTCTTCGCCCGGCTCGCCGGCGTCACCTGGCGGGACTGGGTGGACACCTACGCGATCACCAACATCGTCTTCGGCGTCGGATTCCTCCTGCCCGCCTCGATCATCGGGTGGTACCGGCCGCGTCACCCCGTCGGCACCCTCTTCATGATCAGCGGTCTGGGGCACCTGGTCACCGCGGCCAGTGGCATGCTGCTGACGTACGGGCTCCAGCACGGCTGGCCGCTGCCGCTGGAGCGCACGCTGGTCACCTTCTACTTCGCGGGCTGGCAACTGGGGATCGGCTTCCTCGCCAACATCGCGTTGCTGCTCTTCCCTGACGGTCGGCTGCCGTCCCGCCGCTGGCTTCCCGTCCTGTGGCTGACGATCGCCGCCGGCCTGTACGAAACCGTGAGCAGCGTCCTGTCGACCGGCACGTTCTTCGGCCACCCCGGCGTGACGTCGATTCTCAACGTGGGCCTCGTCCAGCCCAACCTCGCCGACTCGGTCTTCGAGCTCCTGTTCATCCCCCTGAACATCGCGTGGGTCACGGCGCTCGTCGTCCGGTACCGGCGCGGCGACGAGCGGACGAAGCGGCAGCTGCTGTGGCTCATCCTGGCGCTGATCGCCATGATCGTGCTCAACACCCAGCGCTGGATCACCGGCGACGGGCCGATCCTCCTGCTGCTGTCGTTCGTGATGATCCCGCTGGCCGTGGGTGCCGCGATCGTGCGCCACCAACTGTTCGACATCCGGCTGGTGTTGTCCCGCACGCTCCTGTACGGCCTGACCCTGACCGTGATCGTCGCCGTGTACGCCGGCCTCGTCGCCGCGTTCTCCCTGTTCGTTCCCCCCACCGCCGAACGGGGCGCCCAAACCGGCGCGGCGATCCTGGTGGCGATCGGATTCACGCCCGTACGGCTGCTGATGCGGCGCCTCACCGATCGCGCCTTCTACGGCGGCCGATCCGACCCCGCCCGCACCGCGCAGCAGATCGGGCAGACGCTGCATCACGAGGACGACCTCGGTGGTGTGCTCGACCGCACCCGCGCCGCCCTGCGCATCCCGTGGATCGAGTTGTCCACGGCGGACGGCGCCCTCCTCGCTCAGGCGGGCACATCGCAGGAGGGCACGACCGTCGAGGTCCCGCTTCGGTACCGCGGCGACCACGTCGGGACGGTCCGCGTCGAGTTGCGCCGCGGCGAACGGAGCCTGCACACCGCCGACCGCGACACGCTCGGCCTGATAGGCACGCCTCTCGCAGTCGCGCTGCACGCCTTCCAGCTGACCGAGCAGGTGCGCCAGGCGCGCGTCGCCACCGTGGAGGCCGCCGGGGCGGAGCGCGTGCGCCTGCAGCGTGAGCTTCACGACGGCCTCGGACCTTCGCTGACCAGTGTGGCGTTCCGCGCCGACGCCGCGTCCAACCTGCTCCGGTCCGACGTCGAAGCCGCCGGGCGGCTGATCGGCGAAGTGCGCGCCGACCTGCGAGCGGTCATCGACGACGTACGGAACATCGTGTACGGCCTGCGCCCCATAGAACTCGATCGGCTCGGGCTCGACGGCGCCCTGCGCGAACACGTGGCGGCCATCCCCGCACAGACGGAGAAGGGCGTCGCGGTCGAGGTCACGGCCCCCCGTCCCATACCCTCCCTGTCCGCGGCGGTCGAACTCGCGGCCTACCGGATAGCGAAGGAGGCCCTGACGAATGTGCTTCGCCACTCCGACGCCCGCAACTGCCGCATAACGCTGCGCGTCGACGATGACCTACACGTGGAGGTGAGCGATGACGGGAGCCGGCCCGCCACCTGGCGTCCCGGTGTCGGGCTCCAGTCGATCGCCGAACGCGCGGAGGAGCTTGGCGGCGCGGCCTCCGCGGGGCCGATCGAGGGCGGATGGCTCGTCACCGCTCTCATCCCGATCCACCCCAGGGCGGCCGAGCCGGCCGGCGACCAGGGACATACACACCGGTCCGATGTCAGTGAAGGCACCGCTGGCACGCCGTCCGACCTCGGGAGCGGCGTGTGACGACCCGCGTGACCGCGGCGTTCTGAACGCCCGGCCGTACGGCGTCGAAGCCGGGCCGTACGACATCGCATGCTCACAGGTCGATCGGCGCGGCGAGCAGCCGTTCCAGCTCGCGGCCGGCCTCGTCGCACCCGGCGTCCCACAGCCGCTGCAGCTCACGCAGGTCGCCCGCTGTTGCCGCGCGTCGCGTGAGCAGGTGCCCGGCCCGCATGCAGCCCTCGTCCAGCAGGTCGCTCAGCTCTTCGAGGTCACCACGGGCGTCCGCGAGGTCGGCCAGGCGGTCCAGTGCCGTCTCGTTCCCCTCGTTGGCCAGCGCGCGGAGGGTGTCCCTGTCAGGGGTGATGTTCGCCATGGCCACATGCTGCAACCCTGCCCTTGGGGCAGGGTCAAGCGGGCGAACATGGAGACGTGATGACCATCAGCCGACTCGCCAGGTACGCCGCGACGGTCAACGCCTCATCCCCGGCGTGGCGGCGGCTCGACGCCCTGATCCGGGCCGGGCTCCCGCGCACCTGACCGTTGACTGCGCAGGTCACGGCCGCACCGGATTCGACGCCCCGCCGTGCAAAATGCCCGCCGAGCCGCCGGGGGGACGAAGCCACAGGTCACCGCGTCATCGCGAGACACCGTAAAGTGCCGTGGTGTTTGTGGCAGACCTTGCGAGAATCGGCGGCCGAACGGCGTGGCCGGAACACTTTTTGTCGGGTCTCCACAAACCAGCAGCTCAGCTATGCGCGATGCGGGACCTTGGTTTATCCCGGTGCGAGCGAGCAGGGTATCGAGAGGTGCAGACCGCGCTTCCGGGAAGGACCCGGACGTCGGCGTCTGCACTGCGGGCATTTGGGAGGCTCAACCGGTGTTCAGTCGTGTCGCCATCGTCAACCGTGGAGAGGCTGCGATGCGGCTCATTCACGCCGTCCGGGACCTTTCGGCGGAAACCGGGGCGAGGATCGAGACGGTCGCCCTCTACACCGACGCCGATCGCAACGCGACCTTCGTCCGTGAGGCGGACGTCGCCTACCCGCTGGGCCCCGCCTCGGCCCGCCCGTACCTCGACCACGCCGTCCTGGAGCAGGCGCTGATGGAGACCGGAGCCGACGCCGCGTGGGTCGGCTGGGGCTTCGTCGCCGAGGACCCGGCGTTCGCCGAGTTGTGCGACAAGATCGGCGTCACCTTCGTCGGGCCGAGCGCCGAGGCGATGCGCAGGCTCGGCGACAAGATCGGCGCCAAGCTCATCGCCGAGGAGGTCGGCGTCCCCGTCGCACCGTGGAGCCGCGGCGAGCTCGCCACCCTCGAGGACGCGCTGCGCGCGGGCGAGGAAATCGGCTACCCCCTGATGCTCAAGGCGACCGCGGGCGGCGGCGGGCGCGGCATTCGCATGGTCGCCTCGGCTGAGGAGCTGACCGACGCCTACGAGCGCACCCGCCAGGAGGCGCTTCGCGCGTTCGGCTCCGGTGTGGTCTTCCTGGAGAGCCTGGTCACCGGTGCCAGGCACGTCGAGGTCCAGGTCATCGCCGACGGGCAGGGCACCGCGTGGGCGCTGGGCGTCCGGGACTGCTCGGTGCAGCGGCGCAACCAGAAGATCATCGAGGAGTCCTCCTCCCCGGTCCTGGCGATCGAGCAGACCGCCGAGCTCAAGGCGTCGGCCGAGCGGCTCGCCGTGGCCGTCGGCTACCGCGGCGCCTGCACCGTCGAGTTCCTCTACCACCCCGGCGAGAAGCTGTTCGCCTTCCTCGAGGTCAACACCCGGCTGCAGGTCGAGCACCCGATCACCGAGATCACCACCGGCACCGACCTGGTCAGGCTGCAGCTGCACGTGGCGAGCGGCGGGAGGCTGGAGGGCGCCCAGCCGGCCGAGGCCGGGCACGCCGTCGAGGCCCGGCTCAACGCCGAGGACCCCGACCGCGACTTCGCGCCCGCCCCGGGCCGCATCGCGCGCCTGGTGCTGCCCGCCGGGCCCGGCATCCGCGTGGACACCGGCGTCAGCGAGGGCGACACGATCCCGGCCGACTTCGACTCGATGATCGCGAAGATCATCGCCTACGGCCGCGACCGCGAGCAGGCCCTGGGCCGGCTGCGCCGCGCGATGACCGAGACCACGGTGATCATCGAAGGCGGCGCCACCAACAAGAGCTTCGTGCTCGACCTGCTCGACCAGCCCGAGGTGATCGACGCGAGCGCCGACACCGGCTGGATCGACCGTGTCCGCGCCCAGGGCCGCCTGGTCAGCCACCGGCACTCCGCCGTCGCCCTGGCCGCCGCCGCGATCGAGGCGTACGAGGACGAGGAGGAGGTCAGCCGCCGTCGGCTGCTGTCCACCGCGCACGGCGGGCGCCCGCAGGTGCAGCACGACTCCGGCCGCCCGCTCGACCTCAAGCTCCGCGGGGCCGGCTACCGGGTGAGCGTCGCCCGGGTCGGGCAGAAGCGGTTCCGCGTCGGCATATCCGGCGGCGGCGAGCCGCACCTCGTCGACGTCGAGGTCGAGCGGTTCGACGAGCACAGCGGCCAGATCCTGGTCAACGGCCGCCGGTTCCGCCTGGTGTCGGCCACCCATGGGCCGATCCACCTGGTCGAGGTCGACGGCGTCACTCACCGGATCAGCCGCGACGAAGGGGGCGTCGTCCGCTCCCCCGCGCCCGCCCTGGTCGTGGCGACGCCGTTGTCGGTCGGCGACGAGGTCGAGCCGGGCGCGCCGATCCTGGTGCTCGAGAGCATGAAGATGGAGACGGTGCTGCGTGCGCCGTTCCGCGCTCGCGTCCGCGAGTGCCCGGTGTCGGTAGGCAGCCAGGTCGAGACGGGCGCGCCGCTGATGCGCCTGGAGCCCCTGGCCGACGAAGGAGCGGACGAGGAGGCCGCAGGCACCGGCGAGACCGTCGAGATCGACCTGCCCGCCGGGCCGACGGACGTGTCCGCCGCCGACCGGGTCGAGCGCTGCCTGCAGGACCTGCGCAGTCTGCTGCTCGGCTTCGACGCCGACCCGTACGAGCCCAAGAGCGTGCTGTCCGGGTATCTGGCCGCACGGGCCGAGCTGGGCGGCCGGCCGCTCGACGGCGAGCTGGACCTGCTCACCGTGTTCGCCGACATGTCCGAGCTGAGCCGCAACAAGCCAGGCGGCGAGCTCGACGTCGAGCCGCGCAGCCCGGTGCACAGCCCGCGCGAGTTCTTCCACAGCTACCTGCAGAGCCTCGACGTCGAGCGCGCCGGCGTCACCGAGGGCTTCCAGGCCAAGCTGAAGCAGGTCCTCGCCCACTACGGCGTCGACGGCCTCGACCGCACGCCGGAGCTGGAGGCCGCGGTCTTCCGGATCTTCCTGGCTCAACAGCAGATGAGCACCCGCGTCGCGATCGTGTCGGAGCTGCTGCGCCAGTGGCTGGCCGGGGCGCCGCCGCTGGAGCCGCTCAGCGAGCGCGCCGGACTCACCCTCGAGCACCTGGTCGAGGCCACGCAGGTGCGCTTCCCCACGGTCTCCGACCTGGCCCGCGGCGTGGTGTTCCGCTGGTTCGCCCAGCCGTTGTTGCGTCGCAACCGCGCCAAGGTCTACGCCGAGGTGCGCAAGCACCTGCGTCACCTGGACCACAACCCGGACGCGCCGGACCGCGCCGAGCGGATCCAGGCCATGGTGGCCAGCGCCGAGCCGCTGGTCCGCCTGATCGGCCAGTGGATCGGCCGTCCCGGACGGGACCACGCGCCGCTGCTGGAGGTGCTGACCCGCCGCTACTACGGCAACCGCGGCTTGTCCGACGTCACCGCTCGGGACGCCGCGGGCTGCCGGTTCGTCACCGCCGAGCACACCGGCCCGCGCGGCGTGACCCGCGTGGTCACGACCGCCGTCGACATCGCCGCCCTGCCCGACGCCATCGGCGCAGTCGGCACGCTGGCCGCCGACGTCGCCGAGCACGGGCTGGTCGCCGACCTCTACGTCACGTGGGAGGACCAGCCGGATGCCGACACGATGGCGGTGCGGCTCGGCCAGTTGCTCGCCGAGCACCCGCAGCCTGCGGGCGTCCGCCGGATCACCACCACCGTCGCCGGCACCGGCGGCGCGGTGATGCACCACCACTTCACCTTCCGGCCCGACGGCACCGGCTTCGCCGAGGACCGGCTGATCCGCGGCCTGCACCCGCAGATCGCGCAGCGCCTGCAACTGCAGCGGCTGCGCGAGTTCGACCTCACCCGGCTGCCGTCCGCGGACGAGGAGGTCTACCTGTTCAAGGCCGTGGCGCGCAGCAACCCGGCCGACGAGCGGCTCATCGCGATGGGCCAGGTCCGCGACCTGACGCCGCTGCGTGAGGCCGACGGCAGGCTGGTCGCGCTCCCCGCGGTGGAGGACGCGATCACCGCGGGCCTGGACGCGATCCGCAACATCCAGGCGCAGCGGCCCCAGAACAAGCGGTTCGACACCAACCGGATCATGATGTACGTCTGGCCGTCGACCGAGCTGTCAGGCGACGAGCTGAACGCGCTGGTCCAGCGCATCCTGCCGACCACGGCGGGCGCGGGGCTGGAGGAGGTCCAGTTCGTGGCCCGCCAGCGCAACTCGGCGGGCGAACTGACCGAGGTCGCCGTGCGGATCACCCTCGACCCCGGCAACGGCGCACACCTGCACGTCGAGGCGCCGTCGACGGAGCCGCTGCGGCCGCTGGACGACTATCGCCAGAAGGTGCTGCGCGCGGCCCGGCGCGGGAACGTGTACCCGTACGAGCTGACGGGCCTGCTCGCCGGGCCGGAGGGCAGCTTCGTCGAGCACGACCTCGACGAGCACGGCACGCTCGTGCCGGTGGACCGGCCGAAGGGGAGGAACTCCGCGGCGATCGTGGCGGGCGTCGTGACGACGCCGACCGAGCGGCACCCCCAGGGCGTCACCCGGGTGGTCCTGCTCGGCGACCCGACGAAGGCGCTCGGCGCGCTGTCTGAGCCGGAGTGCTCGCGCGTGATCGCCGCGCTCGACCTCGCCGAGCGGATGGGCGTCCCCCTGGAGTGGTTCGCGCTGTCGGCGGGCGCCCGGATCTCGATGACCTCCGGCACCGAGAACATGGACTGGGTCGCGGCCGCGCTCAAGCGGATCGTCACGTTCACCCAGGACGGCGGCGAGATCAACATCGTGGTCGCCGGGATCACCGTCGGCGCCCAGCCGTACTGGAACGCCGAGGCGACGATGCTCATGCACACCAAGGGCATCCTGGTGATGACGCCGGACTCGGCGATGGTGCTCACCGGCAAGCAGTCACTGGACTTCTCCGGCGGCGTGTCGGCCGAGGACAACTTCGGCATCGGCGGCTACGACCGCGTCATGGGGCCGAACGGCCAGGCGCAGTACTGGGCGCCCACCCTGCCGGCTGCCCGCGACGTGCTGATGGCGCACTACGACCACACGTACGTCGCGCCCGGTGAGACGGGGCCGCGGCGGGCCTGGAGCAACGACCCGGCCGACCGCGACGTGTCGGAGTTCCCGCACACGATCGCCGACAGCGACTTCGCCACCGTCGGCCAGATCTTCTCGGCCGAGCACAACCCGGACCGCAAGAAGCCGTTCGACATCCGCACGGTGATGCGCGCCCTGTCCGACCAGGACCACCCGGTTCTGGAGCGCTGGGCGGGCATGGCCGACGCGGAGACGTCCGCGGTGCAGGACGTGCACATCGGCGGCTGGCCGGTCTGCCTGATCGGCATCGAGTCGCGGTCGGTGCCGCGGCGCGGCTTCCCGCCCACCGACGGGCCGGACACCTACACCGCGGGCACGCTGTTCCCGCGGTCGTCGAAGAAGACCGCACGGGCGATCAACTCGGCGTCGGGCAACCGGCCGCTGGTGGTGCTGGCGAACCTGTCCGGGTTCGACGGCTCGCCGGAGTCGATGCGCAAGCTCCAGCTCGAGTACGGCGCGGAGATCGGCCGGGCGATCGTCAACTTCGACGGGCCGATCGTGTTCTGCGTGATCTCCCGCTACCACGGCGGCGCGTTCGTGGTGTTCTCCAAGGCGCTCAACCCGAACATGACGGTGCTGGCGCTGGAGGGCTCGTTCGCCTCGGTGCTGGGCGGCGCCCCGGCGGCGGCCGTGGTGTTCTCCGGCGAGGTGAACAACCGCACCGCGACCGATCCGCGGGTGACCGAGCTGCAGACGCGGGTCGCGGCGGCCAGCGGCGCCGAGCGGGCCGCGTTGAACGCCCGGCTCGCCGACGTGCAGTCCACCGTCCGGGCGGAGAAGCTCGGCGAGGTCGCCGCGGAGTTCGACCGGGTGCACAGCATCCAGCGCGCGGTCGAGGTCGGCTCGGTGGACGCGATCATCAGCGCCGCCGAGCTGCGGCCGCGGATCATCGAGGCCATCGAACGCGGAATGGGCCGGGCGGCGCGCGACGTCCAGGCCTGACCGCGAATTCATGATCCGCCGGGCTTGCCGATCTCGAGGCTCCGCACGCTGATCGGCATCCCGCGCCGCGGTCACACGCGGCGGCGGTCACACGCGCCGGCGGTCCTACGCCGCCGGCGCGGCCGACGCGGGACGGGACCCGCTGCCGGCCGGCCGAGACGGCTTCAGACGTCGATCTCGGTGGCCGGTAGCCCGCGTTCGTGCAGGTCCTCGACGAACCGCCGGGCGAGGCCGTCCGCCGGCGCCGCCATGATCGCGACCACGTCGCGCCGGACGGGCGGGTCCATGGGGCGGACCACGCCGTACGGGCAGGCGATCAGGGCGGAGGCCGGCACGATGGTGACGCCCATCCCGGCTCCCGCGAGCTGCGCCGCCGTCCGCGGGCTGCGGGTGCGCAACACCGGAGTGAACGTCACCTGGTGCGTCGCGGCGAACTGATCGATCCACACCGCCATCCCGTTGCCCCGGTCGTAGTGCACGAAAGGCTCGGTGGCGAGATCCGCGACGGCGACCGAGGGCCGGGCCGCGAAGGGGTGGTCCTCGGGCGCCACCACGACCATCTCCTCCTGGCCCAGCACCTCGACATGGGCGGAGGTGCCGGTGGGGCGCGGCCCGATCACGAGATCCGCCTCCCCCGCCATGAGGTGGTCCACCATGCGATCGGCGCTGGTGAACTCCATCAGGTCCAGCCGTACGCCGGGGCGCTCCGAACACCATCGGCGCAGCACCGGGACGAGCAGCCAGACCGTCATGGTCTCGGCGCAGGCGATTCTCAGCCGGCCCGCGATCCCGGCGCCGACCTCGTGCCCCACCCGTACGGCTCGCGCCGCCGCCTGGAGCGCGACGCGGGCCTCGGCGGCTGTGGCGTGGCCGGCGGCGGTGACCCGGACTCCGCGCGCCAGGCGTTCCACGACGGGAGTCCCCAGCTCTCGTTCCAGGGCAGCGATCTGGTGGGAGAGCGCGGGCTGGGACATGTACAGAGCGGCGGCGGCCTTGGTCACCGATCCGGTGTCCACCAGGGCCACGAGACACTCCAAGGCGCGAAGTGTGGCCATTCGCAAAAACTAACCTATACCCCTACAACTTTCATAATCCGACAGAAGCCAGGTCAAATGGCCAACGGCTAGTGTCGAAGTCAGGTGACGGAGGAAGGCCGCACCCGTTGCCGTGACCGGCCGTGCGCTCCGAAGGCGCTCCGATGGCGAGGATCATGATGGCGAAGCTGTTGTCGGTGAACGTCGGGATGCCGAAGGACGTGTCCTGGCAGGGCAGGACCGTGCACACCGGCGTCTGGAAGCACGCGGTCACCGGCCCGCGGATGGCCAGGCGGCTCAACATCGACGGCGACGGCCAGGGCGACCTGCGAGGACACGGCGGCGAGCAGCGAGCCGTGCTCGTCTACCAGATCCAGTCCTACGCCTACTGGCAGGACCAGTTCGGCCGGTCCGACTTCCAGTACGGCCAGTTCGGGGAGAACTTCACCGTCGACGGACTGCCGGACGACGACGTGTGCATCGGCGACCGCTACCGCATCGGCGAGGCGGAGTTCGAGGTCACGCAGCCCCGGGTCACCTGCTACCGGGTCGGCATGCGGCTCGGCGAGCCTGAACTCCCCGCCCTTCTCGTCTCCCACCACCGCCCCGGCTTCTACCTCCGCGTCATCACCGAGGGCGAGGTGCAGGCGGGCGACGCCATCGTGAAGACCAGGACGGGCCCCGGAGCGCTCACCGTCGCAGACGCCGACGCGCTGCTCTACCTTCCAGGCCAGGACCCGGACAAACTCCGCAGAGCGCTCGCGATTCCCGCCCTCAGCCCCGGGTGGCGGCAGTCCTTCCAGGACATGGCCTCCGGCCGTACGGCGGCGCCGCGCCCCGAAGGGTGGACCGGCTTCCGCCCGATGCGGGTGACCGCGATCGAGCACGAGACCCCGTCGGTGTTGTCCGTCCACCTCGAAGCCTGCGACGGAGGCGTGCTGGCGGTCGCGGAGGCCGGGCAGTACATCACGCTCCGGGTGGGCGGAGCGGGCGACCCGGCGCCGGTGCGCAGCTACTCCCTCTCCTCGGCGCCCGGCGCCCCCGCCTACCGGGTGAGCGTGAAGCGAGAGGAGCTCGGCCTGGTCAGCCGCTTCCTGCACGCCAACGTGCGGCCCGGCGCCGTGCTTGAGGCGGCCGCACCGCGAGGCGACTTCGTCCTCGCCCCCGGCACCGGGCCCGTGCTCCTCGTCTCGGCCGGCATCGGCGCGACACCGGTCACGGCGATGCTGCACCGGC
Source organism: Planotetraspora phitsanulokensis (assembly GCF_016863295.1). GTDB lineage: Bacteria > Actinomycetota > Actinomycetes > Streptosporangiales > Streptosporangiaceae > Planotetraspora > Planotetraspora phitsanulokensis. The sequence goes on from NZ_BOOP01000003.1 coordinate 165,734, forward strand.
TCGCCTCCGATCGCACCCCACGTCCCGTCTGGTGGATCCACGTCGCGCGCACACCCGCCGAGCACCCCTTCGCCCACGAGGCGCACACCCTGCTGGCCGCACTCCCCCATGCTCACGAGCACGTCTTCTACACGACGGACACGACGGACACCGCGCACACGACGGTCGCCGGAGGCGGTACGGGCCGCGCGGCGTCCGGGGGCACCGGCCCGGGCGCGTTGATCCACCACGGTCGGCCCACCCTGGACGGCATGGCGGCGCTCGGGCTGCCGACCGACGCCACCGCCTATCTGTGCGGCCCGACGTCCTTCATGACCGCGATGCGCGACATGCTCACCACGATCGGCCTGGCCGACGACCACATCCACACCGAACTGTTCGGCGCGCTCGCCGCCGTCACCCCCGGCATCGCCTCCCGGCCCGCGGTGGCCCCGCATCGACCGCCGGGCGAACCCGGCACCGGGCCGCTGCTCACCTTCGCCCGCAGCGGCCTGTCGGTCCGCTGGTCCCCCGGGTACCGGTCCGTGCTCGACCTCGCGGACGCCTGCGACGTTCAGACCCGCTGGTCCTGCCGTACGGGCGTCTGCCACACCTGCGTCACGCCGCTCCTCTCCGGAGAGGTGGGCTACTCCCCCGATCCGCTGGAACCTCCCGCCGCCGGCGAGGTCCTGATCTGCTGCGCCCGGCCGCGGGACGACGTGGTGCTGGACCTTTGACGTCCGGAACGACGGCGCCCGCGATCCCCAGCGGCCACGGGTTCGGAGCGGCCCGGTGATTCATCACGGGCGAAATCCTCGCTCCTGCAACACCCAGGTGTTTCCATCGGGATCGGCGAAATCCGCGAAGCTCGCGTAATCGCCTCGCTGCGGATCGACGCCGTCCTTCCACCCGCCCTGCCAATCATTCTTCGCGGCCTTGTGCCGCACCGCGCCGACCTCGACGCCGCGCCGTGACAGCTCGCGCCTGGCGGCTTCGACATCACCGACCACCAGGTACAACCCCCGCACAGACCCGGGCGCCGCATCGGTGAGACCCACACCGATCTGCACCGAGCAGGCGGATCCCGGCGGGGTCAACTGCACGACACGGAAATCGTCGTTCGGCCGGTAATCGACGTCGAGCGTGAATCCGGCCTGCTCGGTGTAGAACGCCAGGGATCGGTCGACGTCGCTCACCGGCAGGGTGACGACTTCAAGTTCATAGTCCATCCGCTCATCTTCTTGCCGCGTCGCGTTTCGCCGCCACCCGCGGCGGCTGACATCCGCATTCTTCTTTTCGATGGTCACGCACGAAAATTCGATCCCTCTCGGTTCGGCCGCCCGGCCTCGGGATCCCGAGATATTCGGCCTTCTTTTCCTCACGGCAGAAAACTCGAATCTCTCACCGGCCCGCCTCACTCGAATCCGCTTTTAGGCTTCGATTTCGAGGAGAACGTCAGGGAGAACGTCACGTCCTCATCGCTTTCGTGGACCGGTGGTCCGCACGGGGGAAGGAGCGCGGTAATGGGGTTGTCGTGGCAGCAGGGGCCGCTGTCGACCAGGTCGGTCGGGCGGTTCCTCGTCGAACAGCCGCTTCCCGAGCGGCTGCTGTTCGCGGAGCCGTTACGCCGGCGTATGCGCGTGCGGTTCGCCGGTGAGTGGATCGCCGACAGCGAGGACGTGATCCTGCTGCACGAGCCGGGCCGCTACCCCGTGGCCTACTTCCCGCTCGCGGACGTGAAGGCCGGCGTGTTGCAGAAGACGGATCATGTCACGCGGCATCGCGACCTCGGCGCCACGGCCTGGTTCGCCGTCACGGCCCCGAGCCGGACGGTCGAGCGGGCGGCGTGGCAACACGTCGAGTTGCCCGGCCACGCCGCCGAACTGCGGGCCCGGGTGGCATTCGCGTGGCGCGGGATGGACGCCTTCTACGAAGAGGACGAGCGGATCGTCGGCCACGCCGCCGACCTGTACCACCGCAACGACATCCGGTCGACGTCGCGGCACCTCGTGGTCCGCGACGGTGAGCGCGTGGTCGCCGACACGCACCGGCCGGTGGTGCTCTACGAGTCGGGGTTCGCGCCTCGCTGGTACGTACCGCGGGAGGACGTCGACGAGACCGCGTTGACACCGGTCGAGGGGCAGACCTTCTGCCCGTACAAGGGGCTCGCCAGCTACTACGACATCGGTGGCCGCCTCCGTGCCGCCTGGTCCTACCTGGAGGCCTGGCCCGAGGTGGACCGGGTGCGTGGGCTGGTGTCCTTCGAACCGGACAGGATCGAGGTGAGCCTCGACGGGCGGCGACTCGAGCTCGAGCCCGGCCAGACGGTCGTCTCGCACGGCATCGACCGCGGCCTGGATCCTTCGGAGATCCTCCGGCGGTCCTGAGATATCCGCCCTTTTCATCCTCGCGGCGGAGAAAACGCCTCTCTCGCCGACCGGCCTGGCCCCGAATCCGCTTTCAGGATTCGCTTTCGAAGAAACGTCAAGGAGAAGGTCATGTCCTCATCCCTGCAGGGGCGCAGAGTCCTCGTCGTGGGCCGCGGGAGCGGAATCGCCCGTGCCGTCACCCTCGCCGTTCGCGCCGCGGGCGCGACGGTGGTCGTGGCCGGCAGGGACGCGGGGAAACTGGCCGGATCGTACGAGGATCCCGGCATCGAGGCCGAGGCCGTCGACCTGACCGACGAGGCGAGCGTCGAGGCGCTCGCCGAGCGGCTCGGCCAGGTCGACCACGTCGTGTCCACCGCGTCGGCGCGGGCCCGGGGGCAGGTCGCGGACCTCGACCACGACACGATGTCGCTGTCGTTCAGCACCAAGGTGCTCGGCCCGATCCTGCTCGCGAAGCACCTGGCACCGCGCATGCCGCGAGACGGGTCGTTTGTGATCTTCTCCGGATCGTCGGCGCGCAAGCCCGCGATCGGCATGCTCGCCGTCGCCGCCACCAACGGCGCCGTGGACGTCGTCACCCGCTCGCTGGCGGTGGAACTCGCGCCGATCCGGGTCAACGCGATCTCTCCGGGCACGATCGACACCGGCGCCTACGACGCGCTCGGCGAGGAGCGGAAGGCCGCGCTGTTCGAACACCGCGGTCAGACGAACCCGGTGCGGCGCATCGGCACAGCCGACGACATCGCGGAGGCCGTGCTCTTCGCGCTGACCAACACCTTCCTGACCGGTGTTTCGCTCGCGGTCGACGGAGGCGAACCGCTCGTCTGAAAACCGCTTCCGGGCGGCCCCCGGCCCCTGCCGTTCCGGGAGCCGTGCGGTATTGACCCCGGTTTCGTTTCTAACGGAAAGCGTGCGCGTTTCCGTGAGAAACGAAAAGGAAGGCCAACTCGCCTCGGCCGCGATCGCCGGGACCGGCGGGCGGGACGGCCGAGGCTAGGCGTCGCCGGTGCCGAGCCAGGCGGCGACGCCGTTCAGCGTGCCCTCGCCGCTGCTGATTTCCACCTGTTCGGCGAGGTCGGCGATGGTCACGGAGCTCAGCGACGCCCGCCGTGCCGATTCGGCCGCGTCCATCGCGCGGGAGATCGGACACGGCGTGGTGCAGTATTCGGCCGGCGTCGCCACGGGGCCGCGCTGGCGGATCTCTGTGCAGACGAAGGCAGGCTCGGGCCCGTCGATGGCCTCGACGACGTCGAGCAGTGTGATCTCCGCCGGCGGGCGGCTCAGCATGTATCCGCCCGACTTTCCCTGCACTGAGAACACGAGGCCGGCTCGCGCGAGCGCCTGGAGTTGTTTGGCCAGGTAGGTGGGCGACACCTCGTGCAACTCCGCCAGCCGGGCCGCCGGCACCGGCTCCGCCACGGACGTGAGCACGACGCAGCAGTGCAGCGCCCACTCCACGCCCCCAGACATCTTCACCATGTCATGCTATCCGTGCCCCCATACTCGGACATGTTTTATCCGAGTATAGTTACCGCACAGGAACTTGCTTCGAAGTTGAAAGGCTCACCATGAAGATCGCAGTCATCGGCGGGACCGGCCTCATCGGCTCGCAGGTCGTCAGGAACCTCACCGCGGCCGGGCACGAGGCCGTGCCGTACTCGCTGTCCACGGGCGTGGACGTCATCACCGGCGCCGGCGTCGACGACGCGGTGGCGGGCGCGGACGTCGTCGTCAACCTCACCAACTCCCCGACGTTCGACGACGCCTCCACTGCCTTCTTCCAGATCTCGATGGACAACCTCCTCACCGCGAGCGCGAAGGCCGGCGTCGGGCACTTCGTCATCCTGTCCATCGTCGGCGTCGACCAGGTTCCCGACCTCGTCTACTACCGGGCGAAGATGCTGCAGGAGGACCTGCTGCGGGCGGGAACCGTCCCGTTCTCGATCGTCCGCGCCACCCAGTTCATGGAGTTCGTGGACGCGACCATGTCCTGGACCACCGAGGACGACGTCGTGCGCCTGCCGCAGACGCCGATTCAGCCGATCGCCGCCGCGGACGTCGCCGCCGCGGTCTCGGAGGTCGCCGCCGGCGCACCCCTGAACGGCGTCCGCAACATCGCCGGACCCGACGTCCTCCCCCTCGACGAGCTCGGCAGGATCACCCTGAAGGCCAAGGGCGACAGCCGTGTCGTCGTCACCGACGGCACCGCAGGCCTGTTCGCCGCGATCAAGGGCGACGTGATCATCGCCCCGGCGGACGCCGTCATCGCCCCCACCCACTACGCGGACTGGCTCGCGGCCGGCTGAACCATCCGGCTTCCGTCCATGCCCGGATGACCGTCAGCGGCGAGGCTGACGGTGGCGGCGATGCCCTGGCGGGTCATCTTCGTGTAGGGGCACAGCGCGCTCACCTGTGCGAGCAGCGGGGCGGCCGACTCGCGCTCGACTCCAGGCCAGATCACGACGAGGCCGGCCGTCAACCGGTACCCGCCGTCGTCCGGGTCGCGGCCGAAGGCGACGGCCGCCTCCACGACAATGGAGCCGGGGTCGAGGAGATGACGCCGCGCCACCAGGCTGAGGGCGCCGTGGAAGCAGGCCGCGTATCCGGCGGCGAAGAGCTATTCGGGATTCGGGCCCGAGGTGTCGCCGCCCAGTTCTCCGGGCATCCGCAGGTCCACGTCGAGGGCGCCGTCGGCGGAGCGGGCTCTGCCGACGGCACGGCCATGGGCGGAGCTGCCGCCGCTGACCGCGACGTGAGTCATGTAGATCGGTTTGAACGCGATGCCGCTGTCCTCGTTATCCGAGGACGGTATCGAGTCGTTCACCGGCCGGCCCTTTCCATGTCGAGGCGACGAGGAGGCTGTGGCAGGGACGGGTCGGTCATCGGCGATGCCAGACATGCAACTTGTCGGGGTTCAGCACGATCCACACAGCGGTGACCTCGGCCCCGGCGACGCTCACGCTGACCACCGCCACCGCCTGGCCCGCCCGGCGCAGCACCAGCCCTGTACGGCCGTTGACCGACTCGACGGTCACCTGCGTGCCGGGCGGACCGACCAGCAGCTTCGCGACGAATCGCGCCGCCGCGTCCGCGCCGTGGGTCGGGCGCACCGAGGCGCGCAACTTGCCGCCGCCGTCGCTCACGACCAGTGCGTCGGCGGCCAGCACCGCCTTCAGCGCCGCCACGTCGCCTGCCCCGCACGCCGCCGCGAACCGGCGCGCGACCCGATCGTGCCTGTCGAGCATCGCCTTCCGAGGCCCTGGCTGCCCGGAGGGCTGCGGCGCCGCGTCGGCACGGCGAGCCGGGCCGGTGGCGACGGGAGCAGGCGCCGAGCCTCGCTCCGGTGCGGTGCCGGAAGGCCGGAACACGTCAGGAGTGGAGAGCATTTCCAGGCAGATCCCCCCGGCGACCCTGGCCAGCCAGGCTCGCGGCACGGCGATGCCGGCCCGCTCCTCATCGTCGAGGGCGTACCACCGGCGATAGGTCTCCTGGACGATCCGGTCGGCCGTCGCGGCCGAGCCGAACATCCACAGGGCGATCTCGAGCAGGTGCTGCCGTTCGTCGAGCATCTCCGCCAGCGACCCGGCGCCCGTCTCGGTCATGTCCTGCCGCCCTCTCCGGCCGATGGGACGGGAAGGCGCCCGGGGAGACCGGGAAGCCCTTCGGTTCTCCAGGCGGTGCTCAGGCCGGCAAGGCCGCCGGCTGACGAGGTCGTCCGCACGATGTCCTCTGTTCTCTTTCGGTGTCCCCAGCTAAGACCGGACAGGGCGTCCTGTTGTGACGGCCCCGGGATGCCCACGGCGGGCGGCCGTGCCGGGCGCTCGGATGGACGCGCCCACCGGTGATGCCGCACGGTGGGGCCGCGGCCAGACGTGTCGACGTACCCGGGCGCGTGATCGCTTCGCCTCGACCGACGTGAGCTCGGCCTCGCCCCAGAACCGGGGCGCGTACGCGGCGACGAACCTCGCCACGCGCGTGCCGCCCAGTAGGGGAAACCGTGCGGCTCCCCTGATTCCGCCTCCGTCGGAGGAGCTGACGACGTCCTCGGCGAACAGGGACTCAAGGGCCGCGACGTTCCCCGTCTGGGCGGCGGAGAGGAAGACCTCCAGCAGCCGTCGATGTTCGGCCTTGTCGACGGGTCCGGGCAGCCAGGGCCCTATGTAGGCTTCGCGCCGCGCGCGGGCGGATTGGGCGACGTTTCTCCCTTTCCAGGGATCGAGGGGGCCTTTTCACCGGGTGCCGCATGGACGGCGGGCGGGGAGCCTTGCCGGTCGGCCGCCGGCGCCTCCTCGCGGAAGCCGATCTTCCGGTGGGTCCCGTCGCACAGCGGTTTGTTGCCGGACTGGCCGCAGCGGCACAGGGTCACCCTGTTGCGGGTCTCCAGCGGCCGGCCGTCCGACCGCAGGACCGGCACCCCGCCGGTGACCCACAGCGCACTGGCCAGCCCGTCCTCCTCCTCCAGGACCGAGACGGCCCGGGGGAGGTCGGGCTCGAGCGTGTCGCCGCCGCGTTCGAGGGCATAGCTGTACGACCCCGAGGGACAGTGGTCGATGCGGCCCATGACGTCGGAGCGCACGTCACTGTCGCCGGTGTCGGCGAGCATCTCGGCGATCGGCCTCGTGCGTCCGATGCAGAAGGCGGCGTGGACGCACAGCTCCCCCACCCGCTGGGCGGAGATCCCCACACCGTCGTGCACGTGCTGCAGTTCCCTGTACGGCTGCTCGCCCGCGGTCTCCGTGCCGTCGAACCCGATCGCCGCGTGGGTCCCGTCGCAGAACGGCTTGGTGCCCGAGTGGCCGCAGCGGCACAGCGCGTAGATGTCCTCGGTCTCCAGAGGTTCGCCGGTCTTCCACGTCAGCGCGTTGTTCTCCGCCGAGACGATCTTGGTTTTGCGCCGGAGCGGGACACCTCCGAACACGATGTAGGGGCCGTTGCGGAGGACGACGATCCGCTGCTCGTCTCCGGCGCCCCACCGGCGCAGCTCGGGTTCGACGTACTCGAAGGTGGGGCCGGCCGTCGTGCCGTCTTCGTCGGGCATCCGCACCAGCGCCTGGGCCTGGGCCTTGAGCTGGAACATGGTGGCGACGGCGACCCGCAGCAGCTTCGGGCTGCCGTTGAACGCCTGCTCGAGCAGATGCAGGATGTCGCAGTAGGTGTGGTTGAACTCCTCCTGGGCCGTGCGGATCGCGCTGCCTGGGGCATGGTCGGCCAGCCGCGGGTTGCGTCTCATCGGACGGACACCGGCGAGATCCACGGAGATCGCCTCGCCGGTGGGGCCGGACTGCGGGGTGTCGCCGCGCTGGTACCGCCGGCCGATTCTGAGTTCCTGGAACCGGTAGTAGTGCCCCACCTCGGCCCGATCGGGATGGAAGACGTCCTGGTCGCCGTCCCAGACTTCGCCGCGGGACGTGCCCTCGCCCTGCTCGACGATCTCCTCCAGCGCCGCCAGCGCCGAGGCCAGATCCGTGACCGCGACCAGCTTCCCGGCGGTGTGCCGGAAGCGGGCGGCGTTCACCTGGCGGGCCGGATCGCCGCTGAAGACCTTCTCCTCGCCGAGCCGGTCGCACAGGTGGCGTAATCCCTGTTCGATGGCGTCGTAGAACTGCCCGATCGTCTCGTACTCGTCGCCCTCCGGCGCGGCGCCGGGCGGCGCCGGCCGTTCGATCCGGAGGAACATGTCGAGGGCCTCGGCGCCGAACGGAAGCAGCGACAGTTCCAGGGACCGGTCGCCGTGGGGCAGTGGCCGGGGATGCGGCGGCAACATCCGCCGCGGGTCCAGTCGCGGGGTGCCGCCGACGGCGTTGAGCAGGTTCGCCGCCAGCGTCAGGTGCAACATCTCTTCGGAGAAGACGCTGCTCACCACGTCGACGGCTTCGGGGTTTCGCTCCGGGTCGAGCGAGTACAGCGCGCACAGGTAGGGCGGCAGGGTCGCGTGTTCCAGCTCGATCGCCCACTGCAGGTGCTCGCGCAGGCTGTCGATTGTGTCGATCCGCGCCGGTGGGCCGGGAGCGGGGGGCCTTTGCGGCTCTTCTTGTCTCATGAAACGTCTTGCCTCGGCTGTCTGAAGAGGAGGGATTCTCCGACGCCGGACGGGCGCCGGGCGGGTTCTTGGGCTCTCACGCGCGTGGCTCCTCTGGCCGGTGGTCGCCCTCCAGCGCCTCAACGGCCCCGAGCAGGCCCCGCAGGCCCATCTCCTCACGGTCGGCGTCCGCCGGATCGAACAGCCATTCCGTGACCGGCAGTTCGGCGGCCTCCTCAGAACGGCTCGTCTCGACCAGGGTCACTTCCTCCTCGACCTCGATCTCGAGCTCGTACAGAAATCCGTTATCGCCGTTCGCGGCGTTCATCGTTCCTCCATCAAGGGCGTGGGCAGATGGCGGGCCGGCCTGCCGGCCCGCGTGAATCACCTGGTCGATCTGTTCGGGGAACCCGGGCGTGGTGCCGGGAGCGGCACGTCCGCCCGCGCTCAGGACGGGCGAGGAGCGCGGCGGTCCGTGCGCTGGGCCAGCTCCTCGTCGGCCACCAGGGTGAGCATCGGCTGGCCGGGTTCGCACATCATCGTGACGGTGAAACGGAGCGGGACGTCGTCACGGTTGTTGCCGTCCTGGTAGTGGATGACGTCACCGCCCGGCTCCCAGAACGCCTCCCCGGCGTGGACGACCCGTTCCGGATCGCCCTCCACCTCCAGCAGCATCTCGCCTTCCACCACGAAGCCGAACGCCGGTCCCGAGTGCCGGTGCGGCGGGGTGCCGGGGTCGCCGGGCGGGTACTCGACGACCACGGTCATGACGTGGACGCCCTCCGGGATGAACGGCGGTTCGGCCTCCTGCAGCACGGTGAGCGCGGTCTTCCACGCGTCCGATCTCGGCGTGCGCCCGCCGGTCGCGGGGTCGATGTCAGCCATGGGAACCACCTTTCGTGGAGTGAGTGCGAAGGAGCCCGGGCGAGGGCCGCGTCACCATCCGGCCGCGTCGCTCTCCGGGCCGCGTTACTTTCAGGCCGCGTTCCGGGCCGCCCAGTCGCGGTATCGGATCTGGCCGAGGGTGGCGTCGTCGCCCGGCACCAGCGAGCGGTCATCCAGCTCGGCTCCGAAGTAGCGCGCGTGCGGGTCGGCGACGACCACACGCGGGTCGCCCAAGGCGGCCAGGGCGTCGCGGAAGAACTCGTCCATGCGGGACTGCTCGGGTCCGGCGATCTCGATCCGGCCGTTCAGCGGTCGCCCCACCGAAACCCTGCCGACCGCCTGGGCGACCTCGTCACCCGCCATGGGCTGGAACCGCACGGGCGCGATCCGCACCTCGTTTCCGTCGGTGGCCGAGTCGGCGATGCTCCGGACGAACTCGAAGAACTGGGTGGCGTGGACGATCGAGAACGGAATGGACGACTTCTCGATCAGATTCTCCTGCGCGACCTTCGCACGGAAGTAGTCGCTCCCGGGCAGCCGCTCCGTTCCCACCACCGACAGCGCGACGTGGTGACTGACGCCGGCGGCCGCCTCGGCGGCGAGCAGGTTGCGCGTGGAGGTCTCGAAGAACTCCAGCACCGCGTCGCCCACGAAGACGGGGGAGTTCGACACGTCGATCACCACCGCCGCGCCCGCCAGCGCCTCGGCCAGCCCCTCCCCCGTGAGAGTGTTCACACCGGTGCTCGGCGCCGCCGCCAGCAGCTCGTGACCCTGCTCTCCCAGATTGGCCACCAGCTTCGACCCGATCAGACCGGTGCCGCCGACTACCACGATCTTCATGACAAACCTTTCTGTCGCCGGCGCGCCTGTCGCCAACCGGTCGTCAGGTAAGACAGGACAGCCTCCGGGCTTGTGACAGCCGTCGTGAACTTCTTTGCCGCTTCGCTGACGTCCGGGCCGGAAGACCATGCGATCTTCTGGCCGCCGGAGTGACATCCCGGTCAGCGGCGCGACCTGAGGCAGCCTCGTCGGCCGGGCGCCGGTCCCGCGAGGAGCGACCCGCCCCGTGAGGAATGTCACAAATCGTGCCGCTATGGGTTGTTTTCCCGGAATCGCTTTCGGCCATGCGGCCAAAGGGGGCGCCATGAGCTCGCCAGAAGAGGCCCATGGCTTCCCTCGAGGGATCAGGGCTGAGGTTCGGCCTCGCGCGGACCCGGCTCCTCGACCGCTCTCCGGATCGTGGAGATCACGGGCCAGGATGACGCGCCCCCGCGCCGGCCCCGATCCGTGCCGGCCGCGATCGTGGCGGCGAGCAGGAGGACGCAGATGGCCGTGACCGCCGCCACGACGGCTGCCACACCGACCCGGGGCGCCGCGAGGGGCAGCAGCAGAATGAGGATGGAGCTGCCCAGAACCGCCGAGGGACGCATGGCGGGTTCCGCGACGACGAGCGCGTGGACCGCCCACAGCAGAACGAGGCAGACGCCGACGGGGATGGCGACGGCATAGCCGGACGCCATCGGTGACGCCCCCACCTGGTGCCCACTCTGCTCCACCGCCACTTCCAGCCCGGCGCCGAGGGCCGCCAGTGCCGCGAAGATGCCGTAGTGGCCGTATCCCCACAGGTAGGACCGGTGGCGGCGGTCGCTGAGCCCCTCTCCGGCCTCCACGAGGAAGTACAGCCACCAAAGAGAGAACAACAGGACGAGGCCGGAGACGGCGACGACGATGAAGGGACTGCTGATGTCACCCGCTTCGAGCGCTCTGCCGACTCCCCTGCTCGCGGCCAGGACACTCTCACCGAGCAGGATGATCGTGAAAAGGCCGTAGCGCTCGGCGATGTGGTGCGGGTGCCAGGTGGTGGCCAGGGCCTTCTCCGCCCACCACGGCACCGCGAGTTCCGCGGCCGCGAGACAGACGAAGGACAGCGGTTCCAACCACGGGGGCAGGACGCCCGCGTCCGTGACGAGGAACCGGAGAATCCACCAGATCTGCAGGATGCCGATGCCTGCGGCGTAGCGCAGCGCGGTGCGACGGCGCACCGGATCTTCGAGGCCCGCCCGCACCCACTGGGCGACGAGCGCCAGCCTCATGACGAGATAGCCCAGCGTGACGACCTTGAAGTCGCCGGTACTGGCCGCCAGCGGCACCCCTGCCGCGAGCACCAGCACACCGGCCATCTGCACCATGGTCAGCAGCCGGTAGGCGACGTCGTCGGTGTCGTAGGACGAGGCGAACCAGGTGAAGTTCATCCACGCCCACCAGATCGCGAAGAACACCTGGAGGAACGGGACCAGCCCGGTGAGGCCGTGATCCTCGGCGATGTCGTGCGCGAGTTCGGCGGTGACGGCGGCGACCGCGACCACGAACGTGAGATCGAACAGGAGCTCCAGCTGACTCGAAACGCGGTGCGGCTCGTCGATGGGACGAGCGCTCATCCGGACTCGGATCCGGCCCGTCGTGCTGGCTGGTGGCAAGGTCTGTCTCCTGTCGTCTCGTGACTCCGTCCCGTCTGAGACAGCGCAGCCCCCCGATCTGTGACAGCGCGGAGCCGCGAGACGCAAGAGAAGCATTTTTCCGGGGAGCTGTCACAGGCCGCGACGCTGTCCTGTCATAGCCGGTATCCGCATGACAGCGGACGTCCCCCGACCCGCACGAAGATCGTGGCAACCGGCGGACTGGCCTGATCGGGTCGAAATGGTCGAGGAGGCCGGGGCAGCCCGGCTCCAAGGCGAGGGCGCACGAACATCGACGTCATTCGCGTGCGGCATCCGTCACGCGCGACCGTCAGGTGACATCTCCCATGGAACGCATGCATCGGAAGGAGCATGTGCTGTGACGGCATTCCCTACGCCCCCATACGACTTCAAGGCTTCCCACCCCTCCTCCCAAGGCCGAGATACCCCGGCGATTCAGAACCCCGGTGACAGGACGTACGAGTTGAAACGCGAGCTGGAGGTGAAACAGCGGTTCGCCTCCGACGCCTCGCATGAGCTGCGCACGGCGGTCGCGGGGTTGCGGACGGAACTGGAGGAGGCACGCCTGCATCCCGATGAGACCGATCTCGGCGACCTGATCGGCCGGGCGCTGAGCGACGTCGCCCGGTTGGACGCGATCATCACCGACCTGCTCGTTCTCGCCGGGATGGAAGCCGGCCCTCCTCTGCGGCCACAGCGTGTCGACCTCGCCGAGATGGTCCGGGACGAGATCGCCCGCAGGACCGACCGCATTGACGTGCGACTTCGGCTGAACGCCGGGGTGACCGTCCAGGCCGTGCCGATCCGGATCAGCCGGCTGCTCACCAACCTGCTGGACAACGCCCAACGGCACGCCCGGCGTCTGGTCGAGGTCCAGGTGGGCACGGACGACGACCACGCCGTTCTGACGGTCACCGACGACGGCGAGGGCGTCGCGGAAAGCGAACGGGAACGGATCTTCCAGCGCTTCACCCGGCTGACGGCCGCACGCCGCCTCGATCACACCGGCACCGGCCTGGGCCTGGCGATCGCCCGCGACATCGCCCATGCCCACATCGGCAGCCTGCACGCCGAGGAGTCGGAAACAGGCGGCGCACGCTTCGTCCTGCGGCTTCCGCTCGCGGGCGCGGCCGCTCCGGCCGTTCGAGGTACGGAGCGACCTCTGCACAGGGCGATGGATTCTTGAGCCCTGCCGAGGAAGAGAAGCCGATGAGACCGGACCTCGACTACGCCGCCCTGTTCGCGGCCGTGCCGGGCCCCTGCCTGGCCATGACGCCGGACATGACCGTCGTGGCCGTCAACCAGGCCTATCTCGACGCCTGCGGACGCCGGCGGGAAGAGTTGCTGGGGCGGCACGTGCTCGACTCCTGCGCCCCCGACCACACCGATCCCGTCAGGCGTCGCGCGCTGCGGAACCTCGAGGCGTCGTTGCGCCGGGCCCGGGCCACCGGCAGACCCGACGTGATGGCGCCGCACAAGTGCTACATGCCCGGCGGCTCGCAGCCGTCAGAGGAACGCCGCTGGAGCACGATCAACTCTCCTGTGCTCGGCCCGGACGGGGCGGTCGTGCTGTTCGTCCACCGCATGGAGGACGTGTCCGCTTCCTCCCGGAGGATTGTGCCGGGCTTGAGCCCGCCAGACGCCTCCGGCGCCGAGCAGCTGCTGGATCGGCAGCGCCAGTTCGCCGCGGACGCCTCGCACGAGCTGCGCACGCCGCTCGCCGCGCTGCGGCTGCGGGTGGAGGAGGCGCAGCTCCACCCGGGCGACGTCGACCTGCCCGATCTGCTCGGCCATCTGACCGACGACCTCCACCGGCTGGAGAGCCTCATCGACGACCTGCTCCTGCTGGCCGCGCTCGAGGCCGACCTCGGCGGAAGGCTGGAGGAGGTGAATCTCACGAGCCTGGTGGAGACCGTGGCGGCCCGGTGGGCCGAGAGCTGTGACATTCGTCTGGATCTCGAGCCCGCGGTGACGGTGGAGGCCGCCTCCTGGCAGATCACCCGGCTGCTCGTCAATCTGCTCGACAACGCCCGGCGTCACGCGACGCGCAGGCTGAGGGTGGACCTGCGCCGCGACGGCGATCATGCGGAACTGGCCGTGGCCGACGACGGGCACGGTGTCCGCCCGGCCGACCGCGACCGCATCTTCCAGCGGTTCACACGCCTGGACACCGCCCGCAGCCGCGACCGCGGAGGCACCGGGCTGGGCCTGGCCATCGCCCGCGACATCGCCTCGGCCCACTGCGGCACCCTGCACGTCGAGGACTCCGCCGACGGAGGCGCGTGCTTCGTACTGCGCCTGCCTCTCGTCTCCTGATCCGCTGCTTCCGGCGTCGACGGTCAGCCGCCTGCCCGACCTCGGGGAAGACCGCCGACGTGGCAGACCCCGGCCGGTCACCGGCCGAGGCCCACCATGTGGAGGCGTCAGCGACGCCAGATCACGGCCGAGGTGGTGGCGCCGTCCAGGCGGACGTCGCCGTTCCAGGTCAGGAACGACTGCTGAGGACGGTAGTCCTGACCGAGGAAGAAGCCGCGCTTGATCCCGGTGACATGCAGAGCGGCGCCGGAGTCGGTGCCGACCACGACCCGGTGGACGCTCACCTCGGCGATGTCGTCCGCCGTCGTGCCGGCCGGCAGTTCGACTGTGGTGGCCGCCGGGTCGTCACGCTGGATGGACCAGGTCGGGTCCACGTGGTGCGACGTATAGACGGTGTCACCGTTGACCAGGCGCACACCGAGTGAGAGTCCCACCCAGGACGAACCCGTGTTGGCCGACTCGGTGGACTTCTTCACCACCGCGTACAGGTAATTGCGCTGGTCACTCACGTCCGGCGTGACCGGTGTCGCGTCCGAGGGCGCCTCGATCTTGCCTTCGCGGAGCATCTCCTTGGCCATGATCTCGTAGGTCCAGGAGTTGGTGTCCATCAGGTTCTCGCGAGCCTGGTCCGCCGGACGCGTCTGCAGGGGCGACAGGAAGAACCGCATGGGGTCGTCGACCGTGTCGCACATGTTGTTGTTCGACGTGCAGGTCTCCAGGAGGGCGTGGTCGCCCTCGTACCGGCCGGAGAAATGGAGCGTCTGGTGGTTGGCGGCCTGGTAGGTGTCACTGCCCGGAACCCGGCTGCCGTGCTCGTCCACCTCGACGTCGTAGATCCACTCGATGTCGGTCGTGCGACCCCAGCGGGCCATCAACGCGGGCGTGTTCGTTCCGCCGTCCTCGTTGCTCCAGACCACCGAGTAGGTCAGCCTCGTGTGGCCGGGAGTGGCGGCCGGCGCCGACTCATGCCACGCGATGAGAGGGGTGTCGGTGGTCGCGTTCTGGTACGGGCTCCCGAGAGCCGAGAGGTTGCGGCCGTAGACGACCGGCGCGTACCGCAGGACCAGATACTCCGGGCTCCCGGGGGCGTACGTCGTGACTCGCAGTGCGTCCAGCACGACCGACCTGCTCGCCACCGCAGAGCGCTCATCCGCGAAACGCAGGCGGAGCATGTGCACCCCTGCTGTCAGCCGCCCGAGTGCGAGTTGCCGGTGCAGCGTCTCCCCTCCGGAGACCACGAGATCGGTGGCGTACCGGTTGTCGACCGAAATGGACACGACGGCCGACTCTCTGCCCTTGACCGCCCAGTCCGTGCCCGGCGCGGCGGCGTTCAGGTCGATCACCGCCTCACCGGACTTCTTCACGACGACCGGCACGCGTACGTCCGGACGATCACGGTGGACCTGGATGTGCCGCGAGTGGGTGGTGTCGCCGTGCTTGGCCTGCGCCATGCCCGGCTCGGCCGTACCGGCCAGAGCCACCACGGCGGCGGCCGAGACGGTCAACAGGTGGACGAGTCGCATCAGGTTTCCTCCTCTGCGGGATGGCACCGCGGACGGCGGAGAAGAACGATGAGCCGTACAACCGCACGCCCGCGATCAAAACCGATCGGCCACCAGATCTAATGATCGAAACCGACCAGCCGGCCAATGCCGGGAGAGCACTCGTTGAAGATCGGGACAAGCCGCCGATGCGGCGACGCGGCTGGTTGACGAGACTGAAGGCGTTCAGGTGCCCCCACTCGGTTTTCAGGTGATGCACGGTGATGCGACGTGAGCCGGATCCGACGGACGAGTTGAAGCGCCTGGATCTGGCGCTGGAAGAGTTGCGGCATGCCACCTTCGGCCTCTTCGGCCCCGCGTTGCGGGCCCGGTTTCACGCACAGCTCGGCTGGGAGTGGTCCGCCGTCCACTACCGGCTGCTGCGTGTGATCGAGGCGACGGATCCGCTGCGGCCGACCATCGGCGAGTTGGGCGCGGCAGCCTTGATCGACAAGGCGCGGGCCAGCCGCCTGGTGAGCCAGTTGCAGACCGGCGGCCTCGTCCGTCGACGGATGGGCCGCCTGGACCATCGCCGCCGCGAGATCGAACTCACCGAGGAAGGCCGGGCCGTCCTGGCCGAGGCCCGTGCGGTACGGCTCGCCTACCTGCGCCGGGTCCTCGCCGGGTGGGAAGAGAGCGGGGCGGGCGAGCTGGCCGTCCTGCTCGAGCGATTCAACAGTGCGATCCGGGACGTACCGCCCATGTAGATGTCGGGTGTCATTGACAGTTCGGGCGATCTTCGTGTCTCCACCATCCGTGACACCGGCCGGGGTCGACAGCCGGCGACACCGTGGTCGTAAGCGCCGGCCGTCGTCTGGAGGCAGAGATGAAGCGGGATCTGGAGGTCAGGCGAGGCGAACTCGCGCGAGTCCGCGTCGTCGAGGAGGCGGAGCCGGAAGTCGGACCTGGTCAGGCACTGCTGAGAGTCGACCGTTACGGCCTCACCTCCAACAACGTCACCTACGCGATGCTCGGTGACACCCTGCGGTACTGGGACTTCTTTCCCGCGCAGAGCGGGTGGGGGCGCATCCCCGCCTGGGGATTCGCCGACGTCGTCACGACGAGGGTCGCCGGCCTGGCCGAGGGCGTGCGGGTGTTCGGCCTGCTGCCCATGTCCACCCATCTGCTCGTGACGGCCCAGCATGACAACGGCAGCGGCTTCGTCGACCGCAGCCCACATCGCGCAGCGCTCCCGGCCGCGTACAACCACTACCGGCACCTGGACGGCACCGATCGCAGCACGGCGATGGAGGAGCGACGGATGCTCCTGTGGCCGCTGTTCTCCGCCTCGTTCCTCATCGACGATCTGCTCGGCGAGCACCGGTGTTTCGGCGCCGACGCGGTCGTGCTGTCCAGCGCGTCGAGCAAGACGGCGATCGGCGCCGCCTTCCTGCTGCGGAAGCGACCAGGGGTAACCGTCGTCGGCCTCACCTCGCCCGCCAACCTCGCCTTCGTGACGGGGCTCGGTGTCTACGACTCCGTGGTCGCCTATGACGCCCTCGCCGGTCTGCCCGACACGGACACGGCCTTGGTCGATCTCGCCGGCAATGCTCGCTTACAGCGGCAGGTGCACGACAGATACGCGGACCGGCTCAGGGCCCGCGTCATCGTCGGGGCCACGCATGGAGACCTCGGAAGGGAGCCCGGCGACGCCCTTCACGGGCCGACCCCGTTGTTCTTCTTCGCCGCCGACCAGATCCGCCGACGCGCCCGCGAATGGGGACTCGGCGACCTGGAGGACCGTATCGAGGTCGCGTGGCAGGGGTTCCGCGCGGCATCCGCGCCGTGGTTCCGGATCGATCGCCGCCCGGGTCCCGATGCCGCGGTGCAGACCTATCTCGACGTGCTCCAGGGGAGGGCCGACCCCTCGATCGGTCACATCCTGTCGATGTGGGCGCCGGGTTTCCGCGCGACCCGTCCTCCCGGCTCCTGAGCAGGGCGACCGCCTCGTCTCCGGCCGGTAACAAGATCTTCAACCGGCGTTTCCCGGCCCCTGCCGAGGCGGCCCGGCGCACCCGCGGCGTCGAACCTGGCCTCCGGCCTTTCGCCGGATGTAAGCGGCACGTGTAGACGACACCGCCCGTTTCTTGTCAGTAGATCATGACATTTCGTCATTCGTTCTGTCTTGCGACTGTCCTTGTGGCTCATCCCCCTGGACCCGAGCACACCCCGCCCGGGCCTGGAGACAGAAGGAGACGACTCGTGCGTCGAGTCACAACCGCCGTCCTCGCCGTCCTCGCCACTCTTGCCATCACACTCACCCTGGGTGTCGGCCCGGCAGGCGCCACCGCGGACCGCCTCGTGGCGCCGGCGGTCGCGGCCGCCGGGATCCCGATCGGCCAGAACATGACCGGCAAGGCGACCTACTACAACGACGCCGGATACGGAGCGTGCGGCTCCCAGATCGACGCGGCAAGGGAAAACCTGGTCGCCGTCTCCCGCCAGTGGTGGACCACCGCCAACCCGAACAACGATCCCCTGTGCAGCGGCATTTCCGTGCAGGTGACCTACAACGGCAAGACGATCACCGTGCCCGTCAAGGATCAGTGCCCGTCCTGCGACGCGACGCACATCGACCTCAGCCAGGCGGCGTTCGCGCAGTTGGCGTCGACGGATCCCGCGACGACCCCCGGCGTGATCAATGTGTCGTGGAAGTTCGTGAGCTCCAACGGCGGCGGGACGACACCCGGCGGGGCGACCGGACAGATCACCGGCCTCGCCGGTAAGTGCATCGGCGCGGCCGGCGGCAACTCCGCCAACGGCACGGCTGTCGACCTGTACGCGTGCGTCGGTTCGGCCACCCAGCAGTGGACCCTTCCGGGTGACGCGACGATCCGGACCGCGGGCAAGTGCATGGACGTCGCCGGGGCCGGCACCACGAACGGCGCCAAGGTTCAGTTGTACGACTGCAACGGCACGGCGGCGCAGCAGTGGGTCTACACCAGCGGCCGCGACCTGGTGAATCCGAACTCGAACAAGTGCCTGGACCTGACGGGCAACTCCTCAGCGGACTTCACCAAGGCGCAGATCTGGACCTGCACCGGTGCCGCCAACCAGAAGTGGTCCATTCCGGCCTGACGGTCCCACCGGGGGGCCACCGCACAGCGTGGTGCGGTGGCCCCGCCGACGTACCGGACTCGACCCAGCCGTGCAGGACCTGGTCCAGCTTGCCGCCGTACTCGTAACCTCCGAGCAGCCACTGCAGGCCGACCGTGGTCAGACCGGTCGCCTTCGTCGACGGGTTGCGCACGCCGGGGCGTCGTCGCACATGTGGATCTCCACGATCTCGGAAGCCGTCTCAAGGCCACGGAGTCGCTGAGATCCCGAGAATCTCACCTAGATCGCCTCTCGCGACGATCGTCACGGTATCGACGGCTCTGCGAAGCGCACGGCGGATCATCCGGCAACGCCTGAGGAAGAGGGAGTGAACGGAATCACTCAGAGGCCCGTTCACCGCGCTTGCCATATCAGGACAAAATCCCGCATCATGCCTGATGGGTTCTCGGCCGTCCCGCGATGGCCGGACCCGAGGGGACCGGGGCTCCAGTGCCGAGAGGAAGGGAGCGGACCGCTACCCGGTAACACGTCTCGAGGAGACCGCGATGCCGCATCGCCCCCCGTCCCGAGAAGCCGGCGTCGGTTCGGAGTCCCCGAACCTCGACTTCACGGGCACGACTCCGTACGAGGACTATGTCCAGGCGGATGTCCTCACCCATCTGCAGCACCCCCTCTCCGACGACCCCGGCGAGATGGTCTTCCTGGTCACCACCCAGGTCATGGAGCTGTGGTTCACCGTGATCGTCCACGAGTGGGAGACCGCCTGCCGCGCGCTGCGCGAGGACCGGATGCCCGTCGCGATGGACGCGCTCAAGCGCAGTGTGCGCGAACTGGAGGCGCTGAACGCCTCCTGGCGGCCGCTGTCACAGCTCACCCCCGGCCAGTTCAACGCGTACCGGGGCGCGCTCGGTGAAGGCTCCGGCTTCCAGTCCGCGATGTACCGGCGACTGGAGTTCCTGCTCGGCGAGAAGTCGTCGTCCATGCTGGTGCCGCACCGAGGGGCGCCGCGTGTCCACGCGGAGCTGGAGAAGGCGCTGCTCGAGCCGAGCCTGTACGACGAGGTGCTGCACCTCCTCGCGCGGCGCGGTCACGCCTTACCGCGAGCCGTGCTGAAAAGGGATCTGTCCCAGCGGTACGAGCCTTCGGCCGAGGTCGAGGCGGCATGGGCGGAGATCTACTCCGGCGACCGGGACGCCGACCTGGCACGGCTCGGCGAGGCGCTGACGGACGTCGGCGAGCTGGTGTGGCGCTGGCGCAACGACCATCTCGTCGCGACCCGGCGCGCGATGGGCGCCAAGACCGGAACCGGCGGTTCGGCCGGCGTGGCCTGGCTCGAGAAGAGAGCCGCGAAGAACGTGTTCCCCGAGTTGTGGACGGCACGCAGTCATGTCTGATCACGTACATCTCATGAACCTCCCGGAGAAGGCCAGCAAACTCGACGAAGCGGACGCTCTGCGCGGCAAGCGCGCCGAGTTCGTCCTCGACGAGGACGACACCGTCTATCTGGACGGCAACTCGCTGGGCGCGCTGCCCGCCACCGTGCCCACCCGGATGGCCGACGTGGTGGCCAGGGAGTGGGGACGCCTGCGCATCAGGTCCTGGACAGAGTCCGGGTGGTGGACGGCGCCGGAACGGATCGGCGACCGCATCGCCCCGCTGGTCGGCGCGGCCTCCGGCCAGGTCGTGGTCGGCGACTCCACCAGCGTGAACATCTTCAAGGCCCTGGTGGGCGCGGTGCGGATGGCCGACGCGGAACGCGACGAGATCGTCGTCGACGCGACGACGTTCCCCACCGACGGCTACATCGCGGAGTCCGCCGCGCGGATGACGGGCCGCCGCCTGGTACCCGTCGACCCGGGCCAACTCCGGACGGCCCTCGGCCCTCGCACCGCCGCCGCACTCGTCAACCACGTCGACTACCGCAGCGGGCGGCTGCATGATCTGCCCGGTCTGACGGCCGCCGCGCACGCCGCGGGCGCCCTGGTGGTGTGGGACCTGTGCCACAGCGCGGGCGCGCTGCCGGTGGGGCTCGACGCGCACGGCGTCGACCTCGCGGTCGGCTGCACCTACAAGTACCTCAACGGAGGTCCCGGCTCCCCCGCCTTCCTGTACGTGCGCCGGGACCTGCAGGCCGGCTTCGACTCGCCGCTCCCCGGGTGGAACTCCCACCGGGACCCCTTCGGCATGTCGCCGCGGTACGAGGCCGCGGACGGCGCGCTGCGCGCCCGGGTGGGCACCCCCGACATCCTCTCGATGCTCGCTCTGGAGGCGGCCCTCGAAGTGTGGGACGGGGTGCCGATCGAGGCCGTGCGGGACAAGAGCCTCGCCCTGACCGACTTCTTCCTGGAGTGCGTCGAGGCGTACCTGCCCGCGGGACGAGTCGAGTCGATCACCCCCGTCCCGCACACGGACCGGGGCAGCCAGGTCGCGCTGCGCTGCGCCGACGCGGGCGAGGTGATGGGCGCGCTGATCGCCCGCGGGGTCGTCGGCGACTTCCGGCATCCCGACGTGCTGCGCTTCGGCTTCACGCCTCTGTACGTGTCGTTCGCGGACGCCGAGCGGGCGGCGCGGGTGCTGGCCGAGGTGATCTCGTCCCGTTGACTTTCGGCGCGACACGTCGTGGTCCACACCCCCGAAGCGAAGGAGGAATCGCGCGCATGGCCGTAGCGGGAACGCCGGCGGTGTCCGAGGACGCCGCGGCGCAAGACGCCGCCGAGCAGGAGTCGGCCTTCTCCCATCCCTTCGTCGAACCGGACGCCACCGCCTCCTACGGCGACCACCCCGATCAGGTCGTCGATTTCTACGCGCCCCGCGTGGACCTCGGCGGGGCGAAGGCTCCCCTCGTCGTCGTCCTGCACGGAGGCGCCTGGCGCGCCGCCTACGACAGGCGGCACATCGCGCCCCTCGCGGCCTTCCTCGCGGGACGGGCTTTCGCGGTCGCCTCGGTCGAGTACCGGCGGGGCGGCGCCGAACCGGGGGCGGCGGGACGCTGGCCGCAGACCTTGGACGACGTGGCCGCGGCCATGGACGCGCTCCCCGGCCTCGTGGCGGACGCGCTCCCACAGGCGGACCCGCGCCGGCCGATCGTGGTCGGGCATTCGGCCGGCGGGCATCTCGCGCTGTGGGCGGCGGCCCGCCACAGGCTGCCGGACGGCTCGCCCTGGCGGCGTCCCGGACCGTCCTTAGGCGGGGTCGTCGCGCTCGCGCCGATCGCCGATTTCCTCAAGGCCGGCGAACTGTCCGTGTGCTCCGGAGCCGCGCTCCAGTTCCTCGGCGGGCCCGACCGGTTCGAGGAGCGGCGCCCGTCCGCGGATCCCGCGGCGCTGCTGCCCACCGGCGTCCCCAGCACCGTCGTCCAGGGTGACGCCGACATCGTCGTCCCGGCCGAGGTCGCCGAATCCTTCGTCCGCGCGGCAGCCGACGCGGGCGAGACGGTTCGCCTCACCCAGGTCGCCGAGGCCGGCCACTTCCCGTTGATCGATCCCGCGGCGGACGCCTGCGCCCTGGTCGCAGAGGAGATCACACGCCTGGTGGCGGTCGCAGGCTGACCCCGCGACGCGGTCCCGGGTTGCCCGACGAACTGTCCTGCTTCGGTTGATGGTTGACATGATCAACCCGGAGCCGTGCCGGGCGTGCGACTCGCGGCAGATGAGGATGCGCTGGACTTACCGACAGGCACCAGGAGCGGGCGGGGGTCAGAACTCGTAGGCGTCGCCGTCGGATACTGCCGCTGGCAGCGCCTCGTTGCCACCGTCAGCCAGGAGCACTTGAAGCAACTCGACGACCGTCGTCGCGAGGACCGGCATCTCACCGACCACGCCATACGTGTCCCACGCTGCGGCATAGCAGCGTCCCGCTCGCTCGGGCGACAGGTCCATCACCACATGCGGCTCGGTCGACAGCCCCTCGCCCCCGTCCACGATCACGTAGCAGTTGTTCGTCAAATCTGCGGGATCCTCCTCTGCCACCTGCTGAGCGACCTCCGGCGTCAGCAACCGCGGACTGGCGGGCACGAAATCACCAGGCCCACACACGCGCCGTGGGAAAGGGGCGTCTTCGAACAGGAGCGCCCCACCGCACAGCTCGTACAGTTGCCGCAGATCTTCGGGAAGCACGACATTGCCGGACACGACGGCAGACCCACCACCGGGGACCACGTGGCACCCCGACCGACCAGCGATCTCGCGCAACACTTCAGCCAAGGCAGTCCGGGAACCTTCTGACGACGTCACCGCATGATCGTATGAGTGCCGGCTGCCCCAGTACCGACGGGCGGCGCCTGCTCGCCGGCTACTTGTTAACTGGCGGCACGACCGCAGCCCGGCCAGGCTTGGTCGAGGTGACCGGCGGGGTAGCTCTCTCATACGGCTGCCCACCGCGGATACCGCGCTCACCTCGGCCCGCATGAGCGAGCGTCGTCGCCAACCCGAACGCGGCGCGCAGACCGTAGTCGCACAGCCCCTCCGTCCTTCGTGCGTGTCGGGACGCTACTTGGCGAATAGGTGCGAGATGTCACGGAACGCTTTGAACTCCAGCGCATTGCCGGCAGGGTCGCGAAGGAACATGGTCCACTGCTCCCCCGGCTGCCCTTCGAACCGCAGGTACGGCTCGATCACGAACTCGGTGTCGGCCGCCTTGAGACGGTCCGCCAGGGTATGGAACTGTTCGATGGTCAGCACCACCCCGAAATGCGGGACGGGAACCTCGTGCCCATCCACCGAACTGTGTCCCACCTCGCCACCGGCACCCTTGGTTACGTGGGTGACGAACTGGTGACCGTAGAGGTTCCAGTCGATCCAATTCTGCGCGGACCGCCCCTCCTCCAGCCCGAGCACACCGCCGTAGAACTCCCTCGCTGCCTGCAGGTCGTCGACCGGCACCGCGAGATGGAATGCGGAACGATCTGGAGCCGAATTGATCATATTTCTCTCCTCCTATGTGCGCCCTGGGCCGCACCACGGTCGGCACGGCGCCCATTCCCCTCCCTCAGCCAGAGCAATCACGCCGTGGACTCGGCAAACCGACCCCAGAGCCCTCACCTGGCCGGATGAAATTTTCGACAAGCGCAGCATTCCAGGGTTGTCAGCGACCGCTTCCCGATCGGCTGCGCCTCTCCTTCTGAAGGTGCGGCCTGAGGATCGGCGAACGGGCCGGGCTGAAGGTGAGCCGCGCGTCCACCTGGACCTGACACGGCCGGTACAGGGGTTCAGGGCCGCCTGGCGTGGCGGGCGGCCCTGAACCCCGGGCTATGGCGTGGCGAGCGCCTCCGTGGGCGAGAGGCGGTAGGCGCGGATCGCCGGGTACAGGCCGGCCAGGCCGCCGATCGCGACGGTGGCGGCGACACCGCCGGCCACCGCCCAGGCCGGGACGATGCACCTGAGGCAGAATGCGGAGGTGCTGGAGATCCGGTTGTTCCGATCCGGCGACGGTCCGGCCGTGGCCGACGTCATCGAGCGGTGCCTGCGCGAACTCAACAGTCGCGATTACCCGGAAGAGATCATCGAGCGCATGTGCGCACACTTCTCCGCCGAGCGGATCGTGCAGCTCGCCGACGAGCGGCAGATGTTCGTCGCCGAGCGGGCGGGGATCGCGGGCACCGTCTCCCGCGATGGCAACAAGGTCTTCACGATGTTCGTCCATCCCCGGGCGATCGGTCAGGGTGTCGGACGGCGGTTGATGCGCCACATCGAGGCGCTGGCTGCAGCCGAGGGGTACGACTACATGGAAACCGGCGCCAGCGTGACCGGGCATGGGTTCTACCAGCGGCTGGGTTACGTCGACGTGCGCACGAGCGAGACGGAGTTCGGCTTCAACTACATTCTCCGGAAACCCCTGCGATGACGCCGCTGGAGACGCAGACGCCCCGTTCGACGGCAGGGCAGCCGAACGCGCGGTCGAAGTAGGGTGATCGCCGTGAAAACACTGATCGGCCGTCTCGTCCTGCCCTTGATCTGTGTGCTGCTCGGCTGGGGCGTCTACGCGTTCGGCGGAATTGGGCAGGGCGACGAACTGCGCTGCGGCGATCGCGTCATGACGACCAGTGACACGTGCGAGCACGTCACCAATGGCGCGACGCGGACCAACGACTACTACCAGGAGAAGGCCGAGAACGAGCGCCTGTCCAACCTGGTGAAGAACGCCGGCCTCGGCATCATGGGCCTGAGCGGGCTGTCAATCCTGTACGTGCTGGCCGGCAGCGGCGTGCAGGCGGTCCGGAAGAGGGCACCCGCACAGCCGTAGCGGCACCAGGCGGACGGCTTGATTGCTACACCCGGGCGACTGCGCCGTACATGGACACCTCGGCTGGGAGGGGATGCTGGTCGTGGTCCGGCCGCCACTCGCTGATCGGCACGACCCCCGGTTCGACCAGATCCAGACCGCTGAAGAACCGGGCGAAGGTGTCCCGGTCGCGGGGCCGGGTGTCGACGTGCCCGGCGGCGAGCATCGCGTCGAACACCGCGGCGGCCTGCGGTTCGAGGAAGTCTTTGGTCACGTTCGTCGCCACGAGGTAGCTGCCTGGCGCAACCGCGTCGAGCAGGTCCGCTACCACGTGCCGCGCCTGGTCGTCGTCGTGGATGAAATGCAGCACCGCGACGAGGAGGATCGCTACCGGCTTGCGCAGGTCCAGCGTCGCAGCCAGTTCTGGGGCGGCGAGGATGGCGGCCGGGGTCCGCAGGTCAGCGTCGATGTAGCTGGTGGCGCCTTCGGCCGATCCGACCATGAGCGCTCGCGCGTGGGCGAGGACCATCGGGTCGTTGTCCACGTAGACCACGCGGGACTCGGGGGCGATGGCCTGGGCAACCTCGTGCGTGTTGTCGGGTGCGGGCAGACCGGTGCCGATGTCGAGGACCTGCCGGATGCCGGCCTCTCCGACGAGGTGCCGGATGGCCCGGCTGTGGAAGGCGCGGCCCTCACGGGCGGTGCTGCGGATCGCAGGGTACGCCTGGGCGATCCGGTCACCCGACTCCCGATCGACTGGAAAGTGGTCCTTCCCGCCGAGCCAGTAGTTCCACCGACGCGCAACCGAGACGGTGGTGGTGTCCAGTCGGGGATCTCCCGGCGGCTGGCTGATATCGCTCGCGGGCACGGGGCCTCCGGGGGAAGACGCGGACGAGGACGCCAGGATCGGCGGTTGCACCGGCGTTCATCGTAGCGTCGCGTCAACGCTCGGAGACACCCCATCTGGCCACCGGCCGCCCCAGCCAAGCCCACCGCACGCGGCTTCCCATTCAGCGACAACCGGCTTCTGACCGGACGTGGCCGGCATCCCAGGGCCGGTGCCCGTAGGACGGCGACGCCACAGCCCTCTTGATCACGTGCGCTGTGATCGGCAGAGTCGGATGTCCTCCCACGTAGGGAACGACGCCTGCTCGGCGGTATGAGAGGGCGCGGATCGCGGCATGAGCGGGTGCCTCGTCAGTGGCGGGTGCCGCTCAGTCGGCTCTCGGCTCCCCACAGGTAGAAGGCTGGCAGGCCACGCTGCAGTCCGGAACGATAGATCCCTATCCCATCCACCGCTGTCGCCTTGTTGAGGTGTTCGGCCTGGACGGCTCGGGCTTTGCGCAGAAGTTCATCGGTGGTGAAGAACGAGCCGTTGTCGGCGCTGACTCGGATCCCCGGCTTGGTGCCTCCAGCCGGCCCGAAAGGCAACAGGTACAGCTGCGGCACCTGCAGCCGGGAGTTGGCCGCGACAAGCCTCGCCGGATCGCCAGAAGACCACGTCAGGTCCGTAGCCTGTACGGCGACGAAGGGCAGATCGGGCCGGTGGACCGCGCGTTCGTCCTCCGACAACGGATCCGATCGGACAAGGGCCGCCTGATCGGCGACCGTTGAGGCGGTGGTCACGTAATACGTGATCCGTTTGCGCTTGATCTGCTCCAGGTCCGCGAGGCCCCAGCCGTCGCGATGCGGCCACCAGCAGTCATACATGACGATGTTGGTGTCGTGGACGAGCACCCGGAGGGGACGCTCGTCGTGCGAAAACCGGAACACCGTGCCGGGCTCGAGCTGGGACAGGTCCACGAGGCGCAGCGTAGTCCGACAGATGGAACCAGCGCGGTCACCGGCAACGGATTGAGGCATGGACCGGAAGACACCAAGAGGACAGACCAAGGGCGCGCTCATTGAGCGATGTCGTGCGCCCTGGCACCGCTCGAACGGGCACTGGCGACGGCCAGTACGGACTGTTCCAGAGCTCCGGCGGACAGCGCGCGCCGGGCGGCATGTCCGGACGTCGGTCAACACTGCACGTCGTGACGGCGCGTGTCGCACCGGATCGCCGCCAGAAGAGCACGCTCGTCAGATCCCGGTATCCAGCGCATCCGAATCGTCGACTGATCCGTCCCGCTCGAACACGCCGCTGTCGTTCACCCGCCAGGTCACTTGTATGCCGGTTGGTCGTTGGAGCCTTCGTCGTACCTGCGCCACATCGTCCAGGCGGAATGAGTCCGACATCCGGAAATAGACGATGCCGTCCACGACCGTGGGGTGGAGCCCGAGGTTGGACAGCAATTGTGTTGCCGCGTCGCGGCTAACGGCGGTCGGCACCACGTATGCGCGTCCGCCTTCGTTCTCGCAACAGCTCCGCGTGTCGCACACAGCCCACAGGCTGGCCAGCAGTCCGGCAATGCCTCGATCCACACACGCCTCTTTGCCGTGCGCTCGGAGATGAACCTGGCGGTGCCTGACGGCGATCAGTCCGCCGTTCGTCTTCCGGCAGGCTGGACACAGTGGGTAGGGCCCAAGCACGACCGACATCACTACCCCCAGGCCGAGAAGATCGAGCGTCCAGTTACGGACTTGCGAGATCCCTTGAACGCGTCACCGGTCGGGACAGAACGACAGGGCTCGAGGAACCCGGTCGCCCATCTGCATCCGGTCGACGAGTGCGAGCATGTCGGCGCGCTCGCCTGCCGTCAATGGCAGCTCCTCCTCGGAGAGCACGTCGGCCATCTGTTCGAGGGCAAGGCCCAGTTCGTTCGCGTCGATGAACTCAGCGATCAAGTTGAGGCCCTTGCCCGGGAGACGATCATCCAGTCGGATGAGGAGGCTGCGCAGAACCCCAGCGACGTCCTCGTAGTCGGCGCGATCCACACGAGAGATGGTTTCAGAGGAACACACTCATTTGCCGTCGACAGCGCTCTCTTGCCGAGATCAGTGAGCCTGCCTCTCTCCGCTCGACGCATCGGATGGCGCGGTCTTCGCGGGCCCGTCGAGGCGCAGGATTGTTTCCTCGATCTCCTTATTTCGCCCGTCGGCGTACGAGATCTCCGTGCCTATGACCGCGAATCCTGCCTTCTGCAGCACCTTGAGCGATCTCACATTGTCACTCGCGGCGCGGGCGAACACGGGCCGCACGCGAACCGATTCCAGGTGCAGGGCGAGCGCTCGGCCAGCGGCAGAAGAGGACGTCCGAGGAGATTCTCGCGTACGCCCCGATGCCGGCGGTGTCTGGTCGACCAGCGCACCCCACCTGCGAAGCAGCTCCCTGGCCGGACCTTGTCAGGTCTGGTCAGGGAGCCGATGGCTCAGGCGGAGCGCAGTGCGTCGGTCGGGGCGAGGCGGGCGGCTCGCGTGGCCGGGTAGAGGCCCGCGAGCGCGCCGATCAGCACAGCGGCTCCGAGGCCGGCGGCGATGCCTGTGGGCGGGATGAGCGGCTGCCAGTGGTGGTTGATCGCGGTGATGTAGGTCGCGACCGAGCCGAGGACCGTCCCGGTGAGGCCGCCGAGCACGGCTAGGAGCAGCGATTCGAGCAGGAACTGGGTGGCGATGTGCGGGCGGGTGGCACCGAGGGCGCGGCGTAGGCCGATCTCGGTGCGGCGTTCGAGTACGGAGATGACCATGACGTTCGCGATGCCGATGCCGCCGACGAGCAGGGCGACGGTGCCGAGGCCGAGGAGGAGGGATGTGGTGGAGTCGGCGACGAGTAAGCGGGATTCGAGCGCGTCGGACGGGCGGGTGACCGCGACTTCCTGGGGGAACTGGGGGTTGACGGCACGGGCCAGCAGGCCTGCGGTTTTCGTGACGTGTTCGGTGGCCGCGCGCAGGTAGAGGAGGGTGGGGTGGCCGGTGTAGCCGAGTGAGGCGGCGATGCCGGTGCCGATGAGCGCGGACCGGTCGATCTCGGGGGCGAGTTCGACGGGTTGCAGGATGCCCGCGACGGTGAACCATCGGTCGCCGAGCCAGACGCGGGTGGCCGGGTCGAGGTGGGCGATGCCCAACGTCTCGGCGGCCCCGTGGCCGAGCACCACGACCGGGTAGCCGCTGGTGGCCGGGGTGAGGAACCTCCCAGCTGCGAGGTGGCCGTCCAGGGTGGACAGCAGCGTCGTCTCGGTGACCCGGACCTCCATCCCGCCCGACTGCCCGGCGGGGATGCGATCGTTGCGGTAGACGCCGGTGTCGTGGAGTTGGGCGGTGGCGGTGACGCGTTCGACGCCGTCGGTGCGGGCGATGCTCGTGCGCGCGTTCGGCGGCAGCGGCTCCTCGTTGCCGCCGAGTTCGGCCACGGTCAGCAGGTTGGTGCCAAGACGGTCGATCCGGTCGAGCAGTTCGGACTGGCTGGAGCGGGTGATGCCCAGCACCGCCACGGTCGCGGCGATGCCGATGGCGATGCCGAGCGTCGACAGCGCGGTCCGCGTCCTGCGGCTGCGCAGCCCGACCGTGGCCAGCGGCACCAGATCACCGGCGCGCAGCCGGGAGACGGGCGTGGTCATGACTCACCGCCGATCCGGCCGTCGTGGATCTGGATGCGGCGGGTACAGGCGGCCGCGACATGCGGATCGTGGGTGATCACGAGCAAGGTGACGCCGTCGGCGTTGAGATCGCGGAGCAGGGTGAGGATCTGGTCGCCGTTGGCCGAGTCGAGGTTGCCGGTGGGCTCGTCGGCCAGCACCAGGGCGGGACGACCGACCAGGGCGCGGGCGATGGCGACCCGCTGGCGTTCGCCGCCGGAAAGCAGGCGGGTCAGATGGCCGACCCGGTGGGACAGGCCGACGCGCTCGAGCGCGTCCATGGCGGCGTTACGGCGACGGCGCGGCGGCAGGCCGCGGTAGAGCAGGCCGCCGGCGACGTTGTCGAGGGCCGTGAGATGGTCCAGCAGGAAGAACTGCTGGAAGACGACGCCGATCGTGTGGGCGCGCAGCCCCGACAGCCGCCGGTCCGACAGTGTCTCGATGCGCTCCCCGGCCAGGTGGACCGACCCCGCGGTAGGACGGTCGAGCCCGGCGGCAAGGTTGAGCAGCGTGGTCTTTCCCGATCCGGACGGGCCAAGGACCGCGACCATCTCCCCGGCCCGTACGGTCAGGTCCACCCCGCGCAGCGACTCGACGGGAGGCGTCCCCGGATAGGTCTTCACCGCGCCCTCGAAGGACAGCACCACATCGTTCATGGGGCTGTTCATGAGATCGTTCATGAGATCGTTCATGGGGCGGTTCATGAGACGGGCACCTCCACCTTGGCACCCTCCTCGATGCCGGTCACCTCGACGGTTCCCGACTGGTCGTCGTAGAGCCCGGGCACGACCTGGACGAGTCTGCGGGCGGTACCGTCCAGCACCGCGACCTGGTAGCCGCCGTTGGAGCCGGCCAGCAGGGCGGTGACGGGGACGGTCAGCACGTTCCGCCGCCGCTCGCTGATCACGTCGACGTTGACCGGAGCCTGGTCGAGTTGGGCGAGTTCTCTACCCGGCTTGACCAGGCTGATCGTCAGCGGGATGGTGGCCGGGCCCTCACTACCCTGCGGCCCCTGCTGCTGCTGAGGCGGCGTGGTCGCCACTTTCCCGATGGAACGGATCCGCCCGTCATAGGTGTGTGAAGATCCGTAAAGCGAGACGCTGACCCGGTCTCCCACATGCACCTGCGACCGCCGATCGGTCGTCAGGGAGACCCGGACGACCTTCGTCGTGGAGCTCACCACGAGCACCTGAGCGCCCGGCCCGGCCAGAGCACCCGCGGGGCTGTGGATCTGCGTGACCCGCACAGCCCCCGGCAGGAAGATCACGTCGCCGGGCTCCAGTCGTCCTGTCCGGGACGCGTAGGGCAGGCCGCGCGCCTTCTGCCAGCGCCGCACGGCCGCCGCGGTGGAGGCGGAGAAATGCCGGTCCACGGTCCCCGGCTCCATGCCCAGCGCGGCCAGGTTGCGTTCGAGTTGCTTGACGTCGGCGCCGTCGGTCATGCCCAGAGCGAAAGCCCGGTAGGCGGGTGTCCGGCCATACAGCAGCACCGTGGACGCCGCCCCGACGGCGAACAGGCGGCCGCCGCGCTTGATCACCGCGCCCGGTGCGGGAACCGAAGTGATCACTCCCGGCGGGAGCTGGCTGACGATCGTGAACGACCCGTCGAAGCCGAGGGTCCCTCCGAGCGGTATCCGGGCGACGATGTCACCCCGGCCGACCGTCACGGACGTGACGGCCACCGGCGATCCGCTCACCTTGGGAGCGGCAGGACCCTGGCGGGTGATCGCCCAGGCGCCGGTCCCGGCCGCCGCGACCGCGACGACGACAACGAGCACGCGCGCGGTCCTCATGAGACACCGATCCTGCCGGACCAGAACTGCTCGCACGCGATTGCGGCGGTCCTGATGCGGTTCGATTTGCCCTCGGCCTGCAGCGGCGTCCCGGACAGCGGGAAGGTCCCGTCGGCCTTGGGATCGGGCCACTCCGGAATTCCGTGCTGGCGTATGCATTTCGCGAAGTTCCGCAGGGCGGGCACGTCCTTCGGACCCGGGTCCCCCACTCGGGGCGGCCTGCGCTGCCTGGGTGGGGATGCGTCCGACAGCTGGTTGAGGAGTGACTTGCACTCGGGGAAGCCCTCCAGCGAGCGGAACACGGTCTTCACATCGCCGTTTCCACCGGGAAGGTTGAAGTCGATGTCGTCGCCCTCGGGGTTCACGACCGGGTCGGGGAAGTTCGGGTGGCCGTGGGCCCGGGCGCACTGGGCCATTCTCTTTCCGATCGTCATCAAGCGCTGGACGTTGTTCTGGCTGGGCGAGGGGGACGGCGTGTCGTCGCCGCCGGCGGCCGAGCACCCGGTGATGCACACCAGGGTCAGGGCCGTACAGGCAAGGATGCGTTTCATGCTCCCCAGGTTGGACGTGCCGCCCAGGCCGCCGCGTCTGCCGTCCGGCGGACCCGGATGTATATCTCACGACAGATCCGCTTTTCATCCCGGCGCGGATACCCTGCCGCCATGCGCACGTTCCTGGGCGACTGCGCCATGGTCATCGTGCTGGCCGTGACCAGTGCGCTGCTGGGCGCCGACCCATTCTTCGACACGCCGGCGCAGCGCAAGATGATCAACGTCTACGGGTCGGTGGACGACTGGAGACTGCAGATTGTCTGCTGGTGGCTGGCGGCCCTGCTCGCGGTCGCGGCCGTCTTCGCCCGGCACCGGTGGCCGCTGGCGGCGATGCTGCTCGCCACGGCGTGCGTGGCCTCGCACCTTCTTGGCTGGCCGGCGATGATGCTGGTCTCGCCGAGTCCCAAGGCGCTGCTCGGCAGCGATCTGCTGCCCCTCGACCTGGTCGTTCTGGTCGTTCTGTACGCGCTGGCGAGTGCCGCCGGTACTCGCCGGCTGTCGCTGGCGGTGCTCGTCACCCTCGAAGCCGGGCTGGTCGGCATCGGCCTGGTCGGCCCTCTCATTGACACCCCAATACTCACCCTCCTGGCGAAGACCAACCCGGCGAAGATCCCTGCCGACAAACCTGCTCTGGCGGACCCGCTGCCGGACGTGCTGTGGCAGGTTCTGTCGTATGCGGTAGTTCCGGCGCTGCTGCTGGGCATCGCCTGGGCCGCGGGTGACAACGCCCGGACCCGCCGTTTCCACCTGGCCGTCCTGCAGGCGCGGGCGGCCGACCTGGAACGCGAGCAGGAGCAGCGGACGGCCCTGGCCGTCGCGACCGAACGCGGACGAATCACACGCGAACTCCATGACGTCGTCGCGCACGGCCTTTCCGTGATGGTCGTCCAGGCCCAAGGGGCGCAGGCGGCTCTGCACCGGCATCCGGAACGCAGCGAGGTCGCGCTGGCCAATGTGATCTCGACGGGAAGAGCCTCGCTGGCCGAGATGCGCCGGCTGCTCGGCCTGGTACGCACCGACCCGTCGCTCGCTCCCCAGCCCAGCCTGGCCACGCTCCCCGACCTGATCGAAAGCGTCCGGTCCAGCGGAACCCCGGTCGAGTTCGCGGTCACCGGCGAGCCCGCCACACTGCCCGCGGGCATCGAGTTGTCCGCCTACCGGATCGTCCAGGAGGCACTCACGAACGCCTTGAAGCACGCCCCACCGGGCAGCCGCTGCAGCGTGGACCTGTCCTTCAACGCCGACACCTTGCACATCCGGGTCGCGGACACCGGCGCGGGCGGGGAGACACCGGTCTTCGGCAACGGGCTGCGCGGCATCGCGGAACGAGTGAACGCACTGGGCGGGACCTTCAGGGCGGGACCGGCCGACCACGGCGGCTTCGAGGTCACCACGGTCCTGCCGGTGGTGGTGCCGGCATGATCCGGGTCGTGATCGCCGACGACCAGGCCCTGGTCCGCACCGGCTTCCGCATGATTCTGGACGAGACCGACGACATCCGCGTAGCCGGTGAGGCCGCCGACGGCCTCGCGGTGCTTTCGGTCGCCGCCCAGGAGACGCCTGACGTCGTCCTCATGGACGTCCGGATGCCCGGGATCGACGGCATCGAGGCGACCCGCCGCCTGTGCTCCGCGGAGACCGGCCCACATGTGATCATCCTGACCACCTTTGACCTGGACGAATACGTCTACGCGGGCCTGCACGCGGGAGCCGCGGGGTTCCTGCTGAAAGACACCCTCGCGGCCGACCTGGTCACCGCGATCCGTAACGTCGCCGCGGGCCAGAACGTCGCCGCGCCCTCGGTCACCAGCCGCCTGGTCAAGCACTTCGTCGGCACGGCAACGCGCCCGGCGAACGGCTCAGGCCTGGCCCTCCTGACGTCCCGCGAACGCGACGTTCTTTCACTCATCGCCCAGGGCATGTCCAACCATGAAATAGCCGACCAGCTCATCATCAGCGAAGGCACCGTCAAGACCCACGTCAGCCGCATCCTCGCCAAGCTCCAGCTCCGCGACCGCATCCACGCCGTCATCTACGCCTACGAAACCGGCCTCGCCAACTAGGCGCACGCCGCGTACTTCCTTGTGCGCTAGCGGAGCCGCAAGCCTGCGATGACGAGTCCGACCATGAGGCGCGCGTCGTAGCCAGGGCTGTCGGCGCCGATGCAGAGATTGCCGATGCCGTGCATCAGGACGAGGGCGTCCACGCCGGGGATGATCTCGCCTGCCGTGGCTGCGGCGTCGAGCAGTTGGGCGCAGACCGGGACGAGGCGGTCGAGGAAGTAGGCGTGCAGCGTCTGGAAGGCGGCATCGTCGGACCGCATCGCCTCAGCCAGTCCGTGCTTGGTGACCAGGAAGTCGACGAAGAGGTCGATCCAGCTCGCCAGGGCGGCGTGCGGTGTGGCGCTCTCCGCCAGCAGCGCCGGGCCCGCCTCGGCGCACGCCTCGACCTGGTGCCGGTACACCGCGACGATGAGATCGGCCCGCGTCGGGAAGTGGCGGTAGATCGTGCCGACGCCCACTCCGGCCATGGCGGCGATGTCGCGTACAGGCGCATCGACTCCGGAGGTGACGAACGCCGCGGCGGCCGCCTTGAGTAGCGCCTCCTCGTTACGTCGGGAATCAGCCCGCTGCTTTCGCGGGGCACCCGATCCGCTGCCCGTGCCGGCCACTGTTACCCCTGTCACATCCCTTGAAAAGCGGAACCGCGTTCCGTATATTCCTTTAGCGGAACCAAGTTCCGCATTGGCAGCATGCCAGAACGGCAGGCCCATGCCAAGTCACGAAGGAACGACCATGCACGCAATGCCAGAGCCCACGCCGGTCGTATCGGTGCACCCCCTCACGCTGCCGGCCCCGGATCGCGGCGACGATCTGCAGGTGCGGGTCTCCGCACCCACGACCGGCCACGAACTGCCCGTCATCGTCTTCTCGCACGGCTTCGGCCAATCGGCGACCAACTACGCCCCGCTGGCCGA
The DNA here is from genome assembly GCF_016863295.1 of Planotetraspora phitsanulokensis. Lineage (GTDB taxonomy): Bacteria > Actinomycetota > Actinomycetes > Streptosporangiales > Streptosporangiaceae > Planotetraspora > Planotetraspora phitsanulokensis. The sequence goes on from NZ_BOOP01000003.1 coordinate 200,445, forward strand.
CTTCTGGGCCTCCCACGGCTTCGTCGTCATCCAGCCCACCCACCTCGACTCGCGGACACTGAACCTCCCGCCTGACGACCCCCGCACACCGCTGATCTGGCGAATCCGGGTCGACGACCTGAAGCGCACCCTCGACCGGCTCGACCTGCTGGAGTCGTCCGTTCCCGGCCTCGCCGGACGCCTCGACCGCAGCCGCATCGCCGTGGCCGGGCACTCCTGGGGCGCCCAGACGGCGAGCACGCTGCTGGGGGCGCGAGTCCTCGACGCCGACGGCAACCCCGGAGAGGACATGTCCGACCCGCGGATCAAGGCGGGCGTCCTGCTGGCGGTGACCGGCCGGGGCGGAGCCGACCTTTCCCCGTTCGCGGCCGAGCACTTCCCCTTCATGAGCCCGAGCTTCGTGGACATGACCACCCCGGCCCTCGTCGTCGCCGGCGACCAGGACGACTCCCCACTGTCAGTCCGGGGGCCGGACTGGTTCACCGACGCGTATCACCTGAGCCCGGGCAGCAAGAGCCTGCTCACCCTGTTCGGAGCAGAGCACTCGCTGGGCGGCATCTCCGACTACGAAGCCAAGGCGACGACGGACGAAAGCCCCGAGCGGGTTGCGCTGATCCAGCGGCTCACGTGGGCCTACCTTCGCGATGCCCTCGGCCTCAAGGACTCCGTCTGGCCGGCACCGGTCGAGAGCACCCTCGGCCGCCTCGAATCCAAGTAGAAACAGCGGACTCCACGCGTACCCGAATCATCGCCGGCTGATCAATGTTCGGCGCGTTCGATCCGTGCGTTGAGAGCGGCGGCAAGCGCGTCGGCGGGCCACGCGCTGGTGTTGGAGCGGACATGCCTGACCGCCGGGCTTCGGTCGAGGAGCCGACGGGCGATGGCTGCGCTCTTCGACCTGCCGGTGGCGAGTGTGTTCAGCAGAGCGCATGTCTTCGGCTGCGTGATGGGTGTGCCGTCGGCGGCGCACATCTCGTCGAGCAGAGCCAGAGGCCCGTACCTCTGCTGACCGGCAAGCCGGTCGAGCCACGTCGGAAGCATGTCGATGAGGGCTGCGCGCACCGTGGCACGGTGCAGAGCCGAAGCGGCGGCGGTCTCTTGGAGAAGGGTGACGAGGCGTGCGCTGGAGACGTCGGTCGCGCCTTCGACGGTGGTGAGCAGCGAGCGGGCGAGTTCGGTGCTGGTCACCCTGGCGTCGCCGATCGTCTGGATGAGGACGTCGACGGCAAGCGTGCGTTCCTCTGGTTTCTCGTGGCTGACATGCCGGATCATGGCGACGAGCGCCTCCGGAGGTACGGGCTCGTGCGGATCGAGCAGCAGTCGCAGTCCTACCGCGGTGGTGGTTGCGTCGCGCCACAGCCATCGGTGGTCGCCTGGCCACAGGGTGGCGGCCCAGTCGGGGGCGTAGCGTTGCGCGCATTCGTATGCGTAGGCGACCCGCATTTCTCGGTAGGCGGGCAGTTGGCTCAAGTCCGTGCTGAGTTCGCCATTGGCGTCCACTATGGGCGGCATGTGCCGCAATTGTTCGTTGACCTCGATGGCCAGCTCCTCGGACGTTACGCGGGGTGCCTCGTCTCGTTCGGCGGCCCCGAACAGGCGCGGCGGGCTCTCATGCGTCTCATCGCGTAGCCATCCGATCACGTCGGCGACCACGTCGGGGAGCTCGGACGGGTCGTCGTCGCCGCCGAGGGCCGCCCGTACCGCCCGGCCCAGCGGGCCGGGCAAATCGGCGGCCTGGTGAAGCGCGGCGGCCCGCCCGGACGGTGCCAGCCGGGCCAGCGCTACAGCAGTGTCGATCGGCCGTTTGATCTCGCCACCGCCCGCGCCGGCCCGCTTCACGAGAATGGTCGGGTCGATCCAGCCGCGTCGGTCGGTCGGCAGGGCGAGCAGTGGTCGGGGATCCGGGTCGCCAAGTCCGAGCGCGACTTCCCGGATTCGACTGGTCAGCCAGATGCCCGGGCTCGTCATCGGGTGGGCCGGCCCTGCGCCCCGCTGGGGTTCGATCCAACTCGCCACCAGTAGGCACATGTCGCCGCTTGCCCGCTCACCCCAGTCGGGGGCGTCGCGCTCGAAATGTTGGTTGACGCGTGCCAGCAACGGCCCGACCCGCCGGCCGAAATCGCTTGGCCAACGGGGACCGATGCTCGCCAACCCGTCGAGCGCGCGCTCAAGGTCGACGATCCCTCCTCGACCGTTCACCACGCGCAGGAGCACCCGGATGAGCTCATCCACGCCGGACACCGGCCGTATCTCGGCGGCGCCGGCGTCAGCCCCCGGTCGTACCTGCACGGCCGGAGGCTCGTTACCCTGGCGGACCGCCTCAATCGCCGCATCCACACCGCATGTGTGGGCGACCTCGGGTGGAACCTTCTCCGACCGGCGGATGAGGTCGTCGAGGTCGACAGCCGGCGTCGGTGGTTCGGCGGTCGGCTGGTGCGGCAGCGCGGTGCGCAGGCGCTGCGCGGCGGTGGCGGACAGTTCAGGAAGCAGTTCACTGAGGCGCGCCGCAATGTCGGGATGCGCCACCAAGTGTGGGGCCACCGCTTCGATCCCGGCCAGTTGCACCTCGGCATGCGGGTGGGCAACGGCGGTCGCGAACCGCTCCACCGCGCGCCGCTCCACCCCGGGATCGCGGCGCAGCGCCGAGGCCACGATGGCGAGCGCAGTCGTCGCGGTCGATTTGGCCGGAGCCAGCAGGGCGGGTTCCACGGCGTCGATCAGCTCGGTCGGCGGGATGAGGTTGGCGCGGCCGAGTCGAGCCAGGGCACGGACGGAGTAGCTGACCACCGCTGGTATCCGGTGGCCGACCAAGGCGAACAGCGCCTGCTGCCGCGCCGCGAGTTCGCTGGGCGTCGCAGCCAGCTTGTCGAGGAACTTGCGCAGCCTGGTGGCGTCCGGTCCGTTCAGGTCTCCGGTCAGCAGTTCCAGCAACTGGTCCAGGATCCGGTCGCGGATGGGATGTCCCGGCGGGAAATGCGCGTTGAGGACGGGCGACCACGTCTGGCGCCGGGCCGAGGAGCCGGCGACTATGTCCCGCGAGACGATCCGTAACAAGCCGTCGGGCAGCTTCAGCAGCGCCGGAAGGTCGACCGTCAACAGTGCCGGGTCGCGCAGCACCATGTCCGCCAGACCGGGTTCAGGCCCCCACGCCGCATGGTCGGCCATACCGAGCAGATAGGCCTCTCCGGTCGGGCGGGCCAGCGCACCATCGAGGACCAGCCGCCAAGCCGCGTCCCAGCGATGGTCGGTGATGTACTGCGCGGCCAACGCTGCCAGCCACGGCGGCCGACGATCGAGCAGAATACGGTGTAGCTCGTCGATGTCGAAGGCACGCGCGAAGTCGAAGCGCTCATACCACTTCGGATGGCTGTACTCGCGCTGCGCAGGAAACTCGGCGATGTCCCCCGTGCCGAGCCAGGCCAGCGCCGCCGTCTTCATCCGTTCGAACCACTCGCGGGCTTCGGCCATGTCGCTTGCGTCGGGCACGTGGCCGTACAGCAGCTCGTCGTGCCGGCGTTTGGCGTCCGCGAACGCCTTCCCGGCGATCGGCGCCAGGCCGGCGCGAGTTTCCTCGTCGAGCGGAGCGAGCAGCTCGACGAGGGCGTGCCGATCTGCTTGTTCGATCACCTCGTGCAGCCGGTCCGCGTTGGTCGTCATGACACCTCGCCAAGGTGAGCGCGGGCGGCGAGCACGTGCCGGCACGGTCCCCGCGAATCAAGGTGCCGCGTGTACCACTGGCACGTGCAGCTCGCCGAGTCGCCGTCGAGGTTCACGCGGTGTTCGATGTCGCCGCTTCGTACGAAGATCTCATGGCCACCGGACTGCAGCTCACGGATCTCGATATCGGCCCGGGTGATGGTGGCCGCTCTGCCCACCCGCGGCGCGAGCCTGGGTATCAGCTCCTGCGCGAACGGTAGGTCCCGGCGAAACCACGCGTCGGCGGCCAGGTCGCGACCGACGAGCCCCTGGCTGCCCAGCACCGTGAGCAGCGCCTGGATCCGCTCCGGCGACGTGTCGGCAAGCCCTGCGAGTTCGTTTTCATCGAGCCGCGCCCGCCACCCGAGGTACCCGCGCAGCTGCACCGCCTCAGCCACGGTGGGCGCGTCAGCGAGCAGGTCCAGCGCCGCTCCTTCACCCGAGAAGCCACGCGCCACGTCCGGGCTGAGCACGAACCACACCCGGGCGCCCGGCACGGCCAGCTCGAAGGCGCAACTGCGCGCGCCATCGCCGGGCCGGGCCCAGATCCGCATGCCTGTCGCGAAGCGAGCCAGCGGCCGCAACTCGCGTAACCGGTACGGCCCGGCCACAGATACGGCACCAGATCTGGGCGCCTGCGAGAAGCGAAACCCCGACTGCGCGGGCACCAGTTCATAGGGCGGCGCCGACGCGGAGCTCGCCGGCGGCAGCGCGTCCAGCAGCCGGCGAGCCCCCACCGCCCCGAGTCGCGCCATCGGGCGCATGCCGACCTGCGCCAGCGCCGCCTCGCCGAGCCCCTTGACCCACCGCACCGGCAACTTGACCTTACGCTCCACAGCCGATCCGACCCTGGTCGTCACACGCAATCCCGCGCTGCCCACCGACAGTCGCAGCTCCGTCGCATCGTCCACTCGGGCCAACGCGTCGCGGACCTCCTGGCCAAGATCGACATTCGTCGTGCCGGTGCCGACCGAAACCTCGCCCAAATGGTCACCCAGCAGATCGACCCGCGCGTACACACCGCAGCAGGACGAGAACGCCTCGATCCGCAGCATCTCGTCACCGCTGGTGAGGACGGGATCGAGCAGACGGGCCGACGCCGGCATGAAGTATCGGGCACGCGCCACCGCACCGACACTCAGCAGCAACGCCGCGACCAACCGCGGCCGGCCGACCCACCCGTCAAAGAACACCGGCAAGCCGCCGATCGTCGGCGACAGCGTGGCCAGCGCGACGGTCAAGCGACCGGCATCATCAGCGACCACTTGTGATGGCCGGTCATAGACGACTGACAGATCAACCATCGAGTACCCATCCAATGCCACACCGTCTCCGCGCCGACAACACGGCACGCCCAGCTCTCAACCGCCGCGAGCCTAACGGCGCCCACCGACAACACGCTCTCGTCGGCATGACCGGCTCCCTTGGGCTGTATGGCTTGGTCATACAGTCATCGGCCCCGAGGTCCAGCCCGAGCAGCATGTCCTTCTCCGAAATGCGCGCGGTGAGCAGCAGGATGGGGACCTGCCCTGGCGAGTCGGGCGGGGGCCCCATCCGCCCGGAGGCCGCGCCTCCACGGACCCGGTCCTGGCCCTCGACGCGTCAGGGCGTCGCGAACGGATCCGCGGCCGGGGTTCGGCTTGGGAGCCGTGCCGTCACGGCGTGGCCAGCGGGATGATCCTGCGGTACTTGCCGCCTGCCGACTGCTCGGGCGGCTCCTCGGCGTGTTCGAGTGTGACGTGGTCGGCCTTGTGCTCGGTCAGCAGGTGAGCGATCTCGTCCCGGACCGTTTGCCACACGCGGTCGGGGTCGGCGCCCTCCGCGGGCTTCAGTCGCACGCGCAGCGTGGTGGACGCGGTCTGGACGAGCTGGAACTGCTCGATGCCGGGAAGGCGGTCCAGCAGGGTGCCGAAGGCCATGGGAGAGATGCCGATGTGCTCGCCGCGGTCGGTGGGGAAGGCGAGTATCTCGGCCGCGCGGCCCTGCACTTGAACAGCGGGTAGCGGGCTGCCGCACGGGCAGGGGTCGGGACGCAGCAGGACGTTGTCGCCCAGGTTGTAGCGCAGGATCGGCTGGACCCGGTTGGCGAGGTTGCTCAGCAGGACCGTGTGCGACGGCTGACCTGGTGGGACAGGACGGTAGTCGGCGTCGACCGGCTCCAGCACGGCCCAGTCGCTGTTGACGTGAAGCCAGTTGTGCGCGCAGCCGTACGCGAGGAAGCCGCACTCGGTGGCGGCATAGGCGGAGCGGACCTGGGCGTGGAACGCGGTGGAGATCCGGGCGCGGTTGTCCGCCGTCAACGCCTCACCACCGGCGATGACCATCCCTGGGTGGATGCGCAGGCGGCCGGCGTCCTGCTCCCCGGCCAGCAGCCCGAGCATGCTCGAGAAGCCGGTGAGGGAGCTGGGGTTGTACCGGTTGAGCTCGGCGGCGAGTTCCGGCAGCGGCTGGTGAATCGAGAATTCCCTCAGCATCCAGCTGAGCCGTGGGTGGTCCCGGCGGAACCGTGCCGCCGTGGCGACGGTGGAGAAGTGGCCGCCGGGTGCGGAGACGATCGCGGTACGGCCGCCGCCGCGCAGCAGACGGACGGCGTCGCCGATCCCCAGCCCGGCGCGGGCGCGCTGTCCGACGGCGGTGCCCACCGCCACACCCTGCTTGTCCAGCAGGAAGATGCCGCGCAGCCCACTGGTGCCGGAGGTGGTGACCACGAGGTACCGCCCTTGGAACCACTCACCCACGAGCGCGGGGTCGGCCACGAACGCCTGGGCCTTCTCGAGCGTCACGTCCCGGTCGGTGACCCAGTCGTCGAAGCGGGCCATCAGCGTCTTCTTGTCGGTGACCGGGAGCAGTGCCGGGTCGTCGACCCCTTCAGGAAGCCCCCGGTACGACTCGCGGAAGTACGGCGAGTGGGCGCGAGCATGAGCCACGATGTCGGCCAAGCGGGAGCGTTGCCGCTGCGCGATCGCCGCGGGTCCCTGCCGCAGAGCACGTCGTGCGTCGCGGGCGAGCCGCCGCACACTTTCCGTCATGACGGGGTTGTCCTTTCCTTCTATGCGGGATGCCGGTTCTGCCGGCCCTTGGCGGTGACTCGCTCGAACACGCCCGGAGGCGCATAAGCGAGCTCGGCAAGGCACGCGTCAAGGACCGCCGGAGTCCGGCCGCACAGAAAGCAGGCCGTTCAAGGCGATGTCCAGGCCGCGCCGGGAGGCCTCCCACAGCTCGTCCTGCGACCGGCCGAGCTGGACACTGGCCAGGGTGGCCTGCTGGATGGCGCCCATCAGGGCTCCGGTCATCGCCGCCGCGGTGATCGGGTCCAGCCGGGGGAACGCCTTCAGCAGCTCGTCGGTGATCCGCCGTTGCAGGTCCACAATCAGGTAGAGCGCCTTGGCCTGCAGCGCCGGCGTGCTCAGGACCAGCCGGTACGGCACCGGCAGTTCCTCGGGTTTCCTGGAGGGGACGAGGGGCCGGCGATAGGCGCCGTACTCCTGGACCATCCTCGCCAGCAACTCGCCCGGGCCCTCCTGCGGCCGCCGTTCCGCGAGCGCCCCGAGCAGCATGTCGAAGTTGCGCTCCACGTCGACGAACAGGACCTCGTCCTTGCCGCGGAAGTAGCTGGAGAACGTCTTGGGGTCGACATCCGCCGCCGCGGCGATCTGCGCCAGCGTGGTCTGCTCGTACCCCTGCTCGTCGAACAGCCTGAGGGCCGCCGCGATGATCCGCTCTCTGGTCAGCCGCTTCTTCCGCTCACGCCGAGACTCCTCCATGGCCCAAATATACGGCTACAGGAAACTTCCGCACAATCGGAACATTGCGCACTCCGCAACTTTTAGGAGCATCGCAAGGAGAGCGGCGCGGCCGAGTGGGCACGAGGTGCTCGGCGACGTCCAGTCCGGCGTGATCCCGGCCCCCGTTGGCCAAGCGCCCTGATCGGCGGGCTGCCGCAGCCGCTGGCGAACGCGGGGCCGCACCGCTGGGGGTCGACGGCAGACAGGATGATCAGCGAGGCGAGGCCTGCCTGCTCAGCCCGGTTATCACGCGCCAGGCCTGCCAGAGGTCCCGGCGGCGATCAGGTCTGATGCGGTGTCGTGTCAGCGGCCGTGTCAGCACGACAACGGCCCGGTATCAGAGCGGTCGGCGATGGTGGATGCCATGAACGGTTCAGCGATTGCGGCCGTCCGTTCAATTGGATTCGTACCAGATTTAAGGAGCACCACCATGTCCATCACCCTCACCGACCAGGACACGTTCACCCTGCGGACCGCCGCGTGGGGCGCCGTCTCGCTGATGGCCGCCGCCGGCGCCGCCGGCTCGCCCCACAAGGTCGCCACCGAAGGCTCCATTGCCCTGGTCTCCGCGACCGGCCTGGTCGGGCACGTGCTCGTCAAGGCGCCCAAGGGCCTTAACAGCAAGTCCACCGCTGGACTCGCCGACAAGGTGCTGCCGGCCCTGACGGCGGCCATGAGCCTGCTGAAGAAGCAGGCACCGGCAGAGGCCGACAACTTCCGCCGTACCGTCATCGTCGCCATCGAAGCATCCGCCCGGCCGCAGAAGGGCGTGCCCAGCCCCACCATGGCGGAGATGGCCCGCAAGATCGCCGAAGCCCTCGACGCCGCTTGATCCGATGTCGACCTGCGCAGCCACAACTCGTCACGGGGTCCTCTCCGGACCCCGTGACACGGCGGCAGGTCGGGTCAGGGGGTCAAGCCCCGCCACGGCGGCCAAGCCGGCTCGCTCACCCTGGCCGGCGATGCGCCGTCGACGGCCTCGCTCACGCCCGCCGCCGCGCCGAGCTCACCGGGCTGCCCGAGGAGATCATCTGGCTGTCCTGCGGCGACGATGCGATTCATTTGCGATGGCAAGGTCCACATTCAGCGTTACCGAGTGCTTTCACACGGATGTAATGCCAGGCCGTGGTGGTGCGATGGCGATGCCGGCGGCTGTGGTCGTCGGCCCTCGTAACCGGGCATGGACGGATAATGAGGGTGGTACGCGCTAAGAAAGCTCGGCATGGGGCCGGTCACCCACGCGAGCGGCCGGCCCTGCGGATACGCCCTGGACACCGCGAGGGTGACGGCCGGGGCAGTGGAGGCCGTTTGAAGATCACGTCGGCTGTCGCGGCCATCGCCGGCTCGCCGTCGGTCGTGGCCGCCAGGGTCGTTCCCGTCGTCGCGGTCCTCACGTTGTTCGGAGTGTGGAACCGCGCGCTGCCGGTCATCGCGGAACTCGTGATCGTGGTGCTGCTGGCCGCCTCCGTGCTGGCCGCGGTACACCACGCCGACGTGGTCGCCCGGCGCGTCGGGGACCTGTTCGGGGCACTGATCCTGGCCGTGGCCGTCACCGTCATCGAGGTGGGCCTCATCATCGCCTTGATGATCTCCGGTGGCGCCTCGACCTCCTCCCTTGCCCGCGACACCGTGTTCGCCGCCGTGATGATCACTTGCAACGGCATCCTCGGCCTGTCGCTGATGCTCGGCGCCCTGCGTGCGCGGGTCGCCGAATTCAACCCCGAGGGCACAGGCGCCGCACTGGCCACGGTGATCACTCTGGCGACACTGAGCCTGGTGCTGCCGAGCTTCACCACCAGCGCCCCCGGCCCGAACTTCTCCACGCCACAACTGGCGTTCGCCGCCGCCGTGTCCCTGGTCCTGTACGCGCTATTCGTGTTCGTCCAGAACGTACGGCACCGCGACTCCTTCCTGGCCTCACCCCCGGCCCGGCAACCGGCCGTCGCCGACCGGCGTGACGGCGACGCGCACGAGGAGACTCCGTCCCTCCGCGCCGCTCAGGTCAGCCTCGGCCTGCTCGTGGCCGCACTCGTCGCCGTCGTCGGCCTGGCCAAAGTGGAGTCCAAGACCATCGAGGAGACCGTCCTCACCGCCAGGCTGCCGCAGTCCGTCGTCGGCGTCGTGATCGCTCTGCTGGTGCTGCTTCCCGAGGCTCTCGCCGCGGCTCGCAACGCCCGGCGCGGCCGCACCCAGATCAGCCTCAACCTCGCCCTCGGCTCGGCCATGGCCAGCATCGGGCTGACCATCCCCGCCATCGCGGTGGCCTCCATCTGGCTTCAGGGCCCACTGCTGCTCGGCCTCGGCCCCACCCAGATGGTGCTGCTGGCCCTTACCGCGATCGTCGGCACCCTCACCGTCATGCCCGGTCGTGCCACCCTGCTCCAGGCGGGGCTGCACCTCGTCCTGTGCGCCGGCTATCTGTTCCTCGCGGCGAACCCCTAGACGATCATTTCGCCTCCGCTGCTCTGTGTGCCGCGGCGGATGTCGTCAGCGAGTGCCGGTGATGAGCCGTTCACGGTTGAACGCCAGGGACACGATGCGCCAGCCGAGTGCGTCGAGGAGCAGCAGTGCCGCCGCGAGGCCGAGGGCGCGGCCGAGCGTCGGGTGGATCACGTCGAACGCGACGAGGGATGTCAGCACGAGCATCGGGAGGCCGGCGAGCAGGCCGAGTTGCTGGGCGACCCTGATGTCGTTGGATTTCGCGGATATGCCCATGCCGGCCCAGATCGACCAGGCGGCGATCAGCGGCGTGAAGAGCACCTGGGCGAGGATCTGCGGCCATTGCAGCAGCGCTGAGGCCACGGCCGGATCCGCGAAGAGCCGGACGACGGCGATGAAGATCGCATAGACCGTGTACGCCACCGTCGCCGAAGGGAGGAGCGCGGCCAGCGCCTTGCCCAGCAGAAACTCTTCCCGGAGCACCGGCGTGGCGAGCACGGGCTCGAGGGTTTCCTGCCGGCGTTCGCCCGCCACCGCGTACGCGGCGATGAGCACGGGGGTGAGCGCCGGGATGCCCAGCAGGTACAGCAGGATGTGCGCGTGCGCCAGCTGACCTGACGAGGAGGCGGGCAAGCCGAAGACCACGACGAGCGGCTGGACGAGGAAGATCAGCGGAATGATCGCCATCGCCACGACGATGGAGGGCGTCCGACGGTACTCCCGCAACTCTTTGCGGACGACGGCCCGGATGCGCCTGCTGCTCATGCTCATCGCTCCCCCACCTTCTCGTCGGCATTGACGGGTGCGTCGACCAGTTGGAGGTAGACGTCCTCCAGCGAGTGGTTCGACGGGCTGATCGACAGCACGTCGGCTCCGGCGGCCACCAGCGCGCGGGCAGCCGCGGGCGCGGCGAACGCCGGGTCGGTGACCGCCAACTTGTAGGCGCAGCGGCCGTCCGGGTGCCAACCGTTCACGGCCGGGAGACCGGCGAACACGCGGCCGGGGTCGGCCAGCGGGGCAAGGGTAGTGACCGTGAGTGTTCTGGCGAACAGTCGATCACGCAACTCGTCGGGTCGACCGATCGTCCGCAGCGTGGTGTTCAAGATCGCAACGTGGTCGCAGAGTCGCTCGGCCTCTTCCAGGCGATGCGTGGTGAGGAAGACGGTCACGCCCCGTTGGCGGAGCTGGTCGATCAGCTCGTGCACGTCTCGGGCCGCGACCGGATCGAGGCCTGCGGTCGGCTCGTCGAGGAAGAGCACCTGCGGGTCGCTGAGCAGTGCCCTGGCCAGCGCGACCCGTTGACGCATGCCCTTGGACAAGGATCCGCAGGCATCATGGGCCCGATCGGCCAGGTTCACGGCCTTCAGCGCGCGTTCGATGCGCTCGCGCGGGTTGGCCGTCTGGTACAGGTCGGCGAAACATTCGAGGTTTTCCGCCACGCTCAGGCGAAGGTACAGACCAGGCGACTCGGGCATGATCGATATTCGCCGACGGATCTGCGCCGCATTCTCCGGCGTGAGCGGGATGCCGGCGACGGTCGCCGATCCCGATGTCGGCGCGATGAGGGTGCCGAGTGTCCGTACCGTCGTCGTCTTCCCCGCGCCGTTGGGTCCGAGGAAACCGAAGACCTCGCCTACACCGACCTCGAACGAGACGTCTTCGAATGCGACGCGGTCACCGAAACGTTTGCTCAGACCGTGGACCGACAGTGCTGGGGAACGCGTGCCGTGCTCCTGACCATCCATCTGCGCCGTCCTTCCACTGGCGGGCCCGCACCGACTCCAATAAATGTGATATCAGAATGATAGTCAATCGAGCAATGGGTGAACAGGCAGCCGACCCGCTCACCGCACGCGGCTACAGCGACGCGCGAGATGCGCCAGATGCGCGAGATGCGCGAGAACGGCGCACTCGTCGAACGACACGATGAGTCAGGAGGTGAAGCTCACGCCGCATGACCCGCTGCGCCGGCTACTTCTCGCCAAGGAACCATGAGTGAGGACACCGGATCGCTCACCCGGCCGGTCACTCCCGCAGCTAGACCCGTTTGATCGTCGCGAACCAGGCGGGTGCGCCGTTGTCGTGGAATGTCGTCTGAACCCGGGCCGATTCGATGGCGGCGACATTCCATCCAGCGCCAGGGTTGAACGCCGCTCTCAGCTCTTCCCGGCTGACGGGGTGCGGGCCGGTCTCGGGACCCTCGTCGCTGAAGCACAACACGTAGAGGGTTCCACCGTGCTCGGTCACCGACGCGAGACTCGCCGCGTACGCGGGTCGCTCGTCGCCGTCGCAGGTGTGGAACATTCCGCAGTCCAGCACGGTCTCGAACCTGCGCCCCAGACGCTCCAGGTGGAACGCGTCGGCCACTGCGAACTCGGCCGCGATCCCACGGTCGGCGGCCTTCTCCCGGGCGATCGCGAGTGCCGTCTCGGCCACGTCGACGCCCAGAACCGGAAATCCCAGCGAGGCCACGTGAAGAGCGTTGTCGCCGGTCCCGCAGCCCACATCGAGCACCGCTCCGGCGAATCCGCCTTCGGCTGCCAGACGCACCATTACCGGCTGCGGCCGGCCGATGTCCCAGGGCGCGGGGCCGTCATGGTACGACGCGTCCCAGGGCCGACCCGTCATCCGTTCGTGACTGGTCGGCTGCCGACCACTGAACGGATCGTCAGCGAGGGTTTCCGATCGCTCCGACATGGTCGTCCCCTTCCTCACAGCCGATCCGGCCACCTCACCGTGGTACGCCAATCCACGCGTCTTGACCATCCCTCAATTCGTACAGGTGCCCGATACGGCGCCGCGGAGATTCCACCGAGTGCGAAACAGACGTGCACGGACTCCGTCGTGCGACAAGACTGCGCGGTATGAGCCCCCAGGAGTCGGTCGACCGGCAGCGCGAACTCACCGATCTCTATGCGGCCTTCAACAGGCGCGACATTCCGGCAGTGCTCTCGGCGCTCGCGGCCGACGTCGTGTGGCCGAACGGCTGGGAGGGCGGCGCCGTCCGGGGTCACGATGAAGTGCGCGAATACTGGACACGCCAGTGGGCTCAAATCGAACCGACCGTCGTGCCCACCGGCTTCACAAGGGAGAGCGACGGCCGCGTCGCCGTCACGGTGCACCAAATCGTGCACGGCAAGGACGGCGAGGTCATCATGGACGGCCAGGTCACGCACGTTTACGGCTTCCGCGACGACCTCGTGACCGACATGGAGATCCGCCAGTAAGTGCGAGCGTGAGTCGCTCCGGCTTCGGCGGAACCGCTCAATTGAAGTAGTGCCATCCACCGCCTTCGGCGACTCTCGTCTCGGAGTCGAATCCGACTCTGAGCTTCTCGGCGTTCGGCCACGCTTCTTCGGCGAAGCATGCCACGACTATTTTCCGCATCTCATGAGTGGCGGCCACGATGCTCTCCATCTCGTCGGATGCCGGTTCTCGATCAGGAAAGAACCATTCCGGGATCTCGGCCGAGCCATGTGTACACCCGAGCCCTCTGCAGACGATGCCGGCGAACGCGGCGACGACCGCCGGAGCCACGAACAGGACTCGTTTCGAAGGCCACACGGACGCGGACGGCATTTCTCAGCTGACCGCGTCGAGCAGCAGCTTCGCGGCCACCGCCGCCCCGTCGGCGCGGATCGTGCCGGCAACGGCGGTCGCCCGTGCGCGGGTCTCGGGGGTCAGCGCCGTTTTGAGCGCGGCCGACAGGGACTCGGTGGCCGGCGTCGGACCGTCGTGTGCCGCACCGATACCCAGCTCGGCCACCCGGCCGGCCCAGTACGGCTGGTCGGCCAACTGGGGCACCACCACCTGAGGCGCGCCGGCCCGGGCGGCCGTCGTCGTCGTGCCCGCGCCGCCGTGGTGCACGACGGCGGCCACCCGGGCGAACAGTGCCTGCTGGTTGACCTCGCCGACGACGAAGCAGTCGTCGCGGTCGTCGATCAGGGCCAGGTCGGCCCAGCCGCGGGCCACGACCGCGCGGCGGCCCTGCGCTCGGATCGCCTCGATGACCACCTGGGCGACGTCCGTCGACGTGCGCATGGGCATGCTGCCGAAGCCCACGTACACCGGTGGCGTGCCGGCGTCCAGGAACGCCGCCAACTCGGTCGGGAGCGGGCGGACGTCGGGCAGGATCCACGCGCCGGTCTGCACAACGTCGAGATCCGCGGGTTCCCGCCACGGGTCCAGGATCGGGTCCGTGGCCAGCCACGGCCGGTCGCCGATGACGTAGTCGCGGACGTCGTCCACCGGTGGCAGGCCGATGGACGCCCGGTTCGTGTTGAGCGCCTCGCCGAACAGCGCGTTGACGCTCTGGGCGTCCAGTTCCCACAGCACCCGGTTGTCGTTCACCTCCGGCGGGAACGGCCGGCCCGGATACGCCAGCGGCGGGTGGTACGGCGACGGCAGCGTGACCTGCTGGAAGGTAACGGACACGCAGCGGATGCCCAGTTTCTCCGCCACCGACCGCGCGCCGGCCGCGGCCGGCAACATGCCGGTCGCGACCAGCACATCACATCCCTCCGCCGCCGCGGTGACCGCGTCGAGCTGGCCGGCGATCAACTCGGCCGCGCGCTGGGGCAGGGACGACGGCGGCGGCGCCGAGTTCGTCAGCGCGCGCGCCGACCAGCCGACCGGCACCAGCGGCACGCCGATCTCGGCCAGCCGCTCCGCGAACTCCTCGTCCGGCGGCGCGCACATCCGCACCTCCGCGCCGAGTTCCCGCAACCGCACCGCGAGACCCGCCATCGGTTCGACGTCCCCGCGCGACCCGTACGTCGACAACAGCACACGCACTTCGCATCCCCCGTTTCCGCATGTCATGGCCTCGGCCGACGATTCTGCGGCACGACCCGGGTCTTGCCGCAAGCCCCCCCTGCGCGCTATACGTTGAGAGTGGAAGGGCGGCGGCAGCCCCCTTTCCCCTCATCGTCCGATGTGGACGGACGACCTCCTCACGAAGCGGCGGCACGCCGGGCGGCATTCGGCGGACGCATGCACGGCACCGAGGACTCCGGCCATGACGCCCACTATTAGAGTTCTCCGCATGCCGGAGATCGCGCCCCGCCAGTTGATCTTGACCCTGTACGGTCTGTACGCACGGGACGAGCACAACTGGCTGTCGGTCGCCTCGGTCGTCAAGCTCCTGAGCGACCTGGACGTCGACCCGGCCGGCGTGCGTTCGTCGATCTCACGTCTCAAGCGGCGCGGGGTGCTCGAGTCGCTCAAGGTCGGGCGGACCGCCGGCTACTGCCTCTCCCCCGGCGCGCTCGAGCTGCTGCGCGAGGGCGACGTGCGGATCTTCTCCCACCCGAGAGCCCGATTGGCGGACGGGTTCGTCCTCGTGGTCTTCTCCATCCCGGAATCCGAGCGCGACCGTCGTCACGCCTTGCGCTCCACCCTCGCCGAGATGGGATTCGGCACGGCCTCGCCGGGGGTCTGGGTCGCGCCGGGAACGCTCCACGAGCACACGGTCCGCACGATCGAGCGAATGGGGCTGACCGACTACGTCGACCTCTTCGTCGCACAGCACCGGGCATTCGGCGACCTTCGCGAGCGGGTCGCCGAATGGTGGGATCTCGATGCGATCGAGTCGGAGTACAACGAGTTCGTCTGTCGTTTCCAGGACGCCCCGAAGCGGTTCGCGGCGGCCGCCGACGGCCCGAAGACGGCGTTCGAGATCTACGTGCCGATGCTCACCGAGTGGCGCCGCCTGCCGTACCGGGATCCCGGCCTGCCGCTCGAACTGCTCCCCGATGGCTGGATCGGCAGTCGCGCCGAGGACCTGTTCGCCGACCTTGACGCGCTGTTGCGCCGGCCGGCGCGCGAACACGCGCTCAGGACGATTCACTCCTGACCTGAGCCCAGGGCTGGAAGGGGCCCCGTCACGCGGTGAGCGCGGCCCGCCAGCTGTCTGGCCAGCGCGAACTCCTACGGCCGCCGTCCGCGACGTGCACGGTGACGTACGACCCGTGCGCCGCAAGCGTCCGCGGCCGTCCCTCGAACTCCTCACCCCAGACCTCGAACGAGAACGTCATCGACGAATCGCCGAGCCTGATCAGCTCGACGACGGCGGTGACCTTCTGGCCGAACCTCAGTGGGGCTTCGAACTCCACCTCGTAGCGCACTCGGGGGGCCTTCTGGAAGTAGTCGTGGAGCCCCCGTTCCCGCATGAGCGCGGCCTCGGCCGACTCGACGAACCGCACGACCGCCGTGTTGTGGTAAATGCCGGCCGCGTCGGTGTCGACCCACTCCACGCGGGTGTGGTGGACCCCGACCGATCCCTGCTTGTGCGTCTCCGTCACGCGGACACCGCGGCCCGGTCCGGCGTCCACCGCACGTGGACCTGGTCGTCCTGGCCCGCACGCAGGAGCGCCAGACGCGGCGGGATCTTGTCCGTGCGCGAGGTCGGCGGCCTGCGACGGCCGGCGTTGAACTGCACCGGCCAGTCGGCGCCCGGACCCCGGTACTCCTGCTCGGCCCCGGCGTGGAGCGTCCATTGCGGGTCGTACAGGTGGGTGCGGCCGAGAGCGCACAGGTCGGCGCGGCCGGCGAGCAGGATCGAGTTCACGTCGTCGTAGGAGCTGATCGCGCCGACCGCGATCACCTTCGCCCCTGCGGGCGCGGCCACCTCATGGCGGATCCGGTCGGCGAACGGGGTCTGGTACGAACGGCCGAACGCGGGCTTCTCCTCCCTGGTGACCTGACCGGAGGAGACGTCGATGGCGGCCGCGCCGTGCTCGATGAACGCGCGGGCGATCTCGACGGCGTCGTGCTCGGTGTTGCCGTCGGGAACCCAGTCCGTCGCCGAGATGCGGACCGTCACCGGAATGTGCCCCGGCACCACCGCGCGGACGGCGTCGAAGACCTCGAGCGGGAAGCGCAGCCGGTTCACCAGCGGTCCGCCGTACTCGTCGGCGCGCTTGTTGGCGATCGGGGACAGGAACGAGGAGAGCAGGTAGCCGTGTGCGGCGTGCAGTTCGATGAGGTCGAAGCCTGCGTCGGCAGCGCGCCGCGCGGCGGCGGCGAAGTCGGCGACCACCTGGTCCAGGTCGGCGCGTGTGGCCTCACGGGGCACGTGGCAGCCCACGCCGTACGGCAGCGGGGTGGGGCCGATGACCTCCCAGTTGCCCTCGGCGAGCGGGTCGTCCATGCCCTCCCACATCAGCTTGGTCGAGCCCTTGCGGCCGGAGTGGCCGATCTGGGCGCCGATCTTGGCGGTGGTGCGGGTGTGCACGAAATCGGTGATCTTCTTGTACGCGTCGCGCTGCTCGTCGGTCCACAGGCCGGTGCAGCCGGGGGTGATCCGTCCCTCCGGGGAGACGCACGCCATCTCGGTCATCACCAGTCCGGCGCCGCCGAGCGCCTTCGAGCCGAGGTGGACGAGGTGGAAGTCGTCGGCGACGCCGTCCACCGCCGAGTACATGTCCATCGGCGAGACGATCACGCGGTTCTTCAGCTCCAGTTCGCCGATGCGGATCGGCTGGAACATCGCGGGCGCGGCCTGGTCGCCTCCGTTGGCCCTCGCGAAATCCGACTCGATCAGTCCGGCGAAGCCCGCGTCGCGATCCCTGAGGTTCTCGAAGGTGATCCGCCGGCTGCGGGTGAGCAGGTTGAAGCAGAACTGGGCAGGCTCCTGGTCGGCGTACATGCCGATGTTCTCGAACCACTCCAGCGATGCCTGCGCGGCCCGCTGGGTCGACTCCACGACCGGCTTGCGCTCGGTCTGGTACGCCTCGAGCGCCGCCTCGACCGTCGGGTTCTCGTGCAGGCACGCGGCGAGCGCGAGCGCGTCCTCCATGGCGAGTTTCGTGCCTGAGCCGATCGAGAAGTGCGCGGTGTGGGCGGCGTCGCCGAGGAGCACGACGTTGCCGTGGTGCCAGCCGGTGTTCCGCACGGTGGTGAAGTTGAGCCACTTGGAGTTGTTGGTGAGGATCTCGTGGCCGTCGAGTTCCTCGGCCCAGATCTCCTTGATCCGGGCGACGGCGTATTCGTCACTGGTGCCGGGCGGGAACTCCTCGCTCTCCGTCCGGTCGAACCCCGCTCGGCGCCAGACGTCCTCGTGCATCTCGACGATGAAGGTCGAGCCCTGATCGGAGAAGGGGTAGCCGTGGATCTGCATGGTGCCCCACTCCGTCTCCTTGACGAAGAACTGGAACGCCTCGAAGACCAGGTCGGTGCCGAGCCAGATGTACTTGTTCCGCCGGCGGTCGAGAGTGGGGCCGAAAGCGTCGGCGTACTTCGTCCGGACCGTGGAGTTGAGTCCGTCGGCGGCGACGACGAGGTCGTACGCCGATCTGAGCTCGTCCGCGTCGGGCGCCGACGTGCGGTAGTGGACGGTGACGCCGAGCTCCGCGACGCGCTCCTGCAGCAACTGCAGCAGTTCCTTGCGGCTCATCGCCGCGAAGCCCTGCCCGCCGACGGTGAAGGGGCGGCCGTTGAACTCGATGTCGATGTCGGTCCAACGGGCGAACCGGCTCTCCATCTTCTTGTAGACGACCTGGTCGGCGCTCTCGATGCCGCCCAGGGTCTCGTCGGAGAAGACCACACCGAAGCCGAAGGTGTCCTCGGGCGCGTTGCGCTCCCAGACGGTGACCTCGTGCGTGACGTCGAGGCCCTTCATCAGGGCAGCCAGGTAGAGGCCCCCGGGGCCGCCGCCGACGATGGCGATCTTCAAAGGAGTTCCTTTCACTGCGAAGCGGCAGGAACGTCGGCCTGCTCTTGTTCGACGATGCGGCGAAGCACGAAGTGCTGCAGCTTGCCGCTGCGGTTGCGCGGCAGCGAGTCGATGAACCGGACGTCGCGCGGGTACTTGTACGGCGCGATCTGGCCCTTGACGTAGTCCTGGAGCTCCCGGACCTTGGCGGCGTCGCCGGCGACGCCCTCGCGAAGCACCACGAAGGCGCAGACGATCGAACCCCGCTCGGTGTGGGGCTCGGCCACGACCGCCGACTCGACGACGTCGGGATGGGTGTCGATCGCGGCCTCCACTTCGGGGCCGCCGATGTTGTAGCCGGAGGAGACGATCATGTTGTCGGTGCGGGCCCGGTAGAAGAAGTAGCCGTCCTCGTCCCGGAGGAAGGTGTCGCCGGTGACGTTCCAGCCGTTGACGACGTAGTTCTCCTGCCGTTCGTCGTCGAGGTAGCGGCAGCCGACCGGGCCGATGACGGCGAGCATGCCCTCCACACCGGGACCGGCCTCCTCGCCGTCCGCCCCGAGGACGGTCGCGCGATAGCCCGGGACCGGCTTCCCTGTCGCCCCGGGGCGGATGTCCGCTCCCGCCGCGGAGATGAAGATGTGCAGCAGCTCGGTCGCCCCGATGCCGTCGATGATCTCGAGGCCGAGCTCGTCGCGGACCTGCTCCCAGACTCCCTGCGGGATGTGCTCGCCGGCGCTGACGGCCGAGCGGAGGCCGTGCAGAAGCTTGGCGCTGCCGGACCTGAGGATCTGCTTGTACGCCGTGGGCGCGGTCGCCAGCACGGTAACGCCGTGCTCGGCGACGAGTTCGGCCAGTTGGACCGGGGTGGCCGACTCGGTGAGGAAGGCGCACGCGCCGGACCGCAGGGGGAAGACGACGAGCATGCCGAGGCCGAAGGTGAACGCGAACGGCGCGGTGCACGAGACCACGTCGTCGGGCCGCAGGCGCAGGACGCTCCGGCCGAAGGTGTTGTCGATGGACAGGATGTCGCGGTGGAAGTGCGTGGTGATCTTCGGGACGCCCGTGCTGCCGGAGGTCGGCCCGAAGAGCGCGACGTCGTCGGCGGCGGTCGCGACGTTCACGAACTCGCCGGACTTCACCGTGGCCCGCCGCGTGAGGTCGTCGGCCCCCGTGCCGCCGTACGCCATGATCGCGAGTCCCGGGCCGACGGTGTCGCGGACGGTCTCGACCTCTTCGACGAAGCGGTGGTCGACCAGCGCGATCGCCGGCTGAGTCTTCTCGACGATGGGGGTCAGCTCGTGGGCACGGAGGGCGGCCATGGTGGTGACGACGATGCCGCCGGCCTTGAGGACGCCCAGCCAGGCGGCGACGGTCCACGGGTTGTTGGGCGAGCGCAGCAGCACCCGGTTGCCGGGTACGAGGCCGAGGTCCTCGGTGAGCACCTGCGCGACCTGGTTGGCGCGCCGCTGTAGTTCGCCGTAGGTCCAGGTCTCGCCGGTCGGCGTCCGCAGAGCCGGACGGCCGGCGCCGAATCGTTCCACCGGCACGTCGATGAGCTCGGTCGCGGCGTTGAGCCGCTCGGGGTACCGCAGGGTCTCGGTCGTGAACTCGAGCGTCGGCCACTGCTCGGCCGGTGGCAGGTGGTCTCGGGCGAAGGTGTCGGGATAGGCGGAGGGGCTGAGGTCCATCGGTGTCGTCCTTAGGGGGTGCGAATCATGCCTTCTTGGGCGACGGTGGCCAGGTGGGTGTGGTCCCGGGTGAAGAAGCGGCCGGCGGCCAGCCCGCGGCCGGACTCGGCGGCGCCCGCCTCCTGTGCGTAGAGCAGCCAGTCGTCGACGACGCCTCGGCCGGGGGCGCGGTGGAACCACATCGCGTGGTCGAGGCTCGCCGTCACCAGGCCGGGATCGGCCCAGGCGAGGCCGAGCACCCGCAGCACCGGCTCGAGGATGGTGTAGTCGCAGACGTAGGCGAGCGCGGCCATGTCACGTTGCTCGTCGGTGAGGCCCTCGACGGGACGCAGCGCGTCGAACGGCTTGACCCACACGGCCTGGTGCGGGACCCGCTCCCCCTCCACCGCGAGGTAGACGGGGCCGGGCACGTGACGCATGTCGAAGCCGCGGCCGCCGGCCCAGTACGCCTGCGACTGCTCGGTCATCGTTCCCTCCAGCCCGAAGCCCGCGAGGTACGACGCGGAGCCGGGCAGATCCTCGGGGGCGGGGACGTCGAGCGGAGCGCCGGGGGAGAAGCTGCCGCCAGGCTCGCCGGCGGCGAAGTTGGCCAGGCAGACGTAGACCGGTTTGCCGTTCTGGAAGCCGCGTACCTGCCGGGTGGCGTAGCCGCGGCCGTCGCGCAGCAGCTCCACCTCGTAGCGCACCTCGGCGCCGATGTCGACGGGCCGGAGGAAGTAGGAGTGCATCGAGTGCAGGGTCTTGCCGCCCTCTCCCCCGGCCACCGACCGCATGGCGGCGGCCGCCGCCTGGGCGACCATGTCGCCGCCGTACGCCTTGGGCCAGGGGCAGGCCTGGGTGACCGCGCTGAAGGCGAGGTCGAGATGCTCGGGCTCGGCGGCCTTCAGGGTGACGGCGGCCGTGAAGATCTCGCTGGTGGGACGCGCCTGGTCGGTCACGGGCGGTCCAGCCAGTCGCGCAGGTCCGCGTCGGGGACGTCCGCGAGGTTGACGACGATGTTCTCGGGCGTGCGGGTCGTCATCCAGGTCAGCGACTTGTTGCGGTCCAGGTTGCACTCGATGTGCGGCATGAAGGGCGGGACGAAGACCCAGTCGCCCTCCTCCATGTCGATGTAGTCCTCGAACCGCTCGCCGAAGTAGATCCGCGCCCGGCCGGAGAGCACGTAGCCTCCGGTCTCGGCCTCGCCGTGGTGATGCGTCACCGACCGGTAGCCCGGCTCGTTGCTGACCTTGCCGAACCACAGCCTGGTCGCGGGGGTGTGCTGGATGCTGACGCCGGAGACGCGCGTGGCGCCAGCGGACTGACCGGTGTCGCCCACCTCCAGTCCCCCTCGGGTGACCACAGGCACGACGAGGCCGCTCGCGGCGGCGTACATCGAGTTGTCGCCCTCGAGGACGTATTTGCTCGGATCGGGTTCCATCGAGTTGCTCCTCAGCGGTTCGTGAAACGGTTCTGCAGGGTGCCGATGCCGGGGATCTCGGTCTCGACCACGTCGCCATCGGCCAGATAGAGGGGCGGCTTCATCCCCATCCCGACGCCGCCGGGTGTGCCGGTCAGGACGACGTCGCCGGGACGCAGCCGGGTGAAGGCCGAGACGTAGGACAGCAGCGCCGCCGGGCCGAAGACGAGGGTCCTGGTGTTGCCTCGCTGGCGCCGCACGCCGTTGACCCGGCAGATCACCTCGACGCCGCCCGCCACGTCGATCTCGTCCGGAGTGACCAGCACCGGGCCGATCGGGGTCGAGCGATCCCAGGCCTTGCCCTGGAACCACTGGAGCGTGCGGTTCTGCCAGTCACGCACGGAGATGTCGTTGGCGACCGTGTAGGCCGCGATCGACCGCTCGGCGGTGGCGACGTCCGCCCGCTCGAGGTCCGCTCCGACGACCACGGCGAGCTCCGCCTCCCAGTCGACGTCGACCCCGGCCGGAAGCGCGATGTCCTCCTCAGGGCCGATCAGGGTGTCGGCGTACTTGGCGAACAGGGTCGGATGCGCCGGGAGCTCCCGGCCCATCTCCCGGATGTGGTCGGCGTAGTTGAGCCCGCAGCAGACGACCTTCGCCGGCCGCGGCAGCGGGCAGGCGAGATGCCAGCCGTCGAGAGCCTCCTCGGCGAGGTCGGCGACCGTGCCGATCTCGGCGCCCGTGTGCGTCAGGAGGTCGCTCAGATCGGCGAACGGCAACCGGCGCCAATCCCCCTCCATCCGGATGGCGGCGGCGGTCACGCCGTGGCGGCCGACAAGCGTCGCCAGCTTCACTACCGGCCTCCTCGCAGCACTGGATCGAGGTCTGTACGAGACCACATGTATGCCGTATTCTTCACGACCGTCATAGAATGTCAATAGAATCTCGGATGACTCGTCAGGCCCGCCAACAGTGCGAGGAGACCGCCCATGCGACCGGTTGCCGTCAACCCCGATGCCCTGCCCGCCCCCAGCGGCTTCTCGCACGGGACCCTCTCCGGGAACACGCTCCATCTGGCCGGTCAGACGGCCCTCGACGCGGAGATGCGGATCGTTCCCGGCGGCATCGTCGAACAGTTCCGCCAGGCGCTGTCGAACGTCCTCGTCACGCTCCGCGAGGTCGGCGGTGAGCCCGAAGACCTCGTCAGCGTGACCATCTACCTCACCGACATCCCGGACTACCAGGCGCACGGCAGGCAGATCGGAAAGGTGTGGAGGGAACTGATCGGCCCCACCTACCCCGCCATGGCCGGCATCGGCTGCACCGCCCTCTGGCAGCCCGAGGCGATGGTCGAGATCGTCGGCGTGGCCGTCATCCCGCAGTCGCGTCTCCTTCACCCCGGGCCGGTGACCTGACGGCGTTCCGGGCGCGCGTCATAACGGTTTCCGAATGAGGCCGCGCCAAAAACCTATGTATTGGTCTGTATACGAGGATCACGACAGCGCAATAAAATCCACCACCGGTGCGCATGCCTCAGCGCACCGGTGGCCACGACCAGACCGGAGAGAACTCAGTGACGGCGGACCAGGCACCCGACCCGGTCCCGGCGACCGGGGCCACGGCGCTGCCGGTCGCGATCGTCACCGGGTTCCTCGGCAGCGGTAAGACGACCTTCGTCAGAGGCCTGCTCGACGCAGGCGGCAGCGGCCGGACAGCGGTCATCGTGAACGAACTGGGCGAGCTCGGCATCGACGGCGCGCTCCTCGAAGGGGCGGCGCGGTCGGTGATCGAGCTCCCCGGAGGCTGCATGTGCTGCGAGAGCCGCGGGGACGTCGGCAGGGCGCTCGCCCTGCTGGCGGAAAGGGCCTCGGAACTGGACGCCGTCGTCGTCGAGACCAGCGGCGTCTCGGATCCACTGGGGGTCGCCGACCTCCTCGCACACGGAGTCTTCCCGGCGGACCTCCGGCTGAGCCAGGTCGTCACCGTGGTGGACGCGGAGAACTTCGACCGCAACCTCGCCGACGCCGACGCCGCGTACAGCCAGATCGTCAGCGCCGACCTGTTCGTGGTCGGCAAGTCGGACCTCGTGGCGCCTGACGTGGTCACCGCCATCGGCGAGCGCCTTGCCGTACTCAACCCCCACGCGGCCGTCCTGCCGTCCGACGGGGGCCGGTCGGCCGCCGGCCTCCTCGGCGAGGTTGCCGGGGTACCCGCGATCTCGGCCCGGCGGCAGGCCGTCCACACGGAGCCCGGCTACGACAGCGTCGCGTGGGAGACGAACCGGGAGATCGGCCTCGACCGGCTGCTCGCCTGGGTGGAGGCCCTGCCGCCGAACATCTACCGGGTCAAGGCGCTCGTCCGGCAGGGCCGGACGGACGTGGCGGTGCACCGCGTCGGAGCCCGCGTGACCGTGCTCGCCTCGGCGGGCGCGCGCCGGGAGCCCGGGGACGGCCGCACACGGGTGGTCGCCATCGGCAGAGGCATCGCCGCCGAGTCGATGAGGGCCGAGCTCGACGCCATGGAACCGTCCGACGAGGAGACAGCGTGATGATCGAAGAGGGGCGTCTCGTCCCCGACACCGTCCTGCACAACGCCAAGGTCATCACCCTCGACGGCGCGTCCACCATCGCCGAGGCGATCGCCGTCGGAGGCGACCGGATCGTCGCCGTGGGCGCCGACGCGGACGTGCTGCCCCTGGCGGGGCGCGGCACGCGGGTGTCCGATCTCCACGGCGCGAGCGTCATCCCGGGTCTGATCGACAACCACACGCACCAGCTCATGGCCGGCCTCGACAGCGCCGAGGCCGGAGCGAAGGTCAACGTGGCCTCGGCGACCTCGATCGCCGAGATCCAGGCGCTGATCGCGGCGCGCGCCCGCCAGGTGCGGCCCGGCGAATGGATCACGACCTCGTGCCTGTTCCGCGGCGCGCTGACGGACGGGCGGTTCCCCGACAGACATGACCTCGACGCTGCGGCACCGGACAACCCCGTCTACGTTGCCGACGGCGGCCGGAACATCATCGTCAACACCCGGGCGCTCGAACTCGCGAACATCGACGCGAACACGCCCGAGCCCGAAGGCGACCCCGAACTCGCGGACGGCCACATCGTGCGGGACGAGGCGGGCGTCCCGACAGGACATCTCATCGTCGGCGCCGGCGACCGAGCACGCCTGAACTGGTGGAGACGTCTCGGGCAGCCCATCAAGATGTGGGACTTCCTGGACTTCGACGTCGACACGAACCTCAGGGCCCTCCGTGCGCAGATGCGCACCTTCAACGCCGCGGGGATCACCGGCGTCCGCGACATGGGGGTCGCCCCCCGGGAGATCGACACGTACGTCGAACTCGTACGCCGGGGCGAGGCGACGGTTCGCACCAACCTCGTCCTCGGGCTTCCCGTCCAGTACCTGCCGACGGATCAGATCATCGCGGCCCTGCGCACGTACATGGGCCCCAAGCAGGGCTTCGGCGACGAATGGCTGCGGATCGGAGGCCTCAAGGTCGTCGCGCAGAACTACGGCTACTGGTCGATGCATCCCGGGAAGATCCGGGCCCTGCTCGTCGAGGGCAACCGCCTGGGCTGGTCCTTCGCGATCCACGGGACGCCAGGCGACCTCGGTGACGACATCGAGATCCTCCTCGACGCCATGGAAGAGGCCCACCGCGAGCACGCCATCGACGAGGCACGGTGGTCGTACGAGCACGCGTTCGGGCTGGTGAATCCCGACCACCAGCGCCGGCTGCTGGATCTCGGGGTCACCATCGCCGCCAACCCCCACCTGTCGTACGTGGGAGCCGGGCGCTCGGCGGCGATGCAGCAGGCCCTGCAGAGCCTCCATCTGGAGGAGCCTCCCGGCGGCATGACGGAGCACCGGCGGACGGTGCTGCGCTGGGGCCAGCCGATCCGCACCTGGATCGGCGCGGGCCACCTCGTCACAGGAGGCAGCGACTGCCCGGCGGTGGCCTACGACTCCGAGAACCCTTTCCTCGGGCTGTGGGCGACCTTCTCCCAGGAGACGCTCGCCGGCGTCCTCATGCCGGAGGAGAAGATCGACCGGGAGACCGCCCTGCGGATCTGGACGGTCAACAACGCGGTCGCGACCGGCGAGGAGCACCTCAAGGGGAGCCTCGAGCCCGGCAAGCTCGCCGACTTCGCCGTGCTCACCGGCGATCCCCTGCTGACCCCCGACGCCGACTTCCTGTCCCTGAAGGTCGCCGAGACCGTCGTGGGCGGAAGGACGGTCTACGAGCGGAGCTGACCACGCCGGCGGACTCCCCGTCGGCGCCGACTCGCCCGGACCGCACTGACACGAGAGGTAATCCGATGGACATCACGATCAACGTCGCCGGCGCCGAGATGGAGGGGCGGCTGCACCTGCCCGAAGGCTCCGGCGCCCATCCCGCGGTGCTCGTCTGCCCGGGCCTGACCCGCGACATCGCGGGTCTCGGGTTCATCCGCGACGCGCTCCTGGGGGCCGGCTTCGCCGTCCTGGCCATCCGCTATCGCGGGATGAACCTGCTCGACGACGACGAGGACGTCGCCGCCGCGCTCGACCACCTCGCGGCGCACGAGAGCGTCGATGCCCGCCGGATCGCGATGGCCGGTCACTCGCGGGGCTCCATGGTCGGCCTTCGCACCGCCGCGCAGGACGCGCGGGTGAAGGCCGTCGCGGCCATCCACCCGGTCACCGACTTCCTCGGCTATGTCCGGGCGACCCGGGCCTACGCTCCCGTCCGCTTCGACGCCCTGGTCGCCCGGTTCGGCGGCGCCGACCCCGACGTCGACCCGGCGCCGTACGAGCGCTACGCCGCGATCAACTACGCCGACCGGATCAAGGCCCCGACGCTCCTGATCGCGGGCACGGCCGACATGCACTCGCCCGTGCACCACTCGGTCCTGATGCACGACGCCCTCGTGAAGCACGGCAACGCCGAGACGCGCCTGGAGATCATCGAGGGCTCCGGACACTTCTTCGAGGTCTACTACGGCGGCGACTGCAGAGAGGCCACCGCGAAGCTCGTGGTGGAGTGGATCTCCTCTCACGTGTGACCGCGGCCCCGGGGCGGCGACCGCGTGCGGATCCGGAACACCCCTGTCACATCTCGGCGCCTACCCTGAGGGAGATGTGGGAGGTGACCCGATGACTCTGCGGATCCACCAGCTCGAATGCTTCATCGCCGTGGCTGAACACGGCCACGTCACCCGCGCCGCTCAGTCCCTGTTCATGACGCAACCGGCGCTCTCCTCGCAGATCCGCGCGCTGGAGGACGAGCTCGGTGTGGCGCTGTTCTCCCGGCATGCCAAGGGGGTCGACCTGACCCCGGCAGGCGAGGCGTTCCTCCCCCACGTTCGAGCCTCCCTGCTCGAGCTGGAGCACGCCGTCGACGCCGCCAGGGCCGCGGCGACGGGTGTCCACTCCGTCGTGCGGGTCGGGCTGATCGTCGGCACCCAGGTCGACGTCATCTCCCGTGTGCTCCGGGCGTTCCGCCAGGTCGCCCCCGGGAGCCGGATCGAGTTCGTGGAGTACACCTTCGACAAACCGTCGGCCGGCCTGCGGGCCGGCGAGACGGACGTCGCCTTCGTCGTGCTCCCGATGCACGAGGAGGATCTGAGCTTCATGCCGCTCGAGCAGCCGGGTGTGATCGCCACCCTCTTCGACGAGCATCCGCTCAGCGACCGGTCGAGCGTGTCCATCGGCGAAATCCTCGAAGAGCCCTGGGTCTGCGCGGACACTCCCGACGAGATCTGCCGCGACTACTGGCTCGCGGCGAGCCATCGCGTGGCGCCGCCGGTGGTTCATCACCGGGTGCGGACGATGGACAAGTTCATTCAGCTCGTCGCCGCCGCCGAAGCCGTCGGCATCGCACCCGCGTGGGTCGAGCGCCACTACAGGGGCAGGCCCGTTCGATTCGTCCCGGTCAGCGATGTGGAGAGCCCCACCGTCGCCCTCGCCTGGCGCGAGGGCGAGGACGCGTTCCCGGCGGTCGTCCGAATGCGGGCCGCCGCACGGGCCGCACTGGGCCCGTCCAACGACCTGCGGCCCGTCGAGCATCAGAGCGCCTAGATGAGTGATTCCAAGGGATAGACACCGGTTGGTGACCAGTCGGCGTGGCCGGTGGCGGAACCAGGGAAGGGGTGTCCAGAGGCAGCGCTGCCAGGGCCCTGTCGCGGTCACCGTCGGGCGTCGGGCCGTAGCTTCCATTTGAGCGGACGGAATCTGCCCTGCGGACTTGACCTTGACGCTGCGTCAACCCTCCATCCTGGCTGTCATGAGCATCCCTCCGGCAACCAATCAGGCCCAGGGACCTGCGATCCACGTGCAGGGCCTGGAGAAGTCGTACAAGGAGCTGCGGGTGCTGCGCGGCGTGGACTTCGACGTGGCGCGCGGCAGCATCTTCGCCCTGCTCGGCTCCAACGGGGCGGGCAAGACCACGGTCGTGAAAATCCTGTCCACACTGCTCAAGGCCGACGCGGGGACCGCCAGCGTCAACGGCTTCGACGTCGCCACGCAACCGGCGGACGTACGGGAGTCCATCAGCCTCACCGGACAGTTCGCCGCCGTCGACGAGATCCTCAGCGGTCGGGAGAACCTCGTGCTGGTCGCCCGGTTACGGCACCTCAAGAATCCGGGCACGATCGCCGACGACCTGCTCGAGCGTTTCTCGCTGACCGAGGCGGGTGCGCGGAAGGTATCGACGTATTCGGGGGGCATGCGCCGCCGCCTCGACATCGCGATGAGCCTCATCGGGAATCCGCCGGTCATCTTCCTCGACGAGCCGACGACCGGGCTCGACCCCCAGGCGCGCATCGAGGTGTGGCAGGCCGTCAAGGAGCTCGCCGAGGGCGGCACGACCGTGCTGCTCACGACTCAGTACCTGGACGAGGCCGAACAGCTCGCCGACCGGATCGCGATCCTGCACGAGGGCCGGATCATCGTGAACGGCACCCTGGCCAAGCTCAAGCAGCTGCTCCCGCCCGCCAAGGTCGAATACGTCGAGAAGCAGCCGACCCTCGAAGACGTCTTCCTCACGCTCGTCGGTGCCGGCGGCAAGGACGGCGACGCCGACAAGGGCAGCCACGACCACAAGACGACGTCGAACAAGAAGTAAGGAACGACAATGGCCACGCATTTCTTGGGCGACACCGCCGTCCTGCTGGGACGATCCCTGCGCCACATCACGCGCAGCGTGGACACCATCATCACGACCACGATCACGCCGATCGCCATGATGCTGCTGTTCGTCTACGTGTTAGGCGGCGCGATCGACACCGGGTCGGTCTCGTATGTGAACTACCTGCTGCCCGGCATTCTGCTCATCACGATCGCCTCGGGCATCGCCTACACCGCGTTGCGGCTGTTCCTGGACATGAAGGGCGGCATCTTCGAGCGGTTCCAGTCCATGCCGATCGCCCGCTCGTCGGTGCTGTGGGCGCACGTGCTGACCTCGCTGGTCGCCAATGCGATCTCGCTCGTGGTCGTCGTGCTCGTCGCTCTGCTCATGGGCTTCCGCTCGGGCGCCGGAGTGCTGGCCTGGCTCGCGGTCGCCGGCATCCTCATCCTGTTCACCCTGGCCTTGACGTGGATCGCCGTGATCCCCGGCCTGACCGCGAAGAGCGTGGACGGGGCGGGCGGGTTCGCCTACCCGCTCATCTTCCTGCCGTTCATCAGCTCGGCCTTCGTGCCCACCGACACCATGCCCGGCCCGGTCCGCGCCTTCGCCGACAACCAGCCGGTCACCTCCATCGTCAACGCCGTCCGCGCCCTGTTCGCCCAGCAGCCGGTCGGCACCGACATCTGGACCGCCCTCGCCTGGTGCGTCGGCATCCTCATCGTCGCCTATATCTTCGCCAACAACGCATACCGTCGAAGGATCTCCTGAGCCGGCGTCAACCGGGTAGGCGAGTCGAGGGCAGGATCAAAGCATGCTGACGATCGGTCAACTGGCGGCGTATGCCGGCGTCACGGTGCGGGCGGTGCGGCACTATCACCAGATCGGACTACTGCCCGAGCCTGAGCGGGATGCCTCGGGTTACCGGCGGTACGGCGCAGCGGCAGTCGTGTCCCTCATCAAGATCCGCACCCTGGCCAACGCCGGCGTGCCGCTGTCTCAGATCGGTCTGATGCTCGAAGCCGACGCGTCGACCTTCGCCGAAGCGGTCCAGAGGATCGACAGCCACCTGCGCGGCGAGATCGAACGGCTTGAGACCAGCCGCAAGCAGATCGCACAGCTCGCTGCCGGGGACAGTCTGGCGCTCCCGCCGGAGGTGATCTTCTATCTCGACCGGCTTCGGGAGATCGGGGCGTCAGAGCGGATGGTGGAGGGTGAGCGGGACGGGTGGATCCTGGTTGCGGCTCGCTGGCCCGATCACATCCGCGATGTCATGCCCTGGAAACTCGCGCAGCTCGATGATCCGCAAGTCGTTCGGCTCTATCGGGTCCTGTCGGAGCTCTTGGAATCGGAGCTCTTGGAAAGCGACGCGGGCGACGACCCGCGGGTGGAGGAAGCCGTCGACATCATGGTGGGCATGGCCGAGCAGGCGTACACCTCCGGCGAGATGGACCGCGGCGAGGTGGTGCGCGACGATCTGGCGTTCGACCTTCTGGACGCACTTACCGTCGAGTCCGACCCGCGGGCGGAGCGGCTGCTGGACATGTTGCGCGAGCGTGGCTGGAGCCGTTGGACCCGGCTGGCGGAACCGACCGACTAACCGCCGGGCGTCGTTTCACACCTGGATACAGGCTGGTCGGGCGCGGTCGGGGCTCATCTCGTCGTTTCGCGGAGCACGAACTTGTTCGCGCCGGTCTGCTCGAGATGCAGGACCGCGACGGAACCACTGCTGGAGACACCGTTATACGAGTCCGCCACACAGTTGACGAACGGAATGAAACTTCGCATGGCGGCGAGGGCTCGCTGCGCGTTCCATACCTTCTTCATTTTCCTGGCGAAGACGGCGACGCCCACGACGTAGGCGTAGGAGGCTGCGGCCGTGCTCCATTTGCTGCGAAGAACCTTGACGTTGCCCGCCGTCTCGGCGAAGTGGTCCACGACGGCCCGTGCCGAGTCGTAACTCGCGGAAAGCCAATGGGATGCGTCGCTCCGCCGTCCGAGAAGGAGGTAGACCACCCCCAGATGCATCTCGACCACCGCGCGATCCTGTATCGACGCGGCGAGGCCGTGCGCGTCGATGAACTTGTCACGAGCCTGCTGAAGATGCCGGTTGTAGTCCGGATCCGACGACGTGATCCGGCCGGCCTCTTTGAGATGGATCTGAGCGGCCCGGAAGGGACCCTCGAGAATGAGCGTCACCTTCCGGTCGATCGAGGCCAGCATCGCGACCTGGGCGCCGCCCGTTCCCAGTAACGCCTCGAGGATGCGCACCCCGGAGGCGGCGCCGGGTACCTGGGCGACCTCGAGCCCGAAGGTGGCCACCGCCCTGCTCAGTGCGAACCATGATTCGAGCTCGGATCCGGTCTCGGATGTGGTGAACGGCAGCCGGGAGGCGTCATCGGGCCCCGACTTCTGCTGAGCCCATTGCGCGAATCTCGCCAGCCGTCCGTCGATCCAGTCTCCGGCGCCCTGACTCGAGGGGCCGTCCGGCGGTTGCGCATTCATGGGCCTCTTCTTTCCGCGCCGGCCCGACGCCGAAGGGCGACCGGAAGTTCTATCCACCGATAAATGGCCAATCAGCATCATCCCGATACAGGTAGATCATGAATACCTATTTCACTGAATGAACATCGGCGATTGACTCATTGTCACCTGTTTCCTTCGCGTAGCCCGCGCGAAGGAAACGGCCGCAGAGCGGAGGGCGAACGGCGCTCGCCCTCCGCGCGGGCCGCTCAGGCGATCGGGAGGGCCAGGCGCTCGTTGACGGGCTCGACCAGGGCCGTCCGGTTGGTGAGGACGACCCAGGTCTGGCCGCCCTGACCGACGCGCCCCGGTCTGATGATCAGGGACGCGGAGAAGCCCGAGCCGGCGCCGGGCTGCCCGGCGACGTCCTTGGGCAGCATGAGCATCCAGCCGAGGCCCGCCTGGCCGCCGAGGCGGTCCCGCTCGGCCTGCGGCCGAAGCGCCTCGCGGACGAGCGCGTCGGGCAGCAGCGAGGACCAGGCGAGCCCGAAGCGGACGAGGTCGGCCGCCGTGGTCCACAGACCGCCCGCAGCCGGCAGGATCGAGACCTGCGTCGGTACCCGCTCGAACATGCCCTCGTCGGTGAGGCGGTGGCCGGTGGCCGCTCCGGTGACCGGACCGCTGCGCGGGAACCACGAATCGCTCATCCCGAGGGGTTCGAGCACCATGCGGGTGGCCGCCTCCTCGTAACGCGATTCGGTGACGTCGGCGATCAGCTGCCCGAGCAGCGCGTACCCGCCGTTGCCGTAGGCGAACGCGCCACGCGGCCCGCCGCACGCCGCGACCGGCCCGGTGACCGAGGCCAGGTCGGGGACGCGGTCGGCGAACATCGACGCGGGACTGTCGACGCCGCCGGTATGGGACAGCAGCTCCCGGACGGTGACGCCGTCGTCGGCGAGCCGGATGGTGCGCAGGTACGCGTTCGCGGGCTCGTCGAGCCGTACGCGCCCGTCCGCGACCAGCCGCAGAACGGCGATCGAGGTGACCAGCTTGGTGACCGAGTACGCGGGAAACCGGTGGTCGGGCAGCAGCACGTCATCGTCGTCCAGGCTCGCCCAGCCGCGTGCGGTCACCCACACCGAGCCGTCATCGGCCGCGCCGGCCACGATGAGGCCGACCAGGCCCAGCTCGGCGAACGAATCCGCGGCCACCGCGGCGGCCTCCTCGGGCACCGGACCGGAGGTGCGCGTCGCCGGTGCCGCCACACGGGGGTCCTTGACCTTCGTCTCCAGCAGATACAACCGCAGACTGCGCAGCCGGTGCGGCGGGCCGGCCTCGGTCGCCGCCTCGATGCGCAGGTCGGCGGCCCTCGCGCGCAGGCTCAGCGGCTCGGCTCGTACGTCGGCGAGGTCCTCGCGCAGCCGCTCGGCCACCGCGCCGAGCAGGCCGGTCAGCGTGTCCGGCGGCACGAGGCTCAGGTAGTGGTCGTCGAAGTGCCGGCGCAGTTCCTCCTCACCGGGTGGCGCCCATTCCGGGGTGCCGGCCGCCGCGAAGCGGGACATGATCCACCGCACCTGCGTGAGGGCGTGACTCGCCGGAGCCGCGGCCTCGATGTGTTCCTTGAGAGCGGCCCAGCTCGGCAGCCCGTGCTCGCGGGCGATGGCCAACTGGGCCTGGTGAAGCGTTGCGAACTCCCCCGCGGAGAGGCGGCGTTTCGCCTCGAGCTTCAGGTACCGGAGACTGGGCCGGTCGGGGAGCGCACGCGACTGATCGGACAAGGCAGTCCTTCCCTCGTCGCCCGCGGGTCCGCGACATCGGGCAGGAAAAGACATGCCGTCGAATTGCTTGGCGAAAACCGGTGAGCTTGCAGCTCTGCCCGCGGACCCAGAGGCGGCCGGGAAACCGCCGCCCACCAACCTACCGCGTCACCCTGGTGACCTGCGAACCCTTTTCTCCCGTTTGGCACCCAGTGGGAAGTCGCGATCCGCGAAGATCACGACTTGCCGCTGGAGTCCTGGCCCGAGTCGTTTCCTCGCCGCCACCTCTCCAGGTCCGCCACGAGGCGGGCCTGATTGCCTTCGTCGATCCTGCCGCCCTGGATCTCCACCGAGACGACACCCTCGAGCTGGAGGAGAGCAGGCCGCACAGTGACCTCGGAGCAGACGGGGCGGTAGGTGCACCCGGTGCACATGCCGGTGTACCTGACCTCGACATTGCCCTGGTCGTCGACGCCGGCGAGCTCGACGCCGCCGCGGTGGACGGACATCATCCGGCCCACGGATCGGACCCGACGCTCGACCGCGTCGCGATCGACGCCTTCGCCGCCCATCAGATCCCGCCGCTCACCCGCGACGCCGGCTCGCCGAGGGCCCTGAGCTCGGCCTTCTTGGCCTCGACGTCGACGTCGAACAGGCGGGCCATGGTGAGGCCGAGGATCTTCTCCTTGTCGGAGCGGGTGATCTGCGGGTATCCGTAGCCCTGACGCAGGTCGTCCGGGATCTCCAGATTGACGAAGTCCTCGAGGAACGGAGCCGGCGCACCCGTCATCGCGGCCTCCGAGCCCCACATCAGCTTGTCGGATCCGACCTCCATGAGAAGGCGCCCCAGCTGCTCCTGCACCCGGCGCGGCGCGACCTTGTAGAAGCTCAGGACACCGGACAGGGCGAGGTAGACGTTCGGGAACCGGGACGCGATCGAGACGACCTCGTCGAAGTACGGCAGCGCGAGGTGGTGGATCACGAACTTCGCGTCGGGGAAGTCCCGGGCCGGCCTCTGGAGGTCGACCGGCCGCAGGACGTCGACGTCCCACATCCCGAACGGGAGGCCCTTGTGGAACTGGAGCACGTCGACGCCCAGGTTCAGCGCCTGCTCGTAGAGCGGGTAGGCGAGCTCTCGGTCGTCACAGCGCCACGACTTGTCGATGTGACCGTTGTAGAACTTGAACGAGCGTGCGCCGAGCTCCTCCTTCTGGCGGATCATCTCGACCTTCGCTCCGTGCAGACCATGGTGGATCGGGTCCACGCCGCCCGAGAGCAACACCCTCTCCGGGTATGCCGAGGCGAAGGCGTGCTGTGCCTCGATGGAGGAGAAGGAGTCCTGGAACCAGTCCCACACCGGGACCGCGCAGGCCATCGCCATGTCGACCGGCGACTGGACGAACTCCATCTCGTACATCTGCTCGGTCGTGAACTTCGTCTCCCAGTCGAAGTCGCCGGCGAACTGCCCCATCTGCGGCTCGTACTTCATGGAGTCCATCGCCACGCGCCAGCCGTACAGCATCGGCTCCATCTCCCGCAGTTCCCTGCGCTGGTTCGCGGGTGAGAAGTCGTATACGTGACAGACGCAGTCGAAGACGAACATGTCGCCGATCATGGGGGACTCCCTTTTCGTGCTGAGGCGAATCGCCTCACGGGACGGGCTGCCTTTCCAACGTAGGAGTCCGGAGATCGGGGCATCCAATAGCGATTCCGCGCGGCCCGACTGACTTTCGTTATGACCGGCTGACTTTCGTTGTGACAGGCCGGATTCAGCCGCGGCCACGTGCGTCAGCCGGCCGGAGAGATCCGCCCTCTGCGCAGGACATGATCCGCGAACGCACGCGCCCTCCGCCGCGTCGTCATCGTCCGGAGTCCCGGACCAGGAGTGCGGCCTGAACGCGGTTCGAGCAGCCGAGCTTGGACAGAATCCGGCTCACGTAGGTCTTGATCGTCGTCTCGCTCATGCGGAGCCGCCGGCCGATCTCGGCGTTGGACATGCCCTCCGCCACCAGGCTCACGACCTCCGATTCGCGGGATGTCAGCGTGGCGAGCCGCTCCGCCGCCTCCCGCCGGACCAGGGCCTGCACGGGCGTGACCATGCCGAGCACCGTCCGGGTCACCCCGGGCGACAGATAGGCGTCACCGGCGTGCGCCGCCCGGACGGCGCGGATCAACTCTTCGGGACCGCAGTTCTTGAGGACGAACCCGGCCGCGCCGTTCTGCAGGGCACGCAGCACGTTCGCCTCCTCACCGAACGCCGTGAGCACGACGGTCCGCGCCGCGGGCAACTGAAGGCGCAACTCCTCCATCGCGTCCAGCCCGTTGAGGATCGGCATGTTGACGTCGATCAACGCCACGTCGACGCGGTGTCTGACCGCCTGGTCCACGGCCGCCCTGCCGTTCGCCGCCTCGGCGACGACCTCGATGTCGTCCGCCGATTCCAGCACGGTGCGGATTCCGGCCGTGATCAGAGGTTCGTCGTCGGCGACGAGCACGCGGATCATCTCATCCCACCCCCAACAGCATGCTCGCGGGCACGGCCACGAACATCAGCACCGCGATGGCGGCGCCGAGTGCGACCGTACGGATTCTCACGCGCGCGGGAAGGGGATCGTCTCCTGCGGGGTCTTCGGGGACGGCCACGGGGACCATTGCGAAGAGCCGGAATCGGCCCTCCGACATGCCGTGATCGAGCAGCCCACCGGCCGATCCGACCCGCTCGGCCAGCCCGGCCAGGCCGTGCCCGCCCCCGGCAGCGCTCTCAGGGATCGCGGGGAGGGGATTGACGAGCGTGAGCAGCAGCGCGTCCGCCTCCCACGCGGCGATCACAGTGACCGGCCGCTCCGGGGCGTGCTTGACCGCGTTGGTCAGTCCCTCCTCCACCACCCGGTAGGCGGCACGCCCGGCCGCCGCCGACAAGGCGTGAGGCTCCCCCTGCCACCGCAGAGTCACCGGCACACCGGCCTCCTGAAACTCCGCGACGAGCGCGTCGATCGCGTCCGCCCCGGGTGAACGTCCGGACGTCTCCGCGTCGCCACGTAACGCGCCGACCAGGTCGTACAGCTCGTCCATAGCGCCGCGTACGGCTCCCGCCAGCTGCCGGACGGCCTGCCGTTGCTCGGTCGGCATCGGCGAGACCTCGAGGGCGGCCGCCTGCACCGACGCCAGGCTCAGCCGGTGGCCGAGAGAATCATGCATGTCGCGGGCGATCCGCAACCGCTCGCCCAGCCGTTCCCGCTCCGCCACGAGCTCCCGCTGAATCTGGAGATGCCTGTTGTGCCGGGCGAGCATCGTCAGCATCCGGTCGTGCTGCGCGAGATAGCGGCCCGCCAGCAACGGCAGCGCGACGAAGACGACGTACGTCGAGACGATACGGGAGAACGACGTCGGGTCCGCCGCCCGCACGGCGAGCTGAACGGCGAGGCCGCCGAGTGCCGCACCGGCGATCACGGCCGTGCCCCGCCGGGAGGCGGAGTGCCGTCCTGCCTGGTAGGCGGCCCAAAGAAGCAGGGCGTACGCTCCCCCTGCCGGCGTGGCCATCGTGATCGCGGCCACGAAGCCGGCGGCCGGCGCCCGATACCGCAGTGCGACCACTGCCGTGGCCGCCGCCGCGTACGCCGGCACACCCCAGATCGGCACGCCGCCCGGGTGCCCGGCCGCCCACAACGCGGTGTCCACCACGACCACGATCGCGGCGAGAAGGTGTCCTCGCACGATGCGCATGCTCACGTCCTCCACCGTCGTGTCCACTTTGGTCGGCGGCAATCGACGACTTTCGAGGACTGCCCGCGACCTGCCCGGTTACTAGCGTGGCCCAGGTGATCGAAGTACGGAACCTCAGCAAGAGGTACGGCGACAAGGTAGCGGTCGACGGCCTGTCCTTCACGGTCCGGCCGGGCCGGGTGACCGGCTTCCTCGGGCCCAACGGCGCCGGCAAGACCACCACCATGCGAATGATGCTGGACCTGGACCGCCCCACCACGGGCCAGGTGCTCATCGACGGCAGCCGCTATCGGCGCCTGGCCGAACCTCTGCGGCGGGTGGGGGCGCTGCTGGATGCGAATGCCGTCCACGGCGGGCGCAGCGCGCACGACCACCTGCTGTGGCTGGCGCAGAGCAACCGCATCCCCAGCACTCGTGTGCGCGAGGTCCTGGAGCTGACCGGGCTGGAGAGCGTGGCCGGGAGACGGGCCGGCGGCTTCTCCCTCGGAATGGCTCAGCGGCTCGGCATCGCGGCGGCCCTGCTCGGGGATCCGCCCGTGCTGCTCCTCGACGAGCCGGTCAACGGGCTCGACCCCGAAGGCGTCCTCTGGATCCGGACTCTGATGAAGGGACTGGCCGCGGAGGGTCGCACCGTGTTCGTGTCCAGTCATCTGATGAGCGAGACGGCGCTCGCGGCGGAGCACCTCATCGTGATCGGACGTGGCCGGCTGCTGGCCGACACCACTGTGCGGGATCTCGTCGAGGCCGACCCGCGCTCGTACGTGCGCATCCGCACGCCCGAGCCGGAACGCATGCACACGGCCCTCACCCACAGCGGAATCCGCGTCCGGGAGGCGCCCGACGGCGCTCTGGAGGTGTACGGGACGGAGACCGGGAAGATCGGCGAACTGGCCGCCGCGGCCGGGCTGGCGGTCCACGAGGCCAGCGCACAACCGGTCTCGCTGGAGGAGGCGTTCATGCGGCTCACCGAGGATGTCGTGGACCATCGTGCGGGAGGGCGGCGGTGATCGTCACGTCCCTGAGACCGGCCTTCGTGTCCGAGCTGACCAAGATCCGGACTGTGCGGTCGACGGCCTGGACGTTGCTGTTGACCCTGCTGGTCTGCGCCGGCCTCGCCTACCTCGTCGGGGCGAGCTTCCGCGGTGCCACGCGCCGGGAGAACTTCGACCCGCTCTTCGCGACCTTCTACAGCCTCACGCTGGGCCAGCTCCCCCTTGTGGTGTTCGGCGTGCTCGTCGTCGGCGCCGAGTACAGCTCGGGAACGATTCGCGCCTCGCTCACCGCGGTGCCCCGGCGCGGCCTGTACTTCGCCGGCAAGGTGCTCGCCTGCGCACTTCCCGCCTTCTGCGTCTCGCTCCTGACCGTGCCGGCCACCTTCTTCTCGGCACAGGCGGGGCTGGGCCCGTACGGGACATCCCTCGACTCGGACGTGGCGGCGGCCGCCGTCGGCGCCTGCCTCAACCTGACGCTGATCTGCGTGTTCGCCATGGGAGTCGCGGCGATGTTGCGCAACACCACACTCACCCTGGCGATCCTGCTGCCCGTGTTCTTCCTCGGGTCGCAGGGGCTCGGCAACATCCCGGGCCTCAGGACGGTCACCCAGTACCTGCCGGACCAGGTCGGCATGGTCGTCATGCATCTCGCCGGACCGCAGGGGGACCCGCGCTGGGCCCGCGACTACGGCCCGTGGACCGGACTCGGCCTCCTCGCACTCTGGGCCTCCATTGCCCTCGTCGGCGGCTTCCTCGTCCTGCGCCGCCGGGACGCCTGACCTCGGCACGCGGCCGGTGCGAGGCCCGGGCGAGGTCGCGGTCGCGCGAACGGCGACCGCGACCTCACCCGGCACAGCGACGGGGACCTCGTGCCGATGACGCCGGCGGTGTCCCGAGACTGTCGTCCCCGAGATCCGGTCAGAAGCCGACAACCTGCCGGATCAGGATGATGTGGATGCGGCCGGGCTGTTCCTGGTGGATCTCGAGGATCTTGCCGATGCTGCTGTGCTGGCCGTAGACGGCCTGCGCCCGGGCGTCCTCCAGCTTCAGGCTGTGCAGGTGGATCCGCTCGTGAGCGGCCTCCAGCGTGGGGACCAGCTTCTGCGCTCCCACGACGAAGATCACGTTGGCGGCGCCCCACGCGTAAGCCGCGAGCTGGCTGCCGGAGAGCGACGCGATGGCGAGCGTTCCGTCACGCGTGACGGCGTGCACACTGCCCAGGGCGTAATCGGCCTGGCCGGCGATCACCTTCATCTCCTGCGCCTGGGTCTGGAAGTCCAGCGCCATCATCTTGTTGCGCGCCGACTCGTACGGACCGTCGGCGTTGACCGCGTCCTCGATGCCGACCTCCTTCAGCGTCACCGAGGTGTTGGTCATCACGGACGAGCCGTGCGGGATGCGTGCCAACGCCGCACGCCGGGCGGCGTCGAGATCGTCGACGACCTCCACGCTGAACCCGTGCTCTTCCAGCGCGACCACCGTCGCCGAGAGCGTCGCATCGTCGGGCAGCGTCGTGAAGCGCTCCGAGGTGTCAATCGTGGTCATGAGTTTCTCCTTGTCAGCGATACCGCGGCCACAGACGGCCGGGATGTCGGCGCCCCTGCTCCACGCAAGAGGCGCCGAGCCGCGAACGGCGTAAGCGGACTTTACCCCGTTTAACTGGCCGACGATAGGGTGGGATGCGTGAAACAGCCCGACGTGTCGTGGGGAGCACCGCGCCCGGAACGCGCCGACGCCGCACGCAACCGGCAGCACCTGATCGCCACCGCCCGCGAGATGCTCGCCGAACTCGGCCCGGACCGGCTCACCATGGACGCCCTCGCCGAACGCTCAGGGCTCGGCAAGGGCACCGTGTTCCGCCGCTTCGGCACCCGCGCCGGAATCTTCGGGGCTCTCCTGGACGACGGCGAACGCGCCTTCCAGGAGCAGGTGCTCTGCGGCCCGCCCCCGCTGGGTCCGAGCGCCCCGCCGCTGGACCGGCTGGTCGCCTACGGTCAGGCCCGGGTGCGCTTCCTCATGGAGCACCAGGTAATCGCCCGGGCCGCTCTCGACGGACGCCAGCCCATCCCCGCCGGATCCCAGTCGCCGCTGTCGCACACCCACATCCGGATGCTTCTCGGTCAGATCGACCTCGGCCCGGCCGACCTGGACCTCCTCGCCATCCAGCTCACCGCCGCCCTCGACGGCCCCCTGCTGCTCTACCTGTCGGCCGCCACCCTCACCCAGTCGCCCCAGCGCTTCGAACAGCAGCTCAGCGACAGCTGGCAAGACCTCGTACGACGCGTCTGCCGGCCCTGACGGCCCCGACGGCGACGGGCATCGGCTCAGCGAGCCCGGTCCAGGGCGCAGTCCCCGCATTTCCGGGCACCGGGCACGCGGTAGTACAGGCAGCAACTGCGGCGCCGGAACCTGAGGTCCGGTCCCGTGACGACGCCGGTGCCGCGCAGATCCCCGGTGTCGAGCAGGCTCCTCGCCAGCGGGCCGGCGTCGCGTCCCCGGACGGGACGGGCACGGAGGATCTCACGTGCCGCCTCCGCCAGGGCGGACGCCGCGTTGCCGTACAGGAGCCTGGGGGCGACCTTGACGCGCAACCCGGCGGCGAGCCGCGCCAGATGCTCGGTCATGACCAGTCGGTAGATCTCCGAGATCGGCGCCTCACCAGGGGGCGCCGTCCATCCGCGAGGTTCCGGCAACCTCAGTCCCGGCCCGTCCGCCTCCTGCTGGAGATCGCCGAGGTCGAGGAGTACGCCGTGCAGGACCAGGCAGCCGAGCACGGGAGACCACAGGCGGGCGGCGTGGCCGAGTTGGACGATGGAGGCGGCGATCCGCGGCTCGCGTGTGCCGTAGCGGGCCGTGCGCTCCGACACCAGATGCGCCAGCCCTTCCGCGTAGGCGTCGGTGACAGGCCGCCACGCGCCACCGGTCTCACCCGCGGCGACCGAGAAGAAGGATCCCAGGGCGGCGATGTCGGTCAGTGCGGCGGCGACGGTCGCGCGGGGCGCGGGCGGCAGTGGCGTCACCTCGGCGTCCCCTCGTCCGCGTCCGGCAGGGCGGACCGGCCGAACGGCATGACGCTGATCTGCGGGATCCCCGTGCGGGGGTCGCTGGTCACGTCCGCGGCCACCCGGTAGACCTCCTCCAGCAGCGCGGGAGTGAGCACCGTCGCGGGCGGGCCGGTCGCGACGACACGGCCGGCGTCCAGCACGCAGATCCGATCGCTGAACGCCGCGGCCAGGTTCAGGTCGTGCAGCGCGATGATCGCCGTCACGCCGAGCCGTCGCACCTGCCGGAGCGCGTCGAGCTGATGGCGCAGATCGAGGTGGTTGGTCGGCTCGTCCAGCACCATGGTTCCGGTCCGCTGCGCCAGGGCACGGGCGATCAGCACACGCTGCTTCTCTCCCCCGGACAGCCGGTCGAACGGGGCCTCGGCGAGATCGGCGACGTCCAGGGACGCCAGGGCGTCCATGATGATGCGCCTGTCCTCGGCGTCGTCGCCCTGGAAGGCCCGCTTGTAGGGAGTCCGGCCCATGGCGGTCACGTCGTACACCGTCAGGTCGAACTCGCCGGGTGTCTCCTGCAGGACGGCGGCCAGCCGCCGCGCCACGTGCCTGCCCGGCATGCGCCAGACGTCCTCGTCGTCGAGCAGCACGCGTCCGGACGTCGGCCGCAGGGCGCGGTAGACGGTGCGCAACAGGGTGGA
The DNA here is from genome assembly GCF_016863295.1 of Planotetraspora phitsanulokensis. GTDB lineage: Bacteria > Actinomycetota > Actinomycetes > Streptosporangiales > Streptosporangiaceae > Planotetraspora > Planotetraspora phitsanulokensis. Next base: position 241,854 of record NZ_BOOP01000003.1, read on the forward strand.
CTTGCCCGCCCCGTTGGGCCCGACGAGTGCGAGGACCTCGCCGGGTTCGACATGGAAGGTGACGTCGTGCACCAGCGCGCGGCCGCCGGCCACGACGCTGACCTTCTCGGCCCGCAGGCGCGCGGGCGCGCCGGCGGTGGTCAACGGGCCGCCCTCCGGCGCATCAGCCAGAGGAAGCAGGGTCCTCCGACCAGGGCGGTCAGGATGCCGATCGGGATCTCCTCGGGTGCGATGACGCTGCGGGCGGCGAGGTCGGCGGCGATCAGGAAGGCGGCGCCCAGCAACGCGACCGCCGGGAGCGCGCGGCGGTGGTCCGCCCCGACCAGGAGGCGCACCACGTGCGGCATCATGAGCCCGACGAACCCGATCGAGCCGCTGACGGCCACGATCGCCCCGATGACGAGGGCGACGAGCACGAACAGCGCCGCGCGGAAGCGGTGGACGTTCAGGCCCAGGGACGCGGCGGCCTCCTCTCCCGCCAGCAGCAGGTTGAGCGGCCGGCTCACGGCGAGCAGCGAGGCCGTCCCCAGCAGGACCGCCCCCGCGGGAATCCACACCAGGTCCCAGGTGGTGCCGGCGAGGCCGCCGAGCATCCATCTGAGCGCCGACTCGGTCTTGCGGGGATCGCCGGAGGTGACGATGAGATAGCTCGCGATCGCCGACAGCACCTCCCCCGTGGCGACTCCGGACAGGACCAGCCTGACCGTGGTCATCCGCCCGCCGGTGCGGGCGAGGAAGTAGACGAGCAGCAGGGCCACGAGAGCCCCCGCGAAGGCGGCGACGGGAAGCGAGAACGCCCCGAACGCCGACAGGCCGAGCACCATGACGAGTACGGCTCCGACCGTCGCCCCCGACGAGACTCCCAGCAACATCGGGTCGGCCAGGGGGTTGCGGACCAGAGCCTGCAGGGCCATCCCGCAGACCGACAACCCCGCGCCGACGACGCCGCCCAGCAGAACCCTGGGCAGGCGCACGTCCATCACGATCGTCTCCCTGACCGGCGGCCACGTCGGATCGACCAGGGACGGCACGAGCCGGTGCAGCAGGATGCCCCAGACCTGGCCGGGCGGCAGCGGGACGGAGCCGAACGCGATCCCGGCCGTGGCCGCTGCCACGACCAGGAGAGCGAGCAGCACCAGAACGGGCACGTACGGCAGCCGCCCGCGCCCGGCGACGGCCGGCGCGGCTTCCGGCCGTACGTCGGTCGTTCCGGTCACGCGAAGCGGTCCGGGTGCAGCTGCTGAGCCAGCGACCGAACGCCTGCCGGCACCCGGACTCCCAGCACCGTCGACGACAGCGGCAGCACCGCGAACCGGCGGTTCCTGATCGCGGGCACGTCCTTGAGCGCCGGGCTGGCCAGCAGGAACGCCTTCTTCTGCTCGACGGACTCGTCGCCGTAGTCGTAGATGACGATCGCGTCGGGTGCGCGCTCCGCCACCTGCTCGAAGGAGACGTCCCCGAACGCCTTGTCGAGGTCGGCGAACACGTTCGTCCCTCCCGCCAGCTTGATCATCTCGTTCCCGATCCCGGCGCCGCCCGCGGTGAAGGCCGTCTTGTCGCCGCTGTCGTAGACGAACACCTTGACCGGCTCGACTAAGTCGATCTTCGCCTTCACCCCGTCCAGGACCTCGTGCATCGCCGCGATCCGGCGTTCGGCGCGGTCGGAGACGCCGAAGATCCTTCCGATGGCCCGGACCTCCTCGTCGACCCGGGCCGTGGTCACCGGGCCCTCGGTGCACCCCTCGATGTTGAGGTAGGTGTTCACGCCGGCCTTCGCGAAAGCGTCCCGGCCGCGTCCCTCCTTCTCATCGAAGGCGCTGGCGAACCCGCCGTACACGAAGTCGGGCTCCGCCGACAGCAGCGACTCGTACGACGGGTACTCCTCGGCCAGCACCTTGACGCCGTCGTACGCCGTCTTGTACTCGGGCAGGATCGAGTCGTCCAGGTAGGCCGTGCCGACCATCGACTTCTCCAGTCCGAGAGCGAGCATGATCTCGGTGGCGTGCTGGTTGAGCGACACCGCACGCCGTGGCGGCTCCTGGTAGGTGGTCGTCACACCGCAGTCGGTCACGGTCACGGGGAAGCCCGCGACCGATCCACTCGCCGGCGAGGGACCGGCCGCTGACGGCGAGCTCTGCCCCGCTCCACAGCCCGCGAGCAGCAGTACGGCCGTCGCGATCAGCGAGAGCGACCGGAGAGGGCGGAACGCCTGGGCGGCGCGGCCGTCGCCGCTCACCCGGTGGGGAAGGTTCATCGATGGTCTCCTGACGACGGGCCGCGGACCACCGTTCCTCGACGGCGACCACGGCGAGCGGGAGACGAACCACCCTGAGAGAGCGGGCACACGCAGCGCGAAGGCGTGCGATCCCTGACGACCGGCACGCGGCCCACCCGTCCTCTCTTGGGGAGATCCGCCCCAATTCCCTGAGGAGGCGACCGCGTGAGTCTCCTGGCTCTCGGGTCGAGGCTCGCCCCGGCCTTCCCACCCGGCAATCCGGGCAGTGGCATCGTCGGGGTCCGCTCGCCGATCACAGTGGCGGGACCGCGCCGGATTCACACCGGCTTCCTCGTTCCGCCGTCGCCTACGCGGATCATTTTCGCATAAGACACATACCTCACAAAGACGTCATGAGTGGCCGTCGCTCGCCTGCCCTGCCTTCGGGTGAGCGAGCGGTGGGCGGAGAGCCGCCCGGCGGCCGTTGCGAAAGGCCGCCGGGGCGTACCCGGCTCAGCTCTCCTGGTCGAGGAAGGCGAGGGTGACCGCTGCGAAGAGCGGGGACAGGAAGAGGTCGTAATGCGTGAGACCGGGCAGGATCGCCAGTGCGTGACCGCCCTTGGGCCGGGCCTCGCCCTGCCAGCCGCCGTCGCGCAGGCCGCCGTCGAGGAGTTTGAAGACCTCGACGTAGTGGCTCGGGGGTGCCATGTCGGCGTCGGCGGCGACCACCAGCGTCGGCATCCTCAGGCCGCGCACCTCCTCGGAGAAGTCGAAGTCCTGCGCCATCGCCTCACCGATCTTGTCGAGCAGCTTCGGGAAGTGCTCGGGATGGGGGGCCACCCGCTGGTAGAGCTCGTACATCGGGGTGTCCTTCATGAACTCGGCGGCCGCCGCGCTCACCTGGCCCTGCTGCTGGAGCATCTCCGGGTAGATGGCGTCACGGCTGACGTTCGCCGACGCCGCGACCAGGCGGCCCACCTTCTCCGGGTGCCTGATCGCCACCTGCAGCGCCACCCCGCCGCCGAGGGAGTAGCCGACCACGGCGGGCTTCTCCAGGCCGAGGTGGTCGATGAGCGCGGCGACGTCATCGCCCATCAGCCGGACGTCGAGCGGCCGGTCGATGTCGGCGGTCCGGCCGTGCCCCTGCAGGTCGACGAGGACGACCTGGTGGTGGTCGGCCAGGGCCGGAATGATCGGCCCGAACATCTCACCCGAGCCGAGGCCTCCGTGCAGCAGGATCAGCGGGGATCCCGCCCCGTGCGTCTCGTAGTACAGGTTGATTCCGTTGACGTCGGCGTACTGACCTGAGCCGGCGCTGTCAGCGGTCCATTCCGTGGACATGATCACTCCTTGCGTACGTCCTGTTCGGTTCGACGCGTCTGTAGACCGGGCGAGTCCCGGAAACTCATCGCTCTCGGCGGAACGACTTTTCCGCACGCTCGTAAGCATCCACGTCACGAGCACCTGGTGCAGTTCGGCCGCCGATGGTGACTGGCGTGGACGCCCCCGGCCCGATGTCGGGGAGGATGCCGCTTCGCCCCCGAAAACGTCGTAGTCGCCCGCTAGGTTCGTCAGTGTGGACGATGTGGCGGCCAATGCACCGATCGAGTCGCGGCTGGAGGCGTACCGGCCTGAGCTGACGGGCTACTGCTACCGGATGCTGGGGTCCGCCTTCGAGGCCGAAGACGCCGTACAGGACACCCTGGTGCGCGCGTGGCGCGGGTTCGACCGGTTCGAAGGACGCTCGACGCTGCGGTCCTGGCTGTACCGGATCGCGACCAACGTCTGCCTGAACATGCTCTCCAGCGCTCAGCTGCGGGTCCGGCCCATGGACCTCGGGCCGGCCGGGTCCGGCCGCGCCGCCGACCCGGGCGAGCCGCGTCCCGACCAGATCTGGGTGGGCCCGGTGCCGGACGGCCGGGTGCTGCCCGAGGTGGCCGACCCGGCGAACGTGGTCGCCGAACGCGAGTCGATCCGGCTGGCGTTCGTCGCCGCGCTGCAGCACCTGCCGCCGCGGCAGCGGGCCGTGCTGATCCTGCGGGAGGTGCTGGCCTGGTCGGCCCAGGAGGTCGCCGACCTGCTCGACACCTCGGTGCCCGGCGTCAACAGCGCCCTCCAGCGGGCCCGGGCCACCATCGCCACCGCCGACACCGCCGCCGACGTCCACAGGCCGTTGGACGACGAGCAGAAGGCACTGCTGACGCGTTATGTGAAGGCGTTCGAGGACTACGACCTCGAGGCGCTGACGACGCTGCTGCATGACGACGCGACGTTGTCGATGCCGCCGTTGCCGCTGTGGCTGCGCGGCCACGACGACATCGTCGCCTGGATGGCCGGTACGGGCAGCGGCTGCCGCGGCTCGCGCCTGGTGCCGGTGACGGCCAACGGCATGCCGGCGTTCGGGCAGTACCGGCCCAGCACCAGTGGCTCCGGTCACGACCCGTGGGGTCTGACCGTGCTGGAGATCTCAGCGGGGCGGATCGCGGCCGTCAACAACTTCCTCGACACCGCCCGCCTCTTCCCGCTGTTCGGGCTGCCGGCCCGCCTGGATTAGCACGTCGGTCAGCCCGAGCAGGCGTACGAGCTCGAGCAGGTCCGGGCAGGCGCCGGTGACCGTCAGATTCCAGCCGTGCCGACGCGCGGTCAGGCGCAACCTGGCCAGCGCCTCGACCGTCACCACGTCGGGACGGACCACGTCGGCCACGTCGCAGACCACGACGCCGCCGCCACTGCGGCCGCGCACCAGTTCGGCGAGGTCGGCGCACAGGACGGGGATGTCCGCGCGCGTGAGCGTCGCGCCGATGGTGAATGAGGTCGCGGAGGCCGTCATATGAATAGGACCGGCGGCATCGCGGAAACTCATCGCCGGCGCCGACGACCTATCGGCCCCAGGACGTGAAAGCGATGCCGCACGTGTGCGGGAGGGTCAGGGAAGGCCGATGACCAGGCGTAGCGAGCCGTGGAACTCGGGCTGGTCGCGGAGGTGGCCGAAGCGGGCGTCCCAAGCTCCGCTCTCGAGGTCGGCGCGCAGGCGGGCGACGCACCCGGCGTGAGTTCGCCGGCTCATTCAGGCTCGTCGCCGGGGACCCGTGACAGGGGCGACCTCGGTCTGGGGACGGGGGCGTCGCCGTCGCGTTCCGCCACGCAGATCGTCACCGCCGTGTCCGCCCAGTGCAAGGCGGTGAACGGCTCGGCGAACGAGGGGTGATGCACACGGTGGTGGGTGACCCGGTAGGGCGCGCCGGCCGCCGGGAGACCGGGTGACGGAGGCGGAACCGGAACGGTGACGAGCCCGATGTCCTGCTCGATGTGAGTGAGCATTCCGTGGCAGGGACCGCCGAGACAGATGGCGTTGTGCTCGGGCGACGAATCCGCTGTCTCGTCGTCTCGCTCGTGGTCTCCCGGTGCCATGGGAGAGGTCATCTCACTCGCGGGATGCCGGGTCGCCCGTGCCTGCGGAGCCGAGAAGCCACTGCCAGATATCTCATCACCAATTCACCATACGCTCGCATATTCCAACATCAAACGGCATATCACATCGCATCAGCGCAGTGATCTAGCCGAATCTCATCGCATCCGAGTGGTCAACCCCTTGCCGTCACGCAAGATCTGTATACAGTATGGACAAGCCGATGAGAGGGGCAGCGATCGTGCTCACCAAGAAGGAAGCAGCTGAGGCCGTCCGCCACGCCAAGGCGGTGACCGGTGTGACCTGGGCACAGCTCTCCGAATCCGTCGGCCGGCCCCTGGCCTGGACGACCGCGGCGCTGCTCGGCCAGCACCCGATGAGCAAGGATGAGGCGGCCTCGGCGGCGGTGCTGCTCGAACTCGGCGAGGACGCGGCGCTCGCCTTCCAGTCGCAGCCGACCCGCGGGGCTCTCGACTCCGCCGTGCCCGTCGACCCGACCGTCTACCGGCTCTACGAGGTCATCCAGGTCTACGGGCCCACCGTCAAAGAGCTCATCCACGAGCAGTGCGGCGACGGCATCATGAGCGCCATCAACTTCCGCCTCGATGTCCAGCGCGTGCCCGATCCGGCCGGGGACAGGGTCGTCATCACCTTGGACGGCAAGTACCTCCCCTACCAGTGGGAATAGGCCGGTGTCATTGCCGGCTCACCCGCCCCTCTCTGACCGGGCCCTGCCGCCGGCGGCCGGAACGACCGGCCGTCAGCGGGGCGCGGCCGCGGGGAGGTCATCGGGTGTGCCGGCGCGCCGGCGTCCGAGGGCCGTGCCGAGTGCCGCGCCGCCGACCGCACCCATGGACCAGAAGATGATCATGACGACGATGAACTCCGGACGCAGCACGTCGAGGACCGCCGCCTGCCACGTCGGCGGGACGGCGTCGCCGGTGCTCAGGTAACCGGCCCGCTCGCGCATCCAGAACACGGCCTCGGGAATGCCGACGGCGATCACCGCCACCAGGGCCGCGATCCCCCCCAGGGCTCCGGCGCGCAACCCCGACCCGAAGGATCGGTCGCGCCAGGCGGTGGCGAGCGCGACGGCGAGCAGCAGTGCGCTCGGCGCGGGGACCCAGAAGCCGAGGATGCCGCCCCGGTCATGCGCGAGCGACCAGCGCGAGGCGGCGAACGACCCGCCCGCCACGAGGAGTGCCACCCCGGCCGCCTGCATCCACGCGCCGTGCGGCCGCCCGGACCGAAGCGCGGCCCACGCCCCTCCGAAGGCGAACCTGCGGCGCTCGGCCGGCGGGTCGATCGCCGCGAGCTCGGACCGCAGCGCGGCACCCCACGCGGACCGGCTCTCGGGCAGGTCGGCGGTGGCCAGGTCGAGCAGGAGCTGCCAGACGTCGCGTACCGCGTGCCGCCGGCCCGCCGTCTCGGCGCGGGCGCCGAGCGCGGCTCCGAGGACGGGCCACGGCAGGGCCCAGATCAGCGCGGCGAGGAACACCTCGAACGGTATGAGCAGGTCGCCTCCGGCGAGATTCACGACGACGGGAAAGTCGCCGGGCGCCGCCAGGTATGCGGCGCGCAGCGGCAGGTGCACGGACGCGGTGCCTGCGGCGACGGCGACGAGGGCGAGCAGCCCGGTGACGGTTCCGGCTCCGAATCCGCGGGCGCGGGCCACCGCGGCGGCGGCCAGGCCGGCGAGCCCGCCGCACCCGGCCGCCGCGAGCAGTCCGAGCACGATGGACAGCAGCACCACGTCGAAGCCCCAGCGCGGGCCGTTCGTGACCGTGGCCAGGTACCCGCGCCCCACGCCGAAGGTGAGCAGCGCCGCACCGGCGGCGACGCCGATCAGTACCGGCCACACGGGGCGTCGGGTGCCGCCTTGCAACGCTGCACGGGTACGCGCGGCGAGCGTCCCCGCACCGCCCCGGCGTACGGCGCCACGCAGCCGGGCCGCGAGCACCACGATCGCGAGCAGGGGCGCGGGTGCGAGCACCCCCAGGAAGAGGAGGAAGTCGAGCATCGAGGGCCTCCGAACGCGGGCGGACCGCGGATCGAGCGGTCGCGGTCAGGTGGTCCTCGGCGCGAGCCGTGCCGCGCCGGGGGCGGGTGCGCCGTCGCCGGCAGGCGCCGGCGCAGCGACGGTGCGCGCGAGCTCGGCGCCCGCGGTGGTGAGCCGGTACAGGTGCCGGGCAGGCCGGCCACGCGGCGGGTCGGTCTCCCAGGAGGTCTCGACCAGCCCGCGCTCGAAGAGGCGGATGAGGATCGGGTAGACCGTGCCTGCCTTCAGGCCGAGAGCACGGCACAGGTCGTAGCCGTGACTCCAGTCCGCGCCCGTCTCGGCGAGGGCGGTGAGCACTGCCGCGGTCTGCGGGGATGGACGTCGTGTGCGAGCCATGACCCCAATATCTACCTAGATAGAGTTAGAGCGCAAGCCTTTCTCCCACAAGGGGTGGAACCAGCGACGCCGGCGGGCCGATCGGCCTCACCGTGCGATCAGAGATGTCCAGGCTGCGCCGCCGCGTGCATCGCGTTGAGATAAGTCACCACGGCCCGGACACGGCGATGATCCTGGCCGGACACCGGTAGACCGAGTTTGCCGAGGATCGACGCGATGTGGCTTTCAACTGTGCGCTCGGCCAGCCAGAGCTGCGCGGCGATGGCGGCGTTGGAACGGCCCTCCGCGTCGACCCAATGCCGCCAGACGACGTCCCGGGTGCGGCCAGCACGCGCTCGAACGAAAAGGTGCGCCCGTCCAATGCGCACGTTGGACTGTCCAGCGAGTCAAAGGAACCGACAATTGTGCTGACGCTCTGGATCATCGACGGATAACAGTTTTTTGAGAATTTAAGGAAAAGTACATCGGACTGACGCGGCAGGTCGGACGCAATGCGGGTGGGTCGAAGTAGACCTAACCATTACCTACCAAAGAGAGGGTCACAGGGCTGTATTGTTCCTCCCCGAGAGAAAGGTGCGCCCCTCGATGAATTGGCAAAACAGCCTAAGTAAACTTCCACCTGCGGCTGCCGTACTGCTGCTCACCGTGGCCCTGACCACCGGTTGCAACAGCCAGGCGGCGCCCCCCGGCGCCTCCGGTTCGTCCCAGTCCACCGGTCTCGAGTCAGCAACCGAGACGGATACCGTCTCGGCCGCGGGGGCCGCGATGTCCACGCCGTCCACGCCGGCCAAGCCGTCCACGTCGGCCAAGCCGCCGACGTCGGCCAAGCCCGCGACGTCGGCCAAGCCGCCCAAGCCGTCGGCACCGTCCTCGCCGACACCGTCGCGCAGCGCGGCGGCCAGCGCCGTTCGCGGCGGCTGGGTGCCGGTGAACCAGGCCGCATGGAAGCAGGCCCTGGACGTCTACCGCAAGGTCGCACCCAAGAGGGTCCCGCGGGAATCGTGCGAGTCCCCGAGTTCCACACCGACTGCTCGATGTCCACCCGGGCGGCGGACGACCCGATCGTGCTGCCCGGTCTGCCTGGCGCCTCCCACATGCACACTTTCTTCGGTCCGAAAGTGAATGCCGCCACCACGCCGGCCAAGCTGCTCGCGAGCCCCACGACCTGCAACGCGCCCGGGGACCACAGCGCCTACTGGGTTCCGCAACTGCTGCGTGACGGCAAGCCGGTCCCAATGAAGAACTTCCGCGTGTACTACGGCTCCCGGCTCAAGGACCCGTCGACGGTCGTGCCGTTCCCCCCGGGTCTGGTCATGGTGACCGGCGACGCCAAGCGACAGGTGGCGACGCCGAAGGGCGCCTCCGGCCAGTTCTGGTGCGCCGGCAGCGCGGAGATCGGACGCAGCGCCGACGGCAACTGGCCGGTCTGCGCGAAGGGCGGCAATCTGATTCGTCAGGTGACGTTCGAGGACTGCTGGGACGGCAAGCACATCGACTCGCCCGACCACAAGTCGCACATGGGGCCGTCCACCAACGGCAAGTGCTCCGGCAAGTACCCGGTCGCGGTCCCCAACATCTCGCTCATGGTCGGCTACAACTCCCTCGGTGGTAACGGCCTGAAGCTGTCGTCGGGCATGGCGTCCTCGATGCACGGGGACTTCATGAACGCATGGAAGCCGGAGAAGCTCGGCGCGCTGGTGAAGATCTGCATCAACGCGGACGCCAAGTGCGGCACCACCCCCGGCTGGAACAGCTGACCGATCCCCACTTCGCACGACCGTGCCGGTGATTCCGCGATTCGCGGGGTCACCGGCACGGTGGACGCAACCATGTTCATCAACGGCATGCGCCGTGCTGCGCGCCAGGTTGGTCCAGTCGCATGGCGCCGACGTGACGCCGCCAGTCTGCTATTCGGCCTCCTGGCAGATATCCGGACGGGACTTCCACCGGCAGGCGACGAGCTTACGGACACAAAGATCCGCCGCGATGTCACGACGTACGCGCCGTCCTGCTGGGCGCACGAAAGATCGCGGCCGGCATATTTCCGCAAGGGAATGCTGTCGCGTTCCCAGGGAGTCCTTGTGGATCGTTCCCCATGTCGTGTGGTTCGTTGCCAATCGAATTCGGCTCGATTTTTCTGTGATTCGGCGAGTCTCCACAGCGTCTCCATAGAGAAAGGACTCTCTGTACGGAGAGCGTTCTCGTCATGGCCTCACGGTCTGAGACCGAGCAGATCCGGTGTCGCCTGCTTGTGAGGAGATCTCATGCGTTCGCTCGCCGTACCCGCCCGTCATCAATCGATCCCGCCACCGATGGGACGGGCGCGCCGACCATGCCTCACTCCGCCCGTGCACGGGTGCCGGGCCGGCCGTCCATGCCGCACGATCTCCTCCGGCGGAACGCACGCCTGCTGACCGGTCTGTTCGATCCGGCCGGAGACGTCGTCCAGAACGGCCTGTCCACAACCCTCTCCCACCAAGGACCTCATCCCTCATGAGTGAGACTGTCCCGCGCGCTGTCGCATCCGGTGGCAAAGCACGTCGAGCCGGCCGGGTCATGGCCGTCGGCGCGCTCGCCGCATTGCTGGGCGCCGGCCTGGTGTCCGTGACCGGCTCGGCCACCGCATCCGGGCCTCGCTTCTTCCGAGATCCGAGCGGCCCTGGCGAGAGGAGCTGACATGCGAGCGGGCACGATCGGTGCGCCGATCCTCGCAGTGGTCACGGTGTTGCTCGTCACGCGGTGCCTCGCCGCCGGGCCGGCCGCCCATTCGAGCCATCTGGCAGCTCAGGCGCAGGCCGTGCAGCCGATTCCGGGCGGCGCACCGGCACCAGCGGTCGCCTCGTCGGACTCCTTCAACGCGACCGACGTCGCGTGGTTACAACTGATGATCCCGATGACCGAGCAGGCCGTGCGGCTCTTCGATCTGGCCCTGGACAAGACCTCCAACCCGGAGATCGTGTCGTTGTCCAAGACCCTAGGCGCCGCGCATCGCGCCGAGCTGGAGCACCTGCACCGCCTGCTCGACCGGTCAGGCATTCCGTACGTGAACGTGCACGAGGGACACAACATGCCGGGCATGGTGACGGCGGCCGATCTCGAAGCGATCAACGCGGCCGACGGCGCGGCGTTCGACCGGCTCTTCGCCCAGCACGCGCGCGACTTCCTCAGGCAGTCCGTGCTGGTGGCGCAGGGAGAGCAGGACCAGGGGGCCGACGCGGACACCAAGGCGTTCGCCGCGACGATGGCCGAGGCTCACGCGGGTGAGCTCACCGGGCTCGAAGGTGTCGGGCAGTGAGGAACGCCGCGGCCGTGCGACCCGTTCACGACGGCAAAGCCGTTCCCACCGCGCCCAGGCGGCGCAGGATGCCTGAACGGGCAGCGGCGCCGCACGCGCATCCGCTGGTCGTGCTCATCCTGATCGCCGGAGGCGCCGTCGCCGCGACCTCCGGATGCTGGTCGGGGATGGGCTCGGTGAACGGGCTGGACGGCTGGCTCGCCTGGGCGGGCCGACTCACCGGCCTGCTCGCCGGATATGCCTGCGCGATTCTCGTGACGCTGGTGTCGCGGACGCCGCTGCTGGACCGGGGGATCGGCTCGGACCGCCTGGCCCGCTGGCACGCGGTGATCGCCCGGTACACGATCGTGCTCTCGCTCGCGCACATGGTTTTCGCGACCGCTGCCCGCGTCGACGGCTCCGGAGCGGGCCTGCTGGGCGGCTCCGTGAGACTGATCGTGGACGGGCCCGAGTTGCCGGAGGCGACGGTCGGTCTGGCGCTCCTCGTCGGCGTCGGGATCGTCTCGGTCCGGAAGGTGCGGCGCCGGCTGCCCTACGAGCTCTGGCATTACCTGCATTTCGTCACCTATGCCGGGATCTTTCTGGCGTACGGGCACCAGTTGCTCGGGCCGGATTTCCTCGGCGACCAACTGGCCACAGCCCTGTGGCTGGCTCTTTACGTGTCTGCCACCATCCTGCTGATCTGGTATCGCTTCCTCACGCCCGTGCGCCGGGGTCTGCGTCACCGTCTCACGGTGGCCGAGATCCGCAGGGAGTCGCCCGGCGTGGTGTCGGTCTATCTGATCGGCGAGCACCTCCGCGAGCTAGGCGCCGAGCCCGGGCAGTTCTTCCGCTGGCGATTCCTGACTCGGGGCTTGTGGTGGACCGCGAATCCCTACTCGTTATCCGCTCCGCCCAACCCCCGCTTCCTGCGGATCACCGTAAAGGCGGTCGGTCACCACAGCCGCGCGCTCGCCGGTCTGCGGCCCGGTGTCCGGGTGTGGGCCGAGGGTCCGTACGGCGCGCTGACCGCGGCTCGCCGGCGGCGTCCCCAGGTGCTGCTGGTGGGCGGTGGCGTGGGCATCAGCCCGCTGCGCGCGCTTTTCGAGACCTTGCCGGGCCAGGTGACGCTGGTCTACCTGGCTCGCCGGGACGAGGACCTGGTCCTGCGCAACGAGCTGGACGCCATCGCGGCAGCGCGGGGCGCCAAGGTCCTTTACACCGTCGACGAGACACCCGGATCACGGCGCGGCCGTGCCGTACCGCTGACCGGACGGTCACTGAGGGCCCTCATTCCCAGCCTGGCCATGCACGACGTGTACCTGTGCGGTCCCGCCGGGATGACGACCGCGGCCCGGCATGCCCTACGTCGCGCCGGTGTGCCTGATCGCCGCATTCATTTGGAGCAGTTCGACTTCTGATCGACCCTGCGGGCGCCTATTGATCATCCGTCCGGATCAAGCCGCATGTCGACGCTCCCTGAGGACGCCACCGAGTCGATCACGCGGGGTGGAGGGCCCGGAGTGCTGGAGCGTTACCAGCGGACGCACACCTACGCTGGTCAGTGGTTGCCGTCCTGGTAGAGGCCGCGCTTGTTGATGTAGCGCGAACACCTGCGACGGCGACGTCCTCAACGGCTACTTCGCCGGCAAGGTCGCCACAGCAGCCCACCTCCATGAAGCGATCACCGCGACTGAAGTCGACGACGACCTGGTTGATCAAGGATCACTTGAGCGGCCTTCGGGTGCGTGCCAGGGTCTGGCTCCATCGATCGGATACGAATCGCAGGCCCACCTCGGCTTCAAGAGTGACGTCCCCGGTGCCCAGGTCAGCAGACCATGTATGGGGCTCTACTACTCCGCGCTCCGATAGGCCATGCCAGCGCTGGAAGGCCTGCACTGCCGCCCTCGTAGACGGGCCGAACACCCCATCGATGCGTCCCGGAGTCGTGATCCATCGCTCGGCGGCGTACTCGGTGAGCGCCGTCTGCAGGCGCACGATGATCTCGCCTCGCGTGCCTTCCGACAGCACCGGCATGGCCCCGCCGGTAGGCAGCTCAGCCCACGTGTTCGGCCCGCAGATGCCATCGGGCGTGAGCCCGCGGTCACTCTGGAACGCACGCAACGCCTGTTCGGTGTCGCGGCCGAACAAGCCATCAATGTGTTGGGGCACGTGATCCGCACGATGCAGGGCCCGTTGCAGATGGCGAACCGCCGGCCCTTGGTCGCCGAATTGCAACACGGGTTGCGCCACCGTCGGGGAAGCCACCCCTGGCGCGGACTGGCCGAGTTTCCCGTGCTGGAGCAGATGAAGCATGCGCAGGTTGAGGACGTACACCTCGGTACTCAGACGATCCAGTCGGTGACCCAGCGGCGGCACTTTGAGATCGTCGACCGGTACGGTTCCCACGTCACGCAGGAACTGATCGAGTCCCCGCCCGACGGCCGCGTAATGGTCGTACACCTCTTCCAGTTGCTCACGTAAGTCACCGCCGAAGTACGCCTCCGTCAACGCGATTCCGCGGTTGAGGTTGTCGTTCCAGTCGAGCAGTACCTCTCGGTAACCGTCGAGAGCAACAGCTAGACCATCGTGGTCGCTCCCTTTGATACGACGCTTGGCGGCCCAATAGACCAGCCGCATGCGGTAGAGCCGCTTGTCGAGCAGGGTGCTGATCTCTTCGAAGATCTTGATGGCCTGCTGGCGTTCCTGTTCTTGAAGCTCAACTACCCGCTGATGCTCGCGTTCCTCGCGCTCGACCTCATGCTGATGCGCCCACGCCCTTCGCTGGAAAACGTAGGTCAGCAAACCACCGGCCACGCTGGTGAGGAAGAATCCCAGCCCAAGCAGAATGAGCTGGTCAACCATTCATCTCCTCCAGGTCTCGCGCCACTTCCAAGAATGCTCCGTGATTGAGTCCCGATCAACAGCGTGCGCCGCTCCGGCTTCGATGGAGGCGCTCGACGAGCGCGAAGACGTCGGAGTCCTCCCGCACGCACAACGCGAGGACGTCGACGGCTGCGGCCATCTCGTTCATGGCCTCGTACGAGGTGAAGGGCCTGCCCTCCAGCACGGCGAGCGACTCGGGGCGACGCGCCCAGACGTGCAGCGGATGACCCGCGTCCGCGCTGGCCTGGGCGATGGGCGCGCCCTGATCGCCGAGGCCGATGAACCCCACGGCCGGACGGCCGGGTTCGGTGGTGTCGGTCATTGTGTGCTCCTTGAAGTGAGGCTCAGGCCCCGATGGCGTCCAGTTCGGCGATCGCGTCGGCGGGCAGCCTCAGTTCGGCGGCCTTGATGTTCTCCTCCAGGTGGGCGACCTTCGAGGTGCCCGGGATCACCACGGAGGTGGCCGAGCGCTGCAGCAGCCAGGCCAGCGCCACCTGCTGGGGCGAGGCGCCCACGCGGGCGGCGACGTCGCTCAGCGTGTCCGACTGGATCGGGCTGAAGCCGCCCAGCGGGAAGAACGAGGCGAACGCGATGTTCTCCCGCGCGCAGCGCTCGAGCAGCGCGTCGTCCTGCCGGTTGACCAGGTTGTAGAGGTTCTGGATCGCCACGACCGGGGCGATCCGCTGCGCCTCGGTGAGCTGCACGTCCGAGGCGCCCGACAGGCCCAGGTGCCTGATCAGGCCCTCCTGGCGCAGCTCGGCGAGCGCGCCGAACTCCTCCGAGATCGGGTCGTCGGTCGTTCCCTCGTGGTTGGGCAGGCGGAGGTAGACGACGTCGAGCACGTCGAGGCCGAGGGTCTTCAGGTTGGCGTGGACCTGCTCCTTCAGCGAGACGGGCGTGATGTTCGGGATCCACGAGCCGTCCTCACCGCGCAGCGCACCGACCTTGGTGAAGATGTGCACGCCCTCGGCGTAGGGCGCCAGCGCTTCCTTGATGATCTCGTTGGTCACATGCGGGCCGTAGAAGTCGGAGGTGTCGATGTAGTCGACACCCCGCTCGACCGCGGTGCGGACCACGCGTACGGCCTCGTCCCGGTCCTTCGGCGGGCCGAAGACCTGCGGGCCGGCCAGTTGCATGGCGCCGTAGCCCATGCGGTTGATGGTCAGGTCGTCGGCGAGAGCGATGCTCCCTGCGGATCTCGCGGTCATGTCTTTGCCTCCGTGTCGGTCGCCCTGTCGAGCAACTAACTAACCAGTTAGCAAAACAGTAGGTCCGGACTAACCGGTTAGTCAACCTGATAGGGTCGCCGCGGGAGGCGAGAAGATGAGCAAGGCGGAAGCGACACGCGAGCGGATCCTCGACGCCGCACTGGAGGAGTTCTCGACCTTCGGGGTCGCCGGCGCACGCGTCGACCGCATCGCGCGCAAGGCCGGGTGCAACAAGAACTTGATCTACATCTACTTCGAGAGCAAGGAGAAGTTGTTCACCACGGTGCTCCGACGCCATCTGGCGGACGTCGACCTGCAGATGCCGTTCATGCCCGACGACCTCCCCGGGTTCGCCGGCAAGGTGTACGACTTCGCCACGGCGCATCCCGAGATCCTGCGGCTCCTCGCGTGGTCGACCCTGGAGCAGAGCGCCCAGTTGCCGGCGACCAGGGAGGAATCGTTCCGTGACATGGCCGCGGCGGTGGCCGACGGTCAGCGGGAGGGCCGGGTCGACCCCGGCTTCGCGCCCGAGTTCCTCGTGACGACGCTGATGGCGATCGCCACGGCGTGGTCACCCGCGCTCCCGTTCGGCACGTCCACCAGGCACCCGGCGCCCGAGGTGCTGCGCGACAACGTCGTCAGGGCGATCACCCTGCTGGTGCGGCCTCATGTCGACGGCGCCGCGAACGACGCCGATCAGTCCTTCGCCGTCACGGGATCAGGACCCGAGCCCGAGACCCCGGGCGCAGGAGAGCGCCTCTAGGCGGCCCCGGACAAGCCCGGGGCTATGTGTGATCGGCCAGTAGGGTGGCGTGCGTGACAGGACCAGTGGTTCAGGCGATTGAGGCGGACGGGGCGTGCTGGGACGACCCGTCCGAGGAACAGCTACACGACTTGCTGGCCGACATGAGCCTTACCTGGCGGTTCGTCATCGTGAGGCGGCTTGATCTGGAACCCGCCGACCAGCACTACATGCAGGTCTATCTCAACGACGACCTGAGTTATCAGGTGGAATATCGCGAGGGAGGGCCGGACACGCACTTCCAGGCATGGGTACCCCGCGAGCACGAACTCTTCGCGGTGGAACCCGTGGCCAAGGTGCTTCAGGCCTGGGCCTACAGGCGACCTGGTTGGCGTGAAGCTCTTGCCTGGGTCCCATGGTCACCTGAGGAGCCGTGCGCACGCCACCACCCACACACCGCCACGCGTTGATGCTGCGACCAGGACGATCGCTTCACAGCGTACGGCGAGCCCGTCATAACGCGTGGCCACAGCGCGGCGCTTCCGATGAGTGGTTCAGTTGCCGGCGATGAGCGTGCGGAGCTTGGCCAGAGTGTCACCGGTCGGGCCG
Organism: Planotetraspora phitsanulokensis; assembly: GCF_016863295.1. Taxonomy (GTDB): domain Bacteria; phylum Actinomycetota; class Actinomycetes; order Streptosporangiales; family Streptosporangiaceae; genus Planotetraspora; species Planotetraspora phitsanulokensis. The sequence continues at coordinate 258,592 of NZ_BOOP01000003.1, forward strand.
TCCGACGCGGGCTCGCCGACGAAGATGTGCAGACCGGGGGCGCTGCCCGTGCGGATCGTCTCATTCCAGAAGATCATCTCGCCGACTTCCCTGCGGTGCACGCGTACGAATTCGTCCTTTCTGATCCGTACGTCATAGCGAGCCCAGAGACTGCGGAAGTCCTCGCTTTCGCGCGAGAGTTCGTCGACTATTTCGACGACGCGGGGATCATGGCCTGCTCCCGCCACGGCGCGCAGGTGTGCCACGTTGGCGGCGGCCTCCTGACCCCAGTCCAGCCAGAACTCACGTGCCGCGGGGCTGAGGAAGGTCATCCTGATCAGGTTGTCGACGCGCTCGAACCCCTCCAGGAGAACAGAGGCAGCCCGGTTCGTGGCCACGATGTCCAGCCGATGGTTCACCACGATCACTGACGCGTCGTCCCATTTCTCGACGAACCGCAGCACTCGCCGATTGACCTCGTCGTCGGCCTGGTCCGCAGAGGCACCACTCTGCCTGTGTGGCCGCGGCCGCACGAGTTCGTACAGGTGCTCGGTGGCGTCGAGATCGAATCCGAAGGCGTCGGCCAGGGCGGCGAGCACCTGAGGCGAGGGATTGCGCTCCCGCCCCTGCTCCAGCCGGGTGTAGTAGTCGGTGCTCAGGCCGGCCAGCATCGCGATCTCTTCCCGACGCAGTCCCGGAGTCCGGCGACGACCGCCACTGCGCGCCAGCCCCACCTGGTCGACAGTCGTGCGCTGGCGACGGGCGCGTAGAAATTCACCCAGAGAACTGCCCATATCGTGCAGAATAGGAAATATCAGGTCAATAATCGGCAAAAGCGCTGAAACTGCCGTGGTTCTGACCCCTGGGATCTCAGCCCATCTCATCCTTGGACGCCGGCACGCCAGGCGACTGCCCGGAATCCTCGGTCCATGACTCGCGATCCCGCGATCCCGTTTAGCGTGCGGCTCAGGGGTACGCGAGCAGACATGACCGTGACCAGATTCCATGACCTGCCCGTGGCCGACCGCGACCGCGAGTGGGACGGCGACGCCGCGGACAAGAGGGTCCGGGCCTGGGCCGACTCGAAGGATGCCCCCAACGCGGCCTACCGGGACGCCCACGTCTGGTACGACGGTGACGCCGAGGACAACTTCACCGCCTACAAGTTCCTGATCGCCGACGTCATCGGCGGCGCCCTCAAGGTCGTGCCGAGGGCGGTGATGTCGGCCGGCGGGATCGTCGAAGGCGCCCGCGGAGGAGTCGACATCCCCAAGCAGGAGATGCCGCGCGTGAAGGCGCACCTGGCGAAGTACTACGCCAAGTTCGGGGACACCGCCCCCTGGGAACGATGAGCGGTCCGGCCTCGCATTTGCGCTGATCAGGGGGCTTAGGAGGGGACAGGTACAGCGGCCGGTACGGTCGGTTTGCATGGACCTGAACGCAGAGGAACTGTCCGCGCGCCTGTTCCGCAGCACGATCGGCGCCTTGGAGATGAACTCCGTCTACCTGGGCGACCAGTTGGGCTACTACCGGGCGATGGCGGACGGGGAGCCGGTCACCGCGGGCGCGCTGGCGTCGCGTACGGCGACCGACACCCGGTACACGAGCGAATGGCTCCAGCATCAGGCGGTGCTGGGCCTGATCGCGGCGGAGGACACCCGCGCCGACGCGTCGGCACGCAGATACAGGCTGCCCGCCGAGTACGTCGCGGTGCTGGCCGACCCCGACAGCGTCCTGTTCGCGGGGCGGTCCGCGGTGCAGCTCGCGCGGTACGGGCGGCGGCTTCCCGACCTCGTCGACGCGTACCGGACCGGCGCGGCGCCGCCGCCGCTCCCCTGGGAGCCGGAGGGCCGCGTGGACACCAACCGGGCGATCTTCCGGAACCTGCTCGGCAAGCAATGGCTGCCCGCGCTGGCGGAGCTGGACGACCGGCTGCGGTCGGAGCCGCCCGCCCGCATAGCGGACATCGGCTGCGGCACCGGGTGGGCCGGCATCGCGATGGCGCTGGCGTATCCGCTGGTCGAGGTCGACGGCATCGACCTCGACAGTCGCGGCGTCGAGACGGCCCGGGCGAACGCGGAGTCGTCGGGCGTCGCCGAGCGGGTGCGGTTCCGCGTCGGCGACGCGGCCGAGTTGAGCGGACCGGAGCGGTACGACCTCGTGACGATCTTCGAGGCGCTGCACGACATGGCCCGCCCCGTTGACGCGCTCAGGGCCGGCCGCACGATGTTGTCCGACGACGGCTGGCTCCTGATCGCCGATGTCAAGGCGGAGGAGGAGTTCACGGCCCCCGGCCCGGAACGGGAACAGTGCGACTACGGCTGGAGCCTCATCGCATGTCTGCCCGACGCGATGGGGGTCCCCGGTACGGCCGCGACGGGTACCGTCATGCGCCCGGCGACCCTGCGCGGATACGCCGACGAAGCCGGCTTCACGGACGTGCGGATCCTGCCCATCGACACCCCGTACTGGCGTTTCTACCGACTCACCGTCTGACGGGGACGAGGCGCGGCGACCGGGAACCGGCGTCACCGCTTCACCCGCGCAGCCCGCCGTGCACGATGGCGTGGGCGACGCCTCGGACGACATCCCTGCTGATGGTCTCAGGCGGTGCGGTCACCAGGGTGAACAGCGCACCACCGTAAAGCGCGATCAGCACGGGAATCCGCTCGGGGGGAATGGGGAGGCCGAGCTCGGTATGGTGACCGGCGGTGAACCGCATCGAGCCCTCCTGCAGGCCCGCGAGGGCCGAGGCCAGCACCGGCCGTCGTACGGCCTCCAGTTGGAGCTCGAAGATCGCTAGATAGCGGCTACGCAGAGCAGTCGCCGCGCCGAACAACGAGTCGGCGAGCAGATCGACGACGTGTTCCATGACGTCCGCCGGAGCGCTCTCAGTACGCGCTGAAGCGGTGTGCTGACCGGCCTGGTCCATGTCGGCGTGATGCAGCTCGACGATGCGCTCCGCGGTGGCCACCAGTAGCGCTTCGCGGCTCCGGAAGTAGTTCGAGGCCGTTCCATACGGGAGTCCGGCCGCCTTCTCGACCGCACGGTGCGTCACCCCGTGCGCTCCGGAGACCGCCAGAAGATCGATGGCGGCATCGGTCAAGGCTCGGCGACGGGCCGGGTTGGTCGGTGGCACACGGCCATGTTATGACGGTATCCGTACTAGAACGATCGTAGTGGTTCTGCGCAAGGGACCACCGGACAGGAGCGTCATGCGGATCGTGGTGGTGGGTGCCGGGTTAGGCGGGGTGTCGGCCGCGGTGGGGCTGCATCGGCGGGGTCACGAGGTGACGCTGTACGAACGCGGCGCAGAGCTTCGGGAGGCGGGCACCGCCGTCGTGGTCATGCCCAACGGTGTCCGGGCACTGGATGAGCTGGGGTTGAGCGACTACGTTCGCGGCCAGGCCATGCCCGCCGTCAACGGCGGACTGCGGGACTGGCGCGGACGGCCGTTGCTGGTCACCGACGCGGTCCAGGCGCAGCGGACGGTCGGGCCGTCGGTGGCCGTGAGCCGGGCGGAGCTGCACCGGGCGCTGCGTGCCCCGCTGCCGGCCGAGCTGGTGCGCACCGCGGCGCCGGTTCAGCGGCTGGACCCGGACCCGGCCGGGGTGACCGTGATCAGCGATGGTCAGCCCTCGACCAGGGCCGATGCGGTCATCGTGGCCGACGGCATCGGCAGCGCGATACGCAGCCGGCTGTTTCCCCAGCACCCCGGATTGCGGCGGGTGGGCCGGCTGGACCTCCGCGGCATGCTGCCCGCGCCCGCGAGCCCCGACGTGAGGGAGTTGCTGGCCGGCATCCTCGTCGACCGGCGCAGCGGGGCGATGTTCGGTCTCTTCCCGGTCGGCGAGAGTGACCTGTACTGGTTCACCGACTCCGCGCTGCACGGACCGCCGCCCGGGGCCCAGCAGGCGCGCAGGGACGCACTGTCGCTGATGGCCGACTGGCACCCGGCGGTCCCGGCGCTGATCGAGGCCACCCCGCCCGCCGACATCTACGTCGACGCGATCGCCTGCCTGGCCGAACCGCTGCCGTCGTTCGCGGTCGGCAGGGTCGCGCTGCTCGGCGACGCCGCGCACGCCATGACCCCGGATCTCGGGCAGGGCGCCAGCCAGGCGTTCGAGGACGCGGCCGCGGTGACCCGGCACCTGGCCGACGCCGAGCCGGCGGATGTCGAGCAGCGGCTGCTCCGCTACGACGCCGAGCGCCGGCCCCGTACCGACCGCCTGATGCTGGCATCGTCCCGGCAGTCGTGGCTGATGTCGCGAACCGGCGCCACCGCGTGGCTGCGCGACGCGATGCTCCGCGCGACGCCGCGGCGGCTGGCCATGCGACGGCTCGCCTCCATGTGGTACGCGTAGCCGCCCGCACAACACGCTCACAGACGGGTCACTCTCGCCAGCGCGGCTGACCTCGTTGCCAGGAACACCGCCGCGAACGGCTCGTCAGAGCCTGCTCGCGTGTCACCATCTGTGCGACGTCCGGATTCTTTGGGAGATGTTGCAGGCGTGCCGTCCGCTGTTGCAGAGGGCGGACTGGGTGTTGGTCTTCCCGCTGATGCTGATCGACACCTGCTGCTGGCCGTGCATGATGGTCGGGCTTCTGACCGCCGAATAATTCCTGTTCTTGACGCCGTTCCCGTTGCGCACGGGCCCGCGGTCGTCGGCGGAGGCGGCCGACATTCCCGATCTGGGAGCCACCGGGCTCGCGCTCGCCGGCAGCGACGCCGCGGCGACGGCAGCCGACATCGTGAGCAGGGCCAGGGTCAGTCTTCGCATGCCGACGACCACGCCGGCAAGCGGATCCCCTGCGAACCGCAGACTCATCCCCATGCTCACCTGCCCTCTGTTCATGTGGTGACGACATTCGACACAACCGGTCCCGAACTCATACCCGGAGACCCGGTGCCGGCCGCACCTCGAATGATCGAATGCGTAAACGTTTGGTCGTGCCTTGCCGTCATGCCTGCCAGGGCACCGGTTGTCCGGCGATTCCTTACTCGCCGGTGGAGCACAGGCCCTTCCGGAGTCCGCCCGCGTGAGCCTGGTATCACCGCCGCCACGATCACCCGGTCGCGCTGAGGCGTGGACGGAGTCGACCGTCGCCTCGTACGGCAGCAGCCCGTCCAGGGCCCTCCCCCGTGCCTGTATGTGGAATCGGCATAAGAAACGCGTCAACGTCCCTTGCCGGGGAACTTCCCGTGCCTCCATAGTGAATTCTCGAACGAGTCAAGCACCCGGAGGGGAGGGAACCGATGGCACCACGGAGCCTCCGTGAGGACGTTCTCTGCCGCGAATGTGTTCCCTCCTCGTTTGTGCCCGTTCGATGTCGCGTCCCCTAGTCCGGACGCCTATTCGAGGTGACGGGGTTCTGCCGCGTTGAGGCCGACCCGCACCACGCCGTGACCACGACAACGTGATCCGGCGAGACGGCCTCCCGGTGAACGCCGTTGGCCGGCGAATGGGGGACGCGGCCGGGCATGCCGCCCCTCTGTCACCATGCCTCCGGCATTCACGGATGAATCCGGTGACTCCATTTCGGGAGGCCCTTTCCGAGGGCGGGAACAGGTTTCCCGTCCATTAATGGAGAAAGGTCAATGACCACACCTCACTCCCTCGCGCCTTCAGCCGTCTCAACCGCCAAGAGGGAATTGTTCCTACTCGCCGCGCGTGGCCTGGCCGACGGGGACGCGCAGGATCCGGGCGACCGATTCGCCGCCCTGACCGGTCAACTGACGGTCGCCGACGACACGTGGGTGCGCGCCCTCATCGACTGGACACGCCGGCAGCCCGCGCTGCGCTGGTTCGGCATCGCGCTCACCGTGGAGTTCGTCCACGCGCGAACGGCGGCCGGGCTCGGCACTCCCGGCGAGACACGCGAGCTGATCGGCACCCTGCTGACCCGCGCCGACGAGCCGGGCGACCTGCTCGCGCACTGGACCCGCCGTCATGGCCGCTCGATCCCCAAGGCGGTCAAGGCAGGCGTGGCCGACGCCGCCGAGCGGCTGTACGACGAAGTCGCGCTCGCCACCTACGACACCGCGGACGCCGCCATGCGCTTCGCCGAGGTCATCGCCCTCACCCACCCGAAGCCCGTCGGCAAGATCCAGAACGAGATCTTCCAGCACGCGGCGCTTCGCCGGCGCGGCTCCCACCCGGTTCCCGAGTCGCTGACGACGCTGCGGGCGCGGGCCCAGCTGCAGGCCGTGCCCGCCGACAAGCGTCTGCGCATGCTCGACCGGCCCGATGTCGCCGGCCTCTTCGTCCAGGCCGCGATGTCCTGGCGACAGGTGCGCACCTGGCTGGGCGGGACGATGACCGACAAGGCATGGGCGACGGTCGCGGCCCAGATGAGCTACCGGGACCGGCTGGAGCACCTGCGTGACTTCGACCAGACGGACCTGGCCGGCGAGGTCGCCGACTCGATCTCGGCCGACCTCGCGGAGGAGAAGTCGGTGACGCGCGGCCGAGTCCTCCTGGTGGAGATCATGGCCGCGTACCGTTCAGTCCCCTCGTCACGATGGTCATGGGCGCTGGAACAGGCCCTGACCCATGCGCTGACCGAGGTCCCCGCCCTGGCGGGTCGCACGCTGATCCTGGTGGACCGCAGCAAGGCGATGCTCGAACCGGCCTTCGCCGGGTCGGCTCTGACCCGAGCGGACGCGGCGGCCGTCTTCGGCGCCGCCCTCGCACTGCGGTCCTCCTCCGCCGACCTGGTCGAATGCGGGCAGGCCACCGGACCGGTGGCGTTCGAGAGCGCCGACCGCCTGATCGACGCCGTCGGCCGGTTCGGCGAGCCGGGCGGCGACCAGACGGTCGCCAAGGCCCTGCGCGAACACGTGAAGGGACATGACCGCGTCGTCGTCCTCACCCACCCCGGCGCCGCTGTCGAAGCGGCGGAAGCCGTGACCGTGCCCGGCCACGAGCACATCATCACCGACGTCAACGACGGCTGGTTCGCGGCGATCCCGCACATCGAGCTGGCGCGCACAGGCGCCTGGCCCTTCTGAGAGAGATCACATGTCCAAGCGTGCCCGCAAGAAGCGCGCCCGTAGGAAGAAGAACGCCAACCACGGAATGAGACCCGGCAGAGGCTGAGGTTCGGGGGCTCCGGCGCATCGCGCCGGAGCCCCTTCCCCGGTTCTCGCATCCCCGATTCGAGCCGCCGGCGCTCAGCGGCTGACCGCCTTCTTGTAGAGCCGCGTCGCCAGGGGCACGAACACGGCCAGGATCAGCGCCGACCACAGCAGCGACACCTCCACCGCGTGCCGGAGCGGCCATGCGTCGGAGACAGGCAAGGCGGGGCTGGTGTTGCCGAACAGGGTTCGCGCCGCCTGGACGATCGTGGAGACGGGGTTCCACTCGGCGACGGCCTTCAGCGGGCCGGGCAGCCGGGAGCTGTCGACGAAGACGTTCGACAGGAACATCAGCGGCATCGACACGACGGTGGCGACGTTGTTGAACACCTCGGGCGTCCGCAGAGCCAGCGCGACCGTCGCCGTCACCCAGGAGAACGCGTAGGAGAAGAACAACAGCAGCAGGAAGCCCATGACCGCCTCGTATGGCGTCGTGTGGATGCGCCAGCCCACGAGCAGCCCCACCAGGGCCATCACGACGATGCTGGTGAGGTTCATGAGCACGTCGCAGAGGGTCTGGCCGATCAGCACCGCCGACGGCGCCATCGGCAGCGTGCGGAACCGGTCGAAGATGCCCTTCCGCAGGTCCAGGGTCAGGGTGTAGCCGGTGATCTGCGCGCCTGAGACGATCGCCACGACGAACACCCCGGGAACCATGTACTCCCGGTACGAGACGCCGGGCATCTCGATCATGCTGCCGAAGACGTAGGCGAACAGCAGCACGAACACGATCGGGAGGATGACCGCGCCCCCCAGTTGGTCGGGGGCACGCTTGATCTTCAGTGCGTTGCGCCTGGTGATCGTCACGCCGTCGGCTATCGCCGTCTGCAGGGCGTTCATCGGCTGTGCTCCTTCGCGTTCGTCGCGTTCTCCCGCGCGGTCGCCTCGTGCCCGGTGAGCGTGAGGAAGACGTCGTCCAGCGTCGGCCGCCGCAGGCCGACATCGCGTACGGTGACCCGCTCGGCCGCCAGCATGCCGAGGGCGTCGGTGAGCGATGCCGCGCCATGGGCCACCGGGACCGTCACCTGGAGTGCGGTGGCATCGGTCTGCGTGTCTCCGACGGCGAGGGGGGCCAGCGCCCGCCGTATGGTCTCGAGGTCGGCCTCGTTCGTCACCGTCAGCTCGATCCGGTCACCGCCGACCTGATCCTTGAGTTCGTCGGCCGTGCCCCGCGCGATCACCCGGCCGTGGTCGACGACCGCGATCTCGTCGGCGAGCCGATCGGCCTCCTCCATGTACTGAGTGGTGAGCAACAGCGTCGTGCCGCCGGCGACAAGCTCGGATATGACGTCCCACAGCCCCACCCGCGCTCGGGGGTCGAGGCCGGTCGTGGGCTCGTCGAGGAACAGGACGGGCGGGTTGGCGACCAGCGCCCCGGCGAGATCGAGCCGGCGCCGCATGCCTCCGGAGTAGCCCTGCACCGGGCGGCTTCCCGCCTCCACCAGGTCGAAGCGTTCCAGCAGTTCTCGGGCGCGCTCTTTGCTCTGTTTGGTGCCCAGGTGATAGAGGCGTCCCACCATCTCGAGGTTCTCCGCGCCGGTGAGGTGGTCGTCGACCGCGGCGTACTGTCCGGACGCTCCGATGTGGGATCGCAGCCGCCGGGCGTCGCCGACGACGTCGAATCCGGCGACGGTGGCACGGCCGGCGTCCGGCTTCAGCAAGGTGGTCAGGATCCGCACGGCCGTCGTCTTACCGGCGCCGTTCGGGCCGAGCAGCCCGAACACCGTCCCTTCGGGGACCGACAGATCCATCCCGTCCAGGGCGGTCACGTGGCCGTACTTCTTGACCAGGCCTTCGGCCATGATCGCGGGGGGCATGGGGTTTCTCCTCTGCTCGTTTCGGGGGCCTGCCTGTTCCTGGGCATGGCGGCATGGCGGACGGTCGGTTTCCGGCCGTCCGGCTCGCGGTGTTGCCGTTGTCGACGACTGGGGATCAGCCGTCGGAAGAGTCGATCGGCGACCGTGTGACGGGCATGCACAGGACGCCTGCGTGCCGCCACCCGGGTATGCCCGATCGATCAGCGCGGGGAATGCCGCCGCCGGGCGAGCGGCGCACGCTCATCGTTCAGCGGGGGGTTCCGAACCATCTGCGCCGGTGGCGGACCTTCAGGGAACCGTAGGTCAGCTCCCCGATGATCCGTACGTGAAGCCTCCCCGGACGCCTTCGCCCCGGCACCTTGCAGGTCACGCTGCCCCACTCGGAGAGTGCCTCATTCGCGTCCGCGGTCGCGCCGGGCGGAAGGAGGATCGTCGCGGAGCCGTGCCTGACGTGGAGCTGGATCTCGATCTCCGGATGCTCGATGACGGCCTCGGACAGGTCGAGCTTCACGCCGCCGTACGTGGAGTCGACCCGCAGCAGGCGCGGAACCCGCCATTCGCCAGCTCGTTTGACGCTCCCGCCAGTGGACCTCAACTCGACCACGTCGTCCATGAGCTCGTCGGGCAGGCCGTCGACCGCCGCCATCAGATCGCCATGAGACGCGGCCGTGAGAGCCGACTCGAGCCGCTCGTCCATCTCCTCGGACGTCAGTCGTCCCTCGGTGAACGCCCGCTGAAGGCGCTGGACGACCCTGTCACGATCAGCGTCGGAGGCACGCACCCCCGGTTCCGACATGTCCCTCAGCCTGGCCTCGGTCATGCCCTTCTCCTTCTGCTCGATCTTGTACGGGCGGTCCGGCGGACCACGCCGCGGCGAATCAGATGTCGAGATCCTCGACGGCGGGACGCTCGGCCAGGTCGGCGATCAACTCGTAGAACTCGTCGGGCACCTTTCCACGCAGGTCCTGGAAGGAGTCGACGACGTCCAGCGTGGACTCACCCTGGACGAAGCCCCAGCTCGAATCGGCGAGGCCGAGGAGGCTCCGCCACGACAGCCAGTTCTCGGAATCCGCCCCGTTCGTCCAGTCGGGCGAGCGGTCCACGTGCAGGACGAACTTGCCCTTGCGGGACCGATAGACCCGGAACATCTCGACCCGGCTGCCGGTGGTGCGCCCCCACTCGCCGAGGAGCACCCCGGAGAATCGCTGCTTGCGCCCGACGCCCTGCAGGCCGACCTGCACGATGATCTCGTCGTAGCCCTCCTGGCGCCCCTCCTCCATCTCGATGTAGCGCCGCAGAGCCGCCGTGATCGCCTGAGACAGGTTCCCGCCGGCGAGCTCCTGCGCCCGGCGGAAAAGCATCAGGTCGTCGTCGGACACGTAGATCGTCTTGTTCGGCAACGTCAACCCTCCCTCTTATACGTATGAGTCTACGTATAAGAGGGAGAGTGCGGCAATGCCCTTCACATCGCCTGGGGGTTCAGGTCGCCTTCACCGAGTCCGGCTTCGGTCGTCGTACACAAGAAGACGTGGTCACAGGGGCATCGGATCGGGGCGCGCCGACGAGGCCATGGGCAGGGAAAGGACCATGGTCAGGCCTCCCCCTGGCGTCTCCTCGGGCATGAGCGTCCCGCCCATCGCCTCGGACAGCCCTCGAGACAGGGCGAGGCCCAGGCCCACCCCCGAATGGTTGTCGCGGTCGCCGAGACGCTGGAACGGGAGAAACACCCGGTCGTAGGCTTCGCGCGGAATCCCGGGCCCGCGGTCGATGACCCGGATTTCGAGCTGATCGCCGTACCAACTGGCGGTGACCAGCACCTTCCGGCCCTCGGGGGTGTAGCGGACCGCGTTGGACGTCAGGTTGACCAGCACCCTTTCGAGCAGGGCGGGGTCGGCGACCACCTCAGGCACGTCGGCGCCGATGTCGGTCTCGATGGTCGCGCCGAGCGGCCCGAGATCGTCGATCGCCCTCGGCACGACCTCATCGAGCGCCACCGGCTGCAGGGACAGGCCGAGCACTCCGGCCTGCAGACGGCTCATGTCGAGCAGGTTGGTGACCAGACGATCCAGCTTGACCAGGGACTCGTCGGCGGTCGCGAGCAGCTCCTCGCGATCGTCAGGGGACCATTCGACGTCGGCGCTGCGCAGGCTGTCCACGGCGGCCTTCGCCGAGGCGAGGGGTGTGCGCAGGTCATGGCTGACGGCGGCGAGCAGTGCCGTGCGCATCCGGTCGGCCGCGGCGAGCGGCCTCGCCTGCTCGGCCTCCTCCCTCAGCCGTTCCTGCCGCAGCGCCACGGCGGTCTCGGCGGCGAACGCCTCCAGCATGCGGCGGTCGGAGGCCTCCAGGAGCCTGCCGCGCGCGGCCAGCACCAGGTTGTCGTCGATGGCGACATCGGTGTCGGCGAGGGCCGGGTACGTGCAGGGAACCCCGCCGGAGGTGGCGACGATGCGCCAGGTGTCCGGGTCGGAGCGGTCGTCCGGCGTCTGTCCAGCCTCCGGCCGGCGTTCCAGCAGTGCGACCGAGGTCAGGCCGAACGTCTCGCGCATCCGCGCGAGCAGGGAGGGCACGGCCGAGTCGCCGCGCAGCACGTGGCCGGCGAGGGTCGAGAGGATCTCGGCCTCCGCTCTGGCTCGCGCGGACTCCCTGGTACGGCGGGCCGCGACGTCCACGATGGTGCTGACCGCGGCCGCGACGAGAACGAAGACGACCAGGGCGAACAGGTTCTCCGGATCCGAGATCGTGAACTCGTCGACCGGTGGCGTGAAGAAGTAGTTGAGCAGCAGAGAGCCGCCGATCGCGGCCACGATCGCCGGCCACATGCCTCCGATGAGCGCGACGCCGACGACCATGAGCAGGAAGAACAGGATCTCGCTCGGCAGCGACAGATCCTCCCTGAACGGGATGAGCGCGGCGGTCAGCCCCGGCACGCCTGCGACGGCGACGGCCCACCCGACCAGTCGTCTCGTCCGGGTGAGCGCGGCGGAGGACCCGGCCCGCCTGCGCCCCTTCCTGACCTCGTCGTGCGTGACCATGTGGACGTCGATGGATCCGGAATGCGCGGTGGTCTCCACCCCCACGCCACGGGAGAAGATCTGGGCGAACCTGCCGCGCCGGGACGCACCGAGGACGAGCTGGGTGGCGTTGACGCCTCGGGCGAAGTCGAGCAGCGCGCGCGGGACGTCTTCACCCACGACCTGGTGGTACGTGCCACCCAGGCTCTCCACCAGGGTTCGCTGACGGGCCAGGTTGGCCGGGTCGCCGCCCGCCAGGCCGTCGGCCTTGGTGACGTGGACGGCGAGCAGGTCGGCGCCCTTGGTGCGCGCGGCGATGCGGGTGGCCCTGCGCACCAGGGTGTCGCCCTCGGGACCGCCCGTCAGCGCGACGACGACCCGTTCGCGTGCCTCCCACGTCGCGGCGATGCCGTGTTCCGCCCGGTAGCGGTCGAGCTGGTCGTCCACCTTGTCCGCGACCCAGAGCAGGGCGAGCTCGCGCAGCGCGGTCAGGTTGCCCACCCTGAAGTAGTTCGACAGTGCCGCGTCGACCTTCTCGGGGGCGTACACGTTGCCGTGGGCCATCCGGCGGCGGAGCGCCTCCGGCGACATGTCGACCAGTTCGACCTGGTCGGCTCGGCGGACGACCTCGTCGGGCACCGTCTCCTGCTGTGCCACCCCGGTGATCTGCTCGACGACGTCGTTCACCGACTCCAGATGCTGGACGTTGACCGTCGAGACGACGTCGATGCCCGCGTCGAGGATCTCCTCGATGTCCTGCCACCGCTTGACGTTGCGCGAGCCGGGCACGTTCGTGTGGGCCAGCTCGTCGATCAGCGCGATGGAGGGGGCGCGCTCGATGACGGCCTCGACGTCGAGCTCGCTGAAGGTCGTCCCCCGGTACTCCATCGTCTTGCGAGGGATGATCTCCATGCCGTCGAGGAGTTCGACGGTGTGCGGGCGACCGTGGGTCTCCACGAGACCGACGACCACGTCCCGGCCACGCTCTGTCGCCCGGCGTCCCCCTGCGAGCATCGCGAACGTCTTCCCGACACCGGGAGCCGCCCCGAGATAGACCCGTAACCGCCCGCGTGGCACCTGCGATCACTACTCCTCGTCAAAGGGGCAGGGTCGGCTCCAGAGCGTCCACCACAGGCTCGCCCGTCGAGCCGAGGGCCCTGCCGGTGGTGTTGTGTTCGATGAGCGACGGCACCTTGCGATGTCGTGGCCCATCTGCCCGAGAACCACGGACGCCGCGAGCGTCAGGGGACGTCGGCTGCCCGCTCAGGCAGCCCAAGGAAAAGCAAAGTGCACAAATCTGGGCCTTCTTCCCGCTTTGACGCGCTACATACGGATTTGGCGTGAATATTGACGCGGTCCGTACGCGGGAACAGCGCAGGCGAGACGGACGTGAAGCCTGCGGCGAGCGAGACGGCCAGGAGCCGTCACGGGCGCGGCCGCGGCGTCGGGAGCGGCGACGACGGTCAGCGGGTATGGGGTCACAAGGACCGCGCGACTCAAGCCGTGAGCCCGGCCGAGATCTTCGGGGCGGCCACTGACACGCGGACGCCGGCGCCCGCACCGACCATCCATTGGAGGGACGACCATGACGAGTCCGGTCGAGTCGAGCGGGGCCGTCGCCGGAGAGGTGGTCGACCTGATGGACCCCGCGTTGATGAGCGACCCGTTCGGCGGGTTCTCACGGTTGCGCGAAAGGGCCGCGATGGTGCGCGGCTCCTTCCCCGGTGTCGACACACCGATCTGGCTCGTCACCCGGTACGACGACGTCAAGCTGGTGCTGAGCGACCGGCGTTTCGTCAACGACCCCGCGAACGTGCCCGGGATGGACGTGCGGAACATCCGCGAGAAGGCGATACAGGCGCGTGGAATCCCCCCGGAGTGCGCGCGGTATCTGATGGACGGGATCCTGGACGTCGACGGCGCCGACCACATCCGCCTGCGCAGGCTCGTGTCGCGCACGTTCACCGCCCGCCGGGTCTCCGAACTGCGGCCACGGGTGGAGGACATCACGGAGGCCCTTCTCGACGGGCTCGCCGCGACACCCGCGAACGACGTCGTCGACCTGATCGACCGCTTCGCCTACCCTCTGCCGATCACCGTCATCTGCGAACTGGTCGGCATTCCCGAGGAGAGCCGCCCGCAGTGGCGGGAGTGGGGAAAGGCCCTGGTCTCACTGGAACCCGGGCACTTCGGCGACGTCATCGTCGCCATGGTCGCTCATATCCGGGAACTGATCGAAAGGCGCCGGGCGGAGCCCTCCGGAGATCTGCTCACGGGACTGATCCGCGCCCACGACGAGGACGGCGATCACCTCAGCGACACCGAGATGATCACAATGGTCCTGACGTTGGTCCTCGCGGGGCACGAGACCACCGCGCACCTGATCGGCAACGGGGTCGCGGCGCTGCTCACGCATCCCGAGCAACTCGCCCTGCTCCGAGACGAACCCGGACTGATGCCCCGCGCCGTCCATGAGCTGATGCGCTGGTGCGGCCCCGTCCACGCGACCCGGATGCGTTACGCCACGGAGGACCTGGAGATCGGCGGCATGCCCGTACGGCGGGGCGAGGCGGTGATGGCCATGCTCGTGGGGGCCAACTACGACCCCCGCGAGTTCGATGAGCCGGATCGGCTCGACATCACCCGCGAGCCGGACGAACGCCGGGAGAACCACGTCGGATTCGGGCACGGTCTGCACTACTGCCTGGGCGCGGCGCTGGCTCGTCAGGAGGGCGAGGTGGCGATCGCGGCGTTGTCGCGCCGCTTCCCCGATCTCGCCCTGGCCGTCGATCCGAAGGACCTGCAGCGCCAGCTGCTCCCGGGGTCGTGGCGCCTGGCGCGACTGCCGGTGAGGCTCTCGAGGCAGGCGTCTTCTGATCTGCCGCGCTGAGACGTTCCGGTGCATGGCCCCCGGAACACCCGGCCGCACCGCAGCCGGGTTCGCGCCGTGCTCCGCTCGCCCGGCGCGCAGGCCCTCAGGCCCTCAGGCCCTCAGGCCCTCAGGCCCTCAGGCCCTCAGGCCCTCAGACACGGTGTCAGCCGAACAGGGAGTGCCCGTCACCGCGCCTGACACGGCGCCGGATCACCACGGCGAGGTCGACGACGGCGATGAGAGCGAGTACGGCCAGGCAGACCCCGAGCGTGGTCAGCCCCGCCGCGAACGCCACCGCCGCGAGGACGCCGCAGACGACCAGGCCGAAGGAGGCCAGCACGATCCGCAGGTTGAGCGCGCTCTGCGGCCGTTCCCCGGTCGGAGAGAACACCGACCAGAACTTGTCACGGACACCCTCACGGGACTCCTGCCGTCCGTCACCGGTGCCGGATCGACTGCTGTGAGGCGGCTTCATCATGTCGCTCGTCCTCCTTCCTCTCCCCCGGCCCCTACCCACGCTCCGGGCACCCTCCCCGCGCCCTTCGATGGATCACTCGTGCATCCGGCGGCGGGACCCTCGAACAGGACGGCCCGGTGAAGACGGCCGCCGGACGCTGACTTCAGGCCGACCACGATGGCTGAGAGAGGGCCGGTACGGCTCCGCGTCCGCCGTACCGGCCTCCCTCCTCCTCCGTTACGTGACGGAGAAGCCGCTGAACAGCAGTGCCGCGAGGCCCAGCGCCAGCACCACGTTCACCACCGTCGCGGCGGCGAAGACGCCGACGGGCCGCCAGCCCGCCTCCTTCAGCGACGCCACCCGGAACTCGAGGCCGATGCTGACGAAGGCGAGGATCAGGAACCACACCCGCAGGTCATTGGCCACCCCGATGGTCGCCTTCCCGGCGTCCGCGGTCACCGTGGACAACCACCAGGTGGCGATCACGGACGCGGCGACGAACCCGAGCACGAACTTCGGGAACCGCGCCCAGAGGTCTCCCAGACCGGGACGCCGGGCCTCCGGACGACGCTCGACCTTGAAGGCGAAGTAGGCGGTGAGCGCGACGGCCACCACGCCCATCAGGGCGTTCTGGGTGACCTTGACGATGGTCGCCACCTGGAGCGCCTGTTCACCGACGATCGTCCCCGCCGCCGTGACGGCCGCCGTGGTGTCGATGTTGCCGCCGATCCACGCCCCGGCCACCTCGGGGCTCAACCCCAGCAGGGTGGCCGCCCAGGGCAGGATGAAGATCGACGGGAGCCGCCGCGATGGCGGCGCTCACCCCGCAGATCGACACGGCCGCCGACAACAACGCGCGCAGTTTGTCGTCGAGGCCCAGCCTGCCGCCGAGCCACCACGTGAACAGGAAGACCCCGCTGATCAGCACGATCGCCTGAAGGATGGCGGGGCCGGCGGCCGTGGCGATCACCTTGAGGTTGATCGAGGCGCCCAGCAGGACCAGGCCCGTCTTGATGAAGAACTCCGTACGGAATCCGCCCGCGAGCCGATCGCGCAGGCCGGTGGCCGTGAGCACGGCGTTGCCGAGCAGGCCCAGGACTATCGCGTACACCGGATACTCGACGGCGGCGCCGAGGTCCTCGAGCGCCGTGCCCTCGAGCAGGCCGGCACGTTCTTGTCCAGCAGACGGGTGACCGCCGCCAGAGCGAGCACCACGACGAGACCCGCGAGCGTCAGGGGCCAGGCAACCCCCGCCGGTCGGCCCTCCACCGCGCCCGCCGTGGATTCCAGGGCCGATCCCGCCGCGGGTTCCCGGTCGCGCGGGGTGACGCCCGCTCCCCCGGCGCCCATCAGGGCACCAGCCCGGTCGGGATCACACCGGTGATCACCAATACGAGCAGCAGGAGCCCGACGATCGTGGCCGCCCAGTCCTCATTGATCGCCCGTTTCCAGCCCCTGGGCTGCTGGGGTGGCTCCTCGCGGCGGACCGCTCTCGCTCATCTCCGACCTCTCTCGTATGGGTCCGACCCCCGAGCGATTTCATAGTAAACGAGTCGGAATATGGGGTAAGGAGCTGATCGAAGCGGAGTGTCGGTGCGCCCACGCGGACGAGTGCGGTGCGGTTTTACTCGGCTCCTCCGTCATCGACGGGTCCTTGCCGGCTCAGCAGAGGCAGCCGGAGAACGAACCGGGCGCCTCGTGGAGAGTCCTCGATGCACAGGGTTCCGCGGTGGGCCCGGGCGATGTCGAGAGAGATCGCAAGGCCCAGCCCGCTGCCGCCGGCGTCGCGGCGACGCCCGTCTTCCAGGCGAGTGAACCGTTCGAAGACCCGCCGGCGATCGGTCGGCGCGATGCCCGCGCCGTCGTCGACCACGGCCACGACCGCCTGCCCGTCCGCGGCTTCGACCGAGACCTCGACGCCGGTGTCCGCGTGCCGCCGCGCGTTGCTCAGGAGGTTGCCCACGACGCGGATCAGCTGGATCCGGGAGCCGAGGACCCACACCTCGGACGGCGCGTTGACCACCACCGGCACGCCGCCGGCTCGTGCCGCCTCCTCCTTCACCAGCGCGCCGAGTTCGACCGCCTCGGGCGGCGACGGGTCGGCTGCGCGCAGACGGGCCATCAGCAGCAGGTCGTTGACGATCGCCTCGAGCCGGTCGCCGGCCGCCAGCGCGTCCCCGACCGCCTCGCGCAGATCGACGTCGTCCGGGTAGAGCAACGCCTCCTCCAGTCGTGCGCGCAGAGCGGTGATCGGCGTTCTGAGCTCATGGGACGTCGTGGAGGCGAACTCCCGCTGTTGCTCCACCGCCTCTTCCAGCCGGGCCAGCGTCTCATTGGCGGTGCGGGCGAGAAGCGCGATCTCGTCGCCGCCGTGACGCGCGGGCACCCGAAGACTCAGGTCGCTCACCGTGATCTCGGCCATCCTCGCGCGGATGGCCTCCACCGGCCGGAGCGTCCTGCCCACCGCACACCACGTGGTCCACGCCGCCAGAACCACGATCAGGAACGCCCCGGCGGCGATGACGTACTCCAGCCGGTGAGTCACCAGAATGGACGGCTCCGCCGTACCGGCGTAGACCACGGAGGAGTTCGCCGCGGGAGTGACGCGGTTGGCCATGAGGATGAGACATCCGCCCTGCGAGCACTCGATCTGCTGTTGGAGCCGGTCGTCGGCCGGAGGGCGGTGCATGCTCACCGGCGGCCTGTGTGCGGCCTCCGGACTCGAGTCCACGACCTTGCCGTGGACGTCCACCAACTGGATGAGGTCGACATCGGCGGAGGCGGGGATCGGGTGCGGCAGGACACCGTTGCGCTCCGCCGCGCTCCACCGCGCGGCAGCTCGCTCGGCCTGGAAGAAGAGCTCGTTCTGGACCTTGTACCGGATCGCGAGGTCAAGGCTCATACCGATCGTCACGAGAAGCAGCAGCGACAACGTCGTCGCGGTGATCGTGTAGCGCGCTCGTATCGAGTGCAGGGGGGACACTGGCGTCCCTTCTTACTTCGGCATCGCCATCTTCCCGGGCGGTCCCCGATCTCCGGAGGGAATGCGGCGGCAGCCGTACCGATCCGGGGTCGTGAGCACACCATGGGGCACAGAGTCACCGGGGAACTCCGTCCATCGCATCACGGTACGACGCGAAACGCCTCGGAATGGTGGCCCTGTCGCTCCCAGGATCCAGGCCTCACACTCGAAGAACTCCCTGGTCAGCGCCTGAGTGCTCGTTTTCATGCACTGCCGTACGTGGACGCCGTTGCCACATGACTCGAGGCGTCCGATCACTCGCGGGCGATGACGCTCGGGTGATCGGACGCCCTGGCGCGCTACGGAGGATCAGGCGGTGACGGGCCGGTTCGCCATTCATCGGGCCGCCGACGCTTGCGAGAACACAGCGGAGCGCAGCCAGTACGCCGCCCATCTGCTGTCCCGACCCCCTCGATGCGGCTCGGCCAGGTGGCCGCCGAACGCGGTGCGGACTCAACCCGGCGGCCTGCGGATGGGACGGCCTGGCGAACTACATCGACGACACCGGAAAGATCGCGGCCGTCGTGCGCACATGGGAGGACCGCTACGGCGCACGGGTCGTCGAACTCAGCCGATCCGAACTGCTCCTGAGCGTCGCGGCACCGCCGACGGCCCTGGACGAGGCGCCCCACGGTGCCGCCGAACACTTCGCACTGTGCCCGGACTTGGAGCGTTCTGGACGTTGGAGTGGGCCATCTCCGAAGTGACCTGGCCTCCAGCCGAATTCCGGAGGCATCACCAGGGCCGGTGACCGAATCGGCCCGCCTTCACACGGTCATAAATCGCGCGCAGCCACGGCTGACGAACCTCTGGCATCCGCGCCAGCGTGTGGAGGAACACATCCCGGTCAGTTCGGAATGGATAGAACGGCAACAACGGTGGGGGGTCATCCCGGTGAACGCCGTCGGGTAGCCCGCCCGTCGCGGGAATGAGCCGCCGATCGCGGTTGAAGGCCAGATGCATCCACACATCGGCCGCCAGCGGCACCGCTGCCTGAGCCTCAGACGGCCATGCCTCACCGGTCTGCGGATGCAGCGGCACCAGGGCGATGTCCGTGCTCGCCGCGGACAACCCCGGCCCCACCGGGGCGAGGGTCTTCGCCGGCGGGCCTGGCGGCAGCAGAGAGTCGATCGCCGGGCGGAACATGTCGGCGATCGGGCCGTCGGGGACGACCACCCGCACACCGCCCGACACGGCCACGAGATGGGCCAGCGCCACCGCGATCACCGCTTCCCATACCGGGCTCCACGCCCCGATCGGCTCCACCGGCGGCGTCTCCGGACACTCCTCCCGCAGCGCCTCCCAGCTGAGCACCCGACGAGTGGACGCCTTGACGACACGACGTACTGCGCACGGGTCCAGCCACACCACCTGCCAAAACGAACAGTCGTCGATGCGGGTGCCGACGGCGTCCCCGCACTGCGCGCACGCCAAGTTCGGACCATCGCGGCCGTCCAGGCCCAGGCAGTAGCCGTCGCATCGCTCTGGAATCAGAACGGTTCCGCGGACGTCTCCCGGCGCGACCGCGATCGCTCCCGGCGGCCCGTACGACAGGGAGTACACCGGCGCGTACACGCCGCGTGCCTCCGCCTCCTCCGCACCGACCTCCTCCCACCGCCGCCGCGGCGGCCCGGAAGGTTCGGGGTCCACCGCATAGGTCCCAGACTCCAGCAGCACGGGAAGCAGCTCATGGCCGTAGGTCTGATGGGCGTGAGCGGGAAGCGCGACCTGCGACACCGGCGCGGTCAGAACGGCCCCACAGTTCGCACACACGAACACAGTCATGTGCCCTCCTGTGCCAAGGGTGCCCGGACCGCAACTGCACAGTAGGCCTTTCTTCCGCACCCCGTCATTTCGTTATTTGTGCCGCTATATCGATGCGTGGATGGCCGACACTCCGCACTGCGGATCACGAGAGGACGCGCGGCGATACGTAAGGCGGGGTGCGCGGTCACGCCGTTCAGGGCGTGGGCGGCCGCCACCCGATCCCACTCGCCGGCGGTGTTCAGGAGTGTGCGCAGCAGGTCATCGTGACGGGCCTCAGTGGTGATCGTCGCGCGCACCTCGATCCCGGACACCGGTCACGAGTCGATCACCTCGGTGTTCTGACACGCCACGAGAAGCCATCGGCCGTCTTCCTTGGCCATGACGAACAGCGGGCTCCCCTCATTCAGCCCCTCGATCGGCCGGCGGTCGAGCGTCACCACCCGCTGCCGCACCTTGACGGCCGCGACATCCGGCCGGATGAACAGCACGTGCACCACCTCGTACGTGGCCGTCGACTCCCTCATCGCACCCGGCAGCACCTGGTGCGTGAACGCCGAGATCTCGTCACGACCGGTCAGTCGCCTTCCATGACCTGTCGTCCAGATCGCTTCGGCTCTGAACAGGGCGACGAAATCGTCGGGAAGCTCGTTCTGCTGGGCGTGTTCCAGCGCGGCCACCACCTGCTCGATCTCCTCGATCTCCGCGTGGTGCGCCCGTGTGTCGATGTCGTACATGTCGATCACCGTCGCACTTGAACCAAAGTTCAAGTCAAGCGGTGAAGGCCCCGACGCGTCGCCTCGGGAGACGACGGGCGCCCGCACCACGCGGGTGCGGGCGCCCGACCGAATCAGCTCGCCGAGTCCGCCGGCTTGTGCGCGTGCGCGGCGCGCGTGGCGCTCTTCGCGGCGACCGGGGCGCCGTCGCCGATCGTCCCGGTGTCGAAGGCGTACGTCGCGGCCAGGGTAGCGATGGCGTCGGAGTTCACGTCCAGAGCCTTGTCGCTGATGTTCGCGATCGTGTCACAGGCGCTGTGGTAGCAGGGGTCGAGCGGGATGCCGGCCGTGCCACCGAAGATCTGGGCCTCCTCCTCGGTCTTGAGGACCTCAGCCCCGGTGAACAGTCCGCCCGCCGGGATTCCGGCCGCGATGAACGGCCCGTAGTCCGAGCGTCCGGTGAACGCCGTCGCCGTGAACGGCAGCCCACGCCCGGCGAAGAACTTCTCGAAGTCCTCTTCGATCACGTCGGATCCGGAAGGACCGGCGGTGCCGAACGCGTCACCGTCGCCGTCGTAGATCCCGTACGTGTAGTTCGGCGAGGCGATCATGTCGAAGTTGAGGTAGAGGGCGATCTTGGCCCGCTCCTCGGCTGTCAGCGAGGCGACGTAATGCTCGGAGCCGAGCAGGCCGAACTCCTCAGCCCCCCAGAAGGCGAAGCGCATCTGGTTCTTCGGCTTGGTCTTGGCGAACTGCAGCGCCACCTCGAGGGTGCCGGCGCTGCCCGAGCCGTTGTCGTTGATGCCGGGCCCCTCCTGGACGCTGTCCAGATGCGCGCCGAGCATGACGACGTTGTCCGGGTCGCCCTTCCTGCTCTGGGCGATGACGTTGTAGGTGGTCCGGGTCTCGACGATCGGGTCCCAGTTCATCGTGACCGCGGTGCCCGCGGCGGCCAACTCCTGTCCGACCTCGAAGCTGGTGAAGAACGACGGGATCGTCACGCCGGGGCCGCCGAGCGTCGGGTTGAGGTCGACCTCCGTACGGCCCGGCTGCCCCTCGTTGAACACGATCGCCGCCGAAGCGCCCGCCGCGACGGCGTTGTCCACCTTCACGCGGAAGTTGCACGTGCCGCGCTGCATCAGCGCGATGTTGCCGGCGACGAACCCGGCGAAGTCGCTCGCCTCACACCCCGAACTCGAGGAGTTGGCCGCGGGGCCCGGCGGCAGCACAAGGTCCACGCCCTGGACGGCGCCACTGGCGGCCCCCGAAGGCGACTCGCCCATCGCCACGTAGTCGCCGAAGAATCCGTAGGTGTACGTCTTCGCCGCCGGGCTGGTCCGCTTCAGCACGGGCGGCGTCTTGTAGCCGTCGAAGGTGAACTCGAACGGCTGGATCGTCACGTCGTACCCGGCGGAACGCAGCTTGTGGGCCACATAATCGCGGGAGGCGTCGAAGCCGGACGTGCCGGACACACGGGTGCCGCCGTTGCGGTCGGCGATGGCCTGGAACGCCTGGAGATGCTTCTTGACGTTCTTGCCGGAGACCGCCTTGACGAGCTTGCGAACGGAGTTGTTGTTGGAGTGGGCACCGGCCGTGCCTGATAACGCGAGCGGTGACAGGGTCACGGCGACGGCGGTGATTGCGCCGAGCATGCCCCTACGCAGGCGGGAACGCATACTTGCTCCTCGGGACGTCGAAGGTGAACCGCGGAAATGCACACGTAGCCCGCAACGTATTCACTAATACGGCTATCAGGGAAGATCACGGCATATATCTGTTGCATCACAGATCTTGAACATGCTGCATCTCAGACTCGTCAGGAATTACGGATGCCCGTATCGCGCCGACTTTCGGACTCGCCGGCATCGGCATCGGGCAACAATCACTCGAGAAGTGAGCATCGATGCGATTCCGTCGATTTGATTCAGATCAGCTGATCGATTTGGGCGCGGCAAACGCAGAACTGCGCCGAAACATCCTCTGCGACAACGTGGCGCCCATCACTCCTCCTCGGCGAACACGATCTCGCGGCGCTTGCGGATGGTCGGGAGGACGGTGACGACGAGCGCCGCCACGGCCAGGGCCAGGAGCACCGCGGAGATCGGCCGGGTCAGGAAGACCGACGCGTCGCCGCGGGAGATGATGAGCGCCCGCCGCAGGTTCTCCTCCAGCAACGGCCCGAGGACGAAGCCGAGCAGCAGCGGCGCCGGCTCGCAGCCGCACTTGATCAGGATGTAGCCCAGGATTCCGAAGAACACGATCGCGTACACGTCGTACCCGTTGAACCCCAGGGAGAAGGTGCCGATCGCGGCGAACAGGATGATCATCGGGAACAGCACCTGGTACGGGATGCGCAGCATGCGCACCCATAAGCCGATCAGCGGCAGGTTCAGCAGCACGAGCAGGACGTTGCCGATCCACATCGACGCGATCAGGCCCCAGAACAGCGCCGGTTCGTCGGTGAGGACGTTCGGGCCGGGCGTTATGCCGTGGACGATGAACGCGCCGACCATCAGAGCCATCACCGGATGCGCGGGCAGGCCCAGGGTGAGCAGCGGGATGAACGACGTCTGCGCGGCGGCGTTGTTCGCCGACTCGGGACCGGCGACGCCCTCGATCGCGCCGCGCCCGAACTCCTGCCGACGCTTCGAGACCCGCTTCTCAACGGCGTACGAGGCGAACGAGGCCAGCACGTGGCCACCGCCGGGCAGGACGCCGAGCGCCGCGCCGAGACCGGTGCCCCGCAGGATCGGGCCGACGATCCGGCGCCGGTCCTCGCGGGTCGGCCAGAGGTTCTTCACCCTGCTGACGATCGCCGTGCGGGTCTGCTCGTTCTCCAGGTTGCGCAGGATCTCGGCCACCCCGAACATTCCGACGGCGACCGACACGAAGTCGATGCCGCCGTACAGCTCGCGCTGGTCGAACACGAACCGGGGCGTGCCGGTGTAGATGTCCTGGCCGATCGTGCCGAGCAGGACGCCGAGCGCGATCATCGCCAGCGCCTTGAGGGCCGTGCCGCGCGCCAGGGCGATCGACACGATCAGGCCGAGCAGCACCAGTGAGAAGTATTCGGCCGGGCCGAACTTCAACGCGACGCGGGCCAGCGGCGGGGCCGCGACGGCCAGCGCGACGGTGGCCACCGTACCCGCGATGAAGGACCCGATCGCGGCCGCGGCCAGCGCAGGGCCGGCCCTCCCCTGGCGGGCCATCTCGTGCCCGTCCAGCGCGGTGACCGCCGCCGACGACTCACCGGGCAGGTTGATCAGGATGGCGGTCGTCGAGCCGCCGTACTGTGCGCCGTAATAGATGCCGGCCAGCATGATCAGCGCCGTCACCGGCTCGAAACTGAACGTGATCGGCAGCAGCATCGCCACCGTCGCCGTCGGCCCGATGCCGGGCAGCACGCCGACGGCCGTCCCGAGCAGCACTCCCACGAAGCAGTAGACGACGTTCTGGACCAGGAGGGCGGTCGAGAAGCCCAGCGCGAGGTTGTCGAGAAGTTCCATGCCTCAATCCGGATGCCGCGTCAGAACCCCAGCCATGGGCCCCACAACGGGATCCGCAGCTGAAGTCCGACGACGAAGATGAGCGTGGCGGCCACGGTCAGCCCGGCTGCGACTGCCACGGCCGTGAGCGGCCGTACGCGGGAGCTGGCCAGTGTGGTGAGCAGGGCGGTCACCGCCGACGTCGGCACGAATCCGAGGCCCCGGACGGTGAATCCGAAGAACAGGACGGCGACCACGATGACGGCGACCGCGCGCCAGGGGATCGGCCCGAACGACACCACCTCGCCGGCCACGAGCCCCTTGACGACG
Source organism: Planotetraspora phitsanulokensis (assembly GCF_016863295.1). GTDB lineage: Bacteria > Actinomycetota > Actinomycetes > Streptosporangiales > Streptosporangiaceae > Planotetraspora > Planotetraspora phitsanulokensis. The sequence goes on from NZ_BOOP01000003.1 coordinate 283,183, forward strand.
ATCGCCAGGCCCAGGGCGACCACGGTCGCGCCCACCAGCAGCGGGAAGGCGCCGGGGCCCATCCGCAGCGGGGTGCCCAGCTCGTAGCCGAGCGACCCCACCACGAATGCGCCACCGATCAGGACGAAGACTCCCCCGGCGAGGACGTCCGGGAAGGACCGGCGGCGTTCCACCTCAGGAGGCCTTGACGCCGGCGTCGGCGATGACCTTCGCCCAGGTGCCGAGCTGCTCTTCGAGCTTGGCCCGGTGCGCCTGCGGAGTCGCGTCCTCGGCCGGTACCGGCGCGGTGCCGAGCTTGGCCATCTGGTCGATGACGGCCTGGTCGGCCAGTGCCGTCTTCAGCGCCTCGGACAGCTTCTGGACGACGTCCTGCGGTGTGCCCTTCGGGACGTAGAGGCCGTGCCACACGCTGACCTCGAGCTGGGGCAGCCCGGCCTCGGCCGTGGTGGGCAGGTCGGGCAGGCTCTTGACCCGCTCCGGCGTGGTGACCGCGTACGCCTTCACCTCGCCCGCGGAGATCTGGCCGCTGGTGTTGGTCGTCTGGTCGCACATGAAGTCGACCTGGCCGCCGACGAGGTCGGTCAGCGCGGGGCCGGTGCCCTCGTACGGGACCTCCTGGAGCTTGACACCGGCGGCGGTCTGGAACAGCAGGCCGCACAGGTGGGACGCGGCGCCGATGCCGGCGTTCGCCAGCGTGACCTTGTCGGCGTTCGCCTTCACGTAGGTCACGAGGTCCTGCAGCGTCGCGGGCGCGAAGTCCTTGCGGGCGACGACCGTCATCGGCACCTCGGTGACGAGCCCGACCATCTCGAAGTCCTCGAGCGGCTTGTAGCCCAGGTCCTGGTACAGGGCGGGCGCCGTCGACATGCCGATGTGGTGCATGAGCACGGTGTAACCGTCCGGCTGGGCCCGCGCGACCTCGCCGGCGCCGACCGTGCCGCCCGCGCCCTCGACGTTCTGGACGACGATCTTGCCGCCGAGTTTGGCGGCCATCGGCTCGGCGATCATGCGGGTGACGGTGTCCGTCGGGCCGCCCGCGCTGAACGGCACGACGAACGTGATGTTCTGGTCCGGATAGCCTCCGGCACCGGCTCCGCCGGTGCCGCCTCCACCGGTGGTGCCCCCGTTGCCGGAGCAGGCGGCGACGAGCGAAACCACGCCGATCGCGGCGATCATCCGCGCGGCGGCCCGGTACCTGCTGATCCTTCTCATATCGCGGCCTCCTCGTCAGCGCATGCGCATTCGTCGGTGAGTGCGCGGCCTCAGTCTCGGCTGGGAGGGACGCGGATGGTGTCAGAGGAATCCCAAGGAATGCGCTGGACGTCAGAGAAATCCCAAGAACTGAAGGTCTAACAAGTGCGTCAATTCCGGCTTACAATCCGCCGATATGCGGATCACCATCATCGAGGATGACGACCGCGTGGCGCGGGGTCTGGTGACCGTCCTGGCCCAGGCGGGCTTCGAGGTCCACCGCATCGCCACCGCCGCGGAGGCCGTGCGCGCCGACCCGGCCGACGTGGTCCTCGTCGACCTGGGTCTGCCCGACGGCGACGGACTCGACGTGATCCGCAGGCTGCGTGACCGCCCGGAGACCGCCGTCATCGCCGTGACGGCGCGATCGGAGGAGCACGAACGGGTCCGCGGCCTGCGCGCCGGCGCCGACGACTACATCGTGAAGCCGTTCGGCATCCCGGAACTGCTGGCCCGGATCGACGCCGTACTGCGGCGCACCCGTGTGGCTCGTTCGCTGAGCCACCCGGACGAGCCGCTCGTCCTCGGCCCGATGCGGATCTGCGTCGGCACCCGCGAGGTAACCGTGGACGGCACACCCGTGACGCTGACCCGCAAGGAGTTCGAGCTGCTCCTGCTGCTGGCCCGGCGGGCGCCGAACGTGGTGAGCCGCGACGTCATCCTCGACCAGATCTGGGGCGCGACCTGGGAGTCCTCGAGCCGCACCCTGGACACCCACATCGCGGCGTTACGGAACAAGCTCGGGCCGGCCGTGCTCATCCGCACGATCCACGGGGTCGGTTACCGGCTCCTGGCCGACCGGCCGGGCTGATCGGCTGACGCGCCGTGCACCGCCGCCTGCTCGCCGTCCTGGTGCCCCTCGCGGTGCTGCTCGTCGCGGCACTCGGCGTGCCGCTCAGCGTCACCGTGGCCGAGCGGGAGATGCAGGAGACATACGTCGACCGGCTGGGCGACGTCGGCCGGTTCGCGTCGCTGGCCGAGACCGCGCTGTCAGCCGGGCGGACCGAGGCCCTCCACCAGGAGCTCGCGCGCTACCACGAGCTGTACGGCACCCCGGTCGCGCTGATCGACACGTCGGGCGCGGTGCTGCTCGGACCGGCCGGCGCGTACCAGGAGGCGGCGAGGCACGAGCCGGAGTTGCCCAGGATCGTGACCGCGGCGCTGGCCGGGGCGAGGTCCGAACCGTCCGGGGAATGGGCGCCGTGGGACGACTCCGCACTCGTGGTCGCGGAGCCGGTGGGCCGGGACAGCGAGGTCGTCGGCGCCGTCGTGACGATTTCCGACCTGTCGAAGACGCACGATCGCATCCTCGTGCGATGGGCCAGGCTCGCCGGGCTCGGGCTGCTGCCGTTGATCGCGCTGGTGGCCGTCGCCTGGCCCGTGTCGGCGTGGGTGTTGCGGCCGGTGCGTGAGCTGGACGCGGCGAGCTCGCGGATCTCACAGGGCGACCTCACCATCCGGGCGGACGCCGAGGCCGGCCCGGTCGAGCTAAGGCGGCTGGCGGAGTCGTTCAACACCATGATGGACGCGGTCGAGAACGCGGTGCAGCGGCAGCGGGCGTTCGTGTCCGACGCGTCGCATCAGTTGCGCAATCCGCTGACCAGCCTCCGGCTCGCGGTGGAAAGTCTGGAACCCCATCTGCGCACGGACGGCGACGGGCGGCAGGTGTACGACGTCGCCGTCGACGAGCTGAAGGCGATGCAGCGGATGCTGAACTCGCTGCAGGCCAGTGCGCGGATGGAGAGCATGCGGACGGCGTCGCCGGTGGATCTCGACGCGGTGCTGGCGACCCGGGTGGACCGGTGGCGGGCGTTGACGGCGACGGCGGGACAGACCCTGGCGGTCGAGGTGCCGCCGGGGTTGCGGTTGCTGGAGCCGCCGGGCGGACTGGGCAGCGTCCTGGACGAGCTGATCAGCAACGCGTTACGGCTGTCGGACGCGCGGGTGGTGGAGGTGACCGCCCGGGTCGTCCCCGGTGGTGCGCGCGCCGGACACGGCAAGGCCTACGCGCCCCGGGAGGTGGTCACGATCGCCGTCCGCGACGACGGCCAGGGGATCGACGCGTCCGAGCGGGCCCAGGCGCTTCGGCGGTTCTGGCGGTCGCCGCGGCACCAGAACGTGTCCGGGACCGGCCTGGGCCTGGCGATCTGCGCCGACCTGGTCGGGGCCGCCGGGGGCGAACTGCGGCTGGAGGAGGGCCTGCCGCGTCCGGACGGGTCCGGGCACGGATTCGCCGCGGTGGTCGCGTTGCCGGCCGTTCCGCGGGAGGCGTCGTCCGGCGCCCCGGCTCCGCAGCAGGGCTGAGGACCCGCGCTCCGCCGCCTCCGGTCAGCGCTTGCGGTCGCGGAACCAGACGGCCGCGCCCGGATGGAGCGGGATCGACGCGGTGGAGATCCCGGTGCGCACGTTGATCTGCCACGCTTCGGGAACCGCCTCGGCGTCGTCGCGGCCGGCGGAGGTGATCGTGCCGGTGTGCGTGAAGATCGTGTCGGTGATGGCGTAGACCAGGTCGTCGGGCAGGTCGTTGCGCGCGAGAAGCACGTTCGGCACGGCGACGGTACGGGTGGCCCGGACGCCGGCGTACGCGGTCGCGGGGATCATGGCCGGGGTGTACGGACCTGGGAACGCCGTGAAGAGCGCGTCCGCCTGTGCGTCCAACGGGATCAGCCGGATCGAGTGCCGCCGCGCCAGCTCCGTGATGGCGGGTGTCGGGACGCCGGTCAGGGAGAACATCGCGTCGATCTCGCCGTCGCGCAGTGCCGCCGCCGACTCGGCCTGGCTGAGGTAGCGGCCGTCGGCGTCGACCCGGCCAAGTTCCAGAACCCGCAGCGACGTGAACTCCGTGCCCGAGTCGCGGGCACCGAGGGATATGCGCCTGCCCTCGAGGTCCCGGAACTCGTCGATCGCCGAACCGGCCAGGACCACGAGATGCAGGTGACTGTCGTAGAGCCGGCATATCGCCGAGAGCCCCTCCGGCGCCCTGCCGTCGCTCGTGATCAGCGCGTCCAGGCTCGTCAGCCCAAGATGCACCTCACCGGCCCGCAACATCCGGATGTTGTCGGTGGACGCCCCGCTCGGCACGGTGGTCACCGTGGCACCCGGCACCTGCTCGGTGATGTGTTCGGCCAGCGCACCGCCGATGCGGCGGTAGACCGCCCCCGCCGGTCCGGTGGCCAGTCGCAGGTGGACCTTGTCGACCTCGGGCCGCCGGGAGCAACCGACGAGCAGCCCGCCGGCGGCCAGGAGCACCGCCCGCCGGCTGAGCCGTGGCTCCAGGTTCGGCACCATGCCGAGATGATACGGACGGACCCTCCAGTCGGGCCACGGCCGTGAACCACCGGGCCGAGCCCGCGCTCCCCTCCCCCGCGTCGCGCTCAGACCGGCGGGCCCGCATCACTCGCCGCCCGCCGGGTGCTCATCACGTTCCACACGTGCCAGGCGAGCACGTAACAGGCGAACGCCGCAGCGGCCCCGTCTGCGCCGCCCAAGATCACGCTCCGCACCAGGTCGTAGTCGCTCACCGCGGCGCGGTCCGTCATCGCCCCGGCGGCGGCGCCGGCGAACGCGGCCGCTGCGGCCGCGGCGAGCACCCCGCCGCTCACCCGTCGCGCCACACCGGGCAGCCGTCCCGGCCGGACCGGGGCCCGCCGGTACCAGAGCGCGAACCATCCGGCCAGGGCCGCCAGTCCGCCTGCCGAACTGATGTACATGAGCACGTTGAACACCCGATGCGGGCCGATGACCGACAGCCGCAGCGGTTGCCAGTGCGCCACCGCGAACCCGCCGATCTGCGTGAACCCGTCCCAGATCAGGTGCGTGGCCATCCCGGCGAGGAGTGCGGCCACCACCGCCGCGGGCGCGGGCCGCGCCGCGTCCGGCAGCCTCGCGCGCAGCCCGGCGGGGGCCAGCGCGGCCAGCGGCGCCCGGACCACCACGTGGAACAGCACCAGCAGCACCGCGCCCGCCGGAACCCCCAGCAGCGGCGGCCCCCACCACGCGTGCGTGCTCGCCGACGAGAACGGCAACGGCAGGTAGTACGGCAGATCGGGCACCATCGCCCCGACCGCCAGCGCCGACGGCGGCAACCACCGCCGTACCGGAAGGATCGCCGCGACATGGCTCAGCGTGAACGGCACACGCCATTATCGGCACCCGCCGCCTGGATGACGATCTTTATCCGGGTGGTCTGGACATCGTGCGCGCGAGGGACGGTCTTCAGACGGATTCGAGCTCCTGCCTCTGTCCGGGTGGGGGGACGGCGGCGCCGTCGTCAGGCGGGGACGCTGATTTCTTGCGGAAGCTCAGCTTGATCGCGACGTAGTACAGGTAGGAGCCGAGGAGGACCATGACGACGGCACTGGGCCACTGGAGTGGACCGGCGAGGTACAACGGCAGGAACCACGACTTCACGTCGAGCCCGACCAGCAGGAAGATCATCGGAACGATTCCCTGCGGGAAGAGCGCGATCGAGCCGAGTGTCCAGCCGACGAGGGCGATCCACGCCTCACGCTTCGGCATCTCGATCTTGATCGACTTGCTGTTGCGCCCGGTGCGCATGAGGAAGAGCATCTCCGGGCCGCGCACCCGCAGGCTGCGGATCGCCACCCGCCCGAGCCACCAGGCGAGGAAGACGCCCGTGGCCACACCCACCGGGACGGCCGTCCACAGCAGGAACGCGTTGTCGTAGACGGTGCCGAGCGTGAGGAACGTGGCCGGCGGGATACCCGTCAGCAGCCCGCCCCAGAACAGAAGGTTGGCCTGGCCGGTCGTGTCGCCGTGCTCCAGCGGATTGTCGGGGCGCTTGTGGGCGTCGGGACCGGCCGCGAGTGCCACCACGGAGATGAGCGCGCCGAGGCCGGCCTGCCCGCCGAGCATCGCCGGCGTCAGGGCCAGGACCCAGGGCCAGGCCCAGGTGAGTCCGCTCCACGCGGTGAAGGCCACCGCGATGACGAGGGTGATCGGGCCGAAGATGAGCAGGTAGGCCAGCTGTCTGCCGCGCAGGTCCGCACGCTCGCTGCCGGTGAGCAGGGTCATCCACAGCGCGGTGCCGTCCAGGCCGTAGAGATTGCACATGGCGGCGCCGGCCATGACGGCGAGTGCCGGTGCGGCCCAGGGCAGCAGCAGCTTCTCGCCGAAGGTGAGTGGCAGCAGGGTCGTGCCCAGAGCCCAGACCAGCGGGACGAACACCGTCTGGGTGCGCAGCGGGTCGCGCCACCAGGTGCGCAGTTCCTTGCGCACGACCGTGCCGTAACGCCCGGCGAACAGCCCCCTGCTGGAGACGTCGGCGTTGCGCGAGCCGCGGATGGTGATCCGGGCCCGCCGTGGGGTACCGAGGCTGCGGCTCCAGGCGAGCAGCAGCAACACGATGAGCAGTGCCAGCCCGGCGAGCGCAGCGACCGTCAGCGCCCACTCTCCCCGGGCGGCCGACTCGACGGCGACGAGACCCCACCCGGACGGGATGGCCCGCACCGTGGTGGAGAAGCCGTTCCCGAAGCCGTCGGTGAGCACGCCGGAGACCTGGATCGCGACTGCGACCATCCAGCCCGACTGGGCGAGGACCATCATCGCGGCGATGAGGACTCCGGTGAACGCGGCACCGATCCGGGACTTCGCCACGACGCCGAGGACGACCATGGCGACTCGCGACAGCAGGACGACGAAGGCCAGTTGCAGGACGACGGCCGGCACCGCGACGAGCGCGGGCACGACGCCGAGGCGGGCGCCGTAGACGATCAGGCTCACGAACGCCAGGAACGTCACGACCGTGGTGACTGCGACGAAGCCCGCGCAGAGCAGCCCGACGGCGAGCTTGCGGTGCGGCACGGACAGCAGCGCGAAATGGTCGACCCGCAGCACCGTGGAGCCGCCCCAGACCGGTCCGACGATCCAGCCGAGCATCCACATGACGTAGATCGCGGCGAGCAGGTCGGGCACCACGGTCGGATGGACGCTCTCCAGCAGGCTCAACCAGATCGTGGCGACCGCGAAGACGATCCCGAACAGGCCACCGATGATCATCCATGCGGCCTTGCCCCCCGTCATGGAGTGCCGGATGATCGCCAGCTTCATCCGGATCAGGACGCCAGCCACGACAGTTCCTCCCGGTCGCCGGCCTCGACGCCCACCAGGCGGACGAACGCCTCCTCCAGGGTGCCGTCGCCGCGTACCTCGTCGAGTGGGCCTGCGGCGACGAGCTCGCCCTTGGCCATCACCGCCACGGTGTCGCACAGCTGCTCGACCAGGGCCATGACGTGACTGGAGAGGACCACCGAACCGCCCGAGGCGACGAACCGCACCAGGATCGCCTTGAGCGCGGCCGCCGAGACCGGGTCGACGGCTTCGAAGGGCTCGTCGAGGACGAGCAGTCTCGGGCCGTGCAACAGCGCTGTCGCGAGACCGATCTTCTTGCGCATGCCCGTGGAGTAGTCCACGACCAATGTGCGCTCGGCGTCGTTGAGCTCCATGACGTTGAGCAGTTCCCGGGTCCGCTGAGCCAGCACGTCGTCCGCGATGCCCCGCAGTTGGCCGATGAACGTCAGCAGCTCCCGGCCGGTCAGCCGTTCGGGCATCGCGAGCCCGTCCGGCAGGACGCCCATGAGCGACTTCGCCGTGACCGGGTCGGACCAGACATCCACGCCGAACACCTCGGACCGGCCCTCGTCGGGTCGCAGCAGACCCACCGCCATCGACAGCACCGTGGTCTTGCCGGCGCCGTTGGGTCCGACGAGGCCGAAGAACGAGCCTCGGGGGACGACCAGGTCGACGTGGTCGACCGCGACATTGTCGGCGAAGGCCTTGTGCAGGCCTTTCAATCGCAGCGCCGGAGCAGGTCCTTCGTCGCCCCCGGGTAACTCCTCGGAATCCTGGCTGGTCACGTTATCCATCGCCGCCCCCTTGGCTGCTCGCGGATTCACACATGCGTCGTACGACTGAGGCAAAGGGTAGATTCAGGAATCTTCAGGGAGAACCCCCTTTTCCTTCGACTCGAAGGCGGAAACGATTTCCCTTCAGTGGAGGACGGCCCGGACGCGCCGGGTTTCCCGTTTTCATGGTCGGGCCGGATAATGCACATTGAGCCCTTTTCATTCTGAGTAGCGGTCGCCTTTGAGGGGGGCAGGCCCCGTGTCTGTCGTGTTCGGAGCCTCACCCATCCCCTGACGTGGGCGAAATGTACTCGCTCGTTCCACCGGGGGCCCGGCTAGTGTCGCGCGGATGAGCAACGTTTCTCTGCCTCTGCTCTGGCTGTCGGGGCCTTCGGGTGTCGGGAAGTCCACGGTTGGCTGGGAGGTGTTTGCGCAGCTGAGTCGTGCCGGTGTCAGGACGGCGTTTGTCGACGCTGACCAGATCAGCCTGTGCTACCCCATGTCAGAGGGCGTGACGCATCGCCTCCGCGCGCGGAATCTGGCTGCGATGTGGCCGAATTTCCTGCAGGAAGGGGTGCAGTGTCTGGTCCTTGCGGGCTTCGTTGACACTCCCGAGGAGGTGCGTGAGTACACCGCCCTTCTTCCTGAGGCCACGTTCACCGTGTGCCGACTGCGCGTCGATGGCGCTGAACTCAAGGAACGGTTCCTCGCGCGGGGATGGCGTCCGGATCTGGTGGAGGAGGCGGTCGTTGAAGCGGAAGCCCTGGAACGCAGTGACTACGCCGACGTGTGCGTGGATACGGGCGGCTTAGTGGTGTCCGAGGCTGCCCGGCTGGTCTGTGAGCGTGTGGGGGGATGGCCGGGCATCCTCCCCGCCGCGACGTTCCACAGTGTCGCTGACCGGCAGAACCACCCGACCTCGGTGGATACCGCACCCGTTTCCGTGCCGGTGCCCGTGCTGTGGCTGTGCGGTGCTACGGCGGTTGGGAAGTCGACGGTCGGCTACGAGATCTTCATGCAGGTCTACCGGACCGGCGTGCGTGCCGCCTATGTCGATGTGAAGCAGATCGGTGCGCTGCGTCCCGTCGCGGACGACGACGTGGACAGCCATCGCCTCAAGGCCCGCAACCTCGCGGCCATCTGGGCAGGGCACCGCGCGGCGGGTGCCCGGTGCCTGGTCGTCTCCGGGGGGCCCGACTCCGACGACATTGTCCGCGGCTACGCCGAGTTGCTGTCTGGAACGGCCTTGACCGTGTGCCGCTTGCATGCGGGGCCGGAAACGCTGGCCGAGCGCGTCGCGCAGCGTGGCCGGGGAGGCGGGCCGGCCCTACCGGGTGATGGGCTGAAAGGGCTGAACTCGGACACCCTGCACCGTATCGCCGAACGAGCGGCGTTCGAGGCCAAGGCGCTCGACAGCGCCGGGGCAGGTGATCTGCGCGTTGACACCGACGGTCGGTCGGTGAAAGAGGTGGCCGCGGACGTACGGGCTCGCGGCGGCAACTGGCCGAATCTCTTCCCCTGAACGCAGTCCTCTCGAGCAGGGTCAGCCGCCACTGGACAGCGAAATCCCCAGTCTGACGGCTGAGGAAAGCCCCATACCGTGTCCGTATCAACCGGAGATCTGGACATGCTGTGCGGCCGAGGGTGCGCTGACGGTCTGGCCGTCTCCCCTGTCGGCCACCTGGGCGACCAGGAGAGCGAGAAAGGCCAGCGTCGCCATCGCCGTCCGGACCGCGTGCAGCGTCCACCATTGCAGGCGGACGTCCGCCCAGTCGGCGGGCGGCTCATCGGCGTTCCAGGAGTTCGCGAGCTGATTGAGCGGATCCAGTTTGGTCAGGGTGAGCACGATCGTGGCCGCCAGTAGCAACAAGGCGGCGATGCCGAGCCAGAAGACGAGCCAGCCGCGCTGGTAGGACACCACGCACGTCGTCAGGAGCAGGGCGAGGCAGGTGACCAGCAACACCGGCATGGCGCGGCCGTAATCCACGTTGAGCGCCTGCCAATACCGTACGTAGGCGGGTCCGGGCAACGACCGCAGCGACGGAGCCAGCACTGTGAAGACGAGGCCCCCGGCGAAGAGGCCGAGCAGCAACGCCGCCCCCGTCCGGGCGACGTTCAACAGCACGAGATACATGCCGCACCTCCGGTGCCTCATGATTGACTAGATGCACAAAATTTCATTTGAACCGATTAAAGTCAATATGCGGGCATGGTGATCACTCATGGAGCGGAAACCCAAGCGCCGGTACGTCAGCGAGGTACGACGCGAGAACGCGGAGGCGACCCGGCTGCGAATCGCCGAGGCCGCACGTGCGCTCATGCTGGAGCACGGCTACGCCTCCACGACGATGGCCGACGTCGCACGGGCCGCGGGCGTCGTCGTGCAGACCCTGTACACGTCCTGCCCTGGCGGCAAGCCCGGCTTGGCGAAGCTCGTATGGGACGTGACCTTGGCCGGTGATGCACAGGCCGTCCCGCAGAGTGCCCGGCCGCAGGTGCAGGCGATCGTCGACGAGCCCGATCCCACGCGGAAGCTGGTCGCCTTCGCGGAGATGGCGCTGTCGATATATCAACGTGTCGGTCCGGTGCATCGCGTGCTCCGCGCGGCCGCGGCGACCGATGCCGGCCTGGCCGACCTGCTGGCCGACACGGAACGCCAGCGATTGGCGGGCAGCCGGGGACCTGCCGAACACCTGGCGGCCGTCGGTGTGCTGCGCACCGGCCTGGGCGTCGAGCGAGCCGCCGATCAGATCTACGCGCTGACCTCGATCGAGTTGTTCGAGCGGCTGACCGAGGTCTGCGGCTGGACCATGCGCGACTGCCAGGACTGGCTGGCACAAATCCTCAGCGAGACCCTTCTCGAACCGACCGACCATGAAGGCCTCTGAACTCAAGGAACGGCCCGGCTCACGAATTCGATTCGTGCGTGTTTCAGCGGCTTTCCTGGAAGACGATCAGATCTTCCTTTGGTGGCTACAATGCAGCCATGAAGGCCGCGTTCCGCACCAGGTACGGCCCGCCGGAAGTGGTCACGGTCGCAGAAGTGGAGAAGCCTGCGCCCAAGGACGGCGAACTTCTCGTCAAAGTCCACGCGACGACGGTTAATCGCACCGACTGTGCGGTGAGGGCGGCCAAGCCGTTCATCTGGCGATTCTTCACCGGCCTGATCAGGCCGAAAGTGACGATTCTCGGAACCGAGTTCGCCGGAGAGGTCGAGGCGGTGGGCGCCGGTGTCACGTCCTTCACCGTCGGCGACAGGGTGTTCGGCTACAGCGACGCCGGATTCGGGGCCCACGCCGAATACATGACGGTCGCGCATGACGGAACCCTCGCGACGATGCCGGAAGGACTGACCTTCGAGGAGGCCGCCCCGAGCACGGAGGGGTCGCACTACGCCCTCTCGGCGATCAGGGCGGCGAAGATCGAGCGCGGCCACGACGTCCTGGTCTACGGCGCGACCGGGGCCATCGGCTCGGCGGCGGTCCAGATCCTGAAGAGCGTCGGCGCCGGCGTCACCGCGGTCTGCGGCACGAAGGACGTGGAACTCGTCAGGAGCCTGGGCGCCGACAAGGTCGTCGACTACATGACCGAAGACTTCACGAGGGACGAGAGGAAATACGACTTCGTCATCGACGCCGTCGGCAAGAGCACGTTCTGGCGATGCAGGCGGCTGCTGAAACCGCGTGGAGTCTTTGTCGTGGGTGACCTGGGCCCATGGTCCCAGAATCCGATCCTGGCGCTCGCCACTCCGCTGCTCGGCGGAAAGAAGGTCAAGTTCCCTCTGCCGAAACACGATTCGGCGACCGCACGGTATTTCAAGGACCTGATCGAGTCCGGGCGGTTCAAGCCGGTCATCGACAGGCGTTACCCATTGGACGAGATCCTCGAAGCCCACCGGTACGTCGAAACAGGCCGGAAAACGGGAAACGTCGTGATCAGCATCGAGCATTCGAGCTGATCCCTTTCCAAGGAGGACCGTCCCTCCAGGGTGCGGCCGGAAAGCGGCCGTGGGGGGTCATGACGACGTCCGGCACTCCGAGCGTCAAAGGACCTCTCGGGACGGATCCGCCAAGCGTGTGGCGGGCCTGACCCGCCTACTGGGCAGGGGTTCGTCGGCCGCCGTCTCGGCTGGTCATTGAGCGACGCCCGGCAATGCAATTTTGGCCTTTATGGGCATTTTTACGGAATCGCGAAGCCGTGACCCCGTGCGCTACTCTCGTGTGCCTGATCAACTCGGATGAGGACCGGTCAATGCTGCGACGAATCGCCCCCGCGGCCGTCATCGGTATCGCACTGCTCCTGGCGGGATGCGCCGGCGAGGACGCGCCGACGTCGGCTGCCGCCGCGGACACGATCCAGGTCCACTACGACCCGGCACGGGATCCGGCCGCGGACCTGAACGCCGCCCTCGCGCTGGCCGTCTCCGACGGCAAAGAGGTCCTGATCGATTTCGGTGCCGACTGGTGTCCCGACTGCAGGGTGCTCGACAATCTGTTCCAGTCGAAGGAATCGAAGCCTCTGCTTCAGCGCAACTACCACGTGGTGGCAGTGGATGTCGGCGAGTTCGACCACAACCTCGACTTCGCCGCGAAGTACGTGCAGTTGGAGACGAGCGGCATCCCGGCGCTGGCGGTGCTGGCACCCGACGGCGAGGTCCTCGTGGACACGAGTGACGGCTCGTTCGCCAATGCACGCACTATGAACAGCGATCAGGTCAACGCGTTCCTGACCCGCTGGGCACCCAAGAGTTGAGGGCGCACCGCGCACTGCCGGCCGTGCTGGTCGTCGCGTCACTCGCCCAAGGATGCACCGGAGCGGGCGCGAGCAGTCCGTCCGCCGAACTGTCAGGTCGTCTGGAGGACAGCGGCGTCACCGTCGTGGCGGCGCTGACCACCGGACCGGACGGAACCCGGCAGCTACAAGCGACATTCACCCCGCAGAGGACCGGCTATCACCTGTACAGCGTGGATCTGCCACCGGGAGGCGTGGACGGCCTCGGTGTGCCCACCACGGTGAGGGTGGGCGGCAACCTGCGCGCGGCCGGCAGCCCGGCCGCGAACGTGCCCGTGAGGACCTTGCGCATCGAGGCACTGGACGTGAACCTGCCTGTCTACCCGGACGGCCCGGTGACCATCGCGGTGCCTGTGCGCCGAACCGGGAACGGACGTGCTGAGGTGACCGTCACCTATGCGGCATGCAGCACATCCAACTGTCTGGCTCCCGTACGTGACCGCGTCATCGCCCTCGCCCCGGTCGGGACCTGATCAACTCAGCGGATATCCGAGAGATCAGCTTGCCGAGTCCGCCGGCTTGTGCGAAGGCGCGGTGCGCGCGGCGGTTGTCGAACGCGGCGCCGAAAGCGGCGCCGTCACCACTCCTTCAGACGGCTGCCTCACAGCATGGTGACCCCGCCCTCTAGCATCGAGTACATCTGTGACCAGCAAGGCAAGGCACTATATGGCTGTACTACCTCCGCAGTCAGTGAGCAAAAATCATCGCGACCGCTTCAGACCCCACCTCGGTCTTGATCATGAGAACGTCCGCGTCCTGCTCCTCCTACTGCTGACTTCAGTCACCGGCTCAGTCGATGCCGCCAGTTATCTCGGCCTAGGTCAGGTATTCACCGCGAACATGACCGGCAACGTCGCGATCATCGGATTCGCCGCCGGCGGAGCCGCCCTGCCGTTGCTGGGTTCCGCAATCGCGCTCGGGGCATTCATCGTCGGGACCATCATCGCGGGACGGATCGTGCGCCGTTCTGACCTCAGCTCTACCTGGCCCCTGCAACTGGCGATCTGCGTAGGCGTCAGCTTCGCCATGCTCCTGTCGGTGTTCCTCGTGTGGGTGACACAGCCGAGAGCGCCGTCTCCACATGTGATCGCGCCTCTCCTGGCATTCGCGATGGGCATCCAGGGTGCCGCCACCAGGCGGCTGTCGGTCGCCGACCTGCCCACGACAGTCGTCACCAGCACCCTTACCAGCCTCGGTGCGGACTCACGACTCGCGGGCGGAACCAGCGTCCGCTGGCGCCGCCGCGCGGCGGCGGTGGCGGCCCTGTTGCTCGGTGCACTGGCCGGCGCTGGGCTCTTTCACATTCGCGAAGCCTTCGCGCTGGTCCCTGGACTGGCGGCGCTGGCAATCGTGATCATCGTGTCGCGACTCCTCCCCGATCGGAAACTCGGTCCGGCTCAGGACTTCCGATCAGGGAGGAGCTGACCCCCCGAGACCAGGGTTCTCGCCGGGGCGCAGCTCTGGCAGCAGTACGACGCGAGCGCGAACGGCAGCATGTGGTACGCCACCGGAGCGACGGGCTCGACCATGTGGCGGGGCCCGCTCTCCCAGGAGTCGGGAGAGCGAGGGCGCTCGAGGCCATCCAGTCGCCCTGAGCTGCCCCCGCGGTCCCCCGCCCATCTCCGGAGCTCGAGAGCGCGACATAGGGTTGCTGATGAGGGGACATGACCTGCCGCTTTACACGACGATGGGGGTGAGCCGCATGGATGTCTTCGAAGCCTCGACCGAACAGCGCCCTCCATTCACGATCATCAGGGCGCGTGGAGAACTCGACATTGCCGCCGAACCTGCATTTCACCAACAGGTCGAGGCGGTCCTCGCGCAGAAGCCGCGGCGCCTCGTCTTCGACCTCAGCGAGCTCCGCTTCATGGACAGCTCCGGCCTACGCGTGATCCTGGACGTCTACCGGCGCCTCGGGATGGGCGAGCGGGTCGTCGTATGCGGACTCTCCCCACGCCTGCGGCGGATCTTCGACGTGACCGGGATCACCGGCCGGGTCGGGGGCATCACCGCCTACGGATCGTTGGAGGACGCGCTCAAATCCGGCACCAGCGGGTAGCCGGCTTCGATTCCACGCCGGGCGACCGCCCTGAGCGATTGAGATCTGAGCGGCCCCGTCGAACTCGGGCGAGGCCGTGACCTCGCAGGCCGCGCGCACCGCATTCCGGCAGGATCGGAGACTACGTGGCCTGGCTGTTCGCGGACGCCTCCGTCCTCGCCCTCGTCCTCGCGCCGGCCGCCCGTTGATCCGGACCCCGTACTTCTCGCAGCTCACGGAGGTCATGGGTCCACCACAGCCGACCACAATAACGGCCAATGTCAGGTCAAATCGGGCACAGATAAATGGCGATCAATGAATCGGACGTTCGACGATGCTTAAGTGGAAAGTTATTCAGTCACAGCGGAGGTAGATCTCGACCAAGCGGGCCGCCCCGAGAGCTTCAGGGCCTGGTGCCGTACATACACGGTTTCCGTGGTCGGCCACAGCTGGGAGGCGCTCTTGCCGTTGTGGGTGGAAGAGAACCTCGGCAAGCCGATCGAAGAACTGCGGGTCCGGCACTACACGGTGTTGGCCTCGGATTCGCAGCGTTCAGCGGTGGTCGAACTGGTGGCGCGGGGCCGCCAGTGGTTCGTCAAGGGGTTCGCTGACTAGCCGGCGAGCCACGCGAACGACGGAGAGGCCCACGACCTTCCACGTGTTGTCACCGGACACCTTCGCGATCGTGGTCACTCCCCTGCCCCTCTCTCAATCCACCGCCTTTACGATGTAGATCAGGATCCGATGCACATCCGTGGGCCTCGACCGGGTTGTGAGCGTGGGCGGCGGCGGCCATCCGCGCTGCGGTTAGGCTTCCCGCGTGAGCTTGATCGCCCTGCGGCGTGCCCTGACCGAACCCGCGGCCCCCGGGATCGGTCCGCTGCCGGCGGACGCCGCCTGCCTTCTCCTCGACCTGGAGGCGCCGCCGCGACTGGCCGCGCACCTGCGGGCCGTCCACGACACCGCGCTCAGGCTCGTCGACGCGATCGGCGACGCACTCCCCCGGCTGCGGTTCGACCACGAGGAGGTCCTGTTCGGCGCCGCCACTCACGACATCGGCAAGGTGATCCACACCGGCGAGTTGTCCGGACCGGGCCACGCGCACGAGCGGGCCGGATACGAACTGCTCCTCGCTCACGGTGTGGACGCCCGCCTCGCGCGCTTCGCCAGGAACCACGCGACGTGGACGGCCGCCGACATCAGCACCGAGGACCTCCTGGTCAGCCTCGCGGACAAGATCTGGAAGGCGAAACGGGTCCGCGACCTCGAAGACCGCGTCGTCGAGGTCGCGGACCCGCCATGACAGCGGGGGCAGTCCCTGGGAGGCGTTCCTGGCCCTCGACGACGTCCTGGACGCACTCGCGCAGGACGCCGACGACCGGCTCGCCTTCCAGGCCCGGCATCCGATCACGGTCGCTCCCGAACCCTGAGCGCGCGGGACTCGTCATGTCGCGCGACGCCGACCAGTGGGGCCTGTGTCCAGCAGGATGATCACATGACGGCGAAGAACGGCAAGCGGTGGAACCACAACATCCATTACCACCCCCGCGTCCTCCGCGCGGTCCCCGATGACGCCCGGCGAGCCCTCGACGTCGGCTGCGGCGAGGGCACGCTCGCCCGCGAACTCCGTCAGGCCGTGCCGCACGTCACCGGCATCGACCTCCACGCACCCAGCATCGTCCAGGCCCGCGAACATCCGGACGACGTCGAGTACGTCCTCGGCGACTTCCTCACCCACCCCTTCGAGCCCGCCTCGTTCGACGTCATCGCGTCGGTGGCCACCCTGCACCACATGGACGCCGCCACCGGGTTGGCCCGCATGCGCGACCTGCTGCGCCCCGGCGGGGTCCTGGCCATCGTCGGCCTGGCCCGTAGCACCATGCCCGACGACCTGCCGCGCGACCTGGCCGGCATCGTCGTCGGCACCTTCCACCGCGCCATGAAGGGCCACTGGGACCATCCGTCCCCCACGGTGTGGCCGCCTCCGGTGACGTATCCGCAGATGCGAGCGTTGGCGGCCGAGGTCCTGCCCGGCTCCCGGTATCGCCGTCACCTTCTGCTGCGTTACAGCATCACCTGGCGCAAACCGCAGGACTGAGCGGTGGCCGCCCCCGGCGGGTCTTGAGCCGGCCAGGGGACCACTCCTCTCAGTAGGACTGCAACTCGATCAGCGTGCCTTCGGGGTCGCGCACGTGGGCGGTCCGGAGACCCGGGCCCCATTCGGGCCGGTCGGCGGCGGCCGCGACCTGTGCCGCTCCGTGGCGCAGGCACGTCGCCAGCGCGGCGTCCACGTCGACGACCCGGCAGACGAACATGACCTGGTCCTGCGCGGGCGAACCCTCGGCGGGCAGATCGGCCGTTCCCGCGACGGCGGCCATCGCGGCGCGGTCGAACAGGACCAGGACGCCCTGACCGTCGACGTCCCAGCCGGCATAGGGACCGGCCGCGTCACCCCTCGCGAGCTCGGCGCCGAGCATCTCGGGGAGGACGGCGTCGTAGAAGGCGAAGCCCGCGGCGAAGCGGGTCACGAGCAGGCGAGGGTGCAGTGCGTCCATGAGGTCCTCCACAACGAGAAATAGTGGGTGCTGGCCCACTATAGGTGCTTCCCTACAATTGCTTGCATGGACCTCCCCGCGGCCCGCCCGCCCAGCCTGCTCGGCCTCAGCACCTACCTGCTGTCGCAGACCGGAAAGACGGCACGGGCTCGACTCGCGCAGCGGCTCGCAGACAGGGGGCTCAAGCTCTGGCACATGGCGACACTGGCCGCTCTGGCCGACTTCGGCCCTCATGTCCAGCGTGAGCTGGCGGCCAGGCTCGCGATGGACCCGAGCGACGTGGCCAAGGTGGTGGACGAACTGGCCGCCGCCGGTTACGTCGACCGCTCGCGCGACCCCGGGGACCGTCGTCGCGTCGCCGTCACGTTGACCGGCGCGGGCCGTGCGACGCTCGCCGAGCTCGACACCGAGGCCAGACAGGTGCAGGACGACATCCTCGCTCCGCTCAGCCTGGCGGAGCGCGCCCAGATCCACGTCCTGCTGGAGAAGGTGTACGGCGGGCTCCGACGTACGAGCGATCCGGCCTGAAGCGCGAGCCCCCCGAGCGGCCGGGCGGCAGCGAGACGCTCACCCCCAACCCGGTGTCCACCCGTACCGACATCGTCGACACCTCACAGGGCACCGTGCACATGGTGCTGGGCGGTGGCGGCGTGTCCGGCACCACCAACGGGTCGTTCTTCAAGGACGGCACCGGGAAGGTCATCACCGCGGTCGCCCCGAACCCCGGCGGTGGGCACACCTCGACCTACGTCAAGGAGCAGGCCGTCTGGATCGGCGTCCGCGACCTTGACCACCCGTACGGCTTCGCCGCGTTCGACGTCGACCCGGGCCGCCACCGGGGCGACACCACGACCATGACGGTGACGTACTACAACGTCAACAAGCCGCACGGCGACCTGTCGGTCTTCGAGCGGTTCACCCTGCACCGCAGGCGGTCCGACGGCTGACGCCGCATCGAGGCTGTCACTTCACGACGTTCGCCGGGTCGCGTTGCGCGGCCCGGCGAACGTCGTCGTCGTGTGTCCGCTGTTGCGGGGTTGCCAGGAGTTCGCATAGGCAGACGGCCCGCCGGGATTCCCGGCGGGCCGTCTTATGAGTTGCGCTGAGGTCAGCCGTCGTTCTCCGACGACGGGATGTAGGCGCCCGGCACCTGCTCCGGCGTGACGATCTTGGACTCACCCGGGTAGGGCTTCTTCCAGTCGTGCGCCTCGTACCACGCGAAGTGGTTCATCTGCTCGGGGTTGGCGGAGTCAGCCCTGGCGCTGGGCCCGGTGAACGCCTGCTTCGACTTCCAGGCCCCCCACTTCGCCGCGACCTCCTTCTCGGCCGTCGGCACCGTCGCCGTGGGCGCGGCCGCGGCGGCCGGGTCCTGCGGAGCCGGGACGTCCGCGCCGCAGGACGGCAGCTTCGTGCCCGACAGACCCAGGGTCAGCGAGGTGCGGTTCGGGAGGAAGGTGAACGGCGTGTAGTCGGGCGTGTTGGTGAAGGCCGCAGTCATCGGGGTGGCGGCGGTGTCCTTCTGGTTCATCGGGTGGATCCCGAGGATCTGCTCGATGGTCCGCATCATGGTGATCTGCGTGTAGTAGTGGCTGTCGACCTTGCCGTGCTGGGCCCAGGGGCTGATGATCTGGACCGGGGCGCGGTGTCCGTCGACGTGGTCGGTGCCCGCCTGGGAGTCGTCCTCGACGACGAAGATCGCCGAGTCCTTCCAGTACTTGCTGTGCGAGATCTCGTCAACGATCTTGCCGACGGCCAGGTCGTTGTCGGCGACCTGGGCGGCGCCGTTCACCGGGCCACCGGTGTGGTCGCTGGAGAGCCAGAACATGTTCAGGTTCGCCGGCCCGTTGGCCTCGAAGTCCTGCTTCCAGATCTGGTACCGGTAGATGTCCGGGACGCTGGTGTCGAACTTCGGGAAGCCGTGCACCGACACGTCGTTGAGCGACGGGATCGGCGAGGACGAGTTCAGGGTGTAGGCGGTGCCCTGCCCGGTCGCGTCCATGTTCTTGGTGTCGCAGTACAGGTTCTGCCAGGTGGCGGCCGCCGGCTTGGACAGGAACTGGTGGAACTCGCCGAAGTCGCGCACGCTCTTGCCCGCCGCCTGCGCACCGGACCAGATGAAGCCGGTCCGCTGGTGGCCGAGAGCGTCGTCCTCGGTGTCGTAGCTGCGCAGGTACTCGCCGGCCGAGGACTCGGTGTACTCCGGGTTGTCGGCCTGCATCAGCCAGTTGTGACCCTCGGCGGAGTTGGTGCCGATGTCGTAGGTGTTGTCGTACAGACCGAACTGCTCGGCCAGCGCGTGCTGGTTCGGCGTCACGTTCTCGCCGTACTGGGCCAGCGTCGGCTCGCCGTTGCCCTGCGGGATGTCACCGAAGACCTGGTCGTAGGTCCGGTTCTCCTTGACCAGCAGGAAGACGTGCTTGATGGTCGACGGGTCGCCGAGCCGCTTCGGGACCGCTTCGGCCTTCTGCTTGTTGCCGTGGGCCAGCTTGAGGTCGTTCTTGCCCCAGCCGTTCTGCTCGAAGACCGTGTCCGTGTACCTGCCGATCTCCTTGTCGGACGGCAGCTTGAACCGCGTCAGGCTCGACGTCGTGTCGTGGGTACCGTGCCCGGCCGCGGTCGTGGGACGGCGGGCGTCGATGCCACGGGTGTTGGAGACGACCACGTCGTCGCCCACGGTGGTGATCTCCGCGGGGAAGTAGTCCGTCGGGAGCAGGCCGACGTAGCTGACCGGCTCCTGCGGCTTGGTGTAGCGGTAGACGGCGACCGCGTTGGCGCGGCCGAGCGTCACCAGCAGGTGACCGTCGTCGGTGAGCGTCACCGCGTCGGGCTCGTAACCCACCGAGGCCTCCGGCCACGGCTGGGTGGCGATGGTCTGGACGACCTTGTCGCGCTTGGAGTCGATGACCGACACGTCGTTGGTGGCGGTGTTGGTGACGAACACCACCCCGTCCTTGGCGTACACGGCGGTCGGGTGCAGACCGACCTCGATGCTCGCCGGGGCGGCAGCCGGGTTGGACAGGTCGATGACGCTGACCGTGCCGGTGGTGGTGGCACCGGTCTTCGGGTCGGCCGGAACCTGGGTGCCGTACGAGTTGATCGTGGTCTCGCCGGGCTTCGCCGGACGCCCGCCCTCGTTGCTCACGTACAGCTTGTTGCCGACCTGGACCATGCCACGCGGGGCGTTGCCCACGGCCCAGGTCTGCTTGACGGCCCCGGTCACCGCGTCGAGCGCGACCACGCGGTTCTGGCCGTTGACCGCCGCGTACACGGTGGAGCCGTCGGCCGAGAAGACCGCCGCGGCCATCAGCGCGTGCTTGGAGCCGTCCGCCGGGATCTTGAGGTCGACCGGGTTGGTGACGCTGCCGTCCGCGTTCACGTCGAGCCGGGTGTAGCCGTCGGTCCGGCCCAGCCACAGGTGCTTACCGTCGGGCGAGTACGTGGGGCCTTCCTGGCCGACGTCGGTGCCGCTGAGGCGCGGGGTCGACGACGCGGAGTTGCTGACGACCTGCTGCACCTGCCAGGTCTTCAGGTCGACGATCGCGAGCGCCGCCCCACCGTCGGTGACCGCGGCCGCGAGGTGGGTGCCGTCCGGGCTGACCGTGGACGACATGATCTTGCCGTTGTTGATGACGAGGCGGTCACCGATCGGCTTGATGTACTGGTCGCCGGAGACGACCAGGCCCTTGTCGGTGGTCTGGCCGACCTGGTCGTTGCCGAACACCCCGGTGTTGGCGTAGGCGATGCCCCCGCCGGCGACGACCAGAGCGGCGGTGGCGGCTGCCAGGAGGTTGACCCGGCGGCCGGTGGGTCGGAGTCCGAAACGGTCCTTCGTGACGCGCTGACGCGTGACGTGCATGAAACTATTCCTTTGTCGTGCTCGTGAGCAGGTCGACGTTCCCGTCGAACTGCCACAGGGGGTTGGGCGCGTCCCCGTTCGGGGTGCGCACCTGGAAGTAGCCGTTCACCTCCTTCGGTCCGTCTCCGTCGGCGACGTACCGCCCGTCTGCGGTGACGTCGAGCTGGTAGATGGCGTTGCCCACGGCGGTCGCGTCGGGGAGGCGCCAGGTCACGACACACCGCCAGTCGTTGCCCGGTCCCTCGTCGTCGACCCGGGAGTCTCCCTTGTCGCAGGACGCGGTGGCCTGCATCTGGGCCTCGGTGACGTCGGGCCGGTGGAGCTCCTGCGTCTGCAGCCGGTAGAGGTGGGCGTACACCGTGGCGAGCGAGTCCTGGAGCTTCCCCTTCTCGATCCCCGAGCCCGTGGCCGGGGTCGCGACCGCGATCACGCCGATGGTGACGGCGACCAGCGCGGCCAGCGGGAGCGCTCCCGCCACGACGACGCGCCGGCCCGACCCGTCGTATGACAGGTCGGTGAAGTCGCGGCGCAGGAACAGGCGGTAGGCCAGCGCGGTGGCGACGGCCGCCCACGCCAGGCTCACCACGAGGCCGATGAGGAGGGGGCCCGCCTGCGCCGGGTCGGTGAAGAGCCCGCGCCAGGCGAGGAAGGCGTGGCTCGGCAGGCCCAGCTGTACGGCCACCGGCAGCGGGAGCAACTGCACGAGCTGCAGCGCCAGGGCGAGGATCGCGGGCAGCAGCAGCCCCATCGGGGAGCGGCCCAGGGTCACCGAGCCGAGGAGACCGACCGCGGCGAACGCCAGCGTCGGCGCCAACGCGCAGGCCCATGCGAGCAGCACCTTGCCGGCCGCGTCCGCGGGGGCGAGGAGATGGCCGTCCAGGCCGACGAGCGGCCGGTTGCCGACCGCGGCCAGGCCACCGGCGATGCCCGACGCGGTCAGTCCGGCCACCAGCAGCAGGATCACGGTGAGGCTGGCGAGGGTCTTCGCCATGAAGATCCGCTGCGGGGAGCGGACCGCCACGAGGAGGTGGCGCCAGGTGCCCAGCCGGTCCTCGACGGCGAAGACGTCGCCGGCGACCAGCGCCGTCAGCAGCGGGAGCGCCCAGGTGCACGAGAAGTCCAGCACCACCAGCGACCCCGCCCAGCCGGTCGAGTTCATCAGGCGGCCGAAGACCGTGTCGGCGGGCAGCGAGCTCTGCAGGCTCACCGCGGCCACGAAGCCCGCGGGGCCGATCCAGCAGGCGAGCAGCAGCAGGCGGATCCGCCACTGGGAGAGGAGCTTGACCAGCTCGAACCGGTAGCCGTGCAGCACGGGCGCCGGCCGGGCGGCCGCCCGGGGCTGGGTGGCGGTCGCGGTCATCACAGGTCCTCCTGGTCGGTCTGCGCGTTCACGGTCCCGGTGCCGGTCCCGGTCAAGGCCAGGAACGCGGCCTCGAGCGGTGTCACCACGGGCCCGAGCTCTCGGAGCGCCACACCGGCGTGCACGAGCCGTACGACCAGTTCGTCGAGGGCCTGCACCGGCCCGCGGACGACGACGTCGGTGTCCAGCCGCTGACCGGGCTCGGAGCCGGCCACGACGTGCAGCCCAGGGGTCTCCGACGCCAGGCGGCGGGCGGCCTCCGGGTCGGAGGTGAGCAGGCGGTAGTCGAGTTCGCCGCTCTCGGTGGCGAGCTTGCTCAGCGGCCCGGAGAAGACGACCCGTCCGGTGGCGAGGAGGGTGACCTCGGAGCACAGCGCGGCGAGGTCGTCCATCCGGTGACTGGAGAGGACCACCGCGGTCCCCTCCGCGGCGAGTCCGGTGAGAACGCGGTGCACGTGGTGCTTGCCGGCGGGGTCCAGGCCGTTGGCCGGCTCGTCCAGGACGAGCAGCCGCGGCTTGGTGAGCAGCGCGGCGGCCAGCCCGAGCCGCTGGCGCATCCCCAGTGAGAAGCCCCGGACACGGTCGTCGGCGACGTCGGTGAGCCCGACCTGCTCCAGCACGTCGTCGACGCCGGCGGCGCCCCCGGCGTCGTACCGGCGCAGCGAGGCCAGGGCCGAAAGGTTCTGCCGCGCGGTGAGCGAGGGATAGAGCCCAGGTCCGTCCACGAAGCCCGCGACGCCGTCGGGGACGGCGAGCGTCCGCCCGACCGGCGTGCCCAGGATCTCGAGGCTGCCGCCGTCCGCGACCGCCAGGCCCAGCAGCAGACCGAGGAGCGTGGTCTTGCCGGCGCCGTTCGGGCCGACCAGGCCGTGGATCTGCCCGCTCGCCACGTCGAGGTCGACGCCGTCGAGTGCGACCACATCACCGAACGACTTCGTGATCCCGCGAGCCCGGGCTGCGGGGGTCCTGTCCATGTCGGTCTCCCTTGGCTTGATCTACAGCAAGGGAGAACCTAAAGATCGCGGCTTGCGTCAGTAAGGCGCGCGGTCAAACGTTGGGGAAATCTCACTTAACGGTCGATATGCCTCTTAACCTGGCGCTAACTGTCCTAACCTGGCGCTAACCTACGGAGGCACCGGGCGGGCCATCGGTGGCGGACGAACCCGCATGGACCCCTGGGAGACGACACCGGGCCGGCGCCGCACCGGCCGGCCGTGAACGGTGTCGGGCCGGGCAGAATGGCCCGCCGCCTCTTCACAATCGGTGCGCCTACCTCGTCGTACAGGTATGACCGTCATCTTGCGTCGCCTGGTGCTCGTGGCGTTGACCGCGGCGAACGCGGTCACGGGTGGCTGGGCCTACGGCGCTCCGCGGCACTGGTACGAGAATTTCCCTGGGATGGGCCGAAGTTGGCTGCCCCAGCTGGGCCCCTTCAACGAGCACATGGCCAAGGACGCCGGGGCGATGTTCCTGGCACTCGCGGTCCTGGGCCTGATCGCGCTGTGGCGGGTGGAGAGCACCGTGTTCGTGCAGGCGATCGGGCTGGTCCTGCTGACTTTCAACGTGCTGCACCTGATCTACCACATGCGGCATCTGCACGTGTACGGCGATCTCGACAAGGCGCTCAACGTCATCGTGCTGGTCCTGCTCGTCGCACTGTCCGCCGCGCTGCTCGCTCCCGAGCGGACCCGCAGGGCGGTCGCCGCACACCGGTGACGGTCGCCCGCCGCCGAAATGGACGGCGGCCCCCGACCTCGCGCAACGCTGGTCGGGGGCCGCCTTTCCGCCAGGTGGCAGCGGTCGGCCTGTCGTCGTCAGCAGGCCGAGAGCATGCTGCTCAGGGCGCTCTTCTCGGCGCTGTCCACCGAGAGGCCATAGGTGTACTTCACCTGGACCCAGGCCCTGGCGTAGGTGCAGCGGAACGATGTCAGAGAAGGTTTCCAGGTGGCCGGGTCCTGGTCGCCCTTGCTCTGGTTGACGTTGTCGGTGACGGCCCACAGCTGCGGCCTGCTCAGGTCGTTGGCGAACGCCTGGCGTCGCGAGGTGGTCCAGTTCCAGGCGCCCGACTGCCAGGCCTCGGCGAGCGGGACCATGTGGTCGATGTCGACGTCGGAGGCGGCGGTCCAGGTGGCCCCGTCATACGGGCTGTACCAGCGGCCCGAGGTCGCGGCGCAGGACGAGTTGGTGACCACGGACGTGCCGTCCCGCTTGAGCACCGTTTCCCGCGTGTCGCACGCGCCCGAGATGGTGATCCAGTGGGGGAACAGGCTCCGGTCGTAGGTGGAGGCGTGTGATTCGGCGGCGACGGTGAGCCCGGCAAGTTCCGACTTCGCGGTGCTCGCCGACGGAATTCCGGGCGGGGTGGCGGAGGCGGGGCCCGCGGTCAATCCCAGGACGACAAGAGCCGCCAGGGCTGCTGACACCACAGAGACAACTCGGCGCATGGCGAGTCGGTCCCTTTCTGGCCGGCGTCCTCGGCCAGGTGAGGGGTGCCTGGTCGGGGGCGAGGATGCGGCCAAAGGGGACGTTTACATGCATTCCTGGCAATTCAGTAAAGATCGCGTTAACTGTCGTGAGCGACCTGATTGCCGATTCCTGCGGGGAAGCCAGGGCCGGCCGATCATCGCTTCTGCCCTCGGCGGAGCAGTCGTCGGGTGCACGCCAGGCGGTGGGAACCGGGCTTGGCGCGCCTTCTGTTTCGTCACCGGCGAGGGGTTGCCCCACCTCCGCCGCCGGAGCGGGCGAACAGGCCTCCCCCACGGTTCAGGTAACCATCGACGACGTCAGGTGACGGGCAACGCCCACCACCGGGAGCCGGGAACGTAGTAGTAATTGCTTCGTGAAGCAAGTAAAATGTGTTCATGCCTTCAGCGCAGCCGTTGCAGCCACTGAGTCCTGACGAGGAAGCGCTGCTCCGCGCGCTGCCTCGTCTGATGTACGCACTCCCCCGCGCGATCGACGCCGACATGGTGCGCGAACAACAGCTGACACTCATCGAGTGGTCGGCCATGACGCGGTTGTGCGAGGTCCCGCAGCGGCGGATGCGGATGGGCGAACTCGCGGCCGCCTGCGAACTCTCCCTGAGCGGGATGACCCGCATCGTCACCCGCCTGGAAAGTCAGGGCATGATCGAACGGGTCAGGTGCGATGACGACGCCCGCGGGTGGAACGCCGTCCTCACCGACGCCGGCCTGGCCCGCCTGGAACGGGCATGGCCGACCAACTTGGCCAGCGTGCGCCGGCACTTCCTCGACCACCTCGAAGGCGTCGATCTCGCCCGGCTCGCCCGTGCGATTCAGCACGTCCCGATCAACGACTGACGCCGGCGCCGAGCCGCCTCATGCCGCTCGGTCTCTCGGCATCCGGCGAAGCCGTGGTACGCCGGGCGCGGTCGGCTGAGCGGTCATCGCCTGGGCCGGCGCGCCTGTCGTACTTGGCGGTCGATCGCCCAGGCGTCCGCCACCGGGCCCACATGCCCGAGCTTGTCGGGGTTGATCACCGAGCGGATCGTCTGGATCCGTCCGTCGAGTACATCGAGCGCCAGGGCGTAGAGCACCTTGCCGTCCGGGTCGTGGAAGATCGCGCCCGGCTGGCCGTTGACCTCGTGCGGCTCGAACGTCACGCCGATCCGGGCCATCGGGAGGAAGAAGGCGGCAATCAGCCGGGCCACGTTCTCGGCGCCGATGACGGCCCTGGCCAGCTGCGGGGCCTTGCCGCCGCCGTCGCCGACCATCGAAACGTCGGCGGCGAGCAGTTCTCGCAGGCCGGCGACGTCGCCTTCGCGAAGGGCCTCGAAGAACCGCGACGCCAGTTCCTCCCGCTCTTCGCGGACCGCTTCGAAGCGCGGCCGCCCGGCCTCCATATGCCGCCGCGCCCGCACCAGCAGTTGCCGGCACGCCGCCTCCGACCGCTCCACCGCCGCGGCGACCTCGTCGAACCCGAAGCCGAACACCTCCCGCAGCACGAACACCGCCCGCTCCAGCGGGCTGAGCCGCTCCAGCAGCAGCAGCGCCGCAATCGACACCGAGTCGGCCAGTTCCATTGACCGCGCCGGATCCTGATACGGATCGCTCAGCAGCGGCTCGGGGAACCACGGGCCTACGTACGCCTCCCGCCGCACCCTCGCGGAGCGCAGCACATCGATCGAGATCCGCGTCACCGCGGCCGACAGAAAGGCCTTGGTCGACGTGGGCCGGGTCGCCGAGCCGTCAAAACGCAGCCATGTCTCCTGCACCGCGTCCTCGGCCTCAGTCACACTGCCGAGAATCCGATAGGCGATCGAAAACAGCATCGGCCGCAGTTCCTCGAACTCTTCGACCTTGCTCACGCCGAATCCCCTCCTTTGATGCCCTCCCACCCGGCCGTACGCGCCGGCGCAGGCATCTTCTGGTGATCATCCGAACCACCGGCAGGCCACAGTAAGGCCCCCCGAGCCCGGGGTCCCGCATCAGGGCCCCGAGCCGGTTGCTGACGCCGTTCAGTGGAACTGCCCGGGCTCGTAGTCGCCGGCCGGCTGCCGGGTGATGATGTTCAGCCGGTTCGCCGTGTTCATGAACGAGATCAGGATCACCAGGGCGGTGAGCTGCTCCTGGTCGTAGTGCTTGGCGGTGTACGCCCACACCTCGTCGCTGACCCCACCGGCCCCGTCCGCGACCCGGGTCCCCTCCTCCGCCAGCTCCAGCGCGGCACGCTCGGCCGGGGTGAAGACCGTGGCCTCCCGCCACGCCGCGACCAGGTTCAGCCGCACCGAGGTCTCGCCGGCAGCGGCGGCCTCTTTGGTGTGCATGTCGACGCACACGGCGCAGCCGTTGATCTGACTTACGCGAAGCGCCACCAGCTCCTGCGTGGCCGTCGGCAACGACGAATCCTTGAGCGCCTTGCCCGCCGACATGAAGTACTTGAGGGCCTTGCCGGCCGTCGGGTCGGCGAAGTAGTTCAGTCGCGCGTCCATGCTGTGCTCCTCTGTGGTCGCCAGTGGCTACACCCCCTGAGACGGGGTAGCGCGCCCCCCTGTGACATGGACGAATGTGACCTGCGTCTCCCGGCTGCCGAGCCAGGCCGGCTGGTCGCCGGTCAGACCGCGCTCTGCGCAGTGGCGCCGCTGTCGTCGAGCACGGTGACCGCGTGCCGTTGACTGCCCCAGTCCCGGCATCTCTTAATGAGCGATCGCCCAAACCCCGTGCGACGGCGCCGAAGTGGGCAGTTGTCACGGTCTTTCCGTCTGCGGAGTCATGAATTACAGAAACGCCAATGGCTTCTCGCGACCTGACCGAAAAGGCGCTCGGGGTCGCTGCCGCACGAGGACGACTTCGTCCGGCCAAGGGGACGACGGTAGGTGGCGTAGCAGCAAGAAGTGGGCAAGTATCGCCTCTTATTCCTTTTCATTCGAACTTGACTTATTTGTGTTTAGTAGGCAAATATCCCAGTGAAGATCGGTCTCACGCACCGCCGCCTACGCTAAAGTCGCCGACGGTTAAGTCACCCATGGCGGCCCACCTCCCCCCATACATTTCTCTCGAAGGAGCGTTCATGAAGTTCGCTCGTCTACGCCGCGCCTCACTCGGAGGGGCACTGGCCATCGCGCTCGCCCTCGCGAGTGCGGCCTGTGGCGGCAGCGACTCGGAGAAGTCCCCCAACGGGCTGGAGAAGACCAACCTCAACGTCGGCGTCATGCCCATCATCGAGGGCGCCGCGGTCCAGATCGCGATCACCAAGGGGTACTTCAAGGCCGAGGGGCTGACCGTCAACCTCAAGCAGATAGCCGGTGGCGCCGCGGCCATCCCGCAGCTGAAGAGCGGGCAGCTCGACATCAGCCAGGGCGGGCACGTGGGCTGGCTGCTGGCGGCGGACAGCGGCACACTGAAGCCGAAGATCATCGCCGAGGCGTCCTCGATGACGAAGAACCTCAACGCGATCCTCGTCGCCAAGGACTCCACGATCAGCAGCCCGAAGGACCTGGTCGGCAAGAAGATCGCCACCAACGCCAAGCACGACCAGATCGCCCTGCTTGTCCGCTCTGCCCTCGCGCCCTACGGGGTCCAGATTGACGAGGACAAGGACTTCCAGCTCATCCCGTTCCCCAATCAGGAGGCGGCGCTCAAGGAGAAGAAGGTCGACGCCGTCGTCGTCCCCGAGCCCTTCGTCACGCAGATACAGCAGAACATCGGCGCGCGGCTGCTGACCGACTTCTCGACCGGTGTCACCAAGGACATCCCGATCACCGGCTACGCGGCCTCCGAGGACTTCGTGAAGGAGAACCCCAAGACGGTGGCGGCCTTCCAGCGCGCGATCGTCAAGGCCCAGGCCGACGCCGCCGACCGCGCCGTTCTCCAGGAGGTCGTGCCCAAGTACACGAAGCTCCCGCCGGCCGTCATCAGCGTCGTCGCGCTGAACGACTTCCCCACGTCGACGAGCGCCTCCCGGATCCAGCGGGTCGCGGACGTGATGAAGCAGTTCGGCTACCTGAAGCACGACATCGACGTGAACTCGATCGTCGTGCAGAACGGATGACGAACCGGGCGCAAGTCGTCCGTGGCGCGATCGGGGTCGCGGGAGTGGTCGCGGTCGCCGAGCTGGTCTCCAGGGCCGGGCTCGCCGACCGCACCACCCTGCCGCCCGCGTCCACCGTGCTGCTGCGGGCCGCGGAATTCTTCGGCGACACCGAGTTCCTCACCGCCGTGGGGAGCACGCTTGAGGCATGGGTCCTCGGGCTGCTGCTCGCCACCGTGGTGGCGGTGGCGGTCGGGGTCGCTCTCAGCACCACGCCCTGGCTGAACCGGGCCACCCGCGTGCTGGTCGAGTTCATGCGACCGATCCCGTCGGTGGCGTTGATCCCGCTGGCCATCGTGAGCTTCAGCTCGATCACCGAGTCGAAGGTCTCGTTGGTGTTCTACTCGGCCTGCTGGCCGATCCTGATCAACACGCTCTACGCGCTGCGCGACGTCGACCCCTTGGCCAAGGAGACGCTGCGCAGCTTCGGCTTCGGCAAGGCGGCCGTTCTGCTGCGGGTCAGCCTGCCGAGCGCCGCGCCGTTCGTGGCCACCGGCGTCCGGATCTCGGCCGCGGTGGGCCTGGTCGTGGTGGTCAGCTTCGAGCTCGTCGCGGGCAATGGCGAAGGGATCGGCGGCTACCTGTCGCAGACCCAGTCCGGGGGCGGCCGCCCCGACCTGATGCTGGCCGGCGCGATCTGGGCAGGCGTGCTGGGCGCGCTCATCAACGTCGGGCTCGTCGCGCTGGAACGGCGGGCGTTCCGGTGGCACACGGTCCGGACCGAGGCGTCGGCATGACCGGGCGGGAGAGCGCGACATGACCGCCATCACCGGCGACCACCAGGCCGAACGGCCCACCAGGCCTGCCGGCCGGCGACGCCGCCCCACCAGCGTGCCGGGCCTGCGGATCCTCACCGGCGGCGTGGCCCGGCTGTGGCTGGTCGCACTGCTGGTCGGCTGCTGGGAGATCATCACCCGGATCAAGCAGGATGCCTACTTCCCCCCGCCGTCCACGATCGTGCGGGTATTCCACGAGTTGTGGTTCTCCGGACCGGCCACGCACCTGTTCCTCACCGACAAGGCGCTCGACGACTTCCCGCCGAGCTTCGTCAATCTGTTCTGCGGCTGGGCGCTCGCCGCAGTCGTCGGCCTCGCGCTCGGCGTCCTGCTCGGCAGCTCACGCGTGGCGCGCGAGATCCTGGACCCGGTGCTCCAGTTCGGCCGGTCCGTCCCGCCGCCCACCCTGATCCCGTTCTTCATCGTCGTGTTCGACTTCGGCGCCCAGATGCAGATCTCGACGATCGCCTTCGGCGTGATCTGGCCGGTGCTGCTCAACACCGCCGACGGGGTGCGCACCGTGGAAAAGCTGCAACTCGAGACGGCCGAAGTGTTCGGCGTCACCGGCGCCGCCCGGCTGTTCCGGATCATCCTGCCCGCCGCCGCCCCGAAGATCTTCGCGGGCCTGCGGGTCAGCCTGGGGTTCGCCCTGATCCTGATGGTCATCTCCGAGCTCATCGGCAGCACGACCGGGATCGGCGCGCATCTGATCAGCTCGCAACAGGGTATGGAGCTGCCGGAGATGTGGGCGGGCATCGTGCTGCTCGGCATCCTCGGGTGCCTGTTCAACGCGGTGTTCGTCCTGGTGGAGCGCCGCTTTCTGTCCTGGCACAGCAGTGCCCGCGGACTCGACTCGTGATGGTGGTTCGAGTGCTCGAAGTAGAAGACCTGACCCACGCCTACGGCGATGCTCCTCCCGTCCTCTCCAGCATCGACCTGGAGGTCAAGCCGGGCGAGCTGGTCAGCATCGTGGGCCCCTCCGGCTGCGGGAAGTCGACCCTCTTGCGTTGCATCGCCGGGCTGCAGGCACCCACTGAGGGCCGGGTCCGGCTGGACGGGAAGCCCGTCGAGCGGGTCCCGGACAACCTCGCCGTGGTCTTTCAGGACTACAGCCGTTCGCTGTTCCCATGGATGTCGGTGCGCGACAACGTCGCGCTGCCGCTCCGCCGCCGCGGCATGAACCGGGCCCAGCGCCACGAGAACGCCCTGAAGGCGCTCGAGTCGGTCGGGCTGCCCGACGCCGCGGCGAAGTATCCCTGGCAGCTGTCCGGCGGTATGCAGCAACGCGTGTCGATCGCCCGCGCCCTGGCCTACGGGCCGGAGTTCCTAATCATGGACGAGCCGTTCGGCTCCGTTGACGCGCAGACCCGCGAGGACCTCGAGGACCTGCTGCTGCGGGTGCGAGGCAACAGCGGCATGACGATCCTGCTGGTCACCCACGACATCGACGAGAGCGTCTATGTCGGCGACCGGGTCGTCGTACTGAGCAAGGGGCCCGCGCGCGTCCGCGCGGACCTCTCCGTCGGCCTACCCACGGTGCGCGACCAGATCACCACCCGTGAGCTGCCCGAATTCGTCCACCTGCGCGCCGAGGTCGGCCGGCTGGTACGCGGCCGCGAGGCGGCTGACGAGCCGAAGTCCTGACACTGCGCCGCCATACCGCCCGCCTCTGGGCCGCTCCCCGGCCGTCCTGCCGGCCGCGGCCGTCCGATCGATGAGAGGTCCACCATGCGAGTACTGATCGTGGGCGCCGGGATCGGAGGGCTCACCACCGCCCTCAGCCTGCACGCCGCCGGAGTCGACGTCGAGGTGGTGGACTCCGTACGGAAGTTGCGCCCGCTCGGCGTGGGCATCAACCTGCTCCCGCACGCCACCCGGGAGCTCCTCGAGCTCGGCCTAGGCGACGCGCTCGCCGAGTCGGGCCTGCCCGTGGAGTCGTTCGCGCACTTCGACCGGCACGGGAACCGGGTCTGGGGCGAGCCGCGCGGGCTCGCCCTCGGCTACCGGTGGCCGCAGTACAGCATCCATCGCGGCGGGCTCCAGATGCTCCTGCTGGCGACGGTGCGGGAGCGGCTGGGCGCGGACGCGGTGCGGACCGGCATCGCGTTCGTCCGGTTCGTCGACGGACCCGACCAGGTCTCCGCCACGCTGCGGGACCAGGCGACCGGTGAGGAGTTCGTCGAGACGGCCGACGCGCTCGTCGGCGCGGACGGGTTGTACTCCGCGGTGCGCGCCCAGTTGCATCCCGTCGAGGGCCTTCCGCTGTGGAACGGTGTCCGGTTATGGCGCGGCGTCACCGAGGCCGACGCGTTCCTCGACGGCCGCACGATGGCCGTCCTCGGCACCAGATTCCTGGAAAAGTTCGTCGTGTATCCGATCTCCCGGCCGGACGAGCGAGGCCGGGCCTCGCTGAACTGGCTGGCCGAGGTCCAGTCGGCCACCGGGCGGCTCACCGAGATGCCCGACTGGAACCGGGCCGGTCGGATCGAGGACGTGCTCCCGCACTTCGCGGACTGGAACGTCGGCTGGCTCGATGTGCCCGGACTGATCAGCGGCGCCGAAGAGATCCTCGAGTACCCGATGGTGGACCGGGACCCGCTGCCGTTCTGGAGCCGGGGCCGGGTCACCCTGCTGGGCGACGCCGCGCACCCGATGTACCCGGTCGGCTCCAACGGCGGATCCCAGGCGATCCTCGACGCCCGGGCGCTCGCCTACGAGCTCACCCGGGCGGACTCCCCGGCCGCCGGGCTCGCGGTCTACGAGGCGGTACGGCGCGAGACGGTGAACGCGATCGTGCTGGCCAACCGCACCAACCGCGGGGACACCATCATGGAGACCGTCGCGCGGCGGGCGCCCGACGGGTTCGACCGTGTGGATGAGGTGCTGTCGGAGCAGGAGCTCGCCGCGCTGGCGAACGGCTACCTGTCGATCTCGCACACCGACGGCCTGAACCTGCCCTCGCCGTGGACGCCGGTGCCTCGCACCCGGTAGCTCACGTGGCGCCGGCGTAGCAGGCGACGACCGTGAGATCCTGCGCCCCGTCCAGCTGCGACTCGCAAGCTGAATCAACCTATGAGGACGTTGCCGTCAGTGGTGCCGTCGACGGTGCCCGGCGTGTGCCTGTGGTGGCCGACATCGCCGTCAAGCCCCGGCGACGGGCTGGGTCTCGTGGACGCTGATGTCGGTGCTCGGGTGATCGGGGAGGTCCCGGTCGGCGTGGTCGGCGTGGAACAGCGCTTCGTCCAGTAGCCGGCGTACGTGGACGTCCGCGGCGGAGTAGTAGACGAAGGTGCCTTCGCGGCGGCCCTTGACCAGCCCGGCCAGTCGCAGCTTGGCGAGGTGCTGGCTGACCGTGGTGGGCGTGGCGCCGACGAGTTCGGCGAGGCAGGCCACGGATGATTCGCCCTGCAGCAGCGCCCACAAGATCTTCATCCGGGTGGGGTCGGACAGCAGCCGCAGCGACTCGGCCGCCAAGTGCACCTGCTCCTCGTTCGGCATCTGGAAGTCCGATATGGACGTGTGCATTTCCTCAGAGTACGCCATAGTCGACTACTTGAATACCTGCGTGACTACGCATATATGATGATGCGGTGATAGCCAGTAAGGGCGCTGACGTGCTCGAACGTACCGATACGCCGAGAGATCCTTTGTCAGCACAGCCACGCCGCACCCGCTTACTGCGCTTGGCGGAGGTCAGGTGGGCACTGGCGGCGACTCTGCTGTTCGCGGGCGGCGGCATCGGGCAGCTGGCCGGAGCGCCCACCTGGCTGTGGTGGGCCCTGTACCTGGCCTGTTACGCCGCAGGCGGATGGGATCCGACGCTGTCCGGGCTGCGGGCGCTCGCGGAACGCCGGCTGGACGTCGACCTGCTGATGGTGGCCGCGGCCATCGGAGCCGCGGCGATCGGGCAGATCACCGACGGCGCCCTGCTGATCGTCATCTTCGCCACGTCAGGAGCGCTGGAGTCGTACGCCACGCAACGGACCGAAGACTCCGTGCGCGGGCTCCTCGACCTGACGCCGGATACGGCGACCGTCATCCGCGGCGATGGGACCGAACAGGTCGTGCCCGCCTCGGACCTGGCGGTCGGGGACGTGATTCTCGTCCGCCCGGGAGAACGTGTCGGCGCGGACGGCCAGGTCCTCGCCGGGGCGAGTGACGTCGACCAGGCCACCATCACCGGAGAGCCGCTCCCCGCACCCAAACAGGTCGGGGACGAGGTGTTCGCCGGCACCGTGAACGGCACGGGAGCCCTCCGCGTGCGGGTCGAACGACCCGCGGGTGACACCGTCCTCGCCCGGATCGTCGCCATGGTTCAAGAAGCCAGTACGACCAAAGCCCGCACTCAACTGTTCATCGAGAAGGTCGAGCAGCGCTACTCGGTCGGCATGGTCGTCGCCACCCTGCTGCTGTTCGCCGTCCCGCCGGCCTTCGGCGCGGACTTCCAGCCGACCCTGTTGCGGGCGATGACCTTCATGATCGTCGCATCGCCCTGTGCGGTCGTCCTGGCGACCATGCCGCCGCTCCTGTCGGCGATCGCCAACGCCGGACGGCACGGCGTCCTCGTCAAATCCGCCGTCGTCCTCGAACAACTTGGCACCAGCACTGTGGTCGCGTTCGACAAGACCGGCACCCTGACCGAGGGCACTCCCCGTGTAACGGAAGTCCGGATCATGCCGGACGTCGTCGGCGGTGAAAGCGAGTTGCTGGCTCTGGCCGCCGCCGCCGAGAACCCGTCAGAGCATCCCCTCGCACGCGCGGTGGTGGCCGCGGCTCACAAGGCCGGTCTTCCTCTGGAGCACGCGGAGGAGTTCTCCGCCCTGCCGGGCCGCGGTGTCCGTGCCCGTGTCGCCGGTCGAGTGGTCGAGGCCGGCAGCCCGGCACATCTGCTCGGCACGGTCGGGCAGGACGACGTCGTCGTCACAGACGTCGCGACTCTGGAAATGGACGGCCAGACCGCGGTGGTCGTACGCGTGGACGGACGTGTCGCCGGTGTCGTCGGTCTGGCCGATCACCTCAGGCCCGGGGCCGCGCAAGCCGTCCAGCAGATCACCACACTCACCGGAACCGGCCCGATCGTGCTGACCGGCGACAACCCACGCGCGGCGCGCCGGATCGCATCCGAACTCGGCATCACCGATGTCCACGCCGGACTGCTCCCCCACGAAAAGGTCGACGCCGTACGCGCGCTGGAAGCCGACGGGCACAAGGTCATGCTGGTCGGAGACGGCATCAACGACGCCCCGGCACTCGCCGCGGCGCACACCGGACTCGCCATGGGACGGGCCGGGTCCGACCTCGCCCTGCAGACAGCCGACGCGGTCATCGTCCGGGACGACCTGGCGACGATTCCCGCCATCATCGCCCTGTCCCGCCGAGCCCGGCGGCTCGTCACCGCGAACCTGATCATCGCAGCGGCGTTCATCACGGTCCTGGTGGCGTGGGACCTGCTGGGAGACCTGCCGCTTCCCCTCGGCGTCGCCGGGCACGAAGGGTCCACCATCATCGTCGGGCTCAACGGGCTACGCCTCCTGCGAGCGGCGGCCTGGCCTACTGCCACGAACGGAAAGGGCGCCTGAGTTCACCACGCATCGACTCCCCGGCCCACGTCCGATCGGAGGACGCGGCGTCCGCCTTCTTATTGCGGCCCACCCGCGAGGCCCTCGCTGCGCGTCGCCCAGGGTCAACGGTAGCGGTCCAGCTCCCACGGATCGTGAGCACTGATGACCGAAACCTCATCGCCGTGGTCGCGAACGAGTTCGCGCAGCCGGGCCTGGGTGCCGAGCCGGAGTTCGTGGTGGACTTCCGAGCTGGTCTGCACGATATCAAGGATGGGGTGCGGATGCGGATCTTGGTCGAGTTCCCGGTGGTAGTAGTAGGCGTCACCGCAGTGCAGGAGCCAGCGATCGCCTTCGCGCACGGCGACTCCGGTATGGCCGGCGGTATGACCGCCGAGCGGGACCAGCCGGATCTCCGCCGGCAGGCCCTTCGGCTGGACGGAGGTGAACCCGAACCACTCCTCGCTCGGCTCGGGGGTGTAGGGAACCCACTTCGGGCCATGTGCCCAGTGGGCCGGGCGGTAGCGGAAGCTGGGCGCCTCGGTGGTCGCTGCTTCGAGTTCGGCGGCAAGGACATGGACCTGGGCATCTGGAAAGTCGGGCAGGCCACCGCAATGGTCGACGTCGAGGTGGGTCACGATGATGTGGCGTACATCGTCGAGTGAGTACCCCAACCGGGCGACCTGGCGAACGGCGGTCTCCTCCTCGGCCAGTACGGGCTGGGCCATCTCGACCCAGTCGGAGCCGAGGGTGTCGCCTGGGTTGCGGACGTCGTCGAGGCCGAGGCCGGTCTCGACGAGGACCAGGCCGTCAGAGTCGGTCTCGACCAGCAGACAGTGATTGACGGCGTGCGCGGGAGACGGGCCGTCGTAGGTGGCCTCGATCTGCCGTACGGACCCGCAGTTGAGGTGATGGATCTTCATGGCGGCTAGTCTGTGACTTGAAGCGCGCTTCAAGTCAAGGGGGACGTGGTGGCCGAATCGCTGCTGGACATCGCCGAAGTGGCCGAGCGTTCCGGGCTGGCGCCTTCGGCGCTGCGGTTCTATGAGAACAGAGGCCTCATCGCCTCGGCGGGTCGCAACGGCCTGCGCCGCACCTACCGGCCCGACGTTCTCGAGCGCCTCGCACTCATCGCCTGCGCCCGCGGCGCCGGGTTCACGATCGCCGAGATCGCCAGGTTCCTCCTGGCCACACCCGACGACACCAAGCTGCGTGCACACATGGCGAAGAAGGCGCGGGAACTGGAGGAAGACATCGCCCGGCTCACTCGGATGCGCGACGGTCTCCACCATGCCTCGATGTGCATGCACGAACCACTCGTAGAGTGCCCCGACTTCAAGCGCACATTCGAAAGCTCCGCGACTCTCACGCCATCCCCTGGCCGCTGAAGCCTGTCCGGCGATCCCCCGTTTAGTAGGAGTCATCCCTCTCGTGAACTTGGGCATCATCGGGCAGGCGACAGGCCTGTTCGCCGTGACGAACGTCGACGACATCCTGATTCTGGCCTTGTTCTTCGCACAGGGGACCGGACGGCATGGCGCGACTGCTCGAATCGTGGCCGGTCAGTATCTCGGCTTCTCGGGCATCCTCGCTGCCGCCGTTGCCGCGGGCTTCGGCGCGGCCTTCCTGCCTGAGGGGATCATCCCCTATCTCGGTCTGCTGCCGCTCGCGCTGGGCCTCAGGGCCGCATGGCAGGCATGGAGGAACCACCGCAGCGACCCTGGCCGAGAGACCGCCGTAGCGACCGAAGGCGGGCCGAAGACATTGGAGGTGGCTGCGGTCACCTTCGCCAACGGCGGCGACAACATCGGCGTCTACGTGCCGGTCTTCGCCACTGCAGGCATCGGTTCCACGACTGTCTACGTCGTGGTCTTCCTGGTTCTGGTCGCCGTCTGGTGCCTGGCCGGCCGATTCTTCGCCACCCGTCCCATCGTCGCCGGAGCCCTCAGCCGATGGGGGCACATCCTGTTGCCCGTCGTCCTGATCGGCATCGGCGTGCTCATCCTCATCGAAGGCGGCGCCTTCGGGCTCTAGTCACGCCGTAGTGCGCTCGCGTGACGGGTCACCCTCGATCTACAGGATCGGCCAGGTAGGCCCCGGCCATGAAAGTGGAATACGCCAGGAAGAGTGCATAACTGACCAATGCACCGTCGACAGCCATCACCGCGATGCGCTTGAGGACGGAACAGCGACCGCTGATGCGGGGCACGATCACGAATGCATCATGAAGCTTCTCGGTGGTGCGCTCGGGAATGATCAGCAGGGCCAGGCCCACGCCGAGAAGTCCGATGATGACCATCGCGAAGTAGACCAAAGTGCCTGCTCCACCACGCATAGCGGTCATCTTCACGCGTGAAGCCATAGGCCGACCAGTCTCCTGACTCAGCTCTGGCGGCTTCTTGATGCCGTTCCTACGGCACCGCGTCCTGCTCGTTCTGTGCCTTCAGTTGGTTGAAGACCTCGGCGTTCGCCGTGTCCTTCCGTGCTTGTGCTCAAGGACGTCTCAGCCTCACCGCGAGGAAGCATGGCGCTTGGTGAAGCTTGTCGTAGGCGGCTTCGTCGATGTCCCGCAGGCCGGCCGTGGGGCGAGGCTCGATCAGTTGCTCCAGCACGAACCCGGCGGTCAGGAGCTCGCCCAAGAACGTCTCCAATGGCATCCGCTGGTAGTGGATCGAGAACTCGCCGGCCGCGACAGACAGGTCGCTCCACTCGTGGCTGAAGTACGAGCCTCCGAAGTGGCGCCAGTCGGCTGTGGGATGGGTGGTCGATAACAGCAGCCATCCCCCTGGCCGCAGGACGCGGCGCAGTTCGCCCAACAGTTGCGCACGGTTCTTGACGTGATGGAGTACTAGGGCGCACACCGCTCCGTCGAACGATGCGTCAGCGGCGAAATCGAGTGGCTCTTCCAGATCATGAAGAAGTAATTCTGCATGCCCGTTAACGCGTTCTCGCGCATGGCGCAGCAGCGTGGCGCTGCCCTCGATTCCGACCACCTGGGCGCCGCGGGCGAAAAGTTCGGCCGCATAGTGTCCTGCTCCACAGCCGACGTCCAGGATTCTGAGCCCGGAGACATCGCCCGCCAGTCGCAACATGGCGGGTCTGTCGGTGTAGGCGTTGTAGGGGCTCGTATCGGCATTCTTGGCGAAGAAGTCGCCGAGTGCGTCGTGGTAAGCGGTCGCCCTGCGCATCGGGCCATCATGGCGTAGCCACAAGTTTCGTCGCCATTGAGTTCTAGCCGAGACGGTGAATGGCCGTCCGGGACATGGTGCGAGCCCCCCTGAACTGCCCGAATACGCTGCCGACCTGCGTTGAGCGTCCACAATCTTCCGTCACTGTCCGGCGTCGTCAGTTGGCGTCATCACGCAGTCGGTCACGCAGCGATCGCCCGCTGCGGCGGTTAACGGCTCGAGGGAACGTGGCTGTTTGCGTATGGTCGGTCGCGTGGCCAGTGATCACGAGCGAGACCAGCTCGCCGCGCAGCTCATGACGTTGCCGGTCAATGAACTCGTCGACGTCCTGCGGCGCGTCCTGCCGCAGTACACCGAAGAGGGGAACGGGCTTCGAACGAGTCTGGTCCTGGCTACTGCGACCGAGTATGAGGACGAACCCGACGGCATCGACGTCACTCTGGTTGCTTGGCCTGATCGCGACTACTACGACGGTGGCCTGGGACCTGACCAAGGTCTGTGGGAGGACGGCGACTGTGGGAAGTGCGGCACGGAGGTGTCTTCGAACGCCAAACGTGCGTTCTGCCCGGTTTGCGGTTCTGGGTGCGGACTGACCTGACCTTGTCCTGATCTCCCGGCCGCTGTCGACCTGCCGCGCCTTTCCGGACTGACGATATGGCAGGTTTCCTGCAGGTTTGAGCCCGCCCCGGGGTGTACCTAGGCACACCCTCGAACGGTAGCCAACCGGCTTCTTGCGGATCGCCCCGCTCCGTAGCGTCGTCGTCATGAAGACGACAGAAACAGGCCACTCCACGACGTCCCCCACCCTGTCGCCTACGAATGCCCAGCCCGCCCCGGGCCTGTACCGCATCGACCCCGGGGCCACGGAGATCAGGTTCCTCACACGGCATGTCTTCGGCCTGCTGCCCGTCACCGGGTCGTTCGCGCTGGATCACGGCGAGTTGCGGATCGCCGAGTCCGCCGCGGACTCCACGATCGACGCGGTCGTGCGCGCGGGCAGCTTCGCCAGCGGCATCGCGGCGCGCGACCACAAGGTCAAGTCGGACGTGTACCTCGACGCCGCCGCCCATCCGGAGATCGTCTACCGCGGGCTGCGCGTCGAGCTGTCGCCGGACGGGGCGCGAGTACACGGCACGCTGACAGTCCGCGGCGTGACCCGTCCGGCCGTCCTGACCCTGACCTCCCTGGTCGTCGAGGACGGCGTGCTGCGGGCACGGGCCGAGACCACTGTCGACCGCTACGCTTTCGGCCTGACCCGGGAGAAGGGCATGACCGGGCGTCACCTCCACCTCTTCCTCACGGTCACCGCCACCGCGGATTGAGGGCACCAGCGCGCCGAGCAGAGCATGGGGTCAGCGGCGCCCCGCTCGGGTCAGGGCGTCCTGGGCCTGGGTGGCCATGGCGGTGACCAGATCCTCCGCCGAGGGCAGGTCGGTGATGAGGTCTACGGCCTCGCCCGCCCAGACCGGCAGCGGGGGCACCGCGCCACGTGCCACGTCGTCCTGGTAGGCCTGACGGGCTTGGGGATCGGCGGCGAGCTCGGCCTCTCGGCCGCGCCAGCGGTCGAGGTAGGGATGGCCGAGGGTGCGGGCGGGGTACTTCGACGGCCACCGGGATCCGCGCGCGATGTCCAGCACCGTGCTGCGCTCGGTGTCCTGCCCCCGCCCCTCGAGGATCGCCTTGGTGATCGAGGGATCGACCAGGGCCTCGGTGGTGGCCTGGAAGCGGGTGCCGATAAGCGCTCCGGCGGCACCCAGCACGAGAGCCGCCGCCACACCGCGTCCATCGGCGATCCCGCCCGCTGCCAGTACCGGCACCGGAGCTACGAGATCCACCACCGCGGGCACGAACGGCAACGTGGACCGCCCGCGCGCGGCTCCGTGCCCACCGCTCTCGGCTCCCTGCGCCACGATCACATCCGCTCCCAGGTCCACCGCCTGCTTGGCCTCCTCCAGATCGGTGACCTGGAGGATCAAGAGAGCCCCGGCCTGGCGGACGTGCTCCGCGTATGGACTCGGATCGCCGAAGGACAACATCACGGCGCTGGGGCGGTAGCTCAGCGCCAACTCCACCGCGGCGAGATCGATCCCCCAGGTCAGGAATCCGACACCCCATGGCCCTTCGGTGCCCGCGACGATCGGCACCTCACGTGCCAGCCACTCCGGGTCCCCGTACGCGCCGCCCAGAATCCCGAACCCGCCACCCCGGGAGACGGCTGCGGCCAGCGCACCCCCGGCCGACCCGCCCATCGGCGCCAGTGCGATCGGGTGCCGCACGCCGAGCATCTCCGTGAACGCCGTCGACAACGCCATGCCCACATCATGCCTCCTCATCCGACGGGCGTGATCACCAAGGCCGTTCCGGCCCGACGACATGGCGGACGGCGGGACGCCAGGCCCCCCGAGGAGGAACCTCAGCCGCGTACCGATGCGAGAGACAGCAGGGCCGTGTCCACGGCGGAGACGAGGCGGCGTGGGTCGGAGTCGGCTTTCACGATCACCTGCAGTCCTTCGAGGAGCATGGTGAGCATGGCGGCGGCGGCGGGAAGGTCGAGTTCGGAGGAGATCTCTCCCTGCCGGGCGGCGGCTCGCAGACCTTGCAGGAAGCCGTCCTCCACAGCGGACAGGACGCCGCGCACGCTGCGGGCGACCTCTTCGTCTCCGGGGAGGCATTCGCCCGCGGTGTTGGCGATCAGGCATCCGCGGGGCTGGTCCTGCTGTACGGCCAGGTCGATCCAACCGATCAGTACGGCCCGGATCCGCGGCAGGACCGGGCCTCCCTCCAGCAGCGTGGGAGCGAAGCCGTCGACCAGGCGTTCGTTGTAGTGGGCGAGTGCGCGCAGGAACAGCGCGTGCTTGTCGCCGAAGACGCGGTAGAGCGTGCCCGGATGTACGCCGAGCGCCTCGGTCAGGTCGGTGATCGACGTCGTCTCGTAGCCCCGCGTCCAGAACAGTTGCATGGCGCGGTCGATGACGTCCTGCTCGTCGAAGGTTCGGGGTCGGGCCACGAGCGAACGATACCTCAATTTGAACGCTCACTCTCAAACCTGCTACCGTCCCATTTGAGAACGCTCACTCCTAAACTCATTTGAGAGCGATCGTTCAACTACTGGCGGCCGGCTGCCGGCATGCCGGGAAGCGATCACTTCGCCGATTCAGCGTCAACTACCTGAGGAGCACGTGCACATGAGCATCGGAATCATCGGCGCCGGCGCCATCGGTTCGGCGATAGCCGAGATCCTGTCCCGGGCGGGCATCGACGTCACCGTTTCCAACAGCCGTGGGCCGGACACGCTCGCCGATCTCGCGAAGCGTCTGGGACCCCACGTCCACGCGGGGACTCGGGAGCAGGCGGCTGAACAGGACATCGTGTTCGTCGCGGTGAACTGGTCGAAACTGCCTCGCGCCATGGCGGGCCTGCCCGACTGGAACGGCCGGATCGTCATCGACACGAACAACTCCATCGAGGCGCCGTTGTTCCAGCCGTTCGAACTGCACGGCAAGACGTCGAGCGAGGTCTTCGCGGGCATGGTCCCCGGCGCCCGTGTCGTGAAGGCCTTCAGCCACCTGAGCCCCGACCTGCTCACCGCCGATCCCGCCGCGCGCGGAGGTCGCCGGGTCCTCTTCCTGTCGG
Source organism: Planotetraspora phitsanulokensis (assembly GCF_016863295.1). Taxonomy (GTDB): domain Bacteria; phylum Actinomycetota; class Actinomycetes; order Streptosporangiales; family Streptosporangiaceae; genus Planotetraspora; species Planotetraspora phitsanulokensis. The sequence goes on from NZ_BOOP01000003.1 coordinate 325,601, forward strand.
GAGACGACCGTGAGGCGCGGCAGACGGTGCGAGCGCTGATCGACCGCCTCGGCTTCTTCAGCCTGGACCTCGGTCCGCTCGCCGTCGGATCCCGTCTCCTCCAGTTCCCCGGCGGCACGCTTCCCGCACACCACCTGGTGAAGGTCGATTGACGTGCGGCCCGGGCGACCGGCGCCGCGCTGCCCGTCGACGGCGGCTTCCTGCTCGCCTGACCTGCGCGAACGCCGGGCGGCAGCCCAAGAGGTGACAGAAACGGACGGCCTTGGCTTGGTTGGGGCTCGTCCCAACGGCCTGCGCTCGGTGAGTCAGCGCAGGTCAGCGACCACATCGTCGGGTTCACGGCTGTTGCCGACGGAACCCTGCGGCCGTTGCCGCGGACCTCGCGCGAGAACGTAGACGAACAGGACCGCCATGACTGCCGCGCCCGCCCACATGGCCTGCTGCCAGCCGTCGACGAAGGCCTCCTGGGCGGCTCGGGTCAGCGCCTGCGCCTGAGGACCGACCCCGTCGGCGGCCGCGAGGGCGTTGGCGACGCCCTCGCGGGCGGTGACGGCGGTGCCGTCCGGCATTCCGGCGAGCCGCGAGTCGACGGCCCTGCGGTAGCCGGCGGTCAGGACCGCTCCGAGCAGCGCGACACCGAGCGCGGTGCCGAACTCCCGGGTGACGTCGTTGAGCGCGGACGCGACCCCTTGACGCTCACGCGGCAAGGCGGTGGTGATGGCCTCGGTGGAGGGCGTCATCGTCAAGCCCATGCCGAGTCCCATGGAGAGCATGCCGGGGAGGATCGAGAGGTAGCCGCCGTCGACGGAGACGAGGGTGGCCATGATGACCAGCCCCGCGCCGCCCAGGAAGATCCCTGAGGCCATCGTGGAGCGGCTGCCGACGCGCGCGGCCACCCGCGGGGCCAGGCCGGAGGCGAGCATCATCAGCAGCGCCATCGGCATGAGCGCCAGGGTGGAGCGAAGGCCGGACCAGCCGAGCACGGCCTGGAAGTACGGAAAGAGGACGACGAAGATCCCCGCCTGCACGCCGAAGACCGTCAAGAGCGACACGGAACCGCTCGCGAGACCTCGCTCGCGGAACAGGCGGACGTCGAGGAGTGGAGCCTGCCGGCGCAGCTCCCAGGCCACGAATCCGGCAGCGGCGATGACACCGACGATGAGGCTCAGTAGCGTCGCGGGCGCGGTCCAGCCCCGTTCGGGGCCCTCGTGGAGAAAGAAGACGAGCCCGACCACCGCGACCACGGACGACAGCGAACCGACGGCGTCGAACCCGCGCCCTGACGCCTCGCGCGAGTTCGGGATGGATCGCAGCGCCATGACGATGGCGACGACGACGAGCACGACCGGCAGGACGAAGAGCCACCGCCAGCTCGCCAGGTCGACCAGGACGGCCGACAGGTACATCCCCAGGATGCCTCCGCCGCCGGCGATGCCGGTCCACGCGCCGATAGCCTTGGAGCGCTCCTCGTCCGGGAAGGTCGAGGTGATGACGGCGAGGGTGACCGGCATGATCATCGCTGCGCCCACGCCGCTCAGGAAACGCGCGGCGAGCATGATCTCGGACGACGTGGCGAGGCCGGCCGCCGCACTCGCCGTTCCGAAGACGAGCAGGCCTGCGAGCAGCACCGGCCTGCGGCCCCACCGGTCGCCCATCGCGCCGAGCGGCAGGAGCAACGCGGCCAGACTGATGGTGTAGATGTTGATGAACCACAGGACCTCGGTTTGCGAGGCGTCGAACGCGACGGTGAGCTGCGACTGGGCGACGTTCAACCCGGACACCGACGCGATGACCGCCATGAGCGCGACGCAGACCCCGGCCAAGATCGCACGTCGTCGTCGGGGGTCTTGGATGGTTTCACCGGGGGCTCCCGCGTCCGAGGACCGGTTCGTACTCATGAGGTTCCTTTCGAAGAAGGCAGGGGGAATCGGCGCCGGAGCAGCAGGCCCCGGCGCTGTTCGGATGGTGTGATTACCGGCGTCGGGTGGCGCGCACGACGACATCGTGGAGGGGGACCGCTCGGCCCCCGTCGCCGGTGAGCGTGCGGAGATGCTCTTCGGCGGTGACGATGTCCCACTCCATGCCGTCCATGCGCGCGGTGATGGCCGCGGAGGTGGCCGACGCTTCGGCAGGAGGGTGGTGCCCGTGGCCGGTAGAGCCCGGGGTGTGCAGGTGCCCCACGATGAGCAGCGTGCCGCCGGGAGCCACCCAGCCGCCGATGCGGTCGTAGAACTCCAGTTGGGGCATCGCCGGATGGGCGTAGTGGGTCATGACCAGGTCGAACCGCACACCCGGGCTCCAGGCGCTCAGATCCGCCTCGACCCACTGCACACGCTCGGAGGCCTCGCTCGTGGCCGCGCGCTCGGCAGCGTGGGCGAGGGCCTCGGACGAGATGTCTGCTGCGGTGACGTGCCAGCCGTGGGAGGCGAGCCAGATCGCCTCGGCGCCGCCGCCGCACCCCGCGTCCAGTGCCGTGCCCGGTGTCAGGTCGCCGGTCTCACGAGCGAGGTACGGGTTCGGCGGATTGCCGCCCATGGATCCGGGACCCCCGGCTCGCCAGTGCCGCTCCCAGTAGTCCTTGTCGAATCCGTGCGTCATCGATCGTCCTCCTCGAGTCGCGATGATCTCTCCGCCGTAGCCGGTGACTCGTGCGGTCACGTGCCGAGAGCTCCGCCGGGCTCACCCGCGCCGGCAGATCGTGCACCCCTCTGCGGGTGCGTTCCTCGGTTCGTTCTTCATGGTGCTGACAGAGAACGCGGATGCGCAAACGTTGTTGCCGAATGGCAAAATGGAGGGGTGGACGAAGCCATTGACCGCACTCTCGACGCCGTCGGACCGAGGTTGAAACGCCTTCGGCTGCATCGAGACGTCACGCTCGCCGACCTCGCGGAGGAGACCGGCATCTCCACCAGCACCTTGTCCCGGCTCGAGGCGGGCCTGCGACGTCCCACGCTCGAGCAGTTGCTTCCGCTGGCTCGCGCCTACGGGGTCACACTCGACGAGCTCGTCGACGCGCCGCCGACCGGCGACCCCCGCATCAATCTGCGTCCCATCCCCTGCGGCGACGGCTCGGTCATCCTGCCGTTGACCCGTAGGCCCGGAGGAATCCAGGCCTACAAGTTCGTCCTCCCGACCGGAAGCGACGACGCCGAACCCGACCTGCGCACCCACGAGGGCTACGACTGGGTCTATGTCCTCAACGGAACGCTCCGCCTTGTGCTCGGGGAACACGACCTCATCCTCAGGCCCGGGGAGGCCGCGGAATTCGACACGCGCACCCCGCACTGGTTCGGGGCCACCGGGGCCGGCCCCGTCGAGTACCTGAGTCTCATCGGGAAACAAGGCGAACGGGCACACGTCCGCGCGGCACCGAGACAGGGCCCGGCCGAGTAAGTAGCGCCGACCCCGAGATCCGCGCCGCCCGACACCGCCGCGGCAGTGCCGGACGCCGTGGGCAGGCCTGATCAGATCCCCGCTCGACTGGACCGGCGACACCACCGCCCTGGTGCTGCCCGCCCACTTCAGCGGCCGATCAGCCCTGGAGATCGCGCGTCACGCCGAGCCCTACGCCGTCAAGCAATGGGCCCTTTCAGCCGGTACTGACCGCTCCCCCTCCGGCGCCTCGTCATTCCGCCGCTCTTCCGCGCCTCGGGCAGTCTCACGCCCGGCCTGGGCGGCGGCGGGGTGCGGAGCGGCGGCGCGTGGTCCGCGGGACGAAGGGCAGGAGGAGCGAGGACGGCCGGGCCCGATCCGACACGAGCGTGGTCGTGCCGCCGAACCGGTCCTCCGGACGATCATGCGGATCGGTGTGCAGGAACATCCCGTGCCCCTTCATCGGCACGCCGTACGTGGCGGGCCAGGGGCCGTCACCGGGGAACTCGAAGTCCCGGCCCCGCACCGTGCAGGCGAGCCGGTGGCCGGCCGGGATGACCACGGAGGTGGGCCAGATCTCGACGTCGAGCTGGACGACCTCGCCCGGCGTCAGCGGATCGGCGTGGTCGTGCGGGTGCCAAGGCCGATGGGGCAGGCTGCGTTCTGGATCGACGGCGCGGTGTGACGCGCGCAGCCACCCGGCGGCCACGACACCCGCCGGGTCAAGCCCGCTGACGAACGTCACGTCCGTGCCGGCCGGGTCGAGGACGCGCAGGGTGAGGAAGATGTCCGCGTCGGCGGTCGTGGAGGACACGAACAGGCGGGCGGCGGCGGGCCCGGTGATCTCGACCTCCTCCGCGAACGGCTCGGTGGTGAAGGTGACGCCGTCGCCCAGCGCCGCGAAGTCCAGGCGCCCGCCGTCGGCCGGGGCCCGCTCTGCCAGGGCGAGACCGTCCGGGTGCAGGTGAAGCGTCGTCCACGTGGTGTCGGGCAGGGGCCAGGCCTGCTCGGACCGCAGTTCGAACGAGCCGTCGACATGGCGGGCGTTGAGCTGCACCGGCGGTTGACGGTCCCAGCCTGTGTCCGCGCCTTTGAGGAAGTGCCCGAAGAACCGTTTCTGCAGGCCGACGCCGTAGTCGGTGTAGAACTCGGCGAAGTGCTCGAGTCCGTGGACCTCCAGCCACTTCTGCTCCGAGCTCACCCGGGAGTAGGCCTCGAAGTTGCCGCGGGTGTGCAGGGCGTGGGCCCAGTTCGCCGCGGACAGCACCGGCACGGTGATCTGCTCGAGCGCCGCGGAGCGCTGTCGGTAGTACGTGTCGTCGAAGGGGTGTGCGCGGAGTTGCGCGGGCGGGTCGCCGCGCAGCGCGACCAGGTCCTCCGCCGGAACCGTCTCGGGCCCGGCGACCGGCTCGCCGGTGTTGGGGTTGCGGGCCCCGCGCTCACCGACGCCGTGCTGGACGGCGCCGACCTGCACCGGATACCAGACAGAGGTGAAGATGTTCAGGATGCCGCCGTGGTGGGTGAACTCCCGGTAGTGGTCGGCCGCCCCTTCCCACGGGCAGATGGCGGCGAGGTGGGGCGGTCGCAGCGCGGCGACCTGCCACTGGTTCATGGCGTAGTACGAGATGCCCAGCAGGCCGACCTTCCCGTTGCTCCACGGCTGGACGCCGGCCCATTCGACGCAGGTGTAGTAGTCGTGCGTCTCCTGCACGGAGAAGATGTCCAGATATCCCGGGGAGCGTCCGGAGCCACGTGAGTCGACCCGGATGCAGACGTAGCCGTCAGGCACCCATTTCTCCGGGTCGACGGTCTCCCAGTTCTGGTACTTGTTCGAGGACCCGGCCACCGCGTCGGGGTACTTCGTGGACAGGGGTTTCCACATGCCCGCGTAGCCCTGCTGGAAGGCGAGGCCCTTCGCGTACGGCCCATGGGTCATGATGACCGGGTAGCGGCCCTCGGCGACCGGGCGGAACACGTCGGCCCGCAGCACGGTGCCGTCCGGCATCGGGATCGGCACGTCCCACTCCACGCGCATGCCGTCGCGGATTTCCGAGATGTGTCGGTGCATCGCGTCTTCCCTTCTGCGTCGCCGGGCGCCGGGCTACGGACGCCATGCGCGCGGTGTCGATGCGCCGGGTGCCTCTCGGATCATCACGCTGTGGAGTCCCCGCACGGCGCCACTACCTGTGGCAACGAGCCTGGCCCACCCGTCGATGCCGGCTCTGCCGGACCTGATGGAGATGTGTTCCATCTCCGATGGAGATATTCGGCGGACGCCCCGGCAACGAGGCTGATCATCGGCGCCGACGACGAGGCCCCTGCGGCGGCACGGCGCCACGGGCGATGCCGGAGCCTCACGCCATGACCATCTCTGTCGGAGATGGAATGCATCTCTTCCAGGCGCGGCAGAGCTGACATGGGTGAGCGGCTCCAGCTGGTTGCCGCCGGTAGTGGCGCTGTGGAGGTCGTCATCATCCGGAGCCGCCCGGCTCCGGCCCCGCGCGGCAGAGACGGCCCACGATGACGCAGGAACCCACGACGGGAGAATCCCATGAACGAAACCCCAGCTCACACCGCCGGCACGGTCCGGATCCTCGGCCATGAGGTCGACGTGACCCGGGCCACCCCCGATGTGGTCCGCTTCTTCGAGTCCTACTTCGAGGCGAAGTCGGGCGACGACGTCGACGCCCTGATGGCGCACTTCTCGCGAGAATCGGTCACCTACGGCGACGCCACGGTCGGCTGGGTCTTCCGCGACTGGAAGGTTCTGTACGACCAGTTCGCCGACCTGCTGGACAGCTGGCCCGAGGCGGCCGTCGCGTATCCGACCCGGATCATCGGCGACTTCACCAGCGCCGTGGTCTTCTTCGTCGACTCGCCGGAGATGTTCGGCCGTGAGGTCCGCGCCGTGGGCACCGTGGACTTCCAAGGCGGCAGGGCCGTGCGCTGGGTCGACCACTGGGACGGGCGCTCGCTCACCGTGGCGGGCGTCGAGAAGTTGCGCGTCCCAGTCGACCGGTTCCCCGCCGACTTCGGGGAGCAGGCGGTCGGCGAGACGGCGGCACCGGCCCTCCTGCCGGCCGTCCAGAAGCTCGCCGCCGCGCTGACCGCAGGAGACGCGGCGCAGGTCGCCTCCCTCTTCGACACCGACGTGATCCTCGAGGACACCGCGCTGCACACCCTCGTGACGGGGCAGCTCGCGGTCCAGTCCTTCCTCAGCCGCACCCTGCCGGAACTTCCCTACGGACAAGGGGTCTCCGTACGGCATGTCGTGGGCGGTGCCCTGGGCGGTGCCTTCGAGTGGAGCAGCCGTTCGGCGGTGCCGCTGGGGACCACCGCACTCGAACTCGGCCACAACGGCCTGATCACCCGGGTGACGTCGACCTGGGACGGCTCGTTGTGGCGGGAAGAGGCGATCACCGAGGCCCAGCTCGCCACGCTCCCGGGCTGACGCACGGTCCACGCCGACCCACCACATGCGGGACGGGGTCGCCTTGTTACCTTGGCGTTCGTGGACCGTCTGGAAACGCGCGAGGTGGAGTACTTCGTCACTCTTGCCGAGGAACTGCACTTCGGGCGGGCGGCCGAGAGGCTCGGGATCGCGCAGCCACCCCTGTCGCGGGCCATCGGACGGCTTGAACGGCGGCTCGGTGTGCGGTTGTTCGAGCGGACCAGCCGCCGGGTGGAGCTGACCGCCGCGGGCGGCGTCTTCCTGGCCGAGAGCCGCCGGGTGCTCGACGCGATGGACTCCGCCGTACGGCGGACCCAGCGGGCCGCGCAGCGGCAACGCCTGGTCGTCGCCACCAGGCCGGGGACCGGGCCCGGGCTGATGGCGAGGACGGTCCGGGCGTACGAGCGGCTGGCCGGGGCGGTGCCGGTCGAGCTCGTCTTCACCAATGACCAGGTGGGCGCGCTCCACAGCGGCGCGGCGGACATCGGCCTGATGTGCGGTCGCGGTGACCTGGACGGGATGGCGAGCGTCGAAGTGGCCCAAGAGTCCGCGGTCGCGCTGCTGCCGCCCGAGCACCGCCTGGCCGGGCGATCCGCGGTGACGTTCGCCGAGTTGGCCGGGGAGGACACCTACCGTGAGCTGTGCCCGGCCGACACCCTGGACCAGATCGTCGAGCTGGTCTCCCTCGGCCAGTTGATCGTGGTGGCCGGTGCGAGCGTCGTCCAGCGCATCGGCACCACGGTCGTGGCGGTGCCCGTCACGGACATCCCGGCCACCCGGCTGGTGCTGGCCTGGCCGGGTGGCACCCGGAACGCGGCGCGCGCACTCTTCGTCCGTACGGCGAAGGCCGCCGCGGCCGATGACGGCAGCCTGGACCGGGCGTCCTAGACGAGCCCGAAGCCGAGCTGGGTCGCTCCCCCGTCGGCCGCCAGCTCGACTCCCGTGATGTAGCTGCTCTCCGGAGAGGCGAGGAAGAGCGCGGCCGCGGCCTGCTCCTCGGGGCGGGCCAGCCGGCGCAGCGGGATCGCCGCCGAGTGCTCCACCCGCCACTGGTCGCGTGCCGCCGCGTCCAGGCCGGACGCCTCCAGGGCGGAGTCCACCGCGGGCGTGAGCGTGCCGCCGGGTGCGAGCGCGTTGACGCGGATGTTGCGCCCGCTGAGCTCGTTGGCCCACGAGCGGGCGAAAGATCGGACGGCGGCCTTGGACGCGGAGTAGACGCTCAGGCCCGTCTGGCCGCTGGTGGAGGCCATCGAGGTGACCAGGACGATCGATCCGCCATCGTTGAGCAGCGGCAGCGCCTTCTGCACCGTGTACAGGGTGCCTTTCACGTTGATGTCGAGGATCTTGTCGATGTGCTCCTCGGTGACATCGGCAAGCCCGGCGAACTCTCCGAAGCCGACGTTGGCGACCACGGCGTCGATCCGGTGGCCGTGCTCGGACACCGTGGCGTACAGGCGATCCACCTCTTCCGGCCGGGTGACGTCGCCCCGTACGCCGACCGCGCCGTGACCGATCTTCGCGACCGCGGCGTCCAAATCCTGCTGTCTGCGGCCGGTGATGTAGACGAGCGCGCCCTCCTCGGCGAACCGTTGGGCCGTGGCGAGCCCGATCCCCGCGCTGCCGCCGGTGACGACGGCGACCTTGCCGGCAAGCTTTCCCATGTGAAACTCCTGGTGGTGATGCCAAAGCGAACAGGTCGAGTCCACCACCGGGATCGCCGGGGACCAATGAGCACTCAGGTATCGGGCGATGCGGTCGGAGGTATGGATCGCGACCCGCCAGCGCCCGGGCCGCCAACCCGGATGAGCGCCGGCGGTTGAGGAAACTGGTGTTTCGTCACGCCGTAGCGCGGCGCGCAGCCGTTTGACCGGCCGTCAGCGCGATGACCAGACCGACGATGGCGAGGCATGCGCCGACCAGGGCGCAGGACGTCCATCCCCATCCCGAGGCGATCGCCACGCCCCCCAGCCAGACCCCTCCGGCGTTGGCGAGGTTGAAGGCCGAGTGGTTGGAGGCCGCGGCGAGTGTGGGCGCGTCGGAGGCGAAACGGATGACCATGGTTTGAAGCGGCGCGGTCATGAGGAAGCCGACGGCGCCGAGCAGGACGACCATGACCATGGCCACCCATGTGATGTGGGCGGTGAAGGCGAAGGCGATCAGGACCGCGGCGAGGCCGCCGAGACCGGCGTACGCGGTGGGGAGGGCCGCGCGGTCGGTCAGCGGTCCGGCCGCCGCCACACCGATGGTCATGCCGACGCCGCACAGGGCGAGCACCCACACGACCGAGGACTCCTCCAGTCCCATCACGTGCGTGGCGATCGAGGCGAGGTAGGCGTAGGTCGCGAACACTCCGGCGAAGCCGAAGACCGCGGTGGCCAGCACCAGCAGGACCCGCCGGTCGCGGAAGGCCCGCAGCTCACGGCCCAGACTCTGTTGCGGCCGCGCGGGTTCGTACGGCACGAGCGCCGCGAGGGCCGAGACGGCGACGACGCCGATGCCGGTGACCACCAGGAAGGTGGCGCGCCAGCCGACGTCCTGCCCGAGCAGGGTGGCTGCGGGGACGCCGACGATGTTGGCGAAGGTCAACCCGAGCAGGACGGTGGCCACTGCCCGCCCCTCGCGGCCCTCGCGTGCGAGACTGGCGGCCACGACTGATCCGGCGCCGAAGAACGCGCCGTGCGGCAGGCCCGCGATGACGCGCCCGGCCACCAGCCAGCCGAAGTCCGGCGCGAGCGCGGAGAGCAGGTTCCCCGCGACGAAGACGCCCATCACCACGATCAACAGGTGTTTGCGGGACATGCGCACGCCGACCACCGCGAGCAGCGGGGCGCCGACGACTACGCCGATCGCGTACGCGGAGACGAGGTTGCCCGCGGTGAGCACCGAGGTGTGCAGGTCCGCCGCGACGTCGGGCAGCAGGCCCATGATGACGAACTCGGTGGTGCCGATCCCGAAGGCGCTGATCGCGAGCGCGAGAAGTGCCAGGGGCATGGGGAGCCTTTCGACGAGCAGGGTTGTGCGGAGACGGGGGCCGCGGTCATGACGGGGTCTGTCACGTGCCCGTGCCCGTTGGAGGCCCGGGCCGGCCGCGTGGCGTGTGTCGTCTGGTCAGCCCATGCCGAGGTGTCCGCCGTCGACTTCGAGGACCACTCCGGTGATGTAGCTGGCGCGTTCTGAGGCGAGGAACACGACCGCTTCAGCGACCTCCTTCGGCTCGGCGACGCGCCCCATGGCGGTGGTCTCCGCGATCGTCTTGAGCTTGGTGGGGTCCATGTCATCGGTTCCCGGCGTGCGCGTGGGGCCGGGCGCCACGGCGTTGACGCGCACGCCCCTGCGCGCGTATTCGGTGGCCCAGACCTCGGTCAACTGCTCCAGGGCGGCCTTGGACGCGGAGTACATGCCGGTCCCCTTGGTGACCACCGAGGCGGCCAGGGTGCTGATGTTGACGATGGACCCGTGACCGCGCTGGGCCATGCCGGGAGCGAGTTCGCGCACCAACAGATAGGGGGCCTTGGTGTTGAGGTCCATGTGCAGGTCGAACAGCTCGTCCGTCATCTCCGACGTGGGCAGGAACTTGTAGACGCCCGCGTTGTTGATCAAAATGTCGACCTCGCCCGCCTCTTCGGCCAGGCGAAGCACGTCGCCGGTGTCGGCGAGGTCGGCCTGGACGAAGCGTGCCGACCCGCCGTCGGCCTCGATCGCGGCGACGACCTCTTTTCCACGGCGGGCATCGCGACCGTGGACGACGACCTCGGCGCCCTCGTGTGCCAGCTGGACGGCCACGGCGCGGCCGATGCCCGCTGTGGCGCCCGTGACGAGGGCGGTGAGCCCGGACAGTTCCATGTCTTTCTCCCATCGAGGTGAGTCCATTAATCGATGCAGGATCCTTCATCGATTGACGGATCTGAACCATTGATGGAAGCATCAGACCATCGTCGTTGGAATGTCAATTCCAGTCGTTGACCTGCTCGGATGCCCCTGCCTCCGGAGCATTGCCGCCAAGGCTCACGCGTGGCGCACGTCGGCGCGTCAGGCGCTGAAACTGCGGATGTAGGCGAGGACGGCGTCCAATGCCGAGGCGAGATGCTCGGGATCGCGGTGGATCTGCGTCAGCAGGACGCCGCCCTGCAGCGCCGCGAGCAGCGCCGCCGCCAGCCGGTCCGGGTCGGCGTCCGGGCGGAGTTCGCCCCGCTCGCGCATGGTGTGCAGGCCGGAGCGGATCGGCTCCAGCCACCGCGTGAAGGCCGCCGCCAGGTACTCCCTGGCCTCAGGGCTGGACTCGACCAGCTCACTGGCCAGCGCGCCCAGCTCGCAGCCCCCTGCGCAGCCGTGCTGGATCTGCAGGGCGACCCGCTGGTCGCGCCAGCTCTGCAGGGCGGCGAAGCCGTCCAGGTGATCCAGGTAGGGCTGCTGGCGCTCGAGGGTGGCGTCGGTCTGGTACGTGATGACAGCGCGGACGAGGCCCCGTTTGTCGCCGAAGTAGTGGTAGACCTGCGAGGCGCTGACGCCCGCGGTCTCCATGACGTCCTCCATGGTGGTGCGCGCGGCGCCGTGCTCGGCCATCAAGTCGGCGGCGACCTGGAGGATGCGGTCCTTCGTGGCCCGTCCCTGCGCGGTCAGGCGGGGTGCCGGCGCCGGCTTCCGGGCGATCTGGGCCATGGAGCTCAGGCTACGCCCCGTGCTCCGGAGCACCTCCGCCGTGCGGAGGCGCCCGTCACGCATGCCTTCATAATTGAAGGACCCTGCATCCGTACAGCGTAGGGTGACCGGCAGGAAGCCATGCGAGGCAGTGAGGAAGCGGCCATGACAGAGACCTCCGCCACCCGGACGCCGCGCTCGGCGCAGCCCGCCCGACGGCGGGAGACGGTACAGAGCGGCCCGCCGGAAACGCTCGGCTTCCACCTCAAGCGCGCCGAGCAGGCGCTGATCGCCCGCAAGGCCGGTGCGGTGCGCGCCCTCGACCTGACCGAGCCTCAGTGCAAGGTCCTCGGCTACCTCGCCGACGGCTCCGCCAAGTCCTGCACCCAGCTCTCGCGGGAGGCGCTCGTCACCTCCCAGACCATGACCGGCATCGTCAAGAACCTCGAGAGCAAGGGCCTGGTCGAGCGCCACGCCTCCCCCGACCACAGCCGCGTGATGCTGGTCTCCCTCACCGACGCCGGCGCCGAGCGCGCCGCCGCCGCCTCAGACCTGTCGCGAAGAGTCGAAACCAGGCTGCGCCAGGCGATGACCGACGAGGACTACACCCGACTCATCCGGCTGCTCGGCCGCGTCGCCGAGGTCACGTCCGATCTCGCCCTCGACGACTGACGCCTCATCCTCCCCGGCCGGCCGTACGTCCGTGACATGGCGCTGCCGTGATGATGAGTTCGGACCCACGGGCGAGGGGGGCGACGAGGACAGCGCAGGGCGACAAAACGTGAACCACCGAGATGACCTTCAAGGGCCGTCTCGATGGTTCTCACAGCCCTGATCCTCCAGCGCGGCCCAGCCGTACCAGCCCTCGACTGCCGCGGTCGCGCTGCAGGTCAGACCTGCGCGACTCCACCGTCGACGAACAGTTCAGTGCCCGCGACGAAGCTGGAGTCCGACGAGGCGAGAAACAGTACGGCCCGGGCGATCTCATCAGGAGTGCCGTAGCGTCCCAACGGCACCATCGAGGCGATGAGGTCCTTCGTCGCCTCAGGGAGGTCCTCGACCCCCGGGGTGTCGATCGGTCCGGGGCTGATCACGTTCACGCGGATGTCACGATCCTTCAGTTCCGCGGTCCACGTGCGCGCAAATGATCGCAGCGCGGCCTTGCTCGCCAAGTAGACCGTGCTGCCCGGCACGCCCTTGCTGGCGCCCGCGCTGCTGTTGAGCACGATCGACGCGCCATCGGACAGCAGTGGCAGCAACTTCTGCACGGTGAACAGGGTGCCGCGCACGTTGATATCGAAGACGTGGTCGAACGACTCCTCGGTGACCGCGTTCAGCGGTTCGTTCAGCAGGCCGTTGCCTGCGCTGGCGAACAGGATGTCGACCCGGCCCCTCTCTTCGCGGATGGTCCCTGCGAGGCGGTCGAGATCGGCGAGGTCGCCCGAGTCGGCCTGCACTCCGGTGACGTTGGGACCGAGTTGTGCGACAGCGGCGTCCAACTTGTCCTTCCGGCGTCCGGTGATGAAGACATGGGCGCCTTCGGCGACGAACGCCCTGGCAGTGGCCAGGGCCATGCCGGAAGTCGCGCCGGTGATGACGGCGACCTTTCCTTCGAGCTTGGACACGATGGGCCTTTCCGATTGGGGATGTGCCAGTCATAGAGACACCGATAGTGAGGGGTGCCTCGACTTCGGTGACCGTATCACTATGATGAGGGGTGCCTCAACATAATCATGAGGGGGCTCTCACCTTGGTAATATCGCTGGTATGGAGCACAGGGACGACGATCACCTCGACCAGGCTCAAGTCGGCCCGTCAGGCAGGGTGGCCGTGCCGCGCCGGCGGGACGCTCGGCGCAACCGCGAGCTGCTCACCGCCCTCGCACAGGAGGCGTTCGCCGAGCACGGCGTCGATGCGTCCCTGGAGCAGATCGCGCGGAAAGCGGGCCTGGCGATCGGAACCCTTTACCGGCACTTCCCGACCCGGGTCGATCTCCTGCTCGCCGCGTTCGAACCGAAACTGTCGGAATTCATGACGGCCGCCGAGGCGACGCTCCTGATGGAGGACCCGTGGGAAGGGTTCTGCACGTTCCTGGAAGCCTTGTGCGCCACGCAGGCCGGAGACCGCGGCTTCAACGACTTCATCTCAATGAGGTTTCCCAACAGCCAGGCCACCGAGGCGATGCACGACCATCTGTGTCGCCTGGCCAGTGAGGTCATCGAACGCGGTCAAGCCGCCGGAGTGGTACGCCCTGACATCACCGACGCCGACATCATCAGCCTCGTCTGGGCCAACAGCCGCATCATCGACGCGACCAGAGGCGCCGCACCCAACGCGTGGCGGCGCAACCTGCACATCATGATCGACGGCTTCCGCGCCGCTCAGCACCCGCTACCCGAACCCCCGCTCACCGAGGCGCAGCTCTACCAGGCGATGGTCAACCTCACGACCTGAAAGGATTTTGAACCTGCGGCCCCTTGACGCCCGCACATGGACTGATCGATTTTCGAGCCAGGGGGACCAATCATCCCTGTTGCGCTCCTCCGCGTGTCCTTGTGATGGCGACGTTGTCCGCGTTGTCGTCGAACAGATGCCCCTGCGATGCTTCCCGTGTGAAGACTGCAGGACCGTCAACGAGAAGGGACACGGCAATGGGCGACAGACATCCTGCACTCGCGCGGCTCGACGCTCTCGTCGGCCGCTGGGCGGTACAGCCGAAGGTTCCCGGCCTCGGCAGCGCATGGACAGAGTTCGCCTGGCAAGACGACGGCGCGTTCCTGCGGCAGGAGTCCGACATCGATTCCATGCCGGCCACAGCGCCGAAGGTGTGGCAGGAGAACGCCCCGTTCCCGACCCTCGCTCTGATCGGGCTGGATGACGCCGGCGAGGAGTTCACGATGCTGTACGCCGATGCCCGCGGCGTACACAGGGTGTACCGGATGACATTCGCCGAGGGTGAGTGGCGGATGTGGCGGGACGCTCCTGGGTTCAACCAGCGCTTCGCTGGAACGCTGAGCCCGGACGGCGACACCGTGGAGGCGCGATGGGAGATGTCGACCGACGGCGTGACCTGGTCCCTCGACTTCGAGCTCACGTACTCGCGGGTGCGAGACTCCCTCTAATTCGGCTGGACCGCATGCCCCCGGCTGAACGCCTATGGCCGGTTGGGCATCTTCAGGCTGTCCCCATGTGGCCCGCGGTGCGGCTGGTCGAGGACGTACGGGTCGACACCAACCAGCGGATGGCGATCGCGGCGATGAAGGCGGTGATGGCGGCGACGACGAGCCACGCCCACAGTCGCCACAGCACGGGGTGCGTCATGGTGAGCCAGTCGACCGTCTGCCGGGCCACGGCGGCATACGGGAAGGTGAACGACCAGAATCCGGTCGAGAAGGTCAACCGCCGGTAGGCCGGGATGAGCCCGACCTGCATCAGTGTGAGCACCACGGTGAGGCCGGCGAGGCAGTACGCGACGAGATCCTCCCGGCCTCCGTTCAGACTGAACCACGCGAGCCCGCCCACCGCGGGCGGCGCGACGTAGATCGCGAGCGTGGGCGCCAGCGGGGCGGGAAGCGGCCCCTTGACGGCGACGCGGACGAGAATGAGCGCGCTGACGACGATCCAGAAGAAGACGCCGACGGCGAAAGCGCCCAACGCGAACCCGTGCAGCCCGACTTTCGCGGCCGAATTGGCGGCGATGAATGCGGCGGCGACCGTCGGGAGGAAGTATCCGCCGTGGACGTCCTCAATATGGAACAGTCCCTGTGACCATTGCGCCAGCAACCAACCGGCGAACAGCGCGGCGACCACGATGAAAGCGACCACGAGCCAGGACCCCAGCGCGGGAACGTAGTCGTACACCTCGCCGCCGACGAGCATTCCCACAATCGGAACGAGGGCTGCGATCGGTCCCTGTGCCGGGTTCCGCAACTGGTCGACGAGACGCCGCCCCGACCGACGCCCGGCGACCGCATGGGTGACGATCAGCCAGACCCATGCGATCGCGGTGAGCGCCCACAGCCCGACCGCGACGGCCGCAGGTGCGCCGAGCACGCCGTCCGCGAGAGACCAGGTGGCAGCCAGTCCGGCGAACCC
This sequence comes from Planotetraspora phitsanulokensis, assembly GCF_016863295.1. GTDB lineage: Bacteria > Actinomycetota > Actinomycetes > Streptosporangiales > Streptosporangiaceae > Planotetraspora > Planotetraspora phitsanulokensis. Next base: position 341,157 of record NZ_BOOP01000003.1, read on the forward strand.
GAATGCGATGGCGAACGTATTCATCGGGACACGCGTCACGGGCGAGGCCACGAGAGCGTCGACCGCGGGTTTCTGCCGATCCGGCGTATCGATGCTCACTAGGTGGCCACCCTCAGATATGGGGACATCTCATGCCTCTCATAAGGAAACGCGACTCAAGAGCTTGGCCGGGAGGTGATCGATGTCCCGCTCTCGCGGAGGCCTGTTCTCTTTCGCGACACGAGGAGTGTGCCAGCTGGTGACCGAGCGCCGTCGAGTGGGTCCCCACGCCCCCTACGTGGGGGAACCGCCCCGGCCGACGGGAACCGCTCCTCGCCGAGGATGCTTCCTCGGTTGATGTCGACGCGTAGACGGTCGCGGGCCGTGGAGTGAACGGCCTTTGATCACACCGGTCTCGAATCCATCGTCGCGGTCTTGCTCGCGACGGCGAGAGCATCCGATGTCGTCGGGCAGCCGTTCAAGAAGCCACCTCGCGGAGGGTGTCCTCAAGAAGGACGTCGAGGTCTTTCGCCACTGCGTCCACGTCCGGGTCGCCGAGTTGCCCGAAAACGTCGCTCGGACGGTCGTATTCGAATGCGACTTCGCCCTCACGGCTTTCCCGCAGGAGGACCCGGAGGGGTGACCGAGCCGTGTCCCCCCGGCACCGGCCACCACAACCATGTCGCTCATCTGCCGGAGGGCCACGAAGCGGGGACGAAGTTGGGGCCGCTGGTGCCGAAGTCGGGCTTGTTCTCGAGGACGAACTGTTCGACGGACAGCGGGGCGTGATGACCGATCTTCTCGACGTTGTCGTTCGTGCCGGCGAACACGCCGTTCTGATAATCGATGGCGACGTTGCTCAGGTGCTGGATGCGGTGCGCGGGCATACCTCGTTCCGCCATGGCCGTGGCGAACTCCTCGACGCTGATCGGCTCGTAGTGCACCGGGATGCCGAGCGTGCCGGACATGGCCTGGGCGATGTCATGGTGGTTCAGCTCGACCGGACCGTGCAGGGAGTAGACCGCGCGGTCGTGCGACTCGGGGTCGAGCAGCACCGCGGCGATCACGTGGGCTTCGTCGACCGAGGCGATCGGCGCGTGCCGGCCTTCGCCGAACGGAAGCCGCAGGTACCCCTCGCCGTCCCGTAGTTCCCACCAGAACTTCAGCCACTCGGCGAAGAACGTGGGCCGCAGGTGCGCGGTGAGCAGGTTCGTCCGGTCGAGCAGGCGCTCGCACAGCCAGTGCTGCCGGGCGGCGTTGCTGCCTGCCTCGCGGCGGGCGGAGATCTGCGACATGTTGACCACAGACCGGACGCCGGCCTCGGACGCCGCCTGGGCGAAGTAGGTGGTCGCCTCGATGAGGCCCGGGAGGATCGGGTAGCACAGGTAGGCGCTCGTGACGCCCTCCAGCGCCGCAGTCACGCCGTCCAGGTCGTGAAAGTCCGCGACGACGACCTCCGCGCCGGCCTCGGCCAGCGAACGGGAGCGCTCGTCGTCGCGGTGCACCATCGCCCGGACGCGGTGACCGCGCTGCAGCAGCAGGTGGATCGTGCTGCTCCCGGTCTTGCCGGTCGCGCCGGTGACCAGGAACAGCCTGTCGTCGTTGGTCATCTGAACACCTCGGCGAACTTCTTCTGGGAATAGTGACGGTTGTTCATGCGCGGGCTCCCTCAGGGCGGATGTGGTCGTCGGCGAAATCGACGGTGATGTCGGTGAAGTTCGCGGTGATGATCGGTGTGGGGCCGGAGCAGCCGTCCTGGACGGCTATATCTGCGTCTTCTCGGTCACTCGAACGAAGCCAGTCAAGTGCCCTGGTTGGACGGTGAAGGCGACCAGGAACAGGTACACCGAGCAGCCTCCCCGAACTCGACACCGTACAGTTCACTGACTGAACCGCCATTGGCGATACCGTAGCACGCAGCAGTTCACTGAATGAACCGACCTGATAGAGGCGGGCCTACCCGCTTTCGGCAGCGGCGATGGCGCCACCATGGGACTCGTGCGGGGCCGGGACGAGCACGACGTGCCGGCGGCCCTGCGCACGGCCGAACTGAGGGTTCGACAAGCTCGCCATGCGTCACGAAGCAACCGCCCTCGTCGCTGCGATCAACGAATGGCTCCAAGTGGCCCACGCAGCACCCCCTCAGCGGGCCCGCACAGGCGGACCTCGAAGCGGGTTAGTCCGCGCGTCCGGTTGAGCGCGTCGCGCTGAGTTCGCCTTCGCCGGCCGAGGGTGTGCGCGGTCGCACGATCGGTTCGAGGAGTCGTCGTGGTGTGTTGATCGCGTTGGACACGGGATCGAGGTCGGAGTCTGTTCGACAGAATCCGGGCCCGGGTTCGATCCGGATCTCCGGGACCGGGACCGCCAAACCGCAATCCTGGCAGCGTCCCTCGCGGTCGAGAAGACCTCCGTCCTGATCATGGCGCTGGGCGCGCTTCACTCCAGACGGAGAGTAGAAGGTGTCCCCCCAGTTCATGAATGCACGCACGACCGGCCACAGCCCGACGCCCTTGGCGGTCAGCCGGTACTCCACACCTCCGGTCGCCTCCTCGTCACGTATGAGCACGCCTTCCTGCACAAGCAACTTCAGCCTGTTGGTCAGGACGGCGCGGGGGATCTTCAGCTGAGTGGCGAAGTCTCCGAATCGTCGCACCCCGAAGAACGCGTCACGAATGATGAGGAGCGTCCACCGCTCTCCGACGATCTCCAACGATCGCGCCAGTGAGCAGTTGCGGTCCGCGTAGGTGCTCGGGAGTGTCATGGTGCGATTCTACCTCCCCAGTTCACTCATTGAACTGACGCGTGCTACGGTCTCCACCAGCAGTAGTTCAGTCAATGAACTCGTGCATGGCTCATGCTCATGGCACACGAACCAAGGGATTGAAGTGAGCAAGAAGATCGTCCTCATCACCGGAGCCAGCAGCGGAATCGGCGCCGCCACCGCGCGGCGTCTCGCCGCTTCGGGGCATCATGTGGTGCTCGGCGCCCGCCGCACCGACCGGCTCGCCGCCCTGGCAGCCGCCATCCGAGAGGACGGCGGCTCCGCCGAGCACACGACCCTCGACGTGACCAGCGCGGACAGCGTCGACTCCTTCGTCCAGGCGGCCCACAGCCGGCATGGGCGCATCGACGTCCTCGTCAACAACGCCGGTGTGATGCCCCTGTCCCGCCTCGACGCGCTGCGCGTCGAGGACTGGAACCAGATGATCGACGTCAACCTCCGCGGCACCCTGCACGGCATCGCAGCCGCACTCCCCCTGATGCGCGCGCAACGGTCGGGTCACGTGATCAATGTGTCCTCCACCCTCGGCCACGAGGTCGTACCGAGCTCCGCCGTCTACAGCGCCACGAAGTTCGCGGTCCGCGCGCTGGCCGAAGGGCTCCATAAGGAGCAACAGGACATCCGGGTCACCGTGATCAGTCCGTCGTTCACCGAATCCGAGTTGAACACCCTGGGCGGCGATCCCGACACCATGGCCTGGGTGCGCACCATGGCGGACAAGCTCAACATGCCCGCGGGCACCGTGGCAGACGCCATCGCCTACGCGATCGCGCAACCCGCCTCCATCGATGTCAGCGAGATCGTCATCCGTCCCATCGTCGAAGCCGCACTCTGACACGGCGGCGGACGTCTGACCGGCCGCGACGGCGGTCCGCGCCCGGCGGGACGTGTCGGTGGGACAAGAAAGCAGGAGATATCCGTGTCCGAAACCACGAAGCGAACCCGTCGTTACGTTCTCGCGGAGCGCCCCGCCACACCCACCGGGTCGCTGCAGAAAGGCGTCCTGCGCTACGAGGAAGACGTTCCCGTGCCGCGGCTCCAAGCGGAACAGGTTCTGGTGAAGGTCGAGTGGATGTCGCTGGACCCCGCCACCCGGAGCTGGATGAACGACACCCCCAGCTCCCTTCCGCCGTCGCCGCTGGGCGAGACCATGCGCGCCCTGGGCGCCGGCACGGTGAGCGCATCGGAGCACCCGGATTTCGCAGTTGGGGACCGGGTATGCGGCTTGCTGGGCTGGCAGGAGGATGCCGTGGTGAACGGCTCGATCCTGCGGCGGGTGCCCGAAGGGGTGCCGCTGAACGCCTCCCTGAATGTCCTGGGCATCGCCGGGCAGACTGCCTGGCTGGGAATGCACGACATCGGACGGCCGAGGAAGGGCGAGACGGTCGTCGTCACCGCGGCGGCCGGCAGCGTGGGTTCCGTCGCCGTCCAACTGGCGCTCGCCTCAGGCGCACGAGTGATCGGCGTCGCCGGAACGCCGGCCAAATGTACATGGGTGCGGGAGCTCGGCGCCGACGAGTGCGTCAACTACCGCGAAGACAACGTGTCGGCGGCGTGCTCTCGGCTGTGTCCTGACGGAATCGACGTCATTTTCGACAACGTCGGTGGGGCGATGCTCGACGCGCTACTCCCGTACGTGGCGGTCAATGCCCGTGTCGTCCTGTGCGGTGCGATCTCCCGGCACGACGGCGGACGCGGTCCTGCCCCTCTGCACAACTGGTTTCACCTGTTGTTCAACAGGGTCCGGATGGAAGGTTTCATCTACATGGATCACGAGGCTCGCTTCGACGAGATCGAGGCCGATCTCCTCCCCCGCCTGCGCACCGGCGAGCTGCGCAGCCGGGAGCACGTGGTCGAGGGACTGACTGCAGCCCCAGCGGCGCTTCACACGCTCTTCGACGGCACGAACACCGGAAAACTGCTCGTGCGCGTAGGTCATTCCTGACCCCGTCCACTGCGCCGCGCAGAAACCGGGGCCGCTCGAAAGCAATCAACTCATGATGAGGAGATCCGTCATGTCGTCTGTGCTCATCACCGGTGCGTCCAAAGGCATCGGCCGGGCCATCGCGATCGAACTGTCAGACCGGGGCCACCGGGTGATCGCCACCGCACGTCGTCCGGAAACACTGGCCGACCTGCCTGTCGACCAGCGCCTGCGCCTTGATGTCACCGATCAGGAAAGCGTCGACCAGGCCATTCAGGACGCCCGCGACATCGATGTGGTGGTCAGCAACGCCGGCGAGACGGTGCGCGCGCCTTTGGAGAGCGTCCCACTCTCGGAGGTCGAACGACTCTTTCAGCTCAACACCCTGGGTGCGCTGCGGGTGGCGCAGGGCGTGCTTCCGGCGATGCGTGAAAGAGGAGCGGGCCGCCTCGTCTTCGTCTCCAGTATCCAGGGGCGGCTGGTGCTGCCGATGGTCGGCCCTTACGGCGCCAGCAAGTGGGCGCTGGAGGCGCTCGCGGAGACGCTCGCCATCGAGACGGGTCACTTCGGTATCAAGGTGAGCGTGGTGCAGCCCGGTGTGGTCTCCTCGGGTGGCGCTCAGCGCGCGAAGGTGTTCCTGAAGGAGAACGACCCGTACACCCCGCTGTATGAGGCGCTCGATGTCCTCCGTGGCGAGTCCGTCACCCCAGAGGAGGTGGCCGCCGCGGTGGCCGACACGATCGAGCAGCCTGAACCTCCGCTGCGCGTGCCGGTCGGTGCACCCGCCAAGCGGGTCCTGCAGGCCCGCAAAGACGCCCCGGAGAGCGAGCCGTTCCTGATGGCCGAGATCAATTGGTAGTTGTCGCGTGGCCAGACGGGAGTCCGGCCACCACCGGTGGATTCATCGAAACGCGGCCGAAGGCTGAGCTGAAAATGGGACGTTCGAGCCGGGCTCGGTCGCCATGGTGAATTCCGAAAGGTGCTAAAAAAGTGGATCTTGGGTGGTGTCAGCCATGGTAGGGAACTCGGCTGGTTTTCCGATGGGACAATCACATCCGCTGGACAATTCCGTCTACTCGGCGCTGACCGGGCCGCACGCCCACTTCGCGCAGCGACGGGGCAACGCACTGCGCTACCCGTTGGACGTGTCACCGTTCATGGCGCTGCCGGACTCCCCTGACGACGCCGACTGGGCGGACATCGCAGCACTCGCTGGTCCCGGTGGAGGCGTCACGCTGACCGGCCTCACGGTCGATCCGCCGGATGGCTGGGAGGTCGTGATGCGAGGGGCCGTGTTTCAACTCATCGACGACGGGATCGCCGCCGTGCCGGACGAGGAGGCCGTCCCCCTCACCCAGGCGGACGTTCCGGAGATGCTTGCTCTGACCGAACGCACCAAGCCGGGACCGTTCCTGCCGCGCACGATCGAGATGGGCACCTATCTGGGTATCCGCCACGGCGGGCGTCTCGTGGCGATGGCCGGTGAACGACTGCGCCTTCCGGGTTGGACGGAAATCAGCGGAGTCTGTACCGACCCGGACTGGCGCGGACAGGGGTTGGGGACCCGGCTGGTGCTGGCTGTCGCAGCCGGCATCCGCAAGCGCGGCGAGACCCCGTTTCTGCATGTGGTCGCGTCCAACACGAACGCCGTCCGGCTGTACGAATCTCTGGGATTCCGACCTCACCGCACTGCAGCCCTTGTGGTCACCCGGCCGCCGGCGTAAGTACGCCACCGCAAGGCATGAAATCACCGTCTCCTACAAGGGACGCCTCCCATTGCCCTGCCCCTTCAGACGAGCTCAGTTGTCATCCGGCCCCGATTCACACACAGAGGACGGCAGTTCCGGCTCGCGCTGGAGCGAATCTCTGACCTGCGGCCCCTTGACCCCCAGAACGATGGCGGCGTGACCGACGACTCCCACCGCCACCGTGATCACCTGGGCGGTGCAGGTGTCCATCCCGGTGGCGGCGCATTCGACCGGCCACGCCTCGGTGCCTTGTGCCGGTCACCGGCGGACGGGATGGAGCGTGCGGTTTGGGCGCGGTGGATGGCGGCCGGGGCGGTGGCCTCACCGGCCACAAAACGGCGATGGTAACAATCGCGGAGATCGTCAAAAGGACGCCCGCCAGAACTTCGAGAAGCACAGTGGTCGACATCGAGCCCTCCCCGCGACCTCGCTGTGGACATGTGACCACGAGGACGAAGGTCTTCCCACACTCCCATGTCGCGTAAGAAGGCCCCCCGCCGACTCCTGCTCGGGGCCGTAACGGCGATCGGAGTCTCGGACGGCGGGCACTCCCCTCCACCCTGATTCCAATATCCGCGCAGGTCAGGACCTGGTCAAATGCCCGAGATCGTTCCAGGCTCCTGCTCAGGGTGGAGAAAGCCCGGCTCAGGGATCGGCCTACGCTAGATATGAGGGGAGTACTTCCCAAGTGCCGATCCGGTCAGTACGGACGTGCCGGAACGTCCCCGGGCGGCCGCCCGCACAGTGCGGGTGAAGGAGACCTCGAGCAGCCGAGCGCGTTCGAGGAGGTCTCGTGCCCGCCGAAGCAGCCCTGACAGTAGCCGATCTTGAAACGATCGGTTCGCCGAGCCTGTGGACGATCACCATCGCCGCTCTGGTGCTGCTGCTGGCCATCGACTTCATCGTGACACGCCGCCCGCACGAGGTGCGGATGGGCGAAGCGGTGGGCTGGTCGCTCTTCTACCTCGCGCTGCCTGTGATCTTCGGTGTCTTCATTTGGGGAGCCTTCGGGTCCCGCGTTTCGATGGAGTTCTTCACCGGCTACGTCGTGGAGAAATCGCTCTCGGTGGACAACCTGTTCGTGTTCATGCTTCTGCTGTCCTCCTTCGCGGTCCCGCCCGCGCTGGCCCGCCGGGTCCTGCTGTACGGCATCGTCGGGGCACTCGTGCTACGCGGGATCTTCATCGCGCTGGGGGCGGCCGTCCTGCAGAGCGGCACATGGGCATTCCTGCTGTTCGGCGGGATACTGATCGTCACCGCAGGAAAGATCTTTAAGGAGGCGATAAGCGGGAAGGCACAGGAGGTCGACATCGCTTCCATGCGCACGATCCGGCTGCTGCGGCGCTTCGTGCGGGTCACCGACGATTTCCGCGGCACCCGCCTGGTCGTTCGCGATGGCGGCCACCGCGCCCTGACCCCGCTTGCACTGGCCATTGTGGCCGTCTTCGCCACCGACATCGTCTTCGCCGTCGATTCGGTGCCCGCGGTCTACGGCGTGACCCAGGACCCCTTCCTCGTCTTCGCCACCAACGCCTTCGCCCTGCTGGGCCTGCGGGCGCTCTACTTCGTGCTTCTGGGAGCCCTGACGAAGCTGCGGCACCTGAACCACGGACTCAGCGTCATCCTGGCCTTCATCGGGATCAAGCTCGTCCTCCACTGGGCACACGGCCTATGGGCGTGGGTCCCGCAGATTTCCACTCTGGTCTCACTGGGAGTCATCGTCGGGGTCCTGACCACCGTCACGATCACGAGCATGCACGCCAACCGCCGCGACACCAAGCCCGACTCCTCACCCGCCGAACGCGAACCCCGCTCGCGGCCGTCGCGCTAGGAGCGCAGTTCTCCTGGTCTGTCCTCGATGACTACGCGGCCGGCTGGTGACACTCTTGGTAGTTGATCATTCAGGTACGGCAGCCCGCCGCATCTGACGCATGCTGACCATGAGAGTGATGCGTAGCATCTACCCGCCTGTCGCTTGCATCCGGAAGAGGACCTGCTCGTGTCGACATCTGCTTACCAGCGAGCGCTGCAGAAGGCTGAAGAGCAGTCGCGGCGCCGACAGGCCCGCAAACTGACGGGCACCCACGTGGCTGCCCTGGCCCTGGCCGCGTGCTTGTCATTGGTGGCCTTCATCGCGCTGCTCATGTCATTACCCGATGCCGTGTCCGCCGCACAGGGAAAGGGTAGGGCCGGTACTTTCGTCCTTCACGAGTTGCGCGAGGGCAAGAACAGCGGGTGGTTGGGGTCGTTCACCTCGGACGACGGAAAGGTGATCCTAAAAGAGAGCTTTGTCTCTCATCGCGACGTCCCCAGCAACGCGAAGCCGGGCGACCGCGTCCGCCTCCTCGAGATTGACGGGGAACTCTGGGGCTCGGGGTCCAAGGACTGGATCTGGATGTCGATCGTCCTGGTCGTCATCGCCGTGATCGTTGTCTTCCTGATCTGGGCTGTCGCTGTGGCAACAAGGCGGTGGATGGCAACGGGTTCGGTATCGGCCACCTAAGGCAATGCAGAGGGAGCGACGTTGCCTGCTGGCCGGCGAGATGCGTCGCCTGTCACCGGCGCAGCGCACTCGACGTTGTGCCCGCGCGTCCGCCCGTCCGAGGCTAATGTCGTCGATATGGGCGAGTTTGTGACGGTGTCTGCCTTCCGAACGCAGGACACCGAAGCGGTGCGGGATGCAGTGATCGGGTTCTTCTCCGCACACTCGTGGCCCGCCGAGCCCTTACACAGTGCCGGTCCGGTGACTGAAGACGACGTGCTGATCTATCCCCCGGTGAACGGGTGGACGGTCGTCATGTGGTCCGGCTACTTCACCGAACTTGCGGCAGTGGAGTACATCTCCCGGCAGCTCGGCATCGTGACGAGCACCGTGCGCATTCACGACGGTGACTACTGGAGCCACGCACTGCTGCGCGACGGCGTCGTGCTGGACCGGTTCGCGACCATGCCGGACTACTTCACCGATGATCCAGACGAGATCGCCCGTCTCCGCGCCAAGTACGCCGGGCAGCCGGCCGTCGTCGCCGAGGCGATCGGCCGTCCAGTGGAACAGGTGGCGCCCTACCTCGTGCAGGTGAACCTGGAAGACGGCGAGGACGAGGACGGCTACTACGTCGACGAGCCGGAGCTGGGCAAGGCGTTTCCAGACGACGAGTTCGAGCTGGACTCCCCCTGGGTGTTCGTCGACTTCTGGAAACGGCTCGGCCCTCGCTACCCGGAGGACCCGTCGGCATACCTGGTACGGATCCGGCCGGCCTCCGGCTGGTCGAACAAGCTCCCCACCGGCGACGCCGAGCTCTGACGAGCGCACCGGATGCGACCGGAACGGATACACCATGGCATCTACTGACGGCGCACGTTCTGTTGAGCAGTGGCGCCGCTATCTCGCCGAGTACAGCGCCGACGTGTTGCGGGTCGCTCGCGAGGACGAGCTGCACGAGGTCAGCGACGTGCAGCGGGCCGCTGGTTGGCTGGGCTTCGACGGCGCCGGCGAGGGCAGGCTCGCTGCGCTCGAGCAGCGTCTCGGCACTCGCCTGCCGCGGAGCTACCGGTCGTTCCTCGCAGCGTCGGACGGGTGGCTCAACATCGGCCCGTTCATGTGGACGATGCGCACCAGCGGCGACGTCGGCTGGCTCCGTGATGTCGATGCTGATTTGTGGAAGATCCTCCGGGAGGAGGCCACGCCTGAGGAAACCGCGCTCGTGGACCGTGCGCTGCTGGTCTCCGGTGATGGCGACGCCCAGTACTGGCTGCTCGACCCCGGTGATGTGTCGGCCGACGGCGAATGGGCGGCGTACGTCTGGGCCAGTTGGTATCCCGGTCTCGGGGACCGATACCACTCGTTCGCCGCGTTGGTGGACGCTGAACGCGCGTCCTTCGAAGACCTGAGCGGGCGCGATGGCCGTCCGCTTCACCCGGACGGTGCGGACGACCTGGTGGCCGAGGGTCGCGAACGGGCCCTGCAGGGCGATGTCCGCGCCGCCGTGGACGCTTTCGCGCGCGCTGCCGTCAATGGCTCGGGCGCCGGTGCGTACCTGGCCGTCATCCTGAACGCGTTCCTCGATCCGAACCACACCCACCACGAGATCCGCAACAACATCTTCGGCCACCCGCACGTGCTCGAGGCGGTCGGTCTCGAGCAGGTGCGCGCCGAAGCCGTGCCGCTGTTCCTGTACGGGCTGGCCCGCAGCGGATCATCGGTTGCCCCGTATCGCCGGCTCCTCTCCGGGATCCTGACCGACGGGGAGATCGAGCGCATCGACGCGCTCGTCCCGCCATTGCTGCCCGAGCCGCCAGATTTCCAGACGGCGCTGCACCAAGCGCGCACCCTCGCACGAGATGGCGCCGCCGACCGGGCTTGGGCCGTCCTGGAAGCCGCCCTGCCCCAGTGGCACTCCGACTCCCCGTACCGCATCGCGCCAGTCGTACTGCTCACCGACCCGACGCTGCGCGACCTGGTCACTCCCGAGCGAGCCCGAACCATCGTCACCGTACCGCGCGGCAACGAAGACTCCTGACAACTCGCGCTCGGCACGGCGACTGGCCGCACGGCCCGCCGAGTCGATCGGCGGGAAAATGGTTGGACGGGACGACGTTCGGGCCGATAGTTTGCCGCAGACCGTGACATCACGCGAGGAGGTGAGACCCATGAACGCTGTATCGATGTGGGTGCTCCCCTCGTCACGGTCGGGCGATTGACGTAGGTGTCGCCGGGAGCGCCGCGAAAAGGCAATCCCGAAAGGCAACGACCTATGAATTCTGCGCATTTAAGTTCGGGCATGGGTGAGCATGCCGTAGTGATCACGCGGGTCGCGGAGAGGCAATGGCACGCTGTGGAGGACGACCGGGTGGTCGGCCGCGGCGATACTGCACGCAGGCCCGACGGACGGATCTTTCTCAGCGTCGACGCGTGGCACGACGCGGTCTTCGACCAGCTCGCCGATGCCATGCTGGCGGACCTGCCGAAGCCGTTGTACACGGTGGTCGACGAGGCTGACCTCGACCTGACGTCCAACTGGGAGCGAGCCGGCTTCACGACCCGACGTCGCGAGTGGGAGTACCTCGTGCCCACCGACCCGCGGGTCACGGGACTCGGCTCAGTGTCACCGCCGTCAGGCGTGACGATGGTGGCCGTCGGCGAGGCGGAGGAGGGCCCTCTGCGCGAGTTGGACCGCGTGATTCGCCACGAAGTCGAGGCCACCGTCGGATGGCAGGAGATGCCGGCTGAGGTGTTGCCCCGCCCGGACGGCGCCACCCTGCTGGACCCGTCGAAGTACGCGGTGGCAGCACAGTCCGATGAATACGTGGGACTGGTCCGGGTGGGGCCGGTGATCCGGCAGCCCCGGATCGGGCTGATCGCAGTCCGGTCCGACCAGCACCGCCGCGGCATCGCTCGGGCGCTGCTCGCCCACGTGCTGGGTTCGCTGCACCGCTGCGGAATCGAAACGGCATCGGCCGACGTCAACGAATCCAACAAGGGGGCCATGGCGCTGTTCGAGGGCGTCGGCGCCCGGCGTGCGAGCAGCAACCTGGAGTTGGTCCTCCGCTGACGCCCACCGCATCACCGCGCGAGGGGACCAGGCCGGAAGCACACGCGGCACAGGCCGACCTGATGAGCGACCATCGATTCCCTCAGCGCGGGGGACGGCCGGTCGCAGCCCACCGTCCGCGACAACCGCGTCTACCGAGGCGCCTCGATCACGGGTGCGTCAACGGATTTCGTTTCATCACCGACCTCACAGTCACCGACCGGAGAAGTGCGAGAAATATGGCAAGAGCAGCAGACGGCATCGAAGTAGAGGGCACCGTCATCGAGTGCCTGCGCAACGCCACCTTCCGGGTGGAACTCCAGAACGGGCACAAGGTGCTCGCGCACATCAGCGGGAAAATACGGAAGAACTACATCAAGATCTTGCCGTACGACCGGGTGCTGGTGGAGCTCAGCCCGTACGACCTCAATCGCGGCCGGATCCTTTTCCGATACAGGACGTAGCGGCCACCGTTGGAAGGCCGGAAGCGCCGGATCTCTTGAAGCCGGCGAAAACAGAGCTCGACCTGAGGCCGCTGCACGGACAGCGGCTTCAGGTTCCGCTCGGCGCATCCGAAGATCGAACTCGGTGTACATCCGAGACGTCCCCATGTAGCGGGCAAGGTGGGCAACGGTCGCCATCCGCACCGGATCAGCGTACCGACCGCCCACCATGCGGCATCGCCGGACGTTCCGCCGGGAGCCGCCTACGCTGAGGCTGTGTCCGATGATGACGGAAGCCGGCCGGCCCGTGTCGAGGACGTGCACGAGCTGGCTCTAGCCATGCCGCACGTCACCGTCGAGTACGGGACCGGCGGCAATCCGGTCTACCAAGTGGGTGGGAAGTCGTTCGTCTTCTTCCGCAACCCCCGGCCGGATGCGGTCGACCCTGACACCGGGGAGCGCTATGCGGATGTGATCGTCTTCTGGGTCGAGTCCGAGGCGGACAAGCAGGCGCTGGTTCAGGACGAGGCGTCGCAGTTCTTCACGACCGCGCACTTCGATGGTCACCCGTCGGTGTTGCTGCGGGCCAGTCGGATCGGTGAGCTCACCCGGAACGAGCTGGCCGAGGTGGTCCAGGACGCGTGGCTGTCGCGCGCATCAGCGCGCAGAGCGGCAGCCTGGCTCCGCACACATGATCCAGCATGATCAAACCCTGATCCCCGGCGCGAGACGGCGTCCAGGTCGGCGAGGTTCAGGGGCCGAACGGCCAGCGGGAACGCCGGGCATCCCACGAAGGGATGCCCTGCGCCCGAAGGTATGCCGTCAGTCCTTACTTACGGACGTCGACATAGACGTCGGCCGTCGTGGCCGCGCCGGTCGTGGAGTCGCCCGGGAAGTACCAGCGCCAGTAACCGTCGGTCGAGGCCTTCACGGAGGTGTTGAGACCGCCGGTGCGCTCGGTCGTGATCGACCTCACCGTGGAGTAGTTGTGCGTACCGGCCTTGCGGAACTGCAGTTGTACGGTTCGGCCGGCGTAGCCGCTGTAGGTGCCGTTGTCCCAGTCGGCACGGGTGAGCTTGCCCGTGGCACTGATCTTGCCCTTCTTCCCGGAGAGACCGGCCTTCAGCTTCGCCTCACGCTTCACCTGTGTGGTCGTCGCGAAGTCCTGGTAGAGACGCGCGGCGGTCACATTCGCCATCCAGGGGCCGCCGGCCATGGCGTTGTGCAGGTGGCCCTTGATGTAGATCCAATTGGTGAAATCGCAGGTCATGGTGGTGGAGCTGGGGTGCGTGCAGTCATAGCGGGGGGCTATGCCGCCGATGACTCCGCCCTCGCCCTGCCACGTCCCGTGCCACAGGTTGGCGCTGATGGGGCCCGCGAAGGCGCCACTCGGGTCGGTGACGGTGAACGACATGGTGAAGGTCGAGTCTTCGGTGCCGACGACGATGTCCTTGCCGCCGTTGACGACGACGCGGTCGAAGTGCGGTTGGTCATCCGCCTTGGCGACAGGCGTGGAAGGGACCGGGGTGCTGGAAGCAGCGGCCTGGCCCGGCTCTGCCGGAACAGTGTCGGCGATAGCGACGCCACCGAGGCCACCTGCCACTGCACTGAACGTCATGGTCGTAACCGCCAACAGGCCCTTCCATGAAGACAGGGCAGTGGGCTGCATGGGGCGCGAAAAGAGTACGTTTTTCACTTTTTCTCCTAGTTTTATGCACGCGGTACGCGCGAAATGTGTTCGGTTTCAGGGTCTGCGCAGCGCTGGGATCAGGGCTGCCGTGATTCGAGGACGTCGACGCCTTGCCGGCGGCACCGGTGACCTATCGGTGAGGCAGATGGCTCCTCACCGCATGGAACGGCGCAACGCACAGGCCGGGGTGAGGGCCGGCGAGCGGCGGTCGCATTCCGAGGTGATGGTCGAGCGCCCTAAAGGAGGGGCGTGATCAGCAGCCGCCCGGCCGAGTTCAGTTCACGGGCCAGCCGGTGTTGTCAGCTTCGACGTGACGGCTACACAGCCTGTGCACGTCAGAAATATTGAGGTCAGGCCACTGGAGGCCGTCGCCCGGGCCAAATGCACGGTGAAGGCGTCAAGGCCTGCCGCGAGCTGACCGTCTGGACTCGTGGATGCCCGGCTGGCTCGACGGGGAGGGCGGCGCCTGCCTGCTCGACGAGAACCCGACGCCTACCGGGTGCTGCCGGCGGTCAGGCGTTCTCGTTAAGAGAGGTCGGGGAGGTTGACGACCTCGGCCAGCCTGATCATCGTCTCGAACCGGGCGATCTGCGCGTCGTCCGGTGGCGGCGGCGTCTCGCCGTCCCTGGCGGGCATCGCGTAGTCGGCGATGACCTGCTCGGGCCCAGCCGGGGTGAACATGAACAGCATCCTCGCCGCATGCTTGCGCTTGTTCAGGAAGCAGTGGCGGATGCCCCCTGGAACGTGAATGAAGTCACCCGCGACGGCGGTGAACCGGTGGTCCCCGTCCAGGAACTCCAGCTCGCCGTCGAGCATGTAGAAGGACTCGTCCCTCGGGTGGGCGTGCGGCTGCGGTCCCCCGCCCGCCGGGACGGTGGCCTCGATGAGGCCCAGACCGCCGTTCGTCTGCGCTCCCGTCGCCTTGATCGTGTAGACGTCGCCGACCGTCCACACGGTCGGGCCTTGCCCGGAAGGTACGTGGAGCGCGCCACGAGTGGTGTATCGAGGGTCGTCGGAAGGCTGTAAGGGAAGGCTCACGCCAAGCTCCTTGTTGTGGTGCTGAAGGTGGTTTGGGGGGCCAGGACTAGGCTGCCGACCTCCCGAGACGCCCGCAAGAATGCAGTTTTTTGTGCGTTAGTACCTAGAAGGGAAGCGATATGGCGGAAATCGCCGAGCCGGCAGCGGAGGTGGAGTCCTCCTGCGACGAGGTCCGGAGCATCCTGTCGCGGGTGGGCGAGAAGTGGGCGCCCCAAGTGATGTCCGAGCTCCACTCCGGGCCGCGGCGCTTCAACGAGCTGCTCCGACTGGTGGCGCCTATCACTCCCCGCATGTTGACCGTCACCCTTCGCGGCCTGGAGTCCGATGGGCTGATCACCCGGACCGTGCACCCCACCGTCCCGCCCCAGGTCGAGTACGGCCTCACTCGAGCAGGGCGGAAGCTGTTCGGCATCGTCAGCGCTGTCGTGGGCTGGACCGACGAGAACCTCGCAGCAGTCCACGCCGCCCGCGCGGCGTACAAGACCACCAACGGCTGACCCTCCAGCGACTGGCGGCCGGTCGGCGGTCGGCTGGAGGTGGCAACACCCTCGGGGGGAATTGATGGGACAACTCGACGGCAAGACCGCGGTGGTGACCGGCGGCTCGACGGGGATCGGTCTAGCCGGTGCCCGCCGCTTCGCCGAGGAGGGGGCCCACGTCTACCTCACCGGCCGGCGGCAGGAGGTGCTCGACGCCGCCGTCGCGTCCATCGGACGGAAGGCGACCGGTGTCCGCGGCGACGTCGCCGTGCCGGCCGACCTGGACCGCCTCTACGAGCGGATCGCCGCGGACGGCCGCCGAGTGGACGTGCTGTACGCGAACGCCGGACTGGGCGCGGTCGCGACGCTCGCGCAGGTCACGGAGGAGCACCTCGACCTCCTGCTCGGCGTGAATGTGAAGGGCACCGTCTTCACCGTCCAGAAGGCACTGCCACTACTGAACGACCACGCCTCGATCATCCTGTCGGCCTCGATCTGGACGGTCGAGGGCCCCGAGGGCTTCGGCGTTTATTCGGCCACGAAGGCCGCGGTGCGGTCCTTCGCCCGCACCTGGGCCAACGAGCTCAAAGGCCGGGGCATCCGGGTCAACGCCATCAGCCCAGGGACGATCGACACGCCCGAGCTCAACAGGAACATCGACGTCGGCACGGAGCAGGGCAGGCAACTGAAGGAGTTCCTGGTCTCCCGGATCCCGCTCGGCCGGATCGGCCAGCCGGAGGACGTCGCGGACGTGGCCCTCTTCTTCGCTTCCGACCAGAGCCGTTTCGTCACCGGTACGGAACTCTTCGTGGACGGCGGCACCGTGCAGGTCTGACGCTCACGCGGTCAGGGGCTGTCCTGGCGATCATGAGAGGAGCCAGATGACGAGTGCCAAGCGCGCGTTTTACGCGTTCGGGTCCCAGTCTGCGAGCTGCTCCATCGGCTCGGTGTCGCCGGTGGTCTCCAGGCCGTCGAGCGGGACGCGCTCGTAGAAGTAGAGGACCAGTTCACTCGCTGCGCCTCGCATCGCCATGTCGCCCGGCTCCGCGTCGGCGGCGAGGTCGTCGCAGCGGACGCCGTCGGCGTTGAGGGTCAGGCGCCAGGAGCGGCCCTCGGTCGTGTGCAGGTCGATGGTCGCCGGCTTGAACGGCCACGGGACGGTCGTCGCCGCGACGGTCGTCAGGAACTCGTCGACGCCCTCGACCGCGACGTCCGTCGGAAGCGGCTGTGCGGCCCCCTGGGTGAGCTGGGCGTCGTAGGTGTGGACGGCGATCTCCTGGATCTGGTGCCGGGCCACGGCTCCGCTGGTCTCCGGGGCCTGCGAGCGGCCCCACCAGGTCCAGCAGCCGCGGTCCGGGCCGGCCTCGCGCATCGCGTCGAGCATGAGCTCGGTCGACTCGGCGAGCCAGGCGTCCAGGGCTTCGCGGTCGCGGGGCGCGGTCGGGGCGCCCTTCGGGTCCGTCCTCGCCGGGGGCTCAGCGCCCGGGCCCGCCGCGACGATGGCGGCCTGGCGGCGGCGGCCGTCACCGAGGTGCTGCGCCAGTTCGCGCAGCGTCCAGTCGGGGCAGGTCGGGACCTGGACGTCAAGGTCGGGGGCGGACGCGATCGCAGCGCGGAACGCGGCCGAGCGGTCTTCGATCAGCCGCAGGACCTCGGGGAACTCCAAGATGTTTTGCACGGCGGTTGTGTATCACAGCGTTCCGGCCGCCGGGTAGCGAATTTGTCGGACGAACGCGTGGACGGCCGGGCGGAGCGCCGGCGCCGAAGCCGTCCTGAAACTCCGCGCACTGCTCGCCAACGGCGACTTCGACCGCTACTGGACCTACCATCTGGGCCAAGAGCACCAGCGCAACCACCAGGCCCGCTACCAACTCGCTGCTTGACCTACGAAGTCGCTCCCAGCAATCCGCACCCCTGGCCGATGTCAGCGGCCTGAGTAGTGTGCGGCCCGGCGGCGCCAGCGCCAGAGGAGTGAAACGAGAGCTAGGCGAGCAGTCCCCACCGCTTCCATGACGGCACGCCCACGTCCCGCTCCAGCGTCTTGTCCAACTGCTCGAGACAGTCCCGCGCGTACGCGAACGGCCCGCCGGGCAGCAGCGTCATCTGCTGGAGGGCGGCCAGGTCGTGACGGTCGATTTCCTCAACGATGCACAACCTCAACTCGGTGATGTCCAGGCGCCGGTTGACGTCCTCGGCCGAGTTGCGCCAGTCCAGCAAGGCGCGCAGGAGTTCCGCGTCCCGTGGCCCGCTGAAGACCCCCGAGATGAATGTGGTGTCGACGGCGCCGAGCATCAGCCGGGGGTAGATGAGGCTTTCACCCTGCCTGTCGGGAAGGAAGCGGGGGTCGGCGAGCACCTCCCGGTTCTTGTCGAGCTCCCGGCACAGGGCTGCGACAGTCTGGCGCCGCTGCTCGGCGGTGGCGGCCCACCGGTCTGCCGGGATGCCAGAGATGGCGGCGAGCAGCGCAAGTGTGGTGCTGACCCCCTCCCACGCCCCCCACGAGGTGATGGTGCCCACGATGGCCACCACCAGCGCCCCACCCAACGATGCGAAGGTGATGAATCGGATGGCCAGGCGCAACATCGGGACCTAGCCGGTTCTCATGGGGGGAACGGTCTGCGGCCCCCACACCTTGCCCAGCTTCGAAGGTTGCTGCCCCTGCGGCTCATACTTGAGCACCATGAGGGCGAGGCCGAAGCCGGCGTGCTCGGCACCCGGCAGGTCGTCGCTCCGGCGGGCGGTCGCCTCCACGCTCAGCTCGGACAGCCCCGCCACCGAGAAATGCCTGCGCAGCCCGTCCAGCGAGTACTTCCGCCCGAGGAGGACACGGATACCTTCCTGAGCGGCGTAGGGGATGGTCTCGCCGTTGGGCAACATCATCGGGATCGTCTGGCCGCTCTTGTTGAGGTAGCGGCCCTCGACCCGCACGGCGTGCTCCTCCTCGATGCTCCCCGTGAACTCCAGCCAGTTCGTGTCGATGGACAGATTGGTGTACATCCCGAGAGCCGCTGTCGCGAACTCCTTGTAGCTACGGCTGACGTCTCGCTCCCGCGCCGCCTCCGCGGCCGCGGCGGCGTCGAGCCGTTCGGTCGTGCCCACCTCCACGGCCAGCCGGTCCTGCGGGCGGAGCAGCGCGGTCAACGTGCGGGTGAACTCGAGATCCCGGTCCATGTTGCCCAAGGTGTTGCCCAGCAGACTGAACAGGATCGGCTCGTGGTCCACCAGGCTGTCGAGAAGTTCACGAAGCGCCCGGATGCTCTGGCCACCCTCGAAATCGAGCTCAATCGGGAGGACCCTCCCCGGCATCCGATGCGTCGCCTCAGAGGTGCCCAGGCGCAGCATGTGAGAGCTGATGTCGATGCCGATGTAGAAGCGGTCTGAGCCCTCGAGTCCCAGACGATCGATCACGTGACGGTCCTTGTTGCCGTCGCCGACACCCAGGCTCACGTAGTGGTACGGGGTGTCTTCGTCCAGGGCCGCCTGGCCGAGGTCCCAGAGCCGGGCGAACGACTCGTTGCTGTCGTACGCCACGGGATAGGACGGATCACTGGCGCTCTGCAGCCACGTGATGGTCGGCCGCAGCCCGATGTACCGATGCCTGTTCTCGATCTTCTTGCCGCCTGTGGTGCCCTTGAGGCCTAGAACGAGGTCGGCGAGGAACTTGCGCGGATCCTCGCCTTCCAGGTTCAACGACCACCATCGGTCCTGCCGCTTCCTCTCAGCGAGAGTTCGCTCAAGACGCACAAGAAGGCCTTCTGCCAATCCGTCACACTCCCCTTGGAATGGAGTACGCCGAAGCGAACCCGGAAACCAACCTGGAATTTCGAGAGAGGTTGGAAATATCTACAATCTATATTTTGCGCCAGCGCGTGCGTCATGTCGATCTTTAAAACCAAGAGGTTCGCCCGCGCGGTGAAAACCTCCCCAAGCGATCATCCGCTGGGCCGCTGTCGCCGGCCCTGTCCCCCGGATCACCCGCGGCGAACCGGCCCGCCGTCAGACGCGACGGATGTTCACCCTGGACCTGATCAACAGCCTCTTGACGCCCTCTTCGCGGTAAACGCGTAAAAATCGATGCCGCCGGCGTAGTGATCGCGTCTGAAACCCTTGCCCACCGGCCGCCACGCGCTTACATAGCTGATGCCCGGTCGGCAGATGAGCGCCAAATGGCCATAAGGAGCGAACGATGGAGCGGATCCGGACCTCGGCGCCGAGATGCGGCGCGGCCGGGTACCCCCTTCGTCGCGGCCTCCGCCCGCCCGACCGCGATCGAGTCGACCACAACTGAGCCGACCGTGATCAAGCAGCCGTGAGCGGATCGACTGCCGGACCCGCTGCCGTCCTGGACTGACCGCCGCGGTCCGGTCCGGCGATGCATGGTTCGACGGGCGCTCCGGCCACGCCGGTTCCCTGCTTCATTCCCTCCACCCTGAGGCCTCGATGAGTTCGTTCGACGCTGGTTTGATCTTCGTTCTTTCGCTGTTCGCCGCGCTGGCCGTGGCTTATCGCTACCTCGGTGACTACGTGTTCCGAGTCGTCACCGGTACCCGGCACTCGCGTGTCGAGCGTGGGGTCTACCGGCTGTTCGGTGCCGACCCCGCCCGCGAACAGTCGTGGGTCCAGTACGCGGGTAGCCTGCTGGCCTTCTCAGGGATCTCAATCCTCTTCCTGTACGCGTTCCTGCGGTTGCAGGGCAAGCTTGGCTGGCTTTCGAACGGGCTGCCCGGCGTACCCGATCATCTCGCCTGGAACGTGGCGGTCAGCTTCGTCACCAATGCCAACTGGCAGGCGTACTCGGGTGAGTCGACCATGGGACACCTGGTGCAGATGACCGGGTTCGGCGTACAGCAGTTCGCCTCCGCCGGGGTCGGCATCGCCGTGGCGGTCGTCCTCGTCCGGGGCTTCGCCCGCAGCCAGACCGACCGGCTGGGCAACTTCTGGGTCGACCTGACCCGGATCATCCTGCGGATTCTGCTGCCGTTCAGCGTCCTCATCGCCATCGTGCTGATCGTGGGCGGCGTGGTGCAGAACCTCTCCGCGGGCGCGGAAGTCTCGACGTTGACCGGCGGGTCGCAGACGATAACCGGCGGGCCGGTAGCCAGCTGGGAGGCCATCAAGCTGCTGGGTACGAACGGCGGCGGTTTCTACAACGTCAACAGCGCCCACCCGTTCGAGAACCCGAGCGGCTGGACCAACTGGCTGGAGCTGTTCCTACTGCTGTGTATCCCGGTCAGCCTGGTACGGGTGTACGGCCGGATGGTCGGGCAGAACCGGCAGGGATACGCGATCCTGGCCGTGTTCGCGATCCTGGTGCTCGCCAGCGGCACCCTCCTCAACATCTTCGAGTCGGCCGGTCATGGCACGGTGCCGCAGGCGGTGGGTGCGGCACTGGAGGGCAAGGATGTCCGGTTCGGTGTCCAGCAGTCGGCCATCTTCGCCGCGTTGAACACGGTGGGGTCAGGTGGCGTGGCCATCTCAAGTCACGACTCGTACACCGCGTTGGGCGGAGGGCTCCTGATGTTGAACATCATGCTCGGCGGGCTCGGCATCGGCGCTGTCGGCACCGGCCTGTACGGCTATCTGATTTTCGCCATGACGACGGCCAAGCTGGCCGGCCTGATGGTCGGCCGGACCCCGGAGTTCCTGGGCAAGAAGGTCAGCGTTCGAGAAATGAAGCTGGTGTCGCTGTATACGCTGGTGCCCCCGGTACTGACGTTGACGGGTACGGCGGCGGCGTTCATGACCGGCCACAACTCCACCGCGCTCAACGTCGGCCCGCACGGCCTGTCCGAGGTGCTCTACGCGTTCACCTCGGCGAGCACCGCCAACGGCTCGTCGTTTGCCGGCATCGCTGTGAACACGCCCTGGTGGAACGTCGCGTTGGGCCTGATCATCTTGTTCGGCCGGTTCCTAGCGATCATCGTCGTGCTGGCACTCGCGGGCACCCTCGCGCGCAGGCAGACGATCCCGGTCTCGGCCGGCACGCTACCGACGGACACGCCGTTGTTCGTGGGGATGGTCGTCGCCGTCACGGTGATCCTGACATCCCTGACCTACCTGCCCGCCCTGGCTCTCGGCCCTCTCGCGGAAGCACTGTGAGGCTCGGTCGTCAACACATCGCCGTTGAACAGTGCAGGCTGAATTCAGCACATCCTGAATTCAGCCTGCGGCCCTGTAATGCCGAACTACTCGCTCAGCCCTTCGAGAAGCTTCTGCCGCTGCGGTTCGCTCAGAGTGTCGATCCGCTGGTTCTCGGCGATGCCGCCGGCTGTGAGCACGGCGCTGATCTGTTCTGACGTGTGACGAGGCAGAACTCGGACGATGCGCCCGATCCCGGTGCCCTTGGTGACCTCGTCGTCGCGGCGGAACACGTCGGCCAGGCTGAGTCGCCCTGATCGGACCGCGGCGCGAAGTTGCGCCTGCGTGAGAGCGGCGGTCTTGAAAGGCGAAGGAGTCGGATTCCGCGTTGGTGTCGTAGGCCGCGGGGTCGGGTGAGGTGAGGGGCTGGCGGAAACCTTTGTCGTTTGACCGACTGAGGTCGATGTGGCCTCTGCCGGTTCTTCTTCGTTGAAGGTGTGAGCAGTGGCGAGCAGCACCCCGGCGGTTGTGGCGGCGGTGGCGGCGATGGCGATCTGGCGGGTGGACAGGCGCCCGTTGCGTTGTTTGCTGGCCGCGAGTTTCATGCCGACGATCGCGGTGCGAAGGAGGACGCCCATCACCATGCTCAACAGGATGGGGACCATCTGAGGCGGGAGCGGGCTGAGGGTGGCGGTCGCGACGCCGACGGCGGGACTGGCGCAGGAGACGACGAGCCAGGGCGTTAGGCGTTGCCGGGCGATGTCGAGCAGCGCGGCCAGGGCGAGCCCTTCACTGGCGGAGTGAACGGTGAGGGCGATGACGACAACGATCGAGGCGGTCAGTGCCAGGGTTGCGCCCTCGATGGCGCGGTGCATGGTCAATGCCGCCGCGGTCCCCATTCCGCCGTACACGGCGGCGCCGACGCCTTGTTTGACTCGCCGGTGGATGCCGGGCGCGTGCGAACCGTAGCGGGACGGTTCGTCGTCGGGGCAGGCGCAGCCCCTACGGGTGAAGTAGGTGATGACGAGGAATCCGAACGCGGCCGCCAGCGCCGGCTCCCACAAGGGGACACCGGTCTCTCCGGCTTCGGCGTACGCGTCGGGCAGCAGGTCGACGAGGGCCGTGACGATCATCATGGCCGAGGCGATCGCCAGCCACAGGGTCATCCGTTGGCTGTTGCGCCGCGCGAGCCATGCGCCGGCGAGCGTGGAGGCGCAGACGAGCAGCACTGCCGCCCAGGCCTCCTGTCGGGCGGGTTGTCCTTCCAGCACCGGCTCCATGGCCTGTGCCCATGCGGATAGGGGCATTGATGAGCACCTCTGGTCGATCTGTCCGCCAAGGCTCGGCGGCGCGGATGGGATCCCGGGGCCGGTATTGAAGGCGTGGTCATCCACGTGTGTCGGTCAGTCGTGGAGCCTCAGGTCGCGGGGCGCGGGGCGGCTTCGCCTGCCGCGGGGTTGCCGTGGAACTGCGGCGTCGGGGATTCGCCGTGGTGGTGGAGCTGGTCGAGCAGGTTCCGCATCTGGGTGATTTGACCGTCGAGCGTCTGCTTCATATGGGAGTCGAAGTCGACGATGAAGGCGTGCAGTGTCTGTATCCGCCGACCCAGCGCTTCCTTGTGGGTCTCGTGGGTGCTTGCGCGGTGGAGTGCCGCACCTGTTTTCAGCACGTCGTGTTGCAACTGTTCGGCTCGGGCACGCGCTTGGCTGAGGATGGTGTTCGCTTCCTGATGGGCCTTGGCGACGGTCCGTGCGGCGGTTTCGTGGGCGAGCTCGATGATGCGGGTCGCGCTGTCACCCGATGGGATCGGCTGCGGAGCCTCATCAGTTCGAAGCGAGCGTCCCCGTAGTTCCTGGTTCTGTTGAAGGATCGTGGTCAGGGCGGTCTCCACGAGGCCCAGGAACGCGTCCACTTCGGCCAGGTCGTAGCCTTCGCGAAGGCGCACCACGGTGAAGACCTGGTTGCGCACGGCCACCGGGTTCAGCAGTCCGTCCGGGCCTTGTGGGTCAAGGGCCCGTGCAGTCGATTCGTTCGATGCGGCATCCGCCGAATGGCCGTGCCCGTGTCCGTGGTCTTCACCCATGAGAGTTCACCGATCCTTTCGATGGGATGAGAGCACCGGCGCGCGAATCTCGCGTTATGCCGGTACGGTCGAATGCTGAGTGCTATTTCTACGCTTATCGTCGCTCGGCGATAATTC
The DNA here is from genome assembly GCF_016863295.1 of Planotetraspora phitsanulokensis. Taxonomy (GTDB): domain Bacteria; phylum Actinomycetota; class Actinomycetes; order Streptosporangiales; family Streptosporangiaceae; genus Planotetraspora; species Planotetraspora phitsanulokensis. The sequence goes on from NZ_BOOP01000003.1 coordinate 365,049, forward strand.
CTTGTCCCCCTGAGGGCGGACCCGTTTCCGAGGCACGTGAATCTCGGAAACGGGCCGCGCTCCCGGAGGTCGGCTATTTCTCGTTGCCGGCCTGACCCGCTATCCGGAGTTGATTCTTGGCGGTTCGGGTGCGTGCCGGCTAGTCGTCAGCGTGGCAGTGCCCGTGGTCGTCGTGGTGGTCTCCCTGGTGCTCGTGGCCGTGATCGGCGTGAGTATCCGCCTGGCCGGCGTCGGTGCAGGGGGCGTCGATACACGACGAATGTGCGTGCTCGCCATGGTTTTCTGGATCCATTGGAACCTCCATTTCAGATGTGGGTTCGCAGTTGCGCTTTGCGTGTCCCGATCACCGAGCAGGAAATGCGGAGAACCGCTGACCGTGCCGGCCGCTTGCGCGTGATGGGCGGCATATTCGCGCTCGCGCCGGAACAGAGTTGATTGGATCCGCGGCTGCGCGGCGCCACTATTCGGGATCGGTTGGTTGTGGCGAGAATCGGTCACAGTGGGTGTGGCCTCGTATCGCCGCGGAGGGTTGCGATCCGTTAGGTGGCTCCGCCCTCGATGTGGCGGGAGGCCGGGGGCGGGGTGTGGTGCGAACCGTGAGGGAATCTGGCTGATCGCCGCTATCCGGCGACCTTGTGCAGGTAGTAGGCCGACGCCCAGCCGGAGCGAGCGTTGGAGGACTTGACGGCGATCCAGCCTCGGCTGGACGTGCATCCTCCTGCGAACCGTCCGTCGGACACTCGAAGTGCCCCGATCCGCCGCGCGCCGACCCCTGGCGCCGTGCGCACGTTCAGATAGCTGCTTCGCCGGACGTTGGCGACCTGGTAGGTGCACGCCAGGGAGGGACGCGTGGTGGTGGTGCGATGTGTCGGGGTGCTCCTTCGCAGGTAGTGGGCGTAGGCCCAGCCGGAGCGACCGTTGGAGGATCTGACGGCGATCCAGCCTCGGGTGGACGCGCACCCGCCGGTGAGCCGTCCGCCCGACGCCCGCAGGGTCCCGACCGGCCGCGAATTGAGAGCGGGTGCCGTCCGGACGTTGACGTAGCCGCCCGGTTTGACGTTCGTGAGCTGGTAGGTGCATGCCGGGGCCGGGTGGACGGACGCGGAGGTCGCCTGGGCAGGGGTGGCGATGACCGTGAGCCATCCTGCGGCGGCGCAGACGGCCAGCGCGGGGGTCACCCGCTTGGTGATGTTCACGATGTCTCCCTTCTGTTCGCATCGCTTTGCCTGGGGTGGCCAGTGTGGTGGTCGAAGTCAGGGGACCCGACCTGCGATGCTCACCATGTGTAGTTCTACGATTACCCTACGCTTACACATATGAGCAATCGTTCAATCGTTTCTTTTACCTGCCGACGGGGGGTGTAGCGATAACCATGTGCAATTGAGTGTTCACCGAACGTCTTGACATGGGGCACGCTCACCATATGCTTGTACATGTGAATAGTCGTTCAAATGTCGTGTCGATCGCCGCGGATGCGTGCTCGGTATCCGTCACGGACGCCGATCGGGTGGCCGCCGTGCAGCGGGCGCTGCCGTCCGAGGAGTGCGTGCAGAACCTGGCCCACGTCTTCGGGTTGCTCGCCGACCCCGGGCGGCTTCGCCTCATCTCCGCCCTGCTGGAGGGTGGTGAGATGTGCGTGTGCGACCTGGCCGCGGCGACCGGGCAGAGCATGTCTGCCGCCTCGCACGCGTTGCGACTGCTCCGCGCCGACCGAGTGGTGAAGGTCCGCCGGGCCGGGCGGATGGCCTACTACCGGCTGGCCGACTCGCATGTGCGGATGTTGTTCGACCTGGCCATCACCCATGTCGGACACGAGGACGGGGAACACGGCGATGGCTGACCGGGCTGTTCACGCCAGACCGGGCGACGCGGAACACGTGGGTTCGGAAAGGGATCGTGCCCATGGGCATGGGCATGGGCACGGTGTCAGTGCGGAGGCGGACCGGCGCCACCTGTCCGGTGCTCTCGCGCTGATTGTGGGGTTCATGGCCGTTGAGGTGGTCATCGGCTTCATCGCCCAGTCGCTCGCGCTGATCTCCGATGCGGGTCACATGCTGACCGACGCCATCGCGATCGTCTTCGCCCTGATCGCCATGAGGATCGCAGCCCGGCCTCCTCGTGGGGGCTTCACCTACGGCCTCAAGCGCGCTGAGATCATCTCCGCGCAGATCAACGGAATCACGCTACTGCTGCTCAGCGCTTATTTCGTCTACGAAGGCATCCGGCGGCTGATCGTCCCACCCGAGGTCGAAGGTCTGTACGTGGTCGTCACGGGATTGGCGGGCATCGCCGTCAACCTCGCCGCGACCTGGCTGCTCAACAAGGCCAACCGGTCGAGCCTCAACGTCGAAGGCGCCTTCCAGCACATCCTCAACGACCTGTACGCCTTCATCGCCACCACCGCGGCCGGCGCCGTCGTATGGCTCACCGACTGGGGCAGGGCCGACGCCCTCGCCGCCCTCGTCGTCGCGGCGCTGATGCTCAAGGCCGGCTGGGCTCTCGTCCGCGACTCAGGCCGCGTGTTCATGGAAGCCGCGCCCGCCGGCATGAACCCCGCCGAGATCGGCCGCAGGACCGCCACCATCGATCAGGTCACCGAGGTGCACGACCTGCACATCTGGGAGGTCACCTCCGGCTACGCGGCCATGTCCGCCCACATCCTGGTCGAGCCGCGAGCCGACTGCCACCGAGTGCGGCAAGCGGCCGAGCGGCTCGTGCACGACGAATACGGCATCAGCCACACGACCCTCCAGGTCGACCACGCCGCTGCCGGACGGCCCGCCGACGACCGTACCGAGCGCCATTGCGCTGATCCCCACGGTCCGATTCACACAGCACAGGCTCCGCGTTGACGCATCACCCACGATGGCGCGAACCAGTCGACCCGACATAGCCGCGGTCAGGCTTCGGCGGTGTGCCAGCGGACACCGGTGAGCTGCTGCGAGCGCTCCCACAGGCGACGGCCGAGTTCTGGATCTTGGGCTGCTGCCGACAACTGCACGAGTTCGGGATGTCCAGACCGTCCGCCCCGACCGTCAGGTCCGATGTAGGAGCCGCCGGCGAGATCGGGCTCGGTCGCCGCGAAAAGCTGGGGCAGAGCTCCCATCTCCGGACTCTGCGCCAAGAGCTTGCCGGAAACGCGCATGGCGATCCCCGTGATCCCGGTGCCTTTGCTCTGCATCGGCGTGTTGCTGTAGCCCGGGTGCGCGAGAATGCTGGTGATCGGCGACGATGACGACTGCTCGCGCCGGGCGAGTTCCACAGCGAAGACCGCGTTGGCCAGCTTCGATGCCGAGTAGGCAGCGATAGGCGTGTACTTCCGCGACCACGCGACGTCGTCCAGATCAAGTTCGCCCTTCTCGTGCAGGTACGACGTCACGGTGACCACCCGCGGCGCCGGCGACCGGCGCAGCGCCGGTGCCAGCAACGCCGTGAGCGCGAAGTGGCCAAGGTGATTCGCGGCGAGATGGTGCTCTGCGCCCTGCGCGGTCACGGAGTGCCCGACCATGGAGATGCCCGCGTTGTTGACCAGAACGTCGACGGACTCCTCCTCGCCGATTTCCTCCGCGGCCCGGCGGATCGAGTCCGAATTCAGCAGATCGACCTGACGCACCTCTACCTCAACCCCGGGATTCGCCCTACGCAGCGAGGACGCCACCTCTTCTCCCCGTGCCGCGTCACGAACGGCGAGCAGTACCCGACCGCCGTGCGCCGCGAGCTCGCGCGCCGTCACCAGACCGAGACCGCTGGTCGCACCCGTCACGACGAAGGTACGGCCCTTCTGTTCGGCCATTCGGTCCACGGTCCATCCGCCACCGCCCGGCTTGCTTGCGTTCGTTCTGGAACACGTCGGCATCTCTTGATCTCACATTCTTGTTGACGCGGTCTTGATCAACCCGCTTCGGCAGATCTGGGAACGCGGAAAAGCTAAACCTTTCCATTAATGTGAAGGTCAAGCGGCCGACGGCGCGGTCGCCCACAGGTGCGACGGCGAGGCGCACCGTCCGCACGAATGCCGAGTTGAGGAGAGCGAATTGAAGATCGGAGACCTGGCCGCGAAGACGGGTGTCGCGCCGCGGCTGCTTCGTTACTACGAAGAGGTCGGCATCCTGCACCCGTTCCGGAGCGGCAACGGATACCGCACTTACGGCGAGCCTGCTATCGACCGTGTACTGCAGATTCGCGAACTTCTCGAAGCCGGCTTCACGACGGAGATGATCCGCGAGGTCCTGCCCTGTCTCGAGGCCGCGAAAGAAGAAACGAAGGCCCCGGAATGCCCGGCGGTAAAGGATCTGGACGGACTGCGACGTCAACTCAGCAGCATCGAACGACGCATCGACGTGCTACAACGCAACAAGCACGCGATCGAGACATATCTGCGCGCCTGGGAGGACGCCACGGCTACAGCAGCCGATGGAGTCCCAGTCCCGGTTGCGGAGTGACAGCGGCGACATGCCGAAATGCCCGCAGGACGTCGCCGTACGGGCAGTTGGCCGTCGTGCCCTGAGCCGTTATGCCGGGGCCTGACGGAGGAAGTCTCGCAAGACTTGCGGGTGAGCCCGGCCTCTCCTGGGACAGGGGCATGTGTGGGAGGGGCCGGGCTCGGCATGGCCGCTACGCGGCTGGTCCCGCGACCACGGCCGGGCCTACCCAGAGGCAAGCCCAGCCTGGTCAGACGGCTAGCGGACCTCGACGAAGACGGGGTTGGAGTAGAACCACAGGTCGTCCCACGGGCTCTCCTTGCCGTCGGCCAGCGGCTCGGCCTCGTCGGTGCTGGTGCCGCGGACGCGGGCGTACAGGTCGGTCTCCACGTTCCGCAGGGTGTGGCGGATGACGTAGTCCTGGCCGGACTTGTGCCAGTCGCGGGGACCGAACCGCGCCACGACCTTCGTGGTGGGGTTGGTGTCGGAGTCGAGGTTGGCCGCCGGGCCGGTGACCTGGCCGACGATGAGGTCGACGCGCCGGACCTCCGGGCGGTCGCCGTTTCCGTTCTTGCCCTGCAGCGGCCGGAACCGGATCTCGATCTCGACGTCGCTGCGGTTGCGGCGGCTCACGACGAGGGTCTCACCCGAGGCGGCGTCGCGCCCCTGGCTCTTCGCCGTGACGTCGAGGCTGGTGATGAGGTCGCCGGTGGTCACCCAGATGCGGCCGTTGCGCAGGCCGTCCATGATGTCGGCATAGTCCTGCCTGGCGTGCACGTAGGTCTTGCTGTACTCGCCCGGCCAGAAGTCGGATCCGCCGCGGGTCCAGTGGACGTGCGAGTCCGAGGTCGCGGTGATCCACCAGCGCCGGCCCTCGCCGAGCAGCGAGTCCCACAGGCCGCCGACGCGGGCGGTCATCTGGTCGAAGCCGCCGTAGGTCGGGTGGTTGCCGTACCCGCCGCGTGCGCCGCCGTTGAGCGGGCCGGCCTGGTGGCCGGGGGCGCCCTCGAAGCCGACGTAGATCTCCGGAGCCGCGTTGTTGCCGTTGCGGAACTCGTGGGGGGTGTCCTGCCCGTAGACGCCCAGGCCCGTGGCCGACCGCGCGGCGTGGTGGGCGATCACGAGCGGCTTGTGCGGCATGCCCTTGGCGGTCTTGAGGAACTCGATGAACTTGGCCTCGGTGTCGCGGGCCGGGTCCGTCGGGAACGCGTCGAACTTGTTGAAGCGGCTCTCCAGCTCGAACAGCTGCTGCGCCTCGTCGTCGTGGCGGGGGATCATCAGCGTGTGGTGGTCCAGAGCCGGGGTGTCGAACTCCATGCCCCAGAACTGCAGCACCTCAGGAACCAGCACGCGCGAACGCAGCAGGTCGGGGTAGGCCTGCTCGAGGTTCACCTTGGAGTGGTTCGGGCCACCGTGGTCGGTGCACATCGCCCAGGTGAGGCCGAAGTACTTGGCCATGATCGCGTTGGTGACGATCGGGTAGACCGCGTCCGCGCCCTTGTGGAACACCGGGGGGTTCTTGGTGGTGTCGAACTCGCCGCTGTATTCGGAGTGCACGTGGTGGTCGCCGGCGCGCCACACCCGGTTGCGGGAGTCGCCCTTGCCCTGGTTCTTGTCGTCGTCGCGGTCGTGCGCCTGCGCCGTGCCACCGCCCACGAACGGGGCCGCGGCGACGAACGTGGCGCCCACACCCGCGTACTTGACCAACTGACGCCGCGAAATCGCGGACCGCTCGGAATCTTCGCTCTTCTTGCCCTGCATGTGTTGCCCCTCGTTCACCTGTCGTGGGTATCGACCTGAGAACTCTCTGAGGGTGCGCTGAACGTAGGCTGAACAAAGATCGGGAACGGCGGGAACAAACCACTCCAGCAGGCTGAAATCACCCAGATGGCTGTGCCTGCCGACCGGGTCCGCGATGCCTCAGGGCTTGTGCGTCAAAGGTTGGGCGTGCGCCTGGTCCGTGAGTCGGCCCCCGCGATGCAGCAGGTGCATGCCGTACGCGGATCCCAGACCGGCCAGCACCAGGAGCAGCCACGGCAGACCGTCCGAGCCTGTTCCGTTGGCGATGTCGAGCGAGAGGCCGACGAGCAGGTTCCCGATGAGGATGCCGATCCCGGAGATCAGGTTGTAGAGGCCGTAGTAGGTGCCGATCAATCGGTCGCCGGCCAGTCGCGCGATGGTCGCCATCTCGAACGGGAAGACGAGCAGTGTCCCGAGCGTGAGAACGGTGACGCACGCGACGACAAGAACCATGCCGACCGGGCCGGACAGGCGACCTGCGGGGATGAGCAGTCCGAACGACAGTCCCATCAGTGCCAGTCCGGCGGACATGGCCTGGGCTGGTTGCCATCTGCGCTCGCACCAGGTCGTGACGGGGAGCTGAGCGAAGATCCCCAGCAAGGCGGAGATCACGTACAGAACTGGAACGCCTGCCTCACTACCTGTGAGCCGCCGTACCTCCAGCGGCAGCCCGAGATAGATCTGATACGACAGGGCGTAGTAGGCGAACATCGTCACGGCGAAGCGGGAAAAGGGGCGATTGCCGAGTGCTTCGCGCCAGTCGGCGAGTACCGCTCCCGAACCGGCCGCGGCCCCGGTTCGTGGGGGCAGATGCCGCCATTGCAGTGCGGTGAGGGCCGCGAAGACCGCGGCAGCGGTCAGGCACATGACACGGAAGTCCAGGTTGATCAGCGCGATGCCGATCAACGGGCCGATGAGGATCCCGGTCTGGTAGAAGACGTTGAAAAGCGCGAAGGCCTCGACCTTGCGCTCCCCTGCCTCGTGGGCCAGGTAGGCGCGGGCGGCGGGGTTGAACAGGGCTCCCGCGAATCCCGTCAGCACCGCGGCTGTGATCATGGCCGGCAGGGCGACCGAGAGGGCGAACATCGCGAACGCGACGGTCCGGAGAGCGCACCCCGCCATGATGAGGGGCCGGTAGCCGAGCCGGTCGGCCATGGTGCCGCCGATGAGGAACATCCCCTGCTGGCTGACGTTGCGCAGCCCGAGGACCAGCCCGGCCGCCCAGATCGCCAAGCCGGCCTGGGCGGTCAGGTGATCGGCGAGGTACGGCATGAGCATGTAGAAGCCGATGTTGATGCCGAGCTGGTTCACGAACAGGACCCGCGCCGCTGGACTGAACGAACCTGCTGCTCGCAGCGTGCCGATCACCGGATCCGCTCCAGCGGGTCGGTGACCACTCGGCAGCGGGTCCAGCGGGTGACCTCTCGTTCGCCGGCGTGACCGATCTCGTCCGGCCCGTCCACAGGCATTCCGTCCAGCAGGTCGTGCGTCGAGCAGTAGTCGTCGCTGTAGACGGTGTTCCAGTAACGCCATGGGCCATCGGGGAACACCGCGACGATGACGTGGTCCGCGCTCAGAGTCACGGCCAGCCACCGGGCCACCAGCGCCACCGCACCGGTGCTCCAGCCACCGGAGACGTTGAGGCCCGCGGCGAGTTGCCTGCATGCCCATACGGCTTCGGCCGGGCTGACCCAGTGCACCTCGCTGAAAGCGTCGTAGGCGACATTGCGCGGGTGGATGCTGCTGCCCAGCCCGCGCATGATGCGGTCGCGGGGAGGTTGACCGAAGATGGTCGAACCCACCGCGTCGACGCCGACGAGCCGGAGTCCGGGAAAGCGTCGCCGCAGGACACGGTGGATCCCCGAACTGTGTGCGCCGGTTCCCACGGAGCAGACCAGAACGTCTATGCGCGGAAACTGCTCGGCCAGCTCGCGGGCGAGTCCTGCGTACGCCTCGACCAGATCCGGGTTGTTGTACTGGTCGGGACAGTACGCGCCTGGCAGGCGTGACATCAGCTCGGCTACCCGGTCGCGGCGCGCCTGCTGCCAGCCCCCATGAGGATGCGGGCTTTCGACGATCTCCACGCGTGCGCCGTAGGCCCGCAGCATCTGCCGCATGATGGGCTCCAGACCGGCGTCGGCGACAAGGGTGACAGGGTGCCTGTAGACCGCACCCGCGCGCGCCAGCCCGAGCCCGAACGTCCCGCTGGTCGACTCGACGATCATTCCGCCGGGCAGGAGCTCGCCGCGCGTGCGGGCCTGGTGGATCACGTGCAGCGCGGCTCGGTCCTTGATTCCTCCCGGGTTGAATCCCTCCAGCTTCGCCCAGAAGCCTCTTCCGGCCGGGACGAACGGTTGATCGACATACATCGAGGGTGTGTGGCCGACGACGGCCGTCGAAGAAGTCACCCGCTCAGGTGACCTGGCCTGAGGGAAACCGGCGTGAATAGTCATTTCGCATCTTCCGGATATGAGGGCATTTCATAGGGGGCTGCCGTCCGTGCACAGGCAGGAACCGATGCCGACACCCGACTCATCGACGCGATCTCCTGCAGGAACACGGCTCAACGAAATACGTCATAAATAGGTGGAATTCTCCAAATTTCCGCACTTCCCCTGCAGGCGAGTCGTGACCCTCGATCTTCGAATCCCGTCCGGCCGGTATTCAACTTGAAGTTCGCGACAAACAGGACGAAGCCAGCCAAGTCGATTTGCAAAATTTCGATTGAGAGCAAACGGCGTACTAGTGCAAAGGAAAAGCGGTCCCTAACATTCGACATATGAGCAAGCGTTCAGATGTCGCTCGGCAGGATGCCGAGTCGACGCGCCTGGTGGACCCGGAGCGTGTCGCCTCGGCGTTGGCGGCGATGCCTGCTCCGGAGTCGATCGAGGAGTTGGCCCAGATCTTTGGGCTGCTGTCCGATCCACCGAGGATGCGCCTGATCATCGCGCTGCTCAGAGGAGGCGAGATGTGCGTATGCGACATCGCGGCGGTGTCGGGACATCGTGAGTCGGCCGTCTCGCACGCGCTGCGCCTGCTCCGTGCGCACCACGTCGTCCGAGTACGCCGATCGGGACGCCTGGCCTACTACCGGCTCGACGACTCACACGTCCGGATGTTGCTGGATCTCGGGCTGTCCCACATCACGCACGTGCCCGTCGCGCACTCCAGTGCTGCCCACTAGCCCGCAGTCGTAGGAGGAGTACTCACCATGGCGATCTCACAACCGCATGGATCCGACCTGCATGCCGCCCCGCACGGACACGGCCACGGGCAGGGGCAGGGGCAGGGGCAGGGCCGCGAGGAAGAGGAGCACGGCAGCGGCCATCGGCACGCGTCCACACACGACCACGCGGACGAACGACCCGACACCCCATCGCACGGTCACAGCCACGGGCACGGTCATGGGCACGGGCATGGGCACGGGCATGGGCACGCGATCTCCGCCGACGCGGACCGGCGCTACCTGTGCGCGGCGCTGGCCCTTCTCGTCGCGTTCATGGCCGGGGAACTGGTCGTCGGATTCGTCGCACGGTCGCTCGCACTCATCTCCGACGCCGGGCACATGCTGACCGACTCGGCCTCGATCGTGTTCGCGCTGGTTGCCATGAGGCTCGCCGTCCGCCCGGCCCGCGGCATCTTCACCTTCGGCTTCAAAAGGGCGGAGATCCTTTCGGCGCAGCTCAACGGGGCGACTCTTGTGGCTCTGGGCGTCTTCTTCCTCATCGAGGCGATTCGGCGCCTCATTTCGCCGGCCGAGGTTGAAGGCGGGTTGGTGCTCGTCACCGCGCTGGTGGGCATCGTGGTCAACGTCGGGGCGACATGGTTGCTGAGCAAGGCGGACCGCAGCAGCCTCAACGTAGAAGGCGCTTTCCAGCACATCCTCAACGACCTGTACGCGTTCATCGCGACCGCGGTGTCCGGCCTGATCGTCGTGCTGACCGGCTTCGTCCGCGCGGATGCGATCGCGACTCTCATCGTCGCGACGCTCATGCTCAAGGCAGGTCACGGACTCATGCGGGACACCGCCCGGATCTTCCTTCAGGCGGCGCCGTCGGGGCTCGTGCCCGCGGAGATCGGCGCACGGCTGGCGACGCAACAGGACGTCTCCGAGGTGCACGATCTCCACGTGTGGGAGCTGACATCCGGCTACTCCACGCTGTCCGCGCACGTGTTCGTCCACCCTCAGGGAGACGTGACCTCCGTGCGGCGTTCACTGCAGAAGGTTCTCGCCGACTCGTACGGCATCATGCACACCACTCTGCAGGTGGACCAGATCTCCCGCAGCGTGACAGGCGACGTCGGCTGCGTCGACATCGCCCACTGCGCCGATCCGCACGGCCCGCATTACCTGTCACCACACGACTGAGCCGCCGGCCGACCTGGCCGTATCAGCGTCGTATTCGGTGCACAGCAGTGGTGAGGGGGCACTAATGGACGGATCTCCGGCTGTGAGAATCCGTGGATTCAACGGAGTCGATGAGCGGGCTTCATCGGCGATGCAAGGCTCTGAGACGGAACGCTGCGGTCGCCGCGTCCGAGTCGCGACCGCGCGTGCCCTGCTGATGTTCGTCTTGCTCCCGCTGACGAGCACCGCGTGTTCCAGCGGAGACGACGACGTCTTGGCACGCGCTCGAACCGCCGGGACTCTTCGCGTGGCTCTCACGCAGGCCAACCCTCCCTGGAACTTCCTCGACCGTGGCGACCATCCGATCGGCTACGACGCGGACGTCGCCAACGAACTGGCCAGGCGCCTGAAGATCGGCCAGGTGGACTTCGTGGGATCCGACTTCGCCAGCTTCGTCGGCGGCATACGGGCCGACAGATTCGACATCGTGATCTCCGGGCAGACGATCACGGATCAGCGGCGGAAGCAGGTCGACTTCTCCCGCCCCTACGCCGTCAACGAGGTCTCCGTCTTCGTCCGGAACGACAACGATGCGATCGCCGGCGTCAAGGACCTGGCCGGCAAGAAGGTGGCGGTCTCCGAGGGCACCACACAGGCCGATTTCGCGCGCACCGGCATCCCGGACGCGGACGTCCGCACGTACAAGAACGCCACGCTCGGCCTGACCGATCTGGCCCAGGGACGCGCCGACGCCGCCTTGGTCTCCCGGTTCCTGGGTGCCTATCTGGCCCAGCAGAAGGGCCTTCCGGTGAAACCCGTGGGCCCGACCCTGCAGCGGGAGGTGCTCGGCATGTCGTTCCGGAAGGGCGCTCTGCCCTTCAAACAGGCCGTGGACCAGGCGATCGACGCGATGATCGCCGACGGCACGTTGTCGGTGATCTCCCGCCGATGGCTGAACGGCATCGACATGGCCGCCGAACTACGCAAGGTCCCGCCGAACCGATATCCCTGAACCCACCCAGCAAAGGACCGGACCTCATGGACCTGCTCGCACAATCCGTGCCCATCCTGCTGAAGGGCATGGCCATCACGATCTTCCTCGGGGTGACCTCGTTCGTCCTCGGCTTCGGGCTGGGCGGGCTCATCGCGCTGGCGAGGATCTCCCGATTCACCCTGCTCAAGGCACTGGCGATCGTCTACGTCTCGGTGTTCCGCGGGACCCCGCTCCTCATCCAGATCATGCTGGTGTACTTCGGGCTCCCCCAGCTCGGGATCCAGATGTCGCCTGTGCCGTCGGCCATCCTCACCTTCACGCTGTACTCGGCGGCGTACCTCAGTGAGAACTTCCGCGGCGGCATCCTCGCCGTAGAGAAGGGTCAGTGGGAGGCGGCCGGCTCGATGGGCATGACCTACAGCCGGACACTCAGAAGAGTCGTCTTCCCGCAGGCGTTGCGCATCGCCACCCCGGCGATCGGCAACCGGTTCATCGCTCTGATGAAGGACACCTCCCTCGCCTCCGTGGTCACCGTCGTCGAGCTCACCCGCGTCGCCGAAAGCGTCGGCAGTTCGACCTTCCGGTATGTGGAGGCCTTCGTCGTGGCCGGCGCCGTCTACTGGCTCATCAATTCAGTCCTGTCCGTCGGGCAGGAAGTCCTCGAACGAAGGATGGGAAGGGCATACGCATGACAGACGACGTGGCGATTCACGCGCAGGGGCTGCACAAACGCTTCGGCGACCTCGAGGTGCTGAAGAGCGTGGACCTGACCGTCCGCAGCGGCGAAGTAGTCGTGATCATGGGTCCGTCCGGATCCGGCAAGACCACCCTGTTGCGCTGTCTGAACCTCCTCGAGGAGCCCGACGCGGGAAGCATCACCGTCCGAGGGCGCACCGTGAGCTGCTCAGGCCCGCGTCAAAGCCGTGGCCGGAGGCGGTTGATCCGCGACATCCGGGTCCGCACCGCGATGGTGTTCCAACAGTTCAACCTGTTCCCGCACATGACGGCTCTCCAGAACGTCATCGAGGGTCCGATCCACGTTCGGCGGCTACCACGGTCCTACGCCATAGAGGTCGGCGAACGTCTTCTGGCCCGGGTCGGGCTCACCGACAAGCGCGACGAACACCCCGCCCGGTTGTCGGGTGGTCAGAAGCAGAGAGTCGCGATAGCCAGGGCGCTCGCGATGGAACCCGAGGTGATCCTCTTCGACGAACCCACCTCAGCCCTCGACCCCGAGCTGCGCGCGGAGGTCCTCCAGGCCATCAAGAACCTCGCGGCCCACGGGATGACGATGGTGATCGTCACTCACGAGATCGCCTTCGCGCGGGAAGTGGCCAACAGGGTCGTGTTCATGGACAAGGGCTACATCCTCGAAGAGCAGAGCCCGAGCGTGTTCTTCAGCAATCCCGCCAACACCCGCATCCGATCGTTCCTGCGCCTGATGTCCGACAGTGGTCCCCACCCCGAACTGGAGGAGGCCAGCTGAGCGCCATGGCGTGATCCGATGCCCCCTGGTGGCGACCCGGTGATGAGGACCTTCTCGAGGCGGGCACAACCCTGCGGCCGAGAGGCCGAGAAGGGTGGGCTATAGGCTTTGCTCTACACAACGTAGAGCAAAGATGGAGGGGCATGCGCCCGCCTGGATGGTTCCGACTGATGCGCGCCGGGCTGTTCGCCGTGGTGTGCGTCGGGCTGTCCCAGGCAGGCCACGATCTCATGGCACCGCGCCCGGTGCCCGCCTGGTCGGTCGGCGTCGCGCTCGGTCTGGTCGTGACGATCGGATACCGGCTGGCGGGCCGGGAACGTTCGCTCGGCTGGATCCTCGGCGGAGTGGAGACTATCCAGCTTTATCTGCACATGTGGTTCAGCTGGACGACCCCCTCGGGGACGTCGCCTGACGTCGTCCGGCTCGGCGATGCCCCCCTCATGATGCCCGGTCACATGGAATCGATGGCCGTCACCCATGGCGGCATGTCGACGCCGATGATGTTCGCGGCTCACGCCCTGGCAGGGGCGTTCGTCGCCGTCTGGCTCGCCGTGGGCGAGCGTGCGTTGTGGCGGACCCTTCGTGCGCTCTCGGGGATCCTCTCCTCGCACCTCGGATGGCTCCTGGCCCTCGTCCAGGTGAGACCGCTCACCGCCGGCCCGGCGTCCATACGGCCGATCGGCCAGGACGACGCCGCTCCGCCCGCGGCTCTGCTCCGGCACACGCTGGCGAGGCGTGGCCCACCGTCGGCCGCGCATGCCCGTGACCACGTCATCCGATCACGGCTGATCCGCGCACGCCTCGATCCGGGGGTCTCCATGGCCTCCTGATTCCGGCGGGCGACCGATCGGCCTGGTCGTGTTCGCCCATGTCGACGCCGAATCAGGACTGACCATGATGTTTTCGCCATCCACCGCCGGCGGTGGATGCAGGACCCGCACTTCTCTACGGTGGGCCGCGGCCGCGCTCACCTCGTTGCTCTTAGTCGGCGGCCTCACCGCCTGCGCCGACTCCTCCGGCGGGAGCACCGCCCCCGTGCGACTGCTCGGCCCCTCCCCCGAGTTCCACGGGACCTGGCTGCGACAACCGCTCCCCGAACCCGACGTGACGCTGACCGACACCTCCGGCGAGCCGTTCGACCTGCGGCAGGAAACGGCAGGCAGGCTCACCCTGGTCTACTTCGGCTACACCCACTGCCCCGACATCTGCCCCACCACGATGGCCGACCTCGCCTCCGCGCTGAGGGAACTGCCGGCGTCCGACCGGGACAAGATCTCGGTCGTCTTCATCACCACCGACCCCGACCGGGACACTCCAGAGGTCATCAAAGCCTGGCTCGCGTCCTTCGACACCTCCTTCGTCGGACTGACCGGCGACTATCCCACGATCCGGTCCGCGGCGAAGTCGGTGGGGATCGCCCTCGATCAGCCCACGTCCAAGAGTGGCGACTACGAGGTGACGCACGGCGCGCAGGTCATCGCCTTCGATGGCGCCCACCAGGCCCGCCTGATCTTCACTTCGGGCACATCGTCGGCCGACTACACGGCGGACCTGCACAAACTGCTCGGACGGGTCACCCTCGCCACCCCGGGAGGGTCGTCATGACCAGATCACGCACACCTCTGATCGTCCTGGGCGTCATCGTGGCCGCCATCGCCGGAGTGATCACCTGGGTGTCGACGGGGCACGCCGACGGGACGAAGATCTCCGATCTGCACGTGACACAGGCATACGTGCCGCAACCGGCCTCGCCGGACGTCGCCGCCGCCTACTTCACGATCACCAACTCGGGGAACACCCCGGCCGTGCTCACCGGAGTCCACACCGACGTGTCCGACATGTCGATGCTGCACGAGAGCACCGGCACCACCATGACGATGCTCGGCTCGGTGACCGTGCCCGCGCACGGGATCTTCGTCTTCAGCCCAGGCCGTTACCACGTCATGATCGAGTCCCCGGCGCGGGCGCTCAAACAGGGCGACCACGTCACGCTCACGTTCAGCTTCGCGAAAGTCGGCCAGATCACCGTGACCGCCCCCGTCATGCCGGTGGGCTACCGGCCGCAGAGCCGATGACTCCTCCGAACACGCCGCGCCGGTTCACCCGGCGCGGCGTCCTGGCGGCGACCACGGCGGCCGGCATCGCGGCCGTCGCCGGAGCGGTGGGCGGCGACGCCGCGGCCTCGGTCCTCGGCGGGGAACGGGCCCGCGAGGTCGGCGGGCGACGCATCCCCTTCGACGGCGCCCACCAGGCGGGCATCCTCGCCCCACCCGCCGCACACGGGTGGTTCGCCGCCTTCGACGTGGCCTCCGGCGTCACCCCCCGTCAACTGGAGACACTGCTGCGCACCTGGACCCGCGACGCCCGGCTGATGACGTCGGGTGAGCCGGTCGCGGGCGACGACGCCATGGCACTCGGCCACGGACCCTCCTCTCTGACGATCACGGTCGGCTTCGGCGCCTCGCTGCTGCGCAAGCTCGGCTCAGCCGTGCCGGCCGAGCTCGCCCCGATCCCGTCGTTTCCCCGGGATCATCTGGACGAGTTGCGAAGTAACGGCGACATCGGCGTGCTGATCACCGCCGACGACGCCGTCGTCGCCGCCCACGCCCTGCGGGCGCTCAGCCGTACGGCACGCGGAACGGCAGCCGTGCGCTGGCAGATGAGCGGCTTCAACGCCACGGACGGGGTCACCGTGGAACGAGGAGCCACTCCCCGCAACCTCATGGGACAGATCGACGGCACCGGCAACCCCCGTCCGGGCGACCCGGAATTCGAGGCACACGTCTTCGCCGGCGCCGGCCCGGCCTGGATGCGCGGCGGCAGCTATCTGGTGTTCCGCCGCATCCGGATGTTGCTCGACTCCTGGGACACCCTGTCCCGCGAGCGGCAGGAGCAGGTCATCGGACGGCGCAAGGACACCGGAGCCCCGCTTTCCGGCGGCACCGAGTTCACCCCGCTCGATCTCGCCAAGCAGATGCCGGACGGAGGGCTCGCCATCGGCCCCGGCGCACATGTACGGCAGGCCTCCCCCGCATCCAACACAGGCGCGACGATCCTCAGAAAGGGGTTCTCCTACTTCGACGGCTATCGAGCCGACGGCACACCCGACGCCGGCCTGTTGTTCCTCGCCTTCCAACGCGACCCTCGTGACGGGTTCACCAGGATCCAGCAGCGCCTCGCGATGGCCGACGAGCTCAGCCGTTTCCTCGTGCACGAGTCGAGTGGCCTATTCGCGGTGCCGCCTGGAATCGACCCCCACGGTTACCTCGGGCAGGGCCTGTTGGAAGCTCTGTGACCACGTCGGCAAACGCCCCAAGAAGATCCGCAGTGTCATATGCGCACGCTCGTGCTCCATCACGTCTGAGCTGATGCGGCCTGGCGGTGTCTGCGGGTCAGTGCGCGTGCGATCAGAGGAAGACCGATCAGCGACGGCAGCACCCAGAAGGCGACAGCGGGAAGCCGATCCCACAAGGGCAGGTGCGGCCCGTTGTCCACGTAGAACCCTGTGAGGAGCAGCACGTAGGACATCCCCATCCCGAGAATGTGGACGGCCGGTCGATGCCGGCGGTTCAGGTAGCCGGTCAGCCCTGCGGCGAACGCCAGCGTGCCGATGACGAACAGATGGACGTTCTCTCTCCACCGGATCGCCGACATCACGGTCAACGTGCCGTAGACGACCACCAGACCCCAAAAGTAGGCACGACCGAACCGCATGTGCGTCGGGCTCCCCTTGCGAGTCAAGGCGGCCGTCGCGCCACCCGCCACGCAGGTGAGCCCCGCGAGGACATGGATGGCGAGCGCGGCGAAGAACACCGGTCCCGCATTCGGAATCGGCGTGCCCAAGATGTCGATGTCGTCCACGACACCTCCCATGCGTAGCGTTACTACCTATAGCGACGCTACTCCAAGCCTTGGCCGCCGAAAAGAGCAGATGTAGCGTTACTACCTATGAGAGCCGAAGCGCTCAAGGGCCACCTGGACGGACTCCTGCTCGCCGCGCTGGAAGACGGACCACGTCACGGGTACGCGGTCAAAGAGGCCCTGCGCGACACCACGGGCGGCAAGTTCGACCTCCCGACGGGCACCGTTTATCCGGCGCTGCACCGCCTGGAGCAAGCGGGCCTGATCAGTGGAAGCTGGTCGGTCGTCGGCGGACGTAGGCGGCGCACCTATGAACTGACCGACGAAGGGCGACGTTCCCTCGCCGGAGCGCGTGACCACTGGCAGGAGTTCGCCGCCGCGATCTCCACCGCTTTAGGGGGTTCGCCGTGGCCGGCCACGAACTGATCGAACGGCACCTTCAGATGCTCGCCGAGCGGCTTCCCTCGTCTGTGGTCGAGGAACTCGCCGACGGGCTCACGACATCCTACGAAGACCAGTTGGAGCGGCTCGGCGACCGCGACTCGGCGGCCAGGGCGGCGCTGGCGGACTTCGGCGACGCCGACACGATCGCCACCGCGTTCATCCGTCTGTCCCCTGGCAGGGGAACCGCGATCCGGCTCCTCGCCATCGGACCCCTCGTCGGGCTGACCTGGGGAGCGGCGCTCGTCACCGGTCACACCTGGGCCTGGTCCATTCCGCTGTCGGCACGCCTGGCCTTCGGCCTCGCGCTCAGCACGGCCGTGCTCATGCTGGTCGTCGCCGTCCGGGAACGACGCCATTACCAGGCCGTACGGCTGGCGGCCCTGGGCGGCGCGGGAAGCGTCGTCATCCTCGACTCATCCATACTCGGGACGGTCGCCGCACTCCTCCCGCCACCGTCCGTGCTGCTCCTCATAGCTCTGGTGGCCAGCCTGGTAAGGATCTTGCTCGTGGTGCGAGCCGCACCGGCGCTGATCAGCCGCCCGTGACCGTGCTGCCGACCTCGAGCCAACCGTTCTGCTGGCCGTAGGCCTCTCGTGCCCATCCGCCGTGGGGCTCACGCAGTCCCGTGATGATCAGGCGGTGGCTGTTTCCATATGCGCTGGTCCCCTAACTGGTGCCAGGTATGACTGCACCCGTCCTTGCAGTAGCGCTCCCGCCGGCGCTGGTCTGCGACAGCAAGAAGCGCAATCAGTAACCGAAACGCCTTTACCCGCTCACCCAGCGGCAGATTGATGATCTTCGCCAACTGCTCAGGCAGCCGCCCTCGTGTGATCAGTACCGCCGGAGTATGGGTGGGCCGTATCCCCGCCAGGAAGACACTCTCTGGCCCATCCTCCGCAGTGGCTCCAGCCTGAGTGGAGAACGCAGCCAGATCGCGCAGGACAGCGAACTGCTCCTCAGACGCCAGCTCCTCGAACCAGCTGACGCCCCACGACATCGGACGAAGAGCCTGAGCCAACTCGTTCAGGATGACCACATACTCCCGCACAGCTCCCCCGCCCTGACGACCAGCCTGGCGGCTTCACCATTAACGGGCCATTTGGCCGTCCACCAGGCCATCGGATAGAACGGCACGATGCTCCCCAATGGTTCCCTTGATCCGCAAGCACTGAGCCGGCTCTGGGAGCGGCAGTGGCCCGAGTGCCCGCCCATCGCCCACTGGCTTCGCGGTCACTATCCGGACCGTTGGATCAGGTTTCACAGCCTCCCGGAGTCCAAGCGTTACCCGGACAGCGAGGCGGAATACGCCATCGTGCTCGACCGCCACTACACCGTGCTGGCCGAACTCAATCCGAGCCCAGACCTCCTGGTCATCACGGCCGACTGGACGGACACTCCGGCACCCACACCACCGAAGTGGCCCAGGAGATCAGAAGTCGCACCGGCAGCACAGCACTGGCAGACCCTCATCGAAAGGCCAGACGACGACCCCGAGTTCCGCATCTACACGCAGCTCTACGCCGAGACACGACCATGGCGCCCCGGCATCATCGATGTCGCATTGCGAGCGGTCGCTGACGACGAAATCTACAGCGTGATCCTTAGCCCTCCCGACCTCCGCTGGCTGTATCACCCGTACGACGGCGGCGCCGACGTCATCCTGCCCACGACTGCCGAACGCGATGCTCTCAAGAACCGGCACCGAGCCTGGCTGTCCACACACTCATCAGGTCTCTAAGGACGTATGAATCACGGACAACCGATGCCATCACTGCTTGACCACCGATCAAGCAGCACCATGAGGCCGGACACAGAATGATCCTGGTCCCCCAAGCCGCCGAAAACGCCGACCCGATCAATCGGAATCAGCCCTCTGAGCTGCGTCGGGACATGATTTGAACCTGCGACCCTTGATCCCCAGAACGTGGGGGTAGGAGATCGCCGAGCCGTGGTGACGGTCTCCTTCGTCGAGTGAGTGATGGCCGACCCGGCACCTCGGGGTGGTCGTCACGCTGGTCATGGGAGGCGCGCTGAGCCTGTTCCACCGGCGCCGGCGACGAAGTTCGCCGTACTCGACGAGACCGGCGCCGCCGGCATGGCCAGGCGCTGAGCACCGACCGGAGGAGCCATGCGTACGTCGCCATGCGGGGCCCGCCCATGCCGGCGCCGGGAGGAACCGTGCGCGTGATCGGGCTGATGTCGGGCACGTCGTACGACGCGATCGACGCCGCGGCGGCCGAGCTGACTCTCCTGGGTGACGAGCTGGTGATGCGCCCGATGGGGGCATTCAGCCTTCCCTATCCGCAGGAGCTGCGGACGCGGATCGCCGCCGTGCTGCCTCCGGCGACGACGACCGCCGCAGACGTATGCCGGCTCAACACCGGCATCGGCCGGTCGTTCGCGGACGCGGCCGTCCGCGCCGTCGACGAGCTCTGTGGGGGCGCCGCCGACCTGGTGGTCTCGCACGGGCAGACCGTGTTCCACTGGGTCGAGGACGGTGCCGTCCGGGGCACCCTGCAACTCGGGCAGCCCGCCTGGATCGCCGAGGCGACCGGGCTGCCCGTCGTCTCCGACCTGCGCGGCCGGGACGTCGCGGCCGGCGGGCAGGGCGCGCCGCTGGTGAGCATGCTCGACACGCTGCTGCTTCGGGCCCGGGACGGCGTCCCCGCGGCCCTCAACCTCGGCGGCATCGCCAACGTCACCGTCGTCCCGCCGGACGCCGACCCGGTCGCCTTCGACACCGGCCCGGCCAACGCGCTGGTCGACGCGGCCGTAGGGCACCTCACCGGCGGCGCCCGCGACCACGACGAGGACGGTCGCGGCGCGGCCGCGGGCCGGGTGGATCAGGGCCTGCTGGCCTGGCTGCTCGACGATCCGTACTACCGCAGGTCCGCGCCCAAGAGCACCGGCAAGGAGCACTTCCACCTGCCGTACCTGCTCGAGGCGCTGGAAGCGCGGCCCGTGGCGAACCCTGACGACGTCCTGGCCACGCTCACCCGGCTGACCGCGGTGACCGTCGCGGACGCCTGCCGGGCCCATGGCGTCACCGAGCTCGTCGTGTCCGGCGGCGGCGCCCGTAACCCGGAGATGATGCGGGTGATCGGAGAGGAGCTGCCGGGAGTACGGCTGCTGTCCAGCGACGACCTGGGGGTGCCGTCCGCCGCGAAGGAGGCCCTGGCCTTCGCGGTGCTCGGTTTCCTGACCGTGCACGGGCTGCCCGGTCAGGTGCCCTCCTGCACCGGGGCGCGTCATGCCACGCCGCTGGGCTGCGTCACGCCGGGCCGCCGTCCGCTGAGCCTGCCGAAGCCGGCGACCGTACCACCGCGGCTGCTACGCGTCGCCGGCCCCCCGGTATAGACCGGCTGCGGCAACAGTCACCGTTGTTGCGAATCCGATACATGGCGGTATAGACCAAAACTTTAACTTCTGTTTACCCTAACAGCCTGAGATCCCTACATAAGGGATCTATCCGCCACCCAAGGCCGCCAACCGGTATAGACCAGCCACCCCCCAATAGCAAGGCGGTAATCGAGATGAGCAAGAAGATCGCCGGGACGGTCGGTCTCCTGGCCGCGTGAACTCCCCCACCACCACATCAGGAAGCTGCACGGACACTGCAGCGCCCAACGAGTCGCCGGACATGTCCAACCAATGCCCGCACGCGGCCCGTGCTGGAGGTATGCAGTACCCGATTTAAGGAGTGACGTGAAGATCTCGTTCCTATCGGCGAAGCGCGAACAGAGAAGGGGCCGTGGCGGAAGCCGACGACCTCGGGCTCGCGCGGTCTCTGCTTTGACAATCGGTGCGCTCCTCGCCACATCCCTCACCGGTGTCATGGCGAACGCCGCACAGGCCGACACGGCGTCGAGCGCGCCGGCATCACCCCAGATCGTTCCTCTCCCGGATTCGACGAGCACCACGGCCGAGAGCGTCAATCTCGCCCTCCTGCCGGGTGTGGTCGCCTCCGCCAAGTCTCAACGCATGACCGCGCCCGCTGCGACGTACGCGCCCGCCAACGCCACCGACGTCTTCGTCCACAACGGCTGGACCTCGAACTACGCGTCGGTCGGGAACGGCTATGACCCGACGCAGGACTGGTTCCAGGTCAAGCTGGCCGAGCCCGCCCCGGTCTACGAGGTGTACAGCCTCTGGACGTCGCCGGCCAAGCCGACGGAGTACGACCTGCAGGTCGCCACGGACGCCGACTGTCAGACGTGGTCGACGGTCGCCCACGTGGTGAATCCGAGCGACAAGGATTCCCAGGTCATCGATCGCAAGGACCCGATCTCCTGCGTCCGGATGCAGGCCCTGGCCACGAATTCCACGACCGGGTACACGATCAACGAGTTCGAGGTGTGGTCCGGCCCCAAGCCGGCACCCGTCGTGGGTCAGATCATTCCCGTGCCGGTGCGGCAGACGCCCGGCACCGGTCAGCCGTGGCAGCTCACCGCCAAATCCCGGATCGTGGTCTCCGACAGTGGCCTCGCTGCCACAGCCGAGGTTCTCGCGGGCTCCCTGCGGCCGGCCACCGGGTACGAACTCCCCGTGGTGACAGGTTCCGCCACCGCCGCCGACATCGTCCTCACCCTCGCGCCGGTGCCCGGCCTACCACAGGGCAACGAGGTCGCCGCGGCCGAAGGTTACTCGCTCTCAGTGTCGAGTGCGGGCGTCAAGGTCGTGGCCCCGGAGGCGCACGGCCTGTTCAACGGCTTCCAGAGCCTTCGGCAGTTGTTGCCGGCGGCGAGCTACTCGCCTTCCGTCGGCGTGGGGCCATGGACGGCGCAGCCCATAACGGTTATGGACTACCCGCGATATGCGCACCGAGGTCTCCAGCTCGACCCCGCCCGTAACTTCCTGACGGTGGCCGAAGTACGGTCCATGATCGACCAACTGGCGGCGTTGAAGGGCGACCGACTGCACCTGCACCTGAGCGACAGCCAGTCCTGGCGCCTTGAGATCAAGGGCTACCCGGCACTGAACGGCACCGGGTGCAACGGAGCGAACTGCATCGCGGGTTTCTACACGCAAGAGGACTTCAAGGGCTTGATCAAGTACGCGGCCGACCGGTTCATCGAGGTCGTCCCCGAACTGGAGGGCCCGGCCCATGCCACGGCGGCGGTCACGGCCCTGGGCGGCCGCGCCGTCATGGGTTGCCAAGGCCAGACCCAGACCGACCGGTTCTGCACCAACCCGAATGACCCGGCCAGTGCACGGGCCCTCGCGTTCTGGAAGGACGCGATCGCGCAGCTTGCCGCGATCTCTCCCGCACCCATCGTCCACATCGGCGGGGACGAGGCCATCGGGATGCCCCACGAGGACTACAAGTGGTGGATCCGACAGATGGAGATCATCGTCAACGACAACGGCAAGCGGATGATGGGCTGGAATCCGGCGCTGGAAGGGTACGCACCGGGTTCCACCTCCATCAACCACTACTGGTCCGACTACACCGGCGGTGGGCCCGCTCTCATCAAGCCCGAGTGGTTCAACCAGGGCCGGGACGTCATCGTGACCCCGGAATGGAATGCCTATCTCGACTTCGCGTATGACGGGTCCCCCGGCAGGACGCCTGCCACGGAACTTCTCAAGTCCTACTCGTGGGACCCGGAGTGGGTGTACGAGAAGTACCGGTCGGTGTGGGCTCAACCCGCCTACGGCGGGCCGAAGGCGGAGGACATCCTCGGCATCGAGGCGCCCATCTGGGGCGAGCAGATGCGTGGGCTGGCCACGAACGAGTACATGGTCTTCCCGCGGATGGCCGGAATCCTCGAAAAGGCCTGGTCCCCCAAGGTGCTCTCCCAGGACTACGACGCGTACCGGCAGCGGCTCAGCGCGGCCGGACCCCGGTGGGCGTTCGCGAACGTGAACTACGGCTCCATCTCCCAGGTCACCTGGGACACGGCGGGGATGGGGACGGTCTCCCGTTTCGGTGAGGACAGGACCCTGAGCAACGCGCCCCTGGCGCGTCTGGCCGCCGGCTCGATTCCGCTCGGTGCGTTCACGTCCGTCATCGATTGGGGCGACGGATCCCCGACGGAGCCGGCCGCCGTCGCCGGACGCGATTACGTGGCGAGCCAACGGCAGGGCAGAAGCCTTGTGTCGGTCAGCGGGAGCCACACCTATCCGGCGGACCAGGTGTACCACGGAACCGTCACCTACAGTTATCAGGACCAGACCCGGGTCGTGCCGTTCACAGCGACCGGCCTCCCGGCCTGCACGAAGACGATCACCGGGACCCAGTCCGGACCGTTGACCGTCACCTCTGGTGTCACGTGCCTCTATGACGCGACGATCAGCGGGCCCCTGACCGTGCGTGCAGGTGCCGGGCTTTACGCGTCCGGGTCCGAAGTGCGCGGGCCACTGACGGCGTCCGGGGCGAGCAACGTTGTGCTGTGCGGTACGACAGTGTCCGGACCGGCCGCTCTGAACGGTGGGGCGCGGGTCTGGCTCGGCAACGACAATGGGGACTGCGCGCCGGCGACGGTCAAGGGCCCGGTGACGGTCACCGGCACGACGGGTCAGGTGACGATCGACGGCTCGACGGTCGGCGGCCCTCTCGTCCTGCAGAACAACACGGCGACGACGATCGTCGCCGGTAACCACATCGGCGGGCCACTGTCGTGCGCGGGGAACTCCCCTGCGCCGAGCAACGGCGGCCGGCCCAACACCGTGTCCGGTCCGAAGTCGGGGCAGTGCGCCGGGCTGTAGACGGACGAAATGACCGGTCGGGTGTTAAGCCCGGCAGGTGAACGTTGGTCGCGGCGGCCCTCCCCATCTCACGAATGCGGGAGGGCCGCCGTGACCGGTCAGGCACGGGCAGCCGCAGACCCGACATGTCGCCCTTCGGTTTCCGGGCGTTCCAGACAGCGCCTTACTCGCGCTTGATCGTTTGAGTGCGAGCAGGAACTGACCCACGCGACAGGCGAAATGCGGTCGATGGCCGTGAGATCACGTGATTTGATCGACGCGTGCGGCGATGGGGAGAAGGGGCGGAATGAGGACGTTCACCAGCTGGAGGACCGCTCAGGGCGCCGAGTCCGCCCTGGCCGAGTTGCTGCCGCAGGAGACCTTCCACGAGGTCCGTACGGCTCTCGCGTTCGCCGCCGAGCAGCACGGCGATCAGCTCCGGCCGACGGGCGATCCGTACGTGGCCCACCTGGTGGAGGCACTGGAGACGGCGGTGGCCGGAGCGGGGATCGTGGACCGCGACGTGCTGGTCGCGCTTGCTCTGCACGACGTTGTGGAGGACACGCCCTGCCCGATCTCCGCGATCGCCGACCGGTTCGGCGAGCGGGTGGCCGAACTGGTCGGCTGGGTGACCAAGCCGCAGACCCCGGCCGGAGGCGACAAGCGCGAGGTGAAGCGGGCCTACCTTCGCTCTCTGGCGTCGGCGCCGGACGAGGCCGTGCTGGTGAAGCTGTCCGACCGGGTCAGCAACGTGCAGGAGTTGCACCGCATGCCGGAGGACTTCCAGCGCCGGTACCACCGCGAGACGCTCGACTTCATCCTTCCGCTCGCCCAGCGCGAGCCGTGGTTCGCCGACTGGTTCGCAACCTGGCGGCAGGCCTGGCGCGAGCTCGAGGCCTGAGTCCGCTCAGCCTGTCGCCGTCACCGGTTCGCGGCAGTCGCCTCCGACTCGCCATCACCTGGGACCTCTGATTCGTGCGGCTCGGAACCCGTCGGACTCCTATCTCAGGAGTTCCTTCATTGTTGTGATCTCCGCCGACTGACTGGAGATGATCGATCCGGCCAACTGCTTGGCCGGTTCATAGGCGCCGTCGCGCTGCTCGTCCTCGGCCATCGCGATGGCGCCCTCGTGATGCTGGATCATCATTTCCAGGAACGCCTTGTCGAAGGCAGCGCCCGAGAGCCCTTCCAGTTTCTTCATGGCGTGCTCGGACATCATGCCGGGATTGCCATGGTCCATCGTCATGGCGCCCGGGCTGGGCACCTGCATGCCCCAGCTCCTCAGCCAACCGCTCATGGTCTGGATCTCCGGTCCCTGCGCCGCTTCGATCCGTTTGGCCAGGTCCTTGACCTGCGGGCGTGAAGCACGTGTGTCAGCCAGCCCCGCCATGTCCACCGCCTGGCGGTGGTGCGGGATCATCATCTGGCTGAACCTGACGTCGGCGTCGTTGTGGTCGGCTGCGGGGATCACGGCCGCAGCCGAAGACATGGCCGACATGGTTGACGTGGACGGCGTGTGGAAAGCGGTGCTCGTGGAGGCGCTGTCCGTGATCAGCAGCCCTCCTACAGCCAGCGCGGCCGAAGGAATGACGAGGCGTTTCATTCAGGAAACCTCCGTGCTTGTGATCTGCTGTCGGCGGCACCCGCCACGTGGATGCAAGCAGGGTGACAGGTCGCGCAAGCCCTGGACTGTGAGCAAGCCCGAGCGACACTCGCCGCGGACAGTCGATGAGGCGCCGGGAGTTCGTGGATGGACGCGTCCCGGTGGCGCTTGGCTCTGTGCCCGAGAGCGGGCCGTTCGAGGTCGTCTCACGATGCTGAAGTGACGGATTGTTCGGTGACGGCTTTGTGCAGGGTCTCGGCGAGCTTGACGGCGTCGTCGTCGGCCCAGAAGTGCATGTAGAACAGGCGGGGCTGTTCGCGCAGCGTGTGGTTGTGGATCTCGACGATGTCGATGCCGCCGCCGCGCAGGGCTTTGATGATGCGTTGGATCTCGTCGGCGGTCATGACGAAGTCCCCGTTGACGGCGGCTCTGCCGCCGCCTGTGGGCTGGAAGTTGAGTGCGGTGGTCACTCCCATGCCGGGAGGGATGACGCGACCGTGCTCGGTGACCGGCGCGGTGCGTTTGAAGGTGAACTTGTAGATGCCGCCGTCGTTGGTGCCCTTGGTTCCCATGGCGCGGTCGATCGCGGCGGTGTCGATGTCCAGGGCCGGAGCAGGACTTGACGGTGCCGGAGGAGCGGCCGGGGTGGCGGTGGCGTCCAGGGCGGCGCGGACCGATCGGGCGATGGCCGTGGCGTCGCGGCCCATCGCGTGGACGTGCGTCCACCACACCTCCGGCTGGTGCGACAGCAGGTGCTTGTGGAGGGCGGTCTGGTCGATGCCGTGCTGCTGCAGAACATCGGTGACCTTCTGCAGCTCCGGTTCGGTGACCACCAGGTCGCCCATCATCAAGACGTCGCCGTCCGGGAAGCGGGTGAACGCGGCGTAGCCGCCCAGGGCGAGTCCGGGCTTGATGTCCACCCCGTAGGAGGTGACCTTCAGATCCGAGCGCGGCAACGATACGCGAAAGACCTTTTTGTCGGAGGACAACTTCCCGGGCCGTCCCAGGGCGCGTGCCACCTCGTCCCATCCGGCCTCGTCGCCTGTCGGTGACGGATCGGCGCCGGGATCGCCGCCATCGCGGGCGTGGGCAATGGTGTAGGAGATGTGCGCATCGCGTTCGGTGAGGGCGCAGCCGGTGCCCACCGCCGCCAGAACCGTCAGCGACACCAAGGTCGTCACCTTCACCGTGATCATCCCGACTCCAATCAACGTCAGAGCCAGATCGCTGCTCTTGTACCCGAACCGACGCAAAGGGCAACTGTGGATACTCCGGTGAAATAGGGACACGATGGGACAGAGAGCGGCCCACGCCTCAGGGGACTCGGGCTATGAGGAAGAGCGACCCATCTCATCGATGGGAGCAGGTTTGTCGCCTACTGATCCCCGACCGGCAATCGGGGATTGCCGCGTTGCGCTGCGGTGCCGAATGGCGTCGTTTCGGTGCCCGGCTCGGCGCCCACCCTGTCGTGATCGGCCACCGGCACTGGCACTAGACGGACGGGTTCGGATCACACGGCTACTAGACAGGCATCCCACACGGCTCTCCGGTATCGCGGCGTGGAGATCGCCATCGAGGCCGATGCAGCCCGAGTGCGGATCAGCCGCGCGGACGACGGCCCTCCGACGCTGGAGAGGTCGCCGTCCGCGAACGGCATGCCAAGCTCCGGCGAGGGAGAACCGTACGTTCTCCCTCGCCGGAGCGACGGTCAGGTCGCCTCGCCGGCCCGGGTTTCGAGCGCCGACAGAGCCTCACTGAAAGCCCGCGCCTGGGCGAGCTTGCCGCGTGCGGAGTCCATGAAGAGCCCCGACGCCGTCGTGTCTCCCATCTCCGTCGCCTTCCGCGCGTACCCCGGATACATCTCGTCGCCCGCGCGACGCTCCTCGGTGATCGCGTGGCGCAGGTTCGTCCTGGTGTCGCGGACGAGACCCGCGAGGCTCGCCTGCTCGGCGAAGTGCTCGTCACGTTCGACCCGCGCGGTGCGGTCGAACAGCTGAGCGAGGCTCGGCTGGCCGGTCTCCCTGGCGCGTTCGGCGTACAGGGCGTACTTGGCGTGCGCGACGGCCTCGCCGCGCATCGCGGTCCGCAGATTCCGCAGCGTCCCCGCAGAGGACACCTCAGGGGCTCCCGCCCGGATGGTCGCCGGCTTGGCCATGACGTCCGTGGGGACGGTCATCCCAGCGGACGGGTTGGCGACGGCCTCCTCGGCCCGCGAGAACCTGACGCGGTGCGACGCCTCGTCGTTGCCGATCTCGCTGAACAGCGCCGCCGCCTTCGGTTCGTTCTCCTTCTCCGCCTCGGCGGCGAACCGCTTGTACATCGTCCTCGCCTCGTAGGTCTCACCGCCGGTGCTGTCGCGCAGGTTGGCGGCGTTGTCCCCGATGAGACCCAGCTGCTCGGCGTCCCTGGCGGCGAGCCCATGGAGCTCGCTGTCGGCCGTCCGCTCGAACAGGTCCCGCACCTGTGGGAGCCGTTCCCTGTCGGCCTGTGCCGCGTAGGCGCGGTATGTGGCATGGGCCAGCGCCTCGTTCTCCATCGCGTCCTTCATGTCGACCCGCGTCGACGGATCCATGTCGCCCGGCCCGGCCTTCGCCGACGCCATGGCGGCACCCGCCGGCACGACGACGAACGCGGCCGTGCCCAGAGCGGCAAGGCCGGCCTTCCACCAGATGAGACCTCGGGTTTCCATGCGACCCCCCGGAATCGGCGTGCTCCGCGGTCCGCCAGATGAGAGCCATGGCGGCACGCCGGAGCGCGACCGCCGACCCCTCTGAAGCGGGGTCGGCTCGTGTATTCGCGGTGGTACCCGGAGGACGGCGTCGAACCTCCCTTCAGCACCATCAGTGCGTCGACGGAGGCAAAGTAACGGCAGCAGGCCGCAAACACGGACGAACGAGGGCCTAGTAACCCGCGTGGGGCCTGCGGGGGTATAGGGAGCACTTCAGCCGCCTGCGGCGTGGGCGCCCTGGCCGTACGGAAGTCCTTCCCGCCTCGGGACCTCCTTCCCTACCGCGAGAAGTGAGACCCAGGTCAGGGTGACAGGAGGAGGTATCCGCGATGGCCACGCCGACCGTCATCCAGGACGACGCCGGTGGGCGGCCAGGTCGCCGGATACCCCGGACACGATTCCGGAGGCCCGCCCGCCAGGCGCGGCGCGCACCTGACGAGCGGATCCGTAAACCCGAGGGTCGGAAACGGAGGAGTCATGAGGGCCGCAGTCGGCGACCGGCTGATCATCGAAAGCCCCCCGTCGGGCGGAGCGCCCCGGACCGGGGTGATCACAGCGCTCTACCATTCGGACGGGTCGCCACCCTATGTCGTGCACTGGCTCGACGAGGCGCACGAGACGATGTTCTTCCCCGGACCTGACGCACATATCAAACACGTGGACGAACGCGACCGCTTTGCTGTTAGCCCGCTCCCCTATCTGGGGCGGGCGAGACGAATCGACGCAGACCGATAACCACCGTGGCGAGGCTCTAGAGGGTGGGAGAACTCCCGGCGGGGTGGACTCGGCCCTCCAACCTGGCCTCCCCGTCGCCGAACACCCATGGACGAGGTCCCGAGGTCACGTCGGCGGGATAGCCCAGGTCGAACGGCACTGCCGAATCCAGGTGACGTACGGCGTCCGCCGGCAGAGTGACGTCGAGGGCGCCCAGGTCGTCCTCGAGTTGCTCGACGGTGCGCGAGCCGATGATCGGGTGAACCGCGCGCGACCGGGCGCGGGTCCAGGCGATCGCGATCTGGGACGCGCTCACCCCCAGGTTCTCGGCCACCTCCCGTACGGCACGCGCGGCACGATGGTCGCGCGCGGTGAGGGACACGGGGTCGATCCTGGTGCCGGTCGGGGCGTCGCCGGGGGCAGTGAACTTGCCCGACAACACCCCGCCCGAGAGCGCCCCGTAGGTGACCACGCTCATTCCGTGGGCTTCGGCCATCGGCAGCAGTTCCCGCTCGATGTCACGCCTGAGCAGGCTGTAGGGCACCTGCACCGCGGCGAACGATGTCCAGCCGCGCCACTCGGCCACGGCGTTCGCCCGGGAGACGAGCCACGCGGGAAGGTTGGACGCACCCACGTAGAGCACCTTCCCCGCGCTGACGGCGTCATCAAGCGCGCGCATCGTCTCCTCGATCGGCGTGTGCTGGTCCCACGTGTGCACCCAGAACAGATCGATGTAGTCGGTGCGCAGCCGTCGCAGGCTCGCCTCGAGGGACCGGGTGAGGTTCTTGCGGTGGCCGCCGCCCGCGTTCGGGTCCGTGGCGTCCCGGGACAGCGTGTACTTGGTGGCCAGCACGAACCGGTCCCGGCGGTGCCGAAGGAGATCGCCGACGACCTCCTCGCTGTCGCCGTAGGCGGAGGCGGTGTCGACGACGTTGCCACCGGCCCCGGCGTACAGGTCGATCATCCTGCGTGCCTCGTCCGGCCCGGCGAAGGTCATCGCACCCAGGAACACCTCCGACACGCGCAGCCCGGTCGGACCGAGCAGCCGGTATCGCATCACGCCACGTCTCTCGCGGACAGCTCGAAGGCGCCCGTGTCGATCCCGCGGGCCAGGATGCGCCGCGGGTGGATGCGGATCCACGCCGAGTCGAACGGCATGGCGGCGCCGATGCGTTCGCCGACCGCCTCGCCGCCGGTGGTGTGCGTCTCCGCGCGGCCCCGGATCTCGATGCCGCGCGGGGTCCAGGGGTCGACGGACGCCAGGTCGTCGACGACGAACGCGACGTCAGGGTGGCGTTCCGCGTCGCGGAACTTCTTGCTCGCGGCCATGCCGCTGCCGGCGTGCCCGGCGATCACGATGGTCTGGGTCTCCGGGTCGTAGAAGACCCCTACCGGCACGATGTGCGGCCGGCCGCCGGGTCCGACCGTGGCCAGGCGTCCGAGCGGTTGGCTCTTCAGGTACTCGATCTCGTTGTCGGTGAAGGTCATGAACCCAGTCTGTGGAGCCGGGCGCCCGCTGGGGAGGCCGGGGCGAGGCTAGCCCTCGTACGGCCATGATCCGCTCGCGGCGTCGGCCGTACACTCTGGCTGTGAGCGCCGAGTTGGGAACATTCCTGCGCAGTCTTAGGGAGGCCGTCACCCCGAGCCAGGTGGGACTGCCCACCGGCCAGCGTCGCCGCACGCCCGGCCTGCGGCGAGCCGAGCTGGCCACCATCTCCGGAGTCAGCGTGGACTACCTGACGCGGCTGGAACAGGGGCGCGATCGGCACCCGTCTTCACAGGTCCTCGCCGCGCTCGCGGACGCCCTGCACCTGTCCGTCGGCGAGCGCGTCCAGCTTCGCAACCTGGCCAAGACGGCCTCCGGCGCCGACATCCTGTGCCCCGGGGGGCTGCCGCCCGAGCGGGAGGTGCGCCCCACGATGCGGGCGCTGCTGGACCGGCTGGAACCCACTCCGGCCGTGCTCCTCAACCGGCTCGGGGAGACGCTCGCGCACACCTCCGCCTACGAGCGCCTGGCCGGGCCCCTCGGCCTCCTCGACGGCCGGCCGCCGAGCCGGGTCCGGTTCCTGTTCACCGACGACCGGGCCAAAGCCGCATACCCCGACTGGGACCGCATCGCCGACGAGCAGGTGGCCGCGCTCCTCGCCGAGTCCTCCCGCAACGATCCGCACCTCGCTCACCTCGTCGACGAACTGACCATCGTGGCAGGCGCCTCGTTCGCCGAACGGCTGCACGCCATGCCGGTTGCGCCTCACCGCACCGGTGTCGAACGGCTCATCCACCCCGAGGTGGGGGAACTGCGGCTGGCCTACGAGACCCTCGACGCCGAGGGCCAGCGCGTGGTCGTCCATCTCCCCGCTGACGAGGCCACGTCCGCCGCCCTCGACCGCCTCAACGGGCGCCGGCCCGGTGCCCTGCGTGCGGTGGGGCCGTACGCGTAGCGAAGGATCCCGTGGACGGCGTGCCGGGAAGGGTCAGCGGGGTGCCAAGCCCACCACGGCGGCGTTGCCGGTGGCATCGATCTTGACTATGGCCGCCATGCGGTTGCCCCCCAGTTCGTTCTGCGCCCGCAGGGCCTTGTCCTGCGAGAGGAACAGGCTGTCGATGCCGCACGACAGCCTTGCGTAACCAGCGGATTCACAGGCGATGTAGGGGCCGCTCGCCGGTCGCTGCCGCATGACGCCCGATCCCTTCCACAGGCCGCCGTCCCGCGCCAGTGGGACGTACACCGGGCCCGACCGGCCATCGGCTCTGGGCAGGCCCGGGTAGTCGAGCTGGGCGTACGCGCCGCGCAGTGGGTCGATCGGATCGACCAGGCCGACGGCCAGCCGGTACTCCATGCCGGTCACCCTCGCCGACAGCTGCGGGGCCACGGCCACCACCAGCAGCACGGCCTGGAGGACGAGGGCCGCGGCGACCAGCACCGGGCGGGACGAGAACACCGATCGGCTGTTCATGGGATCCTCTTTCCGGGCGCCATGGGCCGGCTCTGCTCATGTCGGGGGGTTCTTCCGGACGCCCTGTGGCCGGGAGCGTCCAGCGCGCGCCCGGCGTTCGGGCCGGTCATCGCATGGCCTCCATCAGGCGCCTGCGGCCGTAGTTCACCAGGAAGCCCGACCCGATGAACACCACGCCGAGTGCCAGGAACAGCGCCGCCCCGGTGAGCAGAGGCTGAAAGACGGCGAAGCTCTGGATGATGACGAAGAGCACCAGCGCGGCGGTGACCAGGTAGACGAGGTGGGACAGATCACGCCGGGCCGCGACGACGGCGAACCAGGCGGCCGCCAGCACGTAGGCCAACGTGCCCACCACGGCCCGCGCCGTCTGCTCGGCGCTGAATTCGCCGGTGTACCAGGGGGTGCCCAGCGGAGTCCATGCCACCAGGAGCAGCGCGACCACGATCATGCTCGTGACGGCGAGGACCTCCTGCCGTCCATCCCTGCCGGTCAGGAAGACGACGGCGCCGATGGCGATTCCGGCGGCGGCGAGCCCCGCCCCCAGCGCCGGCGACCAGAACGCGGGGCCGGCGCTCACGCCGGGGAAGGCGGCGACGAACAGCCCGGACAGCGCCAGCACCACCCCGGCCAGTCGCCACGGCCCGGCGAATCGGGCCAGGCGTCCGCTGTCATGGAGGTTCGCGATCGCGGACGAGACCCCGCCGGCGGCGAGCATGCCGACGGCGATTGCGGCGGCGCCGCCGTTCTGCTCACCGATGAGCCAGCCGTACCACGCTGATGCGATCGCCAGGGCCATGACGAGGGGGCCCGTGGCCGCCGTGGCGTACGCGTACGCCAGTGCGCCACCTGCCCACACGCCGAGCAAGCTGGAGCTGTAGGCGGGGACCTGCAGGCTCTGCGCCGCCTGGAAGATCACCCCGCCCGCGGCGAACACGCTGACCAGCCTTGCCGCCTGCCGTCCGCCCCGGGACGAAACGGTCTCGCCCACGACGGCCGCGGCGATCCAGATCACCGTGATGCCCGCTAACCGGAGCAGCGGTGACAACTGGTCGAGGTTGGCCGCGACGAGCCAGATCAGCCCGACGCCCAGGAAACCGCCGCCGAGCAGAAGCGCCAGCCTCTCCAGGCTGAGCCTCCGGCCGGGGACATATCCGGCCTCGATGCGCCGTGCGGCGCCTTCGTCGATGAGGCCCTCGGCCTGCCATCGGGTCAACTCGCCCCGTAGCCAGGCCAGGCGCCGAGCTGGAACATGCCGCGTGGATTCCATCCCGCCCCTTCCTCTCGCGCTCACACGCCGACAAGGCGTCCTCTGAGGTGACGGACGGCCCGTCAGGACGATCTCGCCGCCTCGGCGTTGTCATCGCTTCGAGTCTCGGACAGGGAGAGGAATTGGTAATGAGTACGCATACTTAGTGAGAACACGTACTTCGGACCAATCTGTACGACCAATGCGGACAGGGCGACACGTTCCAGCCCGCTGTGATGGATGGCGTCTGGGCGTCCTTCTCGAACGGCGGACCACCCGAGAGGAGCCGACGGAACCCCCTCCGCGGGTGTCCACTGGTGGGCCGCCACGACTGCTCTCGCCCCGATGGCGGCCCGAGCATTGCCGGCGAGCGCGGTCTGTTACCGCTTCGGTTCGTAGACGAGCACGACGATTCCGGAGGCGAACGGTGCGGTTCGCACCAGCGTGAGGTGGGTCGTGTCGATGCCGTCCAACAGTCGTTGGCCGCTTCCCGCGACGGCGGGGAACATCCAGAAGTGGTACTCGTCCACCAGTTTGTGTTCCAGGAGCATCCGGTCGAGTTCGCCCGTCCCGTACTTCAGGATGTTCTGACCGGGCAGCTCCTTCAGCCTCGCGATCTCCTTGGCGACGTCTCCCTCGAGGATCGTGGCGTTCCACGTGGCCTCGGTCAGCGTCCTGGAGGCGACGTACTTGGGAAGGGCGTTCATCCGGGCCGCGTCCTCGTCCCCGGCCTGCTCCATCTTCGGCCAGACCCCGGCGAACGCCTCGTAGGTCACCCGCCCCAACAGGAGGGCGTCGGAGGAGGAGAAGAGAGCGTCGCCGTACGCCGCATGCTCCTCGTCCCAGTACGGCGAGCCCCATTTCTCCGGCGACGAGATGACCCCGTCGAGCGTCACGAACGTCGACTCGATGAGCTTTCGCATGTGTTCCTTCCGCGTTGTCGGCATGGGGACAGCGGCCGATCTGGCCGGACCGCTGTTTCGTACGCTTTCAGCCAGGTGGAACCTGATCGGTGACGTCTTCTCCCAGGGACGGCTCCGGCGCAGGCGGCCCGTGGGTGGCTACCTCACGTCGCAGCGCCCCAGCCCTGGGGAGCTCTGCTCCTCCCACTGCCTCCAGCCGTGGCTGTGGGACTGTGTGACACGATCGACCGTAGGTGATCAGCGTCAGCCGTGCGCAGGATGAAGCCGCTGACCTCGCGTCGTGCCAGGTCATCTCGGCTCCTGGTCGCCGAGCTGGGCCACGTCGACCAGCGCGCGGATCGCGAAGGCCCTGCGCGCCGCCGGCTCCCCCGCCGGCCTGCTCGGCGGCGCCCTCCTACTGCTCAGTGAAGCTGTCGCGAGAAGCCGCACGTCTCCGTCGTCGGATCAGCGGTTGGGTGAACAGCGCGGGTCCACGCCGCCACATCAGGACCCCGGTGACACGAGCGTGACGGTCATCAGCGCTCCCAGGACGTGGGAAAGATAGAGAAAGCCGGGGGTGCGACTCGCGGCAGAAGAGTGAATCCTTGCTAGTCGCACGCAACCTCGTGGCGAGGGTCATGATCCGAGTAGATCGAGGTCACGAACGCAGAAACCGTGGTGCGCCCACTCCTCGCCCAGTACCACCTGAACGCACTCCAGCACCGACTTTCCCCTGGCATACGGCGGCCAACCCGGGCCCGCCGGCACTGGC
Organism: Planotetraspora phitsanulokensis; assembly: GCF_016863295.1. Classification (GTDB taxonomy): domain Bacteria; phylum Actinomycetota; class Actinomycetes; order Streptosporangiales; family Streptosporangiaceae; genus Planotetraspora; species Planotetraspora phitsanulokensis. The sequence continues at coordinate 400,012 of NZ_BOOP01000003.1, forward strand.
GCGGGCGCCGAGAGCTGATCGGCCGTCACCGTCGACAGCCAACGCTCTAGCTCAGCGCCTTGCACGTCTCGCGCGGCCAGCACCTCGTCGAAACTGGGGGCCGCCGCTCGGTCCAGGCCCTGCTCCTCCTGGTCAGGGACGAACTCGGACGCCAGCCCGATCGCGGTGAACGGCTCGGTCGATCCCAGACAGCAGCGGCGGAACCACGAGTCGTGCACGAACACCAGATGGCGCTGGGTCTCTACCGCCGACCATTCGCCGCCGACGCGCTGCTGCTCCGAACCCCTGGGCATCGCTCGCAGCCGCTCGATCGTCTCCGCCCAGCCGGCCCGCAGCTGCCGGACAGCCTGCAGCAGGTCCGCCGGATCGGCTGAGCGGAGCAGCAGCCGCACCGGATACCGGCGGTCAAGCTCGGCTTCGACGTACGACGTCACCTCGACTCCGTTGACCACCAGATTGGTGACCAGCCCGTCGATCACAGCGTCCTGCATCACCACCCCGATCAGACGAGCGCGGGTCAAGTCACACTCGCGGAACTCGGCATCAGTCAGGTCCTGGTCCTTGAAGCTCGCCATGCCGGGCAGTATCCACCGGCGTACCGACAACCGCGCAGTTACCGCGGGTAGAGGGTGCTGTAGCCGGGCCTGGAGGCTGTTGGCGGAAACACGCCGAGCCGGCGACCTCGCACCATACGAAACGAGGTCAACGTTCGGCTAGGTACACGCGAGCGATCGTCGAGGTCCGGATGCGCACGCGGACGTGCCATAAGCAGGCACTCGCTGAACGTCCTCAATTCGGCAGAAGAGGAAGTGTCGCCAGCCTCGCCGTGATCATGTAAAGCATCAGGTGGGGCCGAAGCGTCAAGCATCAACCGAGGCCCGACAGTCGATGACGTTCCCCTTGGGGTCGGCGGGGTCGTAGCGGATCTGCCGGACACTACCGCTGACCGGAGGACCCGCCCAGCGGGACCAGCTCACACGCGCGATGACCCACGCGCCTTCCCTGGTCCGGTACGAGATCACAGGCTCGTCCGGCTGGTATCGCCCTGCGCGGGAGAAGTAGGAGACGACGGCGGTCGCCTCGAGACCGTGTTCCCGCACTCGGTACGTCCGGGTGAAGTCGTTCCGGGCGCCGACGGCGAAGCCGATGGCCGCGAGGATCAGCAGGATCGCCACCACTCCGCGCATGGATGAGAACCGGCCCCAGAACGACAGGTCCGCGTACTGCGTGGACGGGACGTTCACGCGGACGCGCCTGGTTTGGGTCCAGCGGTCGATGCCGGGGCGGATGCTCAGGACGACCTGACCGCGATCGGACTGTTGTAGGACACGTTCTCGGCCCCCACGAACGGCAGCAGGCGCTCCGCTTCCTGCTCCAAGGCTGCCCGATCGATCGCGGGCAGCGGGCGGAACGGAGTGAGGCGCAGGGTGTCGCCTTCGAGGGACCAGCTTCCGTGAACGTGGCCGTCCACGAGGAAGGTGGGCCGTACCCGTGCCTGGCCGGGCATCACGCGCTTCCGGTCCTCGTGGCTGATGATGCGGGTCCGGTCGGCATGGCCGAGCAGGGCGTTGTCGAAGGCGGGCAGCAGGCGCACGGGGGCGGGCGTATCGGGATCGGGCAGTTCCGCGTCGGCCAGGTCGATCAGTTCCCTGCCGTCGGGGTCGCGGTGGTGGCGCAGTTCGGCGCGCATGTCGGAGACGATCTCTCCGAGGCGGGTCAGCCCGGACCAGGCCTGTACGTCCATCGTCCCGGCTGGGCCGAACGCTGCCAGATAGCGGCGGATCAGGTCCTTGGCGGTCACCGGGGCCATGGGCCGGCCGAGCCAGGTCTCGGCGGGCGTGACGGAGACGGCCGACCGGGTGCCCCAGGAGCCCCATGTGCCGGTGGCCGGGCTGTGGACGAGGGGAGCTCTGAGCTCGACCTCTCCGGCGAGGATGCGCCCGTCGCGGCCTGGATGGCGTTCGGCCAGCCGTCGGGCCAGTTCCTTTCGCGATGTCGTTCCGCCCGCCAGCAGCTCAAGCCCGGTGGCGACCAGCGAGGCGGTGTCCAGGCCCGCGCTGTTGCGGGCGAAGTACGCCGAGCGGGCGGTGCGGTCGAGCACAGGCTGAAGCAGCGGCCGCAGCCGGCGGAAGTCGTCGGCCGCGGCGAGGTGCTGGGTGCTGCGGAGCAGGCCGGAGCGGACCACCTTCCGGTCCTGCAGCAGCGTGGTGAGCTGGGAGTGGGCGAAGCCGTGGATCCTGCTCCACAGCCCGACATAGGGCCAGTTGGGCTCTTGCGCCTGCAGCGCGACCAGGCGCCCGATCACCTCCAGCGGGGTGTGATCGGTGCGGCCCAGCAGGAGCTGGCGGCCCAGCAGGGCCCGGTTCAGGGCCCTGCTCGAGAGGGTCGTCACGACAGCCGCACCGAGACGTTGCCCCGGTAGGACCCCTGGAGCAGGGACAAGAACGTCTGCGGCACGTCCTCGATCCCGCCCTTGACGACCGTCTGCGGGTAGACGAAGCGGCCCTCGCCCAGCCAGGCGCTGAAGTGTTCCCGCCAGGCGGCGGTCTGGTCGGGGGTGTGGTGGCAGGAGAACGGCAGCAGCTCGATGCCCCTGGCCCGGGCCGCGGCGTGATCGGGCTTGGGGAAGCGCTCCGCCGCATCGCCGAGCTGGCTGGACAGCGAGCCGCACAGCGCGAAGCGGGCGCCGGGCCTGGCCGTCTGCAGTGCGGCCTGATACTGCTCGCCGCCCACGACGTCGAAGAACACCGAAATGCCCTCGGGCGCGAGCTCTCGGAGCCGGTCGACCGGTGAGCCGTCGTGATAGTCGAAGGCGGCGTGGTAGCCGAGCTCGTTCACCAGATAGTCGACCTTGGCCGGGCTGCCGGCGCTGCCGATCACCCGGGCCGCGCCGAGGCACTTGGCGATCTGCCCGGCCAGTGAGCCGACCCCGCCCGCCGCGCCGGAGACGAACACCACGTCGCCCTCGCCGACGCCCGCCACGTCGGCCATCCCGTAGTAGGCGGTCGGCCCCTGACCGAGGTGGTAGCCGGGGTCCGCGAGGGGATCGAGCTTGATGTACTGGGCGGCGGGGCCCGCCGAGTACTCGCTCCAGCCGGTCGTCGACTGGACCAGGTCGCCAACCGCGAGCTCGGGGCTGCCGGACCGGATGACGGTGCCGATGGCGGCCACGCCCACCCGCTGGCCCGGCTGCCACGCGGGTACCGGGATGGTGCAGTCCGCGCGCATCAACTCCAGGTAGGTCGCGGCGAGCCCGACCTGGTCGGTGCGCACCAGAACCTCGCCGTCCACCTCGGTCGTGGCGACGGTGAAGTCGTCGAGTGCCGGTGCGCCGGCGATCTGCGCGGCCAACTGGATCTCACGGGTGATCATTTCTCGGTCCTTAGGTCGGTACGGCCTTCGAGATCGACACTAAGGAGGCTTCCGGTCACTTTTTGACCGGAAGTGGGGCGAGGATGGCGGTATGGCGAACACCAGCTCGCGGACCCTCAGACTGCTCTCGCTGCTGCAGACTCACCGTCACTGGCCCGGCCCGGAATTGGCCGAGCGGCTCGGGGTCTCCGAGCGGACGCTGCGCCGCGACGTCGACCGGCTGCGCGAGCTCGGCTATCCGGTCAGCGCGGCCCGGGGCACCGACGGCGGCTACCAGCTCGCGCCCGGTGCCGTCCTGCCGCCGCTGGTGCTGGACGAGGAGGAGGCGGTGGCCCTCGCGGTGGGCATCGGCGACGCGGCACAGAGCGGGATCGCCGGGATGCGGGAGGCGTCGCTGCGCGCGCTCACCAAGGTGGTGCGGGTCCTGCCGCCCCGGCTGCGGGCCAGGGTGGACGCCCTGCGGGCGATGACCCTCTCCGTCGCCGCGCCCGGGCCGGTCGTCGCGGCGGGGGTGCTCACCGCGGTCGCCCAGGCGTGCCGGGACCAGGAGCGGCTGCGGTTCGGCTACACGGCCAGAGGTTCCGCACCCACCGAGCGCGAGGTCGAGCCGCACCGCGTCGTCGCACTCGGCGGACGCTGGTACCTGGCCGCCTACGACCTGTCCCGGCACGACTGGCGCAGTTTCCGCCTCGACCGGCTGACCGAGCCGGCCGCGACCGGCACGCGCTTCCGGCCGCGTCCGCTCCCGGCCGAGGACGCCGCGGCCTTCGTCCAGGCAGCGAGCGACGCCCCGGCCCCGTACCAGGTCGAGGCGCTCGTCCACGCCCCCGCGACCCGGGTACGGCAGGCGGTCGGTCAGTGGGGCACCGTCGAACCGCTCGACCACGACACCTGCCGGATCACCATGACTTCGACCTCCCTCGATTGGCCGACCCAGGCGCTGGGCAACGTGGGCGCCGAGTTCGAGGTGCTGGGTCCCCCGGAGTTCGCCGCACATGTCCAGGAGTGGGGCGCCCGCTTCCTCCGGGCCACTGGCGCGCCCGAGAGACCGTCCCTGCTGTAGTTCGCTGAACTCAGGCTAGGGCGCTGTTTCGCTGGTGAGTCGCGTGGCGCGGGCGATCAGGTGCCGGCGCTCGGGCAAGCTGGTCGCCCGCCGTGCGGCCTCGCGGTAGGTGGCCGCTGCCGCGGAGCGCTCGCCGGCCAGTTCCAACAGATGTGCACGGGTCGCGAGTAGGCGGTGGTGGCGTGCCATCCGGTGATCGGACTCCAGTTGTGCGAGCAGATGGAGCCCAGCCGCAGGCCCACGCACCTTCGCGAGGGCGACCGCACGGTTGAGTGTCACCATCGGGTTCGGCGCCATCTGTTCCAGGAGTTCGTACAGGGTGAGGATCTGCGGCCAGTCCGTCGCGTCCATGTGCTCTGCCTCGTCATGGACTGCGGCGATCGCCGCCTGCAGCTGGTAGGGGCCGACCTGGCCTCGGGGCAGGGTCTCGGTGATCAGATCAACCCCTTCGGCGATGCGCCGGCGATCCCATTTGCCGCGGTCCTGTTCCTCCAGCGGCACCAGGCTTCCATCGGGCCGGGTGCGCGCGGGTCGGCGAGCGTCGGTGAGCAACATCAAGGCGAGCAGCCCGGCGACCTCGCCGTCGTCCGGCAGCAGCAAGCGAAGCAGGCGGGTGAGCCGGATCGCCTCGTCGGACAGCTGCGGCGCGGTGAGGTCCGGGCCGGCGGTGGTGGTGTAGCCCTCGTTGAATATGAGGTACAGCACGTGCAGTACGGCACGTTCCCGATCAGCCCGTTCTGCGACATCCGGCATCGTGAATGACGCCCCGTTCGACTTGATGCTCTGCTTGGCCCGACTGATGCGCTGGGCCATGGTGGCCTCCGGGACCAGGAAGGCCGCCGCGATCTGCGCCGTGGTGAGTCCGCCCACCGCGCGCAGGGTCAGCGCGATCTGGCTGGGCGCAGAGAGCGCGGGGTGGCAGCACAGGAACAGCAGGGTCAGCGTTTCGTCCCGGTTGGGTTCCGGCTCGTCTGCGGGCGCGGCCAGCAACGCGGACTGTGGAGTCGCCGCCATGACGGCCTCCTCGCGCCGTCGCCGCGACTGGTCGCTACGGAACTCGTCCAGCAACCGGTGGGCGGCGACGGTGACCAGCCAGGCCCGGGGATTGTCCGGTACTCCCCGGGTGGGCCACAACGTCGCCGCCTTCAGCAGGGCCTCCTGGACGGCGTCCTCGCACGCGTCGAACTGCCCGTACCGGCGGACCAGCGCGCTGAGGACCTGCGGCGCCAGCTCGCGCAGCAGGTCCTCGGCGCCCCGATCCCGGCTCACAGATCGGCCGCGGCCTCGTGCAGGATCGGCCACACCTCGACCGGCTCCAAGTCGGCCCAGGGCATGTCCGCCGCGATCTCCTGCGCCCGCTCCTCGCTCTCGCAATCCATCAGGTAGAAGCTGGCGATGTACTCCTTGGTCTCCAGGTACGGACCGTCGGTGACGGCCGGGGCCCCGTCCTTGCGCAGCACCAGCCGGGCGGCCGCCGCATCAGCCAGGCCGTAGGCGCCCAGCAGCTCGCCGGTCTCCCGGTACTTCTCGTTGAACGCCTCCTGCTTGGCGATGGCCTCCGGCCACTCCTCCGCCGGAATCGAGCTCCACTTGTCCTGGTTGCCGTAGATCAACATCAGGTACTTCATCTGGGGGCATCCCTTCCGCTCCGCGCACCCCGTCGGCGGGCCGTCACCCTGCAGACGGAGCGGACGCGCCGGCCTCTACATCCCGTCGACATTCTTTCGCTCATTTTCGTGGCGCCGATGTCGAGCCGACCGGCTCCGCTTCGTCCTTCAGGCGAACGCACCACCCAACCCGCGAAAGGAGCCCCACGATGCCCACGACCAACGCCGTCCCCGCTGACTTCCTCCGCACCTGGCCGGTGTGGCTGGTAAGCGCGCTCACCGGACTGGCCGCGGCCGCTGTGACCGAGTTGTACGGACTCGCCGCCCGCGCCCTTGGCGTTCCAATGGCGGCCGGCAACATCGGGGCCGGCGCCGCACAGCCGATCACCGTCGGTATGTTCGCCATGGGCACGATCATCTGCACGTTCTGGGGGACGGTGCTGGCGGTGCTCCTCGCGCGGTACGCGACCCGCCCGGCGCGCGCCTACGTCCAGGTCGCCGTGGCGCTCACCGCCGTGTCCCTGGTCGCCCCGCTTGGTGCCGGAGACACCGTGACCTCCACCAAGGTGCTGCTGGCTCTTGCGCACCTGCTCGCCGCGACGATCGTCATCCCCACCGTCGCCCGTCGGCTTTCGCACGCTCCGGGCCGTAACGGCCGGCGCGCCGGCACCTGACACCTGTGCCGACGCCGTCGACGAAGGCGCGTCAGTGGTGGTGGCCGTGCCGACCGAGGGTCTCCACGGGGGTCGCACCGGGGCGGGTCCACTGTGGCACAGGGCGGCTGGTCGGGCCCCAGATGGCGTTCCCGTCCGCGTCCGAGCGCCAGTACCAACAGATCGGCGAGCCATGCCCACCGACCGGCGAGCCGACCTGAGGGGCCTCGGGCCAGCCCTCGGGGTTGTCCTCCCACGCCTCGCGGCGGCCATAGGGCGTCATGTCGAGCAGGCCGAGGGACCCGTTGATCGGCTCGTTGCCACGGCCCGTCGTGGAGTAGGTGAGGAACACGCGGTCGCCGTCGCGCAGGAAGCAGGTGATGGAACCCATGCTGCCGCCGACCGGCGCGTCCACGTCGCGCACCGAGTACCAGGGCTGGGTGTAGCCCATGAACTCGACGTAGGAGGCCACCTCGTCCCAACGGCCCGTGGTCAGGATGGCGAACGAGACGCCGCGAGCGTTGAGGTAGACGGCGTCCTTCAGGTGCCAGGCCGTGGTGGTGCAGCCCTCGCACTGCCCCTGGTGCGGCGCGCCGTCGTGCCACATGTGCTTGTAGACCACGAGCTCGTCGCGGCCCTGGAACAGGTCCAGGAACGGGACCGGGCCGTCGGGTCGACGACCTCGACCGTCCCGTCGAGCTCCACCATCGGCAGCCGGCGGCAGGCCGCGGCGAGGGCGTCGCCCTCGCGGGTGTGGGCCTTCTCGCGGACCAGAAGCTCGTCACGGGCGGCCTGCCAGGTGGCCAGGTCGACGATGGGCGGGCGGCCGGGCAGCGCGGTGGTCGGGTCACTCGGCGTGGTCGTCATGGCGTCCTCCATGGTGTCTCGTGCCGGGCCGCGTCGTACGACCCTACGACGGTCACCAGTAAGACCAGCGACCTGGCCGAAACTCATCGCGGCAGGGGCGCCCTCGGCCCAGCCGGCGCCGACCACGTCAGGCTGACAAGTTCACAGACGCGCTCTGAGAGATCGACGCCGTCGCTCCACTCCGGCGGACCGGCCCAGGGAGTGATCAAGGTGGAACCGGAGAACGCCCCGTCCATAAGATCACCGGCTGGCGCCAGGTAGTTTGCCGGGCGTGAGTATGTGGGTCTACTTTCAAGGGCTCGAATCCTCCGGGCTGCCCGAGGACGCGGCGGGCTTTGAGGCGCTATTCGATGTGGAGTTCGACGAGCTGCGTCGACGGGTCCGGGCAGGAGACGCGGTATGGCTGGAGAGCGGCTTCTTCCAGCTGAACGAGCTTTACTCGCCCCGGTCGGAGCCGGGTGGCGACTGGGAGTTCCCCGTCTTCGGTGGCCGGCACATACAGGACCCCGGCGGCGGCCCGGGCCACGCGGTGCTCGAGCCACCGGGGGTGGCGCGCGCTGCGGCGTACCTGGAGGGGGTGTCGTTCCCGGACCGGTGGCAGGAGTGGCGGCAACTGCCCTCGTCCTACTCGCATGAAGAGCTGCGGGAGCGCCTGGCTCAGGACCACGAGGACCTGCGAGCCTTCTACGGCAGGTCGGCGGAGCGGGGCTGGGCGGTGGTCAAGCACTTCTCGTTCTGACCCGGCCGGGATCCCCAGGTCGTCGCCGCTCAGCCGGCCAACGGCGTGTGGTCCCCACGATGTCCTGTCAAACCCCCTCCGCCCGCCACGTCATCCCCTGCCCCGCTGGTCGTGATCCTCTGGGCGGCGGAACCAAGGTCCTCCCCGCGTCCATCAGATCCGTGCTCCGCAGTCGTTCGTGAACTGTCCTCGGATTGCCAGAGCCCTACGCCATGTGACGTATCGCCCGCGCAGCCGGCTTCGCCCCCGGAGGTAGCTCGGATCGCTACCAGGAGCCGACGACCGGGCTCGGCGGTACGGGCACGATGAGGTTCACGATTTGGGCGCGAGAAAGGGAGCAGGTGTCGTCGATGGGGCCCACTACACCGGTCTCGGACTCGAGCACAGGGCTGCTGCGGACCGTGCTCGTTCTCGACGCGGCGGTCTTCTTCGGCGCCGCGCTGTTGAACTTCGGCCTCAAGGTCCCGCTGGGCTTCACCACGTTGCGGTTCGCCGATTCGATCTGGCAGGCGGGAACGGGCGAGGCCGTCATCGGCGCTGCGCTGCTCGCGGCAGGGTTGACCCGAGGCCGCCGCTTGTCCTGGGTGGCGTTGGTGATGTCGGTGCTGGGCATAGCCATCGGCCTCACATCAGAGCGAGTGCAGGGAGCCGCCCGCGACCTCCATGCTCTCATGGTCCCGCTCGCCGTCCTCGTGTTGGCGCTGCTGCTGGTTGCCGGTCGGCGGAATCGGCGGCAGTCCGCTGCGGACCGCGCCGCGTCCACCGCAGAGGCGAAATGACCGCCGACCGGCCGAGCCGTATGGACCACGGGCGGCGACCGCCCCCCGTAGCCGCCGGAATGTTGATGGCGCTCGCAGCGGCGGCATTCGCGATCATGTCCGTCATCCATTTCGGGGTCGACATTCCGGTCGGCTTCGCCACCATCAGCGATTCCTTCCCCGGCGCCGCCCCTCCGGAGGCCGTCATCTCGGCCGTCATGGCGATCGGTGCAACCGCCGTCTTCACCCGGCGGACGACGACCAGAGGAGTCGCGCTGGCGACGACACTGTTCTCGCTCCTGGGCACCGCCTACGGGCTGACCATCACGCTGGGCAGCACCCGCACCGGCGACGTCGCCTACCACCTCGCCATCCTGACCACTCTGCTCGCCATCCTCGGCCTCCTGCTCGTGCCGCGCAGGTCGCAAAGCCATCAGGCTCGGGATGACAGAAACGACGTCCGTTCATAGCGGTGGGATCCTTGTCACCCACGCGGCCCGAGTTGCCGGCGGTCGGGACCGGTCCCCAGGCCACACCCGCGGTCAATCTCCCGGCTCGCGCCTAACCCGCGTTGGCGCGGCGGGCCGTGCTGAACCGGCGTTGGTAGGCGGCGGGGCTGATCGACAGCTTCCTGGCGAAAACCCGTCGCATGCTTTCGTAACTGGGGAACCCGGCGAGGATCGCGGCCTGCGTCGCGGTGTGTCCTTGGTCGAGCAGTGCCCTGGCCATGTCGAATCGGATGTTCTCCACGTAACGGGCCGGTGTCGTGGACAGCTCGTCGCGGAAAAGCCGGGTGAGGTGCCGGGTGCTCACGTTGAGGTGTTTCGCGAGTTCACCGAGCGAGTGGTCCCTCCCGGGATTCGCCGTCACCAAGTCGGTGATTTTGCGGAGAGCCGGCGAGCGGGGCGGCGGTCCTTGCAGCGGTGTCGAGAACTGGGACTGGCCGCCCGCACGCTGCATGTACACCACCAAGGCGCGGGCGACGTCGCGCGCCAGGTCGGGCCCGTGGTCCTCTTCGACGAGAGCGAGCGCCAGATCGATGCCGGCCGTCACCCCTGCCGACGTGTACGTGGTGCCATCGCGAACGTAGATCGCGTCGGGCTCGACATGGCACGTCGGACACCGGGCGGCGAGCTTGTGCGCGACCTTCCAGTGCGTGGTCGCGCGCTTGCCGTCGAGGAGGCCGGCAGCGGCCAGGATGAACGCCCCGGTACAGATCGACACGACCCGGCCGGCCGCGACCGCCGGTATCCGCGCGGCGTCCGCCAGGTCGCCGGGGACACAGGCGCGCGGATACAGGTCGGACCCTGCCACCAGAAACGTGTCGAAAGCCGGCTCCGCGGAGACGGCGCCGTCGACCGCCATCCGAACCCCGAGGTTCGACGTGACGTCCGCACCGGTCGGCGACAGCAGCACGATCCGATAGTCGGCACCGAACCGGTTCGCCTCCTTGAACACCTCCGCGGGGCCGGCGACGTCCAGCAACGTCACTCCGTCGTAGACGAGGATCGCGACGTGATGGGGGGCAAGGTTCACCACTCCGGTCTCTCCGGAGCCGGATCCGCGCGGTGACCAGCCGGACCTCGGCGGCACTGACCGCCGCCGGGTCGGCGACGCAGAAGGGGACAAAGAAGGCATGGACACCGTTCCTTGGTAGCACACCGTAACCGGAGATCACGGGGGCCCTCATGGGCAGGGTTGCTCAACCGGCAGCGGGCGCCGAAGCCACCCTCCTCCGACCGCCCCTCGGTGGCTTCGGCGTGCCCGGGCGGGGTGCGGGTCGTCACGAAAGTCAGTGCAGCGGTCCGGGTGCCCGTGGCGCAGCAGGGACCGTCCGCGCCTGGCGGAACACACGGCTGCGATTTCGCTCTGTCCGGATATAGGTGATTCCTGGCCGGACGAAGGCGGCGCCGCACACCGGTCAGTCGGCAGCATGGAAGTCGGACACACGGTCCCACAGCCGACACTGCCCAGAGAGTCAGAGGTCAAGGACGGGCGAGCCATCTTCTTCGTCGTCGAACCCGACCGCGCCCGGCTGACCGACCTCGCCCAGCGCCTCCGGGCCGGACGGCTCAACCCCATCGTCGGCGCCGTGCGACCGCTTTCCGAAACGGCCTCCGCGTTCGCCCGCGATCGCCGCACGCCCGGCAAGACGATCATTCAGGTCGCGGACCAACGAGGGGCGCAGCACTCGCGATCAGTGTGCGAATCGCCGGCGGCTGCTGATCATCGGTACGGCGGCCACGGTCGTCGGATGCGCCCCGGCCACGGAGCGTCCGACCACAGGAGCGCCCATGGCAGTCCAGGCCGACCGCCTGGATTTCTCAGCCCACCCCCTCAGATCAGCTGTTCCGTGGCCAGTGACACGGGCAGAAGCCGATGCCTATCCCGGCAGCGGTGAGACGACGTACGGAGCACCATGAACGAAACACCCGAGACAGCCCCCGGATACGAGGACGCGGCCCTTGAGCAGGAGCGCGACTTCGGCAGGCTGTTCCAGATGATCACCGGCCACGCGGTGGCGCAGATCGTCCGGACGGCGGCGACCCTCTCGATCATCGACCACATCGCCGCCGGGGCACGCACAGCAGATGAAGTCGCCGAACGGGCATCCACCCATCCGGCCACGACCTACCGCCTGATGCGGGCGTGCGCCTCGATCGGACTGCTCGCTCACGAAGGGGACGGCAGGTTCACCACCACCCCGATGGGAGAACTGCTGCGCGAAGGGGTTCCGGGTTCACTGCGCGACACCACCCTCCACCTGGCGGGCTACTCGACCTGGGTGAGCTGGGCGCACCTTCCCGAAGCCGTGCGCGAGGGCAGAACGCAGGTATACAAGGCACTGGGCATGGACCAGTTCACCTACTTCTCCCGGCATCCGGAGGAGGGCGACGCCTTCGCCTCCAGCGGGTCGAGCATGTCCGAGATCGTGGCCGCCGAGGCGGCGAGCATGCTCGACATCTCGGGTGTCTCGTCGGCCGTCGATGTGGGCGGTGCCAACGGCCGGCTCGTACTCGGGCTGATGCAGGCCAATCCCGCACTGCACGGCATCGTCCTGGATCTGCCGCATGTGACCGGCGCGGCTGCCCGTGCCGCCAAGGAACTCGGCCTTTCGGACCGCTTCAGTGCGGTGGAGGGCGACTTCTTCGAAGAGGTGCCCGCCGCGGATCTGTACCTGCTGAAGTGGATCCTGCATGACTGGGACGACGAAGCCTGCGTTCGCCTTCTTCGCAACTGCCGTGCCGCCGCCAAGCCCGGAGCGCGTGCGGTCGTCTTCGAACTCGTGCTCGGCGAGGTCGGCACTCCGGACTTCGGTGCTGTGGCCGACATGAACATGCTGTCCGTCACCGACGGAGGCCGGGAACGCCACCTGCACGAGTACGACGCCCTGTTCACGGCCGGGGGATGGCGTCGGGTCTCTGCTCGACCCACCCGCTCACCGCTTTGGATCATGGAACTCGAGGCCGCCTGACGCAGTCCGCACAGACGGAGCGTGAGCACCAGGGCGTGTCCTGTGCTCATGCCCGTCTGTGGGACGCCTTGTGCGGTCCCGCACACATTCAGCGCTCGGGGTTGACCGTGCGAGCGAGCCATTCAGTGCGGGTTCGGCGGGCGGCGGTCGACAGGTGCGCGTCGGGGAAGAGGGCGTCGAAGCCGTGGAAGCCACCGGCCCAGACGTGGAGCTCGGCCTGGCCGCCCGCGGCCCAGATGCGCGTGGCGTAGTCGACGTCCTCATCGCGGAAGACCTCTGCGGAACCGGCGTCGATGTAGGTCGTGGGCAGGCCGGACAGGTCTTCGGCTCTGGCGGGTGAGACGTACCCGGGAACCTGGTCGTCGGTGAGGTCGCCGAGGACGGCGTTCCAGGCGAACGCGTTGGTCTCGCGGGTCCAGACGCCGGGTTCGCCGGAGTACTGGCGACTGGAGGTGGTGGCGTTGCGGTGGTCGAGCATGGGGCAGATCAGCATCTGGGCGGCGATCGCGGGGGTGCTGCGGTCGCGGGCCATGAGGGCGACGCCTGCGGCGAGGCCGCCGCCGGCGCTGGCGCCCGCGACGATGACGCGGTCGGGGTCGATGCCGAGGTCGTCAGCGTGGCCGGCGACCCACGACAAGCCCTGGTAGCAGTCCTCGACAGGGGTGATGCCGCCCGCCTCGGGCGCAAGCCGGTAGTCGACGGTGACCACGACGGCACCGAGCAGGTCGAGCCATTCCAGAGGGATGTCGATCTGCGAGAACCGGTCACCCATGATCATGCCGCCGCCATGCATCCAGTAGACGCACGGAGCTCCGGGACCGGCGTCGGCCGGGGTGAGAACCGTCATCGGAATCTGCGCGCCGCCGGACCCGGGGACGGCGACCTCGCGCCGGTCGACGGCGCGGCCGTCCAGCAGGGTCTCGATCGGCGTCGGGGCCATCCGGCGCAACTGCGGGAGGATCTGCGGAGTGACCTCCGGGATGAGCGGCATGTCGGCGAGGAGAGCATTCAGTTCGGGGTCGAGAGCGGGGCGTGCGAGGGACGGCATGGGGATTCCTTCCGGTACGTGTTCCGGGTCAGAGGGAGGGGTGTACGGGCAGGGTCAGAAGGCCTTGCCGCCGACCGGCACGTAATCGGTGTACGGGGATTCGGCGGCGACCAGCTCCTGGACCCGGGAGACGATGGCCTGGGCGGCCTGGCCGGCGAAGATCCGGTGGTGGTCCTCCTCGCTGGTCCAACCCTCAGTGACGTGGACGACGTCGGGGTCGGTCGCCGAACGGCACACGAGGTAGACGAGGCAGTGCTCGCTCGCGGCCGGCTTGCCCTCGTCCAGGCCGGTCAGCAGCAGGTCGACCAGCTCGTCGCCCATGCCGGGCTTGGCGGTCAGGGTGGCGTTGAACCCGTAGCGGACGTTCATGACGGCGCTCCTCTTCGGACAAATGCAGAATCCTCCCAACCAGATGATCCTTCGCCACCCGGTCGGCGTCTTCGCTGATCCAATTTCACCTGTCCAGGCGCGACAACGGTAGAACGTAGCTCTTCGGCTCTTGCACGATCCTCTATTCACGTGGAATGGAGCCCGGGTTGCTGTGATGGAATCAAGGTATGGGATTCGATGAGCTTCGTACCCTGGTGGCCCGGCACGTCCGGCCCGATGAGACCACCGCGATCGACGGCCTGCACATCGCGAAGGCCGAGCGGCCGGGCCCGCCGTCGCCGACGATGTCCGGCACGGTGCTGGCGGTCCTCACTCAAGGCGCCAAACGGCTGATGGTGGGCGACCGAGTACATGAGTACCGACCCGGCACCTACCTGGTCGCGTCGGTCGACCTGCCGGTCACCGGCCACTTCGTCGACGTCAGCCCGCAGCACCCGGCGCTGGGAATGGCGCTCGTCCTGGAACCGTCCGAGATCGCCGACCTTCTCCTGCACGCCGGCCCCGGCGACCTTCCCCGCTCCCGAGCGGGAGCACTACCGGGCATCGCCGTCGGCGACATGACAGCCGGCCTTCTCGACGCGCTGATCCGTCTGGTGCGCCTGCTGGAATGGCCTCGCGACCAGGCGGTACTCGCGCCGATGGCCAAACGCGAGATCCTCTGGCGTCTGATCACCGGAGAGCAAGGGGGCGCCGTCCGCCAACTCGGCCTCGCCGACAGCAATCTGAGCCACATCACCCGAGCCGCCCGCTGGATCCGCGACCACTACGCCGAACCGTTCCGCGTCGAGGACCTGGCACGGCTGACCGGCATGAGCCCCTCGGCGTTCTACCGTCACTTCCAGACCGTCACCGCGCTGAGCCCGATCCAGTTCCAAAAGCAGATCCGCCTCCAGCAAGCCCGGCTCATGCTCGCCACGCACCCTCGCGACATCACCGCTGTCGCCCACCGCGTGGGGTACGACAGCCCCTCCCAGTTCAGTCGCGAATACCGCCGCCAGTACGGCACCGCGCCCAGTCAGGACGCCACCCGGCTGCATCACCCCACCCCGACGCCGTGACTCCCCCGCCCCGGCCGTCGCCGCCTGCAGCCCGTCGCCCACGCATGCACCTGGCCGGTCAGCGCGTGCACGCCCGCTGCCACAAGCCCGTCCAGCCAGGGTCGGGGGCGGCGTCGGTGTACGGCCGACGCGTCGCTGGTCCCGGCCGGTGAGTTCCCGCCAACCGGATCTCGGCCTCCGGGGCCGATCCATGCCACACCGGCGCGACTCCGCGAGAGCAAACCTCGCCCGGCGTTCAGGTCCAGGCCATCCGGGGGCCATCGCCCGCGTGAAAGGTGGGACGAGTCCTCCTCTCCTCCGAGGCAGGACGTCCCTACCCAACAGACGGAGAAGTACATGCGCATCCGCGCGCTGTTCGCAGCCGCCGCCGCGGGCACGCTCGTCCTCATAGGCGCCGCGAGCCCCGCTCTCGCAACCCCCGGCGCGGCAGACGACGTTCAGACCGAGACGGCCTCGGTCGTCACGGCACCCCAATCCAAGACGCCCCACGAGCGCGAGCTCATCGGCGCGCTGCACGAGCACAGCGGCTACTCGGACGGATGGCCCGGCTCCCGGCCCGCCGACTACTTCGCGTCTGGGCGCGACAAGCACGACCTGAACTTCGTCGGCTCGAGCGAGCACACCTCGAACGTCAACTCGCCGCTCGTCTTCAACGAGGAGTGCCTGGACCCGCGGGTCGCGCCGAGCTGCCAGAACGCCGATCCGGTCAACCCACTCGACGCGCTGCGCAAGTGGGACGCGGGGCTCGAGCAGGCCAAGGCCGCGACCGACCCCGCGAAGGACTTCGTCGGCTTCCGCGGGTTCGAGTGGACCTCGGACCGCATGGGCCACATCAACGTCTACTTCTCGAGCAAGAACTCGATGCCCGAGATCGACGGCGGCACCATCGCGATGGATCGTTTCTACGACTGGCTGACGACCACCGGCAAGGACGGCCTGGCGGTCTTCAACCACCCCGGCGACAAGACGCTGTGCGGCCCGCTGAAGTGTGACGTCCGCAGCGACCTCGGCTTCGGCTGGGAGGACTTCAAGTACTTCCCGAAGGCCGACGACCAGATGGTCGGCATCGAGGTCTTCAACGGCGGCAGCGACTTCGGCACGGCGCCCGGGCACAACGCCCCGCCGGAGGGCTGGTACGCCCACGCGCTCGACAAGGGCTGGCACGTCGGCGCGATCGGCGCCGAGGACAAGGGCCACGACCGTACGGACGACTGGGGCGGCTCGCAGTACGCCAAGACCGTCGTCCTGGCCAAGGCCAACACCGAGAAGGACATCAAGCGCTCGATGGCCGACCGCCACTTCTACGCGGTGCTCGACAACGCGCTTCGGCTGGACTTCACGGTCGACGGGCACGGCATGGGCGAGCGGATCCACACCGACGGCAAGCGCCCGCTGGCGATCGACGCGCACGTCCGCGGCTCGAGCACGCCGCTGCAGCTGGACCTTGTCAGCAACGGCGGCAAGGTGGTCGCCAGCTCGACCGGCGACCAGCTCGACGCCTCGCTGAAGGCGGCCGACGACACCTGGTACTTCCTCCGGGTCCTCCGCGACGGCCGTCCGGTCGCGTACTCCAGCCCGATCTGGGTCAACGACGGTAAGCAGGCGGGCGCGCCGAAGGCGCCCGAGGGCGATCTGAACACCACGGGCGGCCGCTGGCTGGCGGGCGACCTGAACGTCCACAGCTGCTTCTCCAGCGACGTCTACTGCGCCGGGACCGACGACGCGAGCGAGGCCGACCCGTTCCGCCAGGGCGTCGACGTCCGCTCGCGCTTCGACGAGGCGGGCGACCGCGGGCTCGACTACCTCGCGGTCACCGACGACAACGATGTCCGCTCGGCGAGCGCGCGAGGCTCCGGCAGCCACGGCGTGCTCGCGATCCCCGGCTACGAGGACCGCGTCAAGGGCGACGCCCACGTGCTCGGCGTGGACAAGGTGCTCGACAACGGCGATGGTTCCGCCGCCGCGATCAACGCGCTGGCGGACAAGGCGCGCGCGAGGGGCGGCGTCTTCCAGATCGACCACCCCGGCTCCAAGATCACCAAGCCGTTCACCGGCTGCAACGCTTCGACGCTCACCTGGGGCTACGGGTTCGACGTACAGCCGGACACGATCGAGGTCTGGAACCCCAGCTCGAGCATCCGCGCCGCCGAGGACTACCTCGACTGCTGGCTGCAGCGCGGCGCACGCGTCGCGCTGACCGGCGGCAGCGACGCCCAGACGCAGTACGGGCAGCCGCAGGGCGCCGGCTATCCCACCACGTGGGTGCTCGCGCGCGACCGCTCGCAGGGCGCCGTGCTGGAGGCGCTGCGCGCCGGCCGCACCAGCGTGTCCGCGCTGCCGCCGTCCGTCGGCGGGCGCCCGCTCGTGATCGAGGCCGACCGCGGCGGGCACTTCGTGTCCGTCATCGGCGACGACGTCCGTCCGGGCGAGACGCTGCGCGTGCGCTCGCTCGACGCGCTCACCGACGGCTCGCTGCGCGTCGTCGCCAACGGCCAGAAGCTGCTCGACCAGCACCTCACGCGCGACGGCGCGATCGAGTTCACCGCCCCGGCCCAGCCGGGCTGGGTGCGCGCCGAGCTGCGCCTCGGCAACGACCTGCTCGAGCAGACCCCGCTGTGCGGGGCGATCAACGTCGGCGTGAACCTGTGCCCGTACGACGCGGCGATGGTCGCTATGACCTCGCCCGTCTACGTCCGCTGATCCGTCGATCTCGGTGACGACGAAGGCCCCGGTCCGATGGACCGGGGCCTTCGTGCCACGTGGGAGGTCTAGCAGGCAGTCAGACGGTGAACCGCACCCGCCGGGTGGGCGGTCGCTAGGCGCCGATGAACTCCAGGAGGAGGTGGAGGTCGTGACCGGCTTCGGCGGTGGCGCCGGCGGCGACGGTGAGGAGCGCCGCGGTGGCGAGGATGAGTCCCGGGTGCCGGCGGAGTGGCGGGGCCAGCAGGGCGGCGACGCGACGGGGAACCGGTCCCGCGCCTTTGAGCGGGCTGCGGTGGCCGAGAATGCCGAGGGCGAGGCCTGGGGCCCGGGTCCGGTCGGGGGTATGGTGGCCGGCCAGGGCTGCCTTACCAAGGGTACGGGCCACGCGAGCCCGGTCACCGGTGACGACGGCGGCACGTTCGTCGGCCCAGCGCTCGACGGTGTAACCAACGGCTCTGGCGAGTGGTCGCAACAGTGGGTTGGCGGCGGCGCCCAGTCCCGCGAAGGCGACGAAGAGATAGTGGTGCGCTGTGAGGTGGGCCCGCTCGTGGGCGAGCAGGATGTCGTGCTCGCCTTCCTCAAGAGCGTGGAGCATGCCGGTGGAGACGACGACGCGGCCGGGCAACCCCGGCAGCGCGAAGGCGTCCGGAGTGTCATCGTCCACGACGACAAGACCGTCCGGTGTGGGCATGCAGGCGGCTTGCCGGGCGGCTGCGGCCAGTGAGCGGGCGCGGCGCCACAGCACACGTGATGCGGCGAGCATGGCGAAGCCGAGCAGCAGGCCGGCTACCAGGGCGATAGCCGGTTCAGCGGGATCGTCACGCTGTGCGGCGTGGGCCGACCAGTGGCCGAGATCGGCAAGCAGGGGGATGCGGATCAGGCCGGTGACGGCCAGCAACCCCAAGGAGACGGTGCTCGCCGCAGCCAGCACCGCGGTCGAGACGGTGAGCAGCCAGGTGGCCAGTCGAGGTTCGCAGCGTTCCGACAGAGGCCGCGCGACGAGAGGGGCGAGCAGGGACAACAGCAGCGGTAGATAGACGGCGATGCGCATCCGACGCCTCTATCGGCCGTGTTGGGGGTCGGATCCGAGCAACTGGCGCAGCAGGTCCGCGTCGGCGTCGGACAGGCCGTCGGCGAACCGGGCGAGAACGGCCTCGCGGTCCGGACGCCCCTCCAGGACGGTGCGCATGCGGCGTGCCGCGAATCCGGGGTCGTCGGTGACAGGCGTGTAGGCGTAGGCCCGTCCGCGTGGACTGCGGGTGAGCAACTGCTTGGCGTACATGCGGGTGAGGATCGTCACCACCGTGCTGTAGGTCGGTTTCCCGCCGAGGCGTTCGGCGACCTCGCCGGGGGTCAGCGCGCCGTCAGCCTGTTGTAGCAGGTTGAGAATCTCGGCCTCACGCTCACCGTTGGCTCGCTTCGTGCCCTGCCCGTGTGCGTCGGCACCCATGGGTTGTCGTTCCCCCGTCTCATCTTCTACAGTCACGTAGAACTTCTACGGCGGTGTAGAAGCTTCCGCGTTTCCCAAGTGTGCCATGCACCCCTGCCGCCAGGACAGTGCAGGGCAGGAAAGGACCAGTGGGTGGCCGACGCGCTCAACCTCCTGAACGCGCCCTCGATTCTGGCGACGTTCGGCACAGTCGGGGTGTTCGTGGTGCTGTTCGCCGAGACCGGTCTGCTGATCGGATTCGTTCTTCCCGGAGATTCACTGCTGTTCACCGCCGGCCTGCTGTGCACCACCGGGGCAGGCGGCGTGCAGCTTTCGCTGCCCGGGGTCCTGGCCTCCGCCGCGGCTGGGGCGCTACTCGGTGCCCAGACCGGTTACCTGATCGGCCGCCGCGCCGGCGGTGTCCTGCTCAGCCGAACGCGCAACCGGCACCTGCTCCGCGGCGCGGCTCGGGCCGAGGAACTGCTCAGCCGCTACGGCCACGGCAAAGCCATCGTTCTCGCCCGCTTCATCCCCCTGGTGCGGACCGTGCTGAACCCGCTCGCCGGCGCGGTGAAGGTGCCCGCGCGCATCTTCACGCTCTGGCAGATCATCGGCGGTCTGCTGTGGACGGTCGGCCTGGTGCTGGCCGGCTACGCCCTGGGGTCCAGCATCACCGGTGTCGATCGTTACCTGCTGCCCCTGATCGGTGCGATCGTCGCCCTCTCCCTGCTGCCACTGGCTCTGGAGATCCTTCGCTCCCGCACCGCCACGAGATCAGCCCGTCGACAGACGCATCGTTGAACCGCAGCGCCTGCCGCGGCAGCGCTACAAGACCCGGTGGCACGGCCGACTGTGCCGCGCCTTTGAACCAGACCGCCCGGCAACCTCGCCGTGCTCCCGGTGCGTCTTCCCTCACGAAGTCCGCCGTGTCTCGCCCGTGACACCCCGACCAGCTGACACAGAGAGATCCCATGAGTGCTATCACCATCGGTCAGGCAATCGTGCTCGGAGTCGTGGAGGGGGTGACCGAGTTTCTCCCCGTCTCCTCCACCGGCCATCTGAAGATCGCCGAAGGGCTGATGGGCGTCCCCGTCGACGACGCCTCCGTGGTCGGCTTCACCGCCGTCATCCAGGTCGGGGCGATCGCCGCGGTGCTGGTCTACTTCTTCGCCGACATCGTGCGCATCGTCTCCGCCTGGGGCCGCGGCATCGCCAACCGCCAGGAGCGTCACCACCACGACTACAAGTTCGCCTGGTGGGTCATCTACGCCACGATCCCGATCGTGATCGTGGGGCTTGCCGCCAAGCCGCTCATCGAGGGCCCGCTGGCCTCGCTGTGGGTGGTGGCGGGTTCGCTGATCGTCGGCAGCGGCGTGATGTGGGCGGCCGACCGGATGGGCCGCCACAAGCGCGGCGAGGACGACACCTCCCTCAAGGACGCCATGCTGGTGGGCTGCTCGCAGATCCTCGCCCTGCTCTTCCCCGGCTTCTCCCGCTCGGGAGCGACGATGTCCACCGCGCTCCTCCTGGACCTGAACCGGGTGGCGGCGACGCGCCTCTCCTTCTTCCTCGGCATTCCCGCGTTGACCGGCGCGGGCCTGTACGAGCTCAAGGACGCCCTCGGCTCCGAGGTCGGCGGCGCCGGTCCCGTGCCGCTCATCGTGGGAACCGCCGTCTCCTTCGTCGTCGCCTACGCCTCCATCGCCTGGCTCCTGAGGTACGTCGCCCGGCACTCCTTCAACGCCTTCGTCATCTACCGGATCGTCGCCGGAGCTCTACTCCTCGCGCTGCTCGGCACCGGAGTGCTCACCGCCTGACAAG
Organism: Planotetraspora phitsanulokensis; assembly: GCF_016863295.1. Classification (GTDB taxonomy): domain Bacteria; phylum Actinomycetota; class Actinomycetes; order Streptosporangiales; family Streptosporangiaceae; genus Planotetraspora; species Planotetraspora phitsanulokensis. The sequence goes on from NZ_BOOP01000003.1 coordinate 420,995, forward strand.
CCCGGTTGAGCTCAGACGCGGAAAGGAGCGGCAACCCATGACTGTGGCGATGTCCGGCGTGCTCCCCTCACTGTCGGAGCTGATCGCTCACTACGGTTATCTGGCGGTCGCAGCCCTGGTGCTGCTGGAAGACTTCGGAGTCCCCGTGCCCGGCGAGACAGTCCTTGTTGTCAGTGCCGCCTACGCCGGCACCGATCACCTCAACATCGCCGTGGTCGCCGCTGCGGGGTTCCTCGCCGCGATCGCCGGCGACAGCATCGGCTACGCGATCGGCCGCACCGGTGGCCGTCGTCTGGTCACCCGCTACGGCCGCTACATGCTCCTCACCCCCGCCCGGTTCGCCCGAGCCGAGCAGTTCTTCACCCGCCACGGCGCCGAGGTCGTGGTGATCGCCAGATTCGTCGAGGGACTACGCCAGCTCAACGGCATCATCGCCGGCATCACCGGCATGCCCTGGCGCCGATTCCTGGCCTACAACACCGCCGGAGCCGCCCTGTGGGTCGGGGTCTGGGCGACCCTCGGCTATCTCGCCGGCGACCACCTCACCTCAATCGAGGCCGGGGTGCATCGCTACCAGTGGTACGCCCTCGGCGGCCTGATCCTCGCCATAACCGCCTACGCGGCCATACGCCTTCGACGACATCGCACCCGCCGCAACCCCGAATAACAGCTGGCGCCAGGGCAGCGCGTACCCGGCAATGTAACGATTGCTACATTCGATGATGTGGCACACGTTAAAGCGCCGCCTTCCTGGTTGGTCCTCCTGATCAAGCTGCCGGTCGAACCATCCCGGCACCGGGTGGCCGTCTGGCGGGAACTCCGCAGGATCGGCGCGTTGTCACTCGGTCAGGGACTGTGGGCCGTACCGGACGTCCCGGCTTTCGCCGACGGCCTCGCGCGAGCGTGCAAGCTGACCAACCAGGCCGGTGGGCAAACCGTGACACTGCGGGCATCTGGGCGCGAGCCAGAGGACGCCGAACGCCTTCAGTCGATGTTCACCGCCGCACGATCGGAAGACTGGGCGGAGTTCCTGGCCGACTGCGGCACGTTCGAACAGGAACTGGCCAAGGAGATCCGCACCGGCAAGTTCACGCTGGCCGAACTGGAGGAAGAGGAGCAGAGCCTGGAGCGGCTCCGGCGCTGGCACCGAGATCTGACGGCCCGCGACGTGTTCGGCGCACCTGAGGCCGCAGAGGCCGGCGCACGCCTCAAGCAATGCGCTGCAGCCTGTGAGGACTACGCCGAGCGCGTGTTCGACGCCCTGCACGGAACACCACGATGACCTCAGCGCAGACAGCCGCCGACACTCCTCAGGCCGCACCGCGACGGCAGATGTGGCCGCTGTACGCGGCGGGATTCACCACCGCATTCGGCGCTCACGGCATCGCGGCCAACCTGGGCGGATTCTCCGAGGACGCGATCACCTCGCTCATGGTGCTCGGCGGCCTGCTGGCCCTGTACGACGGAGCCGAGGTGGTGCTCAAGCCGCTGTTCGGCACACTCGCGGACCGCATCGGCACCCGTCCGGTACTACTGGGCGGACTCGTCGCCTTCGCCGGCGCCTCCTTCCTGTACGTCGTGGCGGACAGCCCTGGCTGGCTGTGGGCGGCTCGTCTCGGTCAAGGCGCCGCGGCCTCCGCCTTCTCGCCCTCGGCTTCCGCACTGGTCGCCCGGCTCAACCCCGCGGCCAGACACGGCCGGGCATTCGGCTCCTACGGCTTCTACAAGTCCATCGGCTACACCCTCGGCCCGCTTCTCGGCGGGGCACTGGTGTGGGCGGGAGGACTGCGATTGCTGTTCGGCGTGCTGGCAGTGCTGGGCGCAGCGGTCGCCGTATGGGGAGCGCTCACGGTCCCGGCCGTGCCCCCGCTGCCGAAGGCCCGGCAGACGGTGCTGGACCTGGCCCGGCGATTGGTCAATCCGGCTTTCCTGGCCCCCACGGCGGCGCTGGCCGCGGCGACCGCCGCGCTGTCGGCAGGGGTCGGCTTCCTCCCCGTTTCCGGCGCGGCGACAGGCCTCGGCACCGTAGCCACCGGCGCCGCGGTGTCGGTGCTCGCCGGCTGCGCCGCCCTCGTCCAGCCGAAGGCCGGGCGCGCGCTGGACGCCGGGCGCCTAACCGCACGCGGCGGTATCACAGCAGGGCTGCTGATCACCGCCGCCGGCCTGGGGTGCGCGACGCTGCCGGGGCTGACCGGCATACTGTCCGCCGCCGCTCTCATCGGCGTCGGAACCGGGCTGATCACTCCGCTCGGCTTCGCCGCCCTCGCCGCCGCGACCCCGGCCGAACGGCTCGGGCAGACCATGGGCGCTGCCGAGCTGGGACGGGAACTCGGCGACGCGGGCGGCCCGCTGCTGGTCGCTGCCGTTGCCACCCTCGTCACCCTCGCTCATGGCTACGCCGCACTCGCCCTCCTGCTGGTCCTCGGCTCGGTGCTCATTCATCTCGCGTCGCGCCGAAGCGCGGCTACGGCGTAGTAGTGGTTCATCCTGCTCGTCGAGATCGCCGACTACTTCGCGGAACGAGGACGGGAGTAGTTCTGCTGCGGCTGGCGCGTTGACGACGGATGGCGGTCCCCCATCCGGTCAATGGTGGCCACGGCTTTCAAATCAGCGGTTCGCACCCAGAGGCGTCCACGAGAGCCGAGAAGTCCGCGTGGGGCTCAGCGATCGCACAGGCTCCTGTGAGACGGAGCAGTTGCCGGATCCACGCCTCAAGGCCTGACTGGTCCGGCGATGGGAGATGCGAGGACGGCATTTCGCTCCCTTACCGATCTTCCAGGTGGGGAGATGAGTTGGGTCTCTGAGGTTACTACGGAGAGTAGCGAATGGCTACACTTAGTTATGACTCGAGGAGTTTTCGGGTCGAACTTCTATTCATCGCGCCGTCTCCGACATTGACTCGCCTGATCAGATCGGGTCTGGCCACGTGCCACAAACGATCTCCGACGGACCCCGCGCTCGCCGACGGTCGCGTCTGCTCCCTGGCGGCGACGTCGGGAATTCAACGGCTCTCATCCAGCCGGGAGACGATCGCTTCGGCAACGACGAGATCCTGCCAGGACATACCTGCGCTCTTGAACAGAACGGGCCGGTCCGTCGCGAGTTCCACCTCTCCGGAGACGACTGAACGCATCGTGATCAGATGCTCTCGAGTGATGGCGTTCTCTCCGATGGCCATCACCACGTCGCCGCATTCGCGCAGCGCCGTCGTCACGTCTTCGACGATGACCTGCGCACGCCGCAACAAGCCCGCGTCGACCTCCCGGGCGTCGGGCTCGTGGGAGCCCACGGCGATCACGACCGCGTCGTCGCGTACGAGAGACGAATCGAAAACCGGTCGGCGGGACGTTGTGGCGCACACCACCACGTCCGCGTCGCGAACCACGTTCGCGGTATGGCGACCGCCGGTCGCGACGACCGCAACGTCAGCGTGCCGCAGTGCGGTATGCGCCTCGGGACGTTGCACGACATAGGTCACGCTTGAGATCTCCCGCGTCCCGTACAGCACCGATTTCAGCGTGTCGGCGTGCCCGACACCCTGAGGTCCGGCGCCGAAAACGACGACGTTCAGGGGCTCAGTCGTTCGCGTCAGCACGGGTCTGACAGCCGCCATCGAGACGGCGGGAGTACGCAGTGCGGTCAGTGCGGGGGCGTCGAGCAGGGCTTTGGGGGTGAGCGTCACGGCGTCGAAGAGCACGTACAGGCCCTGGATTCGTGGCAGGCCGGTACCGCTGTTGTGCGGCGCGACTGTAACGATCTTTACCCCGGCACTGTCCGCACGTTCGCTGGGCATGATGAGGAACTGCCCGTGACGGACGTCGACGTGGCTTCGCGCGGGATCATCGGCGGGGTCGAACCCCGCACGCAGCGCCGCCTCGACGGCCTCAACGGCCTCACGCGGTGACGCAAGAGCGGCGATCTGTTCAGGGCCGATGTAGGGAAACGGCGTGTATGTCACCGCAGGACGAACCCTTCGCCGAGTGAGTCCTCGGGATCGATCTCGAAAGTGTGCCGGCCGGTCCGGAACGCCATGCCGGTGACCTCCGGCAGAAATGCCTGACGGCCCGCGACCGGAACCTCGCCCGTGACTCGTGCAAGGAATCGTGTTCCGACGATGGAGTGGTGGACGAGCCGCTGCCCGGGCTGGAGTACGCCGTCCGATGCGAGCACGGCCACTCGTGAACAGGTGCCCGATCCACAGGGCGAACGATCGACCTCGCCGTCGGCGAAGACGGTGACGTTGCGCTGATGGAGATCGCCTGCGTCATCCACGCCGAGCCCTTCGAAGAGGATGGTGCCATAGATACCGTTCAGCCGATCGTCCAAAGGATGCGTCGCGTAATCAGTGTCGTTGAGCAGCCATTTGATCTCACGACCCACGGCGATGAGTTCGGGGTAATTCTCCGGAACGACGCTGAGGCCGATGCTTGAGGCATCGAGATGCGCATATGTCGCTCCGCCGAAGCTGATGTCGACGACCACCTCGCCGCGCGAGGTCGAAATCCCGATCTGCTTGTGGAGGCGGTAGCTGGCAACGCTGAGGAAGTCCACCCCGGTGATCCGCTCTCCCTCGGCGTGGACACGCGCGGTCACCCGCCCGGAAGGCACGTCGATGCGTACGTCCGTAACACCCGACGGGTCAGGCTTGACGAGCCCGCTCTGCACCGCCCACACACCCAGCGCGATGGTCCCGTGACCACATGCCGTGGAAAAGCCGTCCTTGTGCCAGAAGAGCACTCCCAAATGTGCGCCTTCGTCATCAGGCTCGGTGAGAAAGCCGCCATACATATCCGCGTGCCCGCGCGGCTCGAAGCACAACAGCCTGCGCAGGCCGTCGACGTGTGGGTCGCTGATCGCGAACATGCGCTTTTCCGCTACAGTCGCGCCTTCGATGGCCACGGGAGGATCGCTGACGATCCGAAACGGCTCACCGGCTGTGTGGTAATCCGTGGTCGAAATCTTTCGGATATTCATACGCGGTCAACGTAGCACCCGAGCCCGTACATGGACTGTCCGCGCAGATCTTGGACTACAGGCGCTCGCGCGGGCCCTGGGAGCTGTACGGAAAACGCTGTCACTCGCCCGGGCCCATGGCTGCCAGCCTGGAGAGCGCGTGCTCTGACGAGGAGCCCGGCTCAGCCTGGGAGACGAAAAGGTGATGGCCGGGAGCGGTCTCCATGGAGAACATCTGGCGCCAGAGGGTCAGGTCGCCGATCTTCCGGTGCCGCAGGAGTTTGGGATCTCGCACCGTAGCGCGCACGTCGTGGCGTGCCCACAGCCGGCGGAAGTCCTCGCTCTTGTCGGAAAGCTCCTCGATGAGCTTGCGCTGATACTTGTCGTGGCGGACCGCCACCGTCATGGCGCGCAGATGGGCCACCTTGAAGGCGGCCTCGCCCTCCCATTCCAGAAAGTACTCACGTGATTGCGGGTTGAGGAAGGTGAACCGCATCAGGTTGTCGGTGTGCTCGTACCCCTCCCACAGGGCGGCCGCCATGCGGTTGCGGGCCAGGACGTCCAGGCGGTGGTTCACCACGTAGGCCGGCGCATGGGTCCATTGCTCCATCAGTTGGACCACGTGCAGGTCGACCGGCCGATGGGTGCACTCCGGAAGGCCTGCCCGGGGACGCGCGAGTTCGTGGAGATGCGCGGTGGCGTCCGCGTCGCGACAGAGGACCCGCGCCAGCGCGTCGATCACTTGCTCCGACGGACTGCGTTGTCTGCCCTGCTCCAACCGCGTGTAGTAGTCGATGCTGACGCCCGCCAAGAGCGCCACTTCATCGCGGCGCAACCCCGGCGTCCTGCGGCGGTACTCGACATGAGACAAACCCGCCTGAGCAGGGGTGGTCTGTCGTCGTCTCGCCTTGAGGAACTCTCCAAGCGGGCTGCTGGCGCACATGTCCGTCTCCTGCCATGCGAATCCCCGGAAATCGTTTCCGGGCTTTCTCTGCAAGGGACCGCACCGCCGATTTCTCATCGTTGTGAGTGCTGGGACGGATCGCTCCCGAACCACGGCCTCCGGCCACGCTCCGAAACGCGCGAGCTCCACGGAGAAATGCCTGGCACGGTGGATCCACCGGGGCGTGACCCGTCGGCCGGAACCTGCCGGCTGCTGGACAAGGGATTCGGCGACCGGAAGACCATCCGGTGGACCGCACGTGTGTGACGCCCTATCGTCACCAGCTCAGCCGGTTACTCCAAGGTGCCTGCATCGACCGTCACCTGTCAAGGCGGTGACGTAAAGCCTGGCGCAAGGATCCGGGTCGACATTCATGTACAGGCAAAAAGAGCCACGCCTGCCACCCGGCTCGCTTGCGCCGCCCGATGTCGCCGTTTCAGAGTGATGGCGTGGCATTTGTCTACGTCAGTGGACGGCCGTCCCTCGACTTCCTCGGTACGCGTAAATGGCGGACGAGCCGTCCGGAGGAACTGCTGGACGTTCCCGTGACCTTCGCGACCTGGGCGGTGGATGCCGGCATCGTGCATCTCCCCGTCGATATGGATCCTGACGGTTTGCGACGCGTGTTGCGGCTGAGAGAGGCGATCTACCGGCTCGTCGTCGGCCATCTCCGCGGTATGCCATGGAGCGCGAACGACCTGCGCATCCTGGAGGAGGAGGCATCGGGACCACCCACCGGCGTCCGCCTGTCCGCCGATCGTTCCCTCCGGCGGGAAGGTGACCTTCAGTCCGTGATGTCGACCCTCGCCCGCGACGCTGTGGAGCTTCTAGGCGGACCGGACGCCGATCGCATCCGAGAATGCGATCGCGTCGACTGCACTCGCCTCTTCATCGACAGCAGCCGCGGCGGCACCCGGCGTTGGTGCGGGATGGCCGAATGCGGCAACCGTGTCAAGGCGGTGTCGTACCGCCGAAGGCACGCAGCCCACCGTCCGGCTCAGCCAGAGGAAAGGGCGGGCACGATGAAGCGTCGTCTGCCGCACCCATGACCCGAAGCCAGGGGTGGTACCAGGCCTCCGCCACGCCCACGCCTCTTGGCTCTGCCTCAGCAGGGAATTGTGACGAGGAGCGATGTCCCGCTTCCCACCGGGCTGCTGATTTCCATGTCGCCGCCGATCACCGCAACACGGTCCTTGAGGCCGATGAGCCCCGAGCCGTTGCGGGGGTCGGCGCCTCCGATTCCGTCGTCGCGGACGCGGAGCCGCACGGCCGTGTCGTCAACGCTGAGGTCGATGTGAACTACTGAGGCCTGTGCATGCTTGGCCGCGTTCGTAAGTGCTTCCGAAACGATGTAATAGACGGCGGCTTCGACACGCTCGGGCTGCGTCCGGACATTGCCTACGTCCAGCTCGACCGGCACTGAGGAGCGGCGCGCCAGCATCTTGAGGGCCGGGCAGAGGCCCCCCTTGGACAGCATCCCCGGGTGCAGGCCACGGGAGAGTTCCTGCAGGTCCTCGATAGCGCCGGCCAGACCTTCGACCATGTGCGACAGGTGGGACTTGAGGTCAGGTGGCACGATGGCTTCGGCCGCCCGCAGTTCCAGCCCGAGCGTGACAAGGCGTTGCTGTGCTCCATCGTGCAGGTCGCGCTCGATACGGCGGCGGGATTCGTCTGCGGCCGCGATGATGCGGGCGCGGGAGGCGGTGAGTTCGGCTCGGCTCTGCGCATTGGCGATCGCGGTCCCGAGGAGTTCGGTGAACTTCATCATGCGCTCTTCGATCGCCTCGGGTTGCGGGTCCTCTGCGCGCGAAAATGCGATCATCACGCCCCACAGCTGGTTCTCGACCATGATCGGGCTGCCGACCACCGAGCCGAGCGCCCACTCGCGGGCGCGCCTGAGGAACTCGCCGGCGGCGTCGTCGTCGTCCGTACTGCGCCGCGCCGGTTTCCTGGTGTGCCACACCAGCTTCGCCACAGGCATGTCCTCGATCGGCCGACGCGAGCCCAGCGGCACGAAGTGGTCCCGGCAGCCATGATCATCCCAGTGGCTGAGCACGGTTAACGTGCCGTCGGGCTCGAACCGATTCATGTCGGTGTATCGCGTGCCCATGATGCGGCCCATCTCGCGGGTGACCGCGTTGAACACCTCGGATGGGTCGGCTCCGCCGGCGACCAGCGTCGCGACGCGCCGAAGCGCGGCCTGTTCCTCTGCGACGGCCTCGCGGTCGCATGCCGCGGCCAGCAGGGCCTGCAACGACGGCACCACCTGCCGGTGCAGCCGCCGCAGCGTCGGCTCGGGCAGGTCGACGGGGATCAGGAGGGTGGCTATTTGAGTGGCGCCGTCGCGAAGCGGGAGTGCCGCGTGGTGCTCGTCGGCGGGGACCACCTCGGGCTCGATCGCCGCGTAGCGCAGTTCGAGCGCCTGGGCCAGGCACTGTGCGGCTGCCGGCAGTGCGGTTCGCAGGTCCTCCGCGCGCAGCAGCAGGTGAGCGAGGTCTGCGGCGAGGCCTGCCGTGCGGCGCTGTTCTTCGGCCTCTACGGCCCGTGACCGGGCCAGGTCCGCGACGAAGCCCACCAGCAGCGCGGTGGCGAAGAAGAGCAGGGTCGTCACCAGTTCCCCACTGCCGGTCAGCGTCCACTTATAGAAGGGCGGCAGGTGAAAGTACTCATAGGAAAGGGCGCTGGCCACCGCGGTCGCCAGGCCGGACGCCAGGCCGAACACGGTCGAGATCAACAGCACGCCGAGCAGATAAACGACGCCGAGCGAATGCGGGGGCACAAACTGCCGGAGCGGGAAGAGCAGCAGGGTCACCACGGCAACGCAGGCGGCGCCGGCCAAGACACCCATTGGCAAGGATGGAGTCTGGCGCAGCAGCAGCGACGGCAGCCTCGCTTGCGCTAACTCATTGCACTTTCGCGTGTACTGTGCGGACATCGTGGTCACTGGTGAGTTTCTGATCACTTACGAGTGGGCGGCCATGTCGGCGAGCGCGCGCTCCGACGGGGAGCCGAGCTTGGCCTGGGCCACGAAGAGGAGGTACCCGGGAGCATTCTCGATGCGGAATTTCTGACGCCAGAGATCAAGGTCGCCGACTTTCCGATGGCACAGTCGTTTGGGTTCGTGGGATGTGACGCCCGCGTCGTGACGTGCCCAGAGCCGGCGGAAGTCCTCGCTGTTGTCTGAAAGCTCCTCAATGAGATCGCGCACGGACGGGTCCTGGACGACCATCGTCATGGCACGCAGATGGGCGACCTTGAAGGCGGCCTCCTCCTCCCATTTCAGGAAGAACTCGCGGGATCGCGGATTGAGAAAGGTGAACCGAAGCAGGTTGTCGATGTGCTCGTACCCCTCCCACAGGGAGGCGGACAGCCGGTTGCGGACGAGGACGTCCAAGCGGTGGTTCACCACGAATGCCGGTGCGTGCGTCAAATGCTCAATCAGCTGGACCACGTCCGGGGCAACGGGCCGATGGGTGGACTTCGGCGTCCATGCTCGGGGGCGCGCGAGTTCGTGGAGATGCGCGGTGGCCGCCGCGTCAAGCCGGAAGACCCGCGCCAGCGCGTCGATCACCTGGTCCGACGGGGTGCGCTGTTTACCCTGCTCCAGCCTGGTGTAGTAGTCGAGACTGACGCCGGCCGACATTGCCACCTCATCTCGGCGCAACCCCTGCGTCCTGCGCCGGCGGTCAACGCACGGCAGCCCTGCTTCGCAGGGCGTGGTGAGCCGTCGTCTCGCCCTGAGAAATTCTCCAAGCGGGCTCTGTTTGCACATGTCCAGCTCCTACCGTGCGAGCTGTGGGAAAAGGGCGGCGAATGTTGCTTCAGTCCCGGGCGCTCTGCCAGGTGCCTCACTGCCCCTTCCTGCACCCGGACCTCCTTCAGGATTTCGCTGGGCAGGCTCCCCCGTCGTCGACGGCAGCAGGCAATCCTGCTGTGAAGGCAGCCCCCGTCCCCGGCCCCGCAGGCGTGACCTCTCGTCATCCTGCTAGCCGGGTTGCCTTTCTCTCAAATACTCATCGGAGCGCATCCCTGTGGCCGGCGGATTCCGCCCGGTGCACTCGCCAGGCGATGTAGACGAGCACGAGCGCGAGTACCACCTCGATGCCGAGCCCGGTGCCCACTCCAACGGCCTCGAGAAGCGAGAAGTGGTCGAAGTGCCGGACGTGGAAGGTGAAGTGGGTGGCCGCATAGATCAGGTAGCCGATCAGCGCCGACAAGACGACCTTGCTGTCGAGCACCCAGGCGGCGAAGTACAGCATGCCGGTCAACGCGAGCCCGAGGCCGCCGATGTCGGAGATCAGGTGCTCGTTGTACGGGGGATCGAGGCTCACCGTCGGGAAGTCGTCGTAGAACGAGAGAGGAAAGGCGTACTGCCAAACCGAGGCGACCGTCTGCAGCGCGGCCAGGGCGAGCAGCCCGCCTCGCAGCCAATTCTTGATGTGTCCAGGATTCATGCATAAATGACGACAGGCGTGAGGTCTTCGTGACGCGGCACCTGGGCTGGAGTGGTGTGATTCTGGCCACGGAACGAGTTGTCACAATTCTTGTGGCTCGCGGGTCCTTCTCTTGTACAGCACAGCGCAGAGAGGGACGGGAGTAGGCATGAAGATCGCGGTTGCCGGTGGTACCGGGGTGGTCGGGCGGTTCGTAGTGGAGGCGCTGAGGGCTCGCGGACATGCGCCCGTTGTGCTGTCGCGCGGGCAGGGCGTCGATCTGATGAGCGGGTCCGGCCTGGAAGCGGCGCTGGCCGGGGCCGAGGCGGTCATCGACGTCAGCAACAAGATCACGAACCGCAAGTCGGTGTCGGTGGACTTCTTCGACAAGGCGGGGCGGCATCTCGTCGGGGCGGCCGAGCGGGCCGGGGTACGGCACCTCGTGACGCCGTCGATCGTGGGAGTCGACCGGGTCAAGAGCCCGTACTACGCGGGCAAGCTGCGGCAGGAGGAGATCGTCCGGGACGGGGCGGTGCCGTGGACCATTCTGCGGGTGACGCAGTTCTACGAGTTCGCGGGTCAACTGCTGAGCGGCGTGCCGGGGCCGATCGCGGTGGTACCGACGGGACGGGTCCAGCCCATCGCCGCGCGGGAGGTGGCCGAAGCCCTCGCCGACCTCGCCGTCGGATCGCCGCAGGCGATGGCTCCCGAGCTCGCCGGCCCGCAGGTCGAGTCGCTGGTCGACATGGCCCGGCGCCTCATCGCCGCGGGCGGCGCCCGCCGGCGCCCGGTCCTGCCCCTGTACTTTCCCGGCGGTATGAGCAACGGCGGCCTGCTGCCGACCGGTCCCGGCCCCCGCGGCACCCAGACATTCGCCGACTGGCTCAGAGAGAAGATCCCTGCGACGCCTGCATGACGCGGGCGCTCCGCGCACCGACACGGCGGCCTTCGACCGGGGGCCGCCTCACGGCCGAATACTGCAACAGGGCGTCGACAGCGATCTCCCGGTTCGAGTGCCCCCTCATCTCGCCCTCCTCCTCCCCCGACGTGTGGCGCCGACGGCCGCGGGCCGAGGGCAAGATTTTGGGCCAGTCGCCGACGATGGCGATCACTTCCCCTGAATGATCAATCGGGCCTTGAGGTCGTAGATCGAGGGTGGGGGAAGGGGGAACCGCGCGGGACCTGGCCTACGCCGCCGAGGCCGGGAATGTGAGCCACCACTGGTCAGGCATCCGGCCTCGGTCCGCTGCTCTCCGGCGGCGTAGGGTGACCAGTAGGAACAATCTTGGTCCAGAGGGTGACCATGGGAGTACGCGTTACACGCCGTGGGCGATGGGCTGTCGGGAGGGGCGGACTCACTCGACGTGCGGTGGTCGCGAGTGCACTGCTCTTGATCCTCATCGGTGGCGCCTTTGCGGTCCTCGTCCTGTCGATCAGAGGTCTGGACGAGGCGGTGGACCTCCGGAGGCGCTCCAGAGAGGTGCTGGTGACCGCGAACTACGTCGAGAGACTCGTCATCGACCTTGAGACCGGCCAGCGCGGGTTCGTCATAACCGGAGATGCGCGCTTCCTCCAGCCGTGGAGCCACGCTCGTGCCACCCTCCCCCGTCAAACCGCCGCTCTTCAGCGGCTCGCCGGCGACGCCGGGCAGAGAGAACAGGCGCGGCAGATCACGCGAGCCGTCGACACCTACATCCACGACTATTCGGTTCCGACCGTGGAGGCCGGGCGGCGAGACCCCGCATCCGTGCGCACCGTAGCGGTGACCGAAGAGGGCAAACGCCGCATCGACTCCATCCGGAGCCAATTCGATCGCTTCGTGGCCTTCGAGCGGCACCTTCTCACCGAACGCCAGGAGCGCGCCGCCGCCGCCGGTCGCCAGGCCGCCCTGGCCGCAGCGGCCGGTGTCGCGGCATCGGTCCTCCTCGTTCTCACCTTCGACGGCTACATGATCCGGTCGATCGTCCGGCCTGTCCGGCGCGCGTCCGTCATGGCCCGCCACCTCGCCGACGGAGACCTGAGCATGCGGATGCCCGCGACCGCCCCAGGCGAGATCGGCGTGCTTGAACGTTCGTTCAACACCATGGCCACCTCTCTGGAGGTGAGCCGCGGCGAGCTCCACCGCATCGCGGAGGAACAGGCCGCGTTGCGGCGCGTCGCCACGGTCGTCGCCCAGGCAGCCTCACCGTCTGTGGTGTTCGGCGCCGTCGCCGCCGAAATGGGCCACATCCTGGAAGCGGATTGCACGGCGATAAAACGCTACGAAGCCGACGAGACGGTGACGGTCGTCGGCGCGTGGAGCAGACCCGGCGCCCCGCAGTCCCCGCCGCCGCTCGGCTCACGCTGGCCGATTCAGGATGAGAGTGTCTCAGCACTGGTATCGCGGACCGGACGGCCGGCACGCGTGACGGGCAACAAGCGCTCCGCCGCCATCCCCGCGTGGGCCAGGGATCAGGGGATCACCTCTTCGGTCGGCAGTCCCATCATGGTCGAGGAGCGCCTCTGGGGCGTGGCCACCGGTTTCTCGGCCGCGCCCGAGCCGCTGCCCGATGACACCGAGGAGCGGATGCTCGAGTTCACCGAACTCGTCGCCACCGCCATCGCCAACGCCGAGAGCCGCGCCGAGCTGGCCGCTTCCCGTGCCCGGGTCGTCGCGGCCGCCGACGAATCCCGCCGCCGCATCGAGCGCGATCTGCACGATGGCACGCAGCAGCGCCTTGTCTCGCTCGCGCTCGACGTGCGGATGGCGGAGGCCGCCGTCCCTCCCGAACAGGACCAGCTCAAGCAACAGGTTTCACGTGTCGCCTCCGGTCTGTCCGCCGCGGTCGAGGAACTACAGGAGCTTTCTCGGGGTCTCCATCCGGCCATCCTCTCCAGCGGCGGCATCGCCTTCGCCCTGAAAGCCCTCGCGCGCCGCTCCGCCATCCCGGTCGAGCTCAACGTAAACGTCTCCCGCCGCCTGGCGGAACGCATCGAGGTGGCCGCCTACTACGTGGTGTCGGAAGCGCTGACCAACGCGGCCAAGCACGGGCACGCCTCCGTGGTCCATGTCGATCTCACTGTGGAGGGCGCGTTACTCAAGCTCTCGGTTCGCGACGACGGGATCGGAGGAGCCGACCCTCAGCACGGGTCGGGACTCATCGGTCTCATGGACCGGGTTCAGGCCATCGGCGGCAGAATCCACATCGACAGTCCCGCGGGAAAGGGCACTGCCCTATTCGTCTCGATCCCGATCGACGACACGTGACCGGCGCTCGCGACCTCGGCACGGCCGCGTACCGCGCCAAGTGATCATGCGCGTCCGCGACTACATGGATCCGGCCTGAACCGGGATTTCATGTTCCAGCAGTGCCAACAGTCGCGGAGATCTCTCGCGTTGCGGCGAAACAGTGACGGAACATCTCATCCCTGCCGCAGTAGGTCGCCGATGGCCGCGATCCCGCGTCTGATCGCGGCCTCGTTGACGCCTCCGAAGCCGAACACGATCCCCGGCGAGCCCTCGCCGTTCGGCGATCGGTATCGACCGAGCGCTTGCAGCCCGACGGAGCGCTGGGCTGCCGCGTCGACGATCTCCGCCTCGTCGGCTCCCTCGGGGAGCTGGGCGACGGCATGGAAGCCGGCGGCGAGTCCCGTCAGCTCGATGTTGGGAGCATGCTCGCCGATAGCTACGACCAGTTCGTTGCGCCGCGCGGCGTACACGCCGCGCATGCGGCGCAGATGGCGATCGAACCTGCCCGACTCCATCAGCCGGGCCAGCGCGAGCTGGTCGAGTGTCGGAGAGCCGCGGTCGGCGCGGTGCTTCTCCTCCGCGATCCGCGTACCCAGGTGCCGTGGAGCCAGCACCCACCCCAGTCTGATCGCGGGAGCGAGCGACTTGCTGACCGATCCGACACTCACGACGCGATCCGCCGCGAGGCCCTGGAGCGATCCGACAGGCTGCTTGTCATAGCGGAACTCCGAGTCGTAGTCGTCTTCGATCACCACCCCGCTCACCTGCTCGGCCCACTGCAGCAGTGCCAGCCGCCGCTCAGGGGTGAGAACGACGCCGGTCGGGGTTTGGTGGGCCGGCGTGACGATGACCGCGGTCGCCTTCGTCCTGGCGAGCTCGTCGACGACCAGGCCGCGGTCGTCGACGGGGACGAAGACCGGGTTCAGGCCCGCCCGGCGGACGAGGAGAGGCATGTCCAGGTGACCCGGGTCCTCGACGGCGACCGAGGTGGTGCCCGCGGCTCGCAGTGCGGCCAGAGTGAGAGCGGCGCCTTGGGTGAACCCGTTGCAGATCACCACGTCGTCCGCGCCCGCGAACGCTCCGCGAACACGTTGCAGGTACGACGCGATGACCTCTCGCAGCCTGATCGAGCCCCGGGGATCGCCGTAACCCATGTCACGGGCAGAGGCCGCGCGGGTGGCCTCCCCACATGCCCACAACCAGTCGCGCGCCGGAAAGCTGTTCAGGTCAGGGCGTCCCGGCGCGAAGTCGATCTCCAGCCTGGCGGCAGGTGCGGGCTCTGGAGGTGTGAGGACGGTCGTCTGAGGGCTGAACGCGACCCGCGTCGCCGAACCGCCGAAGGCGCGCAGGTAGCCCTCGGCCTCCAATTGTTCATAGGTCGCCTGCACCAGGCCGCGGGAGACCCCAAGGTCCACCGCGAGCTTTCGCGACGACGGCAGCCGCTCACCCGTTTGCAGCCGCCCCTCTCGGACCGCTGTTCGCAGGGCGCTCCGCAGCTGCGAACCCAGCGTCTCGGGGCTCTGGCGATCGAGCTGGATGAAGACGTCCGGGGTGAAACCGGACCACTCGACTTCCACGGAACTGGACCTTACTCAGGGCCACCTGCCCCGCCTAGCGTCGCATCAACCGACCATTAGGACATCTGATGAAAACCACGCAAACTTCTCGGGCTGCCGTGACCGGTCCGGAAACGCCCTCCCTGGAAGGCATGTACGCCGCGATCCGCGCCGCGACTCGGATCCCTGCCGACTGGCAGGTCGTGGTCGACGCCGTCGTCGTCGGCCTGAGCGGGAAGCTCCCTCCAGCCGACGAGGTCCTGCGCGAGGTCCCGGCCCAGGCACGCCAAGGGAGTGACCGGAGCCAAGTGCTCCACGTCGAGCCCGACGGCAGCTTCTCCGTCGTCGCGCTCATCTCCCGGCCCGGACAGGCGACCAGCGTGCACGACCACACGACCTGGTGCGCCGTCGCGGTCGTCGCCGGCACCGAGTACGAGGAACGGTTCAGTCTCGACGAAAGCGGCCAGGCCCTGCTGTTGACGGGGACCCGCACCGACCAGGCGGGGACGGTGAGCGGCTTCGCCCCTCCCGGCGACATCCACCGCGTCACCAGCCTGGGCCCGTCGGTCGGCGTATCCCTGCACGTCTATGGCACCGATCTCGCCCGGATAGGGAACAGCGTGCGCCGCACCTACGACCTGCCCATCGTCGAACCGTATGAAATCGGCTGAAGAGAGGATCGATCATGTCCACCCCAGAGACCCCGCAGAGCGTCGACACCACGTCCACCGCGTCGGCGGACACGGAACGGCAGACCGCCGGAGGCAAGGTGCTCTGGCACTTCACGATGTCGCTGGACGGGTTCGTGGCGGGGCCGAACCACGCGATGGACTGGATGACGGGGTTCTCGCTCCGCCCTGGCCTTGTCGAGGAGTACGTCGAGACGACCGGGGCCGTGCTGGGAGGTCGGAATGGCTTCGATGCCCACCCCGACGTCAGCGGCATCTACGGCGGCGCGTGGCAGGGGCCGGTGTTCGTCCTCACGCACCATCCCGAAGACGCGCCGCCCGCCAACGGTGTGACTTTCCTGGGCTGCGATGTGGCTGAGGCGGTCCGGATCGGACTGGAGGCCGCCGGCGGCAAGAACCTCGAGGTCTTCTCGCCCACGATCGGCCGGCAGCTCCTCGATCTCGGACTGATCGACGAGATCGACCTGCACATCGCGCCGGTGCTGCTCGGCGACGGGATCCGGCTGTTCGACAACCTCGGGGGCGCCCCCGTCCGGCTCGAGCTGTCCAACGGCGACGACCCCTCGGCCGCAGTGAATGTGCGGTACCACCCGGTCGCGACCCGGTAGGTCAGAAACAGACGCGATGAACCACAAGCGCGAGCCGCCCACCCAAGGGGGTGCGTCGCCGCCGTCCTCAAGCGTTCACAAGCTGCGTAACTGGTAGTGGGCCGGTGTCTCGTGCCCCGTGTTCCGCTGATCTATCGCCCTGTCGCAGCGGGGGACAGGGGAACGCCAGATGATGGCTGCGTGAACTTGCCGCCACGTGTCATGCAATAGAACTTGGTGCGCCATATATAGCGACTAGCCTGTGCTCGCCCTTTTTGTGGCGATTTATCAGGAGCTGATCGTGGATATTAGGCGGCCGGGCGCGGTGATTGCGGCGTCGCTCTTTCTCGCGGCCGGATGCTCGACGGCCGGTGCCGACGAACACGCCTCACCGTCCACGTCCGCTCCCGCGAACGCCCAGGCGAGCGCGAATCCGACGGTCCAGATCGGCGCGAGCCACTGCGGCGAGGGCTGGACGAATCCGCAGGCCGGCCCCCAGATCATCATGGTCACCAACACCGGGGACGTCTCCTCGGGGGTCGATCTCGTCGACGTGCCCGGCGGTGCCGTACATGCCGAACTGGAAGGACTGGCCCCGGGGGTGACCCGGCCCCTGCGGGTCAGCCTGACCCAGGGGACGTACGCCATCCGGTGCGACGTGGACGAGCGGGACCTGATCGTCGGGCCGTCCGTCACGGTGGTGGGCAACGCCCCCGGTGGACCGGCGACGGTCCCGATCTCCGATAACGACCTGTTCGCCCCGGCGCAGGCGTACACCGAGTACGTGACCGGCGGGCTGAAGACCCTGCGGGCCAAGACCGAGGCGCTGACCAAGGCCGTGGACCGGGGGGATCTGACCGCCGCCAGGAGGGCGTGGCTGCCCGCCCATCTGGCCTACGAGAGCCTCGGCTCCGCCTACGGCACCTTCGGCGACTTCGACGGCGAGATCAACGGGCGTCCCGCGGGCCTGCCCGGCGGCGTCCACGACAAGAACTTCACCGGCCTGCACCGGGTCGAGTACGGCCTGTGGCACGACGAGTCCGCGAAGACGCTGCGCCCGATCGCCGACCGGCTGTACCAGGACGTCAAGGCGCTGTGCGACGACTTCCCCGACGAGCGGCTCGACCCGGCCGACCTGCCCCTGCGCGCGCACGAGATCCTGGAGAACACCCTCCAGTTCGAGCTGTCCGGACGATCCGACCAGGGCAGCGGCACCACGCTGGCCACCGCGGCCGCCAACCTCCAGGGCACCCGCGAGACCCTCGCCGTGCTGCGGCCGCTGCTCCAGGGCCGCTATCCCGGGCTGAAGCAGGTCGACGCCCACCTGGACCGGGTGGAAACGCTGCTCGCGGCCCAGAAGCACGGCGACACGTGGACGCCCGTCGACCAGCTGGACCACCGGGTCCGTAAAACCATCAACGGCGCGGTCGGTGAGCTGCTGGAAGAGCTCGCCCCGGTCGCCGAGATTCTCTTCCCCAGGCGGACACAGTGAGCGGCTACAACCGCAGGACGTTTCTCGCCGGAGCGCTGGCCACCGGCATCGCCGGCGCCGTCGCCCGTACCGCGCAGGCCGGCGCCGACGCGGGCGCGCCGCCGGTACCCCCGTTCCATGGCCCCCACCAGGCGGGGATCCTCAACCCCGCCCGGCGCAGGACGGTCGTCGCGGCCTTCGACATCGTCGCCGACGGCAAGGCCGAGCTGACGGAGCTGTTCCGCACGCTCACCGACCGGGCGCGCAGCCTGACGACCGGCGGCGTCCCGCCGGAACCGGGCATCACCGCGCCGCCCGCCGACTCGGGGATCCTCGGACCGAACGTGCCCGCCGGGGCCCTGACCGTCACGCTCGGCCTCGGCGCATCCCTCTTCGACGACCGGTACGGCCTGGCCTCCCGCAAGCCCGCCGGCCTGGTCCAGATGCCGGTGTTCCCCAACGACGACCTGGATCCGGCCTGGTGCCACGGCGACCTCAGCCTGCAACTTGAGGCGGACGACGACGACACCGTCCTGCACGCGTTTCGCGACCTCGCCCGGCACACCCGGGGGGCGATGCAGGTCCGCTGGCGGATGAACGGGTTCGTCAGCCCGCCGCGGCCCAGCGGCACGCCGCGCAACTTCATGGGCTTCAAGGACGGCATCTCCAATCCCGACACCAACGACGCCGCCGAGATGGACCGGCTGGTGTGGGTGCGGGACGAGAGGCCCGAGACGGCCTGGACCACGGGCGGCAGCTACGTCGCCTTCCGGCTGATCCGGATGCTGGTGGAGTTCTGGGACCGGGTGGGGATAAGCGAGCAGGAGCAGATGTTCGGCCGGACCAGGGACACCGGCGCACCGCTCGACGGCGCTCACGAGCAGGACGTTCCCCGATACGAGCTGGACCCGGCGGGCAAGGCCATCCCCATCACCAGCCACATCCGGCTGGCGAACCCGCGCAAGCCCGAGACGGACGACAGTCGCATCCTGCGCCGCAGTTTCAACTACGACCGGGGCGTGGACGACGTGGGCAACCTCGACGTCGGGCTGCTCTTCACCAGCTATCAGCAGGATCTGCACCGGCAGTTCGAGGCGGTGCAGATGCGCCTGGTGGACGAGCCGCTGGTCGACTACATCTCGCCGTTCGGCGGCGGCTACTTCTTCGTGGTCCCCGGCGTGCCGGACACGTCCGAATTCTATCTCCAAAGCATACTTATTTGAGCTATTTTAAGGGCTTATTTGGCTGTGTGTCGCTTTTGTGTGGTCAGAGCATTCGCTCAAGCAAGAAAGCATGCGGGCGCGGCCACGCCGGTAGCCGCCGGAGCGCCGGCGCTCTCGGGAACGACGCCCGGCCCACCGACAGCGAGGTGGTACTGCTTCGAAGTGCGGACTTCTCCGCCACGATGCGTGTCATGCGATCGTATGCACCTATTCGTTACGTCTTCACTCTCTCGTCCGATGTGTGATCTAGTGTCCAGCCCGACTATGGCCGCGCGAAATCCATAGAGGTGGATACGTGTCATTCACGAAAAGAGCGTTGTTGACACTTGTGGGGGTGGCTGCGGCGATCACCCCGGTCATCCCCCAGGTGGCCCAGGCAGCGCCTCAGGCGGCCCAGGTGGCCCAGGCAACCGGAAGCGAGCTCCAGCGGATCACCCCGGCGGTGGACCCCGGCAAGCCGCCACAGGATCAGATGGTCCTTGCCGTGATCGGCGACTACGGTGGCTGCGGGGTGGACCGGGCCTGCGCCTCGGAGAACCAGGTGGCCGACATGGTCCACTCGTGGAATCCGGCCTACATCCTGACCGTCGGGGACAACTCCTACCAGCAGGGCCGCCCCGAGGAGGTCGTCAAAGCCCAGGCGCCCTACAAGGCCGACATCGACGCGGGCAAGTTCTTCCCCATCATGGGTAACCACGACTACGGCAACGGCTGCACCCCGGAGAGCGTCCAGCCCAGCGTGGACTTCTTCAAGGTCCCGGTGGCCTACGTGGCCGGGTTCGGCAACGGGCTGGTGGACTTCCTCAACCCGGACGTCAACTGCCAGACGTCGTCGGGCACCACGATGCCGCCCATCTACAACCAGTACAAGAACACGGTCGACAAAAGCACCGCCGCGTGGGTCCTCTCCGGCGGCCACCAGCCCATCTACTCCTCCGGCAAGGCGGGCAACAACCCGGACCGCGCGTGGATGATGACGCCGGGCGTCGACCTGATCCTGGCCGGCCACGACCACCACGCCGAGCACATCGTCACCTCCGACGGCTACAACATCGCGATCACCGGTAACGGCGGCGAGGGCATCACGCCCCTGTTCAGCACCACTCCGGGCAGTCTCTACCGCGAGGCCACGGACTTCGGCGCGATGCGGCTGACCATCACCAAGGACTCCCTCAAGGCCGAGTTCGTCACCCTGCCGGGCAAGGTCGACTACTACTTCATCCTGAAGAAGGACGCCCAGGGCAAGGCGTACGTGGCCGAGCGCTCCGACTGGGTCGACCCGAACCCCGACCCCGGGCAGAACCCGACCCCCAACAAGTACAGCGTCTCGTTCGACCTCGCGGCCGACAAGACTGACGGACTGACGTACAAGAACTACGAGGACGGCCCCTTCCAGGAGACCACGGTCGACGGCCGGAAGGCGCTCGTCCTGCAGAAGAACTCGTTCGGCGGCGCCAACCAGCTCTACATGTTCGTCGACGACACGGCGATCTCCGGCGGACCGTACGCGGTCACGGCGACCTTCGCCTACCGCTCCCCCGTCCCGGGCACGTTCGCTCTCCAGTACGACTCCGCGACGAGCGGCTCCGCGTACCAGAAGTCGGCGTCGGTGACGATCGGCGCGGACCAGGTGAACCAGTGGCAGACGGCGTCGATCGACATTCCCGACATCCGGTTCACCAACCGGGAGAACGGCGGCGCCGACATGCGTCTGTCGGCCCCGGCCAACCTCCCGCTCGCCATCTCCGGGGTGAAGATCGACGTCGCTCCGCCCAAGCCGACCGTGACCCACGTGTCGATGGACTTCTCCGGCGAGCCCAACGGGCTGAACTGGCTGCCCTACGAGAGCGGCCCGGCCCACGAGATCACCGTCGACGGCCGCCGCGCCCTGCAGGTGGACAAGAACACGTTCAACAGCGGCAACAACCTCTACCTCGTGGTCGACGACAAGTTCATCCAGGGCGGGCCGTACGACGGCAAGGCGACGATCGAGTACCGGTCTCCGGTGTCCGGTTCGTTCGTCCTTCAGTACGACTCCGCGGCCACCGGGTCGGCCTACCAGAGCACCACACGCGTGCAGATCAGCTCGCAGATGGTGAACACCTGGCAGACCGTGACGCTCGACATGCCGCAGGTGATGTTCCGCAACCGGCAGAACGGCAACGCCGACATGCGGATCGTCGGCGCCAGTAACCTGCCCCTCATCGTCGGGTCGATGAGCGTCGACATCGCCGGCGGTGAGGATGAGGCGCTCGAGGACGCGTTGAACGCGGTCGCCGCCGCGGAGGCCCACCCGTCGGCCGAGACGATCCAGGCCGCCGAAGCCGCGATCGTCAAGCTCCCCGCCGGCACTGACGCCGACGCGCTGACCCAGCGGCTCAACGCGGTGAAGGCGATCGTCGCAGGTCAAATCCTCACGGCCGCCCGGGAGGCGGTCGCCGCCGCGGAGGCCAATCCATCGGCCGAGACGATCCAGGCCGCCGAAGCCGCGATCGCCAAGCTCCCCGCCGGTACCGACGCCGACTGGCTGTCCCAGCGGCTCGACGTGGTCAAGGCGATCGTCCAGGCGCAGGAGCTGCTCGCGGGGATCACCTCGCGCGACCTCACCGACCAGGCCGCCATCGACGATGCCATCGCCGACCTCGCGGAGGCGAGGACGATCATCGATCAGCTGCCCGAGGATCACCGCGGATCCCTGCAGGACAGTGCCACGGCTGCGCAGCGGCGGATCGTGGAGGCGATCACGGCAGTCCTCGCCGCACCGCCCCAGGGCAAGCCGGCTCCCATCGCCCGCCCCTGGCTGGACCTTGTGATCGCAGACACCTACGACCGGTATGGCAAGGACAACATGCAGGGCCAGGTGATGCGCGTCGTGACCGGACACGCCACCGGCCAAGAGGTCAAGGCGGCGATCGAGGAGTTCCTCGCCAAGCGATGAACCCTCGGGTGCGCGATCGGCAACAGCCGCATCAGTCGCCGAGCCTGTGCACCCGTCCGCCTAACACGATGAGGGCCGTCTCCGGCCCCGAGAAATGAACAAGGCCCGGGTCTCTGACCCGGGCCTTCGTTCATGGAGCGGGTGACGGGAATCCAACCTGCGCTGCCAGATCCTCGATCACGCACCGTCGCTGACGCCCGCCCCCATCACAGCGGGGGCACGCCCGAGTGACTCCACACCGGTCAGGACTCGTGAGGCGCAGGACGGGACGCCGTCGCCTGGTCAAGCGCTCCCCTGCCTCGACCTCACGGTCGTTACGCAACAAGAGGTTGCGGATCATCGGTGCGACCCACTAGAGTCATGCGCAACCGATGGTTGCTTATTGGGGGTCCGTAGTGGAGTTCGGAAAGTTGGAGCGCGAGATCCGCATCGACGCGGCACCGGAGATCGTGTTCGATGTGGTGAGTCGTCCCGAGCACATCAAGATGTGGTGGCCCGATGACGCGTCGTTCGAGCCTGCGCCAGGCGCGGTCGGCGAACTGGTGTTTGGCGCCCACGCTGCGGTTGAACCGATCACGGTGGTCGACGTGGATCCGCCCCGCAGGTTCGCGTTCCACTGGATCGCTCCTAACGGTCAGCTGCCCGATGCGGACAACTCTCTCCTGGTCACCTTCGAGCTCGAGCCCTCCGGTGACGGCACGATTCTGCGCCTGACTGAGAGCGGCTGGCGGGAGAAGGGCTGGGAGGCCGCTGTGCTCGAGGAGGCCTTCCACGACCACGAGCGCGGCTGGGACATGTTCCTGCCCAGGCTGCAGAGCTACGCCCCTTCCGTGGTGGCGCGATGACCGTCGCCGTCGACGACGAACTCTGGTCGGCGATCGGCGACCCGATCAGGCGCCGCCTGCTCGACCTGCTGCTCACGGAAGGAGTCGGTACGCCGACCAGCCTGAGCGATCGTCTCCCGATCTCGCGCCAAGCGGTCACCAAGCACCTGGGCGTCCTCGATCGCGCAGGCCTCGTGCACGCGACACCGATGGGCCGCGAGCGGCGCTACGAAGTCGACGAGGCGCAGCTCTCCCGCGCCGTCCGGCAACTGAATGAAGTCGGCAAGACCTGGGATGCGCGACTGAACCGCATCAAGCGCATCGCAGAACAGATCCAGCGTCAGAAGAACGACTGACCAACAGGCCGCCGGAAGAGATCTCCGGCGACCTCCTCGACCGATGTCGGCGCCCTGTCGCCTTTGGAGGACACATATGAGTGGATTGCTGCTTCGCGACAAGAGCGCTGTGATCTATGGAGGCGGGGGCGCCATCGGCGGCGCAATCGCACGGGTATTCGCCCGGGAAGGCGCGAGGGTCTTCATCGCCGGGCGGACGCAGGCGAAGCTCGACGCCGTGGCGCGTGATATCGCCGCCGCGGGCGGAACAGTCGAGACCGCGCAAGTCGACGTTCTCGATCAGCAGGCGGTCGAAAAGCACGCCGATGCGGTCGCGGCGACGGCCGGCGGCATCGACATCGCCCTCAACGCCGTGAGCGTCATGCACGACCAGGGGACTTTGCTGGCGGACCTCTCGCTTGAGGAGTTCATGCGGCCGATTGACGGCTTTCTGCGGACGCTGTTCATCACAAGCAAGGCTGTGGCACCGCACATGGGTCGCGAGCGTCCTGGCGTCATCCTGACTTTGTCCGAGCCGGGTTCCAAACTGGCTGTAGGCGGCATCTTGGGGCACAGCGTGAGCGCGGCCGGCAAGGAGGCCTTCTCCCGGGTTCTGGCCGCGGAGCTGGCACCTGGCAACATCCGGGTGATCGGCATCCGTCCACACGCTGTCGTCGATGCGCCGGCAGCGGGTTCCTACACCAAGGACCTCTTCAAGCAAACCGCGGCAGCGGCCGGGCAGTCGGTCCAGGAATTGCTCGAAGGCGGGGGGATGGCGCAGGGGACGCTTCTGAAGAGGCTGCCCACGCTCTCTGAAATCGCAGAGACTGCCGCGTTCCTGGCTTCAGATCGAACTGGATCCATGACCGGGACAATCGCCAATCTGTCCGCCGGCGCACTTGTCGACTGAGGCCGCCATGTCCGATCAGGCCGACAAAGCCGAGCTGCTTCGTACCCTGCACATCCCGGGCGCTCCGCTGGTGCTGCCGAACGCCTGGGACGTGGGCAGCGCCCGCGCCGTCGTCGGCGCGGGCTTCCCGGTGGTCGCGACCGCGAGCAACGCGATCGCCGCCGCTCTGGGCTACGACGACGGTGAGGGTGCCCCGAGCGAGGAGATGATGTTCGTCGCCCAACGCATCGCAGCCTCTGTCGACGTGCCGGTCACCGTCGACGCCGAGGCCGGCTACGGGATGGCGCCGGAGGAGCTGGTCGAACTGCTGAACGGGATCGGAGTCGTCGGCTGCAACATCGAGGACAGTGATCACGCCAACGGCGGCCTGATCGACGTCGATCTCCGCGCCACCTACATCGCGCAGATGCGCGCAGCCGCCGACCGCATCGGGGTGCCGCTGGTCATCAATGCCCGGATCGACTCCTTCTTCCCCACCTCGCCTCTGGCCGAGAATCAGAAGCGTGCCGATGCGATCAGCAGGGCCGAGGCGTACTGGTCGGCCGGCGCCGATTGTGTGTTCCCTCCCGGAGCCGGGCCGGACGACCTCCGGGCCATCGTCGCCGAGGTCGGCGCGCCGGTGAACGCCGGTCTTCCGCTGAAACGCGGGTCGCTGGACGAGCTTCGTGCAATCGGTGTGGCCCGGGTCTCCGTGGGGCCCCAGCTGTACCGCAGCGCACTCGACCACCTGCTAACCGATCTCCAGCCTCTCGTCGAGGCACGGAAGTGACTCCCCGTGGAGCGTCGACTTTCTCCCACAAGCCGACGCTCCACGGGGACTTCGTCCACCTCCGCTCGGTACGCTCACGGACCGCGCAGGACGTGACATCGCTGGTCTATAACGCCGGGATCGCGTCGGTGCGCAGCCCCTGGCCGATGACTTGGACATGATCGGGCAGGACCTGGAAACGCACCTCTTCGGTACGCTCCGAGTCATCCGGGCCTTCGCTCCGCACCTCGCATCCCACTGCGGATTGGTGCTGTCTGGGCCATGGAGGCGAGGAGGCGTAGTTTCTCATCGCTCTCGCTCCCCTGATCGGCGTAGTAGAGGACCAAGATCAGATCGTCGACGGGGAGCTTGTCTCGGTGCAGGCGCAGCTCACCGACGACGGGATGGTTCACGGTGGTGGTACCGCCGTCGAGGCTGCGGACGTCGTGACGCGCCCAGAGAGTTCGGAACCGCTCGCTCGACAGGGCGAGTTCGCCCACCAGTTCCACGAATCGCGGGTTGTCGATGTCGTCGCCGATGGACTTTCTGAAGACAGCGATGAACCCTTCCGTGGAGCGCGTCCAGTCCTGCTGGAACTCCTGCTCCTCAGGATCAAGGAGCAGCGATCGGAGACGGTTGTACCCGGGCTGAAGGCGCGGAGAGAGCGCGACTGCGAGCTGGTTGGATGCGAGCACATCGAACGCGCGCCCTTCCACGAACGCGGGAACCTGCACGCTCGCCAGGAGCTGATGCAACCGTGTGGGCACGCGCTCAGGCTTCCGGCGCCGCTGCGGCTTCGGGCGTGAAGTGGCCAGGCCGAGAAGGTATTCCTGTTCGAGCTCGTCAAGGTGCAGGACCCGCGCGAGCGATTCGAGGACCTGCGGTGAGGGGTTCTTGTCACGGCCGCGCTCCAGCCGCAGGTAGTAGTCGCCGCTGATGCCCGCGAGCATGGCGACCTCTTCACGGCGAAGCCCGGGAACGCGTCGATTCGCACCCGCCGGAAGTCCGACCTGCTTCGGAGTGACCAGCGCCCGCCGGGCCCGGAGGTAACCGCCGAGCAGGTTGGCGCGGTCGTCGTCGCTCATATTCAGCAGCGTAGTTCAGGACCCTCCCAGCTAAGGGGGCCCTGGTAGGACCCCGGAAGACGGGGGTACTGCCGCCGGCCGGAGAACAGATCAACACTGAAGGTGTCGCCGCACAGGAGAGGAGCTCAAAACGGCGATGCCGAAGACCGTGCTGATCTCCGGCGGCACCGGCAGTTCGACGGGCGCACGCGATCTTCCGTCCTCAGCCTCGGCACGAATTACGCGGTCACCTCGGCAAGGCCGAGCGCATCCTCGCGTGGAAGCCCCGACCGGTGACCCAAACCATCATCGACCGCGCCCACCAGCTTGTCGGCGCCCTGAGCAGGAGCGATCAATGGACATCACCAACCGCACCGTCTTCATCACCGGCGCCACCTCGGGAATCGGTCTCGAGCTCGCTCGCCGCTTCGCCGCGGCCGGCAGCGCCGTCATCGTCGGCGGCCGACGAACCGACCTGCTCGACCAACTCGCGGCAGAGGAGTTCGCCACCGTTCCCATCGACGTGACCGGCCAGGACAGCATCGACCGTGCCCGCGACACGATCCTCCAGAGCCACCCGGGCCTCGACACGATCGTGACGATGTCCGGGGTCATGATCCCCGAGGACCTGCGCGATCCCGCACACTTCAGTGCCGCGGAGAAGACGATCGACATCAACCTCCTCGGCACCATCCGCGTCATCGACGCGTTCACCCCGCACCTGATCGGACGCGGCACCGGCACCATCATCACGGTCACCTCGGGCATCGGGTTCCTGCCGTTCCCGGTCATGCCGACCTACGCCGCCTCGAAGGCCGGAGTGCATGCCTACTCCGAGGCGTTGCGCGCGCAACTGGACGGCACCGGCATCGAGGTCTGCGAACTCGTCCCCCCGGCTGTCGCCACCACGCCGGAGCAGGCACAGCGCAACCCCCGCGCGCTCAAACTGGCCGAGTTCGCCACCGAGGTGATGGACCTGCTCCAGGCCGACCCCACTCCGCACGAGATCCTCGTCAGGGGCGTGCTGATGCACCGGTGGGCCGAGCGCGACGGCACCTACGACGAGTTGGTCGCCCAGAGGTCGCAGGCACTCGCGATGCTCCCGAGCCGTCAATAAGCGCGGCGACGACGGCGTATGGCGCATCACGCGAATCATCTCGATCTACGAAAAAGACCCCCTTAGACGTGGCTCCACGAGAGCCGCACCCCGGGCCCCACGGCCTCCAATAGACAAGGAACAACAGTGAGTAAGCTCGCACTCGTCACCGGCGCCACCTCCGGAATCGGCCGGGCCTTCGCCGAACGCCTGGCCGCCGACGGCTACGACTTGGTGCTCGTGGGCCGGCGTCAGGAACGGCTTGAAGAGTTCGCCGCCTCGCGCCCCGAAATCAAGATCAAGGCCGTGGCCGCTGATCTGTCCACCACCGCAGGCATCGACACCGTCGCCGATATCTGCGCGACCGAGCCGCTGACCATGCTCGTGAACAACGCCGGTGTCGCCCACTACATGCCGCTCGCCGAGCTCCCCGCCGACAAGGCCACGGAACTCGTCAGCGTCAAGGTCCTCGCCCCCACGATGCTCACCCGCGCCGTGGTCGCGGGCATGCGGGAGCGCGGCGAAGGCACGATCATCAACGTGGCCGGCATGATCGCCTTCAGCGGCCCCGCCCCGCACTCCCAGATGCCCCGCCGCGTCGTCTACGGCGGGAGCCTGGCCTACCTCGTCGCGATGTCCCAGACCCTCAGCGCGGAGCTCGAGGGCACGGGAGTCCACGTCCAGGTCGTGTGCCCGGGTGGGGTGGCCACCGAGTTCCACGAACGCCAGGGCCTGGACATGAGCAGGGTGCCCCGCATGACGGCCGACGATGTCGTCACGGCGAGCCTGCGCGGCCTGGAACTGGGTGAGACCGTCTGCGCCCCGGGCGTCGAGAACGCCGGCCTCCTGGACGCGGTCTTCCAAGCCGACCTCGCCGCCTTCGGAGCGCAGAGCCCCGAGCTCGCCACGCGCTACCGGACCGCCTGAACCGACACGGCCGGCGGTGATGCCCGCCCCCTGGCCGGCATGGTGCGTCGAGGGTCTGCATGGGCAGTCCGTCGGTGATGGCGCCCCTCACGTGCTGTCGCAGCCGGGCTCTCTACGGACGGAGGATTTGGTCTCGGCCAGTCGGCCGGCAAGGAAGCGCTGTTCTGGCTCGGTCTGCGCGAGGTCGAGCGCCCGGCGGTAGGCGTGGTGGGCCTCGCCGTCGCGGCCGGCACGACGCAGGAGCTCGGCGCGGGTGGAGTGGAAGTAGCGGTAATGGTCGAGATCGAGGCCGTCGAGGATGGCCAGGCCGGCTTCGGGCCCGTCGATCTCGGCTACGGCGATGGCCCGGTTCATCTCGACGATCGGAGAGCGGGTCTGTCTGGCGAGCGTCTGGTACAGCGCGGCGATCTGCCGCCAGTCGCGGGGCTCATGCAGGTGCAGGTCGGCGATGGCCGCTTGGACCAGGTAGGGCCCGGTCTGCCCTCGTGCCATGGCCCGCCGCAGCAGCGCTCGGCCCTCGTCGATCTGCCGCGTGTCCCACAGGGTGCGGTCCTGGTCGTC
This sequence comes from Planotetraspora phitsanulokensis, assembly GCF_016863295.1. GTDB lineage: Bacteria > Actinomycetota > Actinomycetes > Streptosporangiales > Streptosporangiaceae > Planotetraspora > Planotetraspora phitsanulokensis. The sequence continues at coordinate 449,482 of NZ_BOOP01000003.1, forward strand.
GAGGGGGACGATCTGCCCGTCGCGCAGGCGGGCCGCTTTGCGCGCGTCGTGCAGCAACATCAGCGCCGGCAGCGCGAGTGCTTCAGGTTCGTCTGGCATCAGGTCGGCGAGGGCGCGGCCGAGGTGGATCGCTTCCGCGGCGAGGTCGACGCGGCCGCCGCCCCAGCCCTGGTTGAAGATCAGGTAGACCACGGCGAGGACGGCCGCCAGCCGGTCGGGCAGCTGGTGATCGGGCGGGATGGCGAACGGGATGCCCGCGTGGCGGATCTTGTGTTTGGCCCTGGTCAGTCGCTTGCTCATGGTCTCGAACGGGACGAGGAACGCAAGCGCGATCTCGTCGGTGGTCAGGCCGCCGAGGGCGCGCAGGGTGAGCGCCACCTGCGCCTCGAGGGAGAGCGCCGGGTGACAGCAGGTGAAGATCAGCTCCAGCCGCTCGTCCGGGATGGTGGCGGCGTCGTCCATGAGTGCCTCCGGTGGCTGTGGCCCGGTCTCGATGTCGCGGGCGAGCAGCTTCGTCTTGTCGGCCAGGACCTGACGGCGGCGCAGGTGGTCGATGGCGCGGTTGCGCGCGGTGGTGATGAGCCAGCCGATGGGGTTGGCCGGTTCCCCGTCGCGTGGCCAGCGTTCGGCGGCGACGGCGAACGCCTCGGCGGCCGCGTCCTCGGCGAGTTCGATGTCGCCGAGGATCCCGACCAGGGTGGCCAGCACGCGACCCCACTGGTCGCGGAAGACAGTGTCAAGCGCCACGGAGGCGTCCGTCGATGACGGGCCGTACCTCGATCGCCGTCCCGGGTCTGGTCACCTGGAGCATCCGCTCGGCGATGGCGAGTGCCCCGTCGAGGTCGTCGGCCTCGATCAGGATCAGGCCGGCGAGGTACTCCTTGCTGTCGATGAACGGTCCGTCGGTCAGCAACATCCGTTCTTCGTCGTTGCGCAGCGTCGTCGCCGACTCGTCGGCGTGGAGCCGTGCCCAGCCGGTGACGTCCGGCCGGTCGAGCAGGGCGGCGAGGTCACCTGGAATCGGGCGCGTCGCCCGGTCCGTGTCCTCCGGCGGGCTGTAGGCCAACAACGCGTACTGCATGAGTCCTCCAGTCACGGGTCGATGACGGGTCAAGTATCAGACGAACGGCGTCGCCGTGGACGGACGGCGATCGCCTACCGATTTTTTTTCCAGGGGTGGTGTCCGTCCCGCGCCTGGCCGTTCGTCAGTGCTCCGGATCCGCCCCGAGCGGCTCACCGCATGACCGCGCCCAAGCAACCGGCATTACGACCTGGCCGACGTCCTCGTCGCCGCCTGACCGAAGGGACCCACAATGCCTGACATCCTGCACCGCATCAGCATCGACGCCCCACTGCAGCGGGTACACGACCTCATCGCCGGCACCGACGGCATCGCCCGCTGGTGGACCGGGCGGCCACTGACCGGTGAACACACCATCGGCTGCAGCTTCAGCGTCTACTTCGGCGACGCCGAGAAGCCCGCCGCCGTCATGCAGGTCCTGACCGACACGCCGGACCACGTGGTGTGGCAGGTCACCGACGGACCCGACACCTGGATCGGTACCGGGATCACATTCACTCTCCGGCCCGGCGGCCGCGGCACCACGCTTCTGTTCACCCACTCAGGCTGGCTCCAGGCCGGCGAATTCATGAGCGGATGCAGCACCAACTGGGGCGCCTACCTCACCAGCCTCAAGACCGGCGCCGAAAGCGGCGCGTTCGCGCCTCACCCCGCCGGCGAAATCAGCCGCTGGGACAACCCGGCCGACCAAGAAGGCTCGATGACCACCGAACCCACGCCCGGCCCGAACGCGGCGCGGCTCGAGCGCACGTACGACGCTCCGGCGGAGCTCATCTGGGAGCTGTTGACCACCGCCACCGGCCTCGAGGAGTGGTGGACCACCCACGGCTTCGAAACCCGGGTGAGCGAGCTCGAGCTCAGGCCCGGCGGTCGGCTGCGGTACACCATGACCGCGACCGCGCCGGAACAGGTCGCGTTCATGCGGAACGCCGGCATCCCGCTCTCGAGTGAGTTGCGTAAGACGTTCACCGAGGTCGCACCGACGACCCGCCTCGCCTACCTGTCACTGATCGACTTCGTGCCCGACCACGAGCCGTACGAGCACCTGACGACCATCGACATCGAGCCCGCCGGTGATCGCACGAACGTGGTCATGACGGTCGATTCCCTCCACGACGAAACCTGGACGCAGCAACATCGCGCCCATCGTGGCGACGAGCTCGACAACCTCGAGACGGCGATCAGGCGACGCACAATGTGATCGCACCTGCCCGGGCCGACGTACAAGCCGCGGTGGGATAGACCGCACACAGTTCTCAGCTGGTGGCGCCCCAGGTGAGAGAGAGGCCGGTGGCGGCGCGTTCGGTGCGGATCTCCATCATGCTGCCGAGGATGGTGGCATGGTCGGACACCACGGGCGTGGCGTCGAGCGTGTAGGTGATCCGGGTGCTGACGAGCACCGGGCTGCCCTGCGGCTCGTGGAGGTGGCGGGCGGCGGCGGAGTCGAGCAAACCGGGCCGGACCACCTCGGCTGCCCGGGCGACCGCCACTCCCGCGTCGGCGAGGGCCGTGTAGAGGGAGACGACGGTGAAGTCGCGGTCGCGGATCTGGTCGGCCACCGGCCGACGGACCCAGGACACCTGGTGTACGGCGGGACGTCCCGCGAACTCGCGGACCCGCTCCAGCCGCAGGGCGGTGTCGCCGGGACGCAGCCGCAGCTCCGCGGCGATCCGGGCGGGGGCCCGGCGCACCGCGCGCCCGGCCACCGCTGTGCGCACGTCGTGGCCCTGTTTACGCAGGTCGTCGACCAGGCTGCGGAGCGAGTCGAGCTGGTACGCCAGGTGGGGCGGGGCGACGAACGTGCCCCTGCCGGGCTGCTGCACGATCAGCCGCTCGTCGCTGAGCTGCCGCAACGCCTGGCGCAGCGTCATGAGGGTCACCCCGTAGGAGGCGCTCAGCTCCCGTTGCGGCGGAAGGGCCTCACCGGGGGCGTAGTGTCCCGACCGGATCTTCGCGGCGAGGTCGGCGGCGATGGCGCGGTATCTCGCCTCGTGCCCGGCGTCGAGGGTCATCGTGGTCGGTCACACTCCTGGTCGAGGGCCTGCCGCAGGGTCGCGAGGAAGGCCCGCAGGTCGTCCGGCCCAGCCCCGTCGAGCACCCGCCGCATGACCGCGGCGCCGACCACCACGCCGTCGGCGTGCCGACGGGCTTCGCGTGCCTGATCCGGGGTGGAAATGCCAAATCCTAGCAAGACCGGCCGGTCGCTGACGCGCCTGATCCGCTCGGCGAGCTCCGCCGCCGAAGCGGCGAGGGCGGCCCGCTCACCGGTGGTGCCCATCAGCGACACCGCGTAGACGAATCCGCGGCTGCGGCACGAGATCTCCGCCAGCCGCGGCTGCGGCGTCGCCGGCGACGCCAGCAGGACCAGCTCGATCCCGGCGGCGGCGGCCACGTCCGTCAGCTCGTCCGCCTCGTGCACCTGCAGGTCGGGCACGATCAGGCCGCCGACGCCGGCCCGGCGCAGTGCGGCGCAGAACGCCTCGGGACCATCGTGCAGCACCAGGTTGTAGTAGGTGCTGACGACCAGCGGCACGCCCAGGTCCCGGACCGCGGACAGGTCGGCGAGGATCCGGCGGGTGCTCGCCCCCCGGGCCAGTGCCGTGTCGCCGGCCTGCTGGATGGTGACGCCGTCCAGTGTGGGGTCGGAGAAGGGCAGGCCGACCTCGATCGCGTCCGCGCCGGCTTCGGCGAACGCCCGCAGGTAGTCCGTCCAGCCGGGCGTGATCCCCCCGGTGACGTACGGCATGAGCAGTCCGCGGCCGGTGTCCCGGCGAGCACGCAGGTGGCGTTCGACCGCGCCCGCGGCCAGGGTCGGGTTCGTCACAGCAGCTCCTTCAGGGTGGAGACGTCCTTGTCGCCCCGGCCGGACAACGTCATCAGGACCGTCGATCCGGCGGGCAGTTCGCCGCCGCCCGTCGCGCGGATCACCCAGGCGAGGGCGTGCGCCGATTCGAGCGCCGGGACGATGCCCTCGGTGCGCGCCAGCCGTACTGCCGCGCCGACCGCCTCGTCGTCGGTCACCGTGACGTAGCGGGCCCGGCCCAGGTCGCGCAGGTGGGCGTGCTCCGGGCCGACTCCCGGGTAGTCGAGCCCGGCGGCGATGGAGTGCGCCTGGGTGATCTGCCCGTCGTCGTCCTGCAGGAACAGCGAGCGGCAGCCGTGCAGGACGCCGAGCCGACCGCGGGCGGCGCCGGCGCCGCCCTCCGCCTCGACCCCGACCAGGCGCGCCGGGGTGTCGGCGAATCCGGCGAACGTGCCGGCCGCGTTGGAGCCGCCGCCGACGCACGCGACCACGTGGTCCGGGACGCCGGTCCGCAGCTCGGCGGCGCACTGGACACGGGCCTCGTCGCCGATGACCCGCTGGAACTCCCTGACCATCCACGGGTACGGATCGGGCCCGACGACCGAGCCGACGCAGTAGTGGGAGTCGCCGGTCGCGCCCACCCAGTGCCGCATGGCCTCGCTGGTCGCGTCCTTGAGGGTACGGCTGCCCGTGGTCACCGGGATCACCTCGGCGCCCAGCATGCGCATCCGGAAGACGTTCAGCGCCTGCCGCTCGATGTCACGCTCGCCCATGAACACCGTGGCCTCCAGCCCGAGCAGCGCGGCGGCGGTCGCGGTGGCCACCCCGTGCTGGCCCGCTCCCGTCTCGGCGATCAGCCTGCGCCGTCCCATCCGGGTGGCCAGCAGGGCCTGGCCCAGCACGTTGTTGATCTTGTGGGATCCGGTGTGGGTGAGATCCTCGCGCTTGAGGTACAGCTGCACGCCCAGCGCCTCCGACAGCCTGCGGGCCGGTGTGAGAGGGGTCGGCCGCCCGGCGTGCACGGCGAGCAGCCGCGCCAGGGCGCCGCGGAACCCCGGATCCGCCCAGGCCTCCCGGAACGCCTCGTCCACCTCGCGGCACGCCTCCACCAGGGACTCCGGCGCGTACCGTCCGCCGTACTCGCCGAATCGGCCCCGCGCCTGGGGCCGGCCCATCGTCCCGGCCGCCTCGACGGGCTCGGGCCAGAGCAACACATCTCGCATCCCATACCACCTCGTTCTATAACTCTTCCGAGAGTTCTATAACAGTGAGTGTGGCACGGGCGATGTGGACGCGCCACCACCGGTGCTCGGCACGGCAGCCGGGAGGGCCTTCGGCCGCGAATCGCAGCACGAGCGTGCGGATCGGTTCCTTCAGCGGGCCACGAGTGCCGAGATCCGGTGGGCAGTAGCGCCGGAGGTTGTCCGGCTTCTTGTGCCGGGACTTGGCCGGCTGAACGGACTATCATCACAAAGGCATCCTTTGCGATCACTCCTGGAACTCGAGCGCAAGGCTTCGATCCGACCAGGGTTGCTCACAGCCTTCGGCGGCTTTGGGCTCACGGTGATCAACTGGCTCTGCAGAAGTCGTAGTAGTCCGAGCCCAGAGATCTGTTTTCGCCTGCCATGGGCCGTTGGTAGCTTGATCGCGTGTGCCCATGCACTCACACGCCCTGCCGGCAGGCCGGAGCAAGGAGGGAACACGGTGTCCAGGCGCATGAGCACTCCGTCGGCGGCGCAGATCCGTTGGATCAACGCTGCCGCGATCTACGAGGCCATGCGTGCGCGGGAGTCCTGCACTGCCGGGGATCTCATGACGGCCACCGGTCTGTCGCGCCCGACCGTCCACACGACGTGCGACTGGCTCATCGCCCAGAGTCTCGTGGCCGAGGTGGTCACCGATCTCGTCCAGGACGCGCAGCCGGGCCGCCCCGCCCGCCGCTATCAGATCAACCCCCGCGCCGGGTTCGTCCTCGCGCTCGACATCCGGGAGAGCCGGGTCACGGGGGCCGTCGCCGACCTGACCGGCGGGATCTGCAGCGAACTGTCCCGCGACATCGCCGCCGACCCGAGCCTGCGATCACAGGCAGCCGTCCACGGGCCGTCGATCGCCCACGACCTCGTCGAACTCGCCGGCATCGATCCTGGCTCGGTGTGGCAGGCCTGCGTGAGCATCCCCGCGCCCGTCCAGTCTCGCGAGTACGCCCCTTCGACCGCCGCACAGTATCGGGCGGGCACCAGGGATGTGATCACTGAGCTCGAACGAACCCTCCCGTGGCCGGTGGTCGCCGAGAACGACGCCAACCTGGCGATGATCGGCGAACAGTGGCAGGGCGCCGCCGACCACCACGACAACGCCGTGCTGCTCGACGTGTGCGAGAACGGCTTCGGGGCCGGGCTCATCGTCAACGGCCGCCTCGTACGGGGCAGCAACGGCCTGGCCGGCGAGATGACGTCCGTCGACCTGCTGTCCGGGATGGGTCCCGACGGAGGGGTGGCGCGCAAGGTGGCCCAACTCGGAGCCGAGGCGGTCCGCGACGCGCGCGATGCCTCTGGCGCGGGTCCGTCCCCGGCGGAGACGGGGGCGCTCTTCGACCTCGCCCACGGCGATCCCGAGCAGGTGACGGACGAGATGGTGTTCGCCGCGCTCGACGTCGACGACCCCGCCGCCAAAAGAATCGCCGACCAGGTGGGCGCGATCGTGGCACGTCCTATCGCGATGCTGGCCACGCTGCTCGACCCGGAGTTGGTCGTCATCTGCGGATTTTCGGCCGAGGCCGCCGACCGGCTCATGCCATCGATCGAAGAGCAGACGCTGGAGCTCTACCGCAGGCTCGCCGCCCCACCGCCGCGGCTGGCGCTGTCGGCCCTCGGCAGCAGGGCGACCGTCATCGGCGGAGTGCGCCGCGCGCTCAACGAGGTGGAGGGCCGGCTCTTCGGGTCACCTCACAGCGACCGCTGGCCGGCCACGCCCCTTCGCGCCGCCGACGCTCGGTAGTCCCCGGGTCCGCCCGCCACTTCCGGACGCCCCGTAGGCGGGCGTTCGGCCTTTGATCCCTGCCGTACGCGCCTGATCCACGGGCGCGGATGCCCCCCTTGCCGCGGTTTACGAGCGGGCCTCTATGACGCAGCTGCCGTCCGCGGGGAATGTCGGCCAGGCCGCCCTGACAGCCCCCTGGCCGTTCGCCATATTCGACCGTTGACGCCCCGATCTACGTGGGGCTATGGTATCGAAAAACCTTTAATAAATACCCATTCGTAACATTGCGGTAACACCCCTCCAGTAGTTCACAACCGAGGCAGTCGGCACCGGGACCCACGGATAGACGTGGACGCTCCGCGGCGTCGAGAACGCCACACACGAGACACCCCGCTCGTGGGCAGCCCCTCCCCTCTGGCGCTCACACCGAGGACGCCTCGCCATACCAAGAAAGACTCCAGTGAGACACAACAAGCCGAAGATCGCCGTTGCTGTCCTGTCTCTCACGGCGCCGGCCACCCAGGGCCGAGGCTCCACCGGATGGCACGCCTGGCCCGAACACTCAGGGCGACCAAGCTGAGCGAGTCCCAGGTCGACCTGATGGGCCGGAGTTGGATCGAGGCTCGCCGCCACCTGGGCCCGAATCCTCGCGTCGGCTACAAGATCAAACTGAAAATAGACATTAATGATGTAAACGTGACAATTGACACCTCAGCTTCTTGAATAGGAAGCTTGAACGCGGCCGAGCCCCAGCCACCGTAGTCGGCGGCAGGTCCCCCCAGTCGTCGTGCTCCCGTCTCATAGGTCCCGCCGGTCCGTGACTTGGTCGCGGCCTGGTCGGCCCGCTGATCCGTGGCCGCGTGGTTCGCGGACCAGCCGGTGACGGGGCGGCCGGAGATCCCGGCCGCCGCTCCAGCACCGAGCCCTAGGCGGCGCCCGACGATGGTTCGACCGGGAGACGGCAGCCGAGTCCCCTCGGCGGCCCGGGCGCGGTCGACCACGTGATCAACCACACCGCCGGACCTTCCGGTCCGGCGGTCGATGAACTTGTCCATCCCTCATATCAGCCATCGCTGATCGATCACCCTGACCCGCGTCGCCTGGGAGGGCGGAGCGGTCCCTTCCGGAATTAGTGAGGAACAACCGTGCTCACACGCAAGCCCTACGTCTTCGCCGTCGCAGGCGCTCTGATGTTCGCCGCCGCGGCCTGTGGCGGCAGCAACGACTCGTCCAGCAGCGGGTCCGCCGGCGGAGGTTCGGGCTCGATCACTTACTGGGCGTCCAACCAGGGCACGAGCCTGGAGAGCGACAAGCAGATCCTCCAGCCGGAGCTCGACCGGTTCACCAAGGAGACCGGCATCAAGGTGAACCTCGAGGTCGTGCCCTGGTCCGACCTGCTCAACCGCATCCTGGCCGCGGCCACCTCCGGCAAGGGCCCCGACGTCGTCAACATCGGCAACACCTGGTCGGCCTCGCTGCAGGCGACCGGCGCGTTCGTTCCGCTCGACGACACCCAGCTGAACGCCCTCGGCGGCAAGGCGCGCTTCCTCGGCCCGAGCCTCGCGGCGACGGGCGCCCCCGGACAGCCCCCCGTGGGCGCGCCCCTCTACAGCACGGCCTACGCCCTCTACTACAACAAGCACATGTTCAAGGACGCCGGCATCGCCGACCCGCCGAAGACCTGGGACGAGCTGGTCGCCGACGGCAAGAAGCTCACCAAGGACGGCAAGTGGGGCCTGGCCGTCGAGGGCGCCAGCGTCAGCGAGAACGCCCACATGATCTTCACGCTCGGTCAGCAGCACGGCGGTGACCTGTTCGACAGCTCGGGCAAGTCGCAGTTCGACTCGCCGGCGAACGTGGCCGCCGTCAAGCAGTACCTGAACTTCATCGCCTCGGACAAGATCACCAACCCGAGCGACGCCGCATACTCCAACGGCACCGAGGCGCTTCAGGACTTCATCGGCGGCAAGGCCGCGATGGTGATGTGGCAGTCGGCCAGCGGCACGCTCAAGACGGGCGGCATGACCCCCGACGACTACGGCGTCGCGCCGATCCCGCTGCCCGACCCCTCCTCGGGCGGCAAGCAGGTCGACAGCATGGTCGGCGGCATCAACATCTCCGTCTTCGACAGCGCCGCCAACAAGGACGGCGCGCTGAAGTTCGTGAAGTTCATGACCAGCAAGCAGACGCAGCAGGACCTCAACAAGGCCTACGGCTCGCTGCCGACGGTCACCGACGCCTACGACGACCCGGCGTTCCAGACGCCGGAGATCAAGACGTACCAGCAGATCCTCGGCAACACGGCCGCGCCGCTGCCCCAGGTCGCCAACGAGAGCCAGTTCGAGACCCTGGTCGGCAACGCCATGAACCAGCTGTTCGCGGACGCGGCAAGCGGCAAGCCGATCACCGACGAGACCGTGAAGGCCAAGCTCACCGAGGCCAACCAGCAGATGACGAACTGAGCCGACGTGCTCCGGGGTGCCGGGCGGTGGATCTCCACCGCCCGGCACCCGTGCCTGACCACGTAAGAGTGAAGATCGAAAGGACGTTCATGGTCGTGTCCGCCACGTCCCGGCCCGGCGGGGGGCGGGGATCCGGAGACCCGGGGGGGCCTCCGCCACCATCCGGTGCCGGAAGGGGCCGGGCCACCGCCCGGCTGTCGGTGAGGCTGCGCCGTCTCGGCCTGCCGTACCTGCTGATCCTGCCCGCCCTCCTGCTGGAGCTGCTCGTCCACCTGATCCCGATGGTGATCGGGATCGGCATGAGCTTCATCAAGCTCACCCAGTTCTTCATCAGGAACTGGTCGGCGGCCCCCTTCGCGGGGTGGTCGAACTACCACTTGGCGGTGGACTTCAACGGCCCGGTCGGCCGCGCGCTGCTCCACTCGTTCTTCGTGACGGTCACGTTCACCGTGATCACGGTTGCGCTGTCCTGGTTCCTCGGGATGGCCGGAGCCGTGCTGATGCAGGGCGAATTCCGGGGGCGGGGCTTCCTGCGGGCCTTGTTCCTCGTGCCGTACGCGCTCCCCGTCTACGCCGGCGTGATCACCTGGAGCTTCCTGCTGCAGCGCGAATCGGGGCTCATCAACCACGTGCTGGTGGACCAGCTGCACCTGTTCAGCGACAAGCCCTTCTGGCTCATCGGGCAGAACAGCTTCTTCTCCATCGTCGTGGTGTCGCTGTGGCGCTGGTGGCCGTTCGCCTTCCTGGTGCTGATGGCGGGCCTGCAGAACATTCCCCAGGACCTGTACGAGGCGTCGTCGATCGACGGCGCGGGATGGATGCGTCAGCTGCGCTCGGTCACGCTTCCGATGTTGCGCCCGGTCAACCAGGTGCTGGTCCTCGTCCTGTTCCTGTGGACCTTCAACGACTTCAACACGCCGTACGTGCTGTTCGGGAAGACGGCGCCACAAGAGGCCGACCTGATCTCGATCCACATCTACCAGAGCTCGTTCGTCACCTGGAACTTCGGAACCGGCTCGGCCATGTCCGTGCTGCTTCTGCTGTTCCTGCTGCTGGTCACGGCGGTCTATCTGCTCATCACCTCGCGGAGGAGGAGCGATGCGTGACCCCAAATGGCTGAAGTGGGTGCGCATCATCGGGCTCGGCCTGCTCGGCCTGTTCACGGTGCTGCCCATCTACGTCATGATCACGTCGTCGATCAAGCCGCTGAAGGACGTCCAGGGGGACTTCCACTGGATCCCCACGACGATCACCTTCAGCGCCTTCCGCGACATGTGGTCGACGGTGCCCCTCGCGCACTACTTCGTGAACAGCCTCATCGTGTCGACCATCGCGTCGGTGATCTCGGTGGTGGTCGCGATCTTCGCTGCCTACGCCGTCAGCCGCTTCCGGTTCCCCGGACGCAGGGCCTTCTCGATCACGGTCCTGTCGACCCAGATGTTTCCCGGCATCCTGTTCCTGCTGCCGCTCTTCTTGATCTACGTGAACCTCGGCAGCGCGATCGGCGTGGACCTCTACGCGAGCCGCACCGGGCTGATCATCACGTATCTGACGTTCTCACTGCCGTTCTCGATCTGGATGCTGGTCGGCTACTTCGACTCCATCCCGGTCGCGCTCGACGAGGCCGCCAAGGTCGACGGAAGCGGGCCGGTCGGCGCGCTGATCCGCGTCGTCATCCCCGCAGCGACCCCCGGCATCATTGCCGTCCTCATCTACGCGTTCATGAGCGCGTGGGGTGAGGTGCTGTTCGCCTCGGTCATGACCGACGAGTCGAGCCGGACGCTCGCCGTCGGCCTGCAGGGATACGCCACGCAGAACAACGTCTACTGGAACCAGATCATGGCGGCCTCACTGGTCGTCAGCATCCCGGTGGTGGCCGGGTTCCTGCTGCTCCAGCGCTACCTCGTGCAGGGGCTCACCGCGGGCGCGGTCAAGTGACCCGTCCCGATCCGCACGACTCGATCCATGACCGCACCACTCACCGCATGACCAGGGAGAACAACACCATGAAGTCGCACGGGGGCGACGGCCCGGACCTCACGGCCTTCGGAAGGGACTTCGTCTGGGGCGTGGCCACCTCGGCCTACCAGATCGAGGGCGCCGTCGACGAGGACGGCCGGCTTCCGTCCATCTGGGACACCTTCAGCCGTGTTCCCGGCGCGACCGACGGAGGCGACACCGGTGACGTGGCCTGTGATCATTACCACCGGTGGCAGGAGGACGTCGACCTGATCAAGCAGCTCGGCGTGGACGCCTACCGGCTGTCGATCGCCTGGCCGCGGGTCGTGCCCACGGGCTCGGGAGCCGTCAACGCCAAGGGACTGGCCTTCTACGACCGGCTCGTCGACGCGCTGCTCGAGGCCGGCATCCGGCCGTTCGTGACGCTCTACCACTGGGACCTGCCGCAGGCGCTCCAGGACGAGGGCGGCTGGCCGCGGCGGGACACGGCCTACCGCTTCGCCGACTACGCCGCCGCCGTGGCCGGGGCGCTCGGCGACCGCGTCACCGACTGGACCACGCTGAACGAGCCGCTGTGCAGCTCGTGGATCGGTCACCTCGAGGGCGCGATGGCGCCGGGCCTGAAGGACCTTGAGGCGGCCGTGCGCACGTCGTACCACCTGCACCTGGGCCACGGGCTGGCCACGCAGGCCATCCGTGCCGTCGCCACGAAGACGCCCTCCGTCGGCATCGTCAACAACCTCAGCCCGATCGAGCCCGCCACGGACAGCGACGCGGACCGCGCCGCCGCCCTGCGCATGGACGGGCACGTCAACCGGTGGTGGCTCGACCCCATCCTGGGCCGGGGCTACCCCGAAGACATGGTCCAGGTGTACGGCGTCGATCTGCCGATCCAGGACGGCGACCTGGAGACGATCGCCCAGCCGCTCGACTACCTGGGGCTGAACTACTACTTCCGGCAGATCGTGGCCGACGACCCCCAGGGACCCGCGCCGTACGCGCGGCAGGTGCCGGTGCCGGGCGCGACGACCACCGCCATGGGCTGGGAGGTCAACGCGGACGGGCTGGAGCAGCTGCTGCTCCGCCTGACCCGCGAGTACAGCGCCGAGCGGATCTACGTCACCGAGAACGGCTCGGCCTGGGACGACAAGGTCACCGCCGACGGGACCGTCGAGGACCCCGAGCGGGCCGCCTACCTCGAGGACCACCTCGCCGCCTGTGCCCGGGCCGTCCGGCAGGGCGCGCCTCTGGCCGGGTACTTCGCCTGGTCGCTCATGGACAACTTCGAGTGGGCCTACGGCTACGCGAAGCGGTTCGGCCTGATCCATGTCGACTACGAGACCCAGGTCAGGACCATCAAGGCCAGCGGCCACCGCTACGCCGAGCTGATCCGCGCCGGCAAGGACCTGCACATGGGCTGAGCCCCGTCGGGTCGTTCCGTGGTCCGCCGGATCAGGCATGCTCCGGCGGACCACGGGCACAAGCGCGTCCGGCTCTACAGTGGTCGACGCCGGCCCCAGGCGTTCGACTCGCCCTTAGCACCCAGGAGTATCCATGCCTCGATACCTTCTGCCTGAACAATCGGCGGAGTTGTACGTGCTCGATGTGAACACGGGTGACCGGAGGCTGGTGTACCGGTCATCAGACGTGCTGTTCGAGGCGCCCAACTGGAGCAGCGACGGGCAATGGCTTGTCATCAACGCCGACGGGCTCCTGTTCCGTCTTCCCGTTTCCGGCGGCACCGAGTTGGAACAGATCGACCTCGGCGGTGTGCCGCCGATCAACAACGACCATGTTCTCAGCCCGGACGCCGCAACTGTTTATGTGTCGGCCGCGGATGGTCATATCTATGCGGTACCCATGGCGGGGGGCCGCCCCCGACGCGTGACGAATGACCGCGGACCGGATTTCGCTCACTACCTGCACGGGATCTCCCCGGATGGCACGTCGTTGGCGTACATCGGGTTGCAACGTCGCGGCGACCAGCCGCCCGTCACCAACGTGTACCTCATCCCCGTCGCCGGCGGAACCGATCAGCAGTTGACGGACGACGGCTTCCCCGACGATGGATCGGAGTTCGGCCCCGACGGCCGGTGGATCTACTTCAATTCCGAACGTGCGGCTTCCGCTCCCGGCCACAGCCAACTGTTCCGTATCACCTCGGATGGATCGACGACGGAGCAGCTCACCAGCGACGAGAGGGTGAACTGGTTTCCGCACCCGTCTCCAGACGGCACGCGGATCGCCTACATCAGCTTTCCGCCCGGCGCACTCGGTCATCCGCCGAATGTAGATGTGATCGTCCGGCTGCTCGATCACGGCGGTATCCGCGATCTCGTTCACCTGTTCGGCGGACAGGGGACGATGAACGTGCCGAGCTGGGATCCGACCGGCAACTTGATCGCCTACGTGGCTTATCCCCTGGGCAGCGACAAAGGCGATAAGGAATGACCATCAGTGTGCGGGCCTGGCTCTCTCCTCGTAGCGTGAAGGCGACCTAAGAAGGGCCGGGCGAGACCAGACGCAGGTTCCCACCCCGGAGTTCCGGGCTGGTGCGGTACGGATCGTCCGGAAGACGGGCAATTCCTGAGCACCGAGACGTCGACGGGATCTCAAAGCTATTCGAGGCTTTCGTCACGAGGAATTCACAAGATGGGAATGATTCGGCAGGTTAAGCCATGCGTTTCCGATATCCGGACTGCATTCTTCATCGAGGGTAGATGCCTTTTGAGGGACGCCTTCCAACGGTGACAGTTCACCGCCGCGTCGGCGTGACCCACAAGTCAATGCCTTACGTTCACCACCCTCGAAAGTGGAGAGCCATCATGATCATTGTTGGAATCATCCTGCTGATCATTGGATTCCTGACCGGCATCTCCATCATGTGGACCATCGGGATCATCGTCTTGGTCATCGGATTGGTGCTCATGCTGATGGGCCGCGTGGGCAAGCCCGTCGGCGGCCGCAAGCACTACTTCTGACCCGGCCTTCATGCCGGTGCTCCGCCGGTTGTCCATCACCGCGGTCGGCTCAGGCGGAGCGCAGTGCGCCGGTCGGGGCGAGGCGGACGGGTCGCGTGACCGGGTAGAGGCCCGCGAGCGTGCCGATCAGTACAGCTGCTCCGAGGCCGGCGGCGATGCCTGGGCGGGATGAGCCCATGCCAACCGCAGGAGGTCGAACTGCTGGAGCTCGCCCCCGGAGTCCCAGTGTTGTGCTCCTCGCGGACAACGACCGCCACGGCCGTCAATGCCGCCGGACGGGTGGTCGAGGTTGACGTGACCCGTCGTGATGCCGCGCGGTTCGGGATCGGGTACCCCGTCAACCGAGCAGATGAGGCGAGCGTTCAGGCCGAAAGGCCTGCCCCAGATGTCTCCCACACCGGGCGCGAAAATCCAGGTCAAGGATGCTTCGCGCGAGGTTTCGCACCGTGCATTGGGAGCAGGGCACCGACCGAGGATCCCTAGGAGAAAGGAAGTCCCATGACTACAGCACGTGACGTCATGCACCGCGGCTGTGAGTGCGTGGGAATCAACGAGAATCTGGCCCACGCAGCCCGGCGGATGGCCGAACTGGACGTCGGCGCCCTGCCCATCTGCGGCGAGGACAACCGGCTCAAGGGAATCATCACCGACCGCGACATCGTGGTGAAGTGCATCGCGAAGGGCAGGAACCCGAACGAAGTCAAGGCCGGCGACCTCTTCGAAGAAACCCGTGTGTGGTGGGTCGACGCCGACGCAGACATCGACGAGGTGCTGCACCAGATGGTGGAGCACAAGATCCGTCGCTTGCCTGTACTGGAAAACAAGGAACTGGTCGGCATCATCAGCCAGGCCGATCTGGCAGCGGGGCTGCCGGAAGACAAGGTCGGCGAGTTGGTGGAGGCCATCTCCAGCACTTCCCACTGAGACAGGAGCCATCGCTCGAACTCGACGGGGTTCTGCCGGTCCGGGCAGGACCCCGGTCGACTGTGGCCTGGAGCGCGACGGCCAAGCCATATCGCACTGTAGGGAATGGTGACCATGACTCTCACCAGCAGACTCAGGAATTTCACCAAGACCAAGCCGTTCTACGCCGTCGCCGGCGCCGCCGACTACATCGCCGCGAGGCTGCGCAAGCTGCCAAAGCAGCTGCAGAGGCGCCAGGACGAGGTCCGCGAGACCGCGCGGGACCTGCCAAGCAAGGCACGCAAGACCGTTACCGAGAACCTGCCAGAGCCCGCCCGCGAGTACACCGACACCGTGACCACTATGTTCAACGAGCTTTACGACGAACTGGCGGTCCGCGGCCGAAAGGCCGTAGCCAAAGTGAGCGGAGAGGCGGCACAAGGGCTCGAAAATGTCTCCGAGGCCGCCAAGCCGAGGACCACCCGCCAGGAGAGGAAGGCGCCGGCCCGTAAGTCCGCGTCGCGTCCCAGGACAGCGTCCAGGTCGTGACACGAAATCACGGCCGGGTGGGGCGTTGACTCAGTTTGGCGACTCGACCCTGGTGTGGCCGATCAGGCACCCGGGTCCGAGGTCTGGGGTCTCCCCGGCGGCCGCCGTACCCGTCGCCGCCGGCCTGCTCCAGTTCGGCGTCCCCCTGCGCTTCGGTGAACTGTCGCTCCAGCAGCCCCGCGTACAAGTGCGCCCGCAGCCACGCGCTCATCGCCGAGTTCGCCCAGCAGTCGGGCGGGACGCCGCACGAGCTCGGCTCAGTGAGTATGCCGAAGGGCGGTAGCGAGGTCGTCGAGGTGCTTGGAGACCGGGCCCAGCGTGAGCAGGCCGCTGCCTGCCCCGGCCAGCTCCGCCGTCGCGGGGATGAGCTCGGTGTGGGCGCGCTCCATCGTCTCCCGGTCGCCGATTGCGATCGCCGCCCGGGCGGCGAGGCACCACAGGGCCTCGAACAGCAGGTCGCGGGGCGGGTCCGGGAGCCGGCGCAGCGCCGCCGTAGCCTCACCGCGGCGGTCTTGGGACAGCAGCACCAGGGGGCGGGCCCATGGCTCGTAGAATCCCCAGTCGGTCTGTTCGTCGGCCTGGGCGGGCTGTGCGTGCCGCAGGCGCAGGCACAGCAGGGCGAGCGGCAGCAGCCCGCGTTCCAGTCCGGGCATGCCGGCGCCGTTCAGTCGTGCGGCGGCGTCCTGGTAGGCCGCCTCCACCTCGGCCGCCGATGTCTGCCTGGTAGCTGCGAGCCGTAGCGCCCCATACCACTGGGTGAACACACCCACCAGCGGCAGCTCGTGGGTCTCGGCCAGGCGGCCTGCGGCGGCCGCGTGCCCGTCCGCTCCGGAGAAGTCCGCCAGCGCGCTGCGAGCTTGGAGGCGGATGAGGTGTCCGAGCACCTCGAAGGTGACCAAGCCGTGCCGGGCCGACAGGGCGACCAGCTCGGCACCGATCTGGTCCCGGCGAGGAGCCAGACCCGCTCGGTGGAAGGTCTGCATGAACACACCGTTGAGGGCGAACGCCAGCAGCGCGGGATCGTCCAGGCCGCGGGCGATCTGCACCGCCTGCCGGGCGGCCTGAGGCCCACGCGCTGAGGGGGTGCCGCGCGACTCCAGGGCGATCGTGGCCAGCAGGCGGGCCCGCGCCGCATCGTGCGCGCCGGGCGGGAGGGCGGTCAGGGTGCGTTCGGCCGCCGCCACGATCTGTGCCGCCTGCTCTGGGTCGTCTGAGCGGGTCCAGATCGCCGGGACATCGTACGCACCGATCACACGGGCGGTCAGTTCCGCGTCACCCAGCTCCTCCGCCGCCGTGATGGCCGCCCCGCGGTGTCGGCGGGCCGCCTCCAGGCCGCCGCCTCCGGTCACCGCGAGACCACGCAGCAGCCCCACCGTCGACTCCAGCCTGGCCCTGGCACCGGATGGCACGGTGCGGTCGTAGGCGGCGGCCGCCTGCGCCCACACCCGATCCGCCGCATCGGCCGGGGCGGCGGCGGGATCGAGGTGGCGGGCGTGATTGAGGATGTCGGCCTCCAGGCGGCGCAGTCGCGGGCCTGGATCCACCCCCAGCTGCTCGACCAGCAGCGTTCGTGCCCGGCGCAGCACCGCGAGCGCGTCGCCCTGACGGCCGGTGCGGTACAGCGCGAGGGCCAGTAGTCGCCAGGCGTCCTCACGCCAGGGGTGTTCGGCCACGTGCGCATCCAGATCCGGCACCGCCTGCGCGGCAAGGCCCAGGGCCAGCCGGACCTCGGCCCGGCGCTCGAGGGCGTGCAGCCGCAGCTCCGCCAGACGGGAGCGCTCCACGTGGGTCCAGATCTCGTCGGCGAACTCGGCGTAGGCGGGGCCGCGCCACCAGCCCAGCGCGTCCTCCAGCCGGGCGAGCGCGTGCTGGGGTGGCAGCGTCGCGGCGGCCGCCACCGCCTGCTCAAAGCGCCAGGCGTCCACCGTGCCCGGTTCGGCGTGCAGCGCGTACCCGGGGCCCTCGGTGACCAGCAGCCGAGCCGGAGCACGGGGCGGGCGCTGCGGTTCCAGTGTGCGGCGCAGCGCGGCCACGAAGGTGCGTACCGCGCCCACAGCGCCCAGGGGCGGGTCCTCCCACAGGTCCTCGACCAGGCGGGTGACCGGGACGACGCGGCGGCGGGCGACGATCAGCCTGGCCAGCACCGCGCGGTGCCGCGGCCCCTTCAGAGCGATCGAGCTCCCAGCGCCGTCCCAGGCCACAACCGGCCCCAGCACCCCGAACGCGACCTGCACGCCTGACCACCCTTTCCGGAGGCATCGCCCCTGGTCACCGTAACGCGCTCATTCGATGCTCATCCGCGCCAGGCAGGCTTGACGGCACCTGGTCACCTACGGAACGGACGAAACCATGGCCATCGCCGGCTTTACCTACCAGCGCGTGCCCGTCGCCGACGGCGTATCCCTGAACACGGCCGTATCCGGCTCGGGCACTCCGATCGTGCTGCTGCACGGCTTCCCGCAGACCCACCTGATGTGGCGGCATGTCGCCGCCGACCTCGCGGCCGACCACACCGTGATCTGCCCCGACCTGCGGGGCTACGGCGCCAGCGACAAACCCGCCGAGAGCGACGGCTCCACGTACGCCAAGCGCACCATGGCCGCCGACATCGTCACCCTGGCCCGCGCGCTGGGGCACGAGCGCTTCGCGCTGGCCGGGCACGATCGCGGCGCCCTGGTCGCCTTCCGCGCCGGGCTGGACCATCCCGAGACGATCACGCACCTGGCCCTTCTCGACGTGCTGCCGACCCTGGACATGTGGGAGGTGATGCGCGGCACCAGCGCCGCCGTCGGCTTCCACCTCTACCTGATGGCCCAGCCCCAGGGCCTGCCCGAGCAGATGATCGCCGCCAGCTCGGACGCCTTCTTCGGCCACTTCCTCGACATCTGGAGCAGGGACCCGCAGGCGATCCCCGGGGATGTCCGTACCGCGTACCTGGACGCCTGCCGCGACGCGGTGCCCTCGATCGTGGCCGACTACCGCGCCTCCGCCGGTATCGACATCGAGCACGACCAGGCCGACCGCGACGCCGGCAACCGGCTGGGGATGCCGGTCACCGTGCTCCAGCAGGACTGGGGCGCTGCCCTCGGTTTCGACGCGGCGGCCCTGTGGAGCGCCTGGGCACCGGACCTGCGGCACACCACCGTCGGCAGCGGCCACTTCATGGCCGAAGAGGCACCGGCCGACATCGCCAGGGCCCTTCGAGACCTACTCACCCGCTCGCTGCGGAGCGACCGCCGCCCCGCCGCCACCCCAATGGTCCGCTGAACATTCGCACCACCCACCCATCCTCACGCCCCAGCCGGTGCGTACGCCCCTGACCTGCGGCTTGCCTCTTTCGGGCTCACTTGGTCCGCCCCCTTAAAGGGCGGTCAGCGTGCCCGACGGCCGTGCCGCCTATCCCGCCGGCGCCGCTTTGATCGCGAGATCCTTGACGGTGATCGGGCCTCCCCCGAGTCTGAAGACGTTGGTGAAGCTGAAGCTCGCCCGTTTCGTGCCCGGAGGCAGATGCCCGGGGAACACGACCACCCCGTCGATCCGTACGCCGGGCGGGACGGTCGTGGGCCACCGGCTGCGGAACGGGTCCCCGCTCAGCGTGGTGCCGTCCGCCGCGCTGAGCTGGCTGTATCCGTACACGGGAAGCGACAGCGACTCCGAACCCCTGTTGCGCGCGGACAGCTCGACCCGGGTGAAATGTGACGTGACCAGGATCCGCCGGACGGTGAGAGTGAGCGATCCGGATGTGGCGGTCTTCTGTGTCCTGAGTACGTTGCTCCCCGGCTCGTCGCCGGTGACGTAGCCGCCGACATAACGCACGCCCAGTGCGACGGCGGCCGCGCCGCCTCCGCACAGCGCGATCACCAGCAGCACGGCGGCGAAGGCCGGCATTCCGCGCGACCGCTTCTGCGGGGAAGCGGGAGGCCAACGGAGATGGTCGCTCGGCGCACTCGGCGGCGATCCGCCGTCCCCCTGCACGACCGTGATGACACCGGTGATCGCGACGAGCCCGACGACCAACCCGAGACCGATGGGGTTCGTCCAGTCCTTGCCGGCGAAGCTGATGGCCGCGTCGAGGGCGATGCCGACGACAGTGGCGATCATCGAGAAGAGGATCGCGCGGACGAGCCGCCCACCGCCTATCCGCCGCATGAGCACCACCATCTCGTGGTACGCCTGACTGCCAGGATGTTCAGGAAGGGCGTCCGCTCCGCTGCCGTGAGGCTTTCTTTCACGTCTCGGGCCCGAGCTCATGATCTCCGAGGCGGCGTCCTCACACAATGGGTCTCGAGAAGCGACGTCTTGCCGGCGAACGGAGGGGAGGCTCAGTCGCCGTCCAGGTGGAGTTCCGTCCTGGGGTCGGCCGCGTCCAAGCTGTACCGGGCGGCGATCAAGCTGTCTCGCGGGACGCAGCGGTCCCATCGTCACGGCCTGTGACGCCAACGGACCCCGGCTACGGTGGCGTCATGACCATCGAGTGGCAACTTGTCATCGACTGCGCCGATCCGATCGGCTCGTGGCGTTCTGGGCTCAGGCGCTGGACTACGTGCCGGCGGCCCCGCCCACCGGCCACGCCTCCTGGCGGGACTACTACCTCAGCATCGGCGTGCTGGAGTCGGAGCTCGGGAGCGGTGACGCGCTGGACCGTCTCGTCGATCCGTCGGGCCGCGGCCCCGCCATCTGGTTCCAGGTTGTGCCCGAGCGGAAGTCGTTGAAGAACCGCCTCCACCTCGACCTGAAGGTCGGCGGTGGACGCTCCGTCCCGATCGCCGAACGCCGCAAGCGTGTGGACGCGAAGGTGGCCGAGCTCGCCGCCGCCGGCGCCCAGGTCGTCAAACTCACCGAGTCCGCGGAGCCGGAGCACTATTCGGTGCTGATGGGCGACCCCGAGGGCAACGAGTTCTGCGTCGTGTGACGGAACGAAACTGGTTGACCGCCCGCTCCGGCGCAGACCAGCCCGCCGCTGAAGCTTCCACCTGGGCATGTCGAGGTCGACGATCTCGCCATCGGCATCACCGACATCCAGCCGGCGTCGCCGAGGCCGAGTCCGTGGTTGCACGCAGCGTTGATGAATCTCTGGATGGCGTCGCGGTCACTCTGGATGGGACCGGCAGCGGCAATTTCGTGGAGCTCGAGAGCGTCTGCCAGTGCTGTCACCAACGGCGCCAAGCCACTTGACGGCGGATGGAAGCACGTAGGAAGTCCCGCAGGCCCGGCCGACCTCCGACTGATCATTTGACTGTACTCGGTATTCTGTATGCAACCCGCCCGATTTTCAACCACAAGGGGGATTCATGGTGGTTGACCAGCGGCAGGTGCTGCGCTACCTGGCGTCAATACAACTGCACGACGAGGGAAGGGACCTGGAGGACCTCGAGCTCCTCCGGTGCATCACCGACTGGGTAAACGGGCTCGAAGACGATCTGCGCCTCGCGCAGCAACTGCAGGCCCTGTGGATCTCCCAACTGCAGCAGTCCCGCCGTTACAGCAGCGCGCTGCTCGCCCAGGTGATCGACAGCCCGTCCGGCCCGTCCGCGGGCACGCGGATCAAGCTCCGCTACGCCGAACTGCTCCGTCAGTGGATCACTCGGGAGCAGTGCCCCGACAGCAAGGAGTTGCTGCACGACGCTCTGATCGTCGCACGGCGCGACGCAGACGACCCGTCCTTGCCTGAGTGGCTCCGGCGAGATAACCACATCCGCGTGAAGTGGATCGAGAGGATCAAGTACGCCTTGTTCGGCGAGATCTGCCCGGAGTAGATCGTCAGACGATCGAACGTGGCCACTCGAAGGAGAGGACGCGTATTGCACGGGCACCGTGAGAACCACGGTGCCCGCAAGCTGCACCTGATCGTCGAGGTGGGGGTGGTCGAGCACCAGACGCACTCAGCGTGAGCTTCTTTGCCCGAGGTCACCACTGTTCCGTCCGCTACTCGATGACGGTGAAGGCGCACCAGGGTGACCAGGCCGAGACCGCGTTCCCGTCCTCGGCCCGCACGCGAAACTGGTAGAGGCCAGGAGTCAGCGTCCCCGGCGCGACTCCGGTTCCGAAGACAAGGCCGCTGGGCCAGATGGCTTCGGTCCTCCGAATGAGCGGGTCCTCCCCCGGGTGGCCGATCTCGAAGGTCGCGCTCAGGTTCTTGTAGGTGACGCCGATGATTTGCGGGGTCGGGGAGGCCGCGAAGGTGAGACTGTCGCGGGTTCCCACGACAGGGGCGCCGCTCGCTGCTCCGCACTGCTGGAATCCGGCGTAGGGGCCGGCCGAGATGCGCACTGCAGCAGGGACGCCCGGAGTGGTCACCGCGCCGGACGTATCGACGGTGAACACACACCAGGGTAGCCACTCCGATACCGCGGCTCCGTCCTCCGCCCGCGCCCGAACGCGATAGGAGCCGTCGGTCAACACGCCGTCGGGCATCTGGAATCGCGCCGACGAACCGACGAATCCCACGGTCTGAGTGAGCAGAGGTTCGCCGTCCGAGCGAGACAACTCGAACGCAGCCCGCAGGTTCGGCCGGTCGATGTTGTACGCCGGGGCGCCGCTGCTGACGCCGAACACCGGGTGAGTGCTTCGCGCCAGTGGCGCGGTCATGTCCTGGCACAACTGCGGGGCGAGATCGAGCGAGGACGCCACGTACAGACCGACAGGCACATGTGGTGCCGAAGAAACCGGTGCGCCGGGTGTGGCTGTTGGTCTGGGAACAGGCGTTGGCGATGTTGTGGGCGTGGGGGTCGGTTTGACCTTCCGGGACCGGTACGTGGTCGATGAGTGCTCAGCCGGGATCTGAGTCGTTGATGGCACGTCGATGGGCTTGTGTGTTCTTGGGGGTGGAAGGGTCGACGCGCCTGTTCGAGTGGCGTCCGCCATGGACGCAGCGGGCGTAAGGACGACTGCGTTCACGATGAGCGCCAGCACGACTGCGAAGCGACGCTGCCGTATTGAACGCTGCCGATCGGGCGGTGGGGCGCCGTGTCTCGTCTGCCGCATGAGTGTGCCTCCATGTGCGGTTGATCGGGAATCCCGCGTAGGCAAGCACACACCGCCACTGGGCCAAGGTCACCACGTGGCAGACAGCCGTAAGACGTTCTTCATAACTGGCGCCCCTGCTTCTGCGTCGCCGGCCCGCTGCCGGCCCCTGAGCAGGACCGGGGAAGCCCTTTCGCGTATTGATCGACAGGTCCCGTGCTCCAACCGACCGCCCCCACGTTGTGAATCCCGCCCCATGTGGTCTCCTGGGGAGGAGGGCTTGTGGCATGAGCGGGCACCGATTGTCGATTACCACGCGCATCACTCTGTTCACCGGCGCGGTGGCGGTTGTGCTGTCTGCCCTGCTTGCCACACTGCTGATGATCGGCATCAGGTATTTCGCCACCTCGAACCTCACCAAAGAGCTCCAGGCGAACGCCGGCCGCGTGGCCATCCAAATCGAGCGGGGCATCGTGGCCTATCCCCTCGTGCACCACGAGTCCCGCAGCCTGCAAGTCGTCGACTCACAAGGTCGAGTCGTCGACTCAAGCGGAAATCTGCGGAGCACGCAACCGATGGCGACTTTCACCCCCGACGGTGAGGAAGGCGCCACCTCAGTCGTGTGCGGCAGGATCTTCCCTTCAGGCGAATGCGACCTCGTCGTCGCACAATGGACGCACCATGCCGGTCAGAGATGGATCGTCTACAGCGCTTCCCCGGTGATACCTCCGTGGGTGGATCCGCGGCTGGCAGGGCTGGTGGGAGGGAGCGCGGTGGCGCTCGCCGCAGCCGTCACCTACCTCGGCCACCGGATCGCCACCGTCTCCCTCCAGCCGGTGGACGCCATCCGAGTCGAACTCGACGAGATCAACGCGGCCAGCGCGGGCCGCCGGGTGCCCGTGCCACCCAGCGATGACGAGATCCACGCCCTGGCCGAAAGCGTCAATCACACCCTGAACCGGCTTCAGGCCGCGATGGAACAGCAGCGCCAGTTCGTCTCGGACGCGTCCCACGACTTGCGCAGCCCGCTCGCCGCGATGCGGGCCGAGGTGGAGGATGCTCTGATCGCTCCGCAGGAGACCAGCGTGGCCATGCTGGCTTCGACCTTCCTGGGTGGCCTCAACCGGCTTCAGGCGATCGTGGGCGACCTGCTGACCCTCGCCCGGCTGGACGCGGGATTGCCCGGCGCACACGACCGGATCGACCTGTCCGAGCTTGTCTCGGCCGAGTGCGGGATCCGCCACACGTCGGCAACGAGGATCGAATGTTCGCTGGAGCCCGGCGTGACAGTGATCGGCGACCGGCTACGGCTGGGCCGCTTGCTCACCAATCTCGTGGACAACGCCGAACGGCATGCTGAAACCTTGATCACCATCACCGTGCGGCGCGAGTCGGGCGACGAGTGCGGCGATCTGGCCTTCCAGCATGGCTGCGCCGTGATGGAGGTGCTCGACGACGGCGCGGGCATCGAGCCGGACAAGCGCGAGCTGGTTTTCCAGCGGTTCGCCCGGTTGAAGGCATCCCGCCACCTGGACCCGGGAGGCACCGGATTGGGTCTGCCGATCGCCCGGCAGATCGCCGAGGCCGGCCGGGGAACCCTTCGGATCGAGGACAGCCCTCGCGGCGCACGTTTCGTCCTCCGCCTCCCATCCGCTTCGTCGACGGACGACCAGGGTGACATCGCCGGCTACAACATTCGGCAAGAGCCCGGGGAGCGCTCTGGTTGACCAGCCGTCCGCCCGTGTCGGGACGTCCCCGTCGTGCCCGACATCGGATCAGCGTGACTGCTGACACCTGAACACAGCCTGCTGCGACTCCAGGCCTCTCGCACGGAAGACCACTCCTTAGGGAACTCCAAGGAGTTCACCCGTCGGGCGATGGATCAACGGCGACGCACGGAAGGCTCTTCAGGATCTGCGCCAGCTTCGGGGTGACGCGGACGCTCTCAGCCATGCCGGGGCATCTACATAACCGGCGGAGCGACTCACTGGTCGTCATGCTCGTCGCTGAGGCCGGAGCGATCCAGGAAGGCGCTCAACGGGCCGTCGGCGGCGAGCTTTCCCTGCCGCTGCGCCTCGGACAGATCACGGATCAGCCCCCGCATCTGCTTCTGCGCCTGGTTGCCCTTGCCCTTCCCCCTGCCTTCGTTTTCCGAAAGGTTGCCCGCCATCTCGGTGATCTGCTCGTGGACTTTCCGGGCCAGGCCGGGATCGATACCGCCCTGCGCCTGTTGGGCCAGCAGGGCGTGATCGAAATCGGCGAGCCAGCCGTCGATTCCGCTCTGGGTCGGAAGCGTCGAAGGAGTGTCGGTGGCTTCGGACGGAGTCGGTGTGGGCTCCTCGGAGGCGGCTACGGACGACGTCCCTGATGGCGCGGGCCCGGAGGACGGCTGTTGTGAGTTCGAGAGCAACGACACGCCGACCACGGCAGCGGTGATCGCCGTCAGCGCCACGGCGACCGGTACGACCAAGCGTCGCCCTTCTGACGGTGCTTGGCGTGGCCTGCCGTCTGGCGTATTGAGCAGTGCGGTATCCCCGGCGCGGGCGCCTCCCGGCGGTAGGACAGGTGGCACCGGTGAGCCTGTGGGCCAGGCGGTGCGTGCCGGCGGCTGGGTGAACGCGCTCAAGATCTGTAGAGCTGCGGCGCCGGCAGGCCTGGCGGCGGGGTCCTTGGCCAGCAAGGCCAAGATCAGGCCTTCCAACTCCGCGGGGACGTCCTCCCGATAACGGCTGGGTGGTACAGGTGGCTCATGGAGGTGCTTGTACACCAGTTGCGGCGCCGATCCGACGAACGGCGAGTGCCCGCACAGCAACTCGTAGCCGACGCAGCCGAGCGCGTACAGGTCGGAGGCCGGCTGTCCGCCCTGACCGATGATCTGCTCAGGTGACAGATAGGCGGCGGTGCCCACCACGGTGCCGACAGCGGTCAGCCGCGCTGCCTCGGTCGCCAGGTGTGCCACCCCGAAGTCGACCACCTTGAGCACACCCTGCGTGGTCCGGTGCAAGTTCGCCGGTTTGACGTCACGGTGAACCACACCCGCACGGTGGGCGGCGTCCAAGCCCGTCGCAGCCTGGGTCAGCAGATGACACGCTTCGACGATGCCGTACCGACCCCGCTCGGCCAGATCAGCGGCCAGGCTGCGACCGCTGAGCAACTCCATCACGAGGAACGGCTGCCCCTCATGCTCGCCCACGTCGAGGACGGTCACCACGTTGGGGTGCACGATGCGGGCGGCAGCGCGCATTTCGCGGGCGAACCGCTCACGCGCCTCCATCATCTGGGCCACCTGCGGCGTCAGCATCTTGACCGCCACCGGTCGGCCGGACCGCAGATCCCGGCCCTGCCACACCTCACCCATCCCGCCACGGCCAATCAGCTCACCAAGCTGATACCGGCCAACCAGCAACGACGACGCCATCTCCGGCATATCCCCACCGATAGATCAAATCCGTGCAGTACCGAGCAAACCTACCCGCCATGCCGAGAAGTGGCGCTTCGCTGGTGATCGCGCCTCACGACTGGCAGCGCTTGAGGCCGTCCGGCGTGAAGCACGGCAGGTGCCCGAAGGCCTTCAGCACCTCCTGGCCGTTGCCCCTGATCACGTAATTGAGGAAGCTCGAGGTCAGGGAGTCGGAGGCCGGTGCGCCGTCGGTGTAGGCGTACTCGATCTCGGTGAAGCGGTACGTGTCGTCGCCGATGGCCTTGATCGATGGCGCGTGGCCGTCGATGTTCAGCGTGTGCAGACCCTTGGTGGTGGCGGCGGCCCCGAGTTCGCTGTAGCCGATGGCGCCCTCCAGCCGGGCGACGGTCTTGAGCACCTCACCGGTGCTGCCGAGTTCACAGCGGATGATCTTGTCCTGTGGGGAGTTCTTGTTCTCGCAGTCCCGGGAGGTGAAGGCGGGCTCGCCCTGGCCGTCGAGGATGCGCCGTCGGAGCAGGTCACGGGTACCGGAATTGGCGTCCCGGCTGACGAGCCGGATGGGGAGGTCGGGGCCGCCGAGGTCCTTCCAGTTGACGACATCGCCCCGGTAGATCCGGCGTATTTCGTCGACCGTCAGATTCTTGACGTCCACCTTGTCGTTGACCACGAGGGCGAAGGCCGCGATGGCGACCCGGTCCTCCCGCAGCTGCGTGAAGCTTGCCGGCTTGGGGCCGTCCGAGAGCGCGAGCAGGGTCGGGGAACCGTTGTCCGCGCCTCCCGCTTCCGCCAGTTCCCGCACGCCCTCGTTGCTGCCGTGCGCGTCCACGGTGATCTCTGAGCCCGGGCACTCCGCGGTGTACCGAATGGCCAGTTCCTTCATGGCGGGGGCGAAAGCCGTGGAGCCGACCACCTTGAGTCTTCCCGTGGCGCAACCGATGGGCGGCGCCGGCTGCCGAAAGACGATGATGCCCGCGAGCGTGAGGAGGCAGACGGCGAGCACGATGGTGGTCCCTAAAGCGGGCTTGCTGAACAGGGGTGGCTTGTCGTCGACCGACATGCTGCGGGTGCGCTCCACCTTGCCGTCCTGGATGCCCCCGGTGACGTCGATCTTGTCGCCGGCGCGGCCTCCGCTCAGCAGCACGAGCAGCTTGAAGTGCTGGTCCTCATTGAGCGGCACGCGGGGCAGACGGATCGTGTTGCCGTTGTACTGCATCCCTCCCTTGCCCTCAACCGGGACGAAGTGGCCCAGCAGATGCTCTGCCTTGGGGTCGGGGATGACCTCGACGCTTCGTACGGTGCGCCCGGCGAAGACCACGGTGAGGCCGTGATTCTTGTCGGGGTTGGTGTAGTCGGCGTCGGAGATGCTGCTCGTGCCGGTGTTCTCGATGCGGAGAAGCGCAAGGGTGGGGTTGGACATGCCGGGTTGATCGGTGAAGAGCCCGAGCGGCGCGTCCGGCTGCGCTTGTCCGTCGCCGGCGTTGCCTCCGATGGAGGTATCCATCTGCACGCGGTGGCCGATGTGTTTGCCACGGCGGGTCCGGAGTTGGTACACGGCGCCGGCGGCGGGGGCCACGAGGCCGAGCAGCGCCGCCACCACGGCGACGACGTTCTCAGGGCTCAACCAGTCCACGCGCGCGACGCCCCCCGTGAATGTCCCCTGTAATTCACATGACAATGAGCCATATCTGATCTTTGGTCACCATATGTGGCGACGACGAAGAGAAGGGTGATTTAACGGACCGGTTCTCCGATGTTCGTCAGGAGTTCGCGGCCGCCGAACGGCGACCGGGGAGGCAGGCCGCCGACCGGCCACGACGTCGTCGTCAACATCATCAGGTGGTGGGGTGGAATTGAAGCATGACCCGTTGGGTGCTCCACGTCGACCTCGACCAGTTCGTAGCCGCCGTCGAGCTGCTGCGCCGCCCTGAGCTGCGCGGACGTCCGGTCGTCGTCGGTGGCGACGGTGATCCGACCAAGCGGGGCGTGGTCAGCACGGCCTCCTACGAGGCACGCGCGTACGGCGTGCACTCCGGCCTTCCTCTGCGGACGGCGGCGCGGCGCTGTCCTGATGCGGTGTTCCTGCCCGTCGACCGGGAGGCGTACGAAGCGGCCTCGTCAGAGGTGATGGCGACGTTGCGGGAGATCGACGCCGTGATGGAGGTGATCGGCTGGGACGAGGCGTTCCTCGGGGTCGGAAGCGACGACCCGGAGACGACGGCCCAGGAGATCCAAAGGCGCGTGCGCGAGTCGACCGATCTCGACTGCACCGTCGGCATCGGACGGAACAAGCTGCAGGCCAAGCAGGCGACCGGATTCGGCAAGCCTGCCGGGATCTTCAGGCTCACCGAGGAAACGTGGTTCGAGGTGCTCGGAGAGCGGCCCACCGACGCGCTGTGGGGAATCGGCCCCAAGACGGCCCGGCGGCTGGCCGGACTGGGGATCGACACCGTCATGCAACTCGCGGCCGCCGATCCGGTCGTTCTCGCCGCAAATCTCGGCCCCACGACCGGCCCGTGGCTGGTTCGGCTGGCCCACGGTCAGGACCGCTCACCGGTGGTCGGCACACCCTACGTGGCGCGGTCCCGCAGCCGGGAGACCACCTACCAGCACGATCTCGATGACTGGGGCCAGGTGCAACGCGAGGTCGCCGGCCTGGCGCGGCGTGTCGCACACGACATCGCCATCGAGCGGCGACCTGCGACCCGCGTCGTAGTGAAGGTTCGGTACGCCCCGTTCATCACACACACCCACGGCCACTCACTCGCGACGCCGACCGCGGAGGTAACGGCGATCGAGCAGGCCGCCCGCGCCGCCCTCGATCGATTCACCGAACGGCGGCCGGTGCGGTTGCTGGGTGTCAGGGCCGAGCTTGTCCGCTAGAGAGGGACCCTCTCCCCTGACACCGTGAGGCCGGTTTTCGCTCGTGGCGTCGCCGGCCAAGCGAGGGTGTTCACTCCCAGGGGAGGTGAAGCAGGGCGAGGTCGGCGAGGCGTCGTAGGTCGGCCTGGCCTGTTCCGGAGGCCGCCTGGACGGCGAAGCCCTGGGAGAGGGTCAGCACGTAGGCCGCGGCGTCGCGGGGTTCGACGCTCTGGCGGAGGTCGCCTTCGTCGCGAGCGCGGGTGAAGCGTTCGGTGAGCAGCACCTCGGCCGCCTGGCGGCGGGCGCACAGGTCGGCTCTGACCTCGTCCGCGGTGTCGCCGGTCGCCAGGGCACCCTGGACGAGCAGGCAGCCGGGCGGGGTGGCGGGCCCGGTCGTGGCCTCGGCGGCTCCGATCAGCCAGCGGCGGGCCACTTCCCTCGCGGTGTCGGCCGCGAGCGCGGCCTCGCCGTAGGCGAAGGTCGTCCGGGCGTAACGGTCGACGACCTGCTTGAAGAGGCCGGCCTTGGAACCGAAGGCGCCGTAGATGCTGCCCGCCTTGAGCTTGGTCGCGGCAGACAGGTCGGCCATCGTGGTCCCTTCGTACCCCTTGGCCCAGAAGACGCGCAGCGCCGACTCCACCACCTGTTCGGCGTCGAACTCGCGCGGTCGTCCCATCGGCATGGTGACCTCCTTCATTTTTTGAGCGTCAGTTCAAAATGTTACTTGCTTCCGCTCCCGTCGCCATGCCATCTTGAATGAGCACTCAAGAAGTACGAAGGGAAGCTTGATGGAGCAGACATTGGCCGGCAAGGTCGCAATGGTCACCGGCGGCTCGCGGGGAATCGGGGCGGGCATCGCACGGCGGCTCGCGGCGGCCGGCGCCACGGTCGCGATCACTTACGTCTCCTCCGGTGAACAGGCCGAGCTGATGGTGAAATCCATCCAGATGGCCGGCGGCGGCGCGCTGGCCGTACGGATCGACTCCGCGGACCGGGCGGCCCTCCGCGCCGGGGTCGGACAGATCGTCCAGCGACTCGGCCGGCTCGACATCCTCGTCAACAACGCGGGAGTCGGCGGCGTCGGGCCCATCGGGGAGATCGCCGACGATGACTACGACCACGCCCTGGCCGTCAACCTCACCGCCGTCTTCGCCGCCAGCCAGGAGGCGCTGCGGCACCTCGGCCCGGGTGGGCGCATCATCACGATCGGCAGCATCAACGCCGACCGGATCCACTTCCCCGGCGGCACCGTGTACGCCCTGACCAAGGCCGGTGTCGCCGGCTTCACCCGCGCCCTCGCCCGGGAGGTCAGCAGCCGCGGCATCACCGTGAACACCGTGCAGCCCGGCCCGGTCGCCACCGACATGAACCCCGCCGAGGGCGCCTTCGCCGAGATCACCCGCCCGCACATCGCCGTCGCCCGCTACGGCACCGCCGACGAGATCGGGAGCCTCGTCGCCTACCTCGCCGGTCCGGACGCGGCCTACATCACCGGCGCGACCATCAACGCGGACGGCGGATTCGCCGCCTGACCTGGGTCAACGCCTCCGCCGAGCCGCCCAGTCCACCTGACGCGACCCGCCGCATTGTTCTGGCGGATCAGCACACGGGGCCGGCCCGGTTGGAGTCCGGGCCGGCCCTGTGTCGTGGGGTCGGTGTGCGTTACGGCGCGGAGACGCGGTCGAGAATGCCCACCGCGTCGGTGCCCGGGGTGACGACGAGCTTGCGGGTGAGGGTGTAGGAGCCACCCGCCGGCACGTCGACGTTGAACCGGCTCATCACCCAGTTGCCCGCGGCGTAGACGTCGAAGGCGCTGGCCGGCGTGCCGTAGACGAGACCGAAGACCTGCGGGTCGGTCCCGGTCATGCCGATGTACGGCTTGGTCGGGGTGTACGCCGCCGTCGCACCCGGCGTCACGATGCCGGCGCCCGGGATGACGCTGGCCTGGCCGGCCGCGTCGTGGTCCATCGCGTCACCGGTCCACACGCTGAGTGGAGCCGAGCCGGAGTTGCTCAGCTCCGTCGAGACCGTGGCGAAGTCGTCGCCCGGCTTCAGCGTGTACGTCGTCGTCGCCGTCAGGCCCGTGAAGCCCTTGACCGGCCCGGACACCCGGACGACGGCCTTGTCGCCGGTCGCCTGGACGATCTGGATGTCGGTCGCCGCCACCGACCGGATGTCCCACGCGCTACCGCCGGTCGGCTGGGTCGCCGAGACGTAGGGCAGGTTGATCCAGTCGAACTGGTCGGCCATGCCGCGGACGGCGATGTCGACCGGCTTGCCGCGGGTGCCACCGGAGAGCTGCGAGTCGTTGTAGGCGTCGGCGATCGCCATCGAGAGCTTGTCGTTCTCGAGCATGACGTCGCCGTAGCCCGCCTCGACCAGACCCGAGCCGATCTGCTTGCCGTAGCTCGCCTCGACCGTGACCGGCTTCAGCGCGACGTCGGCGACGCCGCTGCCCGCCGCCGGCACGGTGACCGCGCCGGTGGCCGTCTCGTAGCCCAGCTTGGACACCCGGACGTCGTACCGACCGGTCGGGGCCTTGACGAGGTACTTGCCCTGGGCGTCGGTGCTCGTGGTCGCGACCACCGTGCCGGCCTGCTCGAGGGCGACCCGGGCACCGGAGACGGCGGCGCCGCCCGCGGTGATCGTGCCGGCCGCGCGAGCGGTGTCCGGGACGGCCGCGTCGTGCAGGTCGATCTCGTCGGCCCACTGCGCGATGTTGCGGGTGGGGTCGCCACCGGCGGTCGCGTAGTCGGTCAGGTGGTAGAAGCTGAACTGCTTGGTGGCGCCGGGCGCCATCGTGGCGTCGTAGTAGAGACCCTCGACGTAGCCGTACGCACCGACGGCGGCCGGCGTGTCCAGTGCCCACGCGAGACCGTGGGCGGCCTGGCCGTTCGTGGTGGCCGCGTCAGCACCGACGTAGACGTAGTTCCCGGTCCAGCCCGAGGTCTTCAGACCCGGGTTGGTGCCGCTGAACCCGGGGATCCGGCCGTTGTCGACCGAGCTGTCGGGGTCGATCATGTAGTTGAAGTAGCCCTGGTAGCCCGTCGTGCCGGTGTTGGTCAGCTTGACCGTCATCTTCACGATCGGAGCGTCGGGCAGGGTCTCGTAGCGGACCTGCGCCTTGATGGCCGGGTTCGCCCGGTACTGACCGTTGCCGACCACGGCAGCGCCGTCGACCGCGAGGCCGGGCAGGTCGAGCTGGTCGTTCGGCCGGTCCCACGAGTCGGGCGGCGTGAGGCTCGGGCGCAGCAGCATCTCGCCCCAGTCGAGGGTCTCGGCGCCGTTGGCGTCGTTGAGCAGGAGGTCCGACAGCGCGCCCTGGCCCAGACCGCCCACGCCGTTGTTTCCGCCGACGCCGTTGTTGCCGGCGGCGTACGGCGTCACGGACGCCCGGATCTTGTCGTTGGCCAGGTAGTAGTACTCCTTGCCCGTGACGACGTCCGTGCGCGTGCTGCCGTTGCCGTAGTCCGGCGCGTACGTCGACTTGCCGGCGACCGGGTGGGTCACCTTGATCAGCTTCAGGTCGGCCGTCGCGTTGCCGGTGGTGCCGACCGTGATGCTCGCCGCCGAGTGGTCGTCGGCGATCAGGCCGCGCTTGGCGGCCGTGACGGTCCAGGTCGACGCCGGCAGGCCGATCCGGTAGTGGCCCTTGGCGTCGGTGCTGGTCACCGCGGTGTCCTGACCGGCGGCGACGGCGGTGACCTTCGCGCCGGCGATCGGAGCGCCCGTCTCCGGGTCGCTGACCGTGCCGGTTACGGTCGCCCAGCGCTGCGCGGACTCGCCGCCCGGCACGTAGGCGTAGAGGTTGCCGTCCCAGGCGCCCGTCACGACGGTGTTGCCGCTGACGGCCGGGCCGGCGCCCACCCAGGTGCCGATCTCGTGGCTCCACAGGATTTGGCCGGTGTCGGTGGCCAGGGCGTAGAACTTGCCGTTGTTGGCTCCGACGAAGAGCGTGTCGCCGGCCACGACCGGGCTGGACATGACTCCACCGTGGTAGATGTCGCCGGGCAGCACCCGCTCCCAGAAGACGTTGCCGGTCTGGGCGTCGAGGGCGACGACGGCGCCGCTCGGGAAGCCCATGTAGACGACGCCGTCCTTGACGGCCGCGGCGCTCGGGGTCGAGCCGCTCGAGACGAGCGAGGAACGCGAGCTCTGGTAGGTCCACAGCGTCGCGCCGGTCTTGGCGTCACGGGCGGCGATGCCGTTGTTGGCGCCGATGAAGACCTTGCCCTCGGCCGCGGTCGGTACGCCGTCCTGCCAGCTGCCGAGCGACTCGGTTCCGGTCCACTTGCGGGCGCCGGTGGCCAGGTCGTAGGCGAGCACGCGGTCGGCGGTCTCGTTGCCGACGTACACGGTGCCGTCCATGACGGCGGGCGTGCCGTCGCTCATGGTCGCGCCGGACATCGGGGAGGCCCAGATCTGCCGCCCGGTGCGCGTGTCGAGCGCCTTGAGGACGCCCTGGCTGCCGATGCCGAAACGGGTCTGGTAGGGCCAGAGCACGGTGTGGCCGGAGACGGCCGGCGAGTAGTAGCCGTAGGTGCGCTGGTTGTTCGGGGCCGGCGCCTGCTCGGGCACGGCCTTCCAGCGCAGCTGGCCGGTCACCGCGTCCACGGCGTAGAGCTCCGAGCCGAGGGTCGGCGCGAAGATCAGGCCGTCGCCGTAGGCGAGGCTGCCGTGGATCGACTGCGGCACCTCGAAGTTCCACAGCTCCTTGCCGTTCTTGAGCTGGACGGCGTGGATCCGGCTGTTGCCGTCGCCGTTCTCGTCGCGGGTGCCCGCGTAGACGACGCCGTCGTGGATGACCGGCGACCCGGTGAGGAAGGTGCCGTCGGTGCGGAAGCTCCAGGCCAGGCGGCGGCCGGCCTCCTGCGCCGGCGCGACACCGGAGTGGGCCTGGTTGCCGTGGTGCTGGTCCCAGTCACCGCCGGCGACCGGCTTGAGCGCCGGCTCGTCGGTGAGGGTGAAGTCCGCCGACTTGGTCCAGGTCTTTCCCGTCGCGTCGACCACCTGCACGTCGATGCTGTGCTCACCGACCGTCTGCCGGCTGTCGGGCAGGTTGCCCTGCCAGGTGAACTCGCCGCTGTGGTGCAGCGGCATCCAGTTCTTGTCGCCGGCGATCCGGTAGCGCGCCGAGACGACCTCGTCGCCGGTGTCGTAGGCGTTGATCTGGATGCCCGGGAACTTCGCGGCCGGCACCTTCGAGCCCGGCGCGGGGCTGACGATGGTGAGGTGCTCGTTCTCGCCGTACATCCGGAACGGGTTGTCGAAGCCCGGACCCGCCATGTGGATGTAGCGGAAGCCGCGGGGCGCGTTGTCGATCGTGTAGGAGCTCGACACGGTCTGGATGTGCTTGGCGGTCGAGGCGAACGCCGAGTGGTTCTCGACGTGGTTGGAGTGCTCGTGGCCGACCAGGATCAGCTGCGCCTTGTAGTGCTCGAGCACGTCACCGAAGGCGTCGTACGTCGACGGCGAGCCGAACGGGACGTTCATCGGCTGGTGGGTGAGGACGACGACCTCGATGTCGTTGGTCGGGTCGTCGTCGAGCGGAACGCTCGCGGCGAGGTCGTCCTTGAGCCAGTTCAGCTCCTCGTCGAACGGCGCCGAGCCGTTGTTCTCGAGCACCACGAAGTGCCGGTTGCCGTAGTTGAACGAGTACCACTCCGGACCGACGTTCTTGCGATAGTTGTCGATCTTGTCCTCGTACGCCGACCCGCTCGCGTACTCGTGGTTGCCGACGGCCGGCCACACGCCGACGGCCGACTGCTGGGTGCCGCGACGATACGTGTCGAACTGCCCCTGGCTGGCGTCGTTGGTGAGGTCGCCACTGACCGCGATGAAGCGCAGGTCGGTGCCCGTGGAGTTGATCTCGCGGATCTGGTCGGGCAGCTGTGCGTTGACGTGCGGGTCGGCGATGTTGGCCCAGGAGAAGGTGTCGCCGTCGGAGAGGTCATCACGGACGAGCGCGAAGTCCGCGGTCGGCGTGGCGTCGTCGGCGAGCTGGCCGAGGTTGGCCCAGAACCTCGGCTCCTTGTACTGGTCCAGGCCGAACCGGTAGCCCCGCGGCTGACCGGCCCACACGATGTCCGTCGTGCGACGGTCGGTGGAGATTGTCAGCGAGTAGGAGCCGTCGGCGGCGGTCGTGGTGGCGACCTCGCCGTCGGAGACGCGCACGCCGGCCAGGCCGACCTCGTCGGAGTTGCGCTGGCCATCGCCGTTGGCGTCGACGTACACGACGCCGCTGACGGTGGCCTCCGGCGGGTCGATGGCGGCCGCCGCGTACGACGCGAGCGGGCCCGCCACGACGCTGGCGGCGAGCCCCAGCGTCGTGGCGTACAGGACGAGGCGCAGGCGCGCGCGTGTCCAGGGGAACGAGGACATCGGGATCCTTCGGGGTGGGGAGAGGGCTGTCAGGTCAGGAGCGGCGAGCGTTCGACGAACCAGACCAGACCGGCACCGGCGACGGCGACGGTCGCCGCGACGGTGCCGAGCATGAGGGCGCGAGCGGCGACCGGCGTGGTCGCGGCCCTGCGCAGGAACAGCAGCGCCGGGAAGGCGAGCGCGATGATCGTCAACTGGACGAGTTCGATGCCGACGTTGAAGGAGACCAGGTCGGCCAGCGTCGAGGCCGACAGCGGGCCGTCGACGCTGAGCGCGCCCGCGAAGCCGAGCCCGTGCAGCAGCCCGAAGCCGAAGACCACGGGCAGCCGGTGGCTCGTCCTCGGCGAGAGCAGGTTGTCGAGCGCGACGAACGCGATCGACAGCGCGATGAGCGGCTCGACGATCCACCCGGGCACGCTGACCCAGCCGATCGCGGCCAGCACCAGGGTCACCGAGTGTGCGACCGTGAAGGCCGTGGCGACCTCGACGACGTCGCGCAGCCGCTTCGCGCCCAGCAGCAGCGCCAGTAGGAACAGCACGTGGTCGAGCCCGAAGAGCAGGTGCTCCGCCCCGAGCTGGACGAACCGCGGGATCTCGCTGAGCAGGTCGGTGCGCCCCACCGTGACGCTGGTGCGGTCGGTGTCGAGCAACGTCGTACCGCGGCGGCCGTCGACGTCGTAGGCCACCATCGTTTTGGTGTCGTCGACGACGCCGTCGGAGGCGCGGAAGATGTCGCTGCGGACGGTGAGCGCGCCGGACGCCGGGCAGTCGTAGGCGAGCGCGACCCGCACCGCGCCGGAGTCGGCGAGTTCGACGCGGGCGTCGTCCTCAGCCGTGCACCCGATCGCGCCGCGGCTCAACCGCAGCCGCCCGCCGACATACGCCGCCACGTCGCTCGCGTGCGCGTCCAGCGAAATGCGCCGCACCTCGGTCGGCACCTCGGCGGCCGCGCCGTCCACGCCGACCGCGTCCGGGCTCAGGGCACCGTCGAGACTCAGCAACCGGGCGAGGACGTCGTACTCCACGTCGACGACAGCCGCGACGCCGTCGCCCTGGCTGCGAAGGTCGACCGCGACCGAGGTCGCGCGGACGTGCGCCTGCGCCGGAGCGGCGACCAGGAGCACGGCAGCAAGGGCGGCGAGGAACGCCAGGAGACGCACAGGCAAGCACTTCCGTCGTGGGGGGACCGGCGGTCGTTCACCAACCCTGCAGTGCTCGCTTCACACCCGGCAACTCGAGACGACCCAATTCACCGAACCTTCCGCTGCCGGTCGCCCACCGGCCGAAAGCCGGGTTTCTGGGCGCCGAAAACCGGGTTTTGGGGCCCGGCTACGAGGCCCGCGTACGAAGCCGGGTGAGCCCGGCGGCCAGGGCGCACCCGCACGAGTTGAGCATGACGTCGGCGGCGCGGCTCAACGGCAACTGGCCGAGCTCGATGAGCAGTGACAGGCCCGCCCCGCCCTGTCCGGATATAGGTGATTCCTGGCCGGACGAAGGCGGCGCCGCTCACCGGTCAGTCGGCAGCATGAAAGTCGGACACACAGTCCCACAGCCGACACACTGCCCAGAGAGTCAGAGGTCATGCCAGAGGTCATCGCAGGGTTGGAGATTCCTGACACAGCGGCGGTCGCCGAAGCCACCGCGCTCATCCAGGAGACGACCAGCCCCCTCATCTACCACCACTCCCGGCGAGTCTTCTTCTTCAGCCTGATCCACGCTCACAAGCTCGGCGTCCAACCGGACCCAGAACTGCTCTACCTGGCGGCCATCTTCCACGACACCGGCCTCATGACCCCCTTCTCCGACGTCGAGCAACGCTTCGAAGTCGACGGCGCCGACCACGCACGCAAATTCCTCCTCGACCGGGGTTTCTCAACAACCGCCGCCGAAACCGTCTGGACGGCGATCGCACTGCACACCACACCGGGCATCCCCGACCGGATGGCCCCGGAAATCGCGACCACACAGCTCGGCATCCTGACCGACGTACTCGGCCTCGGCCTGGACGGAATCGAACACGATCAGCTCGGCGAAATCCTCGCGCTCCACCCACGAGGAGACTTCAAGAACGAGTTCCTGCGAGCCTCCGTCGACGGGCTCAAGAACCGCCCCGAAACCACCAACGGCACCGTGAACTCCGACCTGCTCGAGCACTTCATCCCCGGCTTCCGGCGCACGACGACAGTCGAGCGCATCCTCGGCTCACCCTGGCCGAGCTGACCAGCGGCCGACGCCCTCCACGAGCTGGGTGACGCGCTGCCGCGTTCGGTGGCCTGGTCTGAGCAGGCCGTCAGGGGGTGACGATGTTGAAGTCGCGGTCGGCGTCGTCCAGGAGCCCCATCAAAGTGTTGAGCGCCTGACGGTCTCCGGAGGTCTGGACGCCGCCCAGGTCGCCGGAGGCGACCAGAGCGAGCAGTTGCGTCTTGGTCAGGGTCACCGTGAGGTCCGCCGGGGTCGCCTCGCGGGACCGGGTCTGGATGAGGACCCCGTTGGCCACGCTGGTCCTGATCTCCTCCTTGCGGTCGGTGAGATTCCAGTCGATGGTCAGGCGGGTGTCCCAGGCGCGGGGACCGTTGATGCGGATGGCCAGGGAGTCGAAGATCTGCTCGGCGCTCAGAGCGCGAGCGAGGTCGGTGCCGACGCTGTCGAGAGGGTTCTGCGGCTTGTCGCCGCGCAATTCTGCGGCGCCCTGCAGGTAGAAGTTCCGCCAGGTGCCGTTTTCGCTGCCATGACCGAGTTTCTCGTAGACCTTCGCCAGGAGTTCCTTGGCGGCGGTGTCGGCCGGGTCGGCGAACACGACGTAGTTGAGGATCTGGGCGGCCCAGCGCCACTCCCCTGCCTGGTAGGCCTCCTCGGCCTTGGGCAGAATGTTCCGCGCTCCGCCCATGAGCTCCACGTGCCTGCGTGCCGACTCCTGCGCGGGGAGCTCCCAGAGATGGGCGGGGTTGCCGTCGAACCAGCCCATGTAGCGCTGGTAGACGGCCTTGACGTTGTGGGACACCGAGCCGTAATAGCCGCGGGCGTGCCACGCCCGGTCGAGTGCCGGCGGAAGCTCCATCATCTCGGCGATCTCCAGACCGGTATGGCCCTGGTTGAGCAGTCTCAGCGTCTGGTCGTGCAGGTAGGCGTACAGGTCGCGCTGCTGGGACAGGAA
The DNA here is from genome assembly GCF_016863295.1 of Planotetraspora phitsanulokensis. Lineage (GTDB taxonomy): Bacteria > Actinomycetota > Actinomycetes > Streptosporangiales > Streptosporangiaceae > Planotetraspora > Planotetraspora phitsanulokensis. The sequence continues at coordinate 487,977 of NZ_BOOP01000003.1, forward strand.
CACGGCGAGCTCCCGCGTCCCCCACGTCGGCCAGTGGTGGGAGGCGAACAGCACATCGGAGTCAGCGGCGAACATCTCGATCGCCTCGGTGAGGTAGCGGGACCAGACCCGAGCGTCCCGGACGAGCGCGCCGCGCAGGGTCAACACGTTGTGCAGGTTGTGGGTGGCGTTTTCGGCCATGCACAGGGCCCGGTGGTCAGGGAGGAAGAAGTTCATCTCGGCCGGCGCCTCGGTGCCCGGAGTGAGCTGGAAGACGATGCGGACGCCGTCGATCGCCTCCTCCTGGCCGGTGCGGGTGACGTGGAGTGTCGGTTCGATCAGCGAGATCGTTCCAGCGGAAGTGATCTGGCCGAGCCCCGTGCCGATCTGGCCGGTGGCGCTCTTGGGCAGCGCCGCTCCGTACATGAAGACCGCCCGCCGGTTCATCGCGGTCCCGGAGTACACGTTCTCGGATACGGCGTGCTCCATGAATCCGGCGGGAGCGATGATCGGGACGCTCCCCCCGTCGGGCACGACCCCTCGGACGCCGCCGAAGTGGTCTGCGTGGGAGTGACTGAAGATGACCGCGGTCACCGGCCGGTTTCCCCTGTGCCGCCGGTAGAGCTCGACCGCGGCCGCCGCACACTCGGTGGACAAGAGCGGGTCGATGACGACGACGCCCCGTTCGCCCTCGACGAAGGAGACATTGGACAGGTCGAACCCGCGTACCTGATAGACCCCATCGGTCACCCGGTAGAGGCCGTGCTTGGCCGTGAGCTGGGACTGCCGCCACAGACTCGGGTGCGCCGTGTCGGGGCACGGCCCGCTCAGGAATGCATAGGCACCGAAATCCCACACGACCCGGCCCCGGGCATCCTTGATCGTCTCCTGCGACGTCGTCCCGACGAACCCCCTGTCCGCGGCCTCGAAATCAGTGCGGTCCTCCAGCGGCGGCATGACACTCACGGCATCCCCTTCGAAACCATCCGAGCGGCCTCCCAGGCTCTCAACGTCAGGCTCGATTCCGTGGCGTGCCGTCACCTCGACCGGCGACTCGATGAACGTCGTCCGTCGGCTGACCTCCCGACGCCTGAAGAACCTCGTTCAGCTCCTGGATGTCAGCGTCCATCTTCAGCGCGAAGCATCCTGTGGAGCTCGGCCGCCAGACTCGGGTCGGACCAAAACCCGGTCAGTCTGTCGTGGCCTGGAGCTGAGTGCGGCGAGGAGGAACCTCACCTGATCCTTAGGCAGTGCCGGCTGAGTCCTCGCCGGGCTCGCCTCACGACGGCAGTTGCCTTCCCTCCATCAGCGGTAGCCGAAGAACGAACCGGGCGCCGCGAGGGGAGTCCTCGATACGCAGGGTTCCCCGGTGGGCGTGGGCGATGTCGCGGGAGATCGCAAGGCCGAGTCCGCTGCCGGCGGCGTCTCGGCGTCGTCCGTCTTCCAGACGGACGAACCGCTCGAAGACCCGCTCCCGGTCGGCAGGATCGATGCCGACTCCGTCATCGGTCACCGACACGACCGCCAGACCGTCACCGGATGTGACGCATACGATGACGCCGGCCTCCGCGTGGCGTCGCGCGTTGCTCATCAGATTGCTCAGCAGCCGGATCAGCTGGGTCCGTGAGCCGTGTACCCATACGTCCCCGGTCACCCGAACACGCACCGGCACAGGGTGGGAGGTCGTCTCCGCCTCCTCCGCCACCAGCGCGCCCAGGTCGATCGCCTCATGGGACGCCGACTCGCCGCCGCGCAGCCGGGCGAGCAGCAGCAGGTCGTCGACGATCGCCTCGAGCCGGTCGGTGGTCGACAGGGCTCGCTGGATCGTGTCGCGTGGATTGACGTGATCGGGGTAGAGCAGCGCCTCCTCCAGCTGAACCCGCAGGCCGGCGATCGGGTTGCGGAGCTCGTGGGACGTGGTGGAGGCCAGTCGGTACTGCTGTTGAACCGGGCGCAGTGACCGGCCCGTTATTCGCCACGTCAGCCACCCCGACATGACGGTCATGATGAGCGCGGCCGCCGCGACGATGAACTCGAGGTCGTGCGTCGCCAGAATCGACGGCTCCACCGCGCCCGCGTACACGACAGGGGAATCGGCACTCGGTGAGACCCTGTCGACCGTAAGCAGGACACACCGCTTGCCCGGAGGACACTCGGTCCGCCGCCGCAGACGGTCGCCGGGCTCCGGCCTGAGCATGCTGAGGCGCGCCCGGCCCGTCTGAGGGCTCGAACTCGTGATCCTGCCCCGGGCGTCCACCACTTGGACGAGGTCGACGCCGGCGGAAACGGGAATGGGGCGCGGCACATGGTCGCTCCGCACCTGCGCGCTCCACCGGAGGACGGCCTTCTCGGCGTTGAGGAACGCCTCGTCTCGAACCCTGTAGCGGACCGCCAGGTCCATGCTCACGCCGAGCACCACAACGATCATGAGGACGAGCAGCGTCATCACCGTCGTGTAGCGGACTTGAATGGGGCACAGCGACGGCACCGCGTCACCGTCTCCCTGCGCGCCTGACCGGCTCTTCCGAGCGGCCCATGGCCACACGCCATGGGCGATCTCGGCTGGGTGTCTCATCACGGCTGTGTCTTTCACGCTGATCGCTGATCCACACGGACAATGGGCGGCTCAGGAGCGGCCGGTCCGCGAGTTGCTCCTCGAGTAGCCGCCGCCTCCTTTCCTGGAACATCGCCTGCCGCCCGGATGGCCCCGGCGATCCATCCAGTACGGCCGTCCCGTGGTCGAGAGCGGGATGACGACCGGCCGCCGGCACCTGGCCGAACAGGCCTGAGTCCAATGGACGACATCGTCCACTTAACGTGCAGTTACCCAAATTTGTCAAACTGGGATACGAGGTGACCCCCGGAAGTGCCGTGTCACAGCACCGGGCCGGACGACATGGGCGACGAGCTGTTCGCCGACGGCTCTAGCGATCCGCCGCGAGAGCCCTGATCCGGCTCAGCGCCATGTCGATTGCAAGCCTGAAGGGTTGCTCGTCCTGCATCGTCGCTGCGAGCAGATATCCGCCCTGCAGCGCGGCGATGACCCCGAGGGCGAGTTCGTCCGCGGTGACTTCGGAACCCAGCTCGCCTTCTTCCTGAAGTCTGGCCAAACCGCCGGCCAAAGCGTCCCGCAAGGAATCGAAGGCCGCCGCCAGCAGAGGGTGAGCGTGGCCGGAACGGCCGACGAGCTCATTGGCCAGCGAGCCGAGAGGACATCGGTACCCCGCATCCCGGTGCATGCCCGCCACCAGCAGGTCGCGCCACTTCTCCAGGTCGTCCATCGAGTGCAGCTGCTCGAGGAGCGAGTTCTGATGGAGGATGACGCGGCTCGCCTGTGCTGCGATCACATCGGCGATCAGCGCGTCCTTGTTCGGGAAGTAGTGATACAGCTGTGACTTGCTGACGTCGCACGCGAGCACGATCTGGTCCAGGGTCGTCGCCGCGACCCCTTGCCTGTGCATCAGATCGGCCGCGGTCGCGACGATGCGATCGCGAGTGGCCGCGCCGCGCGGGGTAAGTCGTGAAGGATCTTTTCCTGTCCCTCCGGACATATCTAAAACCCTACGTCAGAGGTGTGAACCCGCTGGCCGCAGCCGGTTCCGAGCGGCCGGTCAGGGCGATCGCAGTCGCCGAGATCACGTCTGAGCCGCGCCGTTCAGGTCGCGGCAGACGGGAAGGCTTGACAGACTTCACATATAACCACAAACTGGACGAAATCGTCCATCCGGCAACAGCGGCCTGGAATGAGCGCCAGGCGGAAGCCGGCCGCGACCTGATCGGCCGGAGAATGCGCCATCACCGCGGCGTGTGACAGCTGAGTGCCGGTCGATCATCCGCCGGCCGCGTCATCGGCATCTGGGCAGCGCGCTGCGTAGCGGATGGGAGCGCGGATATGAGAAAGGCCTTCGGCCCCGGACCCGAGACCGCGTGTCTCGATGCCGGCTCCGACGGAGCGGGCCGTCCCGCCGGAGCAAACGTGTCACCGCGAAGAGCCCTGCTTACGCGGCGCGGACGTTCCGATGAAGCCACGGGATTCGATCCTGATGGCCGACGTGTCCGCGGACCTCTCCGCGGCACCCGGTCATATCGCATTCTCCGTCTGGCGGTCCTTCGACCGCCGTTCGTCGTCGCCGGGGCATTCTGCATCGTGGTTTCGCTGGCATGGACCAGGTGGCAGACGCGGGCCCGGATCCTGCACTCGATCGCGGCCATCCACGCCGAACTGGCCGTCCTGGAGGGCGACCCGCAAGATCGTCTGGCCGAACCGAAGGGAAAGGGCGAGTTCGTGCGGCTCGCCGCGACGATCAACACCGTCCTCGAACGGCTCGGCCAGGCGGACAAGCGCGCCGCACGAGCACTCGACCGGCAACGGCAGTTCACCGTGGACGCCGCACACGAACTGCGCACACCTCTCGCCGGGCTGCGCCTCCAACTGGAAGACGCCCAGATGCATCCGGACGACACCGACCTGCGGAATCTCCTCGATCACGCTCTCCATGATCTGGGCCGCGTGCAGAGCATCGTCGCCGACCTGCTCCTGCTGGCCAGGCTGGAGACGGACGCCCAGACCACGATGGAAGAGATCGACCTCACGGCCCTGGTCCGGGAGGCGGTCGCCCACCGCCAGGGATTGCAGGAGGTGCACTTTCACCTCGATCCTGCGGTGAAGGTCGGCGGCGTGCCATCACACATCACTCGCATGCTCGCCAATCTGCTCGACAACGCCCACCGTCACGCCGCACGGACGATATGGATCGACCTTCGCCGCAAGGGCGACAGCGCCGAACTGACCATCGCCGACGACGGGGTAGGCATCGCCCCGACCGACCGCGAGCGGATCTTCCACCGCTTCGTCCGCCTGGACTCGGCTCGCAGCCGTGACTGCGGAGGGACCGGCCTCGGCCTGGCCATCGCCCGCGACATCGCCTCCGCGCACAACGGCAGCCTCCACGTCGAAGACTCCGCCTCCGGTGGCGCGTGCTTCGTCCTCCGGATGCCCCTGGCCGCGAACCGCTGATCAACGCCGAAAGGGTGGAGCTTGGGCCCACTCAGCGCCAGGGCGCGCGGTCTACTGCTGAGGTTTCGCCTGGGAAGCGATTGAGAATTTCCGGCCTCAGCTGGGGCTATGACTGTCAGACCTCGGTTGATGCTTGACGCTTCGGCCCCGCCTGATGGTTGACATGATCACGGCGAGACTGGCGACACTTCCCCTTCTGCCGAAAGTAGTGCATGTGATCATGCCAAGGTTCGGACGACGGCGTTGGACACGGCCGAGACGTTCATCGAGCCGTACGGCGAACGGTATGCGGAGGGCCTGGTTCTCTTCGTCCGTGTGAGGGCGTAGCGGGCCGCTCTACGGTGGCGCGGTCATTTCGACGGCCGCCGTGGGGACCGAGCATGTCACGGCGCTGATCTACGTGGCGGCCTTCGTCCCCGGCAGCGGGGAGCCCGTCGGTGCGTTGGTCGCGAAGTTCCCTGACAGCACGGTGAACGAGTCGCTGCGGCGGTGCCGTTGCCGGGCGGGCAGGTCGACGTGTCCATCGATCCTCCCGTCTTCCACGCCCGGTTCGGCGGCGCAGGAGTGCATGGCTACCCGGGCCAACGCCACGGTGGAGGTGGTCGAGGGCGCCTCGCACATGGTGTTCGTCTCGCATCCGGACGTTACGGCGGCCTTCATCCAGCGGGCGGCCGCCGAGACGGCGTCCTAGGGGTGCCGGGCGAGCAGTTCTGCGAGCTGCCCGAGGTCGGCTTGCAGGAACTCGGGTCCGCCGTTCTGGAATGTGCCCATCAGCTCGACGGCGCGGTCGAATGCCCGCCGCGCCCCGGCCACGTCACCCGTCGACAGCAGAAGCTTCGACAGATCCCGGAGCGAATAGACCTGGATCGGTCCGTGCGCCAACACGCCGGCCAGCCGGACCGCTGCGGTGTATTCCTCGATCGCCTCGTCGACTCGGCCCATGCCCGCGAGGCTCTGCGCGAGCAAGTGCCGGCCTATCGCTTCCTCGGTCCACTGGTCGAGGTCGCGGCCGATGTCGAGCGCCTGCCGCAACGCGTGTACCGCCTCCTCGAACCGCTTAAGCTCGGCGAGCGACTGACCCAGGCCCAACAGGCCGTTGAGTTCGGTGAGACGCTCTCCGCTGAGCCGGCCCAGCGTCACCGCCTGCCGGGCGTGTTCCAGCGCCACCTCGTGGTCGCCGAGCGAGTCATATATGTTCTGGAGGTTGGTCAGCACCGCGCCCTGCTCCTTGGTCATGCCGTGCTCGGTGTAGTGCCGCAACGCGGTCCGCAGCAGGTCGAGGGCGTCGTCGTTCGCGCCGGAGTACCAGCGGGGACCGGCGAGGCTGCGGCACAGGTCCGCCTCGCCGATCGCGTCACCTTGCTCGCGGGCGGCCCGCAGCGCCAAGCGGACGACGTCCTCCCAGTCGCGGAAGAGGCCCGCACTCTCCAGGTACTGCGGCATGGCCAGGGCCAGTCGCCAAGGGGCGACACCGTGGTCACCCTCGGCCGCGACGTGGACAGCCTCGAACAGAACGTCGCGGTGACGATCGAACCAGCTGTAGGCGTTCTCCAGTGAGCCCTGCCGCTCGGCGACCACGCCGTCCGGCGGAGGCGGCGGCGGCGAGCTCCGGACGTAGCTCTTCTTCAGCTCGGACTGGGCATTCAGAGCGCTGTGCAGGTAATGCTGCAGGAGCCGGCTAACCGCCGCCGCCCGCTCGGCGGGTGGTTCGGTTTCCCGGAACAGCTCCTCCGCGTACGCCTTGACCAGGACGTGTGAGGTGAACCGGCCGTGGTCGTCCTCCGTCACCAGCGCGGCCTCCGCCAGTTCCATGAGGGCCTCGCGGGTGCGTCGCGGCTCCCACGCCGACAGACTCGTGGCTGCCTCGGCCGTGATGCCCGGGGTCAGCGCGACCGACAGCAGCCGGAACAGCCGGGCCGCGTCGGGACTGAGCTGGCGGTACGACCACGCGAACGTCGTGCGCGGGTCACGCACGCCCCGCCCGCCTGGGAACGCCGCCAGCCGGTGAGCGTCGTCGCGCAGCTCCGCGGCGACCGACGCCAGCGACAGCCGCGGACGGGCGCTCAGCCGGGCGCCCAGGATCGCCAGCGCCAGTGGCAGGCGCCCGCACAGCTCGACGATCGCGTCGAGGGACTCGGCGTCGCCGCCGGTGACACGGTCGGTGTGTGCGAGCCGCCGTTCGAGCATCTCGCGGGCGACCTGCCGGTCGGGCAGGTCGACCCGGATGAGGCGGGCGCCTCCGAGGACGGCCAGGCCTACCTGCGGGAGGCGGCTGGTGACCAGCACCAGACTTCCGGCCGAGCTCGGCAGCAGCGGCTGGACCTGCGACTGGTCGCGGACGTTGTCCAGCAGCACCAGGATCCGCTTCCCGGCCGTGAGGCTGCGGTAGGCACCCACCAACGCCTCCAGCGACTCCGGGGCGTCCGCACCGCGCAGCCCCAGTGCGTAGAGCAGGGAGCGCAGGGCTTCGACGACCGGGACGCCCTCACCGTCGTCCTCGTGGCCCTGCAGGTCCAGGTAGAGCTGGCCGTCGGTGAACTTCCGGGCGACGCGGTGCGCGAAGTGCGCGGCGAGCGTCGACTTGCCCACGCCGCCCATGCCGTCCATCGCGATCACCAGTGGACCGGTGCGGTTGGTCGTCGCGGCCACGAGGTCGTCGAGCACCGCCAGTTCCGCCCGGCGTCCGACGAACAGCGGAAGATCGGGCGGCAGCTGGGCCGGGACAAGAACAGTGGGCACGGTGGGCGGCAGCTCGGCCGGGACAAGAACGGTGGGCTCGGTGGGCGACACCACGGCTGGGGTGACCACGATCGGGGTCAGCACCCGCAGGTACGCCTCGCGCAGCTCGCGTCCCGGGTCGACACCGAGCTCGTCGGCGAGACGTTCACGAATCGACTGGTACACCGCCAGCCCTTCGGCCTGGCGATCGGCGCCGGCGAGCGCCACCATCAGACCCGCGTGCACGGGTTCGTGGAGCGGGAACATTCTCGCGGCCTGTCGCAGCGGCGCGAGCACCTCGCCCGGACGGCCTTCGGCCACCGCGATACCGGCGGCATCGACCGCCGCGTCGACGAACTGGCCGTCGATGCCGGCGAAGACGGCCGCAGCCGCTGCGTTGTCCGCCAGGCCGCCGCCCGCCGGACCCTGACACAGCTGCAGGGCCTCGCCGTACCGGTCGAGCGCCTCACCCGTCCGCCCAGCGGCGGTCGCCGCTTTCGCCGCCGTGACGAACCGGCCGAAGGCGGCCAGGTCGAGCACGTCGGGACCGGCCGTCAGCCGGTAGCCGTTGCCCTGGCGGGCCAGGTACGACCCAGACGACCGCGGCGCCACGTCGGGTTCCAACATCCGGCGTAGTGCACCGATGTACTTTTGGATGATATTCACCGCGGTCGCCGGCGGGTCCGTCACCCAGATCAGGTCGACGAGCTCGCCCAGTCCGACCGGCCGGCCGTGCTGCGCCAGCAGTAGTGCCAGCAAAGCCCGCTGCTGCCGGGGGCCGGCATCGACCTCGATATCACCCCGCCATACCCGTAACGGGCCCATGACCTGCAAGCGCAACCGAACCTTCATCAGGCGCCCAGCCGGTGGCAGTGGTAGACCGGGGCGGGCGACAGATTGGCCCACGACGTCCGGTTCGGGTGCGGTCACCGGCACAACTTACAGGCCGTGGCACGCGCCGCCGATGCGCGCACGGCTATCGCGCACTAAACCGAACACTCAGATAGACGATGTATGCAGATACCCTTGCGAGATCACGTGCGCGGATCTGCCGCGAGTCGTGCGCTCACGCCGAATTGAGGATGTCGCCGGAGTTGGAACGCTGACGGTCGCGGGAGAGTCCCGTACACCACACCGCCGGTGCCACCTCACGAGCTTTCATCCCGGAAACATGGCCGACGTGTGTCTGGTGGACTGACGGCACGGTTATGACAGGCAGTGCACCCAGACAACAAGCTTGTCGGGCCAGTTCCCGTGGCCCTGAAGGTCCAGGATCGCAAGCTCTACCCGCTGCCCGTAAGAGCCGGGCGCAAGGCAGGTCGGTGGCGTGCCGCCGAAGTTCGCGCCTTTGCGATCCGTCCATGAATCGCCGGCGACCAGTATGCCCTCGCCTTCCCGGTCGCTGCCGTCCTCGGTGAAGCCGATCGCGGTGCCGTCTGAGTTCACCGCCGTGATCGTGCCCTGCACCACCCGGGGCACGCCTCGATCCGAGGCCCCAAAGGTGGCGGTGGCCGCCCCGATCATCAAGCCGAGAGCCAACGCGAGCCCCGAGGTCCAGAGGGGCACCCGAAGCGTGCGGGTGAGTACAGAAGGCATCTGCAGAGAGGACTTCGTTGACATGGCCGGAAAATCTACGACATGCCATGCCTGCGCGGACTGAGCCTTCGCCGATGGCGTTGATCACCAGCTGTGCCGCTGGGCTCAGCTGCCCGACTCGCGTCACGGACGTGCAATCGCCCTCATTTGCCGATGAGCGGATGCTTCTCTACATCATGAACCGAAGCTTGGCGGCCGATCGTTGAGGATCCGCTGGAACAGATAGGAGTCCTGCCATCTACCGTTGATGTGCAGGTACTTGGGCGCCGTCCCCCACTGTTCGAATCCGTTCTTAACCAGCACGCGCTGCGAGGCGACGTTCGACGGGCTCGTACTTGCTTGGATCCGGTGCAGACCGAGTTCCTGGTCAGCAATCTGGCAAAGCGCTGCAACAGCCGCGCTTGCCAGGCCATGTCCGACCTCGGCGGGTTCCACCCAGTACCCCAGATTTGCACTACAAGAAGGACCGAGCACGATCGCGTTGAGCGTTGCACACCCCAACACACGACCGTCTCGCAGCATCGCACAGGCCAGTAGCCTGCCCTCCTTCATTTGCTGCACCATCTCGTCGAGCCGACTCTGCTGGCCGGCAAGCGTCCAGAACGAGTCAGGTCGCACCGGGTCGAAGGGACGCAGATGCTCACGACTGCGGATGTACGCGTCGAGCAGTGCAGGCGCGTCGCCGACGTCCAGTGGACGCAGTAGGACGCCTCCCGGAAGCGAGGCGGAACCGGTCATCGTGAGAGCGTAGCGGCGGCCACACTAACGGCAGCGGAGGACCCCCTGCCGACCGTGGCCGCCGTCCTCTTCTGCCGCTGACGTGCCGCTGATCGGACGGGAGCACGCACACAGGTGCTCGACTCTGCCGAGATGAGTGCGATGTGGCCGCCCCGTGGGGCGGCCACCACATCGAGAAGGAGGAGAGTTCACGGCTGGGTGGTGAGTTCCTCCAACATCGAACGGACCGGCGTGGGTGTGCGGCGGAGGAGATTCTCGAGCTCCGGTCCGGTGGTGGCGAACTCCCCACGGCGTGCTGCGTGGAACATGCCGAGCAGCATGTTCGCCTGATCCGCGGGTACACCGTGGCCGATCATGGTGGCCGTCCACTCGGCGTCGTCGGCGACGACGCGGCGGATGGTGCGTCCGGTGAGTTCGGTGACGATGCCGGCGATGGCTGCGAGGTCGAGCGCGTGCGGTGCGGTCAGCGGCGGGGTCGGACCATCGAACCGGCCCTCGTCGGCGAGGATGATCGCTGCCGCTTCGGCGAGGTCGGCGTGCGTGGTCCAGGATACGGGCCCGTCGGCCGGTGCGACGAGTTCGCCGGTTTCGAGCGCCCGGCCGAGTAGGTGCCGGACGGTGCTGGTGTAGAACCCGTTCCGCAGCGCCGTGAACGGTGTGCCCGTCTTCGACAGGTAGCGCTCGGTGGCGGCGTGGTCGGGCATCGGCGCGAAGACCGAGTCCTCGGCGGCGCCCTGGTGGCTGGTGTAGAGGATGCGCTTGGCACCGGCATCGCGAGCGGCGTCGATCGCTGCGACGTGCTGGGCAACCGCTGCCTCGCCCGTCTGGTCGGTCGAGACGATGAGCACCTGTGTTGCGCCCTCGAACGCATCGGCGAGGGATTCGGGCTCGGTGAAGTCGCCGCGTCGCACGCGCACCCCGCGTGCGGCCAGTTCGCCGGCGCGGTAGGTGTCGCGGACGCTCACGCCGACCCGGTCTGCCGAGACCCGATCGAGCAGCCGATCAACGATCTGGGAGCCGAGCCGGCCGGTACCGCCGGTAATGATGATCATGATCCGTCCTCTCCTGCTAACACTGGAACGATTTGAATGCTACCAGCGTTAGCAACAGGGATAGCAAAATTGCGTTATCGTTGGAAACATGGCAGAGGTGAGGCCGGATAGCGCCAGCAGGCAAAAGACGCGAGCGAACATCGTGGAGTGCGCGGCGCAGCTCCTGCGGGAGCAGGGCGCAAGCGCGGTCACCACCCGTGCGGTCGCGCAGGCGGTCGGCATGCAGGCGCCGACCATCTATCGGTTCTTCGAGGACAAGGACGCGCTGCTCGACGCCGTTGCCGAACATGTCTTCGCCACCTACGTCTCCGGCAAGACCCTCGTCGAGGACAGCGGCGACCCGGTTGCAGACCTGCGGGCGGGGTGGGACACGCATATTGGCTTCGGTCTCGCCAACGCAGCGCTGTTCGGTCTCCTCACCGACCCCAGCCGTGGGGTTCGTTCACCGGCGGCGGCCGCCGGCTTGGAGGTTCTGCGCGCCCGGGTGCACCGCGTCGCGGCAATCGGCCGGCTTCGGGTCCCAGAAAGACGTGCCGTCGAACTCATCCACGCCGCCGGCACCGGCGCCGTGCTCACCTTGCTCTCCACCCCGCCGGAACACCGGGACCGCGACCTTGCCGACGCGATGTACGAGGCGGTGATGCGATCGATCCTCACCGACGTGCCGACGCTTCCCGCGGACAGCACGACCGCAGTCGCTGTCGCATTCCGGGCCGTCGCACCGAAGCTGACAATGCTCACCGGCGCCGAGCGCGCCCTGCTGTCGGAGTGGCTGGATCGAAGCGGCGACGGCCCAACCACCCCCGGTGCCTCAGCTGGCCCAGACTGAGACTGCGATCAGGTGCCGTCCAAGGTTGACCGCATCCGCGAGCGATTGTTCCGTTCCCGGCGGTTCTGTCGCCCGTCATCGTGGCGGCATCGACGGCGTGTCGGGTTGAGCGGATGCGCGTCCGGACGTCGATCCGACGCTCAGCCCCACGTCGCCACCAGGTCGGTGGCACAGGTTCGCTCGTGCTCCCTAGCAACGATGAGGGGCATTTCGCTCAACTTGGTCTGGCAGCGCGACCAGGCCGGCAACCTGTGGTCCGTCAGGAACACGACCACGAGGCGGACTTTCTACAGCACCCGCGTGGAACCGGCAGCCGGTACGGATGGATCGCTTCCGCACATCCGGCTACAGGCTCTACTGTCCGCCGCCGCTACCACGCTGAAGACCAGCGCGGTCTGATCAACGCGCCGGGTGCGGGCGGGCGCCGAGGCGCGACGCACACTCATCTGCCGCAGAGGGTACGGGCTGATCGAGATCCCTTGAACGCATCACCGGTCGGGACAGAACGACAGGGCTCGAGGAACCCGGTCGCCCATCTGCATCCGGTCGACGAAACTGTGCCGATGCATCACGCCGACCTCGAAATGCCGACTCTCCATCGGGACGGGTCTGTGGCCGGCGATGAGTTTGGGATGCTGCGCCGGTCTACCTACCGATACCGCCTGACTCGAAGGGATCACCGCGATGGCAAAGGTCATCTCCACGCTGTTCATCTCGGCCGACGGCGTGGCCGACATCAACCCCGATTGGCACTTCCCCTATTTCGACGAGAACATGGGCCGCGCCGTCGGCGAGGATTACGACACCGCTGATGTGCTGCTCATCGGCAGGGAGACCTACGACAGCTTCGCCGGAGCCTGGCCCGACCGCGAGGCGGCGGGTGGGGACGACGCACCGTTCGCCAAGCAACTCGGGGACGTGCGCAAGGTGGTCGTCTCGCGCCAGCCGCTGGAGTTCTCCTGGCGCAACTCCGAGCTGATCAAAGGCGATCTCCTCGATGCCGTCACCTCGCTCAAGGCCGATGCCGGCATCAGAGGCATCCTCATCCCCGGCTCGATCTCCGTGGTGCAGCAGTTGCTCGCTGCGGGGCTGGTCGATGAGCTGCGCCTGCTGGTGCACCCGGTGGCGGCGCGTAAGGGCCGCAGGCTGTTCGACGACGGCGAAGCGCCGTACCACCTGAGAATGACGGCGACGGAGGCGTTTCCGACGGGCGTGATCCGCGTGATCTACTCGCCGACCGAGGCACCCACTAAAGTCGGCTACGACGAGGTCAAGGACCAGGTGCCCGGCGGGAAGTAGTGGCCTTCTCGGGAGGATCGCCGTAATGGCGCCACATCCGGTGATCGGCGATGTGATCGTCCGATGGCGCCCCACCTGGGCAGGGTGAGCCGAGAGACCAGGTAGGCGGATGCCGGACTACTGGGTTCACTCTCAGTAGCCGCGAGTCGCACCACCCGGCCCCACTCCGGATTGATCATGTCAACCATCAACCGCGGTGCTTGGCCCAGAACGGCAGGCCGTGGGTTCGGCCATGCGGATGAACATCTCGGCGTTGGAGGCGCGCGGCGGGCTGGTGCGCGTAGCCGTCGCGCTCAAGCCGCTCCCAGATCTGCCCGGCTTCGAAGCCGTGGGTGAACTCGGGGTCGTCGCTGTCGAACGCGAGGCGCAGCCGGTGTTCGATGTCGCCGCCGCGTCCCCGGACCTGGGACCGAGCCTGCGGCGGACGCTCTTCACACCGATCCTGTGCTGATTTCCGTGATCCGGGTCACAGCCGGGAGTGATGTGGCGGTTGCGTGCCTCCTTCCGTCGTGAGGAACGGCGGAAGGAGCGCGAAATGCGGGTACACGTAGGCGGACGGTGGGACGCGGCCACCCGGCGAATCGTGGGCGGCCCGTCACGCGGCACGACGCGGCGTACGGTGATCTCGTTCCTGCGACAGCGCGTACGAAGGTGAGCATGCTCGACGATCAGCGGGCGGAACCGGCCGCCGCCGGTCCTGTCCGCGTGCCCGATGCCACGATACGAAGCGCCCAGCGTGGCGACCTGATCGCCTTGCATGATCTGCTTGAGGCGATCACTCCCTACGTGCGCCGGCTGTGCTGGCCCATCGCGTTGCAGGACGCGCCCGACGCCACCCAGGAGACCCTGATCGTGGTGCTGCGCAAACTGGGGACACTGCGGGAGCCCGCCGCGCTCTTCGGCTGGGTGCGCGTGATCGCTGTCCGGGAGGCCGTACGGGTGGCCCGGCAGTCATCCCGGACGACTCCGGCCGAGCTGATCGAACTTCCCGCACCCGATGATCCGGCGTTGACCGCCGACATCAGTGACGTGTTGGACCGACTGTCGCCCGAGCACCGCGCGGTGTTGACGCTCCGCGACCTGGAGGGGCTGGACGAGCAGGCCGCGGGGGAGATGCTCGGCGTCCCGGCGGGTACCGTACGGTCCCGGCTGTTCCGGGCCCGCGAGAGTTTCCGGCGAGCGTGGCGGACAGAGGGGGGTGACCGATGACCTGGCCCATCGGTGAAATCGACGACGTTCGGCGGCTGCGCGTGCTGGCGGCGGCGATCCCCGGCGCCATGTACGTCGAGACCGACCTGCCGGCTCCCTTCGACGAAGTGTGGCAGGTGCTGGGCGACCTGGAACAAGCGCTCCCCGGCCTGGTGCCCGATGTCCGATCGGTTCACGTCACCCAGCACCACGGCGAACGGTTCCGGGCGATGGTTCGAGGCCGGTCCGGACTCCGCGCGCCGTTCGACGGCATCCTGCGGCCCGGCTGGTGCCTCATGCAGAGCCGCTTCGTGTCGTTCGGGATCGCCGTCGTGCCTGCAGGAGACGGCACCCGGCTCGGCTACATGGCAGGCTTCCGGCTGCCGGGCATGCGGATCCTCGGGCCGCTGCTGGTCCCGGCCAACCGGCTGCTCGGCCGAGTCGTCGTCCGCCGTTTCGTCACGCGGTTCGCGCGCCATGTCGACACCGGAGGCCCGCCGATGTGAGCCACATCACGGGAGCGTTCCGGCGAGTGGATCCCTCTCCCAGATATGAGGATTCACGAACTGGCGGCCATCGTGGTGGCCGCGATCCTGGGCGCCGACGCCCTCGTGCACGTCTACTGGATGACCGGCCGCACCTGGCCGGCCCCCGACACACGCACGCTGTCCCAGATGGTGCTCAACTTCGAGGTGCCGTTCACCCCCCGCGTGCTGGCGCCGATCGTTCTCATCCTGGTCGCCGGCGCGACCGCGGTCCTCGCCAGGGCCGGCCAGTTGGGTGGCTGGTTACCCGGCTGGATCGCAACTGCAGGGTCGGCCGCCGTCGCCGTCGGGGCGCTCCTGCGCGGCGGAGCCGGCATCGTCTGGGCACTGGGCATCGGCGCCGATCGGAATTCGGCGTTCTACCGGCTCAACCTCACCGCGTACACCCCGATGTGCTTGATCTTGTGCGGCGCGGCCACCATCGTGACCGTCTGATCCGCGTCCGAAGATGGATTCACGGCTGTGCGCAGCGTAGGGCGGCACGGTTCGACGAGCGCGCTGACGGAGTCATCAAGGCCGTCCTGCGGCTATGCCAGGGGGCAGATCGGCCCGCGCGGGCACGCGCTGCCGTGCGCATGCGTCGTCCTCCTACCAGAGCGAGAAGAAGCTGCGGAGCGGGTGGGGATGGTAGGAGTCGAACAACGCGAAGTTGATGAAGGGGGTGGCGGCCACTCCGAGCAGCGCGAAGGTGCGGTTGAGCGTGGTCATCGTTTGCACGTAACCGCCGTTGCCCTCGGCGTCGACGGCTCCTTGAGGGGAGGGCTCCTCCTCGGAGACGGGCCCGTCGGCCGGGGGTTCGCGTCGTGCGGCCACCTTGCCGATCAGGGCCGCGGCGCCGGTGACCACCGCGGCGGCGACAAGCACGTCCTTGGCGGTCACCATGACCTTCGCGTCTTTGCCGAGCGACCGGCTGTACAGAGTTCTTCGCTCACTCAGCCAGCCGGTCGCGATGGAGGCGTTGACGAGCAGTTCGTACAAGGAGTCGCTCAGGCTGAGCCGGGCGCCGGTAGCCGTCTCCGCGGACCTGCCGGCGGCTCCGGGCCGCTCGCCGGCACGGCCGAGCGCAGGTCTGCCGAACGCGGCGGCGGCCAAGCCGAGGCGGCCGATCGAAGCGGCCGTGGTCTGCACGATCGTCATAATCGTCACCGCCGGTTTCCTCAGGTGAACAGTCGGAAGATCGTTCCGGGCCGGTAAGAGCGCAATATGGTGAAGTTCACGCGGGGAGTGAGCCCGATTGCACCGGCCGCAAAGGCGCGGTTCAGCATCTTCATCACCGTGAGGCAGCGGTAGTAGCGTTTCCCGCGCCGGGAGGCGTCGGACGTGAGGTTGCCCTCCGCATCCAGCGGCAGCCCCTGTGGGAACTCACGCTTGACGAGTCGACCCGCGGCGATAGTGGCGATGTTCGTGAGCGCGGATCCGATGACGGCGAGATCCTTCAGCCTGACCGCGTCGTCGGTCGCTTGATCGAGGTGGCGTTGCGTCCTCAGGGTGTGCTGCTCGATCAGCCAGCCCCCCGCGAGCATCGTGTTCGCCGCGACGTCGTACCTGCTCCACAGCCCTTTGGCCTCAGCGGGACCTGTGGTGCTGGGGCGCGGTAGCTGTGGACTACCAGCGAGAGCAGCGGCAGCCCCCAACTGATGGATGGATGCCGCAGAAGTCGTGAGCAAACTCATCAGCGACCCCCGTGTCGAATGCGGCCCATGGGGCTTCCCACTGCGAGCCGAGAGATTGACGGGTCATTGCTTCGCCTCTAATCAAGCCTGTGGCCAGCCGTTTCCCGTGTCAAGCGAACTTCCGGGCGCCGCACTGGGTGGAGACGCCTTGGCGGGGCCGCGGGCCGTCTCGTGACCGTCGGCGGGGTCGGGGCTCCGCCTTCTTCGGTGTGGTGGGCGTGCGCCACCTCGCCGTCCGCGCCTGCCTCGGCGGGCCTCGCAGCCGGCAACGGTCCACCGCCTTTACGTTGTAGATTCCTAGCCGTCCAAGGATCGCCCGCTGTCTCCGGGACTACTGCCGCGATCCGGCCTCGCATCTCGAAGGTGAGGCGATTCACAGATGAACGAGTAAAGAACAGCCTTCTACGCACGCGATGATCGTGCTAGTTGTCGATCATGCACCGCTCCTTTCCGGCTCGCGTCGCGATGGTGGGCTTGATCGCAACGATCGCCATCATCGCCGTCTTCACGCTGGCGGTGCTTCTCCCCGCCCAAGACCAAGCCCCCGTTGGCACTGCGCCGACCTCCTTCCCCGCCCAATCAGCTCAGGCGGCCGGCGAGGAAGACCCGGACGAGGAAGAGCCGGAAGAACAGCGCCACCCCGCAGGGACCGCGATCCCGCTCATGGTTGACCAAGAGACACGTGACCAGCTCAGCGCCGCTGCACGTGCGGTCGTCGATCCCTCGGGCCCCGTGAAGGGAGCCATGAATGTGGCGACAGGCGGCACCATCTATTACGGGGAGATCTACGGCAAGACCCCCAAGACCGACATGCACTACGTGCGTGCGACCATTGACCTGGTCTATTTCTGGAAACAGAAAGGCGACGGCCCCTGGGAATTCCAGGGCGGCTACGACGCGCGGATGTGCAACCCGAGACCCCCATCCATTCCTCTCGCGCTCCACAGGGCCTGGGGCACCATGGGCGAGCCCTACTTCGACGGAAACCGCTGGTGTGATGGTCAGACAACCTGAGCGACCCACTATGCGGGCGCGCACCCATCCCGTCTGCCATCGACACACCGCGAAGCGGCAGCGGGCCGGCGACAGAGGTGCAAGCCCGGCTTGACGTGTCCCTTCGCCTGCGCACCTTCCACGATGATGGGATGCCAACGGTCACAACCGGGCATGCGGCGGCGGAGGCGGGCTGCTGGGCTTTGTCAAGAGTCCGACACTGCCGAAGAAGTGGTCCCCCTTCAGGGGGAGGATCACCTCGGAACTGAACATTACGCTGCCGATATGGGACTCAGGCGCCGGATGGCCGCCTCGTACGTGCTCGTGACGGCAGCGGCCGTGTTAGTCGTCGAAGCGGTGCTGCTCGGTGTCTACGTGCCATCGATCGTCGGTGACTCCAACCTCCAGAACCGCCTCCAGGCCCAGGCCAACCATGACGCGAACATCCTCAGTCTCTCCGTCAGCAACCTCAACGTGGCCGTCCCCGACGCCACGATGGACGAACTGCTCATCATGGCCCAGAAGGTGGCGAGAACTCAGATCTCGCTCAGCGGATCCCCGGTGAACCAGGACAAGGGCGTGCCGATCACCGTCACCGACGGCAAAGCGATCGACCAGCCCATCGAGGCCCTGGTCGACGCGGAAGGTCTTGTCGTCATCAGCTCCGCAAGAGGCAGCTATCCCCCGGGTGTCCCCCTCGACGTGCGCCTCCTCCCGGAGGGCGGCGGAGGCAGAGGGAAGACGCGCACAGGCGACACGACATGGTGGTCGAGTCCCGTGCTGCTCTACCCTCCCGGCTCGCCCCCCTCTGGCATGGAGACGGCCTTGGCGCCCAAGTACAAGATCCTCGGATACGTCCACGTGCGGGCGCCCTCCGGTTACGGCGAAGCGGGCGACGTGCCCGGGTCGCTGTTGCGCGTGCTGGTGCCGGGCGCTCTAGTGCTGGTCCTGGTCGTGCCGGTAGGCCTGATCTTCGGGCTGCTGAGCACGCGACGTCTGATCGGCCGGCTGCGGCGTCTGGCGAACGTCACCAGCACGGTCGCCCAGGGCGACTTCCGTCCGCGTGTCCCGGTGACCGAAGGGGACGAGGTGGGACAGCTCGAGGAGTCGTTCAACCGGATGACCGAGCGGCTGGAGTCGGCGCTGCACGCCGAGCGGGCGGCGGGACGTGCGGAGGCTCGGCAGGCCGAGCGGGGACGGATCGCCCGCGAGTTGCACGACTCGATCTCGCAGGATCTGTTCTCCCTGAGCCTCCTGGCGGGGGGTATGCGGCGCGCGGCGCCCGATGGGCTCCGGGGGGAGGCCGACTCGATGGAGCGGACCGCGACCAGGGCCATGCGGGAGATGCAGGCGCTCCTGCTGGAGTTGCGCCCGGTCGCGCTGGAGGACGCCGGTCTCGTGCCCGCGATCGAGGAGCTGTGCCGCGCCTACGAGACTCGGCTGGGGCTTCGGGTGGAGACGCGGCTCGATGAGGTTTCGCTCGCGCCCGCGGCGGAGCACGCCGTTCTGCGCCTGGTTCAGGAGGCGTTCAGCAACGCGATCAAACACGCCGATCCCGGCCTGGTGCGGGTACGGCTGACCCAGATGGCGGAAACCGTGGGAGTCGAGATCAGTGACGACGGTGCGGGCTTCGATCTGTCCGCGGTGGCCGCGAATCACGGGATGGGCCTGCGGCTCATGCGCGAGCGGGTCGAGGAGCTGTGTGGAATGTTCGAGCTGCATACGGCACCCGGCCAGGGCACGACGGTCGCTGCCACGCTGCCCTCCGCATCGTCCATGCCGCCGTCCCGAATCGGCGCCCCGGTCACGAGCGCCGGGGAGCAGCCGTGATCCGGGTGCTGATCGTCGACGACCACGAGGTCGTACGGCAGGGCCTCCGGTTCGTCCTCGGGCAGGAGGACGGCATCGAAGTGGTCGGCGAGTGCGCC
Organism: Planotetraspora phitsanulokensis; assembly: GCF_016863295.1. Taxonomy (GTDB): domain Bacteria; phylum Actinomycetota; class Actinomycetes; order Streptosporangiales; family Streptosporangiaceae; genus Planotetraspora; species Planotetraspora phitsanulokensis. The sequence continues at coordinate 507,532 of NZ_BOOP01000003.1, forward strand.
GACGGCGCCCGCGCGCTGGCGGCGATTCCCGCACTCCGGCCGGACGTGATCCTTCTGGACATGGTCATGCCCGGCATGGACGGGCTCGCCGTGCTCCGGGAATTGACGACCGGTCCGGCGGTGATCGTGCTGGCCTCCTTCCTCGACGACGAACGGGTGATCGAGGCCGTCCGGCTGGGCGCGCTGTCCTACCTGTCGAAGACGACGGCCGTGGACCGGGTGGTGGAGGCCGTACGGGCGGCTGCGGTGGGCGGCAGCGTCCTGGAGGCGGGCACCGCGGCCCTCCTCATCGAGCGTGTCCGGCGGGGCCACCGCAGGAATCCGATGGATCTCCTCACCCCACGTGAGCGTCAGGTGCTCGCCGAACTCGCGCGGGGCCGCTCCAACGCGGAGATCGCCCGTTCTCTCAGGCTCGGCAGGGAGACGGTGAAGACACACGTCTCCAGCATCCTGACCAAGCTCGGGCTTGCCGATCGGACGCAGGCGGCCATCTTCGGGTTGCAGCAGGGCCTCATCCGCCTGGATGAGGCCCTGGACATCTGACGGAGCACCTGATTCCTGTCGGATCTCACCCCGTCCGCAGCGTCTCGGCCGGCGCGAGGCGGGCGGCGCGGAACGCGGGGTAGAGTCCCGCGATCCCGCCGACGAGGACGGCGACCAGCGGGCCTCCCCACAGCGCCTCGACCGGGATCTGCATGGTCCAGCCCCGGCTGCGCGCCAGCGCCGCCGTAATCGCGCAACCGATCAGCACACCTGCCGTGCCTCCGAACGCGCCGAGTACCAGCGACTCGGCGAGGAACTGGCCCCCGACATGCCCTCTGGTCGCCCCGAGCGCCCGCCGCAACCCGATTTCCGCGCGCCGCTCCAGGACCGAGATCACCATGATGTTGCCGATCCCGATGCCCGCCACGAGCAGGGCGATCGCGCCGAGCCCGAGGAACAACACGGCGGATGACTGGGCCACGGCCACCCGGGCGGTGAGCGCGTCCGAGGGACGGGTCAGGTCAACCCGGTCGGGGTTCATCGGGTTGGTGGTCAGCCGGAGCAACGCTGAGACCTCGGTCACCCGCTCCTGCTGTGCGCGGACGTAGATGCGGCTCGGATGACCCGCGTATCCGAACATCGACCGTGCGACGGGGAACCCGATGAGCGCCGACCTGTCCACTTCGGGGGCGAACGGGATCGCCTCGAGGATCCCGGCGACGGTGAACCAGTGGCCGCCGAGCCATACCCGCGTGCCGGGGTCGACTCTGGTGATCCCGAGTGTCGTGGCCGCCTCGTGCCCGAGCACGGTGACCGGGTAGACGGCCGTGGCCGCGTCGAGGAACCGGCCCTGTCTCACGTGCCCGTCCAGGGTGACCAGCAGCGACGGGTCCGCGGCCCGTACGGCGAGGCCGCCGGTCTGACCTTCGAGGACCAACTGGTTGCGATACACGTTCTCCGTGGTCAACTGCGCGGTCGGCGCGACGGCGAGCACTCCGTCGACCTGGCGCAACATCCGCGTGGCCTCCGCCGGGAGTTCCCGCTCGCTGCCGCCGAAGCCTGTGCCGCTGGAGACGGTGAGCAGATTGGTGCCGAGCCGGTCGATCTGGGCGAGCAGGGCGGCCTGGCTGGATCGGGTCACCCCGGCCACCGCCACGATGGCGGCGATGCCGATCGCGATGCCCAGTCCGGACAGCACGGCTCGCAGTCGCCGGGTCCGCAGGCCCAGGGTTGCGGTGGCCAGCAGGTCGACGCCGCGTACCCGGGATGCCAGTGGGGTCGTCGCCGCGTCGGTGCGCGTCATCGGACGGCCTCCCGGGCAGCCTGGTCGACCACTTCTCCGTCACGGAGTTCGATCCGGCGCGCGCAGGCGGCGGCCACGCCCTGGTCGTGGGTGACGATCACCATCGTGGTCCCGTGGGCGTTGAGCTCGCGAAGGAGCGTGACGATCTCCGCACCGTTGGCCGAGTCGAGGTTGCCGGTCGGCTCGTCGGCGAAGACGATCGCCGGTTTGCCGACGAGAGCACGGGCGATCGCGACGCGTTGGCGTTCTCCCCCGGACAGCTTCGCCGTGCGATGCCCGAGACGGTGGCTGAGGCCTACCCGCCCCAGCGCCTCCGCCGCTCGCTCGCGCCGGGTCCGAGCTGCTACCCCTCGGTAGAGCAGGCCGGTGGCGACGTTCTCCAGTGCCGTGAGGCTGTCAAGCAGGAAGAATCGCTGGAAGACGACCCCGACGTGATGGGCCCGCAGGCCCGCGAGGCCGCGCTCCCGCAGATTCTGTACGGCATGTCCGGCCAGCCGTACCGAACCGGAGGTGGGGCGGTCGATCGCAGCCATGAGATGGAGCAGGGTGGACTTGCCCGACCCCGAGGGCCCGAGGACTGCCACCATCTCGCCCGCTTCGACAGTCAGTCCGATCCCTTTGACGGACTCCACCGGCGGCTCGCCCGGATAGACCTTCCACACGTCGTGCAACTCCAGAACTGGGCTCATCCGGCGGGCACCTCCACGTTCATGCCCTCGGTGACCCCGGTGACCTCGACCAGGCCGGCGGACTCGTCAAAGAGCCCGACCTGCACCGGGACCAGCCGGCCCGCCACGGCGACGGCGAACGTCCCGTCCGGCCTGGCCAGCAGAGCGACGATGGGCACGGCGAGCACGTCCTTGCGCTCATCGTCGGTGAGGGCGACCTGTACCAGCGCCTGGTCGAGCATGTTCACGGGACGGCCCGACAGCCGGATCGTGATCGGCACCGACGACTCCGCCTGCCCGTCCGGCCCGTCAGAGGTGGACGCCACCGGGCTGACGGTCGTCACTCGGCCATTGCGCGTCGAGCCGTCGGGCAGCGTGACCAGTACCCGGGCGCCCGGTTTGACGCTCGGCGCCTGGGCGGGGTCGAGCTGGACCGAGACGATGGGGAGGCCGCTCGTGCCATGCAGCACCGGCCCCCGGGGGGACGCGCCGAGCTGTACGTCGTAGCCCGTCACCCGGAGCGCGACCGGAAGGAAAACGACCTGCCCCAAGGGGACCGTCCCGGTCACGGGGAGGCGGGCGTCGTGCTGCCACCTGCGGACGGCGTAATAGGTCGCCAGGGAGAAGTGCCGGTCCACCGTGAACCCGGTGTAACCGAGCGCGCGCAGGTTCACCTCCAGCTGCCGCACGTCTGCGCCGTCGGTCATTCCGAGTGCGAGCGTCCGCCACGCGGGGCGGGAGCCGTACAACAGGGGGACCCGGCGGCCGGCGGCCTCGTACAGCGCATGTCCCCTGGTGATCGTGCTGCCGATGGCGGGCAGCTGAGTGATCACCGCGCCGGACCCGAGGACCTGGTAGTCGCCTTCGTACGCCAATGTGCCGTTGACCTGCTGTTGTTGGGCGATGTCGGTGCGGACCACCTCAGCGGTGCCAGTGACCGTCGGCGGGGTGGCTGCCGGAGCGGGATCGCCCCGCAGCACGGTCCAGGCGCCACCTGCTCCCGCCAGCACCACGACTCCGGCAAGCACGGCGATGGGCCGGTTCATCCGTTCTCCGAGGCCGAGACGATAACGATGCTCTTGCCCACGAAGTACTGCCGGCACGCGGGGAGCTGTTCGCGCCATCCGCGCTTACCCAGGTCGAGCAGCCGTTTCGGCATGGGGAACTCACCTCTGGCGTTGGGGTCGGGCCAGTCGGGGATGCCGTGGTCGCGGAAGCACCGAGCGAGTTGCCTGAGTTTGGCCATGTCGGCGGCGCTGTACGTCGGTCCCTTGTTCTCCCCGGGCAGACGAGCGGCGATGGACGCGCACGCGGTCTTCGCGCTCGCGGGGATCCGGACGGAGGGGTTCACCTGAACGTTCCCCTGAGCGTCCATGACCGGATCGGGGAAGTTCGGCACGCCGTGCTGTCGCAGGCAGGTGGCGAGCTCCCGATACACCGCGAGAACGGCGGAGGCGCTAGGGCTCGGCGCTGGGGTCGCGCCAGGCGTGGAGGTGGCCGCGCAGGCGGCCAGGACGGGCGCGAGCAGCAGCAGGCCCGCTCTGCGGGTCTTCATGGAGTCTGCCTCCGGGGTTGTGGGATGACTCCTTCACGTTCCCGGCTGGGCACTGCGCGCGCATCGCGCCGGAGTGGGGCGGCCGATCCCCCATTCGGGGGAGTCGGCCGTACCACCGCTCCGAGGTGAGCTCGGCATGGATCCCCTCGAACCGGCCGAGGGAACGTCAGCGGTCGTGGGTGGCGGCCATCGCGGGCCCGGCCATTCAAGCGCGGAGCTCGGCAGAGGTCAGGGCGGCGATCAGACGCCTGGCCGACTCCCGGACCTCGCCGAATCGGCACGGAATGCGGCCCTACGCCCGGAGTCCTGAGCGTCGGAAGGCCCTGCCTCTTCCGCTCGTGCCGTCTCGACCTGCAGCGACGTGTCGAGGAGGCCCAGATAATTTCTGGCGAAGCCGGTCAGCGCTGCGTGTCGTGCAGCGCACTAACGAGGAGGTCGCTTGAAGGATCTGGCGCGTCGGCGCACGCAGCCCGAGATTCAGATCATCGTGGGCTGCGTGTTCCTGCTGGTGGCTACGGCAATGGGCTTTCTCGCATGCTCGACCGGCTGGACGACGCAGGACATGAGGATCAGCACCGACATCCAAGCCCTACGCATGCCGTGGCTGACCGGCGCCGCTCTGGTTCTCAACCTGGCCTGCGACACCGTGGGCGGCATCATCATCCTGGTGGTCCTGACCACGGCGCTGATGCTGACAGGGCGGCGCGTCGACGCGGTCCGGTCCCTGGTCGTGGTGGTGGCAGGATGGGGCATCAGCACAATCCTGAAGATCGTTGTGGCGCGGCCGCGTCCTGCTAATCCACACGCACTCCTGGGAAAGCTGGGTGACAGCAGCTTCCCCAGTGGCCACGTAGCCCTGACGCTCTCCCTGGTCATCGCCTTGGCGCTCCTCATCCGCCGCCGTTGGATGATCGTCGTGGGGGCCGTGGTCGTACTCGCCCAGATGTTCGCCCGCGTGTATTTGGGGGCGCACTATCTCAGCGACACCGTCGGTTCGCTCATCGCCGCCCCTGCCGCGATCGCGATTGCACTCGCCCTCGTCCGCACACGTGCACTGGCAGGCCAAAGAGTCGATCCGGCAAGGCGAGCACCGGCCTGCGAGCTCCCCTCGGTGGACAGAACGGGGCAAGACCCGATCGCAGAATGACGCTCCAGCGCCGCGCGTTTCCATCCGCGCGGGCTACCTGATCGGCATGGTGGCGGCCCTCCTGGCCTCCTTCCTCCCGGCACGCCGTACCGCCGTGGTGGTGCTTGCCCTCCTCCTCGATGCGGACGAGCTCGTGCAGTAGCGGCGTCAGTCCAGCGATGCGACGGGGCACTCGCGTTCCGCATACGACGACGTCATGCCGTCTCGCCCAGGAATGTGGAGCGATAGCTGCGCCAGACGGTGATGTCGTATCCGATGGCAAGTGCCGCTCCCAAGAGCAGTGGCGCGCCCATTGCTGCGAGTGCACCGGTGAGCAGGGCCGTGGCGACGAGAGGGCTGACGGACACGGCGACGCTGCGCGCGATGCTGGTCATGCTGGCAGCGGCGGTCCGATCCTCAGGGTCCACGACAGCGGCGGTGAAAGCTTGGCGGGCCGGGACGTCGATCTTCGAGAGAGCTTGACGGATGAGCAGCAATGCGACCGCGCCGCCCAGAGACGGGGCGAACGGGATGCAGGCCAGGATCAGGTTGGAGGCGAAATGCGGCACCAGCATCGCCGCGAGCAGGCCTCTGCGGGCGGCCAAGAGAGGTGCGGTGAGCTGAGCAAGCGCGGGTAGGAGGTTGGCGGCGAAGAACACCAGACCGAGCTGGGCGGTGGTGGCGCCGTAACGGTGGGCGAACCACCAGGCCAGGACGGTCTGTACGGCCAGCCCCCCAGCGAAGGCATCGACCGCGAAGAGTCCCGCCAGGCGGCGGATGTTGGCGGGCACCCGCCAAGGCGCCCGGGTGGCCTGGCGGCCGATCGTCCCGGTGTCGGGTGCGGGACACGCCCGCGCTTCGGCCTCGGGCGACAACCTGAAGAAGAGCGTGACGGTGCCCGCGGCCAGCACGGCATACAACGCGAAGGCCGCGTCACCGGCGGACACCAGGTGCTGCAAACCCAATAGGGCGGCGGCGAGCCCGCCCAGGGCTCCGGCGACCAGCGCCGTCACGTTGTAAAAGGTGAAGACCCTGGTGTGCTGGGACGGCTCACACGATTGCGCCAGGATCGACTGCTCCACCCCCGAGAAAGGGGTGTTGTCGTTCGTCGACGGCGAGATCGTGCCGACGAACGCCGCAGCCGCCAGTGCGAGGAACGACTCGCTCAGGGCGAACACCACGCCCGCCGCCGCCATCAGACACCCGCAGGCGACAAGCGCCCGCCGCCGCCCCCACCGATCAGCGAACAACCCCAGAATCAGACTGGAGGCGACCGAGCCGGCCGAAGCGGCGGCCAGCAGCAGCCCTATCTGCCACGGGGCATCACCGTCTTCCGCCAGCATCTCGGCCAGCAGCACACTGGTACACCCGTAGCCGAAGGTACGAAGCGCCCTCGCCGCTACAACCAATCGGACGTTCCGCGCCGATCTGCCCCAGAATATGCTCCTGACCTGCACGTTTGCCATGCCTCAGTTGAGCGGAGACAGGCCACTGAGGAAACAGACACGCCGATTTCTTTACGGACCGTGTGTCCTGCCGCAGCCGCACAGAGTGGCAGCGAGAGCTTAGCGGCCAGGATGCGGTGTCGGCCCACTTCACCACTCATCACGCCGCGCCACGACCTCCGAATCATTTCCGGCGCGGTTTGCCAGGCGTGCTGGCCAGTGCTGTACCAGTGAGATGTAGTCCTACTCGTTGTCCTGGTGCGGGGAGCAATTGTCCAGCGGTGCGTGCGGTCAGGGTGAGGTGGCCCCTCTCGGCGTCGACCAGTAGTTCTACGAGGCCGTCATGACCGCGGAAGTCGATCGTGACGGCTTTGGCGCGTGCGAAGCCGTTCTCTGGATCAGTGATCATGACCTGCTCGGGACGTACGAGTACGGCGCCGTCGCCGTATGCCGGATGCGGCAGGGCGATGGGACCGATCGGTGTCTCGGCAGTATCGCCGGTCAATTGCGCGGGGATCATGGTCAATTCGCCGACGAACGCCGCGACCACGTCATCGGCCGGCCGGCGGTAGACCGCTTCCGGAGAGCCTGCCTGCACGATGACGCCATCGCGTAGGACGGCCACTTGCGCTGCGAGTGACAGCGCCTCGGCCTGATCGTGAGTCACCAGGACGGTGGTGGCGGCAGTGGCTGCCAGCGCTGCGGTGACCGCCCGGCGTGTGTCGGCGCGTAGTTCGGCGTCCAGGGCCGAGAAGGGTTCATCGAGCAGCACAAGGTCGGGACGGGTGGCGAGGGCCCGGGCGAGCGCCACTCGCTGCTGCTCGCCTCCGGAAAGTTGATGGGGGTAACGACGCGCGTACCGATGGTCGAGCGCGACGAGCTCGAGCATGTCCGCGACGACATGGCGGTCGCGCCGCGCGCGCCTCGGGAGTCCGAACGTCACGTTGCCTGCCACAGTGAGGTGCGGAAACAGGCTTCCTTCCTGCGGCACGTAGCCGATGCGGCGCCGCTCGGGCGGCACATCGGCCATCGGGCGGTCCGCGATCATCACCGTCCCCGCGTCGGGCCGGTCGAAGCCGGCGATGAGCCGCAGGAGGGTCGTCTTGCCGGATCCGGAGCGTCCGATCAGTGCCGTCAGCTGACCGGCGGGTGCCGTCAGATCGAGTCCGTCGAGCACTTTCGCCGTTCCGTACGACTTCGCCAGGCCGGTCACCTTCATGCCGCCGCTCATCGGCCCGCCCCTTCCTTGCGACGGGTCAGCAGGTAGGCAGCGGGGACCGAGATGAGGATCATCAGCAGTGCGTACGGCGCCGCCTGACCATAGTTAATCGACGTGGAGGCGCTCCAGAACTGGGTTGCGAGCGTACGAGTGCCTATGGGCGCCAAGAGGAGAGTCGAGGTCAACTCGGTGGTGATGGCGAGGGACACCAGGGCGGCACCGGTTGCCACACCTCGGGCGATCAGGGGGAGGGTGACACGTGACAGCACTCCGGCGGGTCCGACGCCAAGGGAGCGTCCGACGTCGCCGAGTTCGGGCGGTGTCTGCTTGAGCACGGCGCGGAGGCTCACCATGGCGCGTGGCATGAACAGGACGGCGTATGCGGCGAGCAGCATCGCCGTGCTCTGGTACAGAGACGGCAGGTGACGTGCCGCGATAGTGACCAGCGCGAGCGCGACGACGATGCCGGGCAGAGAGTTGCCCAGGTATGTGCTCCGCTCGACTATCTGACTGAACCGTCCTCGACGCCGGACCGACAGCCAGGCCACGGGGAACGCGAGCGTCGTCGTGACCGCCGCGCCGAGGAGAGCTAAAACGATCGATGTACTCGCCGTCTGCAGGAGCTCGGCTGCGGGGAACTCGGCCGAGGTGCTGGTGAGGAGCCACCACGCGATGCAGCCCAACGGCACGCCCAGCGCCGCAGCAGTAAGGAGGACCAGCCCGGCGAGAACCCCCGGCGCGGTACGGCCGAGCGGATACCGGATCACTTGGCGAGCCACGCCACCGCCGACTCTCATCAGAGGGGCGCCCCCGCTCAACGCCCGCTCGGCACCGAGCAACAGCAGGCACAGAGGGATGAGCACCCCGGCAAGGGCAGTGGCCGCGGACCCGTTGAACGTGGATTGGTACTGGTCGTAAATCGCGGTGGTGAACGTGTCGAAGCGCAACGCCTCCAAGGCGCCGAACTCGGCGAGCAGGTGCAGCGCCACAAGCAAGGCGCCGCCGGACAACGCCGGCCGCAGTTGCGGCACGACGACCCGGCGGAAGGTCCGGTACGGGCCGTTGCCGAGCATCCGCGACTGTTCTTCGAGTGCGGGGTCGAGTCCGCGCAGCATGGCGGCGACCGGCAGATAGACCAACGGGTAGTAAGACAGCGTGGTCACCAGGAGGGCGGCGCCCAGCCCTGCGAACGACGGCGACAGGGAGTACCAGGCGAAACTGTTCACGAACGCGGGGACGGCGAGCGGCGCGAGCATGAGCGCGGTCCATACCGGACGCCCGCGCAGGGTGGTTCTCTCGACGAGCCAGGCGGCGAGCGTGCCGACGGTCACGCACGCAGCCGTGCCCAGCGTGACGAGCAACACGGTGTTCGTGAGCAACTCGCCCACGCGCGGCCGCCACAGCAGCCGCGCGGTGTCGTGGCCGGCGAGTACCCCGGCGAGCACGTATCCCGCCGGGACCAGGGTGAGCACCGCCACGGCGACGGCCGAGCCGAGCTGAATCGGCCGGCCGCCGGCGCGCGCTGCGTGGATCAGACTCACAGGAGGCCGACCTGCTGCATGTTCTCGATGACCTTCGGGCCGTTGAGCGTGTTGAGGTCGACGGCCGGGATGTCCAGCTCCGCCAGGGGCTTCAGTTTCGGATTCGCCGGGACCCCGGTGCCGACGGTGTACTCCAGGGCGTTGCTGTCAGCCAGCAGCTTCTGACCCTCGGGGCTGGTCATGTAGGCGAGGAACCGCTGGGCTTCGGCGGCGTGCTTGCTCGACTTCAGGACCCCGCCGCCGGACACGCTGAGGAACGCGCCTGCGTCCTTGCCGCCGAAGAATTCCAGTTTGGTGTTGGAGCTGTTGGCTCCGCCGTCCGCTTGGTCGCCGTACCAGTAGTAGTGGTAGATGACGCCGCCCGGCACCTCGCCGGAGTTGGCCGCCTTCATGATGGTGCCGTTGCCGCGGTAGATCTTGGCGTTGTCCTTGATTCCCTGGAGCCATGCGGTCGCGGCGGCGTCGCCTTGGACGGCGTAGACGGCGCTGACGATCGCCTGGAAGTCGGCCCCGCTCGGGGAGATGCCGAATCGGTCCTTCCACTCGGGTTTCGCCAAATCCATGATCGACTTGGGGAGCCGGTCGTCGGTCAGCTGAGAGCTGTTGTAGACGAACACCGTGGAGCGGGCCGCCACTCCCACCCAGTCGCCCTTGCTGGAGGAGTACTGGGCGGGAACCTGCGCCTTCGTCGCCGCGTCGACGGACGCGAACAGATCCTTACTCGACACCAGCGCCATCGCGGGCGAGTTCTCCGTGATGAACACGTCAGCGGGTGAGGCCGCGCCCTCGACGACGATCTGGTTGGCCAACTCGAAGTCGCTGCCGTTGCGGATCTCCACCTTGATGCCCGTCTTCGCGGTGAAGGCGTCGGCCCATGCCTTGCCGACCTCCTCGTGCTGCGCGTTGTACAGCACGATTGACCCCTTGGCGGCACCGGTGCCGGCGGCGGTGGACGGGGACGCCTTGTCGCCACCGCAGGCGGTGAGGCTCGCCGTGGCCATCACGGCGAGCGCGGCGAGGAGATGTCTGGCTGTCCGCACGCGGGACTCCTTTGGAAATGCGATCTCGATAACTCGAAGGAAGGCTAGCCTTTCCTTAGTTAGGCCCACCTCCCTAAAATTGGGGGGTGACATCGCTGCCCGTCCTGCTGCTCGACGACCACCGGGTCTTCACCGACTCCCTGGCGTTGACCCTGGACGTCGAGCACGACATTCACTGCGTCGCCACCGCCCGCACGGCTCGCGAAGGTCTCGCCAAGGCCGCCGCGATCGACTTCGCCGTCGCCATCACCGACCTCCAACTGCCCGACGCGGATGGGTTCGACGTCATCGCGCAGCTGCATACGCTTCGTCCGGAGGCGCGGATCATCGTGCTCACCGCTCATTCTCGAGCGGACCTTGCTGATCGGGCGATCGCCGTCGGCGCGGTCGCCTTCCTCGGCAAGGACGCGCCACTCCCCCGCATCCTCGCGGCCATTCGATCCGCGGACGCGGCACATCCGATGGTCGAAGTGGAGCGCCGAAGTCCCCAAATCCACCTCACCGACCGTGAATACGACGTGCTGCGCGAGCTCGGCAGAGGCAACGACGCCGGCCGCATCGCAGCGACGTTGGGGATCTCGCTGCACACGGCGCGCGACCACATCAAGGCGGTCATGAGGAAACTCGGCGTGCAGACGCAGCTCGACGCGGTGGTGTCCGCTGACCGGCTCGGCCTCATCACCATCGGCTCCGGATACTGATCTTGACTGTTTCGGAAGGGCGTCGCGTTCTCTGGCTGACGCTCGCGGCTCACATGCTCCTCGCCGCCGTGGTCGCGACCGCGGTGTCGGTGCTCATCACCGTCGGCGTGTGGCGGTACGCCGAGGACGATGCGCGCCGGAGCGTGGAAACAACCGGCCGCCAGGTGGCCGCGGCTGTGCTCGCGCCGATGTCGGTGCGGAACTTCCTACGGCTCGATGAGCTTGCCCGGGGAGATCTGCGTGGCCGCATCTGGCCGTTCCTCCAAGCAGGCACGGTGCAGCGAGTCAAGGTCTTCCAGGTTCAGGGTGCCCTCGCCACCGTGGTGTTCTCCGATGAGCCCCGTGCCGAGGGCCTGTCCGGCCGTCTCGACTCCCAGATCGCCACACGGATGGCCGTCGATGACGTGCTCGTCCAACCGGCACCCGACGACGCCGAGCACCGCTACGAGGCCGGCCTTCCGGGCAGCCGAATGGAGGTCTTCTTCGGCTTCCGCGACGCCGACGGCAACGACATGCGAATGGAGCTCTACCTGCCCGTTGATGTGGGCGCGACGACGAGGCAGACCGCGATGGTCCTGCTACCGACGGTGCTGATCGGCCTCGCCGCGATCACCGCCGCCGGCGTCCCGCTTTCGGTGACGCTGGCACGCCGGCTGCAGCGCGACCGGGCTGCACTACGCGCCGCACGCGAGTACGGCCTCGCCGCCTCCGAGCTTGCCCGGCGAGACCTGGCGAGGCGACTGCACGACGGCATCATCCCCGACCTCGCCGGAGTCGGACTGCTCCTGCAGAGGGCACAACTCACTGAGCAGCCCTGGCCCCGCCACCGGGAGTTCCTCGACCGCGCCCAGCACCTATTGGCCGGGGAAGTACGGCAGCTGCGCAGCCTCCTCACCGAACTCCTCCCGGCCGACCCAGTCGGCCAGGACATCGAAACGGCTCTCCGCGGCCTCGCGGTACGGATCCGGGAGAGCGAGGTCCCTGGCCCCGGTCCTATGGTCGACATCGCCGCCAGCGGCCTAGGCCCGCTGGACGAGCAGCGCGCCATCATCCTCTATCGGGCCGCCGGCGAACTGCTCCGCAACGCGTTCCGCCACGCGCACTCTCATACCGTGCACATCCGCGTCGCCGCCACCGACGCGGCGACGGTCACCATGACCGTCGCCGACGACGGTGTGGGCTTCACCCTCCCCCTGCCTCACCGTGCCGGCCATATCGGCCTCCGCCTCGTCCAGCACCTGGTTGAAGACAACCGAGGCCGGTTCACCATGACCAGTACGCCAGGCGCAGGCACGACTGCAGCCGTGTCCCTCCCCCGCGCAGCCGCCCCTCCATCCGGCTGATCGCCATGCTCGTCCGACCTGCGGCAAGCCCGGGCAGCGCGGTCAGAATCTCCCGACTCGCATGCATCCCTCCGTTATCGATGAGGGTGCCGTGCTGCCGGTTGATATAGCTCTGCGTAGATTTCTTCGAAACGGGCGAGAGAACGGCGATGATCGTGAGTGGCCGCCAGCGCGAGGCCGGCCTGGGCCATCGAGTTGCGCAGTTCGGCCGAGGTCAGGATCGCGGCCAGGTGCCGGGCCAGCTCCCGCACGTCACCCGGCCGGTACAGGTAACCGTTGCCGTCCACGAGATGCGGTAGAGCCATGGCCCGTGCCGCCACGACCGGTAGCCCGCTCGCCATCGCCTCCAGCGTGGCGATGCTCTGCAGCTCGGCCACGCCGGGCATCGCGAACACGTCGGCGGCTGAGTACACCTGTGGCAGAGCGGCGTCGGGGACGAACCCGAGAAAGTGCACCCGGCCGTTCACGCCGAGGCGTGCGGCGAGCCGTTCCAGGGCTGCCTTCTTCCCTCCCGTCCCGACGAACACGATCTGCGCGTCGACGTGGTTCAGCACATGGGGAAGGGCCCACACCAGCTCGTCCAGGCGTTTCTCCTCGTCGAGTCGGCCGACGAACAAGATGGTGGGCCGGTCGTCCAGCGCGAAACGCTGCCTCGCCCACTTCTGGGGCTGCGGCTGGAACCTGTGCAGATCGATCCCGCACGAGATCGCCTCCACTTCGCGGGTGAACCCCTTGGCGGCGAGCAGCTCGGCAGCGATCCGCGTGGGCGTGGTGACACGGTCGGCTCGGGCGAACACCCGGCTGAAGTCGCGCCAGACGAGATCGCCCACACCTCGACGAAACCGGACCGGCACATGGGCGAACTGGAACATGTTGTCCGGCATGAAGTGGTTGGTCGCGACCACGGGCAACCCGGCACTCCGGGCCGCCGCGATCGCCGCCCTGCCCACAACGAAATGTCCCTGCACGTGGATGACCTGCGGGCCGACCTTGCCGATCAACCACGACAACGTACGGCCGAGCCCTGCGGGCACGCTGACTCTCATCGTCGGGTGAACCAGCAGTGGGACGGAACGCAGCCGGTGGACCACGACAGCGTCGCGGATCTCCACGCGCGGTCGGCCATCAGCGGATGCGCACACCACATGGACCTCGGCGCCACGGGCGGCGAGGCCGCTCGCCAGGCGATGGCTGAAATAGGCGGCGCCGTTCACGTCTGGAGGGTAGGTGTCGGTCGCGATCAGGATGGTGCGGCCACGGTCGGCGTCCGGTCCCGGTGACGGAGTGTGCGGTGCCTGCCCTTCGAGACGGGACGGGGGTATGGCGTCAAGCGGGAAGGCATTCATCAGGTCGATCCTTTGTCGAGGCGCTGTCGAGGCGCTCATGTGGGCAGCGGGGTGGTTCGTGCGAGCACGGCGATGCCGGCGCCGGCTACCAGGGCGAATACGACGGCGATCGCCGCGTGGTCCGGCAGGGGTTCACCGAGGAGCGAGGCGCCGCAGGTCACGGCGGTGAGCGGATCGGCCACCTGCAGCGTGGCGAATGCCACGCCGAAATGCCCGCTCCCCCGCTGTCCGCCCGCGCTCCTGGGGGGATGGGCGTACGCGCGCTGGATCAGCATCAACGCGGCCACAGCCGGCAGCGGCAGGGCCGCGAGGAGCCACAGGTTGTCGCCTGTTCCGCCCACGACGACGTGGGTGAACGTCGCGGTCGCGCCGTACAGGACTCCGGCGGCGAGTGCGAGCAGGGCGCTGCGGACGGCGCCCGCCGAGTACTGAGCGAGACCGAAGCAGGCCAGGGCGGCGAGACCGGTGGCCACGAGCATGGCCACCGCCGCCGCGTTCGTCAGTTGCGGTGTCTGGGAGGACGGCGGGACGAGCAGCACAAGGCCGATCAGCCCGACGCTCACCAGACACGCGGCGGCGAGTTCCCCGGGTCCTGTGCTGCGGCCGTGCATCGCGGAGGCGATCGGCAGGGCGAACAGGAGGCTGGCCACTCCCATCGGCTGCACCACGCTCAGCGGGCCGAGGCTCAGCGCGACGACGTGCAGGGTGGCTCCGGCGGCGCTCGCCGCGGCACCGGCCAGCCAGGCCGGCCTGCGAAGGAGCACACGCAGACGAGGTGTGGAGGAACGGGCGGCTTCGTGTTGCTGCAGCGCAGCGCCGAGGGCGAAGAACAACGAGCCGAGCAGCGCGACGCCGGCGGCGAGTGCGGTCATGCAGTTCGCTGCCTGGCGGTCCGGCCACGGTCGCGCACCAGCTCCTCGAGCAGGGCGTCCCACCGCCTGCCGATGTCGTCGGGGTCGTACGCGGCGGCTGTGCCGGCCGCTGCGGCGCCGAGCGCACGGCGCGCCTGCTCGTCCTCGATGAGTTCGCAGACGGTGCGGGCCAGCTCGCCGACGTTCTCGGCCCCGACCAGGCGTCCGTCCACGCCGTCGGTGATCACCTCCGCCGGCCCCGTGGGGCAGTCGAACGCCACGACCGGCAGGCCCTTGCTCATCGCCTCGAGCAACACCATCGGCATGCCCTCGGAACGCGAGCTGAGCACGAACATGCTCGCCTTGGACAGCTCCTCGCCGACCTGGTCGGTGCGTCCCATCAGGAACACCGTGTCGTCGAGGCCGGCGTCCTCGATCTGTGCGGAGAGCCGGTCGAGCCAGGGGCCGGAGCCGAAGATCCGCAGATGCCACTCCGGGTGCCGGTCGGCGACCAGGCGCCATGCCGAGATCAGCAGGTCGAACCCCTTGTTCCGATCGAGCCGGCCGACCGCGACGGCTGAGTGGCTGTCTAGCGAGGCCGGCTGTCCGCCGAGCGGCGGCAGGGCATTGGGAATGCGGGCGACACGCTGGCCGGGCAACAGCGCCGCGTACTGGTCATGATCGGACTTGGTCAGGGTGACCACCGCGTCGAATCTGCTGTAGCGGCGGGCGATGACCTCGTAGAGCCGGCGCCTGTGCGCGGTCAGATGGCGATGCTCCTGACCGATGGTGATCACTTCGGGCGGTGCGAAGGAGGTGATGAGGAGATTCAGCGCCGGACGCGTCCCGATCAGTGTGCCTCCGCGGAGGCTGCGCAGGTAACGCACCACCAGCAGGTCGGTCCACAGAGAGCAGCTCCGGTACACGGGCTCGGCGGTGGGGACCAGGACGCTGGGGAGCCGCGCCAGCCACCGCGCCGCTCCGGTCTTCTCCTGGGTGCGGTCGTCCAGGGTGATCACCTTGACTCCGTGCGGGATGTCGAAGAAGGGTCTGTTCCTGGTCCGGACGACGCTGATGACCTCGACGTCCCGCTCCTGCGCCAGGTAACCGGCCAAGTTGAGCACTGTGCGGATCGTTCCGCCCATGCCGAAGGCGTGGAAGAGCACGATGCGCACGACATCCGAGTCGGCCGCGCGGCCGCGGCGCGCGCGCCACAGGTTGGCCAGATCGAGCAGGCGCAGGGCCGTCCAGCGCACCCATCGGGCGCCTCGTCCCAGCACCCACGTCCGAAAACGCCGCACCGTCACCTCCTGTCGTACCGGCTGCCGGCCACCCCACGTGCGCGACCGGCGGGCGCGGAGCGGCCGTGCGCGGAACGCACTGCCAGGTGAATCGTCTGATCGCGCTTACTGATGCTCAGGTAGACCACGAAGGCCACGATGGCGATCAGGAAGAGGAAGCTCGTGACGACGGTCCCGAGGCCGAGGCCGCCTTCCTCGCCCGGCTGCGACAGGTAGTCGCCGAGAGAAGCACCCAATGGACGGGTGAGGACGTAGGCGATCCAGAAGGTCAGAACGCTGTTGACCTTCAGCACCCCGTGGGCGAGGGCGACAAGCGCGATCAGGGCGGCGAACATCACGGCGGACGGCAGGTAGCCCATGTTCAGGCGCTCGGCGACGAGGTCGCCGGACGCGGTCCCGAGCGCGAAGGTGAACAGGATGGCAAGCCAGTAGAAGCTCTCCCGCCGTGTGCTGGAGATGGTGTGGATGGACAACGTGCGCTCGACGGCGTACCAGGCGGCGAAGGTCACGATCAGCGCGAGCCCGAAGACCGCCGTGGTGATCTCCAGTGGGACCCCCAGACCGTCGGTCAGGTTGTCGGTGATCAGTGTGCCCACGACGCTGATCAGGGCCACGGTGACCCAGTAGATCCACGGCACGTACGCCCCGGCATGGAACTGGAGGACGAGGAAGAGGGCCAGCAGACCGGCCATGACGCAGGTGGTGGTGGTCAGCCCCAGGTTCATCGTGGTGCTGAGGAAATCGGCGGCGGTCTCCCCGACGGTCGTGCAGAGGATCTTGATGATCCAGAAATAGACCGTGACCTCGGGCACCTTGTTGAGGGCCTGCCTGGCATGCCAGGAGGCCGTTCTCGATTCGGGAGTCATCATCGGCCCAGGCTGGCACCTCGCGCCTGAACTCAACCTGACTGCGTGACGGGTGTCTTCACGTGCGGCGACGCCCGCTGGCGACCCTCGCTGGCCGTGGCATAGTCTGACGACCCCGACCTACTACAGCGTGTAGGGAGATCCGATCTCATGCCCACCGTCGCCATCGTCGAGGATGACTCGGCGCTACGTCAGGTGCTCGGCCGCGGCCTGCGCGAGGAGGGGTTCGAGGTACCTGTCTGTGTCTCCACCGGATCGGACCTGCTCCGCCAGATCGACGGCGTGACTCCGGAGGTGTTCGTCGTCGACATCGGCCTTCCCGACGTGGACGGCCGCGACCTGTGCCTGGCTCTGCGGGCGCGCGGGGTGGATACGCCGGTCCTTTTTCTCACCGCACGTGGAGGCATCACAGACCGGCTGGCGGGATTCCACTCCGGCGCGGATGACTATCTCCCCAAGCCCTTCCATTTCGACGAGCTGGTGGTCCGCTTACTTGCGTTGATCCGCCGAAGCGGCTCCCAGCGTCCCGCGCCGCCGGGACTGCACCTTGATCCGGCCTCGCACACGCTCAGGGACGGAGCTCGGGCCGTCTCCCTGACCCCGACCGAGTTCCGCATGCTCGCGCTCCTGCTGGCGCGCCGAGGCGAGGTCGTCCGCCGTCAGGCCCTCATCAACGCGGCATGGCCGCCCGGCGCCATGGTGCACGACAACACGCTGGACGCCTATGTCGTGCGGCTGCGCCGAAAGCTCACCGAAATAGGACGGGCCGGCGTGGTCACCACCATTCGCGGGGTCGGATATTCGATCTCGTGATCCGCAACAAGCTCGTCATCACGGCGACGGCCACGCTCGCCGCCGCCCTCGGGGCGCTGACCATCGGGTTCTCGTCGGTGTTGTCGTGGCGGCTGGAGCAGGACGCCGACGGCGTCCTGCGAGCGCGGGCGGAGGCCGCTGCGGCGAACATCACGATCCGGCAGGGGCACCTGGCGCTCGCGGACACGCCCTACGACGAGGCGCTCGACAGCAGCGTATGGGTGTTCGACGGAAACGGAACACTGATCAGCAGCCCGTCCAGATTGAGCCGGCTCGACCCCGCCGCCCGAACGGTCAGCACGTCGCCCCAGCCCACCCCCCGTGACGTGCACGACGACACACGGATGCTCGCGCTTCGCCTGCGTGACGCCGGCGCGCCGAAGGCGACAGTGGTCGCGGCCCTGTCGCTGATCCCGTATGAGGATGCCGCACGCACCGCACTGATCGGCGCTCTGATCTTCGATGTGCTGATCCTGGCCATCGGCGCCTTCTTCATCCGCCGGACCGTCCTGCATGCGCTACGGCCAGTGGGGCAGATGACCGCCCAGGCGGCCACGTGGTCGGAACGGGATCTCGATCGGAGATTCGGGCTGGGGCCTCCGCGGGACGAACTGACCGGACTGGCCGCGACCCTCGACACCCTTCTGGCCCGGCTGTCCGCAGCCCTGCGCCACGAGAAGCGGGTCACCGCCGAGATCGCACATGAACTGCGGACCCCTCTCACGCAATTACGGCTCGAGACCGAGATCGCTCTTCGCCAGGACCGGCCGCCCGATCAACTGCGCAGCGCGCTCCGGCAGGTCCTCGCAGGAACCGACCGGCTGGCCGACACCGTCGACACGTTGATCGGGCTGGCACAACAGAGCATCGATCCGTCCACGGGTACGTGCAAAGCCCTCGAAGCAGCGAACGCGGCGCTACGCTCCTCCACCAGCCTGGACAAGGACGTCCGGCTGGATCCTTCGGCCCAGACAGACCTTGTCGTCGCGTGCGACCGGGATGTGGTGCTCCGCATACTCCACCCGCTGCTCGACAACGCCGCGCGGTACGGCCGCTCGACGGTCATGCTGGGGATATGCCGCGACGGGAACAACGTGGTGTTCTCCGTCGCCGACGACGGTCCCGGATTCGGCCCCGAGGAGATCTCAACCGTCTTCATGCCGGGAGTCCAAGGAGCCGCCGCCGGCCCCGGAGAGGGCGCCGGCCTGGGACTGGCACTCGCCCGCCGGCTCACCGACGCGGCAGGTGGCACCCTGACTGCCAAGCTCTCGAACGGCGGCCTGATCGAGGTGCACCTCCCCGCGGCATGAGTGACAGGCTCAGCGCGCCACAAGCATCACCAGGATCGACGCGAAGTCCCGTGTGGCGTCGAACGCCGCCCCCGCTGCCAGCAGCGTCATCGCTCCCACGGCCCACAGGAGCCGACGATGGGTGACCGGCTCAGGCGTCAGCAGCGCGGAGACACGCTCGGCCACGCTGAGCTGGTGAAATCCCGGCGCCAAGGAAGAAGCCGCCGCGGAGGCCGATCTGGCCAAGGCGGCGGCCGCCAGCGCTTGGGCCACGAGACGACGGCTCCCCGCCACGACCACGGCGTCCTCGTCCGCATCCCGCTCACACAGGAAACCGATGGATCGGCGAACGGGAACAAGCAGGGGGTTCATCGCCGCAGCCAGCTCCGCCAGCGCCAACGCGACAGAATGACGCGCCCGCAAGTGTGCCCGTTCGTGGGCGATCAGCGCCCGGCGCTGCCCGGCGTCGAGCGCGCGGAGCATGCCCTGCGTGACGACCACCCGTCCGCCGCCAGTACGAGATCCGGGAACGGCGAAGGCATCCGGCCTCGCATCGGCTACCACGAGCAGCTCTCCACCCGGCAGTGCACCGAGCCGCCGCAAACGCCGTCTCGCCTGAACCAGGCGACGCAGCGCCAAGAACGAGCGCACCGCACCCACACCGAGGATTGCCACGCCGACCAACGACACGGCGTCGTGAACCGGCACCAGCCGCTCCGCGGCGTCGAATGCCGGAATGTCGTCGACGAGCAGTGACCCGAGCAGGAGGCACGTCCAGACGGTGCCCGCCGCCGCGATCACCGCAGCGGCCGTCAGCGTCCACAGGCCGGCCCGCGGCGGCAGCGCCTTCGCGACCGCCCGGCTCGACACCGCCAGCACGACGCAGACCAGCAGAGGCAGGTAGACGGCGACGGTCACGACGAGCCTTCGGCGTCCAGCGCGGCACGAAGGGCGGCTTCGTCGGCCGCGTCGAGCGTGGTGACGAAGCGCATGAGGATCTCGCCGCGGTCGGCGCCGCCATTCAGAACGGCCCGCATCTGCTCGGCCGCGACCTCCGCGGCCCCCTTCACCGGCCTGTACGTCGACCGGCCCGCCGGGCCCAACCGGTGAACCTGCCCCTTGGCGTGAAGCCGCGTCAGAATCGTGTGCACGGTGTTGTAGGCCAGATCTCCCCCGACGGCCACCTGGACCTCGGCCGCGGTCATCGGCCCGTCGGCCGCCCACAGGGCACTCAGAATCTCGCCCTCCAGTTGGCCCGCCGAACGTCTCGACCTGGCCGCGCCCCTGCCCGCCATCTCACCTCGATTCGCCGGTCTACACCGTACCGCCACGGACGCACGAACACCCGAGCGTTCACGCCCCTACAGTGTGTAGGAACCTACCTACTACATCATGTAGGGTCATAGCCCACTCAGCTGGCGAAACAGCCGCATAAACGTAGGGAGATCGTGGTGAACCTGGCCCCCGGACAGCGTCGGTCCCGTGCCATGGCGGTGCGACCCGCGTGACCACGGCCACTCCCTCAGCGCTCACCGCCGCCGTCAACCTCCTCGATCCCACCTCGCTGCTCCAGACCTTCGGAGTCGTGGGCGTCGCCGCGACCTTGTTCGCCGAGACCGGTCTGCTCGTCGGCTTCTTCCTGCCGGGCGACTCGTTACTGTTCCTCGCCGGCATCGCCGCGTCCCCGGTGGCGCAGGACATCGTCGGCGTGCGACTCAGCCTTCCGCTGTTGCTGCTGGTCGCGCCCTTGGCCGCCATCATCGGCGCACAGCTCGGCCACCACCTCGGCTCACGCTTCGGCCGCCGACTGTTCGCCAAGCCGGACTCGCGCCTGTTCAAATCAGCCCACGTGGCCCGTGCCGAGGCCTACTTCGACCGGTACGGCCCCGCCAAGGCGGTGATACTCGCCCGTTTCGTCCCGGTCGTACGAACGCTCCTCAACCCCGTCGCAGGCGTCCTCCAGATGCCGCCAGGGCGGTTCCTCCGGTGGAACATCATCGGCGGCCTGCTGTGGACCGACGCCATCCTGCTCGCCGGCTACCTGGCCGCCGGCACGCTCCGCGACACCGTGGGCGCACAGAACATCGACAGGTACCTTCTCCCCGTCATCGCGTTGATCGTGCTGGTATCCCTCACACCGCTGTTCATCGAAGTGCTGCGGCACCGCAGAGGCCGACGCACCGCCGAAGGAGCCGCGCCCATCGACGGAGGACACCGATGAGCGCACATCTGTCCTACCTGGAAGCTCTCGCCGTCGGTGCCCTCCAGGGCATCACCGAACTGTTCCCCGTCTCCAGCCTCGGGCACAGCGTGCTCCTTCCGGCGCTGGTCGGCGGGCGCTGGGCCGACGATCTCAACGTCTCCACACCCGAGTCGCCCTACCTGGCCTTCGTCGTGGGACTGCACGTCGCGACCGCGCTCGCGCTCATGCTGTTCTTCTGGCGTGACTGGCTCCGCATCGTCACCGGTTTCGTGACGTCGATACGCCATCGACGCATCGCCACAGCCGACGAGCGCCTGGCCTGGATGATCATCATCGCCACGATTCCCGTAGGGGTAACCGGCCTGCTCCTGGAACACACCTTCAGGACCGTCCTCGGCCGCCCGTTGCCCGCGGCGGTCTTCCTGGCACTCAACGGCGTGATCCTGTACGGCGCGGAACTCCTGCGCCGGCGAACACTCGCCATCCGGCCCGCGACGACACCCGCAATGGCCGGCGCCGGTGTCGACGCCGCGGCGCTCGGGAGCGGAGACCAGGGCACCACGGATCTGGCCGGTGATCGACGTCTCGCCGCACGGTCCTGGCGCGACACCACGCTCATCGGCACCGCACAGGTCCTCGCGCTGCTACCCGGCATCAGCCGATCGGGTGCCACCATGGCGGCCGGGCTGTTCCGCGGACTCGACCACGACGACGCCGCCCGTTTCTCCTTCCTCCTTGCCACACCGGTCATCCTCGCCGCCGGGGTACTAAAACTTCCCGATCTGTTCGGCCCGCTCGGCGACGGCATCCACGGGCAGGTCCTCGCGGGCAGCGCCGCGTCGTTCGTCTGCGCGTACCTCGCCGTGCGGTTCCTCACCAGGTATTTCCAGACCCGGACCCTGATCCCGTTCGCGGTGTACTGCACCGCTGCCGGAGTGGCGAGCTTCGCCTGGCTGGCCACCCGCTAGCCCGACGTCCAATCGCCGTCCCTTGAGGGTGATCATGCACGCCTTCGGGTGCGCGCAGCACGACCTGCGACAACCCGTTCCGTGATCATGCGCGGATTCGGCCGCACCAAGACTGAACCGCCATTTCTCCATCGGTGATCATGCACGAGCCTTCTCAGTTACCCGGAATCGGCCGTCCTTGGAGTGAGGAGCCGAATGACCAGGGGCGCCAGCAGGACCATGATGAACAGCCGCACGCTCTGCACGCTCGAGATGAGAGACACGTCGGCGTGGGTGGCCACTGCCGTGGTCAAAACGGCGTTGATTCCACCAGGGGTGGTGGCGAGGTAGGCATCGGCCAGGGGGATCCGCACCGTCGCGGACAACACCCAGGCCAGGCCGGCGCACGCCATGCTGATCGCCACGGTGCAACACAGGGCGAGAGGCAGCAGCCGGCGGATGTGCGTCATGGCGGGGCGGGTGAAACGCAGGCCGATGTCGAGGCCCACGATGGTGAACAGGAACGCGCGGAGCAGGCCGGTGGGGGCGAACTCCTCCGAGAAGCCCCCGGCTGTGATGGCGGCCGTAAGGAGCATCGGTCCGAGCAACGCGGGACTGGGCAGCCGGACGGCGCGGCCGATGACGATGCCGGCGAAGCAGACACCAGCCAGGAGCAGCAGCCCGATCCCCTGATGGTCGCCGGTGACCAGGTGCCAACCGCCGCCCGTGTACGGCGTGGCCGTAGCAGGAGTGGTCATCTGCGGGCTGATCAGCCAGTGGACCACGAGGGGCGCGGTGGCGGCGACCAGCGCGACGCGCAGGCATTGCAGGAAGGCGACCGTACGCGAATCGGCGTTGTGCTCCTGAGCGGCGGAGATCACCGCAGCCGAACCTCCGGCGATCATGCCCAACGTCGCGCTGGCCCGGTCGATGAGGCCGGTGCGCGCCATGGCGGCGGCTGCGAGGAGGCTGAGTCCGATGGTCGCCGCGGTGACGACGGTCAGCGGAAGTACGGCGCCGGAGGCGTGCTCCAACGTGCTCGGGTTGAGGTAGCTGCCGATCAGCACCCCGAGCCCGGCCTGACAGGTGCGATTGAGCCGAGCCGGTACCTGATCGGCGGTCAGTCCCGTCGCGGACAGGGCCAGCCCCGCCACCAGTGGAGCGAGCAGATGCGCTGCCGGCAGGACCGACTCGGCGGACTCGCCGATCATGTAAGCGATCACGATGAGGGTCAGCCACCCGGCCCAGCGGCGCCACAAAACGTACCTGGAGGGAGCGCGGGCCGGGATCGTGCCTTGCGAGATGCTGCTGCTCATGCTCACCCACGTTGCGCTCGGCGACCTCTGACTACCCTGAGTAACGGAATCGGTGTGCGCTCGGATTCCCCTCGCCAGGCAAAGAACAACGCCATGAGGCCCAGCGCGACCGACAGCCGTCGCATAAGCCGAGAAAGTGGCGCTTGAACCCCTCGGGCGCCCGGGCGTATCCGGCTGCGAACTCCCCCACGTTGGGGTGGGCGCTGCACGGCATATGTAGGTGGCCCCTATGGGTGGGAGTCGGTCTGAACGCGGCGACCGCAGCGTCACCCACGCCGCGGCCGTGCTGTGGCTTGTACTGAGCCAGGTAGGCCTTCTGCCCCATGTGACGGCTCGATCGGCGGATGTCGGGGTGGCCCGGCGGACAACACCGGATGTTAGCGGTCACCCGGCGGCCGGATGATGCGTGCGTCAAGTGCTGGCTCCTTTCCGACCCCACCCAGAGGAGACCTGTCCATGCGACCTCCGCGCCGGTTATCGCGCTGGCGGCTGGTGCTGATCGGGCTCGCGACCGTGCTCACCGCGACCACGTTGATCAGCATCCCGGCGAGTGCCGACAGCCCGATCGCCCTTCCGAGCACCCCGCCCATTCGGCCGACCCTGTCACCGCCCCCGCCGACTTTCTTTCCTACTCCCCCGCCGGGTTTCCCGCCGGGCTCCACGCCTCCCCTACATCTGTGTCCGCCCGACTGCGCGCCGATGCCCACGGTCAAGATCGCAGGGGCGGGCGACAGTTATACAAGTGGTGAAGGCGCGACCTGGGACCACAAGTACGTGACATTCCCGGACGGCTCCGAGGACTTCCGGCATCAGAGCGGCTACGCTCCACTCGCTCTCGCGTGGGACTACCTGCAATCGGCCCGCTATGGAGGCCAGTACACGGTCCAGCCTGATGTGATCAGCCACACCTGGGGCACCGGCAACAGCGATCGCTTCATCTTCAACGCCTCGTCGGGCGCCAAGGTCAGCCACCTGACGGACGTGCAGTTCGAAGACGAGAGTCACCCCGACATCACCGAGGTGCGGAACGTGTCTCAGCTCTCGGGCGTTCCCCGGGACCTCGACATCTTCTACTTCGGGCTCGGCGGCAACGACGCCGAATTCGGGCCGCTGATGAGGATGGTGCTGATAGGCCACTACTCCACCGCGACGGCCGGCAACTACGTAAACAGACGCAAAGCTCAGGCGCGCCTCGTCCACTACAAGGTGCAGCAGCTGATGGAGGACATGCCGCAGGTCTCGGCGAACATCGAGCAGGGCCTGGTGAACGTGATGAACGCCACGGATCACGCGGAGATCGTCGCCGCGCTCTACCCGTTGGCAGTCAAGCCGTCAGGCAACGTCGATCACAATCAGATCGGCGGCCTGGCCATGGACGAGATCTATCCGTTCGTCGTCGCGGTGAACAAGGCGATCACGGATGCGGTTGACCGGTTCCGCGCGAGGTTCCCGCAGAGAAAGGTTCACGTGTTCGACCCGAACACGGCGGGGCCGAACGGCACCAGCGTGGTGAGCGGTCACGAGGTCGGCCAACCGGATTCATACTTCAACGGAGTGATTTCCCGGTTCGGGCTCTTGGCAAGGGGCAAGATCTTCAACGCGCTTCAGGAGAGTTTCCACCCCAACGAGTTCGGTGCGGTGGCGATCGGCCGGGCGCTGGCGAACTGGATGGCTGGCAAGTTCCCGTCCCTCTTCCCGAACGGACCCGACTTCAACCGCGTCATCACCAACCCGCGAGCCTCCGTTGACGACCCGGAGGCCGACCAGCAACTTGAGGAATGGGCAAGCACCAACCTCGGCAAGCTGTGTGACGGGGAATCCATCGACAGCATCTGCCACTTCATAGGCCCGGACGGTCAGCTGACGATCCCGCTTGAGGTGTTGCTGAACCCGATCCCGCTGGAGCCGATTCCGGGAGCTCCGAGGGTCGTCGGCCCCCGGGGCAGCGGGGGCGGCGGGTCGAGCGGCGGGCCAGCGCCATCGAGCTGGATTCCGGCCACCTACAGCAGCGCGCCGTCCGGCGTCCCGGGCCCCGGCGGCATCACGAACACACCCACGGGGGACCCCTGCGATCTCATCGTGAAAACAGCGGAGCCGGGCCTGCAGGTGGCCGTCTCCACGTCCACGCTGAGCGGCGGCGTCCTGCGAGAACCCATGGATATCACCTATGTCCACTTCTTGACTACCGATAAGGCCGACCCGTGTATCAAGGGTGAGAAGATCGACCCGGAGAAGCTCCGGGAGCAAGCAGAGGCGTGGTTGAACGGCGGTCCGCTGCCGTAATGATCAGCACCGGACGACGCCGTTGATCGCAACCGCCGGGCGGGCGTGCACCGCCCGGCGGCCCCGGATCACCGACAGCGCCGACGGGTCTCACTCGGCGGGCGGGAGACCGTCCAGGCTCGCCAGCCGCCGGGTCAGCGCCACCCGGGAGCGCACGTCGTACTTGTTGAAGATGCGGGCGACGTGGGTTTCCACCGTCTTCTGACTGACCTGGAGGTGCTCGGCCACCTCCCGGTTGGTCAGCCCTTGGCTGACCAGTTCGGCCACCTGGCGTTCCCGCGCCGTGAGCACCGGCGGCCCGGCGGTGCTCCGTGCCGCGTGCCGGGGACCCTGCGCGGCCAGCCGGCGCTCCACCCTGGCCAGTTGACCGGCGAGCCAGTCCGCGCCCGACCCCCTGTAGGCGGCCTTGGCCTGGGCGATCTCGGTGCGGCACTGCGCCACGTCCCCCATGCGGCCGTGGATGTCGGCGAGCAACTGGTGCGCCAGACCACGTTCGACGGTGGCGCCGCTCTCGGTGAACCGCTCGGCGGCGATCCAGGCCGCCGCCACGGCGCCGCCCAGGTCGCCGCATTGGCACAACGCGCGGGCGCGGGCGTCGTAGGCGGCGCCGAGGTGATACGCCGGGCCGCCGCCGCCGGCGGCGACCGCCGCGGCCGACCGGGTGAGCGCGGTACCGACGTCGCCGTCGGCACCGGCGCGGATCGACTGCACCGCCAGCCGTTCCACCTCGGTGTCGCGGGACAGGGCCGGGGGCAGCGGCGGCACGTGACCCGCCCCGCTACGGCCGGCGGCGAGCCGGACCCGCACCACGGACACATGCGCCATCGCCAGCCACCAGGCCGAACCCGGAGCGGCGTCGGCGAGCCGGTCGGCGAGCGCCATGGCTGGGCGCACGCCGTGCCGCCACAGCACCGGCAACAGCATGACGCACTGGGCCATCGCCAGGGTCTCGCTGCTCTGGATGTAGTCGGAGGCCGCGGCGGCGTGCTCCGCGACGTCGATGGCCTCCTCCAGCCGTCCGCCGCGGGCCTTGTGGTGGGCCTGGGCGATCAGCAGGTACGGCATGTCGTTGCTGCGACCGGACATCGTCGCCAGGTCGATGCCCCGGGCCAGATGGCGCTCCGCGTCGTCGGGCCGCTGGAGACTGGTCTCGCCCCAAGAGAGCGGCGCGACGAGTTCCACGTGCGTCGACAGGGCGGTGTCCGGCGCGCTGTCCATCAGCCACCCGGCTCGCCTGCTGTGCGAACGCGCCGCCGCGACGTCGCCGTCCTGCAGGCAGGCCAGGGCCAGCAGGGCGTACGCGGCGGCGCCGAGCGTGGAGTCGGCCGTCTTCGACAGGATTTCGATGGCTTCGAGCGCATGCCGGCGCGCGCCGCCGGGGTCCGCCCGCAACACGGCCACGGCGGCCAGCTCTAACAGGAGCGGGGCCCGCACCCGCAGGTCCTGCCCGGCCCGGCGGGCCTGCGCGCTCAACAGGGCCCGCGCCTCGTCGAGCCGGCCGAGCAGCCGCGAGATCACGGAGGAGAAGGCCACCGCCTCGGTGGCCACGTCGTGCGGCAGGTGGATGACCTCGTGCAGGATTCGCCGGCCCTCGGTCAGCGACCTCACCGCGGTGCCCCGCGCCAGCCAGGTGAGCAGGTGGCCGCGATACGGCACGAGGTCCTCGCGTTCCGGCAGCACCCGTAGGGCGTCACGCAGCAATCGCACTGCGGTCGCCGGGGCCGAGCCCACGTACGCGATGCCCGCGTCGCCCAGCGTCCTGGCGGCCTCCTCGTCACCGTGCTCGGCGCACCGCTCGGTGTGGTGGGCCAGCAACGCCAGCGACCCGTCGTTGCGGCGCAGGTAGCCGGCGACCCGGGCATGGGCGGAGATGCGCCAGCCAGGCCCGCACGTGTCGTACGCGGCGGCGCGTACGAGTGGGTGGCGGAACACGAACCGGGCGCCCGCCAGCGCGCCGAGCCCCTGCCTGCAGAGCTCGTCC
The DNA here is from genome assembly GCF_016863295.1 of Planotetraspora phitsanulokensis. Taxonomy (GTDB): domain Bacteria; phylum Actinomycetota; class Actinomycetes; order Streptosporangiales; family Streptosporangiaceae; genus Planotetraspora; species Planotetraspora phitsanulokensis. The sequence continues at coordinate 535,152 of NZ_BOOP01000003.1, forward strand.
ACGGCGGCGGCGGCCGTCCCGGCGTCGAGTTCCGCGACGTGGGCGATGACGACGAGCGAGGCCAGCTCGCCGGCGACCGCCGCCGCGTGGGCCGCCCGCCGGCCGGTCGGGGTGAGCCGGTCCAGCTCCCGGCGCAGCACCGCAAGCAACGTCTGCTCGAGGGCGAGCGCCGCCCCGGGCCGGCCGTCGGCCAGTTCCGTCAGTGTGTGGTCGTCGGCGTCCAGTAGCGACCGCAGGAACAGCGGATTGCCGCCGCTGACCCGGAACATCAACCGTCCCCGGTGCGGGTCCACCTCGGACGGCAGCAGCGCGGCCACCGCGTTCGCGTCGAGCGGGTGCAGGCTCAGCCGGGTGACGCGCGGATCCTGCCGGGCGAGGGCGTCGCCCACCACGGCCGGGATCATGGCCGACCGGCAGGCGATGGCCAGCAGGAACCCGCCGGCCGGCGGGCGGCGGAGCAGGAACTCGGTCAGTTCGAGCGACGACGCGTCCGCCCAGTGCAGGTCGTCGAGCGTCAGTACGGTGCCGCGGTCGGCGGCCAGGTGGGACAGGAGCGCTCGGATGCCTCGATAGGTGTGGTAGCGATCCAACCGGCCTTGAGTCGTGTCGGTCGTCTCGCCCGTCATCAACAAGGTGCGCAGCGCCGCCTCGGCGAAATCACCGGGCCGAGTGCCGGTCGGCGCCGCACCCGGGGCGCCGTACTCGTCGGACAGGCGGGTGAAGGCGTCCACGTACATGCCGAACGGGACGAGGCTCTCGAACTCGGTGGCGCTGCCGGCGAGCACAGTACGCCCGGCGGCGTGCGCCCGCTCGACCAGGTATTCCAGCAGCCGCGTCTTGCCCATGCCCGGCTCGCCGTCGATGAGGACCAGGCGGCATTCGCCGGCCGCCGCGCCCGCGACCGCCGCGTCGATGCGGGCGAGCTCGTCGGCCCGCCCGACCGGCTCGGGCCGGGACAGCCAGACGGATCCCGATCCTGCCGGCCCACCATCGGACATGGAACCCCCGGTTCGTCCGGCGATCACACCGGCTGCCGGAGCGCAAGTCGGCGAACACGCCAGGACCCAGTCGCACGATCTACGTCGCGATGATCATACAGATCGGGATCGAAGTCCATGGCGGCCGGGTCGCCCGCGGGAGCCGACAATCAGGATGACCGGGTTGCCGGGCGTGGAGCGCGAACAGCGCCTGACGCCACTGCCACCGCGGCTGCATGTGCCGTCCAGTCGCATCTCCGCTACCCAGGCTTCGGATGAAATGGGTGCATTTCGAATAACCCGTGGCTAATCACGGTGAAGGTCGACTCCGGAGCCTCGATCCACAGGCCGGGCAGGTCACGCAGGGGTTCGGACACAAGGACCCGTGCGTCGCCGGACAGCTCCGCACGCATGAACACCTCGGGGTGCAGGTCCCGGAGACACTGTGTGGTGGTGCTGTGGAAGAGTGATCGCGAACGACGCTCGGTGGAGTAGCGAAACGCCCACAGCCGCTCGCCGTCCGATGTGGCCACCGTCATCTGGACCGGGCGCTCCACGCCGTGCGCCCGTCCCGTCTCCTCCACGAATCCGACCATCCGCTCCACCGCGCCCGGCGGGTCCTCGCGCAGCCCGAACGTCAGCGCCAAGAAGAACATGACCTCCGAATCCGTGGACCCCTCGATCGCCGGAAACAGCTCCGGTTCGACGGCCAGTACGAGGTCGCGTTTGAGCCGGCCGAATTGGGAGATCGCGCCGTTGTGCATCCACAGCCAGTTGCCGTGGCGGAACGGATGGCAGTTCGTCTGCTGTACGGCAGTCCCGGACGACGCGCGCACGTGGGCCATGAACAACGGCGACCGGACGTGGCGCGCGAGTTCGCGCAGGTTCCGGTCGCCCCAGGCGGGCTTGGTGTCCTTGAACACCGCGGGCGGCACCTCGACGTCGTCGTAGTAGCCGACCCCGAACCCGTCGCCGTTGACCGTCTCCGCGCCGAGTCTGGCGTGGAGACTTTGGTGAATCAGCGAATGCTCCGGCTCGTAGAGCAGCGTCTCCAGATTGATCGGCGAGCCGGAATAGGCGAGCCAGCGGCACATATGTGCTGTTTACCCCCGAAAGTCACGCGCGGAACTGGGCCCGACTCCCTGACCGGCGCCTGGCGTGGGCGGCGGCCTCGGGGGTATTCGGGGTTACGGCATGTTGGTCGCGTCAGGTGCTCTCTATCGGATCGGAGGCCTGCCCGCCGTTCTCCTCGTGCGAGGCCTTGTGTTGTGAGGCCGGCACCACGATCTGTTCGGTGTCCTTGTTACGAGTCACCCAGAGGTAGGCCAGCGCGCCGATGAACAGCACGATCGAGGTCCACTGGTTGATCCGCAGCCCCAGGAGCGTCACCGCGTGGTCCACCCCGCCGACCGGGTCGATCCGCAGCCCCTCGATCCAGAACCGCCCGAACGTGTAGCCGGCGACATAGAGGGCGAACAGGCGGCCGTGGCGCAGCGTGAACCGCCTGCCGGCCAGGATCAGTCCGAAACCGAGCGCCGCGTCCCACAGCGACTCGTACAGGAACGTCGGGTGGTAGAGCACTCCTGGCTCGCCGCCGTGCGCCTGGTCGATCTCCAGGCCCCACGGCAACGTGGTCGGACTGCCGTAAAGCTCCTGGTTGAACCAGTTGCCCCAGCGGGCGATCGCCTGCCCGAACGCGATGCCGGGCGCGACCGTGTCGGCCACGGCGCCCAGAGACAGCCCCCGGCGACGGCAGGCGAGCCACATGCCCACGCCTCCCAGGGCGACCGCGCCCCAGATGCTGAGCCCGCCTTCCCAGATGAACAGCGCCCGGTAGGGCTCCTTGATCGCGCGCGGGCCGAAGTAGGTCTGCCAGTCGGTGATGACGTGGTAGAGGCGAGCGCCGATCAGGCCGAAGATCACTGCGGGGACCGCGATGTCGCTGATCGTGCCCTTCTCGCCGCCGCGGGCGCGCCAGCGGCGCTCGCTGAGCCAGGTGCCGAAGACGATCGCGAGGAGGAAGCACAATGCGTAGGCGCGGATCGGGATGAATCCGAGATACCAGACCCCTTCGGAAGGGCTGGGAATCGAGGCAAGGGCCATGCCGGTGAGGCTAGCCAACGTGAGGCCACTTGGCCGCCTTCGTGGCCTGAGCTCGCCGCGCCATGCTCGGACTGCACTGCGGCGAGATAGATCCAGGCGGCGACCGAGGCATGGCGGGTTCCAAGGCCATCCTGCATATCGTTGCGGCATGAATACTCCGGCGACAGAAGTCGACATCGACGACGACCTTGTTGACCGTTTGATTCGCGCGCAGCACCCGGATCTGGCGGGACCGCTCGTCCTCGTTGCCAACGGCTGGGACAACGTCATCTATCGCCTTGGTTCGGACCTGTCCGTACGGCTGCCGCGCCGGCAGGTGGCCGTCGACCTCATCGTCAACGAGCAACGCTGGTTGCCGGTCCTGGCCGAGCAGGTCGAAGTCTCGCTGCCCATACCCATCAGGACTGGCGAACCCGGCGAGGGCTACCCATGGCCATGGACGATCGCACCCTGGTTCGAAGGCCGTACGGTCGCCGACGTGCCGCCGTCCGAACGCTCCGGCATCGCCGTCCCGCTGGCTGAGTTCATGACAGACCTCCACCGGCCTGCACCGCCTGGTGCACCGCATAACCCCGTCCGTGGCGTCCCTCTCGCCTACCGTGACGAAGCGGTTCGGCAACGCCTCCAGTTCATTTCCCGATCAGCTGAGCTCCTGCCCCTCTGGGAGAAGTCGGCGGCCCTCCGCCCCTGGCAAGGTCCCCCGCTCTGGCTCCACGGCGACCCGCACCCGGGGAACCTCTTGCTCAACGGGGAAGGGCTGGTGGCTGTTCTTGACTTCGGTGACCTCACCAGCGGCGATCCCGCCACCGATCTGGCCGCCGCGTGGCTGGTGTTCGACGAGAACGCCCGTGAGGTATTCCGATCACACGTGGACGCCGATGAAGTGACCTGGGAGCGTGCACGGGGCTGGGCCCTCGCCTTGGGCACTGCTCTGGCCGCCCACTCGGCCGATAATCCCAGCATGGCGGCTATCGGAAGGCATGTCCTTGACCAGGTGCTTCTTACCTAGAGGCTGTCGCTGGTCGGGTTTTGTCCGGTGGTATGAGAGGAGGGTCGGGCGACCCGACCCTCCTGCTCGATTTCCTCGTTGGGTCTATTTGTGCTTGGGGACGTACAGCTTGATCGAGTCGATCGTCGCGCTGCCCTCACCGGCGTCGGTGTAGGGGTCGCCGATCACGGGGAAGTCGGGGTAACCCGAGCCGGCCGGCCACTGGTCCGGCCACTCCTGGCGGTTGTAGACGCCGTTCTGTACAAGAGTGCCGTTGTAGCTGCCGTCGTACTGATCGGGCGTGTTGTTGTAGTGCCAGATGGGCACGTTGTCGACGACGAAGTCCCGGTGGAAGCGGATCGTCCGGTACCCGCCGTGCAGGAACGTTCCGGTGACCTCTTCGGTGTAGCCGGTCTTGTCCCGCTCGACGGCGAAGACGTAGTCGCTGTTCGGCATGAGTTCGGGGACCATCTCCGCCGCCGCGGACGGCGACACCGGCTCGGCCACGCCGCCGGAACAGGTGGTCATGAACCACTGCGAGTTACCGGTGATTCCGCCCTTGCCGGGCTTGTAGTTCGGCATGCCGTTGATCCACATGTCGATGATGTTGTTGGTGCTGTCGCGGATCGGGTAGTACGTGTTGGTCGTCGGGTCACAGATGCGCCCACCGGTTCCCGTGCCGATCCGGTCGGGGTGCTGGGCGAACGAGTCCATGAGGATCTTCCGCCGGTAGTGCCAGAAGTGCAGGTTCGCCGGCTTCGGGTTGGAGAAGTCGACGATGCCGAGCAGGTGGAAGGCGTTGTATCCGAAGGGACCATTCGTCACGCTCTGCCAGTCACACGGATTTGTCGTGATCTGGCTGTTCCACCCCTTGGTTCCGATGCCCTCCGCGTACGGGAACTGCGTCTTGCATTCGCCGGCGACTGGCGTGTACCCGTTCTCCTTGCCGTCGTAGGAGATGCTGCCGTTGCGCTCTCCGCCGAAGTCGAGCGTCTTGAGGCGGTACTCGAGACGGTATTCGGGTGGCAGCTTCTGCGTGGTGGTGATCAGCGCGCCGTCGTAGGAATCCGGCGAATTGATCTTAAGAACGTTGCCGGCCTTCGCCTTCTCGGTCGAGATCGTCGGCGGCCGTTCCGGAGTGCCGTTCTTGTCCCAGTCGCGGGCCGACAATGAGGCGGTCAGCCAGCCGTCCTTGCCGAATTGCACGTCCTTGCGGTATGTCGCGAAGCTGTTCAGCGCCGCTTGCATGGCGGGGCCGTAGTCGTTCTTCCACCAGTCCCCGTAGTCGTCCATGATCGTGTCGACGGGCTGGTCACCGGTCCAGCGGATCCACGGACTCGAGTCCGTGTTCAGGTCCTTCTCGCGGCCCTGGAAGTCCTCCGAGTACTTCAGTTGCCAGCTGGCGGGGGTAGCCGCCGGCCCGCCGTCCGGCATGGCCGCGGTGGCCGGGACGCTCATGCCCGGGATCGCCGCCGCCGCGGCGACGAGTCCGGCGATACCGATCCTCACTGTTCGCTTACTACGCACTGCATCTCCTAGAAATTCTGCTTGTTGTCGTGCAACCGCAGGTTCAGATGCTTGCCTTGCTCAGTGCCCGTTCCGCCGTACCGCTGCCGGCGCAGTGACCGCTGCCCCGGTTCCGGCACAACCGTTGGAACGCGCCCTTCTGGATGTGCTCCTGCGCGTTCTCCTTGGTGATCTGTGGCGACTCGACCACCGTGTCCTTCTCCACCTCCTTGTGGTCAGAGCACCTCGATGGCCCGGTCAAGCCAGAGGCGGCCGATCTGGTCGGCGCTGTTCACCCTGGTGACGACGTAGATCCAGATGATGCGTCGCCGCCGCGGGGCGACCCCGATCAGGTGCCGGACTCGGCCGTGAGCAGGGTGGTGCCGTGGGCGTCGGTGAGTACGAGCCGGGCCTGCGCGCTGGGTGTGACCTTGCCCTTGAGCTTGACCGCGGTGTTCGCCGTACCGGTGAAGGTGCTCTCGTCCAGCGTCTTGCCGGTCGTGGCGTCGACCAGGGTCGCGCGCAGCTTCTGCCCGATCGCGGTCGAGAACAGTCGGCCGGTGACGTTGCCCGACGCGTCCACCTTGACGTCCGCGGCGCCGTTGGCGTTCGCGTTGGTGACGTCGCCGAGGTCCATCGTCGGCAGGAACGTCTCCGTCCACGACAGGGTCTGCCCGGCCTTGAGCGTGGCGGGGCTGAAGAACTTCATGGACACACCGGCCCACAGCTCGATGTAGGGGCGGGCCGAGTTGCCCTTGCTGTAGATGTTGGTGTCGAAGGAGCCGTTCTGGCCCCACTCCCAGAACTTCATGCCGGGGGTCTTGGTGTTGTCGCCGACCCGGATGACGCCCTCGTCGTTCTCGTGGTTGACGACGCCCCACCAATTGCCCTGCTGCATGGTGGCCAGGTCCTGGCCGTAGGCGATGCCCGAATTGGTCCAGTTGGACATCTGCTTGAGCTTGTCCAGCTTGAGCAGGCCGGAGCCGGCGGGACCGGCGGGCTGTTCGACGCTCTCCATCCACTTGTAGCCCGGGTCGCGGTAGACCGTCTTGACCGGCGAGACGACCGACATCGTCGGGGATCCCGAGTTCGACGGGGCGCCCGGCGCGAGCGTCGTGCACGTCCAGTACTCGTACTGCTTGTCCTCCGCGTTCGGGTTGTTCAGGCTGACCGCCATGTCGACGGTCGGCTTGCGCGCGTCCACGGAGTAGGTGACGGACGTCTTGATGCCGGTGGCGCCGTGCACGTACTTGGACGGCTTGAACGGGTAGTCGACGTCGTCGGTCTTGGTCATGGTGACCGAGAACCTGCCGTTACTCTGGTCGATCTTGTAGTCCCACGGCACATTCCAGTACTTGCCGTGCTCGGCTTCGGTGAGCGTCGGGAACACACCGCCGTACACCATCAGCCAGTTCTGGTAGAACGGCGAGTTGCCGGGGGTCCCGGGCGCCGCGCTGGAGAACCCGTACGGGGTGCCGACGGGGTTGGTGTAGAGCAGATCGTGCCCGGTCGGCTTGTAGATGATCGAGAGGAGACGGCCGCCGTAGCTGGGCGCGAACGTCGCCTTGATGTACTTGTTCTCCACCTCGATGGTCTTGATGGTCTGCCCGACCACCTTGTTGGCCACACCGTCCGACCGGACGGACACACCGTCGTCGCTGACCTTGTAGTCGTAGCGCTCGAAGACGGTGGTGGCGTGTGTGTTGACCTTGAGGTAATCCGGGCCGTTCGAGTTGAAGCCGGCACCCGGCGAGGTGAAGTGCCTCGGGGCCTCGACGGACACGGACGCCGTGCTCGTGCTGGCGGTGCCGGTGACGTCGGTGACAGCCCCTTGGGCCAGCGCCACCCTGCCGCGCGCGCCGGCCCTGAGGGTCTGCCCGCTGTCCAGCTTGATCACGAGGGTGGAGGCGTCAGGGAAGTACGCCGCGTCGTCGCGCAGTGCCTGGCTTACGTCACGGCCCGAGGTGGTGGTGAGGCCGGTGAAGCGCAGCAGTCCGCGGACCTGATCGGCCGTGACATTGGTGCCGCTCACGCCGGTCTTGGTCTCCTTCACCTCGAGGTCGCCGGCCTTGGCGATCCGGTGGCTGAACCGGACCTCGATCGTGTCGCCGGACGCCCCGACCTCGACACCGGCGATCTGCGGAGCCGCGTAGGCGCCTCCGCCGCCCGCGACGGTCGCGACGACCTCGGCGGTGGCCGGTCCCGCGTTCGTCGTCAGTCTCAGGCCGGCGCCGAGAGCCAACCGGTAAGAGGCGTCGCCGTTCAGGTCGGCGCCGAAGTACAGCCGATAGCCGCGCTGGCTGGTCCCGGCGAGGCTTTCCACGTACACCGGGTGGACGGACGAGTCGCCACTCGTGAGCGTGATGTTCGATCCGGTGTAGACGCCGACAGGCATCCCCGACCAGACCGTCCCGGCGAACGTGACGTCGACCGTGCGCGAGTCCACCTGCTCGGCGGACGAGACGGCTGCGAGCGCGGCGTCCTGGGAGGTCCCGCGGAACTTGGACTGCTTCGTCGACGAGCCGGGCAGCACGCCGCCGTCCGCGGACCGGAAGAACAGGTCGCCGAGCTTGTCGCTTCCGCCGTCGAACCACAGCTCGTAGGTGTGGCCGTCCAGCGTGGCACCGGCACCCAGCACCACCCTCAGTGTCCGGTGGTCAGGGGTGTCCACGGGACGGACGGTCGTGCCCGCGATCTGCGAGAGCGGCCGACCGTCGAGCGCCGCGTCCGCGCCGCCGGCGACGCCGCCGCCGACCTTGATGTACTGGACCGCGTACGCCGAGTTGGCTGCGGTGAACTGCAGGATGTCCGGCCCGAGCGCCTTGTTGAAGGTGATGTCGATCGACTTGTCGTCGACCGAGGACACCTTGCTGACGCGCAGCGAGGGCTGCTCCGAATGCTGGGACTGGGCCAGCACCGGCTGCGGCAGCGACACGACCGTGCCGGCCGCCGTGGTCAAAGCCAGCGCCACGGCGAGGGCCGCGCCGCGCGGGCGCGCCCGGTTAAACTGACTGTTCATGTTGTCCTCTCCCAGGAGGGGTGGTCCCGGAGCCCGGTGTGCAGACCGGGCTCCGGTGGCTTTTTCGGCCGACTTCTTCGGGATATGGAGTGACCTCCGCGTCCGTCCTCGTGCGTGGGATGGGCGGGAAGCACGACGGCAAGCCTTCTGCCGACCGCGTCCGCTGAAGAAGTGCGAGCTAGGGGATACGGATCAGGGCCGACGGTTCGGTAGAAGGCGGCCAGTGAACGGAGAGTTCGGCGGCGGTCAGGCGGATTCGCTGGAGGACAGCTGTGGCTCGACGTCCGGGGACGCACCTGCCCGAACCCGCGCGACCTCCTCCGCGCTCGGATAGGACCTGGCGCAGCCGGGCCACCGGCACGACAGCGCCCCAGCGATCACGGCCGACTCGAGCGCGTCGGGCGGTGCAGTCCCGGCGAGCCGTAGGGCCAGGTAGGCGCCGGCCAGCGCGTCGCCGGCGCCCGCAGTGTCGACGACCACGACCTGTGGCGCCACGACGCGATGGATCCCACCGTCGGTCAGCACCACCGCCCCGGCCGGGCCGTCGGTCAGCACGATCTCCTGCGGCCCCTCCCCCAGCGCGGACCTGATCCGGTCGGGATGGTCCGTGTCGAGCATCGCGCGAGCGTCCTCGCTGGACAGGATCACGATGTCGGCGGCGCGGGCGAACGCGAGGTTCCGGTCGGTGTCGGGGCGCAGCATCAGGCGGTGGTTGACGCAGAAGGTCACCGTGACGCCACTGTCGCGGGCCAGTTCGGCCGCCCGCTCGGCAGCCAGGGCGGCACTGCTGGAGATCGCCAGCGAGATCCCGCTGACGTGCAGCGCCCCGGCGTCCTCCAGCAGGCGCCCGTCCACGTCCGCCGGGCTGAGCCGCGTCGCCGCCGAGCCGGACCGGTAGTAGCCGAAGGTGTGCCCGCCGTGCCGCACCGCGTTGACGTACATTCCGGTGGGAGCGGACGGATCGACGGTGACCCGGTCGACGTCCAGGTGCGCGCGCCGCCAGAAGTCCAGCAGCAGGCGGCCCGGGGTGTCCGCGCCAAGGCGGGTCAGCAGCCTGGCTCGGGTGCCCATCCGGGCCGCCATGACGGCCACGTTGGCGACGTCACCCCCGAAACCCCGGCCGAGGTAGTCGGAGGGAAGGTCGTCACGCACGCCCACCTCCAGCAGCCCCTCGCCCACGGCGACGAGGACGGGCGTCCCTTCGCTGCTCGCGGGGTCGGTGTGGTCTTGGATCACGCCGGCTTCCTCACTCCCGATATCGGTACGGCACAACGGCGGACGGATCAGAAGATGCTGTCCGGGTTGCTGTACCGGTCCACGTTGTCCTTGGTGACCACCGGTGCCTCCAAGGGGGTGTCCTTGCTGGGTTCGGCGCCCGCGAGCACCGCCATCATCCGGTCCAGGCCCGCGCGGCCGATCGTGTCGGCGTTGTTGACCGCGGTGGCGGCGTAGTTCGAGCCGCTCTCGATGGCGGCCAACGCCTCCTTCTGGCCGTCGGCGGCGACGAGGAACATCTCGTCGGTCCGCCCGGCGTCGGAGATCGCCTTCTGGGCGCCCAGGCACATCGCGTCGTTCTCACAGAACACGGCGTCGATGTGCTGGTTCTTGGCGAGAAGGTTCTCCATCACCTTCAGACCGCCGTCGGAGCTCCACCCCCCGAAGTCCGGGGCGGTCACGACCGTGATACCGGGCGACTGCTTGACCACGCCGAGCAGGCCGTTCGTTCGGTCCAGACCGATGGTGTTGTCGGCCGGGCCGCCCGTGATGACGGCGAGAGTGCCGTTGCCCTTCAGCCGATCGGCGATGTACTGGCCGTCGCCCTGCCCGATCTGGGTGTTGTTAGGACCGATCCAGCTGGTGTACTGGCCGCCGGCGAACTTGCGGTCCACCAAGATCGACGGGACGTTCTTCTGCTCGATCGCGTTCATCGCGGCGGGCGCGGCGTTCAGCGGACCGCCGGAGATGATGATCCCGTCCACCTTCTGCGTCAGCAGGTCGTTGACGTTCGTGGTCAGCTTGGCCGCGTCCCCCTGGGCGTCCGTGCTGATCACCTTGACGTTGCTGTAGGTCTTGGCCTCGGTCTCGATGGCCTTGGCCATCGCGATGAAGTACGGCGCCTGGAGGCTGTAGTTCGCGATGCCGATGGTCAGGGTCTTCTTCGCGGCGCCTCCGCCGTTGTCAGCTCCGCTGGCATCGGAGCCTCCGCACGCTGCGAGCGACAGTGCGAGCGCGCCCACGAGAACACATCCGGCAATCTTCTTCATGGTTCTTCCTTCAAGGTGGGATGGACGCCTCACGACACGGCGAACGAGGCGACGGGGGGACGAGGACCTGGAGGACGGTGTGGCGGTGCGGCTAGGTGTTCTGCCGTTCGCCTCGGCGCATGAGGATCGCGACCGCGATGATGAGCCCCTTCAGCACCTGCTGCCAGTAGCTCTGCACGTCGTAGAGGCTGAGCAGGTTGTCGATGAGCCCGAGCAGAACGACGCCGGCGAGGGTGCCGCCGATGGTGCCGCGTCCGCCCGACAGGCTGGCTCCGCCGATCACACAGGCGGCGATGGCGTCGAGCTCGAAGCCCTGGCCGACGCTCGGCTGAGCGATGCCGACCCGGGAGGCGAGGATGACGCCCGCGACTCCGGCGCACAACCCGGACAGCGCGTACGCGAGCACCAGGTGACGCCGTACCTTGACGCCCGCGAGCCGAACCGCCTCCCGGTTGCCGCCGATGCCGAGCAGCGCCCGGCCCGCCGACGTGCGGTTGATCAGAACCCAGCCCAGCGCGAACATCGCCAGCGTGATGATCGCCGCGATGGGGATGATGCCGACATCCTGCGAACCGAGGGTCAGAAAGTCCGGCGTGGTCGGAGTGATCGGGGTCTTGGAGTAGACGTAGGTGAGCCCTCGAAACGTCGTCATGGACGCGAGGGTCACCACGAACGGAGCCAGCGAGAACCGCGCGACCATGACGCCGTTGACCGTTCCGCACAGCACACCGACGACGATCGCCACGAGGATCGCCAGCGGCAGCGGCAGCCCGCTCACCAGGCCGGCCGACATGATGCCGGTCAGCGCGACCACCGATCCGACCGACAGGTCGATCCCTCCGGTGAGGATCACCAGCAGCATGCCGAGGGCGAGCAGCCCGGTGGAGACCATCTGCCGGAGCAGGTTGGTCATGTTCCCCTCGGTGAGGAACGAGTCATTGGTGACACCCGCCACCACGACGATCGCGACCGCGGCGCCGATCAGCACCAGGACGGTCGGCGACGGGACGGCCACGCGCCACCGGGCGGACGCCGGTGCCGCAGCCCCCGCCACCTCACCCGAATCCGTGTCCAGCACCACCGAAGTCCGCTGCTGCGTCATGCCGCGACCCCCACCGAATGCGCGAGGACCTCGTCCTCGGTCGTGTCCGCCGAACCGACCTCGGCGACCAGCCGTCCGCCGCGCATCACCAGCACGCGATCGGTGGCACCGAGGACCTCGGTCAGGTCGGAGGAGATCAACAGGATCGCGACCCCCTCCCGGGTCAACTCGTCGATCATGCGGTAGATGTCGACGCGGGTGGCCATGTCGACCCCGCGAGTCGGCTCGTCCAGGATCAGCACCCGCGGCCGCGTCAGGAGCCACTTGGCCAGCACGACCTTCTGCTGGTTGCCGCCGCTGAGATGGCGGACCGGAATCTCCGGACGTGGCGGGTGGATGCCCAACCGCTCGATCATGTCCTGAACGTTCGCGGCACGCCGCCTGATGTCCAGCAGGCCCGCGCGTGAGATCCGGGTCATCGTCGCGAACGTGGTGTTGTCGGTGACGTCCATGCCGAGGACGAGCCCGCTGTGCTTGCGGTCCTCGGTGACAAGCGCGACCCCGGCGCCGATGGCGTCGCCGGGCGTGCGGAATCGCGTAACGGCGCCGTCCAGCTCAACGGTTCCGGACGTCGGCCGGTCGGCGCCGAACACGCATCGAGCGACCTCGCTGCGGCCGCTGCCGACCAGCCCGAACATGCCGACGATCTCACCCGCTGCCAGGTCGAACGACACGTCGTCGAACACCCCGTCCCGGCTCAGGCCACGCACGCTGAGCAACGGCTTACCAGGCTCGGGCACCCGGTCCGGGTAGATCTGCTCCAGCCGGCGCCCGGCCATCAACGCGATGATCTCGTCCTCACTGGTGCGGGCCGGGGTGAGCGTATCCACCACCCGGCCGTCCTTGATGACGGTGATCGAGTCGGAGATCTCCATCACCTCGGCCAGCCGGTGCGAGACGTACAGGATCGCGACGCCACGCTCCCGCAGCCTGCGGATCAGGTCGAAAAGCCGGTCGAGGTCGGTGCCTGCGAGCACGGCGGACGGCTCGTCCAGCACGAGCATCCGGGGCTCGACCGCCAGCGCCTTGGCGATTTCCACCATCTGCTGGCGCGCGACCGACAACTTGCCTGCACGGACGCGCGGATCGATGTCGGCGAACCCGATCTCCTCCAGCAGCGCCCGCACCCGTGCGTGCGCCGCCGACCAGTCGACCAGCCCGCGTTTGGTGGGCAGCGCCCCCAGCAACACGTTCTCTGTCACCGTCATCTGGGGCACGAGGCTGAGCTCCTGGTAGACGGTCCGGAACCCCAGACCCTGCGCGTCCTCGGGTCCGCGCAGGGTGAGCGCCTCGCCGTCCAGCAGGATCTCCCCGCCGTCCAGCGGCACGGCCCCCGCCAGCACCTTGATCAGAGTCGACTTGCCGGCACCGTTCGCGCCCGCGATGGCGAGAACCCGCCCGCCCTCGGCGGTCAGGTCGACGCCGTGCAGGACCTCGACGCCGCCGTATCCCTTGCGGACGCCCCGCAACTCCAGCTTCATGCCAGGCCGTCCATGACGATGATGGTCTTCTGCTCGGTCATGTCGAGGAGGGTGTCGTGCAGTCCCTCGCGGGCCCCGCCGGTCAGCTTCACGCCGCCGAACGGAAGGTTCTCCGCGCGCAGCGCCGTGGAGCCGTTGATCACAACACCCCCGACCTGGAGGCGCCGGGCCACTGAGAAGGCCCGTCCGATGTCCCTTGTGAAGATCGCCGCCTGCAGCCCGTAGGCGGACTCGTTGGCCAGCCGCACCGCCTCCATGGCATCGGCCACCCGCAACAGCGGTGCGACCGGCCCGAAAATCTCCTCGGCCACGGCCTCCGCGTGCGGCGCGACGTCCACCAACACCGTCGGCGGCACGAACGCCCCGTCCCGGGGACCGCCCACCACGACGCGCGCACCGTCATTTACGGCTGCCCGAATCGCCTGGTCCACAGCGACGGCGGCAGGCTCCGTGATCAGCGGGCCGACGTCGGTGGCCTCGTCCAGTTGGTCACCCACGACCAGCTTCCTGGCCTGCGCTTCCAGCGCGTCAGCGAACGCGTCGTACACACCGTCCTCGACGTAGACGCGCTTGACGGCGCAGCAGATCTGTCCGTTGCCGCGCGCCAGCCGCCCGAGCACGACGGCCTCGGCGGCGCGTTCCACGTCGGCGTCCGCACACACGATCAGTGCGTCGTTGCCGCCGAGTTCCAGGTGCGTCCGCTTCAGCGTCCCGGCGGCGAGCTCGGCTATTGCCTTACCTGCGGCGGTGCTGCCGGTAAGGCTGATCATCTGCACGCCGTCGGCGGTCGCGAGGAACCGCGCCAGCTCCGGCCCGCCGGGGACGATCTGGTGCGCCGCCTCAGGGAAACCGGCCGCCTCGATGATCCGGCCGATCTCCATCAGCGTGAGTGGACACTTCTCCGGCGGCTTCACGATCACCGCGTTCCCCGCTGCCAATGCCGCCGCGGCTTTGTGCGCCCACAGCTCGACCGGGTAGTTGAACGGGACGATCGCCGCGACCACCCCGATCGGCTCCCGGACCGTTACCGCCAGGTGGTTCTCAAGACCGGGGACTGCGTCCAGCGGGATCTGCCGGCCAAAGATCCTGGTCGCCTCCCCAGCGAACCCGCGGAAGATCCGGACCGCGGCTGCGATCTCCTCGCGGGTCTGCCGGATCGGCTTCCCGTTCTCGGCGGCCAGATCCCGGGCCAGTTCCTCGGCCCGCGCCTCGATCCCGTCTGCGACCTTGGCCAACAGCCGTGCCCGCTCATGCGAGGCGGTCGCGGCCATCGCGGTCCGGGCGTCCTGGGCCGTCCGGACCGCCGCGCGCGCCTCATCCTCGGTCGCAACTGGCATCTCGCCCAGCACGGCGCCGGTCCCAGGGTTGTGAACGGGTAGAGCTCGTCCTCCGGTCAACGGATTTATCACGTACAGCTCCTTGCCGGTCGTTCCACTATGTAGAATCACACTTCGTATCGTGGAATCGTCAGCACATTAAAACGGAAGTAAAGAGACTGTCAATGGGTTACGAACCAGCCGAAAACGTGCATCACAGCGGCCGGGCTTCATCGGCTGGCAACGCGGTGACCAAGACGCTCAACGTGTTGGAGGCCGCCGTCGCAGGACAGGGACCGCGCCGACTCGCCGACATCAGCGTCGAATCAGGCGTTCCGAAAGCCAGCGTGCATCGCATCCTCGCGACACTCACCGACCTCGGCTTCATCACCAGCGAGGGTGGCGGGAGCTACCGCGCGGGCCCCCGCATGCTCGCCCTCGCCGAGGAGGTCAAGGCCGCCAGCGCAGCCGGCATCGGCGACGTCCTCACCCGGCTCTCCCGGGATGTGCGCCAGACCGTCCACCTCGCGCTGCACAGCGGCGACCACGCCGTCTACGTCCACAAAGTCGAGGCCGACCAGCCCTACCGGATGGCCTCCCGCGTCGGCATGCGCCTGCCCCTGCACTGCACGGCCATCGGGAAATGCATCCTGGCACACCTGCCGGAGGACGAACTGGTGTCCATCGTCGCCAGCGCGGGAATGCCCACGAAGACGTCCGAGACGATCACCGACCTCAACCGGCTGTCCATAGAGCTGACGCAAATCCGCGAACAGGGCTATTCCATCGACGACGAGGAGAACGAGAAGACCATACGGTGCATCGGCGCCCCCGTCTTCGACCGCACCGGTACCGTCGTCGGCGGCGTCAGCATCTCGACGGTCGCCTTTCTCCTGCCCCGCGAGGAGTTGCTCGCCTTCGCCCCCGCCCTGCAAACGGCTGTCGCCTCTCTCACAAACCTTCTCTAATTGCAAGCGCAAACACATTTGGGGAAAGCGCCGGCTGCCGAGACTCGGCCGTGAAGGCCCAATGGTCGCGCAGCTCCATTGACATGCTTGGACTTCACGCAGTACCGCGGCACGGGTCAGGAAAGCCATCGTGCACAGTTCACGCTGAACGTCTTTCGTGCGCCCAGCAGCGCAGGCGTTGAAGCAGCGCCCGTTGACAGCGGCTGACCTGCAGCTTTGTAAGCTCGCCGTCGCTTTCCGGTGTGAGTCCGGTCCGAGTCACTGCCAGGGCGCCCCGAAGCATGGAAGTTTCGTCTGGAAACCCCGTGATGCGAGATCGGCTTAGACCGAATTACGCTTCAGGGAGCATGCCGAAATTCGATTCGGCACCTCGACCTGGGAAGCTGGAAATAGATGAAGCTCCATGGCAGTGATCCAGGGGCGGCTCAAGCAACTTCTGGCCCAACATCGAATTCGTGACGCCGTCCCAGCCTCCGCTGGACACGCTGCTATCGAAAACGGCGCAAGAGACCTTATTGGGGCCAATATCTGACGGGAAAGTCGCAGGTCTGCGAAGAACCTCTTGGGAGACGTTCAATGTTGCAGAGTCAGAGCTGAAACAGCCCGCCCCTTGTTTCAGAGTCGCTCCGGCATGCCAAGCCTGATTATGCGGAGCGGAGTACTGAGATGAGTCGCCGGATGACCTCATTCCTGGGGTTGTCCGGCCTCATGGTGGCCGGGTGTACAGCAAGCATCGACGGGTCTGCTCGCATCGACGTGACGCATCACCCGCCAAGCCGAGCCCAGTGGCAGGGCTGGGTGCTGCCGAGCGAGGCCGACGCCACCGCCCTCATGTATCACCTTCACGACGGTGGAGGCTTCGGCAGCCCGTATCACCGGCGGTGTCACCGTCGAGGTCAGCTGCCGACCGGGTACCGGCTGGTGATCGCGACGCGGTTGAAGGCGTTCATCACGGTTGCCAGCCAGGCGATCGCCGAGACCTGGTCTGCGGTGAGTACGGCCGCGGCGGCGTTGAAGTGCTCGTCGCTGACGTGTCCGTCCGGCACGCGTGTGATCGCCTCGGTCAGGCGGAGGGCGGCGCGGTCGGTCGCGGAGAAGTAGCCGGTCTCTTCCCAGGCGGGCAGCACGGCGATCCGGTCGGGGGTTTCGCCCTTCTTGAGGGCGTCGCGGGTGTGCAAGCGCAGGCAGAACGCGCAGCCGTTGATTTGGGAGGTGCGGATCCTCAGCAGCTCGACCAGGAGCGGGTCGAGGCCCGCTGCGGCGGCGGCCCCTTCCACCTCCGACGACAGGGCGATGAGGGCCTTGTAGGCGGCCGGGTGCTGCTTGCCGATGTTGACGCGCTGAGGGTCGGTCATGGTTCCTTCGATTCGTTCGTGTGGCCTGCACCGCGCCCTTCGGGCGCATCTTGGTGGCCGGTGATGTGTGTTCCGGCAGAGACAGAGTTCGTGTAGAGCGTTGCCGCCCGCTGCGTGCCTCGGGCTACGACCTCGGGTCGTCCACCTTGAGCTTGTCTCCAGTGTCGGAGACGAAGACGACCAGGAGCTTGGCCGGCTTGGTCCGGCTGGTGTTCTCCGTGAGCACGTGGTGGGCGCCCGGCTGCTCGACCCAGTTCTCGCCCTGCTGGTAGGTGGTCACGGGCTTGTCGTCGAGCTGGCTGCGCACGGTGCCCTCCAGGACGTAGGCGTAGACGAACGCCTGGCCGTGCCGGTGCGGCATCGCGCGTGCGTTGGGCGGGAGGTCGACGACCGCCGAGGTGAACGTCTTGCCTTTCACATCCGGAAGGGCCTGCTGGAGCAGCGGTTTGAGGGTTTCGGCGGGGCGCGTCGATGCCGGAGCCGCGGTCGGCCCCTCGGCGTGGGCGGGCTGGTCGGAGGTCGAGCAGGCCGTGGCCGCAGTCAGCGTGGCCGCAGCCAGGAGGCCGGCGGCGATTCGCATTCCGATCATGATGGGCCTCCTGATTCAGTCTTCGGCGACACGGATGATCGTCTTGCCGGGGGTGCGCTTGCCGGGGGCGAATGCGGCGGGTGCCTCGGCGAGCGGCCGCACAGCACCGACGAACGGCCTGAGCCGGCCTTCCCTCAGCCGCGTGGCGAGGTCGGTGAGCCGGGCGCGGTCGGGTTCGACGACGAAGAAGACCGCCCGCCCGTCCTTGGGCTGGACCTTGGGCGGCATGACGATGGTGACGAGTGTGCCGCCGGCCCGGACCAGGGCGGCCGAGCGGTCGAGGGTGTCGCCGCCGATCACGTCGAACACGACGTCGGCCTCGTCGGCGTCCTCGAGCTTCTCGGTCTGCAGGTCGATGAAGGTGTGGACGCCGAGTTCGAGTGCCTTGTCCCGGTGGGAGGCCCGGCCGGTGCCGATGACGCGGGCGCCGGCCTCGCGGGCGAGCTGTACCGCGATCGAGCCGACGCCGCCCGTGGCACCATGGATCAGGACGGTCTGGCCTGTGGTGAGGCGGCCGTGGTCGAACAGGCCCTGCCAGGCGGTCAGCCCGGAGATCGGCAGCGCGGCGGCCACGGTGTGGTCGACGTCCGCCGGCAGCGGGGCGAGGTTGCGAGCCTCCACCGCGGTGTACTCGGCGAGCGTGCCGTTACGGGTCCAGTCGGTCAGGCCGAACACCCGCTGTCCGACGCTCAGGCCGGTGGTGCCGTACCCCAGCTCTACGACGACACCGGACAGCTCGTGCCCGGGCACGCTCGGCGTCCGGTCGCGGCCGGCGCGATCGGTCCACGTGGCGGGCCAGTCCAGCTCGCCAGGGGTGAAGCCGGCGGCGTGCACCCGCACGATGACGTCGTTCTCGGCCGCATGGGGGTAGGGCATGTCCGTCAGGGACATCCCGGCAAGACCGGCGTTACGGTCTCGCACAGTGATGGCTTGCATACAGGTCCTTACTGGGAGGAGCGACCCGAGCGCACAGCCCGCCAGCGGGCAGGGCCATAGCGGCTGCAGGTGGATCCATGCCGTTCTGCATGTTCGATCTCACCTGCTCTCGGTATTCCTTCGTCGCCCGTTTTGCGTTCTCATCAGGCAGACGAGGTAGCCCCTCCGGGTGTGACAGCTCAGACGCGCACGAGTTTGTCGGGATTGATGACCCGGCGGTACGCGGTGATCAGACCGTCTGCGATCTGGACCGTGTCGACGGAGTAGACCCGGCCTTCCCGGTGCAACACGAGGGCGAGCTCGCCGCCGACCTCGGCGAAGTCGATGCGGTCCGGGTGCCACTGGCGCCCCACACGCACCATGACCTCAGCGACGCGCTCACCGCCGTGGATGAGCTTGCGTGCCGCGGAGACCTTGCCTCCGCCATCGGTGACGTAGACGACGTCCGGGTGCAGGAGCCTGACCAGGCCGGCCAGGTCCCCGGCCTCGTAGGCGGCGCGGAAGGCTATGAGGACGCGTTCACGCTCCGCCTTCGACGCCTGCGGCGTGGACTCCTTCGCTTTGGCCACCCGCCGTCGTGCCCGCGAGGCGAGCTGCCGGGCACCCGGCACGGAGACGTCCAGCACTTCGGCGATCCGGCCGAACTCAAGACCGAAGACATCGTGCAGGACGAAGGCCACCCGCTCCGGCGGGCTCAGCTCTTCCATGATCAGCAGCATCGCCGAACTGACGGACTCGTCGACGAGTACCGGCTGCGACGCGTCCGGCCCTGTCAGCAGCGGCTCAGGCAGCCACGGACCGGCATAGGTCTCCCGACGAGCACGGGCACTCTTGAGAATGTCGTAAGACCGTCGCGCGGCCACTGTCACCAGCCAGGCCCGCAGATCACCGATGTTCTGCAGATCCGCTCCGGCCGCCCGCAGCCACACGTCCTGGGTCACATCCTCGGCATCGGCCACACTCCCCATCAGCCGGTAGGCCACACCGAAAACCGCGGGCCGGTGCCTCTCCCATTCGGCTCCGAGCGGGTCCTCCTGCTCAGACCGTCCGGGCCCGTGCCCGTCACCCATACAGATCGCAACCTCCTCCAGCTTGCGGATCCAGCGTAGCCATCCGAACTCGGGATCTTCGAAGCCAGCTCCGCGGAAGCGAGCCGGCCCGCTCAGACACGGAGTTGCTGCAACTCGGCCAAAGTGAGGACTTTCATCTCTTCTCCAAGTAGCTCGCCGACCGGGTGAACCCGACCGCATCAGAACGAGAGGCGTAAAACGCGTACCGCACCACGTCGCCAGTGCGGGGCGCATGAATCATCTGGCCGGGCCTGACGACGACACCCACATGCCCTGGACCTGAAGACTGCGGATGCATGAAGAACAGGTCGCATCGCAGGGCCGACATTTCATGATTAGGCGGGGTTGTATGATGAGCTTGTATAACAACCCCTGAGCCGGCACCCCCTGGAGACGATGCCACGTGGTCGACCGCCTCTCCTTCCTGTCCGAGGAGATCCCGCGAGACACCGGCGTCCCGCTGCGGGCCCGGGTCCACAGCCGTATCCTCGACGCCATCCGCTCCGGAGTGCTGCCGCCCGGGTCCATGATCCCAACGGAGACGGAACTCGGACAGCTCATGGGGGTCAGCCGCACTGTCGTGCGGGAGGCCCTGATGCTCCTGGACGAGGATGGTTTCCTCTTCTCGCGCCGTGGCGTCGGACGCTTCGTCGCCGACACCCTCCCGCCGAGGGGGCTCGAACGCATCAGACCGCTCGAGGAACTCCTGAGCACGCCGGCGTCTCCGGTCGTGCTCAGCCGCAGCGAAGTGACGCTCCAGCATCAGTCCGCCACCTTCGTCACCGAGGGACTGGGACTGCGGGCGAACGCTGCGACGTGGTTCTTCGAGACCGTCCTGTCCCGCGACGGCGAGGCGGTCGCGCTCAGTCAGGAGCACTTCCCTGCCGCTGGGGCGATCGACGCCGGCACCAGTGACGCGATCGCCGCCGCCATGCGGGCAGCCGACAGCGGCACCCTGCTGTCGATCCTCCTGAACAAGTACGGGCCGCGGATCGGCCCCGGAGCCGTCCGGATCATGCCAGGCGTCCCCGGTGCGTCACGTGCGGCGCTCCTCGGAACCCCCGCGGGCGAGCCCGTCCTGATCATGACGCAGACGGCCGCACTGAGCGGCGCGCCGTGCTACCTCGCCAAACACCTGGTCCTCAGCCGGGCAGGCCACCTGTCCATCCTGCAGACCGGGTAGCGGCGCCCTCCCCCAGCCCCGCTCACGGCCCGCGCGCCGGGCCGCGGCCGTCATCCACCCCGCTGCAAGGATCCCCATGCCGTACACCGTCGTCCTGCGCCGTCCCTACGTCGGCCGTCTCCTGGGCGGCTCCCTGATCGGGCGCCTCCCCGCAGCGATGGCCGCCCTGGCCATCGCGCTGACACTCCGTCAGGCAGGCGCCGATTACGCGACCGTGGGTCTGGTCACCGGAACCTTCGCCGTGGCGCAGGCGATCGCGGGGCCGCTCCTGGGACGCTGCGTCGACCGACTCGGGCAACCGCGGGTCCTCACCGCCTCGGCGATCGTCGCCTCAGGCGGATACGCGGTGCTGGCGCTGGCACCGCACAGCACGGCACTCGCCTTCCTCGGCGCTGTCATCGCCGGAGCCGCCACCCCTCCCCTCGAGCCGTGCCTGCGCGCCCTGTGGCCGCAACTGGTGGAGCCCCGCGAACTGGAATCCGCCTACTCCTTGGACGCCGGCGCCCAGGAACTGCTCTTCATCGCCGGGCCACTGGCGGTGACCGGCATCGCGGCGGCGGGGTCACCCCGGGCGGCCCTGTGGGTGTCGGCCGCTCTCGGCCTCGTGGGCGCCCTTGTGATGAGCGCCTCGGAGCCTTCACGATCATGGGCACCGGCCGTGCGGACACCGCACTGGCTCGGTGCTCTGCACAGCCCCGCCCTGCTGCTGCTCATCCTGGGCCTGGCCGGAGCAGGATTGGCTGTGGGGTCGTTCAACGTCTTCAGCGTGGCCTATGCCGACTCCCACCACATTCCGGGCGGAGCCGGGACCCTGCTGGCACTGAACGCCACAGGGGCCCTCATTGGCGCGATCTGCTACGGGACCTACGGCGCACGCCACTGGCGGGCCGCGCCCGCGCGGAAGGCGGCGCTGCTGGCGTTCGGCATGGCGGCCTCCTACTGGCTGGTGGCCCTCGTGCCCGGACCGGCCGGCATGGCGGTGGTCGCCGTCGTCACCGGGGTCTTCTTCGCACCACTGCTCTCCGTCTCCTTCGGCATGGTGGGTGACCTCGCCCCTGAGGGAACCGTCACGGAGGCGTTCTCCTGGTTGGTGACTCTGGTGGGCGCCGGCATCGCCGGCGGCTCGGCCGCCGGCGGATCGCTGTTGCTCCACGGGGGGCCGACTGTCGCCGCAGTGATGGGCGCGTGCGGAGTCACCGCAGGCGCGGCGCTGATGCTCGCCGGTCGGCGGATGTTCATCACCTCTCCCGCACAGGCCTGACACCGGCGCCGGCCGGGGCGAGCGCCCGGGCGATGCCGCCAAGCTGGGCGGTCGTGCCGACCGGGACGCTCGACTTTACGACGATCACCGCGTCACGCCGCAGGTGAGGAACCAGTTCGACCACCGCGGCATTCGGGTCGCTCAGGTCGGCCGCGAGCTCGCCGCCCGTCTGCTGCGGCGTCCCCACGCACAGGATGTGCAGGTCAGCGTGCGCTGCGACGTCCTCGTACGAGCAGGTAAAGCGAAGGGTCCCATTTCCGCTGTGGTGGGAGATAGCCTCGGCCAAGCCGGGCTCGGAGAACGGGACCCGGCCCGAGGACAAGGTGCGGACTGTGGCAGGGGCGACGTCCAGGCCGAGGACCTCGTTGCCCCCGATCGCCATACCGGCGGCGTAGGGGATTCCGAGGCGGCCGCATCCGATGACGCAGATGTTCACTGGGTGCCTCCGGGCGAAGGGACCAGAACGTGCGGATGACGATGATCGGGTGTGGCCATCTGGGAGCCACGCACGCGGCTTCGATGGCGGAGATCGGTCATGACGTCCTGGGAGTGGAGGTCGACGCAGCGAAGATCGATACGCTGCGGACGGGTCGTGCGTGGTTCCATGAGCCCGAGCTGGACGAGATGCTGGCCAGGCACATCGCGTCGGGCCGGCTGCGGTTCACCACGGACTTCGCCGAAGCAGGCGAGTTCGGCGACGTGCATTTCGTCGGGGTGGCCACCCCGGGCACGGACAGCGGCGAGTACGACCTGACGCAGTTGTTCTCGGCGGTGAGCATGCTCGCCGGGCACCTGCACCGACCCTGCGTGATCGTCGGCAAGTCGACCGTCCACGCCGGCACCACCGCGGCTGTGCGGGAACTCGTCCGCGACCTGGCGCCGGCCGGGGACGCTGTGGAGGTCGTGTGGAACCCGGAGTTCCTGCGCGAAGGTCACGCCGTGCAGGACACACTGCGCCCGGACCGGATCGTGGTCGGCGTGACCAGCGCGGAGGCCGAGCGAGTCATCCGCGAGGCGTACGCCCCGATCACCGACGCCGGTGTCCCCCTGGTCGTGACCGACCCGGTGACCTGCGAGCTGGTGAAGGGCTCGGCGAACGCGTTCCTCGCGATGAAGATCTCGTTCATCAACGCCATGGGCGACCTGTGTGAGGCGGCCGGAGGTGACGTCCGTCTGCTCGCCGACGCGATCGGGTTGGACCCGCGCATCGGTCGAGCGTTTCTGGACGCCGGCCTCGGTTACGGCGGCGGCTGCCTGCCGAAGGACGGGCGGGCATTCGCCGCTCGAGCACGCGACCTGGGGGCGGACGGCGCCGTGGAGCTGCTGTCCGTCGTCGACGACATCAACGCGGCCCGGCGCACCCGCGTCGTCGACATGACGACGAAGGCAGTCGGCGGTGACGTGGCGGGCGCACGTATCGGCGTGTGGGGTGCGGCCTTCAAGGCCGGGACGGACGACATCCGCGACTCGCCCGCCCTGGACGTCGCCACCCGCCTCCACGCTGCAGGCGCCGCTCTCACCGTCTACGACCCGATGGCCATCGACACCGCCCGCGCCGCCCACCCGGAGCTCGGCTACGCCCGGGACCCGATCGCGGCCGCACGGGACGCCGACGTCCTGCTCGTCATGACCGGCTGGCCTGAGTTCCGCGCCATCAACCCGCAGGAGTTGGGCGAGGTGGTGGCCAAGCGGGTCGCGATCGACACTCGCGCCGTGCTCCACGACGGCTGGTGGGCCGGGGCCGACTGGACGATCCACCGGCTCGGCCGCGGATAGCCGCATCACGGGCGTTGACCGACGATCACCGCGGCCTGCACGGTCGCGGTGAGCCGTCCGGACGGCTCAATGTCAGTCAGGGTCTTGCGCAGGGCCAGCTCCCACGCGTCGACTTGCCCGCCCAGGACGGCCTGGGAGAAGAAGGCGTAGGTGTCCCTTGTCTGGGCTCTCAAGGTCGGCCGTCGAACCGTGTACTGCGCAGGAGCGGATGGCCCCCGCGGCGCGACTTAATAGAGCGTTGTGAAACCAAATTAAGGGCAGGGCGGAGCCGCATTCGTTCGCATTAACTGTGCTACGGCCCTGCCGCTTCTGTCGCCGCGCTCAGGATTCTCGCCCTTCGCCCAGCGTCCGCTCTGAGGCGACGGCAGTGGCGACGTCACGCGGGTATGCATGCCGACCGCGTAGCAGAATCACAGCGTTCGCAACCAGAGGCACCAACATGATCAAAAATGCGTAGCGCAGGCCGAGCTCGCTCCGCGCCCCTCCCGGGCCCAGGGAGTCCGCCACGAATCCGAAAGTGACGGGAGCGACGGCCTCCGCTCCCATCCGCAGGAACGTGCGAACGCTTTCGGCCCGCCCCCAGAGACGGAAGTGAACGACGTCAAGGCGTGCAGCGTCGAGCGGGGGATTCGCAGCCGTGAGGGATCCGGCGGCGAGGAACAACAACGGCAGCGCGATCGGCAACGCTGTGGTCAGCAGGCCCGGTACCAACAAAGCCACCGCGGCCAGATACGACAAGGCCGGCACGACCATCCGTGCGGCCAGATGCCCTTCGGATGAGAGCCGGTCCGCGATTCGCCCTCCGGTGAGAACACCCAGCAACGCACCCAGTCCGATCACCGGCACCAGTCCCGTGACGACCGCCTGACTGAGATCGTACTGACGGACGACGAAGACGACGGCGAAGGTCCGCAGCCCGGCGAAGAAGAAGTACCCGGCGGCGGAGGCCACGATCAACATGACATTGGTGGGGATGCTCAATATGTACCGGGCGGCCTGCCACAACGACATCCGCAACGGGTCTGTCCGAAGAATCCGCGCACGATCAGGCCCTATGTTCCGATCACGGACGGCGACGCGCATCGCGTCTTCGCGGCTCCTTCCACCATCGGCATTTCCCCCCGCGCCGCGCTCCCCTCCCTGGAAACCGGCCGTATCTGGAGACAGCCGGCCTTGGCCGCCACGCGCGGGCTCGGGCAGATGCCGGGCGATCACGAAGATGAGGACGATTCCCAGCAGGGCGAGGAACCAGAACGTGGAACGCCATGACATGAGGTGCGCGAGATTGCCGCCGACCACAAGGCCGAATCCCGCGCCGATCATTTCCCCGCTCAATATGAGGCCGTAGATGCGGCCGCGCTCGCCCGGATGGAAAAAATCGCCGATAAGCGACGCGAGCGTGGGACCGGCTGCGGCCATGACGGCGCCGAGGGCCAACCGGGAGAACAGGAGCCACAGGTACGAGTCGGCCAATCCAGCGAAAACCATGGCCAGGCTCCAGACCGCGATACTCGCGACCAACAGCCTCACCCTGCGCACGCGGTCGGCCAGCACCCCGAGCGGCAATACCGCAAGAGCGCTCGTCGCCGCCGAAACGGCGACGAGGGACCCGAGTTCGGTGTTGGTTATGCCCAGACTTCGCTTGAGCTCCAGCCCCACCGCTCCGACAGCTCCCTTGTCCGCGGCGTCCAGCGCCAGAACACAAGCGAGAACAACGACGATCCGTAACCGCCGAGATCCACCGGCCGCGGCGACCAGGCGCTGCGCAAGGCGTGCGAAGGCGGCGGAAACAAAGCCACCTGCCCCGCGCGTGCGCCCTTCCGGTTTCGCCGACATGGATCCTCATCTCTCGGATGATCCGACCGCTCGAGGGGCACAGTGACCCGAAGCAGTCTCAAGCACCCACGAATGTCACTCGCAGGCAAAATCGCCGCGACGCCGGAGGTACAGAGGAAGCCGGCACGTCACAGGTGGCCGGCAACGGAAGCGTGCCCCTTCCGCGCATACCGAATCCAGGCCGGTATCTCTCGTAAGCCCCGATTGCGGCATCAGGACCCTAGAGAGCGGCTTTCGTACTGCTTGTACGCCCCGCACCGGCTGTCTTCGACACGGCGACGTTGCGGCCATTGGACCGGATCGCCGTGCCGGAGGGCCTGTACACAGTCGTCGTCGATCCGGTTTCCGACGGCTTGTAAATCGCCGGCCGACCGCACGCGTGCGGTGCCCCTTTGTTGGTGATGCCGCGGCGAGGAACGCGACCACTCCTGCCGTCATCGCCCCCACCACCAGCCAGATGCGCCGATCGAGGCGGACCCGCGAGAGCCAGGCGAGAAGAAGCATCGTGAAAGGCAGCTCCGCGACCAAGACAGGCTGCACCAGAGCCAGGCCCCCCCATGGACAGCGCCACTGCCCCCTTCCTGCTTGATCTGGCATCCACGTCACGCGGGAGCGCTGCGGCAAAACGAGAATGCAAACAACCCAGACCAGCCGTTGAGCCGACACCTCCGTCTCCGTAGTGACCGGGGTGGTTGCCGGCGGATCACCAACGCAGCTATTTACCGCGCCGATGGTTTTCTCCGGGGAAATCGCGGTAGGGGCAAATATGCATGTCGGGGGGAGGATTATTCATGACGGAATCAAGAGAACACGGCCCCTACAGCGGACCCGCAGGCGCCGAAGGGCAGCGGACCGGCAGCACCCGCAGCGAGCTGGACACCGACGAACGCGAGTTCTCGTTCTGGCAGGACAGGACTCGGGTATTCCTGCAGCCGATCGCGGCGCCGTCGATCCTCGGCTACTTCGCCTTCGCGACGGCGACGATGATGGTCGGCGCGTGGATGGCCCGCTGGTACGGGACCATCCTCACTCCGGTCATACTGTTTCCCTTCCTACTGACCGCTGGGCTGGCGCAGCTCATGGCGGCCACGTGGTCCTACCGCGCTCGGGACGGTCTGGCCACTGCGGTCCACGGGATGTGGGGGGCGTTCTGGTTCGCCTTCGGCCTCATGTTCATGCTGGTGGCCCTGGGAGCCTTCCCCATCGCGCTGGCGCCGAGGATCGGTGTCGCCAATCCGTCGTTCGCGTTCTGGTTCATCGCACTGTGCTTGATCACAGGGCTTTGCGCACTGGCCGCGACGGCTCGAAACCTGGGCCTGGCGGTGCTGCTCATCCTGCTGGCCGTCGGGTCAGGATTCGCCGCCGCCGGCTTCTTCTCCGGAGCGTCGTGGCTGGTGATCATCGCGGGCTGGCTCTTCGTGGCGTCCGCCGCCGCCGCGCTGTACGTGGCCGGCGCCATGCTGCTCGAGGGAAGCTTCGGGCGAACCATCCTGCCGCTGGGCCACTACACAGCAGCGGCCAACGTCCCAGGCCGGAAGGTCACCCGGCCACTGGAATACAAGTACGGCCAACCAGGGGTGAAGATCGGCCAGTGAACACGACCGGGATCCAGACTCCGCCTGCCGGACCTGAAAGTCTCCGGCAGGCTCAGTCTGGCGATTGGGGGGCTGGCGCGCTGGACGCCGTCACGGACAAGACGTGCACCGCAACGCTGACCGGAGACCGCGTTTAGCTATGCTTGACCGATACGTCCGGTTTGAGCAAATTTGTCCAGCAGGAGTCCCCCGTGCCTCATGTGGCCGAGTTCTGCAGATCCCTGGCACGTCGCTCCATCCGCGCCTACCACATCGCGTGCGCGCGCGACGACACAGCGAGCCGCAACGTTGTCGTACCCGACGGTGTGTGGGCGTGCTCCGGCTGCGACGCAGTGCTCTTCAGAGCCGAGGCCCTGTCAGAACACCTGTGTTTGGGCCGCACCACCATCTGAACACGGACGGCCCTCATGATCGCCAGGCACTCCGACGCCTGGCGGCATCGAGCGGTGGCGGGGGCCTTCCGGCAGCCCTGCGACAGGTGCAGGTCCCAACTCGCCATCACCTTCGAGAGCCGCCTGTTCCCGACCCCTCGATAGACCTTCTCCACCGTCCGGCTGCGGACCAAGGCCTGATCGAAGCCGCGAGGAGCGGGCCGGCCGCCAGGCGCGGTACTACTCCACGCGGGAGTGCTGCCCGGTGCGGGCGCGCAAGGCTTGCGCGAACCACGTGAACACCGGCATCAGGCTGGGCGGGACGGGCCATCCGTTGATGACGGCCAGCAGGTGCCAGTAGCGTTCCGCGCGGGGGTCGCCGGCGATCTCCAGACGTGTCAGCAGCCAGTGGCGCAAGTCGGCGTCGTCGGCGCGGCTGAAGGTTTGCGCGTAGCGGGCGGTGAGGGCGTCGATGATGGGTGCGGCCTCGGCTGAGGCTGCAGCGATGCCGGCATCGAGCGCGCGGCCGACACTGTCCCGAACGGTCTCGGTGAGGTCGTGGTGCAAGCCGGTGAGGTCGCCTTGGGCGCGCTCGGCCGCCTGGTACTCCGCCATGCGGCGCACGGCCGCGCGAAAGTCGGGATCCTGGGTGAGCTCGGCGAGTTCCACCCAGGCGTCGACCTGCTCGGGTTCGGGGTCGTCCGGCAGTTCGGGCATGGCCGAGCGCATCATGTCGACGAAGTCGGCGTTGGCGTCGAGTCCACCGAACGTGTCGTCGATGAAGTCGGTGATCAGGCGTCGGCGTTCGTCGTCGGAAAGCTTGGCGAGCTTGTGCATGAGGTCCATCTCCTCGGGGCTGGAGCCGCGTTTGGCCACCGCGCGCAACACAGCGCGCCGCAGTCGCAGAGTGCGGATCTGCACCTCCAGGGCATCGGCGTGTGCGGCCGCGACCTCGGGCACCGAGACCTCCCGATCCAGCACCTGCCGGATGACGGCAAGGTCGAGGCCCAGGTCACGCAGGGTGCGCACTAGGTCCAGACGTGTGAGCGCGCCGATGTCGTAGAGCCGGTAGCCAGCCGGGCTGCGGTCTGTCGGCGGCACGATCCCGGTGTCGGAGTAGAACCGGATGGTCTTGACCGTCAGCCCGGTCCGCCGGGCCAGGTCACCGATCGTGAAGAGCGTGTCGCCGTCCATGCCCGCACTCTCGCGCCTCCCCCTACGGGAGACTCAACCTCAGTCTCCCCGCTGGGTCGCCAATCCACAGGTCTTGACAATCACTCGAGGCCCCGGGAACCCGCGCCGTGAGGTGTTCTTCGCCAAGGTCCGAGAGTGCTTGGTTGTGCCGCGGTCGATCTAAATCATTTGCAGCACCATCGGCGCCGCGAGTCCGACCACACCGGTGTTCCACATCATCGAGGCCGAGGAGAACTAGCGGAGCGGAGCGGATGTCGCCCCGCGTTCCGCGGCGGCGTGTCCGGCGACGTTCACCGCTCCCAGCATGATGTTCTCGGCCGCGCGGACGGCCTCCGCCCGGCTCAGACGACCGGCGGTCGCCTCGCGGGCCAGCGCCTCGGCTGCGCCGACGACGCCGAGCATCAGCGCCTTCCCCTCGCTTTTCGGCATCGGCACGAAACGCTCCACGGCGCGTAGGTAGAGCCCGGCGTAGCGCTCCCGCCCCTCCGCCAACAACTCCTCGGTACCGGCGATCGAGGAGAGCGCCGCGGTCACCGCGCCGAACTCCTTGCCGATGTGCAGTACGCAGTCGATGTACGCCTCGGCCAGGATTCGCACGGTCTCCTCCAGCGAACGCACCCGCGCGCGCAGTGCCGTGGTCGCCGCTTCGGTCTGCTGGTCGTCGATGCGCCGGTAGAGCGCGGTCAGCAGTCCCGCCCGCGTCTCGAAGTGCTCGTAGGCGACCGGCTTCGTGACGCCGGCCGCCTCGGCTACCCGGGCGAGTGTCAGCGCGTCCGCACCCTCGGCCCGGACGATCATCATCGCCGAGTCGAGCAGTTGCAGGCGTCGCTCCTCGCGTGACAGCCGACGTCCGGCCACATGGTCCTCCGCCCACCGCCGACAACTTACGGAAAGTAGCCTACGTTGTCCGATCACCGATCTCCCCCTGCCCTTCGTCGGGCAGGGTCGCTCCCATAGCGGCGGACACCGACCACTCCCCCCTGCCGCAGGTCGCCTCGAGCCCGGCCTTGACAAGCAACCTACCAATGGTAACTTACTAAGCGTAAGTTACTTCGGCCGCCCACCTCGGCGCACGCTCCCGGCGTTCCGGTAGCCCGGCGCATGGAGCGGCCGGTGCATGCCGCGCCCCCCACCCCGGCCGGCGGCATGCCTTCTCCTTCCCTCCTCTGGAGAACAGATGACGCATCGCATACTTGTCGTCGGCGGCTACGGGCTCGTCGGCGGATGGCTCGTCCGTCACCTGCGTACGGCAGGGCACGACATCGACGCGGTGATCGGCGGGCGGCGGCCCGCCGAGGCCGCCGCACTGGCTCGCGATTGGGGAGCAAGCGTCGTGAAGTTCGACGTCGGCGACGCCGAGAGCGGGCTGGCCGCGGCAGGGCCGGTCGACCTGGTCGTCTCCGTGGTGCAGGACCCGGACGACGATCTGCTGAGGGCGGCGCTGCGGGCTGGATCCGCGCACCTCGGGATCGTGCGCAAGGCGGACAACGTCGGCCACACCATGATCGCCGCAGCTGACCTGGCCCAGCGCCCAGCCCTGATCATGGGCCACTGGCAGGCGGGGGTCACGACATTCGCCACACTGGCCGCCGCGCAGGGATTCGGCCGGATCGAGCGCATCGAACTGGCCGCCCTGTTCGACCGCGCCGACCCCACCGGGCAGATGACCACCGACGACAGCGAGGCCTTCTTCAACCGCGCCCTCCTCCGCCGCGGCGGACGGTGGGAGACCGTCGAACCGGCGGACAACATCCGCACCGTCGATCGGGGCGGCCCGCCGGCGTTCGACGCCCAACCCATGGGCGTCCTCGACGTTCCGGCGCTGGCGGCGGTTACCGGTGCGCCGAACGTCCGCTTCGACCTGGGGCTCGGCGACTCCTACGGCACACTCGCCGGCGGGACGCCGTCCCACGAGATCTACGCAGACCTGTGGGGCCGGGACGAGGACGACGCGCCGGCGGCGCTGCGCACGGTGGTCAGCGACCCGCTGGGGCAGGCCCATCTGACCGCCCTCGGAGCACTCAACGGCATCGAGCGCATCCTCGGCCTCGACGGCGCGCCGCCCCCGGAGGCCGGTGTGGTCCTCCCCGAGACGGCGATCGACCCGGTGCGCGCGTTGGAACGCCTGCGCGCGTTCGGCGTCGGCATCACCACCGTTCCCCTCCCGGTCGGCGCGGGCTGATCACACCGCGTCCGCGGAGCCGGCGTGCCCTTTCGGGTCGGGCCGGGTAGCCGGTACCGCATCACTCCACGTCTCTTGCGGACAGTTCGAAGGCGCCCGTGTCGATCCCGCGAGCCAGGATACGCCGCGGACGGGGTGATCACCGATGCGATCAACAAGCGGCTCCGGGCGCGGGCCGTCGCCGAAGAATAATCCCTCGCGACGGCGCCGTCTGGATGTCACCATGCGGATCATGAGCACCCGGCTGCGCGCGATCGCACGAGACACGGTCGCTGCCGTCCAACACGGTGGTTACACGTCGCCAGGTGGCCAGTGGGTGTATCTCGCGGACGACGTGGCGCATGCTGTGGCGAGCACTCGGCTCTACCTTCCCGAGGAGGACCTCGGCACGGCCCAGGGTGATGCGGAGGCCGAGCATGACATGCCGAATCTTCGCATCGAGGTCACGAATGAGTCCACCTTGGAGGCGGCCCGAGCCATGGCGGGCGACGGCACCGATCTGGCCTGCCTTGTCTTCGCCTCGGCGAAGAACCCCGGCGGCGGGTTCCTCACCGGTGCCCAGGCACAAGAGGAGAGCCTGGCCAGGGCATCGGCGTTGTACGCCTGCCTCACCGCTGTCCCGCAGTTTTACGCCTACCACCGCGCCCAAGGTGACTTGCGTTACAGCGATCGGGTCATCTACTCGCCCGGTGTGCCGGTCTTCCGCGACGATAAGGGCCGCATGCTCGACGAGCCGTATCGCGTGGCCTTCCTGACCGCGGCCGCACCCAACGCAGGGGTCATCGCGCGCAACCAGCCACATTTGGCGGGCAGCATACCGGCCGCACTGTGGGAAAGGACCGTTCGTGTGCTCGATGTGGCGGAAGCCCATGGCCACCGCCGACTGGTACTCGGAGCGTGGGGGTGCGGGGTGTTCGGCAACGATCCCAGACTGATTGCCGACACGTTCGCCCGGGCGCTGGCCACGCGCAACCGCTTCGACTACGTTCGCTTCGCCGTACTGGACCGACAGCCTGGCACGCCGACCTACACCGCATTCGCCCACGTTTTTCCAACAAGGAGAGCGCAGTCTCCTGGTAACGAAACGGCGCTGCTACTCGACCCGACATAGGGAAGATCAGAACGGAGACAGGGCGAAGGGCGCAGCCGTCCCAGAGTGCTGGGGGCCAGCCGCATCGTCTGTCATCTCCGACCGGGTTCCTCGAGCCCTGTCGTTCTGTCCCGACCGGTGATGCGTTCAAGGGATCTCGATCAGCCCGCACCCTCTGCGGCATGACAGTGCGTTCGCCCGTGAGAGTGTTGCTGTCATGGCAGCTGGAGTGACGCCGGGCCGCGAGGTTGTACTCGAGACGGGTCGCCTGCTGCTCAGACCTTGGCGGGTAGCCGAGGCTGTCGTGTTGCGTGAGCTGTGGGCCGAACGTGATCCACGAGTGCCTCCACACCGCCGAATCGACGCGGATGGACACCCCACGGTCGCAGAGCTCGAGGATTCGATCCGCACCAACCAGCCATCGTCGATCGGGTTGCTGGCGGTCGAGCGGAAGGCCGCGCACGACGTCATCGGCTACTGCGGGCTGATCGACGCCGGACGAGGATCGGAAGGGGCACCGGAACTGGCGTTCGAACTCCTACGCCGAGTCTGGCGTCAGGGATACGCGACCGAGGCCTCGTTGGCGGTTCTGGACTGGGCGAGATCGTCCGGGCACGAACGTCTGTGGGCCACGGTCTGGGAGTGGAACACCGCTTCTCGCCGTGTGCTGGCCAAGGTCGGGTTCACCGAGACCGAGCGGAAGGAAGTGGACGCGGTCTACGGAACCACCCTGTTCACCACGAGACGGCTCTGACACACCCGATGTTCGGCCTGAGGCGTCGGATGTCCTTCCGCGTAGGGAACGACGCCCGCTCGGCGGCAGATCCGGACGTCGGGCGGAGGCACCGCGATGACGGTGCCCTGACCGTACGGATCCTGGTCAGCTAGTTGGTCCCAGAGTTGATCAGCGCTGTCAACGCGGGCAACTCGACATCGGCGGCGGCGATCAGTGCGTCGACGGGCCGCTGCGCAGTACCGGTGTGTCGCTGAGCAACAGCGAGGAGTTCCGGGATGGGCTCGGGTACGCGATGAATTCCATCGACGGTCTCCAATGGCCCAACCCCGTTCGCCAGCAGCCAAAGGTAGTCACCCAAGTCTCGGGCGATGACCTGCAGCTCGCCCTCCGAGCCGAGAAACACGATGGGGTGTGTTTCGATTGCGGCGCTCGGATCCAGAAGGCAGCCAACCCGCCGGAACCGTCTTGTCCGAAGACCCGAAACGGTGGGGCGCCAGCGGTCGGGTCGCCGGTCCAGTGACGCCACCACTCGGCGGTCTCGCCGGACCACATGAACATGTCGTACGGCTGGAAGTCGTGGCCGTCGTGGTCCTCGAAGAACCTCAACGCGTGTGCCTCCTCGACCACGGCCGGCAACGTTCGGTCTTCCTCGTTCACCCGGTAATCCTAGGCAGACGGGCACGGCTGCCCCGCCGGGTAGACCTCGCCAACGATCGCGCGGCCAACAGGTCTTCGCACATCCGCTCATCGCCAGAAGAGGAAGTGTCGCCAACCTCGCCGTGATCATGTAAAGCATCAGGCGGGGTCGAAGCGTCAAGCATCAACCGAGGCCCGACACGAACGTCCGTCGCCTGTTCGTCGCCTGTCCCGCTTGGTTGATTCCTGACACTGCGGCCGCGGTTGATGGTTGACATGACCAACCCGGAGTCGTGCCGGGTATGCGACTTGTGGCATGAGAGTGCATGCATCCGCCGCGCTCTCCACATGTCGATCGCAGCGTACGCCCACGTCGTTGGACGGCGGTGCGTGCAGGGGTGCGGTTCCGTACGGCCGAAAACCGTTTGCCTCGCACGGTGGGCTCAGGGGAACGTGGTGTCCATGACGTTCTGACGGACACAGCACCTGCTACTTCGAGATCCCACGGCGCTGACCCGTGCCGTAATGCCGTCCGCCCATACCCTTCTCAGTGAAGAGTGCGTCTTGTCTCAGCAACACTCCCGGCAGGAGTTCCCGCTGCCGTCCGCCCCTGTCACGGGTTCGGCCACAGTCACCGTGTTCGCCTCCCCCACAAGCTGGATCGAGTCCGGCGCACTCGCGCAGTGCCACCAGGTGGCCGCCCTCGACGGCATGATGCACGTCGCTGCCATGCCGGACCTGCACCCCGGCAAGGGCGCCCCCATCGGCGCCGCCATGGCGTCGACCGTGTTGTATCCGTTTCTGGTGGGCTCCGACATCGGTTGCGGCATCGCCGTGTTTCCCATCAAGCTCAAGCGCGCCGTACCGGCGAAGCTCGCCGCCCGGTTCCCCGACCTCGACCGCGCGCTGGACCCTGAGCAGGACGCCGACGACCCGGCCTGGGCCGTTGTGAAGGGCGATATTCCCACCGGTCACCTCGAGGGCCTCGGGACGGTCGGCCGTGGCAACCACTTCGTAGAGTTGGCGCGGATCGAGACCGTCTTGGAGCCCGGCCACGCGAGCCGTCTCGGGCTCGCCACCGACGACCTCGTTCTCATCGTCCACAGCGGTTCCCGAGGACTGGGCGAGCGGATCCTGCGGGCGCACACCGAGGTCCACGGTGCGGGGCCCGCCCCTGATCCCGCCGCCTACCTGGCGATGCATGACGACGCCGTACGCTGGGGATCGCTCAACAGGCGGCTGATGGCCGCCCGGGTAGCCCATGCCCTGGGCGCCGAGCCCACCGAGCCGATCGTCGACCAGTGCCACAACCTGGTCGAGATCCGCGACGAGGTCTACCTGCACCGCAAGGGGGCGGCGCCGGGTGACGGCCGCGACGTGCTCATCGCCGGCACGCGAGGCACCCATTCCTACCTCGTGGCCGCCCACGCCGGGCCGGACGCCAACCATTCGGTGGCGCACGGCGCGGGCCGCAAGATGTCGCGTGCGGACGCCCTGCGCCGGGGCCGGGCCAAGCACACGGTCGAGGAGCTGCGCCGCACGCCGGTGGGGTCGCTGGTGGTGTGCGGCGACCGCCAGCTGCTCTTCGAGGAGGCACCAACGGCCTACAAGCGCATCGAGCAGGTGATCGCCGACCTCGTCGACCATGACCTGGCTACGCCCGTGGCCACCACGGTCCCCCTCGTCACCTACAAGACGCCCGACCTTGGGTCCACGCCCCGACGGGACCACCGGGACCGCCGCCGCAAGGGAGGCCGTCCGTGAGCGTCCACCTGCTCCTGTCGGCCGGGCGTGGTCCGCAGGAGTGTGCCTGGGCGCTGGCCCGGCTGCTGCGACGGCTGGAAGCCGACGCCACCCGGCAGAATCTGCAGACCCGGCGGGCCCAGACCGTTCCCGGTGACCGGCCCGGCACCTACCGATCGGTCCTGGTCCAGATCGCAGGAGCCGGCGCCGAGATATTCGCTGCCTCGTGGACCGGAACTCTGTGCTGGCAGGCCCCCAGCCCCTACCGGGCCAACACCGGCCGAAAGAACTGGTACGTCATCGCCCAACAGTGCCAGGTCGACACCCCGCGCACGACGTTCGCGGAAGCAGATGTCGACATCGTCGCCTGCCGCACCGGCGGCCCCGGCGGTCAACATCGAAACAAGGCCAGCACGGCGGTACGGGCGACTCACCGGCCCTCGGGGATCGTCGTCGTGGTCGACACCGAGCGGCAGTTCAGCCTCAACCGCCGCATCGCCATGCAGCTGCTACGACAGCGCATCGAGCAGAGCGACGTGGCGACGGGGCGCGCCGTCACCACCGCCCGCTGGCGCATCCACGATGAGCTCGTACGCGGCCACCCCACCCGCATCGAACGGCCGGAAATGTCGCAGCAGGACCCGGCCCCGCAGAAGCAGACACCCCGTCGACGGCAGCAGTCCACCCCATCACGCTCACCGCGGTAGGAGAAACGCACCTGACAACATGAGGGTCGCCAGGGCAAGCAGCGCGCGCAGTGAGAACCTGCCCGCGAGCGGATCCTGAGCCTGCTCGCCGGCCTGGTCGCCGCGTTCTGCGGCTTCCTCGTCAGCGTCGGACTGGTGTCGTGATACTTGGGTCACCACGGCGTCACGGGTGCCCGCGTCTCCGCGGAGCACTTCCCCGCCGCCGGCCATCTCGCGTCCTGGGGCCAAGTTCGCCCGAATCGACAACAACTCCGCCGGGAAGAAGAAAGGCGGATCGACCGGTCCGCGAACAGTTCACCGGTGACCAGCGGCCTGACCAGCGCGGATGATTATTCGGCACCCGCAGGGTTCGTGACGCGCATGTCCGTATCGAGTTGGCCGCGGCACCGGGCCGCTTTCGGAAATGACCTGGACGACCAAAACGCAGGGAGGGCGGGCCCGTTGTGCGCCCGCCCTCCCCGACCGTCAGGGGGTAGCTCGCTACCCCTGCGGAAGCGCGATCTTCCAGACGCTGCGGCCGAAGGTCGCCGCGTAGAGCGTCTTGCCGTCACCGGTGATCTTGATGTCGAGCACCGGCGTGTTGGGCAGGCCGTCGCCGACCCGCTTCCAGTTCTTCTTACCGTTCTTGTCGTAGAAGACCCCGAAGTCGGTCGCCGCGTAGAGCTGGTCCTTCGGCTGGTCGTAGGCGAGCATCTCGACCGGCGCGTTCGGCAGCTTTCCGCTGATGTTCTTCCAGTTCGCTCCGCCGTCGGTCGTCTCCCAGACGTTCGCCGCGTAGTCGCCCTCCCGGTAGCCCGAGTAGGCCACGTACACATGGTCGGCGTCGGCCGGGTCGACCACGATCGAGTTCACCCACCGGACGGGCAGGCCCTTGCCGGTGAACTCGGTCCAGTTGGCGCCGAGGTCGGTCGTCTTCCAGAGCCGGCCGGTGTCGGTGCCGACGTAGATCGTGTTGCCGTCGGTCTTCGCCACACCGACCGTGGTGATCGTGGAGTAGAGGCCGCCGTAGGAACCCTTGTCGTCCTGCTCCGGCGGAACCGGGCCGGTCAGGTAGTCCCCGGGCGGGCTGATCTGCGTCCAGGTCGTTCCCCGGTCAGTCGACCGGTCGAGAACGTTGCCGCCGAAGTACACGATCGAGGGGTCGCTCGGGTCGAGGACGACCGGGGCGTCCGTCGTGATCCGCGAGGAGTGCCGCGTTCCGAACCGGATGTTGCGGGTGGTGCCGTTCGCATCCTCGTGCCGGGTGCAGTTTCCGACCTGGGAGCACTCGTAGTAGATGTTGTGGTCGCTCGGGTCGATCACGACGAAGTGGCCGTCACCGCCGCCGTAGGAGTTCCACTGCGTCAGGTCCGAAGGCCCGGCGGCGGCGGTCCAGGTACGGTTGCTGCCGTTGTCCTGCAGGCCGGACGCGAGCCGGCTCGGATCGTCCATGGCCACCGCGAGGTGGTACGACTGGTTGAACGGCTCGTACGTCGCGTGGATCCACGAGCGGGTCGCGCCGTTGGCGTCGGAGCGGTAGACGCCGCCGTCGTTCCCGAGGTAGGCCCGGTCGGGGACGTTGGGGTCCCACTGCACGATGTGCTGGTCGGCGTGCGGTCCGCTGGAGGTGGCCCACGTTGCGCCGCCGTCCTTGGACTCGCGCAGGTTCACGTCGGCGTTGAACAGGTGGTTCTTGTCCTTCGGGTCGACGAACAGGCGCCCGAACCACCACTCGAAGCCGCTCGAGCCGCCCGCACGACCGCTGGGCACGAACGAGTCGCCGCCGTCGTCGGAGACGTAGAAGCCCTTGTCGGGACCGTACGTGTTGCCGGCGATCACGTAGACCCGGTTCGGGTCGTTCGGCGCGACCGCGACTCCGATGCGGCCGAGGCTCGGGTCGCTCGTCAGGCCGGTGCCCGACGCGTCCGAGACATGCCTGCCGGTCACGTTCTCCAGCCGCTTCCACGTGTCTCCGCCGTCGTCGGACCGGTACAGACCGGAGCCGACGCCGCCGTAGAGGCGTGCGCCGCTGTTGCGCTGGTGGTCCCACAGCGACGCGAAGATCCGCTTGGGGTTCGCCGGGTCGATCGCCAGGTCGACGCCGCCGGTGGTGGCGTTCGGTGTCGGCAGGACGAGCTTCCAGTCCTTGCCGCCGTTCGTCAGCCGGTAGATGCCGCGCTCACTCGCCGACCCGGACAGGTTCCCCGCGGCCGCGACGAAGACCGTCTGCGGGTCCGTGGGGTCGACGACGATCCTGCCGATCGCCGAGCTCCCGGTGAGACCCCACTGCTGCCAGTGCTTGCCGCCGTCGGTCGACTTGTAGACACCGTCGCCGAAATAGGTCAGGCCGCCGCCGGACGGGTTCGCCTCGCCGGTGCCGGCCCACAACGTGCCGTCGGCGCCCAGCGCCACCGCGCCCACCGTCTGCGTGTTGTCGCCCGGCCAGGCCGGCTCGAAGGTGTTGCCGGCGTCCGTGCTCTTCCAGACGCCGCCGCCGGAGGCCGCGACGTACAACGTGTCGGTGTGGGCGGGGTCGACGGCCAGGTCGGTGACCCGGCCTCCGATGTTCGAGGGGCCGACAAGGTCCCAGGTGCCGTCGCCGGGCTTGAGCGCCTTGGCCTGCTGGACCGATTGCTTGATCTGCGCGGCCGTCACCTCCTGGCCGGAGGTGAACTTCTGCGTGAGGTATTTCGCCGGCTCGGCGGGACCGCCGTCCTCCTCCTCGCCGGGAAGCTGCAGAGAGGCGCTCGTCTGGCTTCCCGCGGACAGGGCCGCCTGACCCGAGAACGCGGGCCCCTGGAATGTCAAGGCCGACACGGCGAATGCGAGAAGGCCTGCCGTACCGATCGCGGGCAGGGCATGCCTCATCCGGCCCTTACGTCTCTTGAACATTCCGTCTCCCAATAACCCGTCCACAGTTGGACATCTGGGGCAAAAGGTAAAGAGATCGGAAGTAAGGAGTCAATAGACGTTTGTCGAAGGTTAACTACTTCCGGGACGTTGCGGGCGTGATCTCCGTGCCCGTTCGATGCCGTACCGCGCGTCGGCGTCGTACGGGGGCCGGCCCGTGCACCGCCTCCAGCAGCGCGCGTACCCGTTGGCGAAGCCGTCAGGGTCTCGTGCGACAAATGTAGGAAGCCACGGGCCGGCGTTCGTCTCCTACGACAACGTGTACTTGACCCGGACCTTTCCTTCGCACAGCTGGATCACCTGAATGGCCACGTCGTGAGGTCCAGACAGGTGCGCTTCGGCCTCCGAGCCTTCTTCCTGGTCCTTGCGCTCGATCTTGTACCCGGCCTTGGCGAGCACGTCCGCGGCCTCGTCGCGAACACTGTCGAGGTTGGTGGGATCCGCGTCCTTCGCGAGGAAGAACAGTTCGGTCTTGCCGAAGGGCCCCTTGGACATGTACAACTGCCCGCCGGACGGCATCGGCAGGTCCGCGGGCGGCTGCCGGTCCGGCGTGCCGGTCAGGTCGCCGGCCTGCGAGCAGGGGATGCCGTTGCCCGCCGCCGCAGGGCTCGCCGCCGCCGAAGTCGCGCTCACGGGGCTTGCCTGAGCAGTGCCGTTCGAAGTCTCCCCGCAAGCGGCGAGCGATGCCACGGCGGCGACGGCGACGCTCGCCGCAGCGATCAGTCGTGTGATGTTCATGAAATGGTCCCTCGGGAGGTGAGATAAGGTCCTGCGCATGATCGGGCAGGAATCCCTCAAAACGGGCGGACGCGCCCGTGGGCGGCGACGCTATCAGGTTCGCCGGCGTGGCCACAGGCCACGGATGGTGCCGATGTGGCTCGCCGCGCTCATCGTGTTGATCTCCGCCTGCTCGGGCGGCGGGTCGCAGGGGGCCGCCGCCGACGACCTACTGGTGGTGGTCAGCGCGCCGGTGTCCACAGAGCCGTGGATCGACGCCTTCATCGAACGAGGGGCGCGGCTCGCGATCGACGAGCTCAACGCGCACGGCGGGGTCACCACCTCGTCCGGATCGCGCCGGGTCAGGCTGACTGTGCTCGACAACGCCGGGTCGCCGGCCAAGGCCGCGGCGAACGCCCGCAAGGCGGTCGACGACCACGCGGCCGTTCTGCTCACTGACGGGACCGGCGCGGCCTCCGTCGCGCCGATCACCGACGCCGCGCACCTGCCGGTCTTCATCTGCTTCGAAGGCGGCGAGGCGCTGATCGACCCGTCCCGCTGGCCGAGCCTTTTCCGCATGGCGCCGGCCAACAAGCCGATGGCGCGCCGCCTCGCCGACTACATCGCGAACAGCCGCCCCAAGGTCGGCGTGATCAGTGACGACTCGACGTACGGGGAACAGGGCCGGGAGGCGCTGCTACAGGCCTTCAAGATCGACGAGGTCGAGGTGGTGGCGGATCAGAAGGCGCCGGCGCGCTCCCCCGACCTGACGACGCAGGTGCTGGCCGCGCGGCAGGCGGGCGCCGACAAGCTCGTGGTGTGGGCGAGCGCGAGCGACGTGATCGCGGCCATCCAGGCCGTCAACGCGCTGGGCTGGAAGGTGCCCGTCTACACCGGGCCCACCGGTGAGGACCCGCTGGTCCGCCGGCGCCTCGCCGAGCATCCGGAATGGCTCGACCAGGTCACCTTCGTCTCATTCCGGATGACCAGCGAGGTCGGGCCGGGGCCGTTCGAGCAGTTCCGCGCAGGCTACGAGGCGAAGATGGGCGTCGATCTGGTCGGTGTCCGCCAGGACGGCAAGCAGGTCGTGCAGCCGCCGGACTGGCCGATGTTCTCCTACGACGCGGTTCACCTGGTCGCCGCATCGCTCAGCGAGAGCGGCGCGCCGGGCGAGCCGCTCATGGAGGCCCTGAACAAGATCAGCATCACCGGCGCCAACGGCGACTACCGCGGCTACGCGGCCGACCAGCACGAGGGGGTGAACCCCAGCGACATGTACTTCGCCCGGTTCCACGGCTTCGTCTTCGAACCCGTCGGCGACGACCCGCTCTCCGACACCATCCCCTCGGTGAACCAGTTGCAGGACTGACGCCCGTCACCACGGGGACGCATATCAGGGCCTCCGGGAAAGCGGGAGCGGCTCACTTCAGGGGGTTGCCGTCGCCGAAGTACATCCGGCCGATCCGCGGGTCGGCCGCCACCGCCGCGGTGGACCCGCTGAGGATCACGTGACCTTCCTGCAGCACGACGAGCCGATCGGCGAGCCGCAAAGCCAGCTGAAGGTGTTGCTCGATGAGCAGAACGGCTGTGCCCGCGGCCCGGATGGCGGCGATGTCCTCGGCGAGCGCGGCGATCGACGCAGGAGCCAGACCAGCCGACGGTTCGTCGAGGACCAGCAGCGAGGGGTCCGACATGAGGCCGCGGCCGATGACGAGCATCTGCTGCTCTCCGCCGGACAGGCTGCCGGCGCGCTGCGCGCGCCGCTCCGCCAGACGCGGAAAGGTCCGGTAGACGGCCTCTCGGCGCTGGGCGACGACGTTCTTCCTGCGGCCGTCGAGATAGGCGCCGAGGGTCAGGTTCTCCTCGACGGTGAGACTGGGGAAGACGCGTCTGCCGTCGGGCACGTGACTCAGTCCCCCCTGGACGATCCGCCGTGGGTCAGCCCGGGTGATGTCCCGGCCGTCGAACATCACCTCGCCCGAGCTCGGCCGATGCAGGCCCGACACCGCACGGGCGACGGTCGACTTACCCGCGCCGTTGCCGCCGAGCAACGCGACGATCTCGCCGCGCTCGATGTGAAAGGACACGTCGTCCAGCACCGGTACAGCGCCGTGGCGGGCGCACAGTCCGCGAACGTCGAGCAGCGCCACGCGGTCTCCTCTCAGCACGTCAGGCGCGGGTGGACGACGGATCCGCATCGCCGAGGTAGATCCGGCGTACGGCGGGA
The DNA here is from genome assembly GCF_016863295.1 of Planotetraspora phitsanulokensis. Lineage (GTDB taxonomy): Bacteria > Actinomycetota > Actinomycetes > Streptosporangiales > Streptosporangiaceae > Planotetraspora > Planotetraspora phitsanulokensis. Next base: position 576,969 of record NZ_BOOP01000003.1, read on the forward strand.
TCGGCGGCCGTCGACTCGGGGGTTCCGCTCGCCAGCACCCGGCCGCGATCCAGGACGGTGATCCTGTCGGCGACGCCGTACACCAGCGCCAGGTCATGTTCGACCAGCAGGACGGCCACGCCGCCTGCCGCGAGGCGACGCAGGACACGGGCCAGGGCGGCTCGTTCCGGCCCGGTCATGCCGACGGCCGGTTCGTCGAGCAGGAGCACGCGCGCCCCGGTCGCGACGGCCCGGGCCACCTGCAGGAGACGCTGTTCGCCGGCGCCGAGCGCGCCCGGGCGGTCGAACGCGCGCTGGGCGAGTTCCGTCACATGCAGCGCCCTCCATACCTCGCGGTCGGCAGTGGCGGCGTGGTCCTGCATCGACGCACTTCCGAAAAGGTGCCGGACGGCGGCGAACGGCACCGGTGTTCCTCCGCGCACCCCGAGCAGCACCTGACTGTGAGGACAGAGCCGCTCCAGACCGACGGTGCGCTGGAACGTCCGGGTCACTCCCCTCCTGACCATCTCGAACTGGCCGGCCCCGGTGACGTCGGTCTCCTCCAGCAGAATCCGGCCGCCCTTGGGACGCAGAGCACCTGCGAGGGCGCGTAAGGCCGTCGTCTTGCCGCTGCCGTTGGGGCCGATGAGCGCGTGGACCTCTCCGGCTCGCACCTCCAAGTCCACTCCCGTGAGGATGTCCGTCTCCCCGATACCGACATCCAGCCCCTGGGCGACCAACATCACCCCCTCCCGGGACGCGGTGGGGGTGGCGGATTCCCCGGAATGTTCCACTGGTTCACGCGGGCGCTCCGTCCGCTCGGGCCACCGGGACGCCAGCCGTTCGATCGGCTCGCGGAGGAACGGAACCGCGACCAGCGCCAAGGCGGTGAGCACGCCACCGGATGCCTCGGCCGGCAGACCTACCGCGCCGGCGAGCGCGTCGCCCAGCGGTGGAATCACGGCGATCACGAGCAGGCCGAGCACCGGCCCCCACAGCCGTGCCGTACCCCCGATCAGCGCCGCCACGAACAACTGGAGGGACAGCAATGGCGAGACGTCGGATGGGGCCGCTACCCCGAGCAGCACGGTGATGCCCGCGCCGGACACCGCCGCGATGGCCGCGGTCGTGGCGAAGAGAGCAGCCCTGCGACGAAGCACCGGCACCCCGAGGGACGTGGCCAGCGCGGGAGTCTCGCGAAGGGCCGCCCAGTCCAGGCCGGCCGGCCCGCGGGTCAGCCGGGCCACGGCGGCCAGTGACAACAGGCACAGCGTTCCCGCCACGGCGACGTGCACCCACGGGGTGAGAGTGACGGTCACGCCGAAGAACGGTGAGTTCAGGCGGGCCGGTGTCGGGCGAACCAGCCCTTGGCTCCCACCGGACACCGCAGGAAACGCATGGAGCAACTCGTACACGAGCCAGGCGAACGCCCATGTCGACAACGCGACCGCCGCGCCGCGCAGACGAGCCGTGAGCAGGCCGACCAGGTAGCCGGCGCACGCCGCGATCGCGGCGGCGGCGAGCACGGCCGCTGCGAGCGGCAATCCGGCGCGTTCCAGATGCACGACACCGAAACCGCCCACGGCCAGGAACGCGCCTTGGCACAGGACGGGTTGCCCTCCGTACGAGACGGACAGCGCGAGCCCCAGCACCGCGATCAACAGGTACAGATGGTGTGCCAGCTCGACTGTCATTCCAGGTCCTCACGCAGCGGCGATCGCAGGCCCCGCCGTCCGAGTGCGAGCACGATCAGCAGGATGGCCAGCGGTACCACGTCGGCGTAGTGGGGGCCGAGAACGCTCGATGCGACGACGAACGACTCGATCACGCCGAGCGCCAGCCCTCCGGCCAGCGCGCCACGCACCGATCCCAGGCCGCCCACCAGCGCGGCCGCCATCGCCTTGAGACCGAGGACGACGCCGTCGTCGACACCGAGCGAACGGTCTGGGGAGATCAGAAGCCCCGCCAGACCCGCCAGCGCGCCGGCCACCACGAAAGCGACGAGCACCAGCCGCCGCACCGGGAGCCCGAGCAGCGCGGCGGCGGTGGGGTCCTCACTGACCGCCTTCATCGCCGTGCCGACCGGGGTGAGCACGAGCAGCCGCTCGACCAGGATCCCCACGGCCAACCCGATCCCTATGACCCCGAGAGTGCGCACCGCCACCGTCCCTCCCCCGGGCAGTTGCAGCACCCCTGAAGGCGTCAGGCTGCCAAGGCGCAACGGATCCGGGACCGCGTACGCGTCCTGCGTGAGCACCAGCCCGAGAACCTCCCGGATCAGCAGGCCGGCGGCCAGGCCACCCGCCACCCAGCCCAAGACGTCCCCGCGGGTGGACCGGTGCCCGACTCCCGGCAGGAAGGGCCGTACGGCGACGAGGTAGACGCACGCCGACAGTGCCGCTCCCGCGGCGACGATCAGCACCGCCAGCCCGATGGAGTGCACCACGTCCAGGGACGCCGCCACCGGCGTGGACCCGAGCACCACCAGCACACCGATGAACACGCCGCCGACCACGAGATCGCCGTGCGCGAAGGAGATCACGCCGGTGAGCCGGTAGACGAGGCTGAACCCCATCGCGATCAAGCCGTAGGCCGTACCCAGGGCCAACCCGCTCAGGAACGCCTGCAGGGCCACCCCTCCGCTCACCGAGCGCCATCCTCAGTGATCGGCAAGCCAGATGAGTGATAGCAGGAGATGGCGACGCACCCTTCGTCAGTCTTTTGGAGGGGGATCCTATAGCCCGGTGACCGGTGCTCTAGGAACCGCAGTCGCAGTCACAGCTCCGCTCCGCTCCGGGGCACGTCAGGCTGGAGTTGAAGCGCCGCGCATCGACCTTGCCGTTGGTCTGGGGGCGGTAAGCGCGCCACGGTCCAGACACGGTGCGAGCCCAGCGCCCATACCTCCGCCGACAATCCTCCACGCGGAGTGCGGGCATCATGGTGGAAGATCCTGGGCGCAACGCAGGTACTTCATGTCCGGCAACTGGGCTATCACGTCACTTGCTGCCGGAGCCTCAGCAGGTCGAGGAGCATGTCCCCCTCACCGACTCGTCGATGTGATCGACATCGGCTCCGGCGCGGTTCGCGGACGCTGAACCGCCGGCGACTGACCGCACGACGGGGTTGAGGGGACGCCCCGGGCTGGGCGCCCCCTCTCGTCCGCTATGCCGTACGGTCGAGCGCGTCGGCGAGGTCGTTCAGCGACTTCGCCAACGTGGCTTGCGCGCTGACGGAGGTGTCGAGCTGGTGGGAGACGGCGCGAAGCTGCGCCACGGCGGCGTTCGCCTGCGGGCCGTCCTTGAACCTCTCCGCCCGGTCGACGAACTTGCGAACGTTCGCGGCCGTGTTGGCTTTCAGGGTGCCAGTGCGCAGTGCCTGCGCGTAGTAGGCCCGCACGAGCTCGAAGCTCGCCGGCCAGCTCAGCTTGGGCTGGTGCTGCGCGTTGAACCTGTCGAAGCCGACCGTCGCGGCGGCGTCGATCTCCGCCTTGTCCAGGTGCTCGCTCGGGGTCAGCGCGAACGCGTCGAACCCGCGGGCGATCTCGCTGCCGTAGATATGGCCGTTGTAGTAGTACGCGGACCAGAAGCCGCCGGTGACCAGGGCACTCGCGTTGATCGGACCGCGGTCGAAGAACGCGATCTCGCGCGGGTGTGCGGAGTCGGTGAAGTCGAACGCCGAGACGCCGCCCTGGTACCAGGCCTGGACCATGATGTCCCGTCCGGGTACGGGGATGAGCGAGCCGTTGTGCGCCACACAGTTCTCCTGCGTCGTCTGCGCGACCGGGAGCTTGTAGTAGCTGGCGAACTTGAGCTTGCCGTCCACGATGTCGTAGATCGCGTCCGCGCCCCACGAAGGCTCGTCGGTGGTCCGGCAACGCGCCCCGGTGCCGCCGCCCCACTCGTCGGTGAAGATGACCTTCGTTCCGTCGTTGTTCAGCGTGGCCGAGTGCCAGTACGCGAAGTTCGGGTCCGAGACCTCGTCGAGCCGGACGGGATTGGCCGGGTCGGAGATGTCCAGCAGGAGCCCGTTACCGGCGCAGGCGGCCGCGGCCAGGCCGATCTCGGAGTACGCGGTGATGTCGTGGCAATGATTGGTGACCGGCCGGGGCGACCAGTTCGAGCCGGACGGGTGCTGCGGAGTGGACGGGTTGTTCTGCAGGCCGTCGAGCGCCCCGGTCTCCGGGTTGGCGAACAGCCGGGGCTGGTTCACGATCGAGGCGTTCTGCGGGGCGGCCAGCGGCACCCGGATGATGTCGATCCGCCACAGGGACGTGTTCGGGTCGGTCGCCGCCGTGTTCGCGCAGCCGGCCAGTTCGGCGCCCGAGCGGACACCGGCCGTGCCGGAGACGTAGACGTAGACGTTCTCCGGGTCGTTCTTGCTGGTGACGAGAGTGTGCGTGTGGGACCCGCGGCAGGTCTGCACGGCGGCCACCTGGACCGGCTTGGTGATGTCGCTCACGTCGAAGACGCGGACGCCGCGGAAGCGGTCCGGGTTGACCGTGCCACTCGCGCCCTGGGTGCCGCAGTCCAGCCGTCCTCGGGTCTCCTCCACCGACATGAAAAGGAGGTTGCCGTACACGGACATGTCGCCTTGGCCGCCGGGGCACACCACGGACGTGGTCAGGACCGGGTTCGAGGGTGCGGAGATGTCGTAGATGTTGAAGCCGTTGAAGTTGCCCACGAACGCGTACTTGCCGCTGAACGCCATGTCGGAGTTGGCGTACGACAGGTTGCCCGGGTTGGAGGGCTGGTAGAAGCCCTCCGGCCGATCCTGGTGGGCCAGAAGCTCCAGCCCGCTGGCGGCCTGCTGGGCATCGAGCCACCCGGCGCCCAGTCCGATTCGTGGATCGGCGTCATCCGCCATCGCCGTCGCGGGCATGAGTCCCACCAGGACCGTTCCCGCGGCGATGACACTGAGTTTGCGTAACCAAGCACGTCCCCAATGTGCCGTACGGCCGATATGCATCGGTCGCACCCTCCTTTTCTGGGTCTTTCTGGCATGACTACGCGCCGCGTGACTTAACCACTGGATGTCTTATGTCCAGCCAATCCGGCAAGATCTACGCGATGCTGGGGAGACAGTAACTGAATTTTCGGTAAATGTGCTATAGGTGTCACATCCTCCGGTTTAGCCCGGTCCCCAGCACGTTCGGAAGCAAGCGCAGACCATGAAGTCATCGAAACTGTTCCAGCGGTTCCTTCCGCCTCTGCTGATCGCTGCCGCGCTCACCGCGTGTACGGCCGAAGGCCCGAAACCGACCGTCGTCCAGCCGGGGCCGCCGGGACAGAGCAGCAAGGTACTTCCCGCCGACGAGGTGCCGCGCTCCGACGGACGCGAGTACACCGACGCCGACGTGCGATTCATGCAAGGCATGATCCGACACCACTCCCAGGCGTTGCGGATGACCGCTCTGGTCGCGGGCCGTAGCGCGAGCAAGGACCTCCCGCGGCTCGCCAAGCGGATCGAGGTCTCGCAGCAGGATGAGATCGGGCTGATGGTGCGCTGGCTTCGGGCGCGGCTCGAGCAGGTGCCCAGCGTGGATTCCGGCCACGACCACCAGAGTGGCGATCTGATGCCGGGAATGCTCACCGAGGAGCAGATGGCCGAACTGCAGAACGCCAAGGGCGCGACATTCGACCGGCTGTTTTACCGGTACATGATTCAGCACCACATGGGCGCGCTGCAGATGGTGGAGCAGCTCTATGCCGACAAGGGAGGCCAGGAACCGGAAATCGACCAGTTCGCCGGCCATGTCGACGCCGACCAGCGCATCGAGATCGACCGGATGCAGAAACTGCTCGCCCCGATGGGGGGATGAACGGGGCAACGGGTCATTCCCATGAGCGGCTGACGTGTGAACGCGGGGTCCCGGCTCATACCGGGACCCCGCGCCATATCCGGTTCAGGCATCGAGCCGCCGAGCATCTTCACCAGCTCGCCCGTACCCGGGCGCCTCCGCAGGCGTCGCCGCTCTTCCCTGCCTTGGTCCAGGCGGCCACGGCGGCGTCGACGGCTCGGTAGTAGGCGTCGCGCGTGTGGTGGTAGGCCGTCCAGGTCTGCCGGGCGGCGTGGTTGCAGGCGCCGCGGCAGGCCCATTCGGGGAATGTCGGCTGGTCGGTTTCGGTCAATGCGGCCTCCCGGGTCGTACGCTTGCGGGTAGGCCGTCCTGGTGGGGGCGTGTCTTCGATGGTGTTGTGGGCGGCCTCTCGGATGGTGCCGGGGGCCGCTCCTTTCATGATCAGGTTACGCGTGTGTGCTGGCTGAGCTGGGTCCCACTCAGCACCGGCTGGCAGACAACCTGGCCAGGGCGTCGTCGGATGGGGTGCCGGGCTCGGCATGTGCGACAAAGAGTCGCTGGCCGGGGACACCGTCGATGGAGAACGTCGCATGCCAGAGAGTCAGATCGCCGACGCGATGATGGTGGTAGCGCCCTATCTCATGCGGTTTGACCTGTATGTCATGGCTTTCCCACATTCGGCGAAAGTCCTCGCTTGCGAGCGATAACTCCTCCACCAGGGTGAGAACCGATGGGTCGTCGAGGTCTGCACCGACCGCGGCGCGCATATGGGCGACCTTGAACCGTGCCTCCTGTTCCCAGTCGAGGAAGAATTCGCGTGACGCCGGGTTGAGGAAGGTCAGTCGAAGCAGGTTGTCGCTATCGGACAAACCCTCAAGAAAGGCTGCGGTCTCGGCGTTTTGCACGAGCACGTCTAACCGGCGGTTTACCACAAACGCCAGGGCATGCTCCCAGTTGTTCACGAGGCGTAGAACGGACGGGGAGACGCGGTCGGCCACATGCGTACGTCTGAAACTTCCTCGCGTAGAACGGGCAAGCTCATACAGGTGTTCTGTGGCCTCGTAGTCAAGGCCGAAGACCCCGGCCAGGGCATTTAGCACAGCATCGGAGGGGCTGCGTTCCCTTCCCTGCTCCAGTCGCATGTAGTAGTCGACGCTGACTCCTGCCAGCATTGCGACCTCGTCGCGGCGCAACCCTGGCGTGCGGCGGTTGCCCGTGCCTCGCAGTAGCCCCGCCCGTTCGACGGTTGTCGCCTCTCGTCGGGCACGGAGGAACTCACCTAAGAGGTTGTCCACGCCAGACACAGTAAGAAGTTTTATGGCAAGGTTTGGCAAAGCGGTCACTACTGGTCAGTAACTTGCGGGAATGGTTCAAAGCCGTGATCACATCTTTTCGTGATCACGGCTCCGACCTGCCGAAACAGAGTCGGGACGACAGGATTTGAACCTGCGACCCCTTGACCCCCAGGAAGTAGGGGTAGGCGTTTTTGCAGCTCAACGGCCTTCAGGTAGCCATGGACGACGTGTGCTGACGTGCGCGTTGTTCGGCTCCGCGCATGACGTGTGGTCCCCAGATGGTCCCCAGTCCCCTATGCGTCTTGGCCTGAAGCCAGGGGTCAAACACCGGCAGCGACGGCCCGCGCATGTATCTCCACCGCTGTCTCAAGCATCTGCCCCGTGCTGATAAACCAGTCCTGCAGATTCAGGTCCACACGGGCAGAACCAGCAGGTTCGCTGCCATCAGGGCCGGCTTCGCAGACCGCAGCCACGCACGGGCCATCTTGACCTCGGGCACCGTCAGCATCGCCGGCTGAACCTCGGCAGACACGGTCATGTGCGCGGTCACAGTCATATGAACGGCACCGACCACGTCCGTGGCCGTCCCTGTATCGCTGTCGAAGACCTGATGCAGCTCCGGAACCTCGGGACGCGCCGACTCCTTGAGCACCTCGACGGCCATGTCGACGAGAGCCCGGATCAGATCGAACGTATTGAGGACGGGTGGCGGAATCTCGATCGGCTCTCCCACGCGAACCCCCTTCGGTAAGGATTGCAATCGTGGATGGATGCCGCCGAAATCCGCATGATGGTCGCCGTGTTCGGCATCGAGCCGACGGTGCATTACGCGCACGCGGCCCGGATGTGGCGGAGCGACTGCTGAACATCGCCGCCCGTGTCCGACAGCCCACCCGGCGATGTCGGCAACGTCCGAGCGAACTCGAACAACGCGGCCTGAAGCTCCTTAGACGGGGCACCGTCCACGTCCGTATACGAGCCCTCAGCGAGCCCATCCGCCATCCGCGTAAGGGTGGACCACAGCGGCGTGGTCTCGTCTGGGGAGACGTATCCGACCGTCGTGCCCTGGTGCTCGACGATGTCGTCTACCTGACTGACAAGGACCATCGCCCTGTCGCACGGGGACTGCATGTCCTCCCGGTTCGCGGCAGCGAAGGCGCTTGCCGCGACCAGCACCACCAGGCCCACCGTGACGCTTACCGCGATCCCCAACCACGGCGGTCGCTTCCTCGACGGCACGGTCGGCTCAGGTGGTTGACCCACTTGGAAGGTGGCTGGCTCGTCGGCCATGAGGTGCTCCACGGACTGGGGGGAGAACTCGCACCCATTAGACTCCCACCCATCGCACACGGTTGGCGTAGCGACACAGGGAGTCCCGTGTTGGTGCTCTTGGCTGTGAGCCTGCATCGGGTCTTCTTTCTGCGATCGGTTCGTTGATCGCGGAGCACCCGAGCACATCGACGCGTCAACGTCTTTCCGCAGTTCAGAGCACCTGCAGTCGGTCTGCGACATCAGCTCTCGCCCCCCACGACCCCCGCGATCTCACTCGGCACGATCGACTGCAGCCAGCCCGGCCACGCCGCGCGCACCCCGGCGTCGACGACGTCCTGGAAGCGGGCCAACTACTCCGCGCGCGGACTACGCAAGAACGGATCGGGGCGAGCGGGGCGAGGCCGCCGGCTTCCTCGCCCCAAGGAGGTCATAGCCGATGACTAGCCCCTGCTGGTGGGCTCACGTGAGGCACCCCCGCTTGACCCGTGGTCAAGCAGCGCCATCAGGCCGGACACAAGATGATCGTGGTCCCCAAGACGCCGAAAGGGCCGACCCGATCACTCGGATCAGCCCTCTGAGCTGCGTCGGGACGACAGTGTGCTGGTTCAGGACATAGGAAACGCATGTCTCCAGACATAGGAAACTGCGGCGGTCCAGTGTCTGGCCGTGTCGAAGGCCAGGCTTGAGATCACTGCGGTTGTCGTCGAGGGCCGCTCTCAGGCAGAAGTCGCACGCGCGTACGGGGTGTCGCCCAATCAGGGCGGACGGCAGAGCGGGGAGCCGGTACACGGGTGCGGACCGGGCTCTCCCACAGGTGGAGCCGGCCGGAGATGCCGGCGGCCAGCTGCCCCTGCGGCTCGCCGGCGCGCGTGAACACGCTGATCAGGACGGCGGCCACGGCGAACTGCCGCCCTCGGCGTCGAGCCGCTCATCCGGCGCCGTTGTCGCGCCATCCGCGCTCAGCGCTCCGCCGCTCGGGCCGACGCCGCTCAGGCCTGGGCGCTCGTCGCCGACGGGGTCCCAGCCAGCCTCGCCGGGCTGGTCCTCCCGAAGCGAGGTGGGCCAGTCCAGGTCGTAGTAGCTGTGGAGGTCGTGCTCCTGCTCGGGGGACAGGTGGCCTTCGCCGTCCAGGTCCACACTCGGCGCGTTCTTGAGATACGCCTTCTCGTACGGGACCTCGACGTGGTCGGCGACCCAGTCGGCGTCCTTGAGGGGGACGAACGCCTCCTTGGTCCCGAACAGCCCCGTCTTCACGCACAACCACTCGGGCCGTCCCGTCGCGTCGTCCGGAAAGACGTGCTTGACCTCGCCGACCTTGTCCCCGTTTCGGTCGTAGACCGGATGGTCGAGGACCATGGCGATCTGCTCGTGCTTGATCATCCGTGCCTCCTTCGCGCTCGCTTTGGGGAACCTTTACCCGCATACCATATCAATTCGGATAAACACCCCTTTATCGCAGCAAAGCGCCATAAGGCTGCCGTCGGAGGAGGTCCTTTCGCAGATGCCGCGACCGTCACCAAAGAGGGGGACGACCTCTACCGCGCTCGGCGGCGACGACCTGTGAGGCGCCAGAACTCGTGCAGGTCATCTGACCTGGGCTTATCCTCAGAGCTTGTGTTGATCCGCCTCGTCTATCTGCTCATGATCCGTCTGTTCCGCTGGCTGGTGCTCCTGTCGCGAAACGACGCGTCGAAGGAGGTGGAGATCTTGGTGTTGCGGCACGAGGTCGCAGTGCTCCGCCGTCAGGTCCCCCGTCCGAAGCCAGAGTGGGCCGACCGCGCTGTGATTTCCGGGTTGGCGCGACTGCTGTCTGAACGTCTTCGGTTCCATCGGATCGTGACTCCGGGCACCCGGGTGGCCTGGCACCGGCGACTGGTCGCCACGGCTCGGCCTCGGGCATCGGGTCGGTGAAGGAACGATCCGGCGGATTCTGACGGAGGCCGGACTCGGCCCCGCCCCACGCCGTGCGTCACCGACCTGGCGGCGGTTCCTGACCTCTCAGGCTTCCGGGATCCTGTCGTGCGACTTCTCGCACGTGGACACGGTCTTCCTCAAGCGCCTGTACGTCTTCTTCGTGATGGAGATCGAGACTCGCCGTGTGCACATCCTTGGCGTCACCGCCAACCCGACCGGGGCTTGGACTGCCCAGCAGGCCCGGAACCTGCTGATGAACCTGGACGAGCGCGCCGACCAGTTTAAATTTCTGATCCGGGACCACGATGGCAAGTTCTCACACACCTTCGACGAGGTGTTCACCAGCGGTGGCATACAGATCATCAGGATCAGACGATCAAAAAGCCGGACTCCCACAGATGAGATCCGGCCTCTGAACTGCTACAACCGAAGACAGGCCGACCAGAAAGACAAACTTCTCCCCGCTGCACGAGGTCAAGACCGCGGCCTCAGCCATGCCGTCCTACCCGACCTCATCAACGAGAAGCTCCGCCGCAGGGTCAGCCTCAAGCCGCTCGTCGGGGATCGGCCGACCGCTACGCAACGAAACTCCGTAGGTACCGGCCCGCAGGCGCTCGCTGGCCCGATCGAGTGCAGCCAACCGTGCGCTGAGTTGCTCGGCTACGGCATCGTCAAGAAGCTCTTGGGCGAGCGGGTTCGCCGAGTCGAAGACCGAGGTCCTCGCATCAGCGGCCGCCTCCAGAGCAGCCGCCCGCTCAGCGGCTGAGTACGTGAGAAGTTCCTTGATGCGTTCACGTTCACCCTCGATCAACTCACGTGCGTGGGTTGGGTCCATCTGCAACTCCCTGGTGGTGACTATTGGTGATCAGCGTCGGCGGCGAGACCTCAGTTGGCCGACCTTGCGGGGCGTTCGACACCGCGTGTGGTACCGCCGCTCATCGGCCTCGATCTCACTTCCGACGTAGTGCTCGACCGCTCTGGGCCTTGCTGTCGGCCGGCCCAGGTCATGTGTGCCCCTGACTCTCCTTCGATTAGTGCCCGGGAGGCCACATCTCTTTCGTCTGCTGTCTCCGGCTCGCTGTGACGTCACCCGGTGCGAGCCTAGATGGACGAGTTCGTCCAATACGGCGTAGCGTTATCAACCGCTAAGCGCGCCGTCCGGCGTGCCTCGTCCCCGCATCGAGGAGCAGCGTTGACTCACGAGGTCACAATCGTCGGTTCGACCATCAGCACACCGCGGTTGCGGCTGCGTCCGTGGCATCAAGATGACGCAGCCGGGGCGCTCGACATCTACGGCAGCTTGGAGGTCTCCCGGTGGCTGGCCCCGGCAATGGATCACGTCAACGACCTCGACCAGATGCGTGCGGTGATCACCGGATGGATCGCCGCACCTCTGGGATCCGAAGGGCGCCCGAGTGGTCGGTGGGTGATCGAAGAGACCGGGAGCGGGCGCGTCGCGGGCTCGGGTCAGATTCTTCCGCTGCCGCCGGAGGGCGAGGACCTGGAGTTGGGCTACCAGCTCGCCCCGTGGGCGTGGGGGCGGGGGTTGGCGGCCGAGGCGGGTCATGCCCTGGCCCACTATGCCTTCAGCAACGGCGAAGAGGAGGTCTTCGCCGTCGTACGGCCCAAGAACGAGCGCGGCACACGCGCCGCCCGCCGCATCGGGATGGAGTGGGTCGGAGAAACGGACAAGTACTACGACCTGCGTCTTCAGGTCTTTCGGCTGCGGAAGGGTGACTTGGACACCTCCGCGCTCGAGCCGGGCCCCGTCGAACGCTGATCCCGGTTCATGCCTGGTCGTTCTCGAGCGGGACGGCCACACCCTGCCCTGAGCCCGCGCACACACCGAGAACGCCCTAGCGAGCGTTTCGCTCCCGCATCGAGATGGCGAGGGTGAGCACGTAGCGGGTTCCCGAGGCCCCGAACGGATGGCCCACGGCGACGGCGCCCCCGTTGAAGTTGAGCCGGTCGTCAGGAACCTCGAAGCATGCCCTCATGGGCGGTGTTCACGCAGCCCGCTGCGATTTCGTCGATGCGGTCCGGGGGAACCCCGGAGTGTTCGCAGGCTGCAACCATCGATAGGCCCAACAAATCGTCAAGGCGCAGGTGTGAGAGCGAGCCACCGTACTTCCCGAACGGAGTGCGAGCCCTGCCACCACGTACGCATCTGTAGCCATGCGCGAACGGTAACAACCAATGGACTTTTTAGTCCATTCTCGTTGCCAGTCCACGACTCTATTGCCTTGCGGCTGTAAAGCGTCACCGCATCGGTGTAAAATGGACCAAATAGTCCCATAACATGGCGGGATGCGTGAGTGGTGTCGACTGGCCGGGAGGGATTGATGAGGACGCACTTCGCGGAAGTCTTGGCCCGCGAGAGCGCATGTCTGGCTGGAGTCACTGATGGGGCGAAGCTGGCCGGCTGGCGCCGCCGGGTGGTCGAGGAGCTCATGACCCCACTGTCGCCGTACGTGCTGGCGATGCGACAAACAGGTGATGTGCCCGAGCGGGCCGACTTCCTCGATCGGTGGCGCGAACTCATCGCCGAGACGGTTGACCGGTTGCTGCAGTCCGGCACCACGGGCGACACACACTTCTCCTCAGATCAGACTCGGAGGGCCGATGTCGACGCCCAGAAGAGTGCGGTGCTGATTCTTGCGGCGCTTCATGGAGGCAGCACCCTGAGTCAGATTGCAAATGACCCTTGGCCACTCAACGCCGCGCTCGACCTCGCGCTCGCGCCTTTTGCGGCAACCAAGGACAACAGCCTCGCAAGGACGGAAA